>CAYWJQ010000007.1:0-144877 GCA_964458595.1 uncultured Thermoplasmata archaeon
AAATGAACGAAGAAGGTGATAAAATATGAAACGAAATAATTCGAAGATAACACAATTCAGTAACTAATGATTCTGAAGATTATCGTCACAATTTAAATGTGAATAGATTTAAATCCAATATAAATTATCTTCGAAAAAATTTTCAAATTGTTTCTCTTTCAGACATTTATTATGAATTAAAAAAGAATATATATCCATCTGAGATTAAAATAGCAATAACCTTTGACGACGGCCATCTCAATAATTATGAAATTGTCTATCCCGGCAACATTTTTCATCCCTATTAACTTCATAGAAGGGAGTGAGGTAGATCCATATTTAGGTGCAAATTTTAAGCCCATGGAATGGAAACATGTTAAGACTATAGCTGATAATGACTTATTTAGTATAGGGTCACATACTTTAACGCACCCTCGATTGACCAAATTAAATAAAAAAGAAATTGAAAAAGAAATAATCAAATCTAAAACCATTCTAGAAAGAAAGTTAAATAGAAAAATCGATATGATTGCTTATCTTGGTGGATATTTTGATGATGAGATAGTCCGGATTACTAAGAAAGCAAATTATAAAATGGGTTTAACTGTCAAGCGAAAAGTGAACACCCCAAAAACTGATCTATTAAGACTTGGTAGATTTTCTTCAAGGAGAGGTTTTAAAATATGAAATTATCATTAAAATATAATCGATTAGAAAAAATCTAATGTCTATTGGTCTCTCCAAAGGTCGTCTACTACCTTCAAAAAAGCACGGTCGTGCTTTTTTCTTTTAAACAAATTTATTTTCTCCTCAAATTCAAAATCTCCAAAATAGGCCTTTTTCAAAGTGTTACAAATACTTGATTGATCGTTTTCTGCTACTAAACCTAGGTCATGTTTATTTGTTAATTCTGATATATCATCATCAGGGTCCGCTATAACAAATATAGGTCTCCCGGCTGCCACATAAGGATAGTATTTACTATCGATCATATCCTCTCTTTTACGATTAGTTTGAATGCTCAGTAATAGATTTGATCCTTTAAGTATTGGAAAGATTTTTTTGGGAGGCAGAGTTTCATGAAACGAAACATAGTCTGTTAATTGTAGTTCTCTCAATTTTTCTATATATCTTTTTTTCCCCTTTGGAGAGTGGATTCTGACTTCTATTTCTAAGGGCGGTATATTTTTTGAGATTACAAAATTTTTAAATCCCTTAAAAAAAGATATAGGATTTTTTAACACTTTATCAAAAGAGCCAGCATAAGTTATTGTAAATTTTTCGAAATTATTTTTTTTATAAGTTTTTGCTTTTTCCGACTTATATCCAAAATATGGTAATTCTACCGTTTTTTTAGCAAAGGATGGATATTCTTTTTTAAGATAAGTTTGAGAACCAGAAGACCCTTTTGTGGTTATTATCCTATCAGAATACTTCATCACGAGCTTTTCTAGGTATTTTGGGATGATCCTCAAATTGTAATCATAGCTTTTATCTTCCTCGGCAATAGCATCCCTTAAAGAAGCTATCCATAGGGTATTGGATGAAAATATCTTTACGAACAGGGCCGGAATGTGCATCCACCAGGGTGAACTTATTGACCAGATTACTTTTTTTTCGTTTTTACCTTTTAAATTCAAAAGGATAATCAGACTGGAAAGGATGGCCCTTATCTCTTTTAGTTTTCTATTGGGTTCCACTCCAAAAAATGAGAAGTTCCAACCGTTTTTCTTCAGTAATCTGATCTTGGTTTTTAATTTCTCACTTCTTCCCCCTTTAGTTTTCAGAGGGTCTCTGGTGTTAAATAAAATTATCCTTTTATTATCCATATTATATGTTTTTGGTAATGCCTAAGCCGTTAAAAAATATTCGGGTAATGTATGTAGATTGCAGAACGACTTAGGACCTTCTATCCCACATATCTTCTATCTCCTCGTAGGTGTAGAAATGCTTTGTGTATTTGGAATCCAGCATTTTTTCTAAATATGATTCTAGAAGTTCTACTTCTCTCTTATATTTTTTATGATCTCTTTTGTTCCATCTATCTCATACCTAGCAGATATATTTTTATAATTATATTTGAGTGTTTTACTTTCTTCTATTTTATCAAGCCATTTACCCGTGAAAAAATCACATTTTGATATTTTTTTTGCCACTTTAAAGTTTCTTAACTTTTCAATTCCTTTTTTATCTTCAAGGATATCCCTACTTGTCAACAACATGGGGATTTTGCTTTTAACCCCTTCAGAGGCAATCCCATATCCAAATTTAGAAACTATAAGATCACATGCATTAATATAGTCCTGACTTTCTGTTACATCAACAGGAATACTATAATCAGGATCCGGTAATAAATCATATCCTGAAGAAACTAAAAAGCTATATCTTTCTCTAATCTCCCCAGGAATCGAAAATTTTGATTTTTTCTTATTTGGATATGACTTTCCAACTCCTAAATAAACCAATTTCTCATTTTCTTCAATACCCATCTCCTTTCTTTGTTCTCTGTAACTCTTTGTTGGCCTTCTTGAAACCAAGCCGATCTTTTTCTCTTCTTCGAAAGGCGTTTCTCCCGTCTCGAAAGGAAGTATAAGCCCCAAATCTGCCTTCTGATAAGCTGATTCTATCTGTTTTACAGGTTCTGTTTCCCCAAATAGACCCTTGTATAATTCATACCAGGTAAAGTTAGAGATCCCTATTGAGGGAATGTCCAATTCATTAGCACATATGAATGGCTGAGGCGGGATATCGGATGTTACCAATTCGATATTTTCCCTCTGTAAAAATTGCTTTTCCCTATCTATGTAATCCTTCCAATTTTTCACCCATGTTTCTACTTCATCTTTAGTTTTTGTTTTCTGTATTTTCAATTCGTCATCAGTATAATATCCGAAATCATTCCTTACATCCCTGAACTTTACTCTTGATCCGTGTTGTTTGATGGATTTTCTAATGAAATCTAGAGGTTTACTACAGCATATTGTAATCCGTAAACCATCAAAATTTTCGAGAAGTGATCTTATTATAGCTATGTCTCTAGTGGCATGGCCATATCCATGGTCTGTAATGTAATAAGCTATGTTCTTATCCATGATTCACTATCTTTGCTTTTAGATCTAGTTTTTCTTAAAATATTCGATCGTCTTCTTTAAACCTTCTTCTAATCCTATCTCCGGTTCCCAGTCCAACTTTTCTTTAGCTTTTGTGATATCGGGTTTTCTTCTTTCTGGATCATCTTTAGGCTGTTCTTCAAAAGTCAAATCACTATCAGTATCGGTTAGCTCTATCGTTCTCTCTGCAAGCTCTAAAATGCTGATCTCATGGGGATTACCTAGATTCACCGGGGTATTTAGATCTGATTTCATCAATTTCCATATTCCTTCAATTAAATCATCGATATAACAAAAACTTCTTGTTTGACTACCATCTCCGTGAACTGTTAAATCATCGTCATTAAGAGCTTGGGTTATGAAGGTAGGAATCACTCTCCCATCATCGTCTCTCATCCTAGTACCGTATGTATTGAATATTCTAGCTAATCTTATATCTATATCGTGCTTGCGATGATAGGCCATACAGATTGCCTCTCCATACCGTTTTGATTCGTCATAGCATGATCTAAAACCTATCGGATTCACATTGCCCCAGTAGTCTTCAGTCTGAGGATGCTCTTCAGGATCGCCATAGACTTCGCTTGTCGAGGTGAATAAATACTTTGCATCTTTTGCTTTAGCCAATCCCAAAGTTTTGTGAGTTCCTAACGCACCCGACTTTAAAGTTTTAATAGGATATTCTTGGTAAAATATCGGGGATGCTAGGCTCGCAAGATGCAGAACCCAATCCACATCTCCATCTATATGGATAAAATCCGTCACATCGTGTTCATAAAATTGAAAATTTTCATGGTAAAAGAAGTTATTCAAATTTTTATCTCTTCCACTCACCAAGTTATCTAGACATACAACTTCGTGTCCTTTGTCCAGCAAATACTCACACAAATGACTCCCAATAAAGCCAGCTCCCCCTGTTATTACGATCCTCATCTAATCACCTTTGAAATAGTTATTTTTTATCCATTCTTTCAATTCATCTCCAAATTCTTCCTTTATCGCTAAATCAATTGTCGTCTTGATATAATCTTCCTTGTTTCCTATGTCGTATCTTTTACCTTCATAGTAATAAGCATATTGCTCATCAAGCAATCCTAAAGCATCAGTGAGCTGCACATCTCCTCCTTTTCCTGGCCCTACCTCCTCCAATGCGTCGAAAATATCTGAGGTGAGAACATATCTTCCCAAAATAGCCAAATTAGTAGGTGCTTCATCGACCGGCGGTTTTTCAACTAAATCATCAACTTTGTAAACATTCTCCTCTGTCTTTTCTCCTGAGATCACTCCATATAAATTGACTTTATCTTTTGGTACACTCTCAACTGCTGTTATTGATCTTTCATATTTTTGGTAAAGATCTATTAACTCTTTTGTACAGTTGGGCCTTGTGATCGTATCGCCAAGCAAAAGAACAAACGGATTGTTTCCAACATGTTTTTTAGCATACCTTATGGAATCTCCTAATCCTTTTGGTTCTTTTTGGCGGACATAATGTATATCGACCATATTCGAAATTTCTTTAACTTTTTTCAACATCTCTTTTTTACCGCTCTCTTTGAGATGACTTTCTAATTCAAAAAATGTATCAAAATAATCTTCAATGGATCGTTTATGTTTTCCTGTAATTATCAAAATATCATCTAGACCAGCCGATAGTGCTTCATCAACAACATAATGCATGACCGGTCTATCTACAATTGGGAGCATCTCTTTCGGCTGGCTTTTTGTTGCTGGAAGTAGACGTGTCCCCATTCCTGCAGCGGGGATGACTGCTTTGTTTACTTTTTTATTCATTACTCACACCTTTATTTGTTTTATTAAAATTCCTTATTTTCTCCTTTTGCTGCCTCATTAATCAAGTTTTGTTGCTATAAAATTTATCCTTCCAATTTTCATGACTAATTTAAAATATCATTTGTTTTTTTTTCCAATTTCCGAGAAGTTTTAGGTTGTTATACCATAACTCTAAAAACACTTTAAAACGTTTACCTACATAAGATTTCCAATATGTATGAAAATAATAGATAGAAGATATCTAATATGGAATTTTAACTTCACAAAATAATATTAAAATTGTAATGCCTCTATATTGGTTTAGGCCCATTAGTTGAAAAGAAAGTATACTAAAGAAGGAATGTCTTGAGGGGAATCAAAAATTTAAAAGATTTTTGCAGGTCAAATTTTCATAATCATTAAATAACTATAATTGATATCTCTCCTTATGAAAGCATTAATACTGGCCGCCGGAGGAGGGACAAGGCTACGTCCTTTGACGTATGGAATACCAAAACCACTATTACCTGTCGCAGGAAAACCTTGTATTGATTATGTCATAGATAATGTTTTAAAAGTCGATGAGGTAGAGTCTATAAATGTTGGAGTTAGTACTATGGGTGATTCGATAGAAAATTATTTTGTACATAATGACTATCCGGTTCCGGTACACACCACTCAGACACTAGAATGGGAAACAGGAGGGGATCTTAAGATTTTAGCTGAAGAAGCTGGAGTCGAAGATACATTTATCGTTTGTAATGGAGATAATATAACTGATCTAGACCTACAGGCAGCCGTTGATCTTCACAATCAAAAGGACGCATTAGCAACCGTGGTTCTGTTTCCAGTTCCTGAAAAAGATATACCTAGATATGGTATCGCTCATCTTGAAGATGAGACAGACAGAATCAATAAATTTATAGAAAAACCAAATTTAAAAGAAGCACCTTCTAATCTTGCAAATGCTGGATACATGATCTTAGAGCCAGCAGCTTTAGAATACATCCCGTATGGTGAAGTAAAATATGAAAATACCATCCTTGAAAAGATACCTGATGAGGGTAAATTATATGGATATGAAGCTGATCCGCATTATTGGATAGATATAGGTACTATGGATGCTTATCTTGAAGCTAACAAAATGATGATGGAAAAAAGAGGTATTATACCCCCTCCTGAAAATGGAGATGATTAGAAATGTATGGTTTAACGATAGAAGAAGTTAAAAATCAACTTGAAAAGAAAGAAAAAAGTCTAGCTGTAGTCGGACTTGGATTTATTGGATTACCTTTGTCATTGGCCTTCGCATCTCAAGACATAGACGTCAAAGGTTATGACGTAGACGAAACGAAAACAGAAAAAATAAAAAAACAAGAGCCGCCAATATATGAACCTGGTATTCGAGATAAACTGAAAGAGGCGGTGGAAAAAGACAGATTTGAAGTCTCGAATAATCCTGAAATATTAGAAGAACAAGAAATAATCCTGGTAACAGTTGGGACTCCATTAAAAGACGACACTTATCAGCCTAATTTAGAATATATAAAGAAAGCTTCAGAAACAATCGGAGAAAAATTATCTGAAGGGAATATCGTGATAATGAAAAGTACTATCCCCCCCTTGACCACGGAGAAAGAAATCGTGCCTATTTTGGAAGAAAAATCTGGTTTGGAATGCAATGAAGATTTCGGTGTGGTTTTCTGTCCAGAAAGAACTGTTGAGGGACAGGCTTTTGAAGAATTCTTCACCCTTCCAAAGATCGTAGGAGGAACAGACAAAAAAGCCACTGAGGCGGCCTGTGGTTTATTTTCCATACTTGGAGGCACTATAATACCAGTATCATTACCTAGAGTAGCGGAGATGGCAAAATTGATGGATAATGTTTATAGAGACATAAATATAGCCATAGCAAACCAATTTGCGAAGGCATGCAATGCTCTCGATATAGATGTAATGGAAACCATCGACGCTGCAAATGAAGATTATGAAAGAAATAATATTTTGATCCCTGGCCCTGGAGTTGGTGGTTCATGTCTCAATAAGGATCCATATATGCTTAAATCTCTTATCGAAAGCAAAGGCGAAGAACTGGAGTTGATAGAGACTGCGAGGAATGTAAATGAAGATATGCCCAATTTTGTGACTGATCTGACAGAGGAGTTATTTGAAAGAAACAATTTGTCTTTGGAGAATAGTGAGATATTAGTGCTGGGTATGGCTTTCAAAAAAGATACAAGCGATGTGAGGAACACGCCGGTCAAGGATATAGCTGATGTATTAAATGATAATGGTGCCATTCTTAAATTGCACGATCCGTATGTCGAGCAGGAGGATTTTCAAAAGTTATTCCCATATGGCGAGCGAATTGAAAACATAGAAGATGGAGCGAAAGGTGTAGATTGCATATTGTTGTTAACTGAACATGAAATGTATGAAAGCTTGAATTGGAAAGTTATCGCTGAAAACATGGATGACCAACTAATCCTAGATGCTAGACATCGTGTAAATCCAACTGAGATAATAGATGCAGGATTTGATTATGAAGGCGTTGGTAGACCTCGAAAGTTCTTTGATAGTGTAAGGGAGGCTAACAGATGAAGAATCTAGTTACTGGTGGCGCGGGTTTCATAGGTAGCTTCCTATGTGAAGAACTTATCGAAAGAGGAGAAGAGGTCATCTGTTTCGACAATTTTTGGAGAGGAAAAAGAGAAAATATCGAACATCTAGAAGACAATGAAGATTTCACTCTTGTAGAAGGAGATATCAGAGACTATAAAGAAGTAGAGGAAGCTGTAAAAGGATGCGACCATATCTATCATCTAGCCGCCGTAAATGGAACGAAGTATTTCTATGAGAAACCTCTTCTCATCTTGGAAACCAATATAAATGGGACTAAAAATGTTTTAGAAGCTGCAGAGAGGAACGGAAAACCTAAAGTAACTTTTGCTTCCTCATCAGAGGTTTATGGTGAACCTAAAAATGTGCCTACAAGAGAAGATGAAGAATGCGTTTTAGACAATCCGACAGTAACGATGAGACACTCTTATTCTTCCAGCAAGATGGTTGGAGAATACCTTTGTATGGCCTATCACGAAAAATATGACTTGCCGGTGTCTATAATAAGATATTTTAATGTCTATGGGCCAAGATTGATAGGAACGAGCTACGGTCAGGTGGTTTCTATCTTTTTCAACCAAGCATTGAATGACGACCCTTTGACAGTGTACGGCGATGGAGAACAGACCCGATCTTTTACGTATGTGAAGGACTCAGTAAAGGGGACAATCCAAGTAGCCAAAAGCGACAAAGCGAATGGTGAGGTCCTTAATTTGGGTAGAGGGAAGGAAACAACTATTAACCAATTAGCAGAAAAAGTTATAGAGATTTCAGGTAAAGATGTAGAAAAGACATATGAACCTTTACCCGAGGGAGATTGTAAAAGGAGATGTCCTGAAATCAAAAAGGTAAAGAAATTGACTAGTTGGGAATCCACTATTGACCTAGAAAAAGGCCTAAATTTAACACACGACTGGTTTATCAATAATTCTCCTTAAGTGGTGTTATTTCTTCCTTCAATTCGCCCACTAATTTTGGCCAATTAAATTCTTCTTTTGCTCTTTTCTTTCCTTCTTCACCTAATTTTTTGGCTAAATCAGGATTATTTAATAATTTGATGATTGCATCTGCTATATCATTTTCATCATTGGGATTTACCAACAAACCGTTCTTTCCATCTTCAACAGCATCCGGAACACCCCCACTCCGACCACCTATCACTGGTAGTTCATGTTCATTAGCCTCCAAAAATACTATTCCAAAACCCTCTACGTCACCATTTTCTAATTCTCTGCTTGGCATCAAGAACACATCCGATATTTCATAAAGGATCGGTTTCATATCTTCATCGACAAAACCAGGAAAAATAATATTGTCATTTAAATCTAATCGTTCAGCCATCTGTTTTAATTCTTTTTCTATTGGTCCACTACCACCCAATATGTATGTTATATCAGGATATTCTTTTTTAACTTTTTTAAGAGCCTTGATTGTCTTGTCAAACCCTTTTCTTTTAACCAATCTTCCAATACTCAATAATATCTTTTCATCCCCAATATCAAATTTCTTTTTAAATTGTTTAATATCCCTTTCGCTAATCTCTTTCACAGTACTCTCCGATATGCCGGGATGCACCACGGATATATCTTTTCCACCCAATTCCTTAACTATATTTTTAGTGAAATTACTGCAAGATATTATCTTATCCGCATTTCTAACTATGAATTTAGTTTTTATTTCCTTAATTTTATTATCTATTTTATTTACTCCAAGTCCCCAAGTAAAAACACAAAAAGGAACGTCCAATAATCTTGAAATAGGTAAGCAATAATGAGCTATACCTATATCACTATTGATTATCATATCGATTGATTTTTCATCAGTGATTTTTCTAATTACTTTGTAAAGTTCCTTTGATAGGGTCGCTCTCAGTCCTATTTTCTTTGATCCATACCTATCTCCAAAATTAAAAGGCTCATGACGATAAACATTATAATCGACTTTATTATCAAACTCCAAGGCACCCCCCATATTTCTGGTCAAAACAGTTACTTTATCACCACCCATATCTAAATGCCTAGCTATTTGATGGGTGATCTCTGCAATACCACCAGATTTTGGTTTGAAATCACTTGCGATAATAAGAATATTCATCTTTTTCAAATCTTAAAACGAAGGTTATAAATCTTTCTATGGAAAACTTGAGAGAGCTTGGATTTTTTATTTTTTTTTAACTAATAAAGAATTTTAAAGTTTTCTCAAATTCATCAGGATTAATATATACGTCATCTTGTTTTTGGGGATTTTCTACAGTTTGCCCAATCTGGTAATAATAATCGATATCTAGAGCAGATGCTAAATGAAAATAATGCATTCTCATTTCTTCATCAATGAAAAAATTAAGTTCTAAAACAGAGGAACCTGGTTCCATGAACAGCATATTGGTAAGACCTGCACCATGTAATCCAACTAAATAATCAGCATTATTAGCCATACTAACTTGTTTTTCCCAATCAAACTTTTCAAATTGAACTATATCGAAATTATGATCTTCAAGAATTGGAAATAATTCTTTTTCATTTGTAATCTTTCTTTTTTCAGCCCCTGCCCTACTTATATATATCTTATTTCCTTTATCAACTTTAGGAAGATTTTCTTTTAATTTATTTATTAAGAAATATCTAAATGAATTTGTAATATTATCATTAATATATACATGGGGACTAAATTGTCGAGGGATAATCAATTCTTCAGTCTCTATTATCTCATTTTCATCAATGTATCTTATATCATCTATTTTGAAAGGGAGAAGAGATTTTTTTACATATTCTTTTTCTTTCAAAATATTTGGTAGTAAAAGAACAAAATCTTGGGTATTTCTATATATATGATATAATCGAGGTAAAGCTTCACTAAACCAATGATAATAATTATTAGTATATTCATCAGTACACCAAACAGCTCTTTTATTTATTTTAATTTTGTTTTTGAGAAGAAAAGTTCTCATGAAAAAAGGATCTTTTAAAAATGGTTTCAAAGACCATCCTAATTTGTTAATATTTTTCTTAAGTCCCTTTAAATACTGACTTTCTAAAAAATCAAATTCATAATAATTTTCTCTTAAAAAATAAAGTAGTAACTCATCAAGATTATTCCAATTTCCTCTCTTAAGCCCTTCCTTTTGCCATGAATAAGATAATAGTTTAAAGTTTTTGATTAAGTAACCTTCTGTGGTAATTTTAACATTATTTATCGTCAATATTTCGGGTTCTGGCAATTCAATTTTTAAATTGGTCTTAAAAATATTTTTATCTTGTTGTTTAATGTTCACTGGATATTCCCGGGTGAATCTCATAATATCTTTATTAAATAGGTGGTATTTCTACATAATGGAATAATCTAACATCTACATAATTAATTTTATGATATTTGATTCAATCAATGACAAGGTATGGTACTTCCATTAAAATGGGTATATGTTTACCATTGTTATGTTCCCAATGATTGTTTTCTCCAAATGCCTCTCCGTGATCACTACTTACGACAATTTTACCATCAACATTTTCTATTAATCTTTGAACTTCTCTCATTGCCTTATTTAAACTATGCTCATAATAAAAAGGTACTTTATCTAAATTACCTTTTCTATAAATTCTTTCGTAATCCCCAGATCGTGGTGGCATATCTAATAATTTTCTAATCGCCCATATATGTCTCTTTTTTAAAATCTTATCTAAGAATCCACCTACAAAATCTTTTATTTTTTGATATCTTTTGATATCCGAATCATCTATCTCTTCATTTTTTTTCTCTAGATTTCTTCTACGATGATTTACAACACCAGTTTTCATTTTATAATCAGGATGAATAAACGGTAGATGTGGCTGCATATAATGAACTATTCTTCTATCAGTTTTATCTTTAAACTTAGATTCTAGGACCATATCAGTAACGGTTTCTGGTAGTACTGTCTTATATTCTTCATCCCATCCTTTTTCCCATATATCTATAATCTTTCTAAAATGCTCATGAGGATACCATTCTATCAGATCTTTAGAATTCTCCGCTTCCCACGAATTCAATATAGGAACTTTATGTGTATTTATAAATGGATTAGCAGAAAAATAGGTAATATCATCATAATAGTTAGGAAAACTATTCACTAACCATTCAGGAGTCGCAGAACCTAAGCTTTTTCTCTTTTCAAATTTGCCGTTAAAGTATTTTTTATAATTTTTCTTAAAGTAATCATATCTACAAGCATCAAGTATAATTAGCCAATCCCAGTCCTCTTTGTGTATGTTTTGGTGCTTCATAATATGTTAAGAAAAGAATGTTAGGATGTTAGATTTAATATTTTCTCTTTGTTTATCTATTGTCGCGTTTTTTTAGTTTTTCAATTTCCGGAATTTAAAATCAAATCATCTTTCATGGTAATTAGACAATAATCTTTTAATAGATTATCAGAGATGATAAGAATAGTGAAGAAGATGCAGGTTAATCATAAAGCTATTGATTTTATGAAAAAAATATTTGATGTAATAAAAGGAAAAAAAACATTAAAAATTTTTCATGAATTTCCATTAACTAAAATATTTGGTAATTTCTATTGGGATAAATTGAAAGATAAAAATTCAATTCCAGAAAAAACAAAAATAATAAATAATAATGAATTATACATTGAACCTAATGATTGGGATGTTAGCAGGAGATGTTATTTGTTTAGTTATTATGAACACGAAACTTCCTCTATTTTGAATAAATTGATAAATAAAAATGATATAGCTGTTGATGTCGGGGCTCATATTGGTTACTATACAATGCTTTTATCCGGTCTAGTGGGAAAAAAAGGAAGAGTTTATTCTTTTGAACCAGATCCAACTTCATTTAAACTATTGAAAAAAAATGTAAAACACAACCATTATGATGAGAGAGTGACTTGTGAAAAAAGAGTTGTTTCAAACAGTAATAAGATAGTATCGTTATCTTTAAATCCTAGGGGGGGAGAAGAAAATACTTTGAAAGAGATGGAAAAATGGGAAAAAATAGATGTGAAAAGTCTCAAACTTGATGATTATTTTGACGAAAAAATTGACTTCATAAAAATTGACGTAGAAGGTGCAGAGCCATTGGTAATAGAGGGGATGCAAAATTTACTTGAGAAATATAGACCAACAATAGTAATGGAGTACTTACCTGATCAATGGGAATGTGATATAGAAAATAAATTTGAAAATAAACCAAAACTTGTCTTTAGTTATTTGAAGAAGTTAGAATATGATTTCTACCTTCCTTCAAATGGCAGATTAAAAAAAATTAAGATAAATAAAATAATAGAAAATGAACTTCCTAACAAGGTTAGAAATATTGTTATAAAATAAGACACTACTCTTTTTATTGTTTTCAGGTAGGTGAATCAAATGTATTCAGAGTTAAAAGAAAAAGTAAAAAATAACAAAGCAAAAATCAGCATTAGTGGACTAGGATATGTTGGCTCCCTCTTGCCGAGATTTTTTCTGAATATTTTCCAGTTACCGGATATGACATTGACGAGAAAAAGATAAAAGATTTAAAAACCGAAGAAACCGATAAATTAAAATTCACTGATAATCCCAAAATCTTAAAGAAATCTGATTTTATTATCATAACAGTCCCTACTCCGATAACTGAATCAAAAAAACCGGACCTTAGTTTCCTGAGATCTGCCGCAGAGATTGTTGGAAAAAACTTAACCGAGGATACAATAGTTATATGTGAAAGCACGGTTTACCCAGGAGTCACTGAAGAAGTAATCATTCCTATTTTAGAAAATGAATCAGGTCTTGAATGTGGAAAAGATTTTTCGATTGGTTATTCACCTGAGAGAGTAACTCCTGGGGATGAAAAACATACAATAGACAAAATAGTAAAGGTAGTTAGTGGGTCGGATGAAAAAACTAGAGATATATTAGAGATGTTGTACAGCTATATCACTAATGTATATCTGGCAGAGGATATTCGAACTGCCGAGGCCTCAAAGGTGATTGAGAATGTCCAGAGGGACTTAAATATAGCCCTGATGAATGAGTTAAGCATAATTTTCGATAAAATGGATTTAGATACGAAAGCTGTCCTTGACGCTGCAGGTACTAAATGGAATTTTCATCAATATCATCCTGGGCTAGTGGGAGGACATTGTATACCCGTGGATCCATACTATCTAGTATATAAGGCAGAAAGTATGGATTACCATCCTGAAGTGATATTAGCTGGTAGATCAATCAACGATCACATGCCCGAACATATTCCTAGCCTAACCCTGCGGGGACTCAATGAAGCATGTAAGGTCATTAAAGATTTTACAGTTTTTGATCAAAGGATTGACTTACAAAGAGAATGTAGCTGAGAAAAGGAACTCCCCTGCAAAAGGCATAATAAAGGATCTAAAAGGAATTTAGTACAACAATATATGTGAAGATCCATTACTAGATAAAAAAGAAATCAAATCTTTCGATATTCCAACAAGAGATGAGATGAAAAAAAGCTAGATTGTATAATTATAACTGTTCCTCATAAACAGTTTGAAAATCTAACTTTAAAAGATATCGAAAAAGAAATGTCCTCTAATCCTGTTATAATCGATGTGAGGAGAATATTCGATAAAGAAAAAGCAAAGGCAGAAGGTTTTATTTATAAAACTTTATAGTTTTTATACTGAATACTCATAAACTGATTTTGAACTCTCTTTCGACAATATTTTTAAATTTCTTTACCATATTGGTAGCATTCTTCTTTTTAGCATTTTTTATGGCCTTCTTTTGCATTTCTTTATAATACTCGTCATCATCAAATTTCTTAATACATTCAACCCATTTTTCAATGTCCCAAACATCCTCTACAACAATTCCACCTTTTCCAATAGATTCTGGTAATCCTCCTCTATTTGAGCCAATAGTAGGTATCCCATTAACACCTGCTTCTATAGGCAGTCTTCCGAAAGGTTCTTCCCATACTGAGGGCATTAATAAGACTTTAGTCTTTTTGTATATTTTTCCCATATCCTCTACCCAGTCTTTTATCTTTACATTTCCTAATCTTTTAGATTTCTTGACAAGTTTTTTATTGGGTTTTTTTCCTTTTAATATTAAAAATTTCTTTTCAGGTAATTTTTCTGCTATTTTTAGGACGATTTCACCGCCCTTTCCTTTTTTAAGGGTTGAAAATGTAACATATTCTCCACTTTTCTCTTGTATATCTCCTTCAAATTCATATTCTGAACAATCAATAAATGGGTAGACTACTTTTGAATCAATACCTATTTTTTCCTTGAGTTTGTTTTTCATGAAATTAGAATTAGTGATAACTAGGTCTGCATCCTCTAAAAAATTTTTATTTCTTTTTCTTTTTGCAAACAAAATTGGTAGGTTGTAGCTGTGTTTTATTTTTTTAGCTTCTTTGCTCTCAATCCCATAAGCTGATAACGCTCTAACGAAAACTATCGTTTTAAAAGTATTCTTTTTGTGAAGGGAACTCACCCTGCTCGGAGATTGTAAAACGAGTAAATCTGGTTCTATATCTTTGATTTTCTGTGTAAGTTTTTTCTCGAAATACATCTCCAAAAGAAATCTATATAAATGATATGGCATAAAACCTTCATTGATGTAAAATGGGACTTCATATTCAAAAAAATCGATTCCTTTTTTCTTAAGCTTTTTTCCATTCCCGCCGATTCCGATCGAATTTATATTATGATCTCTTGCAAGTTTTTTCATTAAAAACAGTGCCGAAATCTCCCCTCCCCCTTTTGGATTTAAAAGTGACCAACCAGCATAAGTGATGTTCATTAAAAAGGGATTAGTAATAATAGTGATATAAACATTTTCCACTGTAGAAAAATATAAAGTATTAATATATCATTCCCACCAATCCCACCACTCTCCTAGATCCCTATTTGTTATTTTACCTAGTCCTTCATTCTTTTTTCTATAATATTCAATCAACTTCTGTTCAATTTCTTCTTTCATAGTGGGTTTATCTTTTAAGTTGAAAATATGAACCCCTCTACGGATATACTTCATCAATTCAGGATATTTCTCACTAACGATAGGAATTTTTCTATTACCGGTTACAAAGTCATTTAAAAGCTCAATTCTTGGTGCACCACTAGGATTCGTTCGAACATTTTTAGACGGGTTGAAATCCTTTCTAACCTCAAGAAATGAAAACAGATCTTTCAATACCTTTTCAAAATTACTCCAGAGTTCTTCGGCTATGATGAAATATTTATTATCATCAGGGAATATCTCTAAATTTTTAGTCAATCACTTGTATTCCCCCGATCTTAAGTGATCATCATAATATTTAGACTCTTCAATCAAAGATTCTTCAAAGAATTCTTTTAGGCCATGTTTTATCACATGGTGCCAATAATGAGAATAACCTCTTTTAACTGGATCACGAAAAGAAATTATGAACTTAATATCTGGATTCAATTTTTGTACCTTTTCTAAACTATCTTTTTCTCGAATAAGAAATTCGTTCCTAAACACCATTTTTTTGTCAGGTATCTTGTGATCTATATCGCCGGTCCAGTTACCCCACCATCTTGGGTCTCTATCTTCCTTTTTGTTCCAGGGAACATAAATTTCGGGATGCTGTCTCAAATATCTGATCAACGAAGTAGTTCCACATTTTTCTACACCGGCGACTACAGCATCGAAGTACTTCACATTTTCTTTTATCATCTGATTGAGGTATTAAGCCTACTTTACTTAAAATGTTTTCCAACAACCTCATCTTTCCAAAAACTGATATATCAATAGCCGTTAGTTTCACACGCCGGTGCGTCCCATGGATATATCAGTGATCATAACGTCCTATCACGATGAAAAGATCCATTCGACTATAGAAAGCCTTCTCGAGCAGGAGTTAGAAGCCTCTCAGATCATAATCGTCGAAAGTTCCAGCGAAGAGTTCTACGAGAAACTTTGCAGTAGATGGGAAGGAAAAGATCCTATAAAATTCGTAAGAACACCGGAAGGCTACTCCGTTGCAGAAGCCAGAAACAAGGCTTTAGAGGCTGTAAAAGGAGACATAGTCTGTTTCTTAGATACGGATGAGATAGCGCCTGAACATTGGTTAAAAAGGATAACAAAACCTATACGAAACAAAGAGGCGGATTTTACCGGCGGACCGACAAAAAACATAGGAGATTACAAGTACAGAGATTACTTCCAAAAAAGAGAGGATTACTTTTACAAGTACATAGTCTCTAAAAATCCTGAAACTATACCGATGGGGAACTCGGCTTGGAAAAAAGAAGTTTTCGACAAACTAGACGGATTCGACGACAGATTGAACTATTCAGGTGAAGACTGGGATGTCAATATAAGAGCGGTAAAGAACGACTTCAAAGGAAAGTTCGTTCCAAACGCATGGGTTTATCACAACCAATCTTCCTTAGATTCAGCCTTGAAGATAATCAAAAAGAAGTACAAGTACAACGTCGGAGGAGCTATGGCCCACCTAAAAAACGACTGGTTGAAAGAAAGAGGTTCTAGGGAAGGAAAGATACCGTTCTCTAAACAGTACTTTCACTGGCTTGAATTCGTAGATCCTATCATAAAACCTTTTGCACTAGCTTCAGCATACCGCAGGTGCAAAAAAGAAGATATCATCTAAATATCCATGATCTTCTCATACACATCTAAGGTGGCTTCAGCGGTCTTCTCCCATCTGAAATCTTCAGCTCTCCCTACAAGTTTTTCTTCTTTGAAAGGATCGGCTAAAGCTTCTTCTATCTTCTCCGCTAAAACCCCAGGATCCATATCGCTGTAATACACCATATCTCCCAATACTTCATGGAAGACGGGTATATCAGAAACTACCGAAGTTGTCCCGCAGGCCATCGCCTCAATAGGAGTATAGCCGGTACCTTCGTCTCTAGATGGATAAACGAACAGGTCAGCGTTAGAATAATAATCTCTCAACTCTTCGTCAGGTACAAATCCAGGACGAACGACGTCTAAACCATTTTCTTCTATTATCCTGTCACACTCTGCCCGGACCTCGCCCCATTTACTTCCGCCCACCCATACCAGCCGAACGTCATCAAGTCCTCTAAGAGCTTTCAGAACTAAGGGTAAATTCTTCCTGGGATTGTCGTCCCCCACAAACAACAACACGTCTTTCTCACAATCCATACAATCGGGAACATTCTCAGAGGGATAGAAGATATCATGAGAAAGTCCAGGTGGAGTTTTAAATATCCTCTCCTCTTCGATACCCCACATCTCGACCAGATCATTCTTCACATGTTCAGTTTGAACGATAAAATAAGGTATCTTCTTGGCGAACCATCGGTTGAAACGATGCCCTATCTTGTAGTGGATCGAATCCATATACAGTTCGGGATACTTGAAAGGGATCAGATCGTGAACGGTAGCGACGTCAGCATTTTTAGGAGCGCATACATGATCCAAGGCGTGTATCACTTCATCATCAAAGTGGGAAAACAGTTTTTGTGCCCAAAGCGTGATATAACCAGCCACTGGCCTCCCGAACAGTTCGTACTCTTTCTTCTTCAAGGGATGTTTGTTCAAATCCTCTCCGACAAGTTCAGCCATATGTTTTATCAGCTGTGCCGAATAGCGGAACTGGCCTATCTTGAGTTCTTCATGACTGTAAACTAGCCCGACCTGCATCGACAAATTCAATCTATTTTAGCTATTTATATTGTTTGATGTCTTTTCTAATCGATTCAAGATCCATCAAAAGAATCTCAGCTTTTAAATATCTCTCTCTTAATGCAACTTCGATGAAGACCGCTCTCGTAGGACTAGACGGTGCCACATTCGACGTTATCGAGCCGTGGATGGATGAGGGGCATCTTCCTAACATGAAAGCCCTGATAAAAAACGGAGTATCTGGAAGACTGAAGAGCACGATCCCTCCTGTCACTATGCCCGCCTTCCCCTCACTATACACCGGTATGAAGCCCGAGAACATGGGAGCTTTCGGTTGGAAGGAATTCGATATGGAGGAGAACATGATAAGGCGGGTGGATATATCGAAGATAAAAGGAAAGCGTCTTTGGCATATCCTTTCAGAAAATCGAAGACGCTCCATATGGCTAAACATCCCCACAACTTACCCACCTCAAAAATTCGACGGCTGCATGGTCACCGGCCTCACAACTCCCGACATAAACTCTGATTTCACCCATCCTAAAGGATTGAAAGATGAGATATTCGACAATTTCCCGGACTACCAGATACATCCCAGCTTTTATTATGAGGAGGAGAAGGAAGATCAATATCTCGAAGAGATAGAAAGTCTACTTGAAAAGAGATTCAAGCTGGCAAAATACCTGTGGAAAAACAAAGAGTGGGATACGTTCATAATGCTTTTCAGATCTCCGGACAACGTCTTCCATTTCGTATGGCCTGAAGGAAAAAAGGAAGAAAAGGTCTTGAAGATACACAAACAACTAGACGAGTATCTAGGTTGGTTCAGAAAACAGGACGTTAACATCATATTGTTCTCAGACCACGGCTTCACCCAGAACAGATATCAGATCAACACTAATCATATACTAAAGGACAACGGTCTTCTCACCCTGAAAAAAAACAGCTCAGAACCTAGATTGAAGCAGCGCTTCCTAGCCTGGTTCAAACAGAAGACCAAGGAGTTCGTCAGAAAACACGATCTGATGTGGCTCGTAAAGAAGTACTTCTCTCAGGATTTTATAGATAAGATACCGGACTCGCCTACTCCTTCGATCTTGGACTCTGTAGATTGGAGTAAGTCGAAAGCTGTTTCCACAAGAGACGCGAAGATAGCTAAGATATATCTCAACTCAGAGATAGACAAAAGAGATCAAACTATCTCCGCTCTTCAAAACATATTCAAAGAAGTATCTACCGAACTAGAAGTCGATATGGACTTCATCAAACCTTCAGAAGGACCCGCTTTGATAGTCATATGCAACCAGAAGTACTGGAACTTCTCTAGCGACTTAGAAGCACAAGAAACCGTTACGGAACAAAAGAGCGCGGATCATGACCACTACGGTATTTTCGTGGCTAATGGACCAGACTTCACCAGTGGACAGATCGACGGAGCGAGATTATACGATCTAGGACCGACTCTTCTGCATCTTTACAATATACCGATCCCCTCGAACATGGACGGCAAGGTTTTAACCGAGATATTCTCAAGCAAAAGCGAAGCTTCGACAAGAGAACCAGAGGTAGAAAAACCAAAGGACGAAGCGCTTTCCAAAGCCATCGGTAAGTTAAAAGACTCAGGGAAGATATGATTCGAGCGTTTAAAAAAACAAAGTAATAATCGTTACTCTCTTCTATCCCGGATTTTGAACTTTTCTGTGTCAACGTTGCTCCAAGACTCTGCAGCGTTTCAAAAGAGCAAAACTTTTGGATGTCATTATCGTAATAATCATTATCGTGATAATGATGTTTAACGATCGTTCTGAGTAAATGAACGCCCTTCAAAAAAGGTACAGATCTGACGATCTCAAGTTCATGATGATCTCAAAACGGAGGAGGATAGGAAAGACCGAACTGATCAAACAGTTCTCCAAGGACAAACCCCACATCTATTTCCTTTCACCTCAGAACACGGAAGACATGATGAGAGGATTCGAAGCACGATGATATAATTTGGCTGAATGGCAGAGAAAGAAAAGTGTAGTATAGGTATAGGAGATTATAGAATCGTTATACTACTTTCACTTGTAGGATCTGGTAAAGATTGTTGAGCTATTTTCAACCAAAAGTTACAAATATTGTAAATGCTTTACAATAAATGATGACTGAAGCAACAAAAAGGATCCCGGTCACCGAAGAAACGTTAGAAAAAATCAAAAAATTGGGTTATAAAGGCCAGACTTATGATGAGTTACTGAACGAAATGGCAGAAGCTTACCGAAGAAAAAAATTCATAGATATGCTTAAAGAAAGACGGGAAGAAGGAGAATTTTCTGATTTCGATGAGGCCTTTGAATGACTTACAACCTTCTTATAGAAGAAAGGGCTGTTAAGGAATTAAAGTCCCTGCCAGATGATATCCGAAATAGGATCAAAGACAAAATAAAAGACATCCTAAGAGAAGATCCGCTGCCCGGCGGTAAAGGAGATATCAAAAAGATCACAGGTACTGAATACTGGAGATTAAGAGTAGGGGATTATAGAGTATTTTATGATGTGAATAGAGGAGAAAAAAAGGTTTACATCCTCTCTGTAAAACACAGGTCTGATGCGTATAAGGAATTGTGAAAATACAGGGTTGTGTATGAAATCGAAGAAGAGCCTATAAAAACAGATAAAGATAGCTTCCTCTCGATAGACCTTGGAGTCAACAATCTTGCTACCTGCGTTGACCATTCTGGACGTTCATTTATCATAGATGGACGTAAACTCAAATCGATAAACAGGTGGTATAATAAAGAGATAGCAAGATTGAAATCGATAAAGGATAAACAGGGTGTCGAAGAGGATACAAAGAAAATTTCAAAACTGTTCCAGGATAGAGGTAACAGAATAAATGATTAGATGAACAAAACTGTTCACAAAATAGTCGAGTACTGTAAAGAACATAATATCGGTGATATAGTATAAGGCGACTCTAAAGGCTGGAAACAAGAGATCAACATGAGTAAAAAAACAACCAGAACTTCGTTCACATACCTTTCGATAAGTTGAAAACAAAGCTAAAACATAAGTGTGAATACCACAATATAGACTTCACGCTGGTACCAGAACTTCATACAAGTAAATGCAGTTTCCTTGACAACGAGCCGGTAAAACATCACGAAGAATACGTTGGTACTAGAGTTCAAAGAGGATTATTTAAAACCAAAAATGGAACTCTTATCAATGCCGATGTAAACGGAGCACTAAATATAGCCAAAAAAGCAGGTAAGCTCAAAACCATATCGGGATTAGAGTGTAGTGGCACTGTGGCTGTGCCTGAAAGAATAAGAGTGCATTGACACTAAACTTCCTCCGAAGCTTCCCTCTTTCAAGGGGGGAGAGAAGTCACCGAATAGAAATATAAAAGATCTCAGGGAATTGATAAGTAATCTTAATAGCTGATCTTCCAACAAAATCCAAGCAGTAAATCCTATAAAACGATGATAGAATAGGTCGGATATATACGAAAGCTATCTTCGGATTATACGATCGAAAAATCCCCTAACAGAAAACAAACACAACTTTTGATAAATAACGTAAACCTTGGACACTTGTTTTCAGTATTTTCCCGGCTTATGAGCATAACATTTTTACTCTGAATATACATACAAGAACAAATATGTCCTATAAGAAAATCTCACTCAAACAAGAAACATATGAACTTCTCTCTAAAGAAAAATTTCCCGATGAGAGTTTTTCGGACACGATAGAAAGGTTGATGAAAAGAAGAGGCAAATTGATGGACGCTGTTGATTCATGGGGAGATATAGACGAAGAAGAAGTAAACAAGGTCGAAAAAAATATCGAGAAGGCTAGGAAGAAATTGACAAACGAAAAATCACTATTAAAAATCGCAGGTATATGGGAGGACGAAGAATTACGAAACAAGGTAAAGGATACGAGAAAAACAACAGAAAAAAGGCTCTGATATAACAATAAAGCTCGGTGAGATATCTCATAAAAGGATAGCAATCTTCAGAAACCCGGAAGAACTAATAGAGATCATAGATATTCGTTAATAAAATCCAATGCCACCAAGATTTCTCTAACATACATTCATCCAACTCTCCAAAACAATTAATTATACACCCACTCTTTTAACTGCCGATGAAACTAGCCGTAGTGGGACTGGATGGAGCCGCCTTCGAGATCTTAGACCGCTGGATAGAAGACGGCAGTTTACCCAATCTGAAAAAGGTGAAAGAACAAGGCGTCTGGGCTCATCAGCTTTCAGTCCTGCCCCCTGTCACTTCACCGAACTGGAAGGCTTACTCCACCGGAAAAAACCCCGGAAAACTCGGAATATTCTGGTGGGAAAATATAGATTTCAAAAAACAGAAAGTCTATTATCCGACTGAAAGGAAGTTCAAGCACAGTGAGATCTGGGATTACCTGGACGAAAACGGTTTCAGAGTGGGCGTGATGGGTATGCCCACTACCTACCCACCGAGCGAAGTCAACGGTTTTTTCGTTTCCAGCGGTCCCGACGCAGGAGAAAAGGACTTCACATATCCAAAGCAGCTAGAAAGAAGACTGAAAGATGAATACGGGATAAAAGTGAGGCCCGACGCTTTCATGAGGTCTAACCCGGAAAAGGCCGTCGAAGAAATTTACGAAATAATAGAAGGAGAATTCGAAGCGGCTTTAGATCTAGCCGAAGAGTACGATGTCGATTTCTTACAGCTGTCCATCTTTCACATCAACGTGCTTCAACACTTTTTCTGGGACGATGAAAAGACCAAAAAAGGTTGGAAGATAATCGATAAAAAGATAGGAAAAGTTTACGAAAAAGCCGACAACGTACTTTTCATGTCCGATCACGGTTCTAACGAGATCAAACACGTATTCAATATCAATACATGGTTGAAAAACGAAGGTTATCTCATCACTAAGATCGGTCTCAGCGATATATTCAAGCTTTTAGGTATAGACAGAGAACTGCTCTCGGATCTGTCCGAAAAGTTTCAAGTTCAGGGCATCCTGAGCAAAATACTGCCGAAATCCGTGGTAGAGGGCGTTCCCACCCCTAGCGGGGAGATAAAAAAAGAAGGTAAGACTTCAAAGGTGGATTGGGAAAACACTGAGGTATTGGCCAGCGGTCAAGGTCCTATCTACATCAATGAAGAAGCGGTCGATGACGTAGAATCTCTGAAGGAGGAATTGATCGAAAAGCTGGAAGGTCTAAAGCATCCCGATACCGATAAAAAAATCATAAACAGAGTCTACAAAAAAGAAGATATCTACGAAGGACAATTTCTGGACGAGGCTCCGGACCTGATAATGGACCAGGCGAAAGGCATCCATATTACCGGAGGGATCGGGAAAGAGAACGTTTTCGATTTCTCCGAGAGATGGAAAGCTGAAAACAAAAAGTACGGCTTGTTCGCGGCTATCGGTGAAGATGTAGAAGAGAAAGGAGAACTAAAAGACGTTTCTATACTTGATCTAGCTCCCACGATCTTGGACTATTATGGAATAAACAAACCGGAAGATATGGACGGAAAAGTGTTAGAAGTCTTCGGAGAAAAGCTGAAAGCTCCGTCACCTAAAAAAGAAGAAGATAAGATAAAAGATGCGCTGAAAGATATCTCTATTTAGGATCGAAAGGGCTTTTTTTACTCATACTTAGTCAAACTTAAATACTAGTTAAACAGTATTACTCATAATGACGACTAAAACCATCAAGAACATAGATGAGGAAGATTGGAACGAGTTCAAAAGCAGAGCTGCAAAAGCCAATGTTTCGCTGGGCACCTACTTCAAAGTGATGCTCGAAGAATCGGAGAAAAAGACTGAGGAGTTCTGGGAAGATATCTTGTCCTGCGAAAAATTATTAAGCGACGAAGAGGCCAATAAACTGACTGAAGAGGTTGAAAGATTGAGAGAAGAGAGAGGATTCAGAGATGTTGATATTTGATACCTCCGTTGTCATCGATATAGAGAGGAAGAACGAACAAACTCTCGAACGTTTAAAAGAAATTAAACAAAAATATCAGTCACCGGGTTTTCTCTCCTTTATATCGTATTTTGAACTGATAGAAGGACTGAAAAAGCGGGGGCTTGAGGACAGCGAAGCGAGAGAATTTATCGAGAACTTCAACGTTCTATCCGCGGGTAAAAAGACCGCTTTGGAACTCGCCGATCTGAAAATAGAATCAGAAAAACAGGATAACAAAACACCACTAGCGGATCTGTTGATCGCGGCCCAAGCTAGGGAGAACGACTTCGTCGTGGTCACTAAAGATAACCACTTCAAAAAAATCGATGTGAAAACTGAGTTCATCGAAGATGAATGAGAGCTCAATCAGTAATCTTTCCATTCTCGAACGCTGAGTTCTTCGATATCTTTAAAATGTTTGTCTAGAATCCCCAGAATCATTCTCTGATATCTTTTTTTACTTCTCCCATGGTTTCTCTGTCCAAGATGTTACTTCCAGTAACTTCTACTATTTTTTCACCGAAATCCAACTTTTTCTCTATAACTTCACTGAAACTTTTCCCGTCTTTTTCTCTTTTTAATCTTTCCTAGACCTTATCCGAAATTGCTATTTTTTTACTCATCTATTTCCGAATGAACATGAACACATAAAAAATTTTAGAACTGTCAATCTTAGTAAAGTTCTAATCACCCATCTGATCACGTCATGATGCTATAGCCCAGTTCATCAAAATCTCCGTCGAATGTGAAAACATATTTTATGCCGTGATCGTCCATGTACGAGATCGTACTCCAATCCACAAAAGATAACTTGGTATTCTTTTCTTTCACTCTTTCCCATATCTCTTTAAAATTCATCGAACTGAAGGGATGTATTATCACATCTGAATCCAATATCTTATCCACGATATCTATCGCGGCGTCATAATTGTAGTTATAGCGTAGAAACGTGTAAGTTTCCTGTAGAACCATTTCTGAAGTATGTAATGAGCCAAAACTGAACTCCCCGTTTTTATTTTTCTCAACAAAGATCCGCGCGGCTTTATGATGTGAATCTTTTTTCTCGTTCAGCGCGATCCAAGCACTCGTATCTACAAAAAGAGAAGGATAGTTCTCCACTATCTTTCTACTTCCCGTAAAGCACTTCGTCTATATCCGCATCTCTCTTTTTCGGTTCGTCTTCTCTAGGTTCTGAACCAAAACAAGGTGAATCCCAACCCACTTCCTTTTTCTGGATCTCTTCATTCAATAATTTTCTCAATAAAGATGAGATGCTCTCATCTCTCTCCTCGGCGATGCTTTTTATCTTTTCGGCTACTTCTTCCGGTATTTTCGTACTCAATACTTTATCGGACATCAGTATACTTAGGTATACTTCACTGTTTATTACTTTTCATCCTGGAGCGATCAACAATATCATATACTTGCCAACAATTCGTCTTTACTCATAGTGTTCCGATGTTTTTGGTCCTTCCAAAGCTTCCTGTAATTGTAGAAATACTCGTACATCCCGGGTTTATCTGAAGTATATACCACTTCGTGATCTTCGATTATATCGATCTGAATATGTAAAGGTAGTTCCTCGAAGATATGAAAATCATAATTTTTAGATGCGGTATTTACTTTCCTAAAGGCTTTTCTCAACACTTCAGCTTCGTCTACCTTTTCCTCACACACCCCCTCACAATCATAGTAAAAATCAGATGCACCTGGAACGACTAAGGCTATATCTACATCACTTTTGACATGGTCTTTTTCACCGAGCTTAGAACCGAAAAGAAGGACAGCTAAAACTCTCTCATCATGGCGGACCCAAGAAAAGTCTTTTTCAACCTCTTCTACCGCTCTCTCACCCATTTTTTGACTTCCTCTAAGACTTTTTCGACTTCATCATTTATCCTTTCTATGGACTCTATCGCGATCTTTCTCTCTAGACCGTTGTATTCGTGAACTAGTCTATTTCGTAGTCCGTTACCTTCTTTCATGAGAGCTTCCTGTTCTTCATCTAACAGGTTTTTCTCTCTCAATTTTCCAATATTAGTATAGTCATCCTCCACCAACTCTCCCATATCTTTCAGCATCATAGCAAAGGAATCCAAAAACGAATCTATCAATTCTTGATAAGCTTTGTAAACCGCTAGAACACCTTTTTCACTTCTATCATCTATCCAAGAGGAAATGTTTTGCTTTCTCTTCTCTATCATGGATATCTTTTCTTTATATCTCGATATCCTTTTTTCCTCCATATTATCATATATTATTGTTTATGAATCGTTACTATTTATAGTCAAAGACATACGGTTTGCTGAATTCGATTATGCCTTCCTCTATAAATTATTTTAAGCAATGTATCAGGTAGCATATAAGATAATCCTTATCCTAACTTTTTAATACTCAGAAAAGAATTGTTCATAGATAAGATGTCTGAAAACATGGATGGATCAGAGATGAGGGATGACATCATAAAAGTTATCCGCAAGGGGGTTGAGGAAATCTGTCAAGATTACGATATAATTACGGTTTACCTTTACGGTTCCTTTGTTCACGGTGAACAGCACTCAGATAGTGACATCGATATAGCGATTTTCTTCAAAGATTACTCTCTAAGAAAACTTCTCGAAGTAAGTAGAAAGATCCAGGAAGAAGTTGAAATTCCTCGTCAATTGGACATCCAGGCCTTAAACACCGCCTCCCCTAGATTCCAATTCAGAGTAATACAGCACGGTAAGGTATTATACGAGTCTACCCCCAAAGAAAGAGCGGACATTGAAGTAGAAATAGATAGGAGATATCATGATCTCAAACCACATTTAGAAGAACATTGGACCGAAAGAAGAAAAAGGTTGATAAAAAATGGATGAAAGGATAGAGAGCAGGATAGATTCGATACAGAACTGGATCGACACCCTTCTTGAAATACATAAATCTGAAGAAGATGACAGTATCGTCAGAGAAGCTAAAGAGAATCTGTTAAGGAAAATTGTTGAAGCAGTTATAGATATCGCAAGCAGGCTTATCGCTTTAAATAGTTTTAGAAGGCCAGAGACCTACGCTGAATACTTTAAGGTTCTCGAGGAGAAAGATGTTATAACCAGTGATCTGTCCAAGAGTCTCAAAGAGATGGCTCAATTTAGAAATCTCCTAGTTCACCAATATAACAAAATAAAACTGGAAGAATTAAACTCAATAATAGAAACCGATCTAGAAGATGTTAAACTATTTATTTCTCAAATCGAGACATAGCAGAAAAACGAGAAAAAGATATGAAACCATTATAAAATATCAATTCTCTTCTGTTGTAAAAATCACCACTAAAAAATAGAAAAGATATAAAGTCAACATCCTTTTTAACAATTTAGAGATGCTCATCAGTGTAATAATAACGGTCAAGAACGAAGCCCGGGACATGCCCGACCTCTTGGACAGTCTGGTCATACAGGAACAGCCGATAGAAGTTATAGTCATCGATGCCCACAGCGATGACGGGACCCAGGAGATAGTCGAGGACTACTCCGACATATACGAGTTCATACATCTTTACGTGAAAGGAGGAACTCGAGGGAACGCTAGGAATTTCGGTGTAGAGAAAGCTAACGGAGACCTCGTAGCTTTCGTCGACGGCGATACGATAGTGAATCCTTTCTGGGCGGAGGAGATGAGAAAAAAAGCGAAAGAACACGACGTGGTCGCTGGAAAGACCATCCAGATAGGATATCACGGCTTCGAAGAACTCGAAAGAGTCGAATTGTTCCATGAAGGCTACGACATCACATATCCGAGCTGCAATCTGCTCTACGATAAGAGACTCTTCCAAAAAATAGGGGGTTTCGATACCTGGTTCCAGACCGCGGAAGATATCGACCTCAACCTTCGAGCGGTGGAAGCCGGGGCCGACATAGGTCACGCGGAAAAAGCTATAGTCTATCACAGGACGAGAGGGAGCTTCTTCGGTTTCTTCAAACAGGCTTTCTGGAACGGTTTCGGAAGAAAACAGCTCACGATGAAACACGGCAATCTGTGGCAGAACTACTCGCCGGGTAAGATGCTCGATCACCAGATAACACCTTGGTATTTCGCTAGATTGATCCCAGCGTTCCTCGGATATTTGGGATGCAAGATGTTCGGCAACAAGCCGGGGGAATCGGACAAGCCTCTATAGATCTCTTTCTCAAAAGACAAATGACTAATACCGCGACTCGAATAATATACATATATGAAGACGTATATCAAGCTCCAATTCAACAGCGAGGGGGAAAAGCCGTCGGAGATCCTAGACGTCCTCCACGGACTGGGATTCGAGCCGCAGAGAGGAGAATACGACATGGTCTACGAGTGGGACGATGAAGCGGACGTTGAAGAGGCTGTATGGTTCGCGGATAAGATCCACGCTAGTCTAGAAGGATACGACGTTACTTATTCCTTAGAAACAGACGAACAAGAGTAAAAACAGAAATAAAAGAAAAGTTTTTGAGTGGTTTTAGAAACCGTACTCTTCGCACTTCTCGTCCACGTCTTCCTGTATCTTTTCTATATCTTCTTCTTCCAAGTGGGCGAATCTTCTCTGTTTCTCTAGGTACTCCTCGACCGGCTTTCTCTCCTTCGGTTTCTTGGTCACGTTGATGTTGCAGATGTTTCCATCCTCGGCTTCCCACAGCACGAAGACGCCGGTTTCGACGGCCAATCTTGCCAATTCTATAGAATCACTAGATCCGTGCCTCCATCCCGTCGGACACGGGGCGAATACGTGTAGGAAGGAGGGTCCATCAGCCTCTAAAGCCTTCTTCACTTTCTTCTTTAGATCGTCTTCATAAGCTATCGTGGCTGTAGCGGAATACGGTATGTCATGGGCTCCGCATATCCTAGCTATCGGCTTCTTCGGTCTATCTTCACCTATGCTCTCTTCCCCAGAGGGTGAGGTCGTAGTGCTAGCTCCGTAGGGCGTCGAACTGCAACGCTGGATACCGGTATTCATGTACGCCTCGTTGTCTAAACAGACATAGGTGATGTTATGCTCTCTTTCCAACATCCCGGACAACGCCTGGAAACCTATATCGAAAGTGCCGCCGTCGCCTGCAAAAGCCATGATGTTGAGCTCTTCATCGAACTCATCCAACTCTTTCTTAGCAACTTCGATACCAGATGCTACACTAGCTGCGTTTTCGAATGCGGCGTGTATCAATGGTATCTCCCATGCAGTCTGAGGATAGGCTGTAGAAGTAACTTCTAGGCATCCAGTAGAGACTGTCGCTATAGTGTTGGGTCCAGCAACTTTCAGTATATTCCTTACGGCGGTACCTTCACCACAACCCGCACACATCCTGTGACCGGGCGCGAATAATTCTTCCTCTTCTTCTTCCGACATAATAATCACCTCATGATCTCCTCGTTCATATTAATCCATTCGACTGGCTCTTCGACTTCTCCCTTTTCTACAGCTTCTTTGGTCTTCTCGTACATCTCTTTGAAGTTCTCCTTGAATATCTCTCGACCGCCTAGTCCGACTATGAAGTTCTTCATCATCGGAGATTCATTTTCGTTGATGAATGTACCCGCAGCTTCTGCGAAAGCGGCTCCGCCGAATCCGGGCGATATGTTTCTATCCACAACAGCTAGACCTTTAGCGTCTCCGGCAATCTCTTTCAACAGATCACTCGGGAAGGGTCTGAAGACTGTCAATTTAGCCAGTCCGACTTTTTCTCCTTCTTCTCTTAACTCGTCGACGGCTGCTCTAGCGGTTCCGCTCATCGAACCCATTGTCATCAATATTATGTCCGCGTCGTCACACTTGTAGTTGTTCAACCTGTTGTATTCTCTACCGAATTCTTCTTCGAACTCGTCGAATATCTCATCGATCACTTCGTCGCTCTCTTCGAGAGCTTCGGTCTGATCGTATTTAAGTTCCTGATAATATTCTGGAGTTCCGAACGAGCCGAAGGTAGCGGGATCGTCTACATCTAATTTACCATGCGGGGGTTCATAATCGGATAAGAACTCATCTACGTCTTCCTGTGCCGGAATATCTACTCCTTCGATCGTGTGGGTCAAAACGAACGCATCTATACCAACCATCGCTGGTAAAAGTACTCTCTCATCTTCGGCGATCCTGAACGCCAGTATCATCAGATCGAGTCCTTCCTGATTCTTCTCGGCGTAGAACTGCATCCATCCCGAATCTCTGGAAGATATAGTGTCCTGATGGTCCGCCCAGATATTGATAGGTGCGGAGAGTGCTCTGTTACCCACCGCCATCACTATGGGAAGACGCATGCCTGAAGCGATGAAGAGCATCTCGTGCATCAGAGCCACGCCCTGAGAAGCCGAAGCGGTACAAACTCTAGCTCCGGAAGCCGAGGCCCCGATACAGGCGCTCATCGCCGAATGCTCGCTTTCCACCCTTATCATAGAAGCGTCGAGTTCTCCGTCGGCGATGTACTCTGAAATCCTTTCCGGGAATAACGTAGAAGGTGTTATAGGATAAGCAGGTACGACATTCGGTCTGCACAATTTGGCTCCCAAAGCGGTAGCCATGTTACCTTTAATCGTTCTAGATTCTTGCTCTGCCATGTTATCATTTCTCCTCTTTAACCATAACTATCGCATCTACTGGGCATTCTTTTTCACAGATGCCGCAGCCCTTGCAGTAATCTAAATCAAATTCGATCGCATCCTCAGTCTTCTTAACCGCAGCATCGGGACAGTAATCGAAGCATTTTAAACATTGGATACATTTCTCTATATCGACTTCTGGTTTCATCGTTCTCCAAGTGCCAGTCTTGTATTCCTTGGAACTTCCCTCATCCTGATTTATTCCACCTATAGTGATCTTAACCTTCGACATCTTTACACCCCAACAACCTTTTCATAAGCTTCTTCAGCCGCCTTTTTATTCTCATCGTGTTTTACGGGTACGTTGTTATCGATCGCCTTCGCGATATTTTCCATCTTCACGTTTCCGGCGACCTTCGAATAAGCCCCAAGTATCGCGGTATTTACGATAGGGTTGGTCTCGGTCCCTAAACCGTTGTCCACCGCTATACTCGTCGCATCAACGGTGTATACCTCAGCATCGGGGAAATCGAATTCCGATGGATCCTTCGGGCTATTCAATATTACCTTTCCGCCTTCTTTCAAACCGTCTGTAACATCTACAACGTCTAAAAGACTCATATCTAGAACGACCACAATGTCCGGCTCGTAAATCTGTGTTTTGATATCGATCTCTTCCTCATCAATTCTAGCAAAGGCAGCGACAGGGGCTCCTCTACGCTCGACACCGAACATCGGGAAGGCTTGAACGTCTTTATCTTCCCTGAAAGCTGCGTCGGCGAGAGTGTTAGCAGCAGTTACGGCACCCTGTCCACCTCTACCGTGGAATCGTGCCTCATACATTTTTTTCTTCACCTTTTCATTCCAATGAGAAAGGAACATATAATAAATTTTCCGCTTCGAACCCAAACTAAAATATACTTAGAGAAAGATATTACCGAGAAAGATCATGTACGAAAATGTACCGGAAGAGGTCACCAACGTCATAGTCACCGGAAAAAGCGGCGCCGGAAAGCAGCCTAGGATCGACGTACTCGTGAAAGAATACGATCTGGAACAGCTCTCTACGGGTAATATATTCAGGTCCTATCTGGGAGAATTCGACGATTACGATTACGATGGAAACATATCACAGTTCTGGAAGGAAGATAAGAAAAAATTCGTATCTGACGAAAAGATCGCGGAGGAGATAGGTACGGACGAAGAGGGCGTGATCCTCGGCCTGAAAGCTAAATACTTCGTGGATAGAGGCAAGTTCGTGCCGGACAGGATCACGAATCAACTTTTCGAGTCGTATTTCGGGAAGAAAAACTACAGGAACCAGGTACTCGACGGTTATCCGAGGACGGAACAGCAGGCGGAGTATCTGTTGAATCTCATCGAAGAAAAAGACTCGGAGATAGACTTCATAGTCTGGGTAAGGAATACAGACGAGAAGATAATAGAAAGGACCACGAAGAGGAGGATCTGTCCCGAGTGTGATAAGGTTTACCATCTGAAGTACGATCCTCCGGAGGACGGTAAATGCGAGGAATGCGGAGTTGAAGTCATCCAGAGAGAAGACGATACGGAAGAAAAGATAAGGTCTCGTTTACAGGAGTTCAAAGATAAGACCAAACCTATGATCGATTACCTCGAAGGAGAACTTCCGATAGTGGAAGTGCCCGGTCACCTGGAAGAATTCACGCCCGAGAACGTGAGGAGGAGCGTGATGGAAGCTATGGACGAGACGCTGTAAGCTCGATTCTTCAGTAAAGTTTATATTTTTGGGGTCTTTACACAAAACCATGGCACACGAATATGTTTCGACCGTTCAATGGAGCGGAGAGGAAAACGAGCACGGCCAGTTAAGCATGGACTGCGGATACTCCTGCGGATTCGATAAGCCGATAGAGTTCGGCGGTGCGGAAGGTGTTTTGAATCCCGAGGACGCGTTCGTCGGTTCGTTAGCGATGTGTTACTCGATAACTTTCAAGTCCACTCTTGAAAAGATGAGATTAGAGATCGATGGATTCGAACTGACCACAAAAGGGATCTTAGAAGATGTCGAGGACGGAAGCATGATCACGGAGATCACGGTCAAACCTAGGATAAAATTGAAGGACGAAGGTGATCGGGAAAAAGTAGAAAGAGCGGTCAAGCTCGCGAAAGAGAACTGCCTGATCTCCAAGAGCATGAAGTCAGAGATAAAACTCGAACCGGAAATAGGATCTGCAGACTAAATACATAGTTCGATCACTCGAAACCCTTACTCTATTTTATCTATAGTTTTTTAGCTTGTCGATTGACCACCCTTTCAGTTGTTCCAAAAATAGAAATATCCGGTGCCCGTATATCAGTATTGAAACTGGAAGGAGGCATACGATGATCAAACTCTCGACCACTAAAAAGAGAGATGGCTATCCAATAATACTCACCACTGACAGGACTTTAGCTTCCGACTATAACGGCAGTATATTCGTCGGTTTCGGTGCTTCGTTTCCAAAAGTGCTTCCAAGTTTCCTGTACGATCCGCTCTTCGCACCGTCGCTGCCACACGACAACGGGGTCATGGAGTTCGGTCATTGTGGAAGCAGGAAGATAGAAGCCTCTCTTTTGAAAGATGGATTTGATGAAGACGAAGTTGTGATAGGGCATCCAGATCACTTGGACAAATTGATCGGACCCGCTACTGAAGCGATCGGGATAACGACTCACGATCCCCTCGGGTTAGGTCCCGCTTCGACCACATTTTCGAACCTGGTGGAAGGTGAGCCTTACAGTTCACACTATTTTAAAAACTTGGTAGATAATCCATTGTTGAGGGAATACGATGTCGACGTTGTCGTCGGTGGACCGGGAGTATGGCAGTTGGACGATAAGAGGATCATGGAAAAGTATAACGTGGACTCCATCGTGAAGGGTGAAGGAGAGAACGCCGCTCCGGAGATATTTAAGAAGGCCCTCGACGGTGAGAAATTACCGAAAAAGGCAAAAGGAGAAGTGGTTCCCGCAGAAGAGATCCCGAATATCCAAGGACCCACCATAAACGGCTTGATCGAGATCAGCAGAGGGTGCGGCCGAGGATGCGATTTCTGCAACCCTACACTTTTGAATTTGAGACATAGACCCATAGAAGATATTTTAGAAGAAATCAGATCGAATATCGAAGGGCGCAACGACAAGGTGATACTTCACGCCGAAGACGTCCTCAGGTATGGAGCGGATGATCTAGTACCGAAGCCCTCCAAACTGATGGAACTACTGAGGGAGGTAAAAGAACTCATCGACCATATAGGCTTCAGCCACGTGGCTCTAGCCTCGGCGGCCGCAAAACCGGGGCTGATCGAAGATATCACCGAACTACTCGATATAGGCAGTGATGAATATCCGCTTTTTTCGGCTCAGGTAGGTCTAGAAACGGGGTCTACAAGATTGGCTAAAAAGCATCTTAGAGGAAAATCCAAACCTTTCGATCCGGAAGAATGGCCCTCGGTGGTGAGACAGTCGATCAAGATAATGGACGATAATGACTGGGTCCCCTGTCTTACCGTGATAATGGGACTACCCGGTGAAACCGGTGACGACGTTATGGATACGATGGAGCTTCTAGACGACATCTGGGATAGAGATTTTCTGATCGTCCCTCTTATGTTCGTTCCACTGGGGACCAGTCACGGCGAAGATTTCTTCACGCGAGAAGATATGCTGCCGGAACACTGGCAGTTATTGGCAGAATGTATCAAAAAAGATTTCGAGATGACACCGGACCTGATAGAAGACGTGGCCAAGATGGACGATGTCAGCATGCTTAAAAAATACGGTTATCATTTCTTGAGAAGGTATATGAAGAAGAAGTTAGACCCTTATCTGAAAGAGATGGAGGAGGGAAAAGATCCGAGTCGTGTAGTTTGATCAAAATTTATTTTCGAATATTTCCTCATGCTTTCGATAGTCTTCTTCGCTGTAGAGGACCATCCTCACGAGTTCCAGATCGTCGTTATCTTTCAGAAATTTCTCTATCTCCTCCAACGCTACCTCGGCCGCCTCGTCGGTAGGATAACCGAATGCGCCGGTGCTCAGTGCGGGGAACGCAACGGTACCTATATCATTTTCGACCGCGAGCTGGAGGCTGTTCCGATAGCTTCTCCCGAGGTCCCTTTCGTCCTCTTCTCGGCCGGAGTAAACCGGACCGACGGTGTGGATGACGCGATCAGCCGGAAGTTCGTACCCATCGGTTATTTTCGCCTCTCCCGTCTCGCATCCTCCCAATCCTTTACATTCCTCGTAAAGTTCAGATCCGGCGGCCCTGTGGATAGCTCCGGCGACTCCCCCGCCGGGAGCCAGTCTTTTATTGGCGGCGTTTACCACCGCGTCGGTCTCCTGCTCCGTGATGTCCCCCTGAACGATCTCGAATCTCGAGCCTTCTATATCGACCTTTTTCATGCTGATCCCGTTTTTTATAAAGATAAAACTCGGATAAAAGGTTTATTTGTCAGCCCTGCCTCGACTTATCACTTCCACGTCGTCGAGGTTCGGTGTTTCGGTCCTTTTAGCACGATAGACCATCTTGGTCTCTAGAGAATCGAAATACCGTTCTTCCAACTTTTTCAGCGTGGATTCTTTCAGGGGATCGACGATCGGAGGTCTCAGAGGCGTGTTGAGCTGTACCTCGTCCACCTCTATCTTCTTGACGATCTCCGCTATATCTTCCGCCAGATGTTTGTTTTCCTGTAGGAACATCACTTCTATCGCGAAAGTTCCCTCGTACTCTTCACCGAATGTTTCGTAAGCTTCGATAATCTCAGCGAATTTTATGCCCTCTGCGGGATCATTGATCGTTTTGAAACTCTTTTTGTCGGAAGCGTCCAATGAAGCTATGACGTAATCTATATTTTTCAAAGTTTTTCTAACACCCTCTTTATGGAATAGACTGCCGTTGGTCAAGATAGCTACCGGTTTATCGGAAACATCTTTTACCATCTCCACCGCTTCATCCAGGTTGAGCGCAAGAGTGGGCTCTCCCATGCCGGAAAATGTGATGTAATCTGTTTTATCACCGACTTTGTCCAGCGCTTCTTTAAGTTCTTCTCTCACTTGGTCAATATCGACGAACTTTTTTCGCTCCGAGGTCAGTTCCTGGCATCTCTCTATCTGGCAGTAGATACAGTCGAAACTGCAGACTCTGCCATTTTGCTTTATGATATCTACACCTAATGATCGCTTCAATCTCCAGGAATCGATGGGCCCATAGATCGATTTCATCGACGGCAGAACTAACTCATGGAATAAAAAAGTTGTTTGATAAAGGGTTTTTAGGATACGTTAGGGGCTTCGTCCTCTCTTTTTCCCTTGAATTCGACTTCGATCTCCAGTTCTTTCTCGCCGTATCCTTCGAAATCGATGTCCAGCTCGATGTTATCTCTGAACTTGAAAGGCAGTTCCCACTCGTCGGTTTCGATGTTGATCTCGTCGCCTTCTCTCATCTGTTCCACTATGTCTTCTAAGAAATCAGCGGTCTGTTCCTTGTCGAGGTACACTTCGTGCTCTAGGTCGCCTTCTTCGACTACTCTCTTCTCTTCTTCTTCAGATTCGTCCGGTATCTCGGGCATGTTATCATGACAGGTTAGAAATTTTTAAATATATAAATATTCTTAGGAATTCTATACGTGTAAACATGAATGGCATGGAGATCTTAGGCTCGAAGGCACGCCTGGAGATACTGCATAAGTTATCGAGAAGGGACATGTACGTCTCGGAGATCATGGATGAAGTTGGCCTCGACGGTAAGACGGCAAAACATCACCTTGAAAAGTTGGAAGAAAACGGCTTGATATCTTCGAGAGAGGAAGGGAGAAGAAAGTATTATTCGATGAAAAGAGAAGTGGTTTTAAAGATATCCCCATCTCCTAACAGGAGGTTCAAGATCCAATTTCCTCATATGAAGGGATAAGACTTACTCTCTCGGGTCGAACTCGGCGGTGAAATGCCCCAACAATTCCGGAGCGTAAGTTCTCTTTAGACCTTTTATCTCGCCGCTCCTTTCCTTGAGTTCGGTGACCGATCCCGCCACATAATCAAGCTGGTTTAGAGTGTAAACTCTTCTCGGTATCGCCAACCTCATAGTCTCCATCTGAGCGGGGATGATATTACCGTCTTCGTCCTTCTCTCCGAATGCGCTGGTTCCCAATTCGACCGCTCTTATACCCGCTTCCTTGTAAAGTTCGGTCGTCAGTGCCTGAGCGGGAAAATGTTTCTGGGGTATCTCAGGTAAGAGACGTTCGGCGTCGACGAAAACGGCGTGTCCTCCGACCGGTTCGATTATCGGTACATCCTCTTCGAGTAGCGAATCTGCAAGATACTGGACCTGCTGATGTCTGTATTTCTGATAATCGTCTTTGGTCGATTCCTTCAAGCCCTCGGCCATCGCGGATAGCTCTCTGCATGCGAGGCCTCCGTAGGTGACGAATCCTTCTACTATGATGCTCAAGTTCTTACATTCCCGGTGAAGTTCTTCGTCTCTTATCCCTATCAAACCGCCTATGTTGACCATGCCTTCTTTTTTGGCGCTGAACGTGAATCCATCAGCGTAAGAGAACATCTCTTTCGTTATCTCCCTGATCGACTTGTCCTCATAGCCGCTCTCTCTCTGCTGGATAAAATAAGCGTTTTCGGCGAAGCGGCAGGCGTCGAAGAAGAAAGGTATATCGTATTGTTCGGCTACTTCCGAAACCTTTTCTATATTTTCCATAGAAACCGGCTGCCCTCCTCCGGTATTATTGGTGATGGTCAGCATTATCAGGGGTATTTTATCGGTGCCCTTTTCCTCGATAAATTCCTCCAGCTTATCGATATCCATATTTCCCTTGAAATCCCTCCTTTTTGCGGGTTCATATGCTTCATCTACTACCAGGTCTACGGGCTCACCACCCTTATGTTTGACATTAGCTCTGGTGGTGTCGAAGTGCATGTTGTTGGGGACGTAATCTCCCCCTTCCACAAGATTCGAGAAAAGGACGTTCTCGGCCGCTCTACCCTGATGAACTATAACGAATCTTTCGAAGCCGAACACGTCTTTTACGGCTTCCTCCAGTTTATAATAAGAATCGCTGCCCGCGTAAGCTTGCTCAGTCTTTATCATTTCGGAATATTGAGCGTCGCTCATGGCAGTGGTACCCGAATCGGTAAGAAAATCTATGAAGATATCATCGGATCTGAGTTTGAACACGTTGTATCCCGCCTCTTCCATCTTCTCTTCCCTCTCCTCGCGGGACAGACGTTCCAAAGGTTCGACCATCTTGATCTTGAAGGGCTCCGGTTCGTTCATCATCTCACAGTTGGGCTAAAAGATGACCGATAATTAAATTTAGGGTTTGGAAGTCAAAAAGAAGCGGGGACTGATGTTTAAAACTCTTTTCCCATAAGTTTTATTTATCAATTTATATTGCCCATGTATCTAATCGATATCTATAAAGCCAAATCTATCTGACAATCAAGAGGTCGTGATAATGAGTAAAAAAGAAACCAATCTTGCGAACAAAGCCGCGTTTATGACAGCTATCATAATCATCATCTCCACCTTCGTGCCTCTATTTGCAGGCACATTTCTCGGGAATGGAGGGGAAGTGAGGATCAAGAGTGAAGTCAAAAACACTCTAACATCCCACGAGCCTATCAGAGTAGATGGCTCCTTTAATGAATCAATATGGGGTGGCAGCGGTACCGCTGACGATCCCTATGTTTTAGATAACTACTCTATCGATGGAAGGGGATACGGGTACTCTGTCTATGTTGGTAATGTTTCGGATCATTTTGTCATCGAAAATTGCGAACTGTATAATGCTTCCGGAGGGAGTGGAAGTAAATACTATCCTAATGCTGGAATCGTATTTTATAATTCTGCTTACGGAAATATTGTAAATAATAGCATACATGAAAATCATTATGGGATATATTTTACAGCAGGAGAGTTCGAATTTAGTCATGATAATGAGATAAAAAACAATTCAATTTTGGAAAACGAGATAGGGGTGAAATTTAACACCAACACAGAATCCAATAATATCTCCAACAACTCCATCTCTCAAAACAACCAAACCGGCATCTTACTATCCAGTTCCAGCAGTAACACCATCTCCAACAACTCCATCTCTCAAAACAACCAAACCGGTATTCTATTGGACGGTTCTGACAAAAACAATATCTGGTACAACACTATAAGAGGACACAAAAATGGGACTGTTTTCAAGAAAAGCGACAATACAGATCCTTCTGATAATACGTTCCACCACAACAATTTCGTCAATGATAAAAACGCAAATATCACTGTAACTTGTTCCAACACCTGGGACAACGGCACCTTCGGCAACTACTGGTCTGATTATTCGGGCAATGACTCCGATAACGACGGCATTGGGGAGGAAAATTATACCATCAATTCAAACAATGTCGATTATCATCCCGTCACTCATCCCGTAGGCATCGACCATATCGAGATCAAAGCAAATAGATCAACGGTCACCGCAGGTGAAAAGATCTCTTTCACCTCTAAAGCATACGATGAAAACGGCTTTTATCTTGACGAGGTCATCGGCGGGATCAACTGGTCCATCGAAAGCGGATCTCACGGAAGCTGGAACAACAATAACTACACCTCTGAAAGTCAAGGAACTTGGAACGTTACCGGAAAGTACAACTATTCTACACTCACAAAAGAAAATATAACAATAAGTGATGAAACCTCGATCAAAGTAAATCCAGGTGATGTGGACAGTGTCACTATCTCTCCAAGTCAAGATCAAACCGTTAAAGCTGGAGAAAAACTGACGTTCGATGCTAAAGCTTACGATGCGAATGACAACCTGATAACCGATTCTGAATCCGATTTTACATGGAAAAATACCAATGAGACGGGCGTCTTCAACAAGACTTCGACCGGCGAATACGACGTCAATGCAGCCTATAACGGGACGATGTCTTCCACTGTCAACGTCACTGTGGAACCCTCTGCGACATCTCAACTCACACTCGTGAGATGGCCCAGCGACTTCAACATCACCGCGGGAAACGCCGCTCAATTCACCGTCGAAGTACAGGACGAGTACGGCAACGCCAACTCTTCCGGCTCCTTCAAAGTCGGTTTTTGTGTGAATAATACGGAAAACAAAATCATCGATATTGGCGACGGGGATGCTGATGGAACAGTAAGCTGGACCAAGAAAAAGGCCAAAACTTACCAGATCCAGTTCAAAAATTCCAGCGGCGCTCTCGATCCTACCGAGACTTATGACCTGACTGTAGAGCCCAGCCAAGTAGATTCGGTTGAGATAAACAGTAACGAGAAAACGGTGACTGCGGGAAAATCCATAAGCTTCACCGCCGCAGCTTTTGACGAATTTGGTAACCTCATCTGCGATAACGTCTCCGACTTCAACTGGGAGAACGCCTCTGAAGGAACTTTCAGCATGAACGAAGCCGGAAAGTACAACGTCAGCGCCTCTTACAACGGCGTGAACTCAGGAGCCATAACTGTAACAGTAGAGCCGGCTCAAGTCGATTCTGTCTCTATTTCCGTCGATAATAAAACAGTCACAGCCGGAGAACGATTACAGTTCTCCGCTGAAGCAGAAGATCAGTACGGCAATGTCATCACCGACGATCCGACTGACTTCGATTGGAACAACGCGACGGACGGGGTCTTCAGTATAAATAAAACCGGAAAGTACAACGTCAGCGCCTCTTACAACGGCGTGAACTCCGCAGTCATAACTGTAACAGTAGAGCCAGCTCAAGTCGATTCCGTCTCTATTTCCGTCGATAATAAAACAGTCACAGCCGGACAACAATTACAGTTCTCCGCTGAAGCCGTAGATCAGCACGGCAATGTCATCACCGATGATCCGACTGACTTCGATTGGAACAACGCTACCGATGGAGTCTTCAGTATAAACAAAACCGGAAAGTACAATGTCAGCGCCTCTTACAACGGAGTTGACTCTACGGTCATAACTGTAACAGTAGAGCCCGCTCAGGTCGATTCTGTAATCGTCTCAAGTGATAAAACTACCGCCACCGCCCGAACGAGTTTACGATTATCCGCTCAAGCTTTGGATAAATACGATAACGTGATCAGCGAAGACCCGGCGGATTTCGAGTGGAAGAACGCCGATAAAGGTGATTTCTACAAGGAAACAAGCGGACAATACGAAGTCAGTGCCACATACAGAAATGTCACATCTTCGGCAGTGACCATCACAGTAAAGCCCGCTCAGGTCGATTCCATCTCTGTCTCTGCCGAGAAGAAAACCGTTACAGCCGGAGAAAAACTACAGTTCTCCGCTAAAGCAGAAGATCAGTACGGTAACGTGATAACTTCTTCAGATTCGGATTTCGATTGGAAGAACGCCGATGGAGGCACTTTCCAGGAGGAAAAAACGGGTCAGTACGACGTGACTGCGACCTACAATGGGGTAACCTCTCAAACCGTCACAGTGACGGTCAAAACGGCCTCTGCCGATCACATCGAATTGACTCCGGAAAATGAAACTATTGGCGGAGGAGACGCGGTCAAATTCACTGTCGTCGTTTACGACCGATACGCGAATAGGATCGTTGAAATCACGGAAAGTTCGAACTTCTCCATAAAGGAAGACGGTCACGGAGGCGAATGGGACGGCAGCGAGTATCACTCTAAAAATGCGGGTGATTGGACCGTCGTCGCTTCATATGAAGGCATGACGGACGAAGTCACCTTGACCGTCACAGCGGACTCCGATCTGCTGAAATATGTCGGACTCAACACCATCGTTTTCGAAGAAAACCTGGATTACGAACTCCGGTGGGAAGCGGCTAACGGAAGCGGCATCACCGATTTCAAACTGTTGGCTGGGAACTCGACGGATTCATTAGAAACCGTCGCCGCTGATCTTACTGATAACTCTTACACTTACCGGTTCGAGAAAGGACAGACCGTACAGTTCCGACTCGTGGGATACGATAGTTCGGGTAAAAAGGTTGAAAGTATCGATTTTGAAGTCAAAACTGATATACTCACTTCGGAGAAATCCGATGTGAAGATCAGCAAGGGCGAGTCATTACAGGTCAGCTTACCCCAAGCACGGAGCGATCTTTCTATAACATGGTTCGTAGACGGTCAAAAAGTCGGAAGCGGTAAAAAATATACGCCCGATCTCAGCCCCGGTAATTACGAAGTCACCGCCAAAATCTCCGACGGCAGCGAACAGGTCGAAAAACAGTACGATCTGAAGGTCACCGATTCTAAAAAAGACGCTATCCCTACCGAATATCTCTTCGGCGGGATCGGCGTGGCCGCGATAGTGATCATATTGGCGCTTCTCCTCAAGAAAGGCGGCGGAAAGAAAACCGAGACCGGATCACATCCCGAAGAGAGTTCAGAAAGTTCGAAGGAAGGATCCGAGAATTACGATATCTCGGAAGAGGACGAAGACGATATCGATCTTTACGGAACGTAAAAAACCACTTTTTATTCTTTTAATATCTTGATTCCCTTAGAATATTGGCCTCTCTCGGCCGATTCTAGAGCTCTCCTCTCCTTCTCGGATTTCATCTCTTGGTCCTCCGGAGACTCGACATCTTCAAGCATATTCGCAAAGGTGTAAGCTTTTCTACCTATCTTCAAAGCTCTAGTCACCTGCTCGAGCGCTTCGGAATAATCTCCTTCTTGAGCCGAAGCGGCCCCCGCGTCCCTGTTCCGTTCTATCGGCCCTGAAGCGATGCCTTTCTTGTGGACCGCTTCTATATAATACTGGACCTGGTCCAACCTTTTTTCGTATTTTTGCTTCAGTGGTGAACCAGTTTCTTTCACCTCGAAAGAAGGAGACATGTGTAAGTTAACGGGCAGTATCTCGATCAGGTTCTTCCCCAACATGTTCTGTATCATCGCGGGTTGAAGTTCCTCAGAAAGGTCCGTACAGAACAGCGTCTCCAGGAGATCGACTACGTTATCGCTAGGTAGGAAAGGATGATCCGTGCCGAGCATGAGTTTATTGGACCAGTTGGTCGATACGTGGAATATATCCCAGAAATGCTCTTTCAATTTTTCTCTTACGCCTTCTTTGAATTCGTTTATAGTGACATTGGTGAACCTCGAAAGACTCAGATTCCTACGGGCCGACCTTATGAAGTCCTCCGTAGACTTGAGCGTCGACATCTCCCCGTATATACACGGATGGCTCAGATATCTGAACGCCTCTTCATCGTTGTAGCTGAAATGTCCTATTATCACGTTGAGTTGAGAGATCAGGCTCTCCATCTTGTTCTCAACCAGCAGAGATATCGTTTTATTCACTCCGTTGTGGATCTTTTCCACGTCGGAAGTATATCCCGTGTGAAATATTATAGGTAAGTTCATCCTGGCGCAGTCGATGTACATCTGTATCACCTGATTGGAATCGAGCTGAAATCTTTCCGAGTCGGGGTGTATCTTCAAACCAACTAGACCGTATTTCGAGGTGAACTTCTTTATCTCCTCCCGGGCGTCTTCTATCATACTCGGATCTACCCTTCCGAAACCGAGCAGCCTCTGCCGATGGTCCTCCGCGTTAACCCACCGACTGATGTTTTCGTTGGATTTTGAGTATCGAAGTTCTCCGTCATCCCGGAACGCGTCCTTCATCGGAAATACGACGAACTGATCTATCAAACCGTAGGGATGTTTGACCTCCTCAGACCTTATATTTTCAGGAGGCTTGATGAATTCTTCACCGGCCAATCTGTACCTGGAGTCGGAATCCCTGAGAAGATCTTTTACGTCCTGCCCTAATCTTTGAGAAAATTCATAACTGCCGTTTTTACCGACCGGAACGTTTTCATTACCATCGACGTCTTCACCTATATGATGGTGGGCGTCGTTTACGAAAAAAGTTCGAACCGAGCCGGTCTTTCTATCCATCATCCTGAGCATCGTCTCACCTTTCAATTTTTAGAAGATAAAGCCACATAATCATCTACACCATCCTTCGATAGATTCAATTTGTATCTCATACCTTCGGATCTAAATATCATCTTTCTATCGTCCTCTCTTATCCTTTCGTACTTTTCAAGTTCCAACCCGTTCAATCCTATATTCTGCTCGAGCCATCTTTCCCCCTCCTGTACGAACTCGTAATCCGCGAGCATATCCTTCTTCAGATTCGAACCGTAGGAGGGCTCGTCTTTTAGGACTATAAAATCATCGTCCTCTATCCCGTAGAACTTGGGGAGTTGTTTTTCGGACAAGCGTATACCTTTGTGATATAGAAATATATCGGAACGGCTCACACCTCTCAGATCGGACGATATCTTTCTTTTCAATTCCCCTATATCCTCTTCAAGATCTACCGGAACCTCGTACACTTCATCTCTTCCGGTGTCTCTGACCAGTACCTTTTTCTCTACCATCTTAGTTCTCCTCTAAGTCCATATCATCCGCGATAGCCGGTATATAATTCACTACACTCCTTCCCTCGATGAATACCGTGTAATGCTCGTCAAGTTCAGTATTCTGGAACAACAATTTGAAGCTTTCTTCCTCGACTTTAGAGCTTTCCATCAATCTCATATCCTCCGAGTCTAGTCCTATATTTCTTTGAAGCCACGTTTCCGCCAATTCTATCGCGTCCGCGTTTTTCAGTACTTTGCTTTCACTCTTTTCCCCTGCGGAACTTTCAGTGGTGCCCTTTTCACAGAATCTTAACACGTCTCCCTCCTGGATCTCAGAAGAAAAAACCGTCTTATCGGATATCAGATCGGTGTTTCCTTTTGAGAGGGCAAATCTATCGGTATCTCCATCGATCTGCCAATATCCCATGCATCTGTCTATTATATCCTCCACCTTTTCCTCGGGCTCGATATACATCTGGATATTTTCTTCAGTCTCGGGCCGCAGTATCGTGACGATAGCCGACATCTATACCCCTTTTTCCATGATGACGCAACCGTATCGATTTGAAGATAAAATATTTTATGGAGAACTATTATTTAGTGGGCATTATTTGAGCAAAGAAAACAGGATAGAAAAAAGGAAATGATATCTTGTCGACCTCTACAGCCAGCGGATTAACGAGATATATATTCGGGATCGAGCCGGTGATGTTTCTTCCCATCGTCATTTTAGCCGCGGTTTTAGTCGTCGTTTTACTGATATTGGTCAAAAAGAAAAGCTCCGAAGAAAAAGATGAGCCGCCTCGACCGGATAAACCTCCGACCCCAGAAAATAGGAGGAACATCGAAAAAACTTTCATAAGAGAACACGAGAGCAGGGGAGGATCTCTCACCATCCTCATAGACGAACTGTACAAAGAGTTTCCAGACGCCGAGAGCGTCGCTCTAAAAAAAGTCACGTACGAAGACAGGAAAATGATAGGCGTATTCTTGATCGAACGATCGGATAGCCTATTGAAACATAGAGAGATAGAGCACAGGTTCCTGACAAGGACTGAGATCAAAGAAAAAGGAGAGATCGGAAGTATAGGCAGTATTTCAGATATAGAGAAAGAACGTCTTTACAAAGGATCGGTAGAATTCCTGGTTGACGAGTATAAGAATATCTACCTGAAAAGCGGGGACAAGATCAAGAACATCTCGCCAGAGAAAGTCAAAAGAGAAGATATGATATCTCAGGGAAGAGAATGGGTGAGCTCCACTCAGAATATAGACCTCGATAGGCTGAAAATAAAGAATATATCCTCCGACGAACAGGTTCTGGTCTTGCTGCTGGACGAAAAAGGAAGCGATGAAGATCATTATCTAGTGATCGAAGAAGGTGTGGGAGTTTTAGAATATAAAAAGACAAGTTCGCAGGTTTTTTCGGATGAAAAGGAAAAATCGGAGTTGACTCATCTCGAATTCACCCACGGGATAGAAGTCGAACTTCAGGTGATAAAAGATGATTGGTCGTGGGTGGACGGTAACCAGATGACGATAGTTTTCGAAGAGATATTGAACGGGGCGGGAGAGAAATTGGCCAGGCTGAGAGACGAAGCTTCGCCATTGATTCAGAGCAAGTGGACCGGGAAGATAGAGACTGATGAGGACGACAAGGGTTATGAAGCGGTACATATAGGATACTCGTGCCTTGGAGAGGAAAAGCGGTATTCCATATTCGGAAAGGACTCTCACGTTGCTCTGAAAACGAATATATTAGAGATAAAAACCCCTCCCTGCGAGTATCTAGAGGAATTAGAATGGTGGATACATAACCTCTACAGGATAGCACACGAAGTCGTAGAGGAACTGGACATAGGAGCTACCGTTCTTTCGATCGGGACCAATCCGGTGGAGGAGTACTCGGAAGGTGTCTCTTTCGGAGAGCACCACCATATCGGATTCGAGAACGAGGAGCTGAAAAAAGAGACTTACAATCTTTTTAGATACTTTATACCCCATCTTATCGGCATCTCCTCCAACTCGCCTTTCCACGGCGGAAAATTCCCGGATCACACCTATAACGATCTTGACAATCTCGTCCTCACCGAAAACTCCTATTCCATGAGGTTGAAGAAGAACAATGAACAGTTCAAGGTCCCACCATATCTTCCGCTAGATAAAGATAAGAGTTATTTTGAAGAAACTCTGGGCAGGGTTGACGAACCTCTGAGGATGATCGATATATTTCCATTCACGAGATTCGGGACCATAGAGGTGCGTATCTTCGATACGCAGATCACGACCTTGGACCGTATCTCTATAGCGGTCGTTCTACAGGCGATGGCCATGTATGTGAAGGATAATATGGATGGAAGCGAAGGGAACGCGTCGATATCCGATAGTGTACTGAAGAAGAACAGGAAAGAGGCGGTGGAGAACGGGCTTCTCGGAAGATTCTACGGCGAGGAAACCGAGGAAGACCTTTATCCGATAATCGAAAAGAGTCGAAAAGATTATCTTTATGAAAGTTGGCGCGAGGTCATGGCCGAACTTTGGCCTTATCTCGAAGATATGGGTGTCTCCGAATCAGTCTATCTCAAGAATCTGATACTCAGATTGTACGATGAAGAGGACGTTGCACTACAACCCCCGATAGCTCCTGCACAGCTCATACTTTACAGGCAAGAAGATGACGATAAAGAACTCGAAGATGTGCTTGAAAAGATCAGAGCCATGGGTCTGAGAGCCGCGAGCGACCCCGGATATCATCTATGGTCGGAAGATATCGAATTGGAAGAGGTATCCTGCTCGGAGATCGACCCTTGAATCGATCAGTCAGAAAATGAGGTCCCCTTTATAGAGATCGAAGTAGCGTATCGAGAGTAGGCTTCTGTCAAGCCCTGAAGACTGTTGACATAAGAGTACTCTCCTCCGGTTTTTTTAGCTATCTCGTCGAGTAGATGATGATCCACCTTGTCTCCTAGACCTATCGTGTTGATGATCACATCTCTACGTGGGGACAGACGATTTTCCACTATATCTAAAACCTTCTCCGAATCGTCCAGGGACGGAGGATGAGGTTTTCCGTCGGTGAGAAGGACTACCATCTTCATCTTGTCCCTCTCGAATTCTTTTATGGTATCGATCGCTTCTATCAAGGCGCTGGATATATTTGTCTGGCCCCTGGGAGAGTACCTTATCTCCTCGATTATGTTCTCTGAGGCCTGTTCAGTATCGCTAACTTTCGATGAAAAGTATTTGTTTCCGGAAAATCCTATGACAGACGCGTCGTCGCTGAACGGGATCACGGATATCTTCTCTCCGACTCCTCTTCCTATCTTTTGAACGAAATAGATGAGGGCGCAGAGGATAGCTCCCTGAGACCTCTTGATCTTATCTTTATCTCTCAATTTTTCCAGAAACTGAGTGGTCAAACTGCCTCCAACGCTCTTATCTATCCTCTCGATCACCCAGTCGATCTCTTCCATGGTGAGATCTCTATTCTCCATGCTACCAGAGATATCTATGAGCAGTACTCCGTCGAATGATTTGAGTTCGGAACCTCCCCAACTATAGCTGAACTCCTCCATCGAGCTGAAATCAGCGACCGCTTCTCCATCCAAATCGGGATAGGTCTCCTGTATCGATATAGACAGGCCTTTATCCTCCCACAGGATCTCGGAGTGCTTCGTGAAGATCTTGCCGGCGATGAAGCTCAAGAATTCATCCTCGTTCTTCTTTATCACCGATAGAGGATCCAGATCGGACTTCGAGACATTTTCCACACCGAATTCGACCTCCACAATCTCTTCAAGCTCTCCGTCGTAGCGTTCCACTTCGAGTTCAAAGCCGACGTCCAGCCCTATAGATTCGAAGCTGGGTCTGGCGATCTCTACTTTTCCTTCTTCTACTCCTTCGTCGATATCTGCTTTACCGGCGATCACTTTCTGGTTGATCGGGTTCCTCGCCTTCAGTATCTCGGATTCAGATACGTTGAGTTCCTCGGCTGTCTCCGGATCGATCACGAAACGATCCGTCCCGCTTTCATCTACTTCGAGTTCGATCATGTTATATCAAATCCTAAATAATAGCGTATTTTATAAATTTCGCATCTTGCCCTGTCGATAGAAATCTAGATCAATATTCTAGATCTTTTTTCTCGTGATAGACACCGGTTCCTTCTTCGACATGACCGATGATATTTCCATCCACTATCTCGGCGACTTCTTCAGCTTCTTGTTCGGAGACCACCATGGCAAAGCCCAATCCCATATTGAAGGTCCGATACATCTCTCTTTCAGGGACTTCTCCTTCCTCCTGCAGGAAATCGAAAACGGGCTGTGGTTCCAGCGGATCGTCTATCAGGTACCTGTAGTCTTGGTTTATCCTCTGTATATTTTTCAAGCCCCCGCCGGTGAGGTTCGCCATTCCTTTTATCTCGTGGTTTTCAACAGCTTCTAAAACGACTTCAGTGTATATCTCCGTGGGCTCTAACAGCTCTTCGCCGATGATTCCAAAACTTACCTCGTCCCGGTAATCGTATTCGGATTCGTTCACTATCTTGCGAGCGAGCGTCAAGCCGTTGGAGTGGATACCAGAGCTGGGTATTCCTATCAACTTATCGCCGGGCTCGACTTCTTTTCCATCTATAACGTCTTCTTTTTTTACGAAGCCCAGAGCGGTTCCGGCGATGTCGAAGCCGTCGACTATCTCGCTCAAGGTCGCGGTCTCGCCACCGACTATCGTTATATTCGCTCTTTCCGCACCTTTCTGAAGTCCTTGTCCCAGCTGTTTGGCAAGTTCAGGATCAGGATCCTCGAATGCCAAGTAATCGACGAAAGCTATGGGTTCAGCGCCCTGGCATATCGCGTCGTTCACGTTCATAGCTATGCAGTCTATACCTATGGTGTCCCATTTTTCCATCTTATTCGCTACTATCAGTTTGGTTCCGACGCCGTCGGTGCAGAGCGAGAGCGCGTACTCCCCGAATTCGACCAGTCCGGCGAACTCGCTTTCGAAAGGCGCTCCTACACCTTCTCTCGCAAAAAGAACAGAGTTCCGCAATGCAGCGATAGCTTCTTCCTCTTCCTCGATATCGACTCCAGCTTCTTTGTAAGTGAGGCCTGACATGGGGAGGTATTTGTTTCCCGATTATTATACTTTACACTTGGCTTCGTAAACTTTTATATTGGAGTTTCAACTTTATCAACTGACCTCTACGAGGGGAATCTATTTGCCGCTGAAAGATATGATCGAAGAGTTCGAGACAAAAACAGTCGATGGAGAAGTTGATCGAGAGTTGCGAGTTACTGAAGAAGCGAAACAGAATCCCGAAACCCCTATATTCTTTCCTGACTTCCCCGGAGGACCCTTGATAATCAATCTATGGGCGTCTAGATCAAGATTAGCAGATTATTTCGATGTTGAGAAGGGTAAATTATTGGATGAATTGGGAAAGGCTGTTGAAAAGCCGATCAAGCCCGAACAAGTAGAGAGAGGGGAATTGGAAGATAATATAGAGGATTCCTTCGACCTCAGAGAGCTCCCCATACCTAAATACTATCCTAAAGACGGCGGAAGGTACCTAACTTCGGGAATAGTGATCGCGGAACGAGACGGAGAAAGAAATCTCTCCTACCACAGGATGATGCTCAGAGACGATAAAACTTTCACTATCAGGATCTGTCCCAGGCACTTGAAGGAGATGTACGATCGCTGTCTAGAAGACGAAAAACCCTTGGATATAGCCGTGGTTATCGGAGTCGAGCCCGCGGTGCTTTTAGCTTCCGCAACTTCCATAGATTACGGAACCGACGAGTTAGAGGTCGCGAATTCTTTACTCGATTCGACCCGAGGAGAAAAGGTGAGTATAACCGAAATAGAGAACGGGATATCAGTTCCTGCCGAAGCCGAATACGTGCTCCAGGGCAGGATAACAAAAAAAGAGGATAAAGAAGGACCTTTCGTAGATATAACTAGCACTTATGACAAGATAAGACAGCAGCCCGTGGTCGAGATAGATAAGGTCTATCGACGAGATGATGCCGTGTTCCACGCCCTACTCCCGGGCGGTCACGAACACTTCCTCCTCATGGGCATGCCGAGAGAATCGGTGCTCAAGGAAGAACTGAACAAGATAAGCGAAGTCGAAGACGTCAGGTTGACGGAAGGTGGATGCAGTTGGCTCCACGGCGTGGTTTCGATAAAAGATGACGACCCGGATATAGAAAATATAATTGAGAAAGCTTTCAAGGCACATACCTCGATGAAGAAGATCACCGTCGTCGACGAGGATATCGATATTTACGACGACAAGGAAGTAGAATGGGCGGTCGCTACAAGATTCCAGCCCGATGAAGATATCTACGTTTTCGAAGATGAGAAGGGAAGTTCATTGGATCCGAGCGCTCCGGAACTTACCGCGAAATGGGGGATCGATGCGACTAGACCTTGGAAAGGCGACGAATTCAAGAAAGCCGTACTGAAGTGATAATATGGAAGAAGAGAAAGATATTGAGTATCCCTACGAATTCGACGATGAAAAACGAAAGAAAGCCGAGCTTTACTCGAAACAAAAATTATATACGGGCTTATTTCAGAGCGTTTTTCTCTATCTTCTTTTCCTTTTAATATCTTACTTTTCGGGATTTTCATCTTATCTGGAATATCAGATCGGTCAGTTGGTGACCGGAACACCCCTTTCGAATCATTGGATCATCGCTGCGATCTTCATAGCGATCTATTCTATCCTGCTTTATCTCATATCTCTCCCTGTTTCCTATTACTCGGGTCTCATCTTAGAACATAGATACGATCTGAGCAACGAATCGATAGGAGAGTGGGCGAAAGATCAAGTGAAATCACTGCTGATCTCCATGGTGATCATGGTCCCTATCATGTTGGGACTTTTCTACCTGGGATATACCTTCCCCGAACTCTGGTGGCTTTATGCCGGTATCTTCCTATTTGTGGTCTCGGGGATACTTTCAAATATATCTCATCTGGTCATCCTCCCTCTTTTCTACGATCTGCACGAACTGAAGGATGAGGGACTCGAAAAACGCCTTGTAGAGATGGCGGAAGAGAATGGAGTTAAAGAACTGAAGAAAGTGATGGTCGTTGAGGCCGGAGAAAAAACCGAAAAGGCTAACGCGGCCTTCGCGGGTATGAGCAAAACGAAGAGGCTGCTACTGTTCGATACATTGCTGGAAAAATTTCATCCTGAAGAGATAGAGAGCGTTGTAGCGCACGAGATGGGTCATTACGTGAATAAGGACACGATAAGATTGATGCTGTTGAGCGCGGTGCTGATATTTCCTATGTTCTATATAACGGATATCATCTTCACAAAGTGGGCGAGTTTTGCAAATATCTATCATCTCCCGCTCTTTCTGCTGATCATCTATGGACTCTACTCGATCGTTGACCCGCTGACGAACGCTTACAGCCGATCTAGAGAAAGAAAAGCTGATAATTTCAGTATAAGAACTGTGGGCAACCCTACCGCCGTGGTCTCGACTTTTAAAAGGCTCTCCGATATCGATCTGGCTGAAACGGATCCTCACAAGTTGATAGAGATACTGTTTTACGACCATCCTTCACCTAAAAAACGCATAGAACGAGCGAAGAGTTTTTTCGAGGAAAAGGAGAGGAATCTAAATAGAGGAAAAAAAGAACAAAAAGGATAAATATCAATTCCTACTAACTCCATATCGACGCCCGACTTAGCTCAGTTTGGCTGCGAGGAACAGGTTCCTCTGACTCGCCAACCAAAAGTTGGCTCAAAGAGGAAAATGATTCCTCTGACTCGCAAATTGAAAATTTGCTCGTAGAGCGGGAGACTTCACACGCAAAAAATCCCGACTTAGCTCAGTTTGGCTAGAGCGGGTGACTGTAGTCGGTATTTATACTCGGGCCTTTTCTGGCTCACAATCACCCGCAGAAATCACCAAGCCCCCGGTTCAAATCCGGGAGTCGGGACTTCTCTTTTTTTTAGGATTTGAACTCCGTTTCACGAGTCAATCTTGATTGACGAGTTGTTAGAATCGCTAATTTTCATAATTGGCGAGAACAGGAATTTGTAATTCCTGTGAAGCTTTGCTTCTGACTAGAATCTAGGAGTCGGGACTCTTCTTTTCGTCTTTTAGACTCGGGAGGAACAAATCTCTGATTCGTGAGTAAGTGGAATTTCTAATTCCGCGTGGTCGGGACTTCTTTTTTAAGATCATGAACTATCCCTTCTATTAAACGTTCAAAAAACTTCAACACCTAAGACCTCTTCTTTCTTTTCTTCCAATAGTAGAGAACTGCTGAGGAAGTCAAAACCGGTATCGCCATCGAAAGTTCAAATCCCGGAGTCTTCTGTTTAGAATTCGGTCTGACACTCCCTTCTGTTTTCATCTTGACCTCTTCGAAATCATCATCTATCTCCAGATCGTCTTTATCGCCGTACCAACTTATGTAGTAATAATAATCTTCCAACTGGCCTTTAACCCCGTTATCTATCCATGTGGTGAATCGTAGCGCATCTCTAAAGAAGAATTGGTCATTTACAGGATCGACATTGACCCAGTCTTTGTTCCCTTCTTGATCTACGAAGCTCATCCTCACCCATCCATGTCCACCCCATCTTTGGCCTCCGCGATCGTAGAGAACACCAAGTTCCATCCAGGCCGAGATACCCACTGCCCTTAAAAGAGATATGTAAAGGAACGACTGCTCGTCACAGTCTCCCTCTCTAGATTCTAGTACGGCAGAAGAATGCTGGGGAAGGAGAGAGCCTCCTAATTGATAGGATATATTCTCATGGACCCATTCATATATGGCTTTAGATTTTTCGTATATGTTTTCCTTGCCCTTTGTGATTTTTTGCGCGAGTTCTTGGATCTGAGGATCACCCGGTTCGATCATCCAATCGTTTTCTCCATCGCCGTCCCTATCTCTTTCGAGCTGCCATTGATTTCTATTGTATCTGGATTTCAGTTCATCGGAGATATCACTGACCTTCCCGGAGTCACTAGAAGAATAATCCCAATCGTAAGTCCTAGTGGAGACATCATAAGATATCCTGATCGTGTCCGCCTCACCGCCCTCCAACTTACGATCCCAAGAATCCCAAGCCGTGCCGTTCTTGTAATAAGTTTTAGGTTCTAGATTCCAATCGATTTCATTCACGGTCTGAAGCTCATGTTTGGATATATCGTAAGGTTCGGCTAAAGTAAGGTTATAATCCAAACTGTCTTTTCTGACGTTCTGAAGCCTTATGGTCCTGTTTATAGTGAAATCGGCTTTTTCCGGGTAAACCCTACCGATCCCCAGAGGACCGTAAAGCATATCTAAGAACGGACCTACATATATCGCTGCAAGAAATAAAAAAACTATCAAAAGACCTACTATCTTTTTTATAGGTACGCTAGCCTTTCTACTTTTTGTTACGGCCGTTTTCTCTCTAGGATCACTTCCCTGTCTATTTACTTTCGAACGAGGCGGCGCCTCCTCTTCACCAGTTCTTTCATCGGAAAAACGACCGGCACTGTTCTCCATATACTTGAAATGAGGAGCGTATTATTTATTAGTTAGGCTTAAAGCAGATATCATGATTCTTCATCCACATCCTTTACCTCTTCTGGAACAGCTTCGGGAAATATATTGTTATGAACATAAAACACGAGATAAGTTCCATAGACCGCTCCTATGATCAAGAAGGCGAACGCCCCGATCCGACCGAATTCGAGAGACCAGACGAAGATCATCATGAAGCCGTGCAGGCCGCTCAGTAGAAAGGCTCTTCCGAGATAAAGCCAGAATTCGCCCATCTGACTCCCGTATCCTATGACAGCTCCGGTAGCAGAATATATGAAGGTATAATTGTAAGAGATCAAGAATATGAACGCTAAAGTTGTTAAATCGATAGATACCAAACCGGCGGCAAAGGAATAAACGAAGATCATCATCGATGATATCCCAGTGCCGAGGGCGAATCCGTAAAAAGGGGTGTCGCGGTTCAGTCTAAAAGGTTTTTGGAGAAGGATGAAGAACTTAACGACTTCTACCAGGGCTATTATACCTAGAGCCCATAAGAGATTCGATAAATCGAAGGCCAAAGAAAAAAATCCGATGACCATCCCTATCCCTGCGCCGAATATCACCATGAAAAGTGCCTTGTTGGCTTTGAAATATTTTTCAAACTCTCCTAAGAAGTAATAGAGGACGAACAGAGCGGGTATAAATACGACTATGCCTAAGATAGTGGTAGGACTCAACATGAACGTGAAATTTTATAGATCAGATACTCAGAGAGGTATCTCTTCGAGCGTGTGATATTCTGGACCGTTCTTTTTCAGCACGCTCTTTTTGAGGGTCAATTTATTTACTTTGAAGGTAGTGAAGAATTCATCTTCATATTCCTCTATCACGCTCTTAAGCTTCTCTTTGTTCTTTCCTCCTTTCACCCTAGCTACCGTGATATGAGGTGAAAATTCTCTTTCGTCTCTTTCAAATCCCAGCGGGACCAGTTCTTCCTCTATCCTGTGAGCTATATCCGCTATTAAAGAGAACTCTTCGTCCGTGGAGGTTTGTGATTCTTCAGACGATACTTCCGACCCTATCCATACAACCTTCATGAAACCGAGATGAGGGAAGGCCCCTGTTCCTTTCAGATCGAGCTTGAAGGGATCGTAAGGGTCTACAGCAAAATCAGCTTTCTGAACGATCTCGTCTATTTTCTCCTCTTCCGTATCCCCCAAAAATTTGATGGTCATATGAAGCTGGTTCGGATTGACCATGTTGAGAGGGGCACCAGTCCTCTCTACCTCGTCCATGAATTCGTGTATCTTGTCCGTCGGCTCTACATCTATCGAAAGGAATCCTCGAAATGTCATGATTCTCTATAAAAAAGGGCTTTCTTAATTCTTTCGATGAGTGCAGGGTAATTTAGGCATCGCAGAGGATATGATTAAAACCCACCTAACATTTATATCGTAAACCTCTTTGAAGGACTAGATGGTGTAAAAATGTCGAGAGAAGACAGAGCGAACGACGAACTCCGCGAAACTTCGATAGAACCGGATTATCTGGAAAATCCAAAAGGATCAGCGCTTATAGAAACAGGTAAGACGAAAGTGATCTGCACGGTGATGATCGAAGAATCTTTACCTCCGTGGATCAACGATGAAGAGGCCGAGCACGGATGGTTGACGGCAAAATACGGGATGCTCCCAGGGAGCGGAGAAGAACGTATCAGAAGAGAAAGAAAAGGAGCTAAAGGAAGAACTAAAGAGATACAGAGACTGATCGGAAGGAGCTTGAGAGCCGGTATAGACCTTGAAAAAGTCGGTCCTAGAACTCTGTGGATTGACTGCGATGTTCTTCAAGCCGACGGCGGAACGAGGACCGCCTCGATCACCGGTGCTTGGGTAGCTTTAAAACTGGCGATAAAAGATATGATAGAGGACGGAGATATCGAGGAAGACCCCATGATCAGACAAGTTGCCGCCACCAGCGTAGGTGTAGTAGATGGAGAAGAGAAATTGGACCTCTGTTATCAGGACGACTACGATGCGGATGTGGACATGAACGTGGTGATGGATCACGAAGGTAACTTCATTGAAGTCCAAGCCACTGGTGAAGAAGCGGTATTCACCAGAGAAGAGCATGACAAACTCTTGGATCTCGCCGATAAAGGTATAAAGGAACTCACAGAGGTGCAGAAAAAAGTACTAGAATAGATTTTAAACAGATATCTCAAAACCTTTTCCTTCCTTTTCAATATAATCGAAGAGTTTCTCATACACGGGATGAGTAGAGAGCGTGTTCCTGTCACCTATCACGATCAGTTTTCTCCTGGCTCTAGTCAGACTTACATTGAGTCTCCTTAGATCTTTCAAAAATCCGATGTTATCTGTTTCGTTACTTCGAGTCAAAGATAAGATTATCACTTCTTTTTCTCTGCCCTGAAAACCGTCCACCGTATCAATCTCGATACCTTCTTCATCGATCTTTTTATTTATAAGGTCGGTCTGATCGTCGTAAGGAGTGATCATTCCTATATCCGAGGGATCGATCCCGGAGCTCACATATCTTTTGGCGAACTCAGAAGCCAATACCGCCTCTCCCTGATTCTCCTTCGAGGTCGAACCGGTCCTCGATCTTTCGGCCATCTTTCCTCCCGTATCAACAAGCACCACGGGAACGCTGGGTTCCAATATTTCCTCAAATTTCTCGTCCGGCTTCTCGTCTAGTATTTCAGATAAAGTGTGTTCTCTTACGGAGTCATCAGCTACTACTTGCCCGGCATAGAACTCGTCGTCGGAGAAACGCATTATCTTTTCGTGCATCCTGTATTGAACGGTCAATAATGTCTTGATGTCCTCTCCGTAAAGGGCGATCAATCTCTCGAACATCGTTTCCGATAGACCCTCTTTTTTGGCCTTCTCGTTCAGTATCGTGGGGGGCAACTGTTTGTGATCGCCAGCCATGACCAGTTTCTCCGCCTTTACGGCGGGTATCAAACAGGAAGGTTCAGTAGCTTGAGTTGCCTCGTCTATCACGCATAGATCGAATTCCTTATCCTCTAAAGCTCTCGACGCGGAAGAAGAGTTGGTAGTGCACACTACATCGGCATCTTCGATGACTTCTTCAACAGCTTTGTCTTCTAGAGATTCTATCTGATCGAACAGTTCATCTACCTCCTCCTGTATCTCCAGTGATTTGGCCATCTCCTTTATTTTGTTCGGGGGTATACCTCTGCTGCCTTTGCCCTTTTTGGCTAAACTTTTGATAGCTTCGTTACTCAACCCTCGTCTCCATCTTCCGCTCGGATAGGTATATTCGTCCTGTTTATCTTTAAGGTCGAAGGCTTTTTCTCTCAGATCCTGCGCCTTCAAGTAGGCTTCGTTCTTTTCCAGCTGATAGTCAAGAGTGTGTTCACGAAGAACGGGTGTCACTCTCGCGGGATGACCGACTCTCACCACTTCTCTCCCCCTAGAGACAAGATGTTCGACCAGGTTGTCAACCGCTGTGTTCGAATCCGCGCAGGCTAAAACCTGTTTTCCCTGCTCTATCGCTTGTTCAATGATCTCGACTGAAGTTACGGTTTTTCCAGTACCCGGAGGACCGTGGACTAGATGGAAGTCCTCCGATTCTAAAGCCCTTATCACGGCCTCCCGCTGACTGTCGTTTAAAGATCGATTGCAGAAATATATATCATCTATCTGATTTGAAGCGAGATCTTTTTCAGCGAGGAGTTTTTCTATCAACCTCCTCTTTCTCCCCTCCAGTTCTTCTATACTTTCTAGAGCCTTCAACATCCGCTGATACGTGATATCGTTCACATAAAGGTCGATCCTAACTTTATCGTACATCCAATCGGGAGGTCTTTCTTCGAAAGCGGCTTTGATAGAATATCCGGTCTTTTCCATCACGGTACCGGAAGGATTATCATCCGACAACAGTTCATTTTTACTAACTCTTATAAGGTCCCCTACACTGATTTCAGTTTCGGGCAGTCCGTCTTTTCGAACGAATTTTACGATCGTTTTTCCTCCCAAACCGGTTCCCTCGTCCCTAGCGTTTGCATTAAGTATCGCCCTTCCTCTCTTCTGTCGTTCCCGACCGGATAATTGTTTCATCTCTCTCTCGTGTCTCTCCATCTCTTCTCTTCTTTCCATCTCCACGAGTTCGGTGAAATGATCCACGTAGTCCTGGACGGAATAATCCGCACGGGAGATAGCTTCCGGGCTGCCGGGCTCGACGACGTTCATATCTTCTGGTCTCGACATATCAACAGCTCAATTCAGGGTTTACAATTTAACTCTTATCCTTCTGACGATCGGTATCCGATTCCAAAGATAGCAAAAACTATACCTGGACGATACCCAGTATCTATTTGTAAACCAAAAATTATTTTTACACGACGAGATATCATCTCCCGATGAAAGATATCGAAATAAAAAGATTTCTACCCGGTCTTATACTCGTTCTTCTGGGTGTCGAGGTGATCTTCTCCCTAAAATCGGTGCCGAGGTTGGGAGGTATCGGTTTCCTTATCACGGGTTCATATCTGATTTTCACCTCTGAAGACGGACTCAAAGAAAAAGTAAAAGAACCCCTTCCCTTTCGACCACGAAATTTGCTCCGCTATCCTAGACTCCCGTATTTTCAAACTAGTGTTTTGATATTGGTACTTTTAGCCTCGGTGGTGATGATATATAACTACATGGCCCTTGTCGGGGCTCTGATAGGATTGGCGGCATCTCAATTTATACTTTCATCGCTAAAGAAAAATATTCAGGAAAGATCTAAGATAATTCTAGTGATGGAATTTCAACTTTTCATATTCTTTTCCACATTCATATACGCCCATTTTCACGACCTGTTACTTCTCGAAAAAGCTCCGGGATTTTCACCGTCTCTGATCTTGATGATAGCCTGGATCGGTGAAATAATGCACCTTTATATAAATATTTTCAAATGAACATTTTTTTGAGTATCGGAAAAATCTTATAGTTTCAAAGTTTTTTCTTTATCCGATGCTGGAAAGATACGAGGGGATACTGAGCGGAGAGATAGAACCTTACTATATAACTGCTAAGCGTAAAAAGAGCGAGGAAGACTACGAAGAAAAAACCGAAGACGAAATCTGGTCGATACTGAAAGAGTTTGATTCCGATGAGGAAGTACCGCCCTTGAGTCTCAAATCCGAACTTGCAGATCGCATCCTCAGTGGATGTGTTCTCTGCGAGCGAAGATGTAAAGTAAATAGAAAAAAGGGTGAGAAGGGATACTGCGAAGTGAAAGAATCGAAGATATCTTCGGAATTTTTACATATGGGAGAAGAAGAAGAGCTAGTACCTTCGCATACCGTCTTTTTCGCCGGATGCAACTTCGGGTGCGTCTTCTGTCAAAATTACGAGATAAGTCAGCTGAACAAAGGTAGATATCTCTCACCAGAAACTTTAGCTAAAAAGATAAGTTCCGGAGGCGGGAAAAACATCAATTGGGTCGGAGGGGATCCTATACCGAACCTCCCGTATATCCTCAAAGTCCTCGAATATCTAGAGAGATCCGTTCCCCTTATCTGGAACTCAAATATGTACCTCAGTGAAGAGTCCATGGATCTACTGCAGAGACTGATGGACGTCTATCTCACGGATTTTAAGTATGGAAACGACGGTTGCGCGGAAGAACTTTCAGATGTCAGCGATTATACATCGGTGATAAAGAGAAATCATCTCATCGCTGAAAAAACTGGAGACCTCATAATCAGACACCTTGTTTTACCGGGACATCTCGAATGCTGCACGGAACCGTTGTTGAAATGGATCGACGAAAATCTAGAAAATCCAAGACTGAATATCATGACACAGTATCGGCCCGTCTGGAACGCCGAAGAGCATCCTGAAATAGATAGATATCTGAACAGGGGAGAAAAAAAGCGGGTGAAAGAACTGAGAGAAGAATACTCGCATCTAGTAGCAACCCGCTGAGTGAGAAAAAACGGAACTCTTAAAAAAGAGTATTTCATTGCTGGGACAGTTATCGAAAAAATCTGCGTGATATGATGGTGGAAATAGAGGAAACAGACGAGGAGAACGAGAAAAAATTCGAAGATTTCAATGGATGGTATAACGAGATCGTGGAAGAAGCGGGTCTGAGCGATAAAAGATATCCTGTCAAAGGGATGAACATCTGGACTCCTTACGGTTGGGAACTTATGCAGAATATAGACCGTATAACCAGAGATTGGATGGATAAAACGGATCACCAGGAAGTCAAATTTCCTCTACTCGTGCCTGAAAATGAATTCGAAAAGGAGTCTCAGCATATCTCCGGATTCGAGGACGAGGTCTTTTGGGTAACGAAGGCCGGAAGAAACGAATTAGATGTTCCCCTGCTGTTGAGACCCACCAGCGAGACGGCCATGTATCCGGTTTTCGATCTCTGGCTGAGATCCCACGCTGATCTACCTCTCAAAATATTCCAGATGGTCAACGTTTTCCGATATGAAACCAAACAGACCAAGGCTTTCATGAGGATGAGGGAGATACACTTTTTCGAATCCCACACATGTCACGCGACGGCTGACGGAGCCGAAGACCAGATAGATCAAAATCTGAAGATAATGGAGAATCTGGCGGAAAAACTCTGCATGCCCTACCTTGAACTGGTGAGGACGGACTGGGATAAGTTCCCCGGGGCGGATTATACTGTAGGCGTGGACGCTTTGATGCCTACCGGCAGGACTTTACAAGTGGCGGGGATACACCAGTACAAGACGAATTTTTCTGAAGCATACGATATCACTTTCGAAGATAAAGACGGTACTCACCAGAACGTTCATCAGACAACTTACGGGATGTCTGAACGGCTGATAGGAGCTGTGATCGGCATCCACGGCGACGACAAAGGAGTCGTAATGCCCCCTGAAGTTTCTCCCATCCAGGTCCGGATAATACCTATCTTTTATGAAGATGAGGAGAAGATCATGGATTACTGCAGGGACCTAAAAAGCGAGCTGGAGGAAGACGGTATAGAAATAGATATAGACGAAAGAGACGAAAGGCCCGGCAGTAAATTCTACGACGCCGAGTTGAAAGGTATACCCGTCAGGCTCGATGTCGGAAGCGATGAGGTAGAAGAGGAAAAAGTGACCATCGTGAGGAGAGATACCGGCGATAAAAAGACCATCGACCGATCGGGATTGCTCGAAGAAGTACGGAGTACTTTCGATAAGATGGAGAAAGATATGTTCAAAAGTGCTCAAAAGTTCCTAGAAAACAATATAGAAGACATCGAAGACACTTCACAGGTCGACGAGGAAAAGATATATCGATGCGGATGGTGCGGAAGAGAAAACTGCGGTAAAGAGATAGAAGATGTCACTGGAAGAGATATTTTAGGCACGCCTTACCACGAAGAAAAGTTCGAGGGTCGATGTATAAATTGTGGGGAAGAGACAGGGACGGTAATCTATCTAAGCAACACTCACTAAGTAAAAAAAGAAAAATTTAGTTTTCCCTTTTTATTCTCTTTTTGATCACTCTTCGATAGAGTACAATAGATAACCTATCACACCTAATCCTATCAGAACGACCGATACGGAGTAAACACCGATATCGGTCCAGGCATTGTACAAGTAAGACCAAGACAGATAGAAACTTATACCTAGAGCCGCTAGAAAAGCATAGAATAAGCTCAATATGTCTCTACCAACCAGTGTATGATCGTTCTCTGACATGGGATTGAAAAGAAAAAGGGTTTATTAATAAGTTTTGCCCCGATCAGTCCTCAAAGTGGGACTCATTGAACGGTTCTGGATTCAGACCTTTTCTCTCCCTGATCTCCCTGACTATCTCCGACTGCAGTTTATCGGGAACATGTTCGAATCCGGCGTGTTCCGTGGACCAGAGCGCCTTTCCTCCGGTAGCGCTCCTGATGTCTCCGGAGAAACCGAACATCTCAGACACGGGACATTTTGCTTCGATGTGTGAATCGTTTCCTTCCTGGCTCATGTCTATGACTTCTCCTCTTCTCTGCTGTATCTCTACGTTCACGTTGCCCATCAGATCCGAGGGTACGTCGATGAACACTTTCTGTTTCGGTTCGAGAAGTACTCTTCCGGCCTGACACATCGCTCCGGACATGGCATCTTTCACTGCCGGTACGACCTGAGCCGGTCCTCTATGGATCGTGTCTTCGTGCAGTTTAGCGTTCACCAATTTGACTTTAACACCTTTTAGCGGTTCTCTAGCTAACGGACCTTCCTCGCAGAGTTCCTCGAATCCCTGTTCGATCAGTTCCATCGTCTCGTTAAGGTATTGAATACCTTTCGTCATATCTATTAGTACGTTGTCCTCGAAGAAAGTTTCGAAGTTTTTGGATTCCTCTTTCTCCAAGCCGAGTTCCCTGAGCTCTTTAGCCAGTTCGTTCTTGTTCTTTATCTTACCGTGCACCTTTATATCTCCTTTGTCTATCGCCTCGACGACGTCCTCTTCGAGAGGTTCAACGTCGAAGTAGAACCTGTTATGTCTGTTGGGCGAGATGCCCATGAATGTTCCACCTTTATCTTCGATGGTCTCTCTGTAAACGACTATCGGTTCTGATGAAGTTATAGGTACTCCGTGCTCTTCTTCGATCCTGTGCTCGGTGATCTCAAGATGAAGTTCGCCCATTCCAGAGATAAGATGCTCTCCGGTCTCCTGATCGATCTCGATATCGATCGAGGGATCCGCCTTAGCTACGGATCTCAGAACTTCTATGAGCTTGGGTAAGTCTGAAGTGTTCTTCGCTTCGATCGCTTTCGTAACGACGGGTTCGGAAAAGTGCTTCATCTCTTCGAACGGCACTACATCCTCAGTGGAAGTCACCGTCGATCCGGCGATAGCGTCTCTTAGACCGCCGATAGCTACTACGTTTCCAGCTTTGATCTCATCCACCGGAATACGATCCGCTCCGACGCTCAATGAAACCTGCTGAACCCTGTTCTTCTCTGGCTGGTCGTCGATATGTAGTTCCATGCCATCTTTAACCTTACCGCCGAAAAGTCTTCCTACTGAGATCTCTCCAGCGTGTTCGTCCATCAGTATTTTCGTGACCATCATCGCCGTCGGCCCGTCTTCCGAACAATTTATCATAGTTTGACCGACTTCGCTTTCAGGGTCTCCTCTCCATATGTGAGGTATCCTGTATTCCTGAGCGGTGATGGGATTCGGCATGTGTCTTATAACTTGGTTAAGAAGAACTTCGTGTAAGGGTGCCTTCTCCAGCAACTCACGCTCTTTCTCCTTCCCACCTTCGAGATGTTCATATATATCTTTGAAAGTTATTCCCTTCTGTTCCATGTAAGGTACTGAGATGGCCCAGTTCTGAAGTGCAGAACCGAAAGCCACGTTTCCGTCTTCAACATTCAAACGCCAATCGCCTTCGAATTCTTCGGGAACGTTATTCTTTATGAGTTCGTCAACATTTCTGATAATTTCATGGAAACGCTGCTGCATCTCTTCCGGACCGAGATTCAGTTCTTTGATCAGCCTGTCCACTTTATTTATGAAGAGTATAGGCTTTACTTTCTCCTTCAACGCTTGTCTGACCACGGTCTCGGTCTGGGGCATGACTCCTTCCACGGCGCAAACCACTATTATAACGCCGTCTACGGCTCTCATCGCTCTGGTAACGTCGCCGCCGAAGTCGACATGGCCCGGAGTGTCCACCAAATTGATAAGATATTCTTTATCTTCGTAATCGTGGACCATGGAAACGTTAGCCGAGTCGATCGTAATACCTCTTTCCTGTTCCTGCTCGTCGAAATCGAGCATCAACTGTTTACCGGCCAACTCTTCTGACATCATACCAGCGCCAGCGATAAGATTATCGCTGAGCGTAGTCTTGCCGTGATCGATATGTGCGGCCGTGCCTATGTTGCGTATCTGTTTCGGTTTTTCCATCAATTCTCGAGCTTTCTTGACGTTCTTCTCTTTTCTACCCATAAAAATCACCTGATAAAATTAAAAGGTTTTTTTGTTACCTTGCCGAAGCGGCCATCCTTTCGGTTTCCTCTTTTTTGGAGACTCCAAAGCTATTTCTGTCTCCTCTAGAGGCCATTATGAACTCCTCGGCTAAGCAGGTTGAGATACCTTTTTTATTTTTGTAAGAAGCTTTGACCGCTCCCTTTGTTATATTCGATAAGGCCAAAGAAATCCTTCTGCATGGAGAAACATCTACAGCTTTCGGTACTGAGATACCACCATAGGTGATCTGAGTGGTTTCCTCCCTAGGAGCGCTGTTTTCTATAGCGTTAACTAATATCTGCACGGGATTCTCTTCAGTCCTTTCATGGATTATATCCATGGCATCCTTCACCGCATTGTAACATTTCATCTTTTTACCGGTGAATTCCTCTGTCCTCATCATATGATTTATCAACCTTTCTATTATGCTGATCTCTTCCTTTTTGAACCTTTTATCAGCGTGAGTACCTCCACTATGAGGTAAAAGTATCGGAAGCAGATCGATATATTTTTCCAATCCAGGATCGTTCACTTCTACTTCCTTCATATCATACTTATCGAACAATAATGGCATATCGAGAGATTCGTAGAGTTTTTCCCTTTTTCTTTCCTTTTCTGTTTTTTCTTGTTCTTCAGTTTCTTCTTCTGGCATCATTACTCACCTTCTGATCATCTCAAAGGTTTCTCCTTTCTTCCAGCGATCAATTCAGATAAGGCCACACGGTTAACTTTAACGACCTTGTATCTAACACCAGGGATATCTCCTTTAGCTTTACCAAGCATACCCCCGATACCCTCGATGAGAATTTCGTCGTGTTCATCGATATAACTGATAGCTCCTTCTCCCGGAGCGAAGGCCGTTACTTGTCGGCCATTTTTGATAAGTTGGACCTTGACACATTTTCGTATGGCGGAATTGGGCTGTTTAGCCTCGATCCCGACCTTTTCGAGAACTATACCCTTTCCTTGGGGGGCACCCTCCAACGGGTCGGTCCTCTCCCTGAGACCTAGTTCTCTCTTTTTATATTCCTTATCGCTCCATCTGAACTTCTGGCGGTTCTTTTTTAACTTCCGTGCAGCATTTAATCCGTTTGGCACTTTACTCATCTCCGTTAAAGTGATTGGTTAATTTGATGAATGGGGGTAGGCTATAAAACTTTTGGTATTTAAAATGCCCGGTATCTAGACCAATATGGGGTGCCTGATCTTCATATCGTCCTCGGTCTCCCCCAGCTCGTCCATCAATACCGCGGTTAGACCGTCTAAAAATATCATCGCAGTATCTTCGAACACGGTGCCGAGAGGGGCGAGCGTTTTATTTTTCTCGGTTTCCTTTGACTTCAAAGTAAGAACTACATCCCCCAGGTCAGCGAGAGTCGTTCCGGGGCTAGCCGTTAAAACGATTATATCCGATTCTTCCAACTGAGTATCGACTATCTCGGCGGCTTGGATCGCGGTCTGTGTCTCGCCGGTTTTAGATACGAAGAAAACAGCATCGCCGCTCTTGACCGCCGGGGTGATAGTTTCGCCTATAAAATATGATTCTAGTCCGAGCTGCATCAGCCTCATAGCAAAAGTTCTACCGACTAAACCGGATCTACCCGATCCATAAACGAAAACGTTATTTGCGGATATCAAGAGTCGTACCGCCTCTTCGATCCTCTCACAGTTAAGATTTTCAAAAGAATATTGGATCGATTCCATTATATGTTGAACCGATTCTTTCAATATCTTATTCATCTTCCCGCCTCATCTCTTTACCGATCTCTCGAGAATATATCCTCTCGAAGATCACCTTCATGTACATGGCGTCGTGCTCTTTTAAAGGCGAAGTAGAAATGATAGTCACGTTATCTTCGGTATCGATCAGATAAGGTACCAGATCCTCGAACTGGAGATCTCCTCTTTTGATGGGAGTCAATCTGCATTCATCCCTTCTCCTTTTTTCGACTCCGGAAAAGGTGACATAATAATCATCAGAAACAAAATTACTGCACAGATCGAATATCTCGGCAAAATCCGCTTCCTCTTCGAGCGGATATTCTCCTTCGGCTTCGATATGGGCGAAATTTATCACAGGAACCGTTCCTGATACCTGACGGCAGATGTCCAAAGTCTCATCGAGATTTCCATAAACGTCTTCACCGGTCTGGGTTTCGATGCCTATATCTATATCATTATCGAAATTTTCGGTAAGCCAGTCTCTGAGCTCTCTCAGGTTTTCCACGGCGGATTCCTCTAGATAATCTAAATCTTGATCGTCCTTCCTAAGCCCGAGATGGGTGATTATCGTGCCGGCATCGAGTTGGTTAGCCATGACCGCGCCGTACTTGAAGGCGCGCTTAGATTTCTCTACCGGCTCCGTGTCGGATTCACTGAGTTCCATGTAATAGGGAGTATGGAGGGACATCTTGATGTCGAGTTCCTTACTCAGTCTTCCCAATCTAGGGAATTTATGAAACTCCTCGGCTACACCTCCGGTTATAGAATGGAGCATATCCCCTCTTTTCAATTCTTTATCTAGGTCCTCGACGAAAACATCCTTGTAATCCCGACCTTTATTCACGCCGATAACAAATTTTTCCGGGACCTCTTTGGCCTTCAATCCTACCTCTTCTTCTTCAACAGGCCTGGTTCTGACTTTAGGTCTCAGAAATTGAACTTCAAAAGCGTTTAGTCCGAGTTTATGCACGTCTTTGATTCCATCTTCGAGGGTTCTTCCCTTGCAGGAAAGTGGGATACCACTTGGACCAAAACGTATCATACCTTTGTTTCCTCCCGGCTAAAATTCATCATGCTCCACGGGATTGAATATTGCCATATTTAAAGTTAATCATTCTTTTACTCTTGTTAAATGTATTTTTTTTATATGTTTTAAACTTTGACCATATAATTGAGTCTTTATGTTTTTTGCATGGTTTTCAAATCCGTTCTGAGAGTGGAGATTAATATCATTATTTTAATATAGATACTGAAAGACTTATATATCTATAAATTTAATGGGTTTGACAAGTAAAAAAACTTGATCGTAACGCATAGGTGGAATTTATGGATAAAAAAGCATTGTTGACATTAGGTGTGATCATCCTGCTGCTTCTTTCAGTGTCATCCGTTATCGGTGGAACAGCTTCAAGGATATCGGAAACGAATAATCATAAAACTGAAAAGTTTCCGGACGATATTATTACTGATATAGAATTACTGCCAGATAAGGACGTATATACGCAGGGCCAGATGATAAAGATCAAGGTCGAATCGTCTTCGGATGAAAATCTCGACGTATCTATCCATGAATACTTCAATGAGACTCAAGGAAATGCTGTAAAGATATGGGATTCACAGAAGATATCCGAGATATGGACTAAAAATTATACGATCCCGAATCATCTTCAGGACGGTTCTTACAGGGTCACCGTGAAAGAAAATAAGACGAATAAGATATTAGATTCTAAAGTATTCGAATTGAAAAAATATGAATTGAAGGCCGCAGCCGACAAAAATTCTTACATCCCCGGAGAGAAAGTAGATGTCTACTACACCATAAGTAAAATCTTAGACGGTTCTTCGTCCAAAGGTTTTGAAGTCGGATTTCAAGTTAAATACGATCCTAAAGGAGCATTAGAACAGAAAAAGATGAGCGGAAGGGGGAAAGATGGTCATTTCAGTTTTGAAATCCCAATGAACATCACGAAAGTGAGCAGAATGGAAATAAAGGTAACTGGAAATAAAAACGGCGAATACAAAGTTTCATGGAGTGGTTCAATAGATGTTAACGACCTGAAGATCGGGATGGATATCGGCGGCGAAAAATTTCTCCCGGGGGAGATCGTCTATGTGACAGCCGAAACTTTCGTGAAACCGATCTACGGGCTCGGATACAGATCATCGGTCGAAAATGCACAGATCACCGTTCTTCTCGAAGATCCTGATGGAAACAAAATAAAGGGAACAATAGGTGAAGGTTCAACCGATGACAGCGGTAAAGTGATCGTACCTATCCAGATACCCGAGGACATCAAGATCGGCACATATAGATTGAATCTTACCGCTGAAAAGAACGGATTACAGACCCGAGTCAAGCGTGCGATAAGTATAATGGACGAAAAGCCTGAATTCAGTCTTCGGATAGATAGTAAGAAATATCCCTATTCACCCGGCGAAAGAGTGAACCTGTCCTGTGCGGTTACGCGGAAGGGTGAATCTCTAGAAGCAAATATAAGATTTATAGTAAGTAGAGAGGCCCCTCATAAAATATATGAGATGGGTTTCGCCAAGAACGGGCATATAAAATTCAGGATACCGGATGATTTCAACCCAGATGATAAGTTGTTACTGGATATCAAGGCAGTAGTAGATGAGAACAATAAAACCAGCACCAAGGTAACGATCCCCATAACGGGGACCCAGCTGCTTTTGAATTCCGATCAAAATGAATACCTGAGCGGAGACGTCATCGATCTAAAATACGAAGTGATCGGAGAAGAAAAATTGAAATCGGTGAGATACCAAATAATAGATGATAAGGGTAAAACGATAAAGAAAGGCAGATTAGAAGATAATATATTCCGATTCAAAGTACCAGCATTTCCTTCTAAAACCTACGAGGTGAAGATCACTGCGGTAACGGAAAAAGGAAGGATCATCGAAGAAAAACTTAGTCTCCAACAAAAAACCGGATATAGATTAGAACTCGATATATTGACCGATTCAGATTATACTACCGAAATATATCGTCCCGGTCAAGAGATAAAGGTTCATTACGCTCTGCGGGCTAGAGGTGAGGAAGACATACCCGAAAAGATCTCCATAAAATATTCTTTCCTCTCTACAGGGAGTGTAAAAAAGATACAGACGGATAAACCCGAGGGTACTTTCACGGTAAAGCTGCCCGAAAGATCGGATGGAACCTATCATCTTCAGGTGACGTCGGAGGGAAGAGCCAATCTAGAATCGGTAAAAGTAAGCGATGATACTTCGGTCTTTAACTTGAAAACAATCGGAGGATTATCCCTCTCTAATCTCCTAGAGATCGTCTTGATAGCCTCAGTGATAATAATCGCTGGAGGATTCCTTTTCTTCACCAGAACAAATAAAGGTCCTAGAGGAAGCAAACGGGAAGAAGCGGAAGAAGGCGAAGAAAAAGAGGGTTTAGAGGAAAAGGAGATCGAAGAGAAAAGCGCACCGAAAAAGAAAACCTCGCCTAAAGAGGAGGCGCATGGGTGGAAAGGTCCAGAAGAAAAAGAAGAAGGTAGAATCGATGAGATAGAGAGTGAAGACGAAGATCAGATAGAACCGGATGAACCCGATTGGTGAAGATAAAACACTGTCTTACCACCTTTCCATTATATCTTCACTTTCCACTATCTCCGCCCCATAGATCGATTCCATATAGTCTAACGCAGTTTCTTTTTTCTCTCGCGTGGGAGAAGCCGTACAGTCTTTCACCACTTTTATCTCATAGTCTCTGAAAAAGGCCCCGGCTGCCGTGTGCTGTACACATATGTCGGTAGTGACTCCGATGAGTACCACTCTCTCTATTTGATGCTGTCTAAGGGTCAATTCTAGATCGGTCTTATAGAATCCGTCATAGAATCTCTTGTTGATCTTTCTGTTCGCTAGACCTTTGAGTTCAGGTATGGTCTCGGAACCTTCCTCGTCCTCCATCGCGTGCGCTCCCCAGTGATTTATCTCTGGGTCGTCCTCTCGGTGCGTGTCTTCGACGAAGACTTTGAGTATGTCCTCCTCGCTGGCTTTTTCCAACAGTTCTTTCACGTTTGGGACTACTTTCTCCGCGTTCTCGTTTCCAAGCTTTACCGTAACGAAATCATTGATCATATCGATAACTATAACTGCTTCTTTTTTGGCCACGTTATCACTAGTCTTCAGATTAGCATCTACCCCTATTTAATGTTTTGATTCGCAAGTGTGTTCGTTTTTCTTCAAAAAAACGTGGTCATATCCCTAAATCTCTGTCTACTTTTGTTTCCAATCTCCTTTTTCGTATTTGCCCTTTCTCTCCTGCAGAGAATTCATCATCTTTTCGACTCCGGTCAGTTTTCCGTGATCGCCGCTCCAATCTTCCAACTTACCTTCGTACCTCTCTTCGATATCTTCTACGAAGCTCTTCATCGAATCGAGCGCCCAATCGGGCTCCCCGCCCTTGAAAAACATCGCTAAAAGGACATGGTTCCCTTTATGGATAAGAACAGTTTTGTCCCCATAGTCCATCCTCTTCAACGTGTCCTTCTCTCCTTCGGCGAAGGCGTCTTTTACGAAATTCTGTACCGCGGTGAACATACCCGCCAATATGTCTTCGTCTCTTTCAGCTTTTAAAGTTCTAGCCGTGTGCTTGATCAATACCCCGGATTCATGGATTAAGAAAACATCCTCTATGGTATACTCCTTCTGCCTTTTCAGATATACAAAGGCGGCCAGCGCCGTACCTATCGGTAAAGCCGAGACTAAGTATAACCAAAGACCGGATTCCTTTTCCGTCTCAGCCTTATCCTTTATGTTTATCCTTAATTCACGAGAATTGTAAAGTTCGCCGTCGGAAACCGTGATCGTTATCGTAGCGTTCTTTACGGACAGTGGGAAATCGAATAATAATTTCTGTCCCGCGACCTCCACATGGGTGCTGTTCACGAACAGCTCTAAAGTGTCATTAGGATCGTCTACGTCGTAGATATATTCTGAAATATCGAATATCCAGGTAGATTTAGTTACGTTCTGAGTGGGTATTTCTCTGATCCTGGGAGGATCGTTCACGGGCAGAACCGTCACATAGAAATAATCTTCCTTATAGCCACCACGATCGTCGGTCCCTCTTATCATTATATGTTCTCTACCATTCCAATTTTTCGGGGCAGAAAAATCGACGGTGTGATCCTTCTCGGAGATATCTACATTGACTTTATCATTGCCGGAAATGTAAAATATAGTTTCGCTGTCGACATCCACGAAATAATCGTCTAGATCGAAGGCGTCGTTCAATTCTTCATCTTCGTTGAATTGGATGTCCGGAAGTGGTTTTTTAAGATCAGGAGCGTAATTATCCGTTACTTTTACGCTCGTAGATTGAAAGTCTTCCGCCAATCCATCGCTGACGTAGATGGTGAGAGGGACGGTGTAATTTTTTTCTCCTCGTAAAGTTTCCGGATAACGAAGATTTATCTTCAATCCTTCGACCCATACGTTATCTGGGTCGGAGGTATAAACGCTGAGTTCACTGGTACTGTTATCAGGATCGGAGACGTACCAGCTCAGATCAAGGGTATAGGTCGTATTGTATCGGATGACTATCGGATCGACTCGCTTCAAAAAGACCGGTGGATCGTTGACCGGGATCACGGTCACTTCGATGGTCTGCTCTATTATTGCACCTATAGGATCCTCCGCGCGGAAGGTCACTTCTTCAGTCCCTGTCCATTCCTTTTCTGCGCCCACATTCACGGTGTGGTCATCTTCATCTATGGTTATATTAAGATGGGTGAATCCGTAGGTGTAGTAAAGGCTGTCGTTATCCGGATCTTTTATATAATCGTCCAGATCGAACACGTCTTCTCTGAATTCGCCCTCCTGCAGGGTAAGGTCAGGTAATTCTTTGACCTTCTCCGGCGGATAATTGGAGGTTATCGTTACCTCTATCAATCTGCTAGAGGTCTTATCGCCGTCCGAGACCGTGATCCGAACGAATCTTTCTTCGCCCAACATCTCTTCGGGGTAAGTATAAGTCACCTCCAATCCGCTGACGAACGTATATTCATCGTCGTCGGTATCCAAACTGAGATCGGATCTTTCATCGTCAACGTCATTTATATATGGAGAATAATTGAATCTATAGGGGTCACCATACCGAACGAAAAGATCCGGGGTCGGCCCGATAGTAGGGGCGTCGTTCACCGATGTGACGTTGATCCACACCCTTTGACTCGCTTCATCTCCCTCGGAGTCCACGAGAGTAAAATTCGATTCCATATGACCATATTTATTATCCTTCGAAATGAACGAGATTATATGGTTCCCGGTCCTGTTGTCTCCAGAAACTGATATTATACTTCTATTTATACCCGTGATCGTCCAGTACATCTCTTCCAACCTATCGTCCGGACCGGGGGGGATGTAATTCCTTAAATCCATCTGGTAAACTCCAAAATCTTCCGAAAGAACGATGTCTTCGATCTCTCCCGCTAAGATGAATTCATCTTCAGAGCTGACGTTTACATCTGTTGAATTCTCCACGCTGCCGTAAATCGCATAGATGGTAGCGGTCCCGTTTTCAGAGGCTGTGACGACTGTTTTTTCTCCTCTATCATTGGATAGTTCTACGATGCCGCTGCTCGGAACCCAGTCCACATTTAGATCCCCTAAAAATCCGCTCGTACGGTTATAGGAGGCTGCATACAGAGTCGTATTTTGTCCCGGTTTTAAGTTAAGTTCGGATACGACTTCTCCTTTCCCGCTTTTTTCATCCCTTATCTGGATATAGTCCACATTGGGCGGTTTTACTTTTATAGCGAGATGGTCTCTCTTTCCGGAGTATGTGATGTTGATGTGATCTGTCCCTCCTTCCATCCCAGCCCTATATTTGGATTTAAAAGATTTACCAGTGTCCAAATTTCCACCGCTGGTTCCGTCGAAACTCCAGTTCACCCTCAGCTCCCTGATAAAACCTGAAGTGGAGTTGAAACCGGCCGCGTAATAAGTTTCGGAATGTCCCACCGGTACTGTTTTTTCAGAGACATTTTCGGCGGTAGACCCGTTTCTGTTCCTGATCTCTATACTATCTATGGTCGGGTCTTGAACTATGATATGAAGACTGTCCGAGTGACTTTGGTAAGATAGATTTAGATAATCGTCTCCTCCCGTGGAACCGGCCGTATAAGTTACATTGGTGTGAATACCGGTCTCTAAAGATCCTCCACTGGTACCTTCGAACGCCCAATCCATAGGTGGGTTATCGATGAACCCGGCGGTATCGTTGAAAGACGCTGCGTGAAAAGTCGCGGAATAACCCACTGGAACAACTTTCTCCGAAACGTTATCGGCATTTACTCCCGAAGCGTTCCTGATAGATATATTGTCGACGGTCGGAGACTCGACTTGAATCGTTACCGAATCTGTATAATTTGAATTGTAACTTATAGATAGGGTGTCGTTACCTCCTTCTAATCCCGCTTTATACGTAGAATTAAAACCATCCGTTTTCGAAAGCTCCCCGCCGCTACGATTATCTAAATTCCAAGTGACATTTATACTTTCGATATACCCGTAAGTCGAATTAAAAGAAGCGGCGTGATAAGTATTTTCGTAGCCAACCGGAATGGTCGAATCCGTTAGATTAGCAGCACTCTTGCCTTCCTCAGTCCTCACTTCTATACTGTCTACTCCAAGTTTCGTACCGTTCAGATAAATATCGTCGAGGGACCATCCATAATCGTTAACTGATGAATGACAGTACAGCGAAAAATATATTCTTATCCTGTCGCCTTCTAGACCAACATCTAAGGAATGATTTCGGTTCTTCCAGGTATGGTTTCCATAATGATCCTTCACTATGGAATAATTGACGTCGTCATCCAAAGAGTAAGCGGTTATAGAATAATTCCCTTTATCTTTTCCTCCGAGGTCCAACCACTCTCTGAATTCTAAAGTGAGATTTGTATACCCCTGAGTATCTATTATAGGGGAGGAAAGCCACATAGCGGGTTTTGTAGGATCTACTGCCGCCTCGTAGCTTCCGGTCAGGTTGGTGGCCCAACCGTGAGGCGAGGAAGGCATCGTTTTTGGACCTGAATTGTCATTATCTGCAGCATCATCTCCCTCTCTATCCCCGGCTCCGAGCTGCCACCGATTCACCTGTCCTCCTGAATCCCAATCGTCGAAATCGTCTTGATAAATGACCGAAGTGAATCCATCGCCGCTCTCGGTACCATTTACGAATATATCGTCTATCGCCCATCCATAATAATTGAATTGGGAATCAGCGTAGAAAGAAAAGTTCAATCGGATCTTATCCCCTTCGTAGGAATCCTTCAAGTAGAATCTTTGAGCAGTCCAATTATGGTGATAAGCATTGGAATCAAAATAGCTGACATTATACCGTTTCTGGTCTGTAGTTGAATTGATATACACTTCACAGTAATCAGCGCTGCCCCCTTCGACATCCAACCAATCCCAAAAATCTAAAGTTATATTCGAGAATCCGGACGTATCTATTAACGGGGTTTTCAACCACATAATCAGCTTCCCTGTTCCGCTGGTCCCTTGAGAATAATTATCATCTATATCAGTGAACCAAGCATTAGAACCAGAATGAGCACTAGAAGGGCCTCGATCATCACCGTCAGTAGCATCATCGTCACCGTCCGGATCGCCAGACCCCATCTCCCATTCGTTCTTAGACCCATTTGATATCCAGTCGTCAAAGCTGTTTTTATATATCGATTTCTTCTTCACGTTTGAACTTAAACTGAGTTCATCTCTAGGATATGATGGATTTTCTGGTTCGGAATTTTGCATAGAAGGTGAGGAAGAGATGATAGGACCATAACCGCTAAAAGCAAGAAAGAGGACGATCAAAAGTACTAAGATATGCCAACCGACGGAGGAAAAATCGAATTTACCAAAAATTTTGCTCTCACTTTGAGTGGATATAGGTCGCTTTCCACTGCTTTCTAAAGATTTTTTTTGAGACATCATTTATCATTTGTCCGAGGTGTGAGAGCACAAACTTATCTGATTATTGTTTTATCATATATTTAAATCGTTTTGCCTTTTCTCAAAACCGTCTATAAGTGTTCATGTGATACTACTATTTGATATGTGGGGAAAAACCTTATATTCTATTAGGCGAAGTGCTTGTATTGGTTTAGAACAGATAAGGGGCCCTGCAGATGGATAGAAAAAAGATCTTAGCTTTTGCTGTCTCGGTTTCACTGTTTCTGGGAGGGATCAATATCATATTCACCTCTTTCAGTTCGGGTTATGATTATACGAACGATAGAGGTCAAGATAAAACCGCATATGAGGCCGAGGAAGGGTTGTTGAACAGCTCATGGCCTATACATAGGAACGATAGGAAAAGGACCGGTCAGAGCAGTTTCGCTACCAACGGTACGGAGGACCTCGTCAAATGGAAATTTTCAACCGGAGATGAGATCAGCGCCTCGCCGGTGGTAGGTAACGGAACTATATACGTGGGCTCCTTGAACGGAAATTTATACGCAGTCGATAAAAAAGGTCATATGAAGTGGAAATTCAAAACCGGAAATATCATAATATCTTCTCTGGCGATAGACGATGAAGGCACGATTTACTTCGGTTCGGGAGATGGGAAGCTATACGCTCTTCATCAGAACGGAAGTCTCGAATGGAGCTATGATACGGAAGGACACATCACATCCTCCCCGGCGGTCGCAGAGAACGGAACGATATACATAAGCTCTTACAGCGGATTGTTCGCCATCTCCGAGAACGGATCTTTGCGGTGGAATAAGGACATCGGTAGGATCAGTCATTCCTCACCCTCTCTCGATGAGAACGGAAACATATATCTTATCAAAAAGAAGCCCGGTAAATTATACTCTTTCTCTCCCGACGGTGCCATAAGGTGGACGTACAATTTAGATGAAGAGAACGTTATCTCTACACCCGTCTTAGATGAAAACGGAAATATCTACGCTAACTCGAAAGGCGAAAAACTTTACTCTATAGATCAAAATGGAACTCTAAGATGGTCGTTCAAGCCGAAACAAAAATACCACCTGATGGCCGCGACGAGCGGACGAAGCTTGGCGCTTTCAAAGAACGGGACTATCTATTTCGGCAGCGCCTTCAGCACGCTGTACGCGGTAAATCAAACCGGTGCCGAGATATGGAACCTGAGTTTTGACGGAGGTATCGGATATTCTTCACCTTCTATCGGAAAGAACGGTATCTTGTATGTGGGATCCTTCGATCACGACGTTTACGCAGTAAATCCCAACGGGGCTGTACGCTGGAACTATACGACCGGAGATAAGATCTACTCCTCTCCAGCTATCGGGAAAGACGGAACGGTCTATATAGGGTCCATGGACAGTCGCTTATATGCCTTCAGCGGAAAAGCCCCCAGAATATATGATAAAACCGCCAACCAAACCAATACCTCCGATATATTAAAAATCAAAGCGGGGATCACCGATAATCGTAAGGTGAAAAATGCATCTCTAACATATTGGTTCGGAAAAGATGATCCGACCAAGAAGAGAAAAAAGATGGATGATGGACCCGGCGACTTATTTCTAAAGAAGATCGAGATACCTTCCAATTCTACCGCAGACCTCTATTACAAGATAACAGCTGAGGATGCCTTTGGAAACGAAAATGAAACTGCGGTCAAAAAGGTCGCTGTGAAGGACGATATTTCACCGGAAGCTGAAGCGGGTAAAGATAGAAAGATCGGAATAAATGAAGAAACGGTTTTCAATGGTTCTAAGTCCGCCGATAATATCGGGATTGAAAATTACACCTGGTCGATAGGATCCGAGGAGTACTATGGAGAAACTGTGAGATACACTTTTGGAAGCCAAGGTGAGTATGAGGTCACACTAAGGGTAAAAGACGAGGCAAACAATTCTGATACTGATGCTGTCAATGTGACGGTGGAAGATATGACAGAGCCGATAGCAGACGCCGGATCGGATATGACCGTCGAAGAAGATTCGGTAACCGACTTCAACGCTTCCGGATCGTACGATAACGTCGGTATCACGAACTATACGTGGAGTATCCAAAGATCAAAATATTTCGGTAAGACTGTCCAGTACAAATTCCAAGATCCAGGAGATTTCGTCGTCAAATTGAACGTCACCGATAGCTCGGGAAATCACGATACGGACCTAGTTAACGTAACAGTGGAAGACGTGACTCCCCCCAAGGCGAACGCGGGAGAAAACAGAACTGTCGACGTGGGTAATGTGGTCGAATTCAACGGATCTGCTTCGACCGACAACGTTGGGATCGAAAATCATACTTGGAATATAAGAGGGAACTTATTCTATGGAAAAGTAGTAAAATATGAATTTACTGAAACGGGTGATTTCAATGTCACCCTCAGAGTAGAAGATATAGCCGGCAACGAAGACTCCGATGTGGTCATCATAAGTGTCAGAGATGGTGTACCTCCGAAAGCCGACGCGGGTGAAGACAAAATCGTTGACGAGGACGTAGAGGTCGTTTTGGACGGAAGTAATTCTTCGGATAATGTGGATATAGAGGAGTTCCAGTGGACGATCAACGGTGCCATCTACCACGGTGAAAAGATCAACTACACATTCAAAGACCCGGGGAACTACACGGTCCTTTTGAACGTGACAGATCTCAGCGGGAACTGGGACACCGATATCGTCAATATAACGGTCAGAGACACGACACCTCCAAACGCAGAAGGCGGCGATGATCGACTGGCGAAGATAGGTACGAATACCACTTTCGACGCGAGTAACTCCACTGACAACGGTAGGATAGTCAACTATACCTGGATTATCCGGAGAGGTGAAGAAGGCAAGAAGATCGCTACTTTGTACGGCGAAAAGGTCAATTTTACTTTCGAAAAAAGAGGCGTGGTATACGTAACATTGATAGTAGAGGACTCGGGAGAAAATACTGATGAAGACACGTTCCGAGTGGGTGTCAATCATAGGATACCGGGACCCGGTATCCTACCCTTCCTCTTTATCCTGATAGGTTTAGCGGGCGTATGGAAAGCTAAAAAGAGAGAAAAATAGCACGAAAGCGTCGATGAATTATTTGCAGTATATACTTATAGAACGAGTTCAATTCTTTAAATATGAAGGATTTGACTCCTAAGGTCGTTTTACTAGGTGACGGGGCCGTCGGGAAGACCTCATTAGTTCAGCGATTCGTTGAGCAGAGATTCGAAGACAAGTATATAGAGACCATAGGAGTGAACGTAAAAAAGAGAGAGATAGAAGACCTTGAGATGACGATGATGGTCTGGGACATTTACGGTCAAAAGGTGAGTAAAAGCCTTCATTCAAGCAATTATACGGGTGCCGATGGGGCGATAATCGTTTATGACGTGACAAGAAAAGAAACTTTTGAAAGCCTGGATCAATGGATCGACGACGTCTTTTCAGTTACAGGCAAAATACCGATCACAGTCTTGGGAAACAAGTATGATCTGATGAGGGATTTCGATATATATCAGGAAGACAGGAGTAAGTCCAACTTTCAGAAATTTATGGATGACGAACATGAAGAAGTGATCGAGTTCTATGACGAAGTCTACGATGAGGTCCCAGAATTTGAAAGGGTGAAGTACGACGTTTTCCTGAGATGGGGGGAAGAGAAAGAGGAAGAGCTCGGCTCTGAATTTTCTTATTTCATGAGCAGCGCGAAAACGGGGAAGAACGTGGAAGACGCTTTCCACACGTTAGGAGAGATGATCCTTGAAGGTGATGATGATGAATGAACTTGTTTCGATGCCGACCAATATAATTAAATATTTGAGAAAAACCGTCGAAAAAATGGGGAGCGAAAAAGAGGCGAATTACGCAGTTTATCAGTTCGGAAATGAGTGGGGTAAAGAGACAGTCTGGCTGGGCGAAGAGGAAAGCGATATAGAAGATCTCCCTACGAAAGCGACTCTGATCGCGGTTCATTCCGGAATCACTAGACTAGATGTTTCGGTGAAAGATGATGAAGTCATAGAGGTAGAAACTCAGGACCCCAAAATAGACGACGAATTCTTCCTCGCAGGCTACATCTCCGGAATCGTATCGGCACTGTTGATGGATAAATACGTTTCAAAGATCCAAGACGGCCATTTCGAAGTCATCAGGTCCGATTACGAGCTGGAGGAAAGTATACTAAAGAATGAAGGAGGAAAAATAGAGACCGAAGAGTCCAGGAAGGAGATACAGACCGCCGATCTGGAAAGAGGGGAATCTTATCTCATACCGGACGACGGAAAGATGGCTCCGATCGCTTTCAACCTGTTCTTGGATAACGTGAAAAATGGTATACCGGGTCTTTGCGTGACTAGAGTTTTCCCTCCCAAGATCAACGAGAAGTTCTCTCCTGGAGATTTTCCGATCTTCTGGTTGAGCACTTTGGACGGTGGGGCGGATATAAACACCATAGAGCCGAAAGAATATGACGAAAAATTATCCAAGATAACCAAAACTTTCCTAGAGTCTAAGAACGGTATCTTCATGCTTCACGGCTTGGAATATCTGACAGCTAACAATGACTTCAAAGACGTGTTAACCTTTATCCAGGAGACAAGAGATCTCACCGCTATGAACGATGGAATATTTTTGGTTCCCGTCATAAGGAAATCATTGAGCGAGAAAGAATTCAACAATCTGAAATCGGAACTCACCCTCTACAAAGTATGAGTTGAGGAATAGGTTTAGAGTTAGATCTATTTAATCCTTATAATCCAGTCACCACTTCGAGCTTTACTCAAAATACTCGGTCATCCTTTGGAATGACCTTCTCAACTCATCAGGATCGTAGTGCTCTTCCATCTTACTGATAAATTCCTCGATATTGATATCTCTGGATTCTTCGATCTTTTTTCCGTATCTTACGGATCGGGCTGAAATCATATCTCCTTTTATACCCGCCTTTCTTCGGGAGATATACTCATTCAAATGACCTTCTCATCGGATAACTTAATATAAACTTTATAATATTATTTATCCTAAATCGGAATATTCTTAACTTGGTTATCCATTACGAAATCCCCTGAGGTAATGTGTCATGAGTGATGATGAATTAACCAAAAATGCCAAGAAAATTCTCAAAGAAAGATATCTAAAAAGGGACGAAGAAGGAAACGTTGTCGAGACTCCGGACGAGATGTTCGAAAGAGTTGCTTCCACGATAGCGGAAGTCGATCGCCAGTACGACGACGATAGAGATGCGGCGGAGGAAGAGGAAGAGTTCTATAAGGCTTTATCCAACTTAGATTTTATACCCAATTCTCCGACACTGATGAACGCGGGATTGGAGCTTGGACAGTTGAGTGCCTGTTTCGTGCTTTCCCCTCTAGACGATATGGAAAGTATATTTCAGCAGGTCAAGAACGCAGCAAAGATATTCCAATCCGGCGGAGGAGTGGGTTATACTTTCTCAAGATTGAGGCCCCGAGGAGATACCGTCAAATCCACTGGAGGAGTTGCCAGCGGACCGGTATCTTTCATGAAGGTCTACGACGAGATGTGCAATACTATAAAGCAGGGCGGTAAAAGAAGAGGAGCTCAAATGGGAGTTTTATCGGTCCAACATCCCGATATAGAAGAATTCATCGAAGCCAAGGACGAAGAAGGCGAACTCGAAAATTTCAATATCTCGGTCGCTCTCACGGAGGAGTTCATGGAGGCGGTCCACGCGGGCGAGGATTATGACCTTATCAATCCTAGGAACGATGAAGTAGAGGGACAGCTCGATGCAGAAGAGATATACGATAAGATAGTTCATCAGGCCTGGAAGAACGGGGAGCCCGGGATACTGTTCCTTGACAGGATAAACGAAGATAACCCATTCGACGTGGAGGATTATCCCGACCATTATATAGACGCGACTAATCCCTGTGTTACTGGGGATACTCTAATCAGTACAAAAGATGGTCTGTTTAAAGCAGAAGAGTTATGTGAAGATGGTGCCGATCTAGACATCATAGTGGATGGAAGATTGAGTGATGACAAAATCAAAGAGGCTTCAAATGTCTTCAGGACTGGAGAAAAAGACGTTTACAGATTAGAAACAAAAGAAGGTTACGAAATCAGACTCACTAAAGATCACAAGATGATGACTGATGAAGGATGGAGGGAGGTCCAAGACATAGAAGCTGGAGATGAAGTTCACATAGTAAATCAAGAAACAGAATTTGGTGAAGACGGTTCTCTTGAAAAGGGCCTTGTTTTAGGATGGGTAGTGGGTGACGGTCAGATAAAGAAATCTGAAGAAAGAGTTACACTCCACTTCTATGATAATGATACGGAGATATCGGAAAAATATGCAGGATTTGTAAACGATATAATCAGAGAGGCAAAGGGTAACGGTGATTATGAAGTCGGCGTTCAAGATATAAAAAGGGACGAGGACTCAGTTAAAGAACAAAGAGTCAGATCAGCTAGGTTGTATGAGATAACGGAAAGATATGGACTCAACGAAAACAAATTCCAGGTCCCTGATAAAGTATTTAAATCCAGCAAACCTACTGCAAAAGGATTTTTGAGAGCTCTTTTCACCGCTGACGGGAGCGTTCAAGGAAGTAATGAAAAAGGAGTATCTGTGAGATTATCTAGCTCTGATCTGAATCTATTGAAGGAAGTGCAGCAGCTACTACTCGGATTCGGTATCAGCAGTAAAATCTACGAAGAAAGAAGAAAAGAAGGAAAGCATGATTCACCAGACGGTAAAGGTGGGACAAAGAGATACGATATAAAGTCACAGCATGACTTGGTTATTAGTAAGGAAAATCTTCACCAATTCAATGATGAAATAGGCTTTTTAAGGGAAGATAAGAATGAAAAATTGGAAGAACTGATTGATGGATATAATAGAGGTCCCTATTCCGAAAAGTTCAAAGCAACTGTTGAATCAATAGAATTGGACGGTCATGAAGATGTCTACGACCTTAATGAACCTGATACTCATTCCTTCATTGGTAATGGATTTGTGATCCATAACTGTGGAGAGCAACCATTGGAAGATTTCGAGGCCTGTAATTTGGGTCATATCAATCTCTCACACTGTGTCGAAAACGGCGAGGTAGATTGGGAAAGTCTCGAATACATGGTAGATCTGGGAGTGCGATTTTTAGATAATGTTATCGACGCTTCCGATTTTCCGAACGTTACCGGTTACGATGGAGAAAAGAACGCGATAAGAAACAGAGTGAGCGAGAACAGAAAGATCGGTCTCGGAGTCATGGGATGGCACCACATGCTGATGAAATTGAACATCCCCTATGACAGCGAGGATGCCATAGATAAAGCTCACGAGGTCATGGAATTCATCCAAGAGAAAAGTAAAGAAGTCAGTAAGAGGATAGCCGAAGAACGCGCTGAATTCCCCAATTGGGACGAATCCGAATACGAAGAACCGATCAGGAACGCCACCACGACGACTATAGCACCGACTGGCACCACCAGCATGATAACCGATGCCAGTGGAGGAATAGAACCGATCTTCGCCGTTTCTTACATCAAGAACGTATTAGATGGAGAGAGCATGGTAATGCCGGATCCGGTTTTCGAAGAGTTCGCTAGAGATAGAGGTTTTTACAGCGAGGAACTCATGGAAAACATAGCGGAAGTCGGTTCTATAAGCGATATAGACGAAGTACCGGACGATCTAAAGCCGCTGTTCAAGACCGCTCTAGAGATCACACCGGAATGGCATATAAGGATGCAGGGCGCCTTCCAGGAACATGTTGATAACGCTATATCTAAAACAGTCAACTTCCCCAACGAGGCAGATGAAGAGGATATAAAAGAGGTTTATGACCTAGCGTACGAACTGAAGTGTAAAGGGGTCACAGTCTACAGAAGCGGTTCTAGACAGGAGCAGGTGATGGAAGTAGAAGGTGAAGAAGAGGAAGAGGAAAAACTAGAGAAAAGACCACGCGAGAGACCGACCACAGTAAAGGGCACGACCCAGAAGATAAATACGGGATACGGCGGACTATACGTCACCATAAATGAGGACGAGTACGGTCTATTCGAGGTATTCTCCCAGATAGGCAGAGCCGGTGGTTTCACTCAATCCTTTACGGAGTCATTGGCTAGACTCATCTCACTGTGTCTCAGATCAGGTATACCTCCGGAAGAGATCATCGATCAGCTCGAAGGGATTAGATCTCCAGAGGTGGCCTTCGAAGAAGGAGAAAAGATCCTATCGATACCAGATGCGATGGCGAAAGCTCTAAAGTGGCATAAAGAAGGTAAGATGAGAACAGAACAGACCCAACTACCGACGGACGAACAAGAATCGGAGACCTCAGTGAAAGAGATGGTCTCGAAAGGAATAAACCCGGCATGTCCCGACTGCGGAGCGATGCTCACCCTCAGCGAAGGTTGCGTCACCTGTCCGAACTGTGGATACAGTCAGTGCTGACAGAGCTCAAAAAATCTTTTTTATATCATTTATCATATCCTGTAAATCCCAAAAATTAGAAATAGTTCTTCCCTTTAGGGTGAATCAGTGGCAAGATGGAACAGAAAAAGAGAAGAGTAATAATTATGGGAGCAGCAGGTAGAGACTTCCATAATTTCAACACGGTATTTAGAGAGAACGACAGATACGAAGTAGTGGCATTTACAGCGGCTCAGATCCCGGATATAGAAGGTAGAAGATATCCTCCAGAACTTTCTGGAGAACTCTATCCGGAGGGTATACCGATAATCCCCGAAGATAAGCTGGTAGATACGATTGAAGAGGAAAATATTGATGAGGTTATATTTTCTTATAGCGATGTGACTCACGAGCACGTGATGCATAAGGCTTCAGAAGTGACCGCCGCTGGGGCAGGATTTAGCCTTTTAGGAGTAGACGAAACGATGTTGAAGGCTAGAATACCAGTAATCACGGTGTGCGCTACTCGAACCGGATCGGGTAAGAGCCAGACCACGAGGAAGATATGCGAGTTGCTGAACGAAGATGGTACCGATCTAGTTACGGTCAGGCATCCGATGCCCTATGGCGACTTGAAAAAACAGGCAGTTCAAAGATTTGAAGATTATGAAGATCTCGATAAAGAGGACGCGACCATAGAAGAAAGAGAAGAATACGAGCCATATATAGACAAAGGCATGGTGATCTACGCCGGAGTAGATTACGGAGAGATCCTCCGTAGGGCCGAAAAAGAAGCCGACGTACTGGTTTGGGACGGAGGAAACAACGATACACCGTTCTATAGACCCGACCTACATTTCGTAGTTTTAGATCCTCATAGGGTGGGCCACGAGACCAAATACCATCCAGGTGAGACCAATCTGAACATGGCCGACGTCTGTATCATTAATAAATGTGATACCGCCGACGAGGAAGACATACAGCAGTTGGAAGAAAATATCGAAGAAGTCAACCCCAATGCTGAGGTTGTGAGGGCTAACTCCCCGATAACAGTGGATAACCCAGATATCATAGAGGATAAAAAAGTTCTCGTCATAGAGGACGGTCCGACGGTCACTCATGGAGAGATGTCATTCGGAGCCGGTAAGTTAGCCGCAGAAAAATTCGGAGCTTCAGAGATAGTGAATCCAAGAGAAGCCGCTGTGGGCTCGATAGAAGAAACTTTTGAAGAATATCCTCACATCAAAGAAGTCCTTCCTGCGATGGGTTACTCGGACGAACAGATAGAAGACTTAAAACAGACGATAGAGAATTCGGACTGCGATGTCGTTGTCTCGGGCACACCGATCGATCTTACTAGAGTTATGGACACCAGCAAGCCGATGGCAAACGTGACTTACGAGTTAGAGTTACAGGATGAAGATAAGCTGGAGAGGCTACTAGAGGATTTTAGATAAAAACCAACCCCATTTTTATTCTTTCTAAATTTTCTTTTACTCGGTAGAAAGTGTTAAAAGGTCTTTTTTCCATATAAATTACTTGATGGACGTAGATCTAGCGGACGGCGACCATTTCGTCCAAAAAAAGAACATATGCGCAAAGTGCAGGGGAACTAAAAACCTGTGCGGCAGGGAACGCTGCCCGGTCATGGTAAAGTATTATCACAAGATGAAATCCAAATCAACGGTGGATGATACCGATATCTCCGGTTCTTCACCTCCGGGAGTTTTCGTAGGAAGGTATGGTTACCCTAAAGTGGATGTAGGTCCTCTAGTTCCACCCTATCACGGCGATACCGGGGAACTCGATACACCAGAAAAATGGATCGGACAGGATATAGATGATATCGTCGATACTAGAACCCAACTTGTCAGAGGAAAACATCCTATAAGAGTAGATAAACTTGACTCCACCGATAGGATCGTGGATTTTACTCGAGATATGGCCCTCGCCAAAGAACCGGCTGAAGTTGAAGCTTTTTTCAAGAAAAAACCGGGCGGTAAGATCGCTATGTCTGACTCGGTACAGCCCTACGGGCCCTCAGGACCGCTGGAGAAGTTGGACCTGGGTACGATAAAATTCGACAATAGGTTGGACAAAGTACATTTCGATACTGATCTAAAAGCTACCAGGGGCGTTATGAACCTATATGAAGATGATGTCTATATCTCGAAGATACAGAGAGCCTTCAGTGTAGGGGCTTTCGGGTTGAAAGATAATAGGAGATTCGTCCCCACGCGCTGGAGTATTACCGCTGTTGACGATACCATCGGTAAAAACCTGAGAGAGGAAGTGAAAAATTACCGTCCTATAGATGATTTCCGGGTTTACGAGACCTGGGAATTGGACAACAGGTGGGAGATACTGATGCTTCCCAGGACGTGGATGTACGAGTTGGTCGAGGCCTGGTATCCGGAAACGGCCTGGAACCCACATGGAGATGATATCGCCATCATATCTAGTCATGAAAAGTATGAGGGACGTTCCCAATACGCCGAAATAGGAGGGTGCTTTTATGCGGCTAGACTGGCGATAGCTGAAAAACTTTCGAGAGAAAAGAGACAAGCCGGGGCGGTCATCTTGAGAGAGACCCACCCGGGATATATAATGCCGGTAGGAGTTTGGAACGTAAGAGAACACGTCAGGGACGCCCTGAGAAAAGAACCTAAAACCTTTGAAAACTTGAAAGATGCACTGTTTTATATTTCCACTAGATTGGACATCAAAGTCGATACTTGGAAAAAATACAGCGAAGTACTGCGTGATTCTTTATATCAAACCAGGTTGACCGACTTCAGCATGGAAGCTAAAAGTGAAGAAGATTTGAAGGAAAGCTCAGAATCGGAAGAAAAGGATTTTAAATTCGAGGATGATAGACATTGGAACTAGAATTTGGAAAGAAGGAGATCGAAGGAGTCGATGTGAGTATAAGCAACTGTAAGACGGCTCTTTCTAATTCAAGGCTGGAATCAGATTATGCGTTGAATCCTTATGTGGGATGTTCACACGGATGTAAGTATTGTTACTCTCCGCAGGTGATAAAAGAAGAAAGGCCCTGGGGGGAGTTCGTAGATGTCAAGAGAAATATACCAAAGATCCTTTCTGAAGAGTTAGTCAAGAAAGAAAAAGGAGTCGTCAGGATAGGAAGCGTGACCGATCCTTACCAAAAAGCTGAAAGAGAATTCAAGATCACTAGAAAATGTTTAGAACAAATGAATAAGAAAGACTTCCCGGCGATCATCCAGACAAAATCAGGTCTCGTTACGGAAGATGTAGATCTATTCAGGGAGATGGACATAGATATAGGCCTCACTATAACATCGATGGACGAAAATTTTAGAAAGAAGTTTGAACCTGGAGCACCTTCGATCTCAAGTAGGTTATCCGCCATAAAGGAATTAAAAGAAGAAGGCATCGGAGTCTGGGTCTTCATCGGACCGCTGTTACCCTATTTAAACGACAACGAGGAGGATCTCAGAAGGCTCAAAGAGACCTTGAATTCCTTAGGAGTCGATGAGATATATATAGACAAATTGAATATGAGAGAAGGGACTTGGGCTGATATCAAGGACCTCCTAGACGAAGATCTCAGAGAAAAATATAAGGAGATCTATTTCGGAGAAAAAGAATACTTCAAGAAGAAAAGAAAGGTTTACGAGAGTATCGGTGAAACGGTCTTCTGACTTTAGCTTGATCCGGATATTTTCAGAAGAAGTCGCTCATCTTATCCCTTCGGTATAGGTTCATCTCACTTACGGTCGAAGTAGATGAACGTTTCACTGAAAATAGCACCGCCTCGGCGATCTCCTCGGGCTCTATCATCTCACCCATCTCGAACTTTTCTTTATATTTCTTTCCTTCTTCGCTCTGGATATTGGTCCTCACTTCTGAGGGATTTATCATCGTAACGGCGACCCCATCTTCACCGACTATGCTCTCTACACTGTGAGCGAAGGCTTTGGTCCACCACTTGGAGGCCGCATATATAGGATTGAACGATCTAGGATGGTTGGAATCGAAGCTGCCTACAAAGATCAGATTGCCTAGGGAATCTCTAAGATGAGGTATGGACGCTCTTGTCAGGTAAAACATCCCGTCACAGTTCGTTTCCATCACCGCTTTATAATCTTCGGTGGAGAAATCCTCTATATGTCCATATCTTATTATTCCGGCATTGTTTACCACGATATCCAATCGACCAAATTTATCTAGAGTTTTCTCTACCGCTTTGTCTACCTGTTCGTCGTCTCTCACGTCCGTTGGGAGAACAAGAGTATCTACGGAAAAATCTTGCTCAAAACGTTCTGATAACTCATCTAGTTTCTCTTCTCGCCTGGCCAGTAAAGCCAAGTCCACCTTTTCCCTCGCCAGCTTTTCGCATACTGCCTTACCGATACCCGAACTAGCTCCACTAACTAGAGCGACTTTACCTTCAACATCTTTCATATGATATACCCCCGATTTATTCTATTTTCAGATAGCACCTATATCTTTTAATTCTTTTTCCAATCTTGCGAGTTCCGAATCACCTAGGGACCGTAGAGGGGACCTCGGATCACTAAAATCTTTCCCTCTGACTTTCAATCCCCCTTTGACCGCCGAGATCGGAGGATATCTACTAAATACATCCTTTATCCTCATCACTTTTTTCTGCTTTTTCTCTGCCCGATCCAGATCGCCATCTTTGTAACTTTCGTATATTTCAGCTAGGAGTTCGGGGAAAACGTTACCAACCGCGGTGACCGAACCGTTTCCTCCCATCATCAAGTAATTGAATACCAGGAAATCATTTCCTCCAAAGAAGCGGAAGTCTTCGCGCTTCTCTCTAACTTTTTCCACGGTTTCGTAAAACCATCCCACATCCCCCGAACTGTCCTTCAATCCTATCAGCTGCTCTATATCGGCGAGATCGGAAACGATCGAGGGCTCTATCTCATTTCCTGTGAACTGAGGGATCGAGTATAGGAACATCGGAAGGTCGGTTTCATCCGCTATATCCTTTAGGTGGTCCTTCAGAAGAGGGCCACTCGTGGGATAATAGTACGGAACTATCACATGGACTGCATCAGCTCCTTTCTTCTCGGCGAACTTAGCTAATTCGACGGTCTTCAACGTGCTGTTACACATCGTTCCGGCTATCACAGGAACTCGCCCATCGACGTGTTCCAGAGCGACCCGCATCACCCTCTTCTTTTCTTCAAAGGTGAGGAGTGGTGTTTCACCATTAGTCCCAAGAAGATAGATCCCGTGAACTCCACCGTCTATGACATGGTCTAAAAAGTCTTTTAGCCTAGGTTCGTCTATCTGCTGATCATCATCGAAAGGGGTGATAACCGCTGGAAATACTCCCTCAAAATCCATATCTCTATTCATCGGATATATCTACAATAGACTCGGTATTAAATCTTTTTAAGCTCTATCAAAGCTTAGAAAAATCATAGTGGAAATAAAGGAAACGGTTTAGATTAAAACGATCCCCTGTATCAGAGCAGCATATCCTCGTCTTCCATGGGTTCAGGACTTCCTATGATCTCACCGCATTCTGGACATTCTTTGCCGGCCTGATCTTCCCTACACCTCGAACATAGGGGGAGTTCACCGCAGTCGTGAGTGTAATCCGTCTTTTTGCCACAAAAATGACAGGTCTGATATGTTTCTTCCCCGGATGGAGGCTCCGACTTCTTCTCTACAGTATCCCGCTCTTTTTCCTCGCTCGCCCCCGTCTTCTCGCCACTTTCACTATCCTCGGATGCTTCTTCTTTCTTCATCGCCCCTTCCTTCCTCTCGGGTTCTTGGCTCGCGATGCTGGATATCTTGGTGCTCGGTGCCTGATAGTCCTCTCCCTCAAATTTTTTCAGAGCCGCCTGAAGTTTTTTAGCTTGATAGATACCGATATCTAAATTTTTCACCAAGCTCAAGAAATCTCTCTTCTCCGGCGGGAGGTCAAGGGCTTTATGGCGCAGTATTTTTTCGGTTTTTCCATCTATTTCCTCCATCTCGATATCCAACTCGTCGACCGCTCTTATGTATTCCAGCACTTCCTTGCATCTTTTGATCTGTTTATCGGGGAAATGAGTCACTATATCGCAGAGTTTGATCCCTTCCTTCAACAATTTTTCTCTTTTCTGCTCGGCGAGTTTAGATACGATATCCTGGGAAGCGCTCTCCAATTCGTTCTTTTTCTCCGTTGGAAGAGAAGATAGTTCCATGCCCTCTCTCAAAGATATATATTCAAATACGTCGTCTATGTAATTGTAGGGAACGTCACATTTCTGGAAAGCTTCTTCTTTTGTCACCGATTTACCGCGCTTGCATTCGTACTCCAACACATTTCTGGCGTAATCCTCGAGTTCCTTTGATCTTTTTCTGTCTTTCGCTACCTCCAATCCTTCCTGTGCAGAGTTGAATCCCTCATCCAATTCGATCGCTTTTTCGAATGCTCTCTTAGATTTCTCCAATTTCTCGAGTTCTAAAAGGACTCTTCCCTTGTTGTTCCAAGCATATTTGTCATCTGGATCTATCCCGATTGCTTTATCGTATGCTCCCAGCGCCTTCTTCATAGCTCCGGCTTCTTCACTAGCTTGTCCCAATTTGAACCACGCTTCTTGGAACTCAGAGTCCTTTTCAGTAGCCTCCTCAAAGCTTTCGATTGCATCTTTTATCGGGATCTCATTCGCATCGAATTCGACCTCTCCTTTTTTGAACCACAGGTCGGCATCATCTGGGTCCTTTTCTATAGCCTCCTCGTAGGCCTCCACTGACTCCTCTGGCCTTCCGATGAAGTCGTAACACTCCGCTAGTATCCTCCAAGTGGATTTGTCTTCTGAACCCAGTTTGATCGCGGTATCGAGTGAATTAGTAGCTTCTTCGTAGTTCCCCATACGGAACGCTAATTTACCTTTGTATTTCCAGGATTCGCCGTTCTGATCATCTATCTCCAATGACTTTTCGAAGACCTCTCTGGCGTCTTCGAACCTTTCGAGTTCGATAAGAGATTCACCTTTCAGATTCAGATATTCGGTATTTTCGGGCTCTATATCCAAAGCCTTATCGTACCATTCTATCGCTTCTTCATATCTTTCCATCTTCTTCAGCGCTTCGGCCTTTCTATATATAACGTGTACATCGTTCTCATCTAGATCGTAAGCCTCGTTGTAAGCTCTTAGAGCATTTTCATACCTCTCTAGATGTTCTAAAGCCATACCTTTCTGCATCCAACAGGTTTTGTCGTCGGGATTTAACTCCAATGCTTCGTTGAAAGCTTCTACACTCTCCTCTCTTTCTTTCAAGTATTTGTGGGCCATCGCCTTGTCTTTCCAAGTTTCATAATCGTTCTCATCTTTGTCTAATATCTTTTCGGAGTACTCTATCACTTCTTTCCATCTATCGAGATCCTTCAATATGTTTTTGATTCTTCTAAGATCCTCTATATTCTCTTCGATCTTTAGAACTCTTTTCATCGCCTTCAATGCAGATTCAGCTTCCCCTAACTTTTTCAAGGCTTGAGCTTTATCTCTCCATGCCTCTATATTCTGAGAGTTCATCTCCAATATCTTATCAGCGGTACTCTTTATATCATTCCATCTCCCGAGCTCTTTCAGCGACTCCTTTTTATGTTCCAATAGATCCAGATCGTACTCTTTCATATCTAGAGCTCGATCGAAAGATTTTACCGCCTTCGAATGATCGCCCATCTGGGCCAAAGAGACGCCCTTTCGGATATGAGCAAAGCGGTTACTCGGATCCAGATTGAGGGCTTTATCGAAGGCCTCTACCGCTTCCTCGTATCTTTCTAGCCATTCTAACGCCGCTCCTTTGCTGTAAAGTATGTTTTTGTCTTCTTCCTCGATCTCAAGGGCCTTATCGTATGACCGCACGGCTTCCTCATAACGATCCAACTCTTCTTGAGCTAGACCTTTGCTGTACCAGATCTTGTGGTCTTCGGGATCGATCTCTAGAGCTTGAGAGTAGGCTTCGATCGCTTCCTCGTATCTTTCAAGCTTGTTGAGGGCGTGGCCTTTATTGTTCCAATATCTTTTATCCTCGGGTTCCAACTCGTGAGCTCTTTGGAAACTCTCGATCGCTTCCTCGTACCTTCCCTCGTTGTATTCACATAATCCCTTATAGTTCCATTTTTCTGGATGAGAACTATCGAGAGAAAGTCCGGCTTCGTAATCTTCGACAGCCTTCCCGTATTCATTCATCTTCCTATAAGCGTCGGCTCTATCGAAATACGCTTCCACGTTTTTGGCGTCTTTTTCTACAATCTGAGAACAGACCGAGATGACCTCTTCATATCTCTCTAGTTCCAGCAAAGCTTTTTTCTTACCGTCGAGAGATTCTAAATTATCATCTTCTATTTTTAGGGCCTCTTCAAAACAATCTAGGGCTTCCGAATACTCTTCTTTTCGGTAATAGCTCCAGCCCATGTCGTTCCAAGCCTGGATATTCCTCGAATCTATCTCCGTGATCCTCTCCGCCACCCGGATAACCTCAGTCCATTCCTCTATATCTTTGTAGATGTCTTTTTCGTGCTCTAATGCGAGTATATCCCGCGGGTCGTGAGAGAGAGCCTCCTCGAAGGCTTCGATGGCTTCCTTTTTTTCTCCCAGCATCTGAAGAGCTACGCCTTTATCGTAGAGAGTGCTGGCATCTTCCGGATTTATCTCTAAGATCCGATCGCATATCCTAACTATCTCTTCGGACCGTCCCAGCTCTTTGAGTGCTTCTTTCTTATTGTTCATCAGTCGGCTGTCTTGTTTATCTATATTCATACCCTCTTCGAAGGCCTCTATAGCATCCTCGTAGCTTTCCATTTCGAACAGGATGGTGCCTTTGTCGTTCCAAAGTTCTTTATCTTCAGGATCGATCTCCAACGCTTTTTCTATCGCTTCTAGCGCATCTTCGTTTCTCCCCAGATCGTGAAGTGTCTTCCCTTTTTCGGCCCAAAGTTCTTTGTCTTTTGGATTTATATCGATCCCGTTATCGAAACAAACCACGGCATCGTTAGCATTCCCTTTTTCTTTCAGAACCAATCCCTTTTGATGCCATATCTCCTCGTCATTCGGGTCGATCTCCAGGGCTTTATTAAGAGCCTCGATCGCCGATTCGTAATCCCCGTCCCGCTTGAGAGCCATGGCTTTTTTCGTCCATATGTCTGACAGAGTAGAATCGATGTCCAAGACCTTGTCGTAAAAAGATAGATCATCTGGATCGATTTCTATAGCTTGTTCGTACACCTTTATCGCTTCATCTTCTCTACCTATATCGGCCAGTATATCTCCTTTATTCTTATATGTCTTGGTCTCCTCTGGATCAACGTCTATCGCATCTTCCAAATATTTTAAACTCTCGTCCTCATCCCCCTTCTCGGATAATATGACCGCTTTATGGTTCAGAGCGTCGACATTCTCTTCGTCGATCTCCAGGGCTTTATTTTCTGAATCCAGCGCTTCTTCCTCAAAGCCGAGATTGTAATACAGCCAGCCCATCCTGTCGTATATATCGGCCAATTGTTCCCTATTCTCTTCTACAGCTTCTTCTTTTTTTTGGAGATATTTCCACGCTTTATCACAGTATTCTTTGGCCTTTTTGACATTGCCGTCGTAGTGATTGTCTTCAGCTTTGGTGAGATATTTGTTCGTTTTCTTCAGCGTTCTCTTCTCCTTATCCAATAATGAACTGATTGAATCTAAGAAACCCATATCCGATCCTCCTTTTATCGTCTATTCAATTGTTTATTTATATATAATATTTGTTCCCAAATGACTACCTAGGGATCGAATTTGAAGAGATTCCACAGATCTCGGCAGAGGCCCGCATTGAAAATAATATATAACCAGGTCCCTGTTAGAAAAAACAGGAACGCGTGATATAGATGAACAAGACCAAGATAGTCGCTACGATCGGGCCTGCCTCTAATTCAAAAAGAAGATTGGAAAATTTGGTCTCGGCAGGAATGGACGTAGCCAGACAGAATTTCTCCCACGGGACTCACGAGGAACACTCTAAGGTGCTGAAAAAGATCAGAAACATATCGGATAGTATCGGGGTCATGATGGACACCCAAGGACCGGAAGTGAGACTCAAAGAGGTAGAAGAGGGGACAAAATTAAGACAGGGGAAAAAGTTGAAGATCGTAACTTCCGATATAACCGGAAACGAAGATACCCTGCCGGTCGATTATCCCGATATTACCGATTTCCTAGAAAAGGATGACGAGATACTGATAGACGATGGACAGATCGAACTTAACGTCGACGAAGTGAGTGAGGACGAGGTCAGATGTGAGGTAATATACGGGGGTAAGGTCCTCTCTAGAAAATCCGTAAACGTCCCGGGAAAAGACTTGGGATTGAGGGCACCGACAGAAAAAGACATCGAAGATATAGAATTCTGTGCAAAAAAAGGCTTCGATTTCGTATCGGCCTCTTTCGTCAAATCGGCGGCCGATATAGAGAAGATCAAGAACATCATAGAAGAGCACGATTCTGACATGGATATAATAGCGAAGATAGAGCATCTGAAAGCTGTTGAAAACATAGACGAGATCATAGACACGACGGACGCGGTCATGATAGCGAGGGGAGACCTCGGTGTAGAGATCTCCGCTTCAGACGTACCAGTGCTCCAAAAGGAGATCATAGAAAAAGCAAATAGAAAAGAGAAACCCGTCATAACCGCTACCCAGATGCTGAAATCTATGACGGAAAGCCCGAGAGCCACAAGAGCAGAGGTCTCCGATGTGGCGAACGCCGTTATAGACGGGTCCGCGGCGGTCATGCTTTCTGAAGAAACCGCTATCGGAAATTATCCTGTCAAATCCGTGAATTTTATGTCAGAAGTCCTCGGGAAGATGGAGAATTATGTAAAGGGGCGTAAATACGCTGCCCTGGAGATCGACGGCGGCGATATCGCGGATATGATCGCGAGAAACGTGTGGCAGGCCTCTAGAGATATCGACGCGGAATACATCGTAGCTCATACCTCTTCGGGTTACACCGCTCACAAGATAGCAAAATTTAGACCGGATATCGAAGTCCTAGCATTTACCAATAAAAAATCGGTCCAGCGAAAGCTGAGCCTGGTTTGGGGAGTAAGATCCTTTTATATCGAATTTCCATCCCATGTTGACGAAATGGTATGCAGGACCGCAGAAAAACTTCACGAGATGGAGATGGTCGAACAGGAAGATAAAGTCATCGTCACCGCCGGTGTTCCGGCCCCGGTCAGTGGGATAACGAACATGATGCAGATCAGAACGGTAAGAAGTCTGCTGGAAGAGAAGGACATAGACGAACTATCTAGAGGAAAGGAAGTTCAAAATACTGGATGAGTGATTCTCAGCGCTTAATGAAGAAAGAATCGAACTCGCCAGTGGGTTCTTCTTCCTCTACTTCCGCTCCCTCTACCGTGGCGTGAGGTTGGTCGTTCTTGCAGAACTCTATCACGTTATTGACTTTTTTTTCAGGCCCCTCAAATATGGCCTCCACTCTTCCGTCTTTTAGGTTTTTGACCCAGCCCTTTACGCCCTCTTCCTGAGCTTTATCTCGGGTGTTCGCTCTGAAAAAAACTCCTTGAACTTTTCCGCTGAAGAAACAATGCTTCCTTATCATGTTATCGTTCTATCATATCTAAAAGATTAGAAAAAAAATTTTCGATAGGTCGGCCTTGTAAAATTCATCGATTGATCTCAGCACAACCGCAGAGACCCTTGATGGCCTGAACCGCATCTTCAGGGGTCTGATATACCGGGATGCCTCTATCTTCTATCTTATCCGCTATCCTGTGAGTATATTCTCCTCCAGGGGTTACGGCTATTATCGGTTTTCCCTTTTCCTGCATCTTATCGAGTTTTTCTATTATATCCTCATCTAACGCTGGAGACTGGAACAGACATATCACCAGCAAAATATCCAGATCGTCTTCATCTAGAGTTATATCCATCGCTCTTTCGTATCTCTCAGAGGACGCGTCTCCTACGATATCTATAGGGTTGTTCAAAGTAGCGTGATCGGGTATTATGCCCTCTTTTTCGGCCTCTCTGAACTTTTCCTTGGTACCGTTCGATATACTCGCCAGATTTAACCCTTTGTCCACGATAGAATCCGTGGCCATGACACCGGCACCACCACCGTTGGTCACTATACCGACGTTGTTTCCTTCAGGGAGCGGCTGGTAAGAGATAGCTTTAGCGATATTGAACATCTCTCTGAGGGTATCGGCTCTGATCACATTGGATTGTTTGAACGCGCCTTCATATACGCCGTCTTTACCTGCTAGAGAAGCTGTATGAGAGGTCGCTGCAGACGATCCAAGATCTGTTTTGCCCGATTTCACAGCTATGATAGGGATCTCACTGTTGCTAGCGGCTTTAAAGAATCTTCTACCGTCTTTTACACCTTCTATGTAGAAGATCATAAAATCAGTCTTCTCGTCGCGAGATATATATTCGACCAGGTCGGCCTCGTCTATATCCGCCCTGTTACCGTAACTGACGAATTTGCTCAACCCTATGTCGGATTCGGAAAACCAGTCGAGTAAAGCCGCACCAAAGGCACCGCTCTGAGATAGGAATGCGACGGATCCTGACTCAGGTCTAGCTTGCCTCTTGGGGGGGTTGAATATCGTGTCAAGACCTACCCAAGGATTGTAGATACCCAGGCAGTTGGGTCCGATCAAGTTGATATCATAATTATCTGATATCTCCTTTATTTTACTTTCCAGATCATCTCTACCCGCTTCACTGAATCCGGCACTGACCACTATCGCATTTTTGATTGCGGACTCTCCGCACTCCTTTATCACCTTCGGTACCACCTTGGCGGGTATCGAGATGATAGCCAGATCTATATTTTCATCTACATCTTTGACTGAATCATAAGCTTTCAAATCCAGAACTTCATCCTCATCTATATTTACGGGAAAGATCTCTCCGGAGAACTTTCTTTTCAATGATTTCATAATAGCATTGCCCACTTTGCCTTCCTTATTTGACGCTCCCACAACGGCTACCTTATCCGGGCAAAACATCCCATCTAGACTCATAGCTATCAGGGAGTAAGTTACAAGGATGACTATATACTTTTTTTCATTTCATTTTGTTATATTTGTTTTTTATATTTTTCAACCCGTCTAGGATGATCCCTTTCTACAGTGAAGAACACAGAAGCTCGTATTTTTTATGTCTTTCACTAGCGGTAGATGACATTATGAAAAGATCGGTACAGTAAAGCTATCTAAGGGACCCATTTCTGCAATCGGATAAATTAAATGATATGAAACTTCTACTTTTCACGGGATAAAGGAAGAGAAATGTACTGGATAGGGCCTTTTCTTAAATCTTAGTAAAATATATATACCGTGATGGCCTTTAAAAATTGGAGTACTTCATGAACGAGAAAAATCTGGAACTAGTAAAGAAGATAATGAAGGAAATCGATGATGTCGAAAATCCCGGTACTTTACTTTTTAATACATCATTCACTCAAATAGCCAAAACTAATCTCTTACTGTTGAAGGGTCTACTCGACATGGAAGAGAATAAAGGATATTTCGTTGTACTCGATAGACCTCATCAGTACATGGCGTATCTGCTGCACATGCACGATGTTAGTCAGGAAAATATTTGGTACATCGATACTGTTACCCATATGTCCGGGCAGAAAAAGGTGGATAGGGATAACGTAGACTTCGTCGAAGGTACTTTTCATATAGAACAGTTGTTCGACGCCTTCGAACCGGGTGCTGAAAAAGAAAGCCACTTTGCTTCCCCCGAAGACATCGATTTCGTGTTGATAGATAATATATCATCTATGCTTAATTACAATAGCATGGAAAAGATCGAAGAATTCGTTAAGTCATTCAAAGATTTGATTAGCCAATATGACGATCTGATGGGATGTTTGGTGATCGATGCAGACTCTCATCCGGATCTAGATAGGGTTATCCAAAAACATATTAGCCCCGTTATAGACATAAAGAAGTTTAAGGAGGATTTATAAACATGGATGAATTCGATAGGATTTCTACAGGTGTCAATGGACTAGACGAGATGGTAGCCGGAGGTTTTCCGTTTCCTTCGGTCGCCCTGGTAGCCGGAGGAGCGGGAACAGGTAAAACTACCTTTGCGATGAGCTTTTTGACAGAAGGAGCTAGAAAAGGAGAGCAAGGGCTATTCTTCACCACTCTTTCAGAACCAACTCAGTGGATGCTTAGGTACGCTAGTCAATTCGATTTCATCGATAAAGATTATTTCGGAGATGAGATCAAATACCAAGATATCGGTCTCCTCCTTCAAAAGGAAGGCTATGAAGAGCTCTTAGATTTTATAGACGATAAGATAGCCGAAGTGATGCCTCAGCGGATAGTTATAGACCCCATCACTGTAGTAGGCACATTTTTTGAAGAGGAATACAGATCTTTTCTTTTCGAACTCACCAATCTTTTGAAGAACTGGCAGGCCGTCTCCGTGCTTACCGGCGAGGTTTCACCTGGAGAATCCTATCCAAAGGAAATTACCTATGCCGTGGACAGCGTTGTGTTGTTGAGTATGGTGGAAGAAGAAGGGTCTAGAAGAAAATATTTAGAAGTCCTAAAGATGAGGGGAACCGATCATACGACCGGAAGACAGCCGATAAGTATTACCACCGAAGACGGTATCGTGGTGCTCAAATCCAGATTCTAAAACCAGGTTTTTTTCTTTATTTAATTAAACGAAAGATAAATATAAGAATAGTCATATTTGACTGTGAGATATGAACAAGAGATTATCTCTAAAGATTTTGGTTGGAGTAGGTCTTTTATCTGCCTGGATAATTTACCTATTTGATATAGTAGAGTTCGGTTGTTTTGCTCAAACTCTGTTGTATGTGATTAGTTTTGTTGCCGCTTTTGTGATTTTCAAGACAAGAAATAAACCACCGGGATCATATCCAACGGAGAAAGAAAGGAACGATGCGGAGATGGCCGGAAGCTTCTCCGAGTAGATTTGGATATTCGTGAGGGGAGTTTAAACGCTGATATAAGATGTAGTTGAAGCAAAACCTATATATAGAACCTCTGTTTTCAGATACAAATAGAGTGATAAAACATGATGTCTGGACAGCAACCAATATTTGTGATGAAAGAGGATACGGAAAGGGAGAGCGGAAAAGACGCTCAAAAGAATAACATTCAAGCGGCTAAGGCGATAGCCGATTCAGTCAGAACTACTCTAGGTCCTAAAGGGATGGACAAGATGTTGGTCGATAATATCGGCGACGTAGTGATCACTAATGACGGAGTCTCGATACTCAACGAGATAGACATAGAGCATCCAGCTGCTAAGATGCTCGTAGAAGTGGCAGAAACTCAAGAGGAAGAATGCGGCGACGGAACTACTTCCGCTGTCGTTCTAGCGGGGGAATTATTGAACGCTGCAGAAGAAAGGATAGACCAGCTTCATCCTTCCATAATAGCCAACGGTTATAGAAAGGCTTCTCAAAAAGCTTCCGAGGTTTTAGATGATCTAAAGCTTGAAATAGACTTGGAGGACGAAGAAAACCTTGAAAATATAGCTTCTACAGCGATGACCGGTAAGAACGTAGAGATAAACAAAGAGAGGCTTGCAGATATAACGGTAGATGCAGTGCGTCACATAGCAGAAGAGGAAGGCGACGGATACGTAGCAGACACCGATAACATCAAGATCGAGAAAAAGGCAGGAGCAAGTGTTGATAATACCGAATTGATCGAAGGTATGATCCTCGATAAAGAGAGACTTCACGACAACATGCCGAGTGACGTAAAAGATGCAAAGATAGCTCTGCTAAACACCGCCTTAGAAGTACAGGAAACCGAAATGGACGCCTCAATAGAGATAACCGATCCCGATCAACTTGAAAAATTCGTTAACAAGGAAGAAGAAAGCCTCAAAGAGATGGTCAACAAAGTAAAAGAAGCCGGAGCAAACGTCCTGTTATGTCAGAAAGGAATAGACGACCTTGCTCAGCATTACTTAGCGAGAGAAGGTATCTTCGCTATAAGAAGAGTCAAGAAGTCAGATATGAAAAAGCTCGCTAGAGCAACAGGTGGAAACATAGTCAGCAATCTCGAAGATCTCAATAGTAGTGACCTTGGATCGGCAGAAAGGATACATGAGAAGATGGTCTCAGGTTCCAATATGACTTTTGTTGAAGGAACCGAAGAGGCAAAGGCTGTATCCCTACTCTTGAGAGGAGGAACAGAGCACGTAGTCGATGAGCTAGAAAGAGCCGTAGAAGATGCCATCAAGGTCGTGGCTGTAGCCATAGAAGACGGAGCGATACTACCCGGTGGAGGAGCCACAGAGATAGAACTTTCCAATAGGCTTTCAGATATGGCCGGCAGCATCGAAGGAAGAGAACAGATAGCTTTCGAGGAATTCGCTGAAGCACTCGATATCATACCGAGAACGATAAGTGAAAACGGAGGTCTAGACGGTATCGACGTACTGATGAACCTGAACACGGCCCACGAAAAAGACGGCAAAGAGACTTTCGGTGTCAACGTAGAAGACGGTGAAGAGCCCGAAGACATGGTAGAGAAAGGAGTCATCGAGCCGTACAGAGTGAAGAATCAAGCACTCAAATCCGCCACTGAAGCCGCCAACATGATCCTGAGGATCGACGACGTCATCGCCTCTAAAGGCGGTGAAGAAGAAGGCGGCGGACCACCTGCCGGAGGACCCGGCGGCGGTGGTGGAATGCCCGGCGGAATGGGCGGCGGAATGCCACCCGGAATGTAAGTGATCCCAAAGCAGCTAGATAAAAACATCAGAAAACCCTTTATTTTTCTATTTTCGAAAATGATAGAACCGATAGATGAGAACACTTATAGATGAACTATAGATCCGGCAAAAAAGGGAAATCGATCTTAAAGATATAAACTGTCTCTTTATTGCATCTCAGCTTCTTTCTGAGCTTCCATCACTTCGTCCCACGCCTCTAGACTTTCTTTAGCTTCTTCTTCTTCTAGTCTTTCGATCGCATACCCGGCGTGGACTATCACATAATCGCCGACCTCTACATCGACGAGAGAAACGTTCGCTTCTCTTGTCACGCCGCCGAAATCTATCTCGGCTTCATCACCTTCGATCTCTTCGATCAAACCTGGTACAGCGAGACACATTGCAATGTAAACCTACAAATACTTATAATATAAACGTTGTGGAAGAATCATGAAAGCTTTCATCGATAAATGTGAAGATTACGAGAGCTGCCAGAACGTTATCGAGGAAGCTTTTTCTGAATTAGGTGGAATAGATAAATTCGTAAGTTCCGGAGAAACTATATTGTTAAAACCGAATCTACTCCAGGGCAGCGAACCATCCGAGAGTATAGTCACCCATCCGGATTTCGTTATAGGTGTGATAAAAGCTTTAGAGGAAAAAAATATCGATATAATAGTAGGCGACAGTCCCGGAGGTCCGATGTCCGAAAGAAGGATGAAAAAAGTTTACGATAAATCGGGATATCTAAGAATTGAGGACGAGACCAATGCGAGATTGAATTACGATACCGAAACGAAAGTACTAAAACACGATGGAAGGGTGAAAAAATCTTTCAAATTTTTGAAGGTCGCTCATGAAGTGGACGGAATAATAAATCTCCCCAAGCTCAAAACCCATTCATTGACGGTCTTCACCGGTGCTGTAAAAAACCATTTCGGTTTGATCAACGGTTTGACCAAATCGGCCTATCACGGTCAGTTCAAGAAACTGAACGATTTTGGAAAAGTTCTGCTAGATATAAGCGATGCAGCAGAGACTAGGGTATCGTTGATGGACGGAATATGGGGGATGGAAGGTAATGGACCTTCTAGCGGCGCTCCGATAAATTTGCAGGCTATCATAGGAGCAGAAGATCCACTGGTATGTGATCATGCGGCGTGTAAAACCGTGGGTATACCCACGAAAAAAGTGCCGACTCTATTGGAGAGCGATTATGAAGAAGAGGAAATAAAATATTTGAACAGACCGCCTTCCTTTTTTGAAACAGATATAGACTATCCCTCCGGTGGTTCAACACCGTGGTGGGCTCCTGATATCTTAGCGGACCTCTTCTCCAATTTTTATCTCGATAGACCCACACTGGAGAAAGAAAAATGTATTCAGTGTTGGAAGTGCGAAGAGATATGTCCGAACGATGCGATAAAGATGAAAAGTTACGGACCCAAGATAAGCTGGTTCAACTGTATCCGGTGCTACTGCTGTGCCGAGGTCTGCCCAAAAGATGCATTAAGAGTAGAAGAGTGATCTTAGATACCGCTTTCTAGATCTTCTATCACTTTCTTTTTGTTTTCTGCCTTCACATAGCCCGAGGCGAGTAGGACTCCTTCTGTTCCGAGTTCGAGCGCCGCTTCCACATCTTCGCCGGTTTTGACTCCCGCTCCACAAAGCACCTTGACTTCTTCGTTCACTGCATTAACTTTATTTACGGCTTCTTCCACAACTTCGGGTTTTGCAGAGGATACGGAAACATCCCCTCCGATGAGCTCTGGAGGTTCGTAAGCTACAAAGTCAGGATTCATCGCGGCAGCAGATGCCGCGACTTCAGGATTATTCGCACATACTATTGTATCGACGCCTTTTTCATCACATCTTGTGACGATATTTTCTATCTCGGAAAGTTTTAACCTCTTTTCCGAGTGATTTATAAGCGTTCCTTCAACTCCCGCATCGACCATCGTTTCTAAAAGCTCGTGACCGGTGTTACTGCCCGGTCGGACCGCATCGATATGCTGAGATAATACTGGAACCTCAGTATCTTTACTCACCATCCTGATATCTGGAGCTTGTGGGCATACGGCCCAGTTCTCTCTGCTTTCTTTTTCTATGGTCTGCGTGAGTTCAAGAGCCTTTTTTCCTACCGAAGGAGCGTAAGTCTTGTAATTTACGATTATTATAGGTGTTTTTACCATGATATCGATTAATTGTAAAAGAGCCGACTTTTTATACTTATCGGGATCTGATCTGGATGTCAACCCCTCAATCTTTTATAAAGGATGGATAATATTCCGGCCGCTATAGCCTGACTCGCTAGAAATCTTAGATGTCCATCCAGAATCAAAATAGGTAAGCCTATAAGAGCGAATATCAACCCCGTCAAGATCAAGAGTGGAAACAGCTTATAGATGTTGAAATCCGGAGTCCCGATAGTTTCACTTTTATACCTGAACAGATAGAACATGCTGAAGAAAGACGCTATCAATGGAAGCAGAAAAGCATAAGGGATCAATATCAAGGCTTCGAGATGAAAATAAGTCCCTAGGGAGATCAGTGCGAAGGACATTATGATAGTGATCACACTCATCGAAAACGCTTTGCTCAGAACAAATCTCCACTTGGTCAAGGGGAGTTTCCTCAAAGTATCTATAGCTTTCCCGTCGACCTTCAGGATTGCGTCGGTCGTTGTTATCGTCAACACTCCGACCATGAAGAGATATAAAGTCGTTTGTTCTATTGCCAGGTCTCCGCTCCTTATCGCGATAAATATCTGAGGTATGACCACGTATAATGGCACTAGAAATCCTGCGACCATCGCAGACTTGCGAAAGACTATCTTTAGGTCTTTTTTAACAAGCGCCGAAAGAGGGTTTTCTATCGAAAAGGAGTAGTCCGTACTCTTTACTCGCTTAGTGACTGATTTTGTCCCGATTATATTATTCCAGACTTTTTTAGATGAGTAAAGGTAAAGAGGTATCGCTACCACAAGATGGATGAAGAGAAAAAGGACGCTTTTAAAGGGATCGAAAACCGACGCTATCGAGAAGGGATACGCTATCGAATATCTCAATATGATCTGACTCTGAGCCACTATATAATCTTGGAGATAAGTTATGATGAAGAACATGCTCATGAAAGCTAGAAAGCCCAGTATCTTGAAAAAGTTCTTCACGAACCTGAGCTTTTTACCTCCTTCTTCTACCCTGAAACCGAACGCATTGTAGATAAGTAATCCGAGGGTATGACCTATCAGGATCCCGGTCAGAAACCAGGCTAGAGCTAGTATACTAGAGATTGGATAATATATCAAAAGATAACCTATCGTGGGGAGCGCTATACCCAGCATAGGTATGAAATCTATAGAAAGGACGGCCGTGAGTTGAAAAGAGCCTATCCTAAGGGGAAGAGATTTCAACGGTTCGAATATATCGAGCGAATCGATATAAGATGTTTGTACCGTGGTCTGATAGATGGAGAACACGAAGGGCACGACCGCTAGGGTGACCAGTATGGAAGATATGACCGACTTGTCCTGTGCGAAGAAGACCGACGAAGCTAAAGAAAATCCCAGGAAAGAAAATATCAAAGATTGTGTCGCTATCTTCCTCTTGACATTTGTCGATTTTTTCAGTTTCTTCTCGAATTTCTTTTCATCGGTTATCTTGGGGTTGTTCTTTATTATCTTATACTGGAGCTCCCTGTAAAGGATGCTCATCAGTTTTAACCTTCTCAATCGTTACCACCCATCCCGTTTTCTAGCGCTCTTAAAACAGTAGAAACTTCTTGCTCTCCTTTGGTGAGTTTCAGGAATATGTCCTCTAAACTCTCCTCATGCGATCTATCCTTGAGTTCTTCCATAGTTCCCTGTGCTATTATCTCCCCGTTCCCTATGATTCCTATCCTGTCACAGATCATCTCCGCCAGCTGTAAAACGTGTGAGGAAAAAATAATGCTTTTACCTCTTTCTTTATATTTGAAGAGGATGCCTCTCAGTATCTTTGCAGTTTTCGGATCCAAACCGTTCATGGCTTCGTCTAAAATGATGACTTTAGGATCGTGGATAAAAGAAGATATCAGCGAAACTTTCTGTTTGGTTCCAAAGCTGAGTGAACCGATATACTGATTCATATATTCGTTAAGTTCGAAGGCGTCGACGAAATAGTTCACTCTTTTCGTCATCTTGTCCCGGTCTATTTCTCTCACACTACCGACCAGGTTGAAAAATTCAAGAGGAGTCAAACTTTCGTAGAGATCTGGACTCTCGGGAACGTATCCTACCAGTTTTTTAACCTCGTTAGCGTCTTGTCTTACGTCTAGTCCTTCTATCTCAGCTTCTCCAAAAAAGTTGCCGAGGACTCCGCTCAATATCCTCAAAGTGGTGGTCTTCCCGCTTCCATTTGGGCCTATGAGACCGTAGATCTCACCGGCCTGGACCTGAAAATCTATATTTTTGACCGCGAGCTCCCGACCATAAGATTTTCTCAGATCTTTTACGGAAATTACCTCTTCACTCATCTCGCTAAAAAACAATGGAGGAGTTAATTAAATTTTGAGGATATCCAAAATAGAAAATGTATTTTTAATGATCGTTTTCAGAGGAAAGTGAATTTTGATAATATTCCTCGGTATATCTAACCGGTCAAGGCCCTATAATCAAAATTCTTAAATTCACCTCTGTTAATTCGACTGTATGAAAGCAGTTATTCTAGCCGCGGGGGAAGGCACTAGACTGCGCCCGTTCACCGCCACCGATCCAAAGGTGATGATGCCGGTCGCTAACAAACCCATCCTCGAATACGTGGTGGATGCTCTTGTAGGAAACGGGATAACAGATATCATCATGGTAGTCGGGTACAAAAGACAGCGTATAATGTCCCATTTTGGGAATGGAGATGACTTTGATGCAAATATAGATTATGTAGTTCAGAAGAATCAGCCTCCTACAGGAGGTACCGCTCACGCTCTTTACCAGGCAAAAAACAAGATAGGAGAGGAATTCTTACTGCTTCCCGGAGACAACGTCATCTCGAAAAGGACAGTTTCCGATCTGATAGAAAACAGAGAGGGCTATACCATGCTTATAACCAAAAGCGATACTCCATCTAAATACGGAGTGGTAACTCTGAAAAGCGGCGGAGAAAAAGTCGACGGGCTTTTCGAAAAACCCGAGAAGAGCCCCAGCCATCTCATTTCAACGGGTATATATTCCTTCCAGCCCGAGATATTCGATTATATCGAAGAAGTGATTAGTGAAGGAAATTACGATATCCCCTCGGCCATGGAGAAAGTGATGAAAAGTAATGATGTCAAAGCGATAAAGACCAAAGGCGATTGGAGGGACGCCGTTTATCCGTGGGACCTGCTTTCAGTGAATAGAGCGGCGCTCGGAAATATCAAGAAAACTCAGAACGGACTGATAGGAGAAAACGTGGTTATCAAAGGCGACGTGAAAATAGGAGAGGGTACCCGGATAAGGGCAGGAAGTTTTATCGAAGGACCGGCTATAATAGGAGAAGGCTGCGATATCGGTCCTCAAGCGGTTATTTCTCCCTGTTCCAGCATCGGAGATAATACCAAAATAGAACCATTTACCAGGATTCAAAACAGTCTGATAATGAACGGTGCCGCTATCGGTTCTAATTCTACCGTCGTGAATTCGGTGATCGGAGATGGAGTACATATCAAGAACAATTTTTCGACTTTCTCAAGTGACGTCAAGATAGATGCTAGAGGAGGCATACACGAAGTAGAAGATATCGGAGTGATGATCGCGGAAGATACTATAGTGGGTTCTGGAGTGACTATAGAGCCCGGTACGATCGTAGGGAAAGACTGTAAAATAAACTCGGGAAGAACGATCCGAAAGTCGCTAGAATCCGGATCTGAAGCCGTATGAGGTCGTAAGCATGTGCGGGATAGTAGGGTATATAGGGCCAAAAGATGTCGGTCAGGTTCTACTCAAAGGACTTAAAAGACTTGATTATAGAGGATACGATTCAGCGGGTGTAGCTATCAAAAATCAAGATGAGATATACATCCAAAAGAAGAAAGGCAGGATAGAAGAACTCTCTGAAGAGGAAGTTCCGGAGAAAGAGGCCGGTATCGGCCACACGAGGTGGGCCACGCATGGAAAACCGTCAGATAGAAACGCTCATCCTTTTTTAGATTGTGAAGAAAACACTTCGATAGTTCACAACGGGATAATAGATAATTTTAACCAGATCAAAGATGAACTGATCGAAAAGGGCCATGAATTTACCTCCGAGACCGACAGCGAAGTTATAGTTCACCTGATAGAAGAAAATTACGAAGGTGACTTTTTAGAAGCTTTTAAAACAGCCGTCGAACAGATTGACGGTTCTTATGCGATAGTTGCCATGCGAAAGGATTCAAACGAGATAGTGGTGGCGAGAAACAGAAATCCGATGGTTATAGGTATCGGAGATGATGAAAATCTTGTAGCATCGGACGCTCCAGCGCTGCTGGACCATACGAAAAAGATCAAGTACATAGAAGATGGAGATATAGCTAGAGTAAGAACAGACAGCGTAGAGATATGGAATGAAGACGACGAAGTGGTTGAAAGGGAGACAAAAAAGATAGACTGGGACGTTGAAGATGCCGAGAAGGGAGGTTACGAACACTTCATGTTAAAGGAGATCTTCGAGCAGCCCAAAGCCATACACGAAACTATCCTCGGCAGGATGAACGAATTTAAAGAGGTCGATATTTCCAAGTACGATATAGATTCTGTTCAATTTTTGGCTTGTGGGACATCAGCTCACGCCGGATATGTCGGTAAATACATCTTCGAAAAGATCGCTAAAGTCCCGTGTCAAGTAGAATTCTCTTCTGAATACAGACATTCAGCATCTTCAGACAGCTATCCTTTCACCATCGTACTTACCCAAAGCGGAGAAACTCTAGACACGATAGCGGCCACTAGAGAGGCGAACAGAAGAGGAAATGATACTCTAGCCATCACGAACGTTCTAGACAGCTCGATAACCAGGGAAGTCGACGAAGTGGTCTATACCAAGGCAGGTCCTGAGATCGGGGTCGCGGCGACGAAAACCTTCGCTACTCAAGTCGTAGTGCTCTACCTTCTAGCGATAGAGATCGGTCTTGAAAGGAACGTTTTGAGCAAAGATGAGGCGGAAAAATATAAAGACGAGCTTCGAAGGCTTCCGAGAAAAGTGGAAAGGATCCTCAACGATAAAGAAAAGATCAGAGCGATGACTGAAGACCTAGCCAAAGCTGAAGATATCTTTTTCGTCGGCCGTAACATAAACTATCCCGTCGCGCTCGAAGGGGCCTTGAAATTGAAAGAGATCGCCTATATACACGCCGCGGGATATCCGGCCGGAGAACTGAAGCACGGACCTTTCGCCCTCCTGACCGAGGAAACACCCGTCATCGCCCTAGCCGTAAAGGACGACACTTACGAGAACATGCTGGGGAATATCGGCGAGATCGCAGCTCGAGACAGCCCTGTGATGGTCGTCGGAGAAGAGGATAAAGAACTGAAAAAATTAGCGGATTACTCTTACTTCATCCCGGAAACCACTCCTTTATTTTCGCCTCTACTGGTCAACGTGGCCCTTCAATTAATCTCTTACTACACCGCCTATAGACTGGATAGAGATATCGATAAACCTAGAAATCTAGCAAAGAGCGTGACAGTCGAATGATGGACGATATTTTACAATTCTATGAGGATCATAAGTTGGGCGTTTGGCTCTTGATAATCGGTATCCCATCATCTGTTCTGATAGTGGGTTCCGTTATAGTACCGGAAATCTTTTGGGACTCTTTTCTTTGGAAATATTTTTGGGGCCCGGTCGTGGCCGATGCTGAAGATAAGACCATCGGGGAGATCTCGGCCGGATATAACGTTATCAATACTGTAACTTATGGGGTAACATTGATCGTCTCCTTTTTCGGCATCTTCGAACTGATAGATTATCTTGAAATAACTATAGATAAAAAATTTGTCTATTCCTTATTACCTTGGATAATCCTCGGTGGATCCCTGAGAAGTCTGGAAGACGTTGGTCTTTTCAAGGGCATTCTGATAAAACTCATGATAAGCCCTTCTATATATTTTGTACTGGGTCTCTCCGCGATCATCTTGATGATAATAGGGGCTTACTTATCAAGATTAAAAATGGATAAAGATCGTGAGATATTTCTCCGAGTCTTAGTATTGCTGCCGATACCCGTGATCTATCTGTTTATGAAGAACTATCTAAGACATTCTTCGGTCTATCTTTTTATCGCTCTTCTAGTCGTAATAGTAGCATCCATTTTAATCGGTACGAAATTCTTCGAATTCAATGAAAAATACTTTTTCTTCACTTATGGAACAGCTTCGATCGGTCTAAGCCTTTCTTATAATATCCATTTCATAATATCTGCCGAAGGGACTCATCCGTTAGAGATGATATTTATACCGCTGATGGGGATCGGCGCCACCGCTGTACTGCTTATTTTTTCCCGTTTTATCGACCGTTTATCGATCCTGGGTTCAGATAGTGAAGTGTATCAGACTTTCAGGCGGCCTTTGAATCTACTCCTTTGTTCGGCTCATCTCATAGATGCATCCTCCACTTATAGAGGCATCACAGCTTACGGATACTCCGAGAAGCATGTATTACCGACATACATGATCGATCTATTCGGTCCAGCCGTGATATTCGTCCTCAAAATTCTATTGGTTGTCTTGATAATATATGGGCTGGATGTTTTTCTCAAAGAAGATTTCTCCGAAAGCAGCGAATTACGGATCCTGGTCAAATTCGTGATAATCATCCTGGGTTTTGCTCCGGCGATAAGAAACACTTTAAGATTGGCCATGGGAGTCTAGTTTGGATCAGTTGATCCGAAAAAGAAAAAAAGAAATGAGCCCGAAGGGCTCGGGCTAGCAGTTCGAGTGCATCCATCCCATCATTTTTTTAGATATTCTTCTCTGACGGCCTTGGCTTTCGCCATCTTCTGTTCCTGTTCGGCCATCTTTTCGACCTTTTCGGCTACCAGATCCACCCTATAATATAACATGTCCCTAACGGCGGTCCTGATAGCTTCAGATCTGGAGGAAAAGTCGTCCATCTCAACCAAAAAGTCGAGCCTGTCGAGGAAGCTTTTTGGCAGCCGAACGTTAACTCTTTCGGTTTCAGACAACTTTTTTCCTCCGTTTCTGTGTACAAACGACATCTTTTATGTGTCGTTCATGTACACATAACACAATAGAAACTTCATATTTAATAATTTCGTTTTTGGGGAGGATTAAATCTGTATAAGAAAAATTATTTATCCCATATATAGGATACAGGAACGTGAAGAAGATACACACCATCGGATACGAAGGGAAAAATATAGAGGAATTCCTTCAACTCCTCGAAAAGAGCAGGATCAAACAGTTGATCGATGTTCGATCACATCCTAAATCTCAGAAAGAAGATTTCAGTAAAGAGAATTTGAAACAAGCGCTTTTTCAGAAAGGTATCCGTTATCGACACTTACCGGGAGTTGGGGGATTGGGGGAAGAGGGATATCAAAAAAAGATGAAAACCGAAGGATGGAAAACTTCATTCGATGATTTGAAGGAAATGGCAAATAACACGCCGTCGGTGATGATGTGTCTTGAAAAAGATCCGATGAGATGCCATCGTAGGTTCATAGCGGAGAGATTAGAAAAAGAGGGATGGGAAGTCATCCATATCGGAAAAGGCGGGGAATGGAAGGGTAAAAGGTTGGATGAATTTTGATAAAGATTTAAGGAAGATTTCATAACACTTATTAATAACCCACGTCTAATTCCAACTGCATGAAAGATCGACCAGGGGACTATAGAAACGAGATCGAATTTATCCAAGACGTTATCAGCAAGCACTTTCCGGTGTATAAGACCGAGATTGAATTCGACAAAGTCGCAGTTTATATAAAGGCTCCCTCAGAAGATATTCTCGAAGATAAATTCGATAAACTTAGGAAGGAATTCGTCCCACAGAATTATGTCCCTAGACTGGTCGAAAAACATGGCGAACACATAATCAAAGTCAAAAAACAGGAAGAAAAGAAATTTAGAAGCGTAAAAGCCAACATCGCTATGCTTTTTATCACCCTAGGAACTACTCTCATCGCGGGCGCTTGGTGGTGGTCGAACTATGATCCAGCCGGTGCTGGGATGATCTCTTTACACAATCTCGCTAACGGAGCCCTGTACTTTACTTTACCTCTTCTACTGATATTGGGGACCCACGAGATGGGTCATTATATCATGGCGAGATATCACGGTATCAAGGCTTCTCTGCCTTTCTTTTTACCGATGGCACCTCCTTTAGGTACTATCGGCGCTTTTATCAGCATAAGAGAACCGATACCGGATAAAAAATCCCTTCTTGACATAGGGATAGCGGGGCCTATCACAGGTTTTGTCGTCGCTATCCCGGTTACCGTTATAGGTTTATATCTGGGTTCTACAACCACTCCAACGGCTCCCGTCCCCATAGAAGGAGTTAGACAGATATGGCATTTCCCGATCATCATGAAAGGGATGGCTAGATTTTTGCCATGGGCCGGCGGCGAGACCATACATCCCACTCTTTTCGCGGGATGGGTCGGCTTCTTGGTCACGGGTCTCAATCTTCTCCCTGCTTCTCAACTGGACGGGGGTCACGTGATCCGTTCACTCTTTGGAGATTACGCAAAGTATATCAGTTACGTCGCCTTCGGTTTCTTATTCATCGTAGGAATATGGGAATATAGAGGATGGATCGTTTTCGCTGTACTGATCCTCTTTTTGGGCGGCATCAAACACCCTCCTCCACTCAATGATATGACTAACCTCGATAGGAAAAGATTGGTGGTCGGAGGAGTTGCTATATTGATCCTCTTCGTCAGTTTTCATCCCATCCCTATAAAACAGGAAAATTTCAGTTACGGTTTCCAAGTTGAACTAGAGGAGGAAGCTGAACAGAAACTGATCTTAGGTGAATCATTCAATTATACTTTGACGGTCGAAAATCAAGCTAAAAATGTTGATATAGATCAAGGGATAGAATACGAAGTGAGCTATTCTCTTTCAAATGAAACTTGGGATGCTCGACTCTGGACCCGGAAACAAAACAATTGGACAGTCCTCCAAGGGAACCAAACTAAAGTTACGCTGGATATAGGAGAAAACAGGACGTATAAACTGCAGGTAAGACCGACAAAAGATTCTAATCTTCGGACCGATATAACTTTCAAGGCCGTTACCAACGTTACCGGAAAAAAACAGGTCAAAAAGAAGTCGATGACGGCTAAAATTGGTGAAGGATACCGGGTCGATCTGATCTCAGACAGGATCTCCCTGATAAAGAAAAATGAAACCAGTTTCGAATTTTCGCTTCTGAACAAGGGAACAAACGATTCTTACCGATTATGGGTCGAGAATGTCAGCGACGAAAATTGGACTGTAAGGTTCGAAAACATAAGCGGAAGAGAGACAGAACTAGATTTTGCAGAAAAACTCCATTTCAGCGCTATCTTAGAGTTGAAAGAGAATCGGAGTGTTAATAGAAAAGATGAACTAACCGTTATAAGAGCACAGATAGCGATCAAATCAGAAGACACAGGTAGGGTCAGAAAGATAGACTTGATGGGTATAAGAGTGAACGAGGGTGTCTGAAGAGTTACTGTTTTTTGAAAGCCGTGAAGTGTCTGTTCAAGGACCCGTGAACACGGACTTTATGTTCCTCTATCAGTTCCAGATACTCTTCGCCTAGAGAGACGTGACTCTCTTCTGGAAAAACCGCCGATAGATGAGATCCCTTGCTCAGTATGGATTCCGATCTTTCGAACAGACGTCGGTAGATCGGCAAAAGCTCTTCTTTGGAAGTGGAGGAAGCTCTGCCATAAGGAGGATCGGTCACTATCACATCCACATCTTCCGGTATATTTTTAGAAACATCGCCGACTTCCAGCGGAGCCTCGACTTCAAATTCCTGTAGATTTCTTCTGCACCCCTCTATCATATCTTGATCGATGTCACCTCCAGAGGGCCGAAACCCCATTTTAGATGCTTCTATAAGGAGGCCGCCGGTTCCACAAAAAGGGTCGTGCAGCCTCGCATCTTTTCCGGGACGGGCTAGATTTATTAGAGCCCGGGTATACCTGGGTTTAAGAGATATCGGGGAAGAGAAAGGCCTATTTTTTACCTCTCTAGGGCGAAAATCCTGCGGATCTCTTTCGAATATTTTTCTACCGATGTACATCTCATCCGATACTAGAACTGTTATCTCATGATCGGGTGAATCTAGATCGATAGGGTTTGTAGTGGATATCATGGAGCCCAATTCCCGCTTTATCTTTTTGCTGTCCGCGGTTTCCCCTTCGATCTTGCGGGTTCTAACGGCCGCACTGCCAGGAGGTAGATCGATTTTTTGCTTTAGATCCTCGAACCCACCATCGTTCAATACGCCGATTTGTTCGTATATCCGATGGGTCAATCCAAGTCTAGAGCCTAAAGTCTCCACGGGACAGTCGGTAGAAAGAGAAACTAAACCTCGATCTGATTTTTCTAGTCGATGATCATACGAAAGCGCATCTATAGCCGATAATATCTCCGCTCTAGCTAATTCGTAATCGGGCCCTACCAGTTCAAAAAAGACTTCTTTCATCTTACAGCTTATCTTCGATCTTTTCCTTCAACTCTTTATCATTCACGTTCTCCTCGAAGGATACTTCCTCATCGATTATTATAGTCGGTACGTGAGTTATATCGTATTCATCTACCATCTTCGGAACGTTCTTCGGTCTATGATAATTGACTTCGACTTCTTCCATATCTTCAGTTACTCTTTCTACCGTTTTTCTCGCTGGGGGACAGTCTGGGCATGTATCGGAGTAAATGAATTCTATTGAAACTTTCGCTTCTTCAGTAGACATGTTTTCAATGAGTTATCTACTAGGATGATTTTAATCTTTTGTTCCCTTTGTAAAAAAATAAATATCAGTTATCCAATCCGTATTATGCTGATATATAAGAGGGATTAAAATTGAGCGATGATGAAATCGTAAGGACCGTGACAGACGAGGATTATGAAGACCTCATTAGTGAGAACAGGCGAGTGATCCTTGATCTGTGGTCTACCTGGTGCGGGCCCTGTATACAGATGGATCCTGTAGTGGAATCTCTCGCCGAAAAGTATGACAAGGAAATAAAATTTGGAAAGGTAAACGTCGAAGAGAATAAAGATATACCTTCGGAATTCGACGTTCAATCTTTACCGAGTATCTTGATCTTCCGAGATGGTGAGATAGTCAAGAAAATATCGGGACAGCTCAACAAGGAAGAGTTTGAGTGTGTTTTAGAGAACAATTTCGATCTGGAATAGACCATAATCTATCTTAAATATCATCCATCTCCTGTATCGCTTCCATTATCTCCTCATACCACTGGTCGACGCAGGTTTTAGCCTCTTCCTTTATGTTCTCCAAGGGACGTTTGGAATAAAGATAATAATATCCTCCATTTCTAATATTTTTCTTCTCCTTGTAGACCAATCCACAGTCTAAGAGTTTTTCCAGCGACCGGTATGCCGTGCTCTGATCTTTATCGATCTTCTCGGCTATCTCCGAAGACCTGTACTCCTCATCTTCGGATAATACGGAAAGGACCTCTCTATCCAGATCAGAAAGATTATAAATACACTCCAGCACGTTGTCGCAATCGATCTCCTGTTCACTGAATTCTGGTAACATATTATTGCACAGTAATGACATAATCATACTTAACCATTTTGAAGCGTAAAATACAAATCCCATTAAAGTTTACAGGAAAACAAGCCGCAGTAACTCAGATTGGGAGAGTGCCACGCTGAAGACGTGGATGTCGCCGGTTCAAGTCCGGCCTGCGGCACTTTTGGTTTTGTTCTATGTATCTGACGAGAGAGGAGGAGAAAATCCTCGAGGGCGAGAAAGGTGAAGGTCCAGCGAAAGCGATGGAATTACTGCTCGCGATAGGGAAGATCTACGATGCGGATAAACTTATCCCTATCGAATCGGCACAGATCGCCGGCGTTTCTTACAAGACGATGGGCGATGCGGGTTTGGATTTTATCAAAGACTTTTCTGATATGGTGGAAGTTAAAACCCAGGCGATGTTGAATCCCGCGGGTATGGATCTGGAGGACGAGAATTACGAGTCCAGAGATTTCAGAGAAAAACAGAAAGAGCTCGTCGAATCTTACCGTAAGATGGGTATAGAGGTGACCTGTACCTGTACACCTTATTTAGTGGGAAATCGACCCGGTCAAGGAGATCACTTGGCGTGGAGTGAGAGTTCTGCCGTCTCTTTCGCCAATTCCGTATTGGGAGCGAGAACTAACCGTGAAGGCGGTCCTTCCGCTTTGATGGCCGCTGTCATAGGAAAAACACCGAATTACGGTCTACATCTGAAAGAGAATAGAGGGCCAGATGTGGTTTACGAGGTCGAAGACGACGTATCCTGCTCTTTGTTGGGTTATCATATCGGCAAAGAGGTGGGGGAAAAGATTCCTTACTTCAAAGGATTGAATCCGTCTGAAGATCAATTGAAGACTTTGGGAGCGGCTATGGCCGCTACCGGGTCGGTCGCGATGTATCATGTCGAAGGCGTGACACCGGAAGCCGACGATTTTTCTACAGAGGGATTAGAAAAGATCGAGATCGGAAAAGAGGATATAGAGGAAATAAAATCGGAGTTGAGATCTGAGAGGGCTCCCGACGCGGTAGTGATCGGTTGTCCTCACCTTTCAAGTGGAGAATTGGAAGAGGTTGCGGACCGTTTGAAGGGAAAGCAGAGAAAGAGCGGGCCGGAACTGCTGATTTATACCAGCAGGAAAGTTAAAAATGAATTCCCTGAGGTCGTCAGCAAGATAGAGAAGTTCGGAAAAGTGATAAGCGATACCTGTATGGTCGTATCTCCGCTGGAAGAAGAGTACGAGGTGGTGGCGACAAATTCAGGAAAAGCGGCGGCTTACCTTCCGAAGTTGGCGGATCAAGAGGTAATATATGCGGATATCGAAACTTTGCTGGGGATGATAGAGTGATACTGGAAGGAAGGGGTATCTCGAAAGGAGAAACGAAAGGAACGGTCGTGAAGGTAGACGAACGTGTATCCTTTTTAGGTGGCGTGGATCCCGAAATAGGAGAAGTGTTCGACGAGAAGAATATTTCCGATAAGATCTTCGTTTTTCCCGGAGGCAAGGGCAGTACCGTCGGTTCATACGTGGTATATCAGCTGAAGAAAAACGGAACCTCGCCTCTCGGTATGATAAATGAAAGGTCGGAAACCATCGTAGCTTCTGGTGCGATAATCTCTGATATACCCTTGGTCGATAAAATCCAGATTGACCTTCTTGATGATGGAGACGAAGTGAAATTGAACGGGGAAGAAGGTACTGTAGAGATTAAAGGTGTCGAGGAAGTCGATGTCGTGACGGCGTTTCTGAAAAAGGGAGATTCTATACTGCTGCTGAAGAGGGGCAAAGACGTCGGAAGTTACAAGGGTCAATGGGCCGGCGTCTCCGGTTATCTGGACGTTGACGAGCCTTTGGAGCAAGCGAAGATAGAGATCGAAGAAGAAACGGGTTTGGACACTGATCTGATTTCAAAAGGCGGTCCGGTTAGAGTTAGATACAAGGATAAAGTTTGGAAAATCCATCCATTTTTGTTTGAAGCCGAAGGTTCGCCGGTTCTAAATTGGGAAAATGATAAGTTCGAGTGGGCAGATGAAGAAGATATAAAAGATAAGGAAACAGTCCCGAAACTTTGGGAAGCTTATAAGTCTGCGAGGAAAAAATATGAAGATTAAGTTGGATGGTAAAATAGTCGATCGCCCAGCCGTTTGGATGGAAGACGATAAAGTGAAGATGATAGATCAAAGGTATCTTCCCGGCGAGCTGAAGTTTTTCACCGCGGAGGATTACGATGACGTGCACCGAGCTATCAAAGAGATGATGGTCAGAGGTGCTCCGGCGATAGGCGTCACCGCGGCGTACGGCATGGCCCAAGCCGAGATGCAGAACGAAGTGATAGAAGAGGCTGCGGAGAGGATAAAATCCGCCAGGCCTACAGCCTATGATCTCTTTTACGCCGTCGATTTCATGTTGGAGAGACTGGACGAAGGAAAAAAAGCGGCCGAGAAGTACTCTGAGATGGTGACGGAAAAATGTAGAAAGATAGGTGAACACGGGAACGAGCTTATAGAAAACGGGAACAATATACTGACCCACTGCAACGCCGGAGCATTGGCAACGGTCGATTACGGAACGGCATTGGCTCCTCTAAGAGCTGCAAATGAAGATGATAAAGAGATACACGTATTCGTAGACGAGACCAGGCCTAGATTACAGGGCGCTAGACTGACCGCTTGGGAACTTTACAACGAAGACATCTCCCATTCAGTTATAGTGGATAACGCATCCGGCCACTACATGCAGAGGGATAAGATCGATATGGTGATAGTAGGGAGCGACAGGATAGTTTCTAACGGAGATATCGCGAACAAGATAGGCACCTATCAAAAAGCCGTTGTGGCGGAAGAAAACGATATACCGTTCTATGTGGCGGCTCCGGTCACGACCTACGACGAGGATATCGAAGAAGGATTTGACATACCCATAGAAGAACGAGAAGAGAAAGAGGTTAGAGAGATCAACGGTTCCACGATCACGCCCGAAGGCTCCAAAGTCAAAAATCCGAGTTTCGATGTCACTCCGTCAGAGTATATCGACGGATATATCACGGAAAAAGGCGTGTTTTCCACGTCAGAACTGACAGACATGTTCTAAACTTGATTATCTACCGAAAGAATTTAGTTAATCAATTCGGATAGATGGACACATGGAAAAAGAATGGATCTCTGCTAGCGATGTAGAAAAATTCGGTTATTGTCCCCTAAGCTGGTGGCTGAGCAGGGAAAAAGAGGTCGAAGACGAAAGATTGGAAGAGGGGAAAGAAAAACACAAAGAGATAGGAGAAAAAGTCGAAGATCTGAAGGAAAAAGAAGAAGACCTCAGGCTCGTCGAGAATATCATCCTCTGGTTGGCGATCTCCACCACTATCGTTTCAATATTCGGCATAACTTTTTTGACTTCTTTCAGAATTTTTGGGAGTATTTTTCTAATCCTATCTTTGATATGGCTTTTAGCGGCCACTCTTTTCCTTTTTCTCAGCGAAGTACATGAAAAGGTCATCGAAAAAACTCAATCAGAGAGGATCATCCTTATATTCGCGATGATAGCCACTATGCTGACAGGATTCAGCTTTTCCATCGTGATGGAAAATAGGCTTCTCGCACAGGCATCTCAAGTCGTTTCTCTATCATGGTTGATCGGAGCTAGTTACTGGCTAAAACATTCTCTAGAGATCAAAAGCCAAACACAGAAGAAAAGAAAAGATCTAAAGATGGACGATGCGGAGATAAAATATGTTGATAAGTTGGAAGAAGAAAGCGATGTCTTGAAGTCTGAAGAATACAAATTGAGAGGAAAACCTGATATAATATTGAGAAAAGACGGTAAACCTATACCGGTAGAAGTCAAGACCGGTAGAGTGCCGGAAGGACCTTTTTTCTCTCATATTCTCCAGTTGGCAGCCTACTGTTTCCTTATCGAGCAAGATATGGGGGAAAACCCTCCCTATGGCCTGATAAGATACGGCGAGACGGAATTCGATATAGAATATGACGACTCTTTAAGGGAATTACTCTTAGAAAAATTGAAAGATATGAGGGCCCATATCGAAGATGAGGATGTCCATAGAAACCACGATCGAGAGGGGAAATGTATCAACTGCTCAAGAAGAGAGATATGTCCTGAATCTTTAGGTTAATCTTCTTCCGCCATCTCATCTATTTTTTCTTTCATATCTTCTACATCTTTTTTCATCTTCAGCATCTCTTCTTCGAAAGTAGTGAACTGCCTGGCCGAGAAAATACGGTGTGAGATGAACATCCCTATAAAAACGGCCCCTATCACCGCTAGAAAGGAAATCACTACGAGTATGAACACAAAACTCAGGAAATTATAAAAAATGTCTTCAAATTGTATCCACTCAAATACGACTCCAAGAGTTATTACCGCTATTATTATAAGTGCTATACTTATCAATATCAATGACAGGGGAGTTTTTTTCATATCTCATCTTCCTCCTTCCGATTTAAAGGCTCGATAAAAGGTATATCGTCTTCCTTTAACAGCCTCTTATCACCATCATAGTATATTACTTTATAAACTATGTCCTCCGAGGGATGTAAAACGAAAGTGGCGTTAAAATTGTAAGCTTTTTCTTCCTTTTCCACGTCTAGAGACAATCGGAAATGAGTTCTAGAAAATCTATATTCAAGACTGAAACTATCTCGTTTATTCCTCAGGACAGTTCCGTTTATAGTCAAAGTTATATTATTATACCTCACAGGGTCCATACTCTGAAGATACACTATGGTTTCTGATGTACCGTTTACGAACGAGTCAAGATCCATCACTAGTCTTGGTCTCTCTGATCCCGGCGGTGTCGGATTATCTAAACATCCCAGAGAGGAAGACATCAAGATTATAACAAAAGCTATCGTCAGGACTCTCTTCATCAACTAACAATCAAGAAGGGGTTTTATTAAATTTATTAATATGGAAAGCGTAGAGGAGTTGATGGAGATGTGGGGGAATCTCTCTGAGGAAGCGATAGTTTCTCTTTCTAAAAGATATAATAGACCGCTCGATATATAGTAAAGTTAAATCGAGATATGCTGAAAGAAAATACTGCAAATCCCAAATATCTGAAAGCGGACCCTGGGGGATTCGAACCCCCAGCCTCGGCTCCGAAAGCCGAAAGGTTATCCAGGCTACCCCAAGGGCCCAAAGTGAGTGTTAACGAATGTTGGCGAATTATCAGAAGAAAATAATTGAAGGTGTTATTATCCTTTACCCTTTCTGAATTTGGAAAGGATATTTCCCCATGGATTTTCTAAGGTAAAAAGTTGATAAATATTATTCCTAGTATTATGCCGCCTAAGATTCCAAATATAGCCGAATGTCCGTCCATACCTCGGTGAGCGTCGGGTATGAGTTCGTCGAAAACTATGTACAGCATCGCCCCGGCGGCGAACGCGAGTCCTATAGACAATGCTAAATCGGAGACGCCTCCCAACAATCCGCCTATGAGCGCTCCGATACCCATCGGTACGCCCGCTAACGCTGTAACCATGAATATCTTCAATCCTTTCACGTCTCCGATGCACATGGCCGCTCCGACCGCCATACCTTCGGGAAAGTTGTGAACTGCCATCAATCCGGCCAAAGTCAAGCCTAAACGATAATCGACTATGAATCCGGCACCTATCGCAACACCTTCTGGTAGATTGTGCATCGCTACGCCTATACTGAGAAGGATACCAGTCTTGAGGTATTTAGATTTCCTCTTGTCTCCGTCACTGTGAAAGGTGAAGTGTTTGTGTGGAAATTTCAAGTCGATAAAACCTATGATCCCGATACCCATAATCATGCCTATCAAAGCCGTCATTAGTGAACCTTCGTTGATCGATTCGGGTATCAGTTCTATGAAAGTTACGGATACCATGATACCCGCGGAAAAACCCAGTAACATGCTCAAAACGTCATCTTGTACTTTTTTAATCAATAAGACCGACAGCCCTCCCGCGGAAGTACCTATCACGCCGCTGAGAGTGCCAACTAGGGTCAAAAAGAGCAGTGTTTTTAGCATGGTGTTTTACGATTCAGTTAGGATTGTCTAAAATAAAAGCGTTTCGATTGTATTTCTCTCTTGAAAAATATTTTGATCGCAGTTAAAAGAGTAGCCCGGGGCGGATTCGAACCGCCGTCGCCAGGTCCAGAGCCTCACATGATTGACCTCTACACCACCGGGCTAGCTTGCTAGTGCGGTGGAAAATTGGAAGCTTTGCTTCCTAAGCACCACCGGGCTTCTACGAAGTGCAGTGGGAATTGGAATCTTCGATTCCGATGCACCGCCGGGCTAATTTATTAGGCCGAGGAAAGTAGGAATATTTTATTCCTACGCACCACCGGGCTGTTGTGAGTTGAGTAGTTTACAATTCTCGGATACTGATTAGTCCTGATGAAAGAAGTGGTTAAAAACATTATGGTTTCTAAAGAGTCTAAAATCGATCTTCAATCTATACTGTATTCGTAAAGATAATGTTCCTCTTCTTCCTCGATCCTCTCAAATCCTTCTTCCTCTACCAATTCCATTATGGCTCGATTGTCTTTCGGTATCCTGGTAATGATATTATCTTCGGCATTGTCCACCGCGTGCCTCAACAGCATCCTTCCGACGCCCATCCTCTGATGATTCGTCAGAACGCCGATATGATCTATCTGGAGGCCATCACGATCGACACAGATGATAGCACCGATAGGTTCATCGTCTTTCCATGCTATCGCCGACATCCAATCGACCATATCTTTGAAAGATTCCTCGATCTCCTTCTGAATCTCCCAGTGAGAATCCGGCTCAGGAAATATAGAATAAATCAGGTCCGCGAGCGTTTCTTTGCTCAGGGAGTCGATGGGCTGAAGCTTTACATTCATCGTTTTAGTATTGGTTAATAAGATAAAAGAGTTATGCATTTTCTACAGAACAAAACTCTAAAGATTTTTTTACCACCTCTGAGTTTAGCTCGATAATGAGGCTTTCAGAATTCGATTATGAGTTGGACGAGGATTTGATCGCTCAAAGACCGAAAAGACCTAGAGATGAGTCTAAACTTTTCTTTTTGGGACGAGACGAAAAAAAACACTTGCTTTTCAAAGATATCCCTCAATTATTGAAAGAAGGCGATGTACTGGTCAAAAACAAGTCCAAGGTCAGACCGGCTAGAATCGATGGAAGAAAAGATACCGGTGGCAAGATAGAGGTCCTTTTCCACCGGCCAGTCGAAGATGGATGGGAATGCCTCATCAAGGGAAGCAACATACAGGAAGGAAGGACTATCCTCATCGAAGAGGAAGAGTTCGAGATCATCGAAAGCAGAGAAGAGGGTCTTTTCGTAATCGACTGTGAAAACGCGGTAGATCTGATGGAAGAAAACGGAGAGATGCCCACGCCGCCTTACATCAAAGAAGAGATAGAAGATTCTGAGGAATATCAAACTACCTACGCAGAAGAGAAAGGCTCGGTAGCCGCTCCTACAGCGGGTTTTCACTTCACTGAGGAACTGTTAGAGAAGCTTGAAAACAAAGGAGTGGAAATACACGATATAACTCTCCATGTCGGACCGGCTACATTCTTGCCTGTAAATGAAGAAAAGATCGAAGACCACGATATGGGAGAAGAGTACTACAAAGTTGAAGAGGAGACGGCCGAGGCGATCAATAAAGCCAACGAGGAAGGAAGAAGAGTGATCTTCGTGGGGACGACCACTGTTAGAGCGGTGGAGAGCGCTTCCCGATCCGGAAAGGTCGAGCCGCAGGAAGGATGGACCGATCTTTTCATTTATCCCGGTTACGAATTCAAGTCAGGGATGGATCTTCTAATCACCAATTTCCACCTGCCGGAATCTACCCTCCTGATGCTGGTGAGCGCTTTCGCCGGCAAGGAAAGGCTGCTGTCGGCTTACGAAGAAGCCGTAGAAAAAGATTATAGATTTTACAGTTTCGGCGACGCTATGTTAATAGAGGGGAAATGATGTTCGAGTACGAAGTTTTGGATAGTTCGGAACGAGCGAGATACGGGCGCATGAAAGTTAACGGAAAGGAAGCCGAGACTCCTTTTTTCATGCCGGTCGCCACCAAAGGCACGGTCAAAACACTGACGTCCGAAGACCTTGAAGAATTAGAAGTCCAAGCGATAATATCTAACATGTATCACCTCCTGCTAAAACCGGGTATCGAAACCATCGAAAACGCGGGCGGACTGCACGAGTTCATGAATTGGGACGGATTGTTGTTCACGGACAGCGGCGGTTTTCAGATGATCAGGAGCGACTTCAGACAAAAAATCAGTTCGGACGGTGTCGTCTTCAGTACCGAGGGCGAGGACGAGGAATACGAGATCACTCCCGAAAAATGCATTCAGATCCAAAAAACGATCGGATCGGATATCGCGATGTGCTTGGATTACTGTGCCTCTTATCCCACCGATAGAGGTGAAGTAGAAAAATCGGTCATAAGGACGAGGAAATGGGCAGAGCGCTGCAGAGAAGAAGGAGAAAATATCTTCGGGATAGCTCAAGGCGGCACTATTCCAGAGTTGAGAAAAGAGAGCAGTAAAGATATAGTGGATCTCGACTTTGAAGGGAACGCTATAGGAGGGTTATCGATAGGAGAACCTACCGACTTGATGTATGAAAACACTAGGATATCCACGGAAGTCTTTTCAGAAGACAAACCTAGATACTTCATGGGACTGGGCTCTCCCGTCGATATCTTGGAATGTATCGACATGGGCGTGGACATATTCGATAGTGCCTACCCGACCAGGAACGCTCGACACAGAACGATCTTCACTAGAGAAGGGAACATCAGGATAGACAAACGAAAGTTCGGAAAACAGCATATCCCTCTAGATCCGGGATGTGACTGCCCGACCTGTAAGAATTACACGAGAGCTTATGTTCATCATTTGTGCAAAGCGGACGAATTGAGCTGGATGAAACTCGCCTCTGTTCATAATATCAAATTCATGATGGACTTGATGAGAGATTCTAGAGAAGCGATAGAGGAGGGACGATTCAAAGACTTCAAAGAAGAATTCATAGAGAGATTCGGTAGAGATTGATTGTTAATCTAGCAAAAAGCTTATACATTAGCTAATTTTCACTTAGCTTCGTATGATAATTGAGTGGGTCGGTTTCTTCCTAGCAATCGCCGTTTTGCTGGTCGGTTCTAGATATCATCTAGGAGTCGCGTTGATAAGTGGAGCGGTCGTTTTGGGGATCTTCACTATCAGTCCTTATGAGATCGCCTATAATTTTTACTACACACTTACCGACCCCGGAACCATGATACTTATTTTCGCGCTTTCCCTAATCCCGATTCTCGGTGGAGTACTCCAGGAGAGCGGACTGTTGGACCAGTTGGTAAACAACTTGAGGATCGGGAAGAAACTGTTCTTGGGTTTTTCTCCAGCTTTAATGGGTCTACTGCCCATTCCCGGTGGAGCGTTGTTCTCGGCCCCTATGATAGATAAAGCGGGAGAAAACCTTTCAGGACACGAAAAGACCGCAATAAACGTCTGGTTCAGACACATACTTTTCTTCGTTTTCCCTATAGCCCCCGCACTCATCATCCCGGCCGATATCGCGAACCTCTCGGTCTACACTATAATCCCGATGACAGCTCCATTCTTACTCCTGACTTTAGTTCTCGGATATTTCTTCTTTATAAGAGGGGCTGAAGGGAAGATGACCTACAAGGAAGCATTTTCTTTGAAAAAATTGTCAATACCTCTAGGTATAATACTTCTGGCGCCGGCTTTGGATTTCATGATCAAACGGATCTTCGGCATTTACAATGTGGGTCCAGAATCTATCGCCACTCTCATAGCTATATCTTCCAGCTTGATCTCGCTTTTGTTTGTGATCAATTGGGAAAGAGATATCGTTCGAGATGCAATATATGAGATGGAGCCTTGGAACTTCGTTATAATGCTCTTCGGGATCTTCTTATTCATCAACATGTTCAACTCGTCAGGAATAGATATATTGGTCAAAAATCTCAATCTATCGGGCATCTCGTTAGCAATAGGCATAGGGTTCTTGCTGGGGCTCGCGACCGGTAGGATCAACGTTCCCGCTTCGGTCGTGATACCGATCTATCTCGCCAGCTTGGGTTTGAACGCGCTTTCACCGTTAGTGTTCGCCTTGATCTGGACTTCGGTCTTCATGGGATATGTACTAACGCCCGTTCACCCTTGCGTTGGTATTTCATTAGAATACTTCGATGCGGATATGAAGGAATTCTTGAAGATCATGACGCCGCCTATAGTGATATCGCTGGTAGTGACTACTCTAGTTTACATACTATTCGTCTGATACGACCGCATCGGATTATGAGATGAAGAACCGAAATTTCTAAAACCTACAAAATCTTAACTAATCCGATGAGCGAGCTTGACGTAGTCGAGATAGAAGAGGTAAAACAAGAAACTCCAACGGTTAAGAGCCTTTTTTTCGATTGGGGGAAAGATTTCAAGCCTGGCCAGTTCGTTATGATCTGGATTCCGGGTCTGGATGAAGTCCCGATGGCTATCGCAAGGAATGAGATTGATTTTATCACCGTGAAGAAAAGAGGGGAAGCGACCGAAGCTTTACACGATATGGAACCCGGTGACAAGATAGGCGTAAGAGGCCCTCTCGGCAACTCTTATTCTCTGGAAGAGGATCCCATACTTATGGTCACCGGTGGATGCGGAGGCGCCTCCTTGATCCAGGCGGTTTACGAAGCCGAGATGAAAGATAAAAGGGTAATATGCTGCCTCGGCGCGGGAACTGAAGAAGAGCTACTCTTCAAAGAAGAGCTCTCTCGAAAAACCGATCTTAAGATAGCTACTGAAGACGGAAGCGCCGGAGAAGAAGGTTTCGTCACCGAGATAGCTTCCGGAGTGATCAAGAACGAAGAGATCGGAACCGTAGTTACCTGCGGTCCGGAGGTTATGATGAAGAAAGTAGTTGAGAAGGCTAATGAAAAAAATATTCCAGTTCAGGCCTCTCTCGAGCGATACATGAAATGTGGTATAGGGATATGTGACTCTTGTACAATAGACGGTGAGCAGGTATGCATCGACGGACCTATATTCGATGGAGACGAGTTGAAAGAGATGGAAGAATTCGGAAGATTCGAGAGAGCCAAAGACGGAAGATTGGAAAAGATATGATTCGATACTAAATTTTATAAACAGGTTTACCTTGATAATCTCCAGAGATACCTTGAAGAAACGCTAAAGATGCCACGAGATCTCTTACGATGCGGGGGTACCCGAGTTAGGCCAAAGGGGCAAGGCTTAGGACCTTGTGGCGCAGGCCTCCGAGGGTTCAAATCCCTTCCCCCGCATGCTCTTTTTGGCCGGTTAAAACAAATGATGATTTCCTTCAACCGTTCTACGCACTGAAAAAACGATAGTCGAAATATTTACAAAAACTTTATTAAAAATAACAAACCTTTATAAAGCAGTTTTTTCATAACACTACTTATGTCTCCCCCGAGTGTTAAAGATTTAATTCTGTTATATTTAGAAGGTTTTGAAGAGTTCAGAGAGGATGACGAAGTACCGTACGGTTTGACTCCTAGAGGTATAACGAAAGCTGTCGGTATCGACGAGTCGGAACCTTATACCACACTGAACGAGATGAGCGATGAAGATCTGATCGAGGAAGATACAAGAGAGATTACAGGGCTTGATAGAACTCGAAACGTCTATTTTTTGACCGAAAAAGGAAAAGAAAGAGAGAACAAGATATGGGATGAAATAAAGGACGAAAAGGTGAGAATAAAGACGGAAGATGAAGAAAAAGAACAGAAAGTTAAGAAGCTTGAAAATCACATCAGCGGTAGAAATCCCATCGTTAAAGGCCTGAAAACGATGGAAGAAGACGCCGAAATAGATTTGAGCAGTCTAGACAAGGATTTTGAAGTTTTCGTTGGAAGAAATGGAGAACTTAAAAGATTGAAAGAGCAATTGAAAAAAGTGAAAAAAGAAGGGGCTCAAACAGTTCTTATAGAAGGTAAAGCCGGTATCGGGAAGACCTCGCTAGTCACCAAATTGATACCTTTCTCGGAAGAACTAGGATTCGATTTCTTATCTGGAACCTGCCAGAGTGAAACCTCTGATCCATACCTGCCGTTCAAGGAAGCTTTTAGCGATCACATAGAGGGCAAAGAAGCTTCCAAGGAAGAAACAGGCATGGCATTCATGGGCACTGGCCAGGGACAAAAAGCCGAAGATAAAAAGATGTTCGACGCGAAAAAGAAAGAAACATTTTACGAGACCACCAACTATCTTAAAGAGATCGCCGAAGAGGAACCTCTAGTTGTATTTTTAGATGATTTACAATGGGTCGATAAAGCGACCTTAGATATCTTGTCTTATATGAATGAAAAACTCGAAGACACCCCTATACTTTTCATAGGTACTTACCGGCCCGAAGATATCTCCGAAGACCACCACCTAACGGAGATGATGCACAGGTTGGGAAGAAGGAACAGATACGAAAAGATCGAACTTGAACCTTTATCTTATGAGAATACACAGGAAATAGTCGAAGGCGTCCTTGGAAAAGAAGACGTGCCGATAGACTTCATAAAGAGGCTCCACGAAAAAACCGAGGGAAATCCACTCTTCATAAAAGAAAGCATAAGGCAGATGCTCGATGACGGTATAATCAAACCTGAGAAAGACAAATATCCAAGAAAAGGGGACGATATATCTTTCTCGGAGATGGTTCAGAACGTTATCGAAAGAAGAGTTAACCGGTTGGATGATCAAACGATTAAGATAATAGAGATAGGCAGTGTGATCGGTGGAGAGATACGCTTCGATCTTCTTTCCAAAACTGCAGATATGGACGAGATCGATCTTCTCGACCATGTAGATATGCTAATCGGGAATCAACTTTGGGAAGAAGATCCGAACAAAGAAGCATTTTACTTCTCACATGAATTGATCGAAGGAACCGTATATAACAGGATAAAGGGATTGAAGAAAAAATTACTTCATAAAAGGGTCGCAAATAATATCGAGGAACTCTATGAGGATGAGATCGAAGAATGGTACTCCGACTTGGCGAGACACTATGAAGGAGGAGAAAAGTTTTCCAAAGCGCTAGATTACTATCTCAAAGCGGGTGAGAAAGCAGAGGGAGTTTATGCCAATGAGGACGCTATAGAGATGTACGAGAAAGCCCTTGAGCTAAGCCGAGAAGTCAGTGATACCGATCTAGACCGGATAAATATTATAGAAAAGATCGCAAAAGCTTATTCTTTGCTTGGGCGATACGAGAAGGCAAGAGAATTCCTAAAAGAGGGATTAGACTATGCCGAAGAAGAGCAAGAAAAACAGTGTCTTAATAGAAAGATCTGTGATACATACTACAAGCAGAGTGAGTATCAAAAATCATTAGAACATATAGAGAAAGGTATTGAATGCGGTGATGAAAAAAATCCCGAAGTCTGCAAGATGCTCAGTATAAAAGGTTGGACTTTCCTTCAAAGAGGTGAGTTGGACAAAGCTAGAGAGATATTCGAAAAAGAAAAAGAGATAGCGGAGAGTATCGACAGCGAAGAAGAGATGGGACAGGTATACCATGATTTAGGAACCATTGCCTTTCAGACCGGAAAGTTCGATGAAGGGATCGATAAACTGAAATGGGCGATAGAGATCAGAGAAGAGAACGACATCAAAAGAGAACTGATGAAGTCATTGAACAACATAGGGATAGCTTATTCAGATAAGGGCGATTGGGAAAACGCAGAAAAATACTATGAAAGAAGCCTCGAGGTTTCGGAAGAGATGGGGGACAAAAGTGGTGTCTCTACCACTTTGAATAATATGGCTATAATCCATTCTAAAAGAGGAGAGGTCGAAAAAGCAATAGAAAAATATAATAAATGTCTTAAAATGAATAAAAAGATCGGGGATAAACAGGGTGAAGGTACTTCTCTTACTAATCTCGGGGAGATGCATCTGACTAAGGGGATGTTAGATAAAGCCGAAGACTATATAAAACGGGCTAAAGAGATACAGAAAGATATCGATGATAAACCCGGGCTGCAGGTCAATATGACCAATCTCGGCGTATTAAAGCAGATGAGGGGAGATTTTGAGAAGGCGGAAGAACATCTCAGAGATTCGGTAGAGATCGCTAAGGATATCGGGAGTAAAAGAAGCGAAGCGATCTCTATCCATAGTTTGGGAGAACTGTTCACTTTGAAAGGTGATCTAGAAAAGGCCGAAGATTACTTTGAACAGTCGGAAGAAATAGCTAAAGAGATCGGTAGCAAAGATACTTTAGCCGAGATAATGGATGGATCTGCAAAGTTACAAAGATTGAAAGAGAATTTTGACAAATCTGAAACTTTACATCGAGACGGTATCGATATCTCCGAAGAGATCGATGATGAAGAAACTAACATAATCAATAGGATCGGATTGGCAGAAGATAAGTACTGCAAAGGAGAACTAGAGAAAAGCTTAGAGATCAGTAAAGAGTTGAGTGAATCAGTAAAAAGCAGAGGACAACCAGCCCTGATAATCAGGAACAACCTAGTCAGAGCTAAAGCTTATAGAGAGATAGAAAAGTTCGAAGACTCTGAAAAGATCTTGGAAAGAACGATGGGAAAAATAGACAGATACGAGGACCGGGTTTGGAAAGGGAAAGCGCTGTATGAATACGGAGTTACAATGTCTTCTAAAGGAAATGATGAAGAATCTATCGATTATTTGAAGAAAGCTTTGGAGATCTTTGAAGAGATAGGTATGAAGTTGTGGAAAGAAAAAACCGAAAAGGAATTGGAAGAGGTAAGGTGAGTCAGCCATGAATACAGTGCATCCCGGATCTTTGGATAACAAAGAACTGATAATCTTACACCTAGGAGACAAGGGCGCGTTCGAAAATGTAGAGGAACCCGTAAAACTGATCGCAAAAGAAAATATTTTGAGTGTTCTAGAATTGGAAGATGAAAAGGTCCTTGATATTCTAGAAAATCTAAAAGATGGAGGAAAGATATCAGAGAGCGACGAAGAAAAAAGATACTACCGTCTTACCGAGGACGGAGAAAAAGAAAGGAAGCAGATATGGGACGAAATCAAGAAAAAGAAGATCTTATTAATAGATGACAAAGATACAGTTCAGCTCAATTTAGAAAACATCAAAAAAGTTCTCAGCGATACGCCCATAGTGGAGATCTTGACTAGTATCGCGGAAAATAGCATGTTAGACTTGAAGGAAAGGGATCACTTTGAGGGAAACCTGGTCGACAGAGAAGAAGAACTGGAAGATCTGAAAAACTCTCTAGAGCAGATAAAAGATGACTCCGGCAAGGCCATTTTCATCTCTGGAGATACCGGCATCGGTAAAACAAGATTGGTAGAAGAATTGAAAGAGATGGCGAAGGAAAAAAATTTTGATTTCCTGAAAGGAAAATGTCATCTTGAAGACTACGAACCATACCAGCCATTTAAAGATGCTCTCTCAAAATTCCTGCGGATCGAGAGAGAGATCGGAGAGTTCGAAAGTGTGATCAGTCCTTCTAGCGTTTCGGAGGGCAAAGCTCAGACTCAGCAGATGTTCGATGCACAGAGGAAGTCTGTTTTCTATGGGACCACAAAATTCTTAGAAAGCTTGTGTGAATTCAGACCCTTAGTTCTATTCCTCGACGATCTCCAGTGGGCCGATAAAGGCACGCTGAACTTACTGGACTATATGACTGAAAGATTGAAAGACAAGCCTATCTTGATAATAGGTACTTTTAGACCCGGAGATGTTCCGGAGGACCATCCTTTAAAAGAAACCATGAGAAGGATGTCCAGAAAAAGACTATATGACGAGATCGAACTTTCTCCGCTGGGAGGAGATTCTATCGAAGAACTTATAGGGAGTCTAACCGATCTCGATGAGATCCCTGAAGATTTCATAAAAAGTATAGGCGATAAGACCAACGGCAACCCCCTCTTTATCAAAGAAAACATCAACCAGATGATCGAGGAGAACTTGATAGATCCAGTTGAAGGCACCTTTCCCACCGAATCGGAGATCGTCCTCATCCCAGACGTGGTTCAAGAAGTGATAGAGAAGAGGATTTATCAGCTGGATGACGAAACCAGAGAAATACTTCAATTGGGGAGCGTTATAGGAAAAAAGGTCCCTTTTGATCTCCTGGTAGAGGCCTCAGATGAGGAAGAGTTAAAGATCCTCGAGAAGATCGATAACCTGCTGGAAAACAAAATTTGGAGAGAGCATCCAAGAGAGGAGCTCTTCTTATTTTATCATGATCTATTCGTGGATACGATCTACGAAGGCGTCGGAAAATGGCTGGAGCAAAAAATCCTACATAAAAAAGTGGCGGAAGCCATGGAGCGGGTCTTCGAGGACGAATTGGAAGAAAAATACTCTACTCTAGGCCGGCACTACCGGAAGGGTGAGGAATACAAAAAATCATTCGAATACTTCAAAAAGGCTGGAGAAAAAGCCGAAAGAGTCTATTCCCACGAGGATGCGATAGAAAGATATAAAGAGAGTCTGAAAGCCGCAGCTAAGACCGATTCGGTCGATGACGAAGAACTTTTCGTTCTGATGGAAAAATTGGGAGAAGCAACGAACATCATAGGAAAGTACGAAGATTGCAGGAAATATTTCAACCAAGCTCTGACGAAGACAGACGATATCGAGAAACAGAGAAGGATGTACAGAAAATTAGCCCAGAGTTGGAACAATGAAGGAGAATTCAATAAGGTCATCTCTATAGCCGAAGAAGGTTTGAATCTGGTAGATAACGAAGACATGGTGCCAGATGATGAGCCGGTAGAATCCGTTGAAGATAGATCGTTGGATGAGCTGGATGATTCTCCGGAGATATGTAAACTGTTGAGCCAGAAAGGTTGGGCCCTTAAAAGGATCGGGAGGAGCGACGACGCAAAAGAGATATTCCAGGAAGAGTTGAAAAAAGCAAAAGATATCGGGGATAAGTCCGTTCTTTCTCAAGCTTATCATGATCTAGGATCTTTCGCTAGATACAACATGAATATGAAAGAATGTGAAGATTACCTTAATAAATCCATAGATATCAGGAAAGATCTACTAAAAGACGAGGATTCTTTCGAGGAAAAATACGGTCTTTCCAAATCTTACAACAACCTGGGAGCTATTTATGTTCAGCAGGGGGATCTAGATAAGTCACTAGAATACTTCAAGAAGGCCTTAGAACTCCACCAGGAGATAAAGAACAAACTATTCGAAGCTCGAACTTTGAACAATATGGGAGTTATCTACATGAAAAAGGGCGAACTTGAAAGAACCGATCGTATACTCGAAGACGTATTCAAAATACTAAAAGCCATAGGGGACAAACAGGGAAGAGTTAGAGCAGAAGATAACAAAGGCAAACTTTGCATGGAGAAGGGAAAACTGGACATGGCTCTGGATCATTTTGAATCCTCGCTAGAGATTTCGGAAGAGATAGACGACAAGTTCGGTATAGGTCTGTCATACGTGAGCATATCTAAAGCCTATATCCTGAAAGGCGATCTAGAGAAAGCAGAAGAGTACGCCGAAAAAGCTTACGAGCTCGCCGAGAATATCAAAAGTAACCGGATGAAAGGCGAAGCTCTTATTCAATACGGAAAAGTCAATCGATTAAAAGGAGATATTGAAAAAGCCGTAAGTCTTCATCAGGAAGGTGTAGAGATAACGAAAGAAATGACAGAGATCACTATTCTTTTCAAAAATAGGCTGGAATTAGTAGAGGACTATATCGAACAAGGGGAACTAAAAAAAGCTGAAGAAAATCTAGAGAAAGGCTTGGAAGAAAAGACCGATTCTCCGGGTATGGATACGAAGCTCAAGATGGTAAAAGGCATGTTGGAGCGGGAAAAAGGTGCACTAGATAAGGCCGAAGAGATATTGATCGGATGTTTGAAAAAAGCAGAAAAATTGACTAAAAAATACAGAGAAGCTAGACTAAATTATGAACTGGGGAAAGTCTACAAAGCTAAAGGTGAAGAAGAGACGGCAAAAGAGACCTTTGAAAAGGCTGAACGTTCATCCAAGGAGATGGGCATGGAATCGATACTTGAAAAGTGCAGGGAAGAGACGGGATAATCTTCCAAATTCACTACTACACATCCAATTTTTCACTATTTTAAACGTTAAACTAATTACCTTCTTCCTCAATAAGTCTTGACGATGTACAGTCTAGAGTGCAAATGCATGCTTAAGAAAGAGGGGGAATTCGTGCTAGGTGAAGGACGGAAGGAGCTGTTGGAACTCATAGATGAAACTGGATCGATATCTAATGCCGCAGAAAAGATGGACATGTCCTATAGGCATGCGTGGGGTATCGTCAAAAAGATCGAAAACACCATCGACGAGGAGATAGTGAAAAGTCAAAGAGGAGGTAGTAAAGAAAGAGGTTCCGCCCTCACTGAAAAAGGAAAAAAATTGGTTTCCGATTATGAAGATCTTAAGAACGAGCACAGAAACAAAGTTTATAAAAATCCCTCACTGACTGTAGATGGTATAGTTACTAAAGATGAAAGGTTATTATTGATCGAAAGGAAAAATCCGCCTTATGAAGGAGAATACGCTCTTCCGGGAGGCTTCGTCGAGTTCGGCGAAACGGTCGAGGAAAGCGTTGTTAGAGAAGTGATGGAAGAAACGGGTTTGAAGACCAAAATAGGTTCCCTCTTAGGCGTATATTCTTCTCCGGATAGGGATCCGAGAGGCCACATGATCTCCACCGTTTTCATATTGGATCCGGTCGGCGGTGATCTAAAGGAAGGTAGTGATGCACAAGAGGCTAAATTTTTCGCCCTCGATGATCTTCCGAATTTAGCTTTCGATCATGAAAAGATAATATCGGATTTTTTGAAGACTAGGGAAGTATAGAATTTAACTCTGCTTAAGGGAACGACCATGAACAAGAAAAAAGAGAAAAAGATCGCTCAAAAGAGGATCGAAATACTCTTCGAAGAGGCAAAGAAGGCCGCATCAAAGGGTAAAATCGATCGATCAAACAGGTATGCTGAACTAGCCAGAAAGATAGGGATGAGACACAATATATCTTTGGATTCCAGATTCAAGAGAAGAATATGTGAGAACTGTCACTCGTACCTTCACCCGGGTAAAACCTGCGGAGTTCGTCTCAAAGAGGGGATGTTGATCAGCAAATGTTTTAAATGTGGAACCATCAACAGGTTCAAATATAAAGATGGATAAAGTACGAGGAAAACCATGGATATTGAAAGAGCCAAAGAAAAAGGACAAGAACTGCAGCCCACGCTTCATATAGGTAAGAAGGGAATAACTGAATCATTGGTAGAGGAGTTGGATAATCAATTAGAGAACAGAGAGATAGTGAAGATAAAAGTGCTGAGGAATAATCCCGTCCAGGACGTGGAAGAGATATCTCAAGAACTTGAAGATAGATCTATCGGAGAGCTGGTCGAAACTAGAGGCAAAACCTTACTCATGTATTACGAGGAATAATCACTTTTCGGTAACTTCGATATCATAGGCCATCTGAACCTTCGTTGCCGAGTAAGTTCTAACTTCTCTCTCTTCATCGACTTCGGGCTCGTATCCTTTCTTCTGGATCAGTTCGAGTAGGTCTTCTAGACTTTGTTCTCTATTTTCTTCCTCTATGATCTCATAGTAGTGCAGCACTGCTTTATCTTTAGCAGCGTCAAGAGAGGGTTCTATAAAACTTTTTGAAGAGTGAGGCAAATTCATTATTATCCTATCGCACGATAGCTCCGGGGCGATCTCTTCTGCATCTCCCTCAAATATGGTCACGATGTCTTCGATACCGTTTCTCCTCACATTTTTCTCTAGATACTCGATCGCTTCCGGGTTAAGATCTATGCTGTAGATATGACTTACATCTACATTCTTACCTATCAGAACAGTATAAGGGCCGACTCCCGCGAACATATCTAGGACTTCTTCATCCGGATTTACCTTCTTCACTACCCTCCATCTCTCGGTCCCCAGTCGTGGAGAAAAATAAGCCCGCTCTACATCGACCTCGAACTCGGCGCCGTGCTCTCTGTAAACCGCTTCGGTTTTTTGCTGACCAGCGATATGATCCACTTCTCTTATCCTGAATTCCCCGTGAACTCCCCGATCTTCCAGCACTGTATTTACGTTTTTATGGGTTTCGAGCAGAGCATTTCCGATCTCCCCCTTATAACTCTTTAATTCTTCCGGTAGTTTTATCAGCACTATATCGCCTATCACGTCATAACTCGACGGAAGTTGATCTCTCAGATCTTCTGGGATCTCCGCTAACTCTCTATAATTGCGCTCCTTGTTCTCTCTCTCTTCTATATCTCTCTCCACCGCAGGATATCTAAATCCGTCGATCTGTTCTTCATTTTCGATCTTTAGAGGGATGTAGAGATGAGATCTATCGGAGTCGATCTTGCCGCCCTGATAAAGGAGGTCTTTTTCCAAAAGCTTATTTCTCACCTCTTCACCTTCACTTTTAGGAACTTTCAAGCAGAGCATGTTCATCGAGGTATATACATGGGAGAATTAATATTCATCGGTTTGGGACTCTACGACGAGAAAGATATCAGCGTGAAAGGCCTCGAAACGGCCAGAGAAGCGGACGTGATATTCTCAGAGTTTTATACGAGCAATCTAGCCGGCAGCACGGTAAAAAAAGTCGAAGAGCAATTGGACAGAGAAGTTCACACACTCGAACGAAAAGAGGTGGAAGAAGAGGCTCTTCCTCTGGAGAAAGCAGAGGAGGAAAAAACCGTATTCCTGACCGCGGGAGATCCTATGGCGGCGACCACACATGTGGATCTCAGGTTGAGAGCGGAGAAGGAAGGCGTAGAAACTAAAGTGATACATTCTTCTTCCATTTTTTCGGCCGTCCCGTCGATCTTGGGTTTACAGCATTACAAATTCGGAAGGACGGTCACTCTACCTTTCAAAAGAGAAGGTGAAGAGTATCCCTCGAGCCCTTACGAAAATATACTTGAGAACGAGGAAAGAGGCCTACATACTTTGGTTCTTCTCGACATAAATTCGGAATCGAAAAGATACATGGACGTTGAGGAGGGGGTAGAGGCTCTTCTCGAACTGGAAAAGGAAGAAGATGAGGGGTTGATGACAGAAGAGTGTTTGATCGCTGGACTGGCTCGAATCGGATCGGATGATCCAGAGATAAAGGCAGGCTATCCAGAGGAAGTTAAAAAACACGATTTCGGATCAGGCCTTCATTCACTGGTCGTATTCGGAGACCTGCATTTCATGGAGATAGATTCACTCGTTACACTGGCGGACGCTCCAGAAAAAATTAGAGAGGAACAATAGAAAAGGTTTTAACCGGTCGTATCAGTCGCATATCTCACATTCTTCGAAATCAACTATTATATCTTTTCTTTCCCATCCTTTGTAGGTATGTCCTTTGATACGTACTCCGTGAGGAGGACTTTTAAAGGTCTCATCCACGACGACATGGCCGTATTTGGAGTTTTTTACCACGTCACCTCGCTGTAAGTCCTTCGAACCCATATTATCAGATGAGAAGAGTAAATAGAACTATTTAACATTTTTCCACGATTGGTCTAAGAAAGGTTAGACAATAGTCTAATAAAAGGGCCTTTGAGAGCCTTTCTGGGTCAAACGAGACCCTAAATCAAAGTATATCTTCGATCTTTTTTCTAATCTATACGACAACCTTTATATACTCTAACTTTCTCTAGAAAAATCGATGAGCTGGGCCGCTTACGACTTGGAGATAATCATCATCGAAAAATGATCATCTCATCCGCCCAGCTTAGAGTTTTTTGTTGTGTTTGGAGGATATTGGCATGAGTGAAAAAAATGGAAATTTCGAACCTATCGACAAAGAAGCCCCTCTTCCCGAGAAAGAGGAAGAGATAATACAATTCTGGCAGGAGAACGACGTGCCTGAAAGGAGCAGGAACAGGGAGAGAGAAAAAAAGTTTGGATTTACCGAAGGACCTCCTACAGCCAATGGACTACCTCACATCGGCCACGTGTTAACAAGAGTGGTTAAGGATACCTTCCTCAGGTATAAGACCATGGACGGTTATCAGGTCGTTCCCAATATAGCCGGATGGGATACGCACGGCCTACCGGTCGAGATCGAAGTAGAAAAGAAACTCGGGATAGATTCAAAAGACGAGATAGAAGAGTACGGGCTGGAAAAGTTCAACAAGATGTGCAAGGAGAGCGTTTTCGAGTATGAAAAAGAATGGAGAGATATGAGCGAAAGGCTCGGATTCTGGATAGATTACGATAATGCTTATATCACCATGGACGACGACTATATCGAGAGCGTCTGGTGGAGTCTAAAACAGCACTGGGAGAACGATTTACTCGAGAAGGGTCATATGGTCACTCCGTACTGTCCGAGATGCGAGACTCCTCTATCGAGTCACGAAGTCGCTCAGGGGTACGAACAGACGGAAGACCCGTCGATCTACATGCGTTTCAAAGCGAAAGACGAAGACGCGTATTTTTTAGCTTGGACAACCACACCTTGGACTCTGATATCGAATCTATTGTTGGTCGTGGGCGAGGATATCGATTACGCTCTAGCCGAATACGAGGGCGATAAGTATTATCTAGCGGAAGAATTGGTGGATGAGATATTCGATGAAGCTGATATAATAGACAGGATGAAAGGTGAAGACCTGATAGGTAAAGAATATGAACCGATATTCGATTATGTAGATTCTAAAAGCAAAAGCCATTACGTGACTTCAGCGGATTTCGTCAGTCTTGATGAAGGTACCGGCGTCGTGCACGCGGCGCCAGCGTTCGGAGAAGAAGATTACGATCTATGTAAGGAAGAAGGCGTCTCTTTGGTCAATCCCGTGAACGAGAGCGGGGAGTTCACCGAAGAAGTACCCGAATATGAAGGTCAATTCGTTAAAGACGCCGACGAGGACATAATGAGAAGACTGGAAGAAAGAGGCGACTTATTGGGGAGAAGTACCGTTACCCACACTTATCCTTTCTGCTGGAGATGTGAGTCTCCTCTTCTATATTACGCTTTAGAAAGTTGGTTCATCAGGACTTCGCAGGAAAAACAGAAACTGATAGATAACAACGAAGAGGTGTACTGGAAGCCCGAACATCTGAAACACGGAAGGTTCGGGAACTTCCTGGACGAATTGAAGGATTGGTCGCTGAGCAGGAACAGGTTTTGGGGAACACCGCTGCCGATATGGATCTGCGGCGAAGGACATCAGCACTGTGTAGGAAGCATAGAAGAATTGGAAAAGATGGCGACGGATGAACTGCCGAAAGATTTCGAACTTCATCGCCCGTACGTGGACCGGGTAAAATTGGAATGTCCGGAATGTAGTGAGAAAATGGAGCGTGTAGAGTATGTCATAGACTGCTGGTACGACAGCGGCAGTGCGCCTTTCGCGCAGTTTCATTATCCGTTCGAGAACGAGGATAAATTCGAAGAAGCATTCCCGATAGATTTCATAACCGAAGCGTTAGATCAGACGAGAGGGTGGTTCTACAGCTTGTTATCCATAAGTTCTCTTCTTCACGATGAGCCCGCTTACAAGAGCTGTCTAACGCTGGGACTCGTTCTTGATGAAGACGGCGAAAAGATGAGCAAGAGTAAAGGGAACGTCGTAGAGCCGGACGAGATATTTGACGATATCGGTTCCGATCCTACAAGACTTTGTTTCTTAGATTCGCCTGTTTGGAAATCCTCAAGATTCAGCGAGGACTTGGCAAACGAAAAGATCAACAAGACAATCAATACACTCTTCAACGTGGTTTCCTTCTTCACTAACAACGCAAATATCGACAGTTTCTCGCCGGAAGAGGATTACACTATAAACGATAAGATAGACGAGTGGCTGATCTCCAGGGTCAACTCTTTGACATCGGAAATAAGAGATTCGATGGATAAGCTAGAAGCCTATAATGCTGTAAGATCGATAGAAGGATTCATCGATCAGCTCTCCAACTGGTATCTCAGGAGGAGCAGAAGACGGTTCTGGGAAGGAACTGAAGAAGAAAAGGAAAGCGCATACAATACACTTTACCACGTGCTGAAAGAACTTACGAAACTGATGGCTCCTTTCACTCCTTTCGTAGCCGAGAGGATCTACCGTAAAACGATATTCTCGATAGAGGAAGGAGCCGAGTCAGTTCACCTGTTAGAGTATCCCGAAACTAACGAGGAAAAGATAGATCGGGATCTCGAAGAACACATGGGCGAAGTGATAGATATAGCGGAACTTGGCAGGAACGCTAGACAGAAGGAGGACATAAAACTCAGACAGCCTCTAAAGGAAGCTATAGTCATAAAAAGCGGAGGTGAAACCGCGGAAGCGGTGAGACTCTTCGAAGACATATTGAAAGACGAACTTAACGTGAAAGAACTGAAGGTTCTGGAAGATGACGAGGACCTGAAGGAATACGAGATATCACCAAATTATTCCGCCTTAGGTCCAAAGTTTAAAGAGGACGCTGAGGAAGTGGCGGAAGCGATAGAAGAAGCCGATCCGGAGAGAGTTGTCGAAAAATTAGAGGAAAAAGACGAAGTCGAGATCGAGGACTACGAGGTAACAGAAGAGGACTTAGAGATCTCCGAAGTGGTCAAAGAAGGTTACGAGTTCAGCCACGGCAAAGAACTCAAGGTCTACATCAACATCCATATAGACGAGGATCTCGAGACCGAAGGTCTTGTCAGAGACGTCGTGAGAAGGATACAGACCATGAGAAAAGAGTTGGAACTCGGCTACACTCAAAAGATAAAGACCTCATACGAAGGCGAAGAGAGACTAGAGAACGCGATAAGCGAGATGGGAGAATACATACAGAAAGAGACGTTGTCTAGAGAGCTCGATAGGGGCGAAAGAGACGGACTCCGGAAAGAGTGGTCCATAGAAGGAAAGGATCTCACCATCTGGGTCGACCCTATAGAGGGATCTGAAGACGAACCATTAAATATATGATGCAAGCATCGTAATGGTAGAAGGGAAAACCATGGCAAGAGACGAAGAAAATGAAATGGAAGTGACGAAGCACAACAGTCTGATAAGGTTCGAAGATGAGGTCGAGTACAAAGAGCTCGCTCCGATCTTCCCGGAACTGTTCGAACTGTTCATGGAAACTGCCGAGCAGGAAGTAGAAGACGGTGGTGAGGAATACAAGCAGATGCTCATCAGGCAGAATGTTAAGGACCTACAGAACAACAAGAAACCTACTGGCCACAATAAAGAAGCCAAGTACCGCTTGATCTTTCCTCTTGGTAGAGAAAATGTGGAGTTTTTCTTATATCCCAGGATCGATGAGGAGGAATCTGAGATCGAGGATATAACCGCTGAGATATCCAATTTTCTAGAAGATAACGGTCTCGAGCATGAGATCATCTGGGATGAGATGGAGTACCTGATGGAGGAAAAGGACTGATCTCACGTTTCAAAGAAATCTCTACAGGTTTCTTTTAAATCTCCGGCGACGGTGAATTCAAAATCATCTGGTAGATGACTTTTGTACCGATCATAGTTGAATCTTTTATCTTTTAGAACGATAAGCGCTCTATCCGTTTTACTCCTGATCGGTCGACCCGCTGCCTGCAGTACTCTATTCATCGCGGGATAGACTCTAGAATACTTATAGGCTTTTTCTTCACCGAATTTTTTACTGTAATATTCTTCTAAAGCTTCGACTTCCGAAGATGGAGGAGGGAAAGGTATACCGGCAATTATAACCGAGGACAATATATTATCTCTGTAATCAACGCCCTCCGAAAGACTTCCTCCCTGGACGCCAAGGAGGATGTTATCGCTGCTCTTTTTGAGCCTATCCACTAATTCCTTCTTTTCTTTTTTAGAATGTTCTCTTTCTTCCACTATGATATCTTTTTCCAGGTGTACCATATCTAACCGATCATAGATGTGGTTCAAAAGAGAATAAGAGGGAAAGAAGACCGCAACGTTCCCCGGCGTGTGATTAGCAATATCAGCAATAGAATTCGCATATGCCTGATACATGTTAAGTCCCCTCTCCTTGTAAGCGGTGGTAAGATGATCCACACTCACGACCTTCCTGTTCTCTTCCGGGAAGGGAGAAGAGTACTTTTCTATCCTGGCTCTGTCTATCCCGAGTATATCGGCGTACATCTCGCCGGGATGGAGGGTTCCGCTCATAAGTACCGCTCCTTTAACCTTCTGAAACACTTCTTTACTGAACCTAGAAGGGTCTAGAAGCTTGACGTTTATAGTTAAGGGCGACCCCTCTATGGAGCGGAATATCTCTTCACCTTCTTCCTGCCATTTCTCTAGAAAAGAATAAACGCGCATGGGCGCCGTGGCCGACGAGTCTTCCTCGATTATATCTCTCGCCACTATCTCGAGATCACCCAACAGATCATCGATTGAGCTGAACTGAGACAAACCGCCTTTGAGCGCATTTTCTATCTTCGAGTCTAAAAACCGTTTCTTTATCCTTTTTTCCCCAGCACTGATCCCCGTTAATTCAGTCGACAATCTGCTCATAAAACTGCTGAGAGAAGACGAGTAACCTTGAAGAAGGTTGAAGGCATCGTCCAATATATTCAAGTTGAGACTTTCCTCCAGATTTCCTCTTATACGGTCTGGAAGATTGTGGGCCTCGTCGATTATGAGAGAGATGTCCTGCAGTTCTATCTCTAGAAGATCTAATATCCTTTCCCTTATATCCGAAAAGATGTAGTTGTAATCGCACACGATTATATCGCTGTTCTGACCTGCAACAAGCGCGCTTTTATGGGGGCAGACTTCGAACGAGCTGCAGAGGTCGATCACCTCCGAAACGTGCCTGGTCTCTTCGCTCAACTTTTCAACGGTTTTAGACATTTTTTTGTTGAAAAGATTACACCTGCTCTGGCCTTTTTCGCTGCAGAACTCCTCGAAGACAGGATAGGGGAGTTTAGATTCATCCCTCAAACACATGTTCTTTTTGGAGATGACGTCTATAGCGTTGACATGTTCCGGCATATTTTTGATAGTGTTTATAGCTATATTATGCTGAGACTGCTTGCTGGTAAGAAAAAATATCTTTTCGTCTTTTTCCTTGTTCTTCACCGCTGAAGGGAGAACCGCCGCGGTTTTACCGATCCCTGTCGGCGCGTGAGCGATAAGGGTGTCTTCATTTTGAAAAGTCTCTTTAGCGTCGTCCATGAATTCCTTCTGTCCTTTTCTGATGTTCTGAAAGGGAAAGAGATCGTCATCGATAGAAAACCTACCGTCTCCCAGGCCTCTGTCTATTCGGTCATTTTTCGATCCCTCGCATCTAGGACAGAACCTCTCTCCGTTTTTATATTTGAGGAGGGTCCCACAGGTCTCGCAGAAATCATCCATCATCTAGTCCAGTCTCACTTCGCTTTTAATGTTTTCGGCCGGTTGCTGCCCGCCGCATAAAAAACCATAAATAACGACATCGATATCTGAGCGGATAAGAGGCTAAATATGGAATGCAATGAGGATCAAAACCTCGACCACTGCAATTGTTCCTATCCCGGCTGCTCTAGAAAAGGAGTCTGCTGCGAATGTATCCAATATCATCTGGGCAGGAATGAATTACCCGCCTGCGCCTTCCCGGACGATGTTGAAGAGACTTACGACCGTTCTTTCGAAAAATTCGTAGAGGTTTACGGTTGATGACTGATCTTGAAGTTCTAGAGATCCCCGGAAGAGGACATTCCTGTAATGTATACATAGTAAAATCGGAAAAAAACTTCCTTGTAGATGCGGGGATGGGGATGAGTGAAAAAATAACAGAAGAGGGAAAAGGAATAGGTATCGACAGGATCGTTCTGACTCACAGACACATAGATCACGTCGGAGATGCAGAAGAGTTATCCGAAGAGCTTGATGCTCCACTTTATGCATCGGAAAAGGAAGCGGAAGCATTAAGGAAGGGAGACGATCCGACGGTGTTGGGAAGAAGTTTCGGCAAAAAGCTCCCTCCTCTAGAAGTTGAAACTTTGGACGAAGAAAAATACTCCGGGTTTAAGATTTTGTGCACACCCGGCCATACGGAGGAAAGTATCTGCCTTCACAACGAAGAAAAAAATATCTTACTTTCGGGCGATACGGTCTTTTCGAACGGAGGAGCGGGTAGGACGGACCTTCCCACCGGGGATAGGAAAGAACTCGTAGAATCGATAGAAAGATTATCTAAATTAGATATCGAAACTTTATATCCGGGTCATATGTCTTCCGTAAAACAGAACGCCTCGGCTCACATCGAACGTTCTCTTAGGACTCTAAAGAGGATCTAGGTGAGATAATGGAATTCAAATGTAAGGACGAATGCGACGAGGACTGTTCGCCGTACCTGATCTCAACTATAAACGAGGTCTTGAGCAACGGTGAGATGATAGTTTACCCGACCGAGACCATCTACGGGTTAGGTGCGGATCCGCTAAAAGAAGGGATGATGGACAGAGTGAGGAGAGTGAAAGAAGCTCCCTCCGATAAAAAGATCTCCATCGCATATTCGAGTCTAGATCATGCTTCCGAGTTCGTCGATATTCCGGATCTCGCTTGGGACCTGGGAAAAGAATTTTTACCGGGACCTATGACTCTAGTAGTCGATACCCCAGAGAGCACTGAAGGTATCAGAATACCGGATCATCCTCTCGCTCAAGCGGTTATAGAAGATTTCGGACCTATAACTTCGACCAGCGCGAATGTACACGGCAGACCCGATCCTATAGAGGTCGAGACAGCAAAGATACAACTCGATGGAAAGGTCAAACTATACGTGAACTGCGGGCCTTGTAAATTGGGTGAAGGAAGCACTGTAGTCAAAGTGGATGAAGATATTGAAATATTGAGAGAGGGTGTTATCAGCGAAGAAAAGATCGGTGATAAAATTGGATTCTAAAACCGTTAAAAAATACATAAAAGCCGGAAAGATCGCGAGGAAAGCCCTTGAGAAAGCTAAAAACGATTGTGAAGTAGGCACCAAATATCTCGATATCGCGGAGAAGGCAGAAAAGATAATCTATGATCACAATGCGAAGCCCGCTTTTCCGACGAATATAAGCGTGAATTCTGTAGGAGCGCATTATACCCCCGTGGAAAACGATAACAACAAGTTCAAGGAAGGCGACCTTGTCAAGATAGACGTCGGATGTCATGTAGATGGATACATAGCAGATAATGCGGCCACAGTAGAGATAGGGACCAGCAAACACGCTTCTCTGATAAAGGCGGCTGAAGAAGCACTCGATATCGCCGTCAAATCTATCAGACCCGGGATAAGGACTAGAGACGTCGGTAAGAATATCGAGAATGTGATACAGGACAGGGGTTTCAACCCTATATCGAACCTAACGGGTCACGAGTTGAAACAAAATGTCTTACACGGCGGGACTTCTATTCCGAATGTACCTAAAGGCTGGAGTAAACTGGAAAGAGGCATGGTCCTCGCGATAGAGCCCTTCGCCACGGACGGTGAAGGCAGGGTAGAAAACGATAAAGCCGGAGATATATACAAGCTGAAAAAAAAGAGAAATCTAGATGGGGAAGATCTAGATTTTTACGAGTGGATAGAGGATAACTTCGGAAAACTGCCCTTCGCGGCCAGATGGTGCAGAAAATACAGTGAAAATTACGAGGACCTACTTCAACGGCTAGAAAGATTCGGCACCGTAACGAATTATCCCGTGCTCGTAGAGAAAAAGAAAGGGATGATCTCTCAAAGAGAACACACCGTGGTCGTGACCTCGAACGGGTGCAGAGTCACGACGAAAATTTAAGCTCAGAAGTCCCAGTAATCGTGCAATATACTTTTGAGTTCTTTCGTGGTTTCGATGGTCTGTTTTTTAGGGTCGTAACTGAGATCTCCTATCTTCTGATCCGTCGGTGCGGAAAGATCTACTCCCAGAGTTCCTATCGTGATAGCTTTCCAGCCTTCCACAACTCTCTGCCCGTAGCCGGATAACATCAGATCGATATATCCCGCGTCGACCTGTTCGGCCAGCTCCCGAGAAGTTTTTCCAAGATATTTGAGGCCTCTCATGTCCAAAGCTAGATCGGTCAGAGAATCGGCATGATGTGGATCCGATCCTCCGTTCCTTATCAAGACGTCAGGTGAGAACTGGCTTACAACGGGTCTCACTATCTCTTCGATAGCATGATGATAATCGGCTATATTGGCGTCTCTGGGCATCGGTATATTGACTTTGTAGCCCTTGCCTTCGTCTTCTCCGATCTCGTTCGTGTATCCTCGACCGGGATACAGTGTCGCGGGATCCTGATGTATCGAGATGAAAAGCACGTTAGGATCTTTTAGGAATATATCCATCGTTCCGTTGCCCTGGTGGGCATCGGTATCGAAAACAACAACGTCTTTTCCTTCGCCGACTAGATATTCCGCGGCTACAGCTACGTCGTTGAACAAACAGAATCCTTCACCGTAATCCGGGCCGGCATGATGGAGTCCGCCAAGGTTTATAGCAAAATCATTTTCCTCCATCGATCTTGCCGCCTCTAGACTGCCTCCGACTATCCTTCTAGCGGCATCCGGAGTTCCCTTTTTGACCGGGGTGTCCATCGTTAGTGAACCGCCGCTCTTCTCCTTTTCAAATACTTCTTCGATATATTCAGATTTGTGCACGCTCTCCAAATGATCGTCTTCGACCGAGGGAGAATCCGTGATATCGACTTTTGAAAGCATCTTTTCTTCTTTCTTTATCTCATCGATAAAACCGGGAAATCTTTTCGGATTGAAAGGATGAAATTTGCCAAAGCTGTATTCCCCGTACTTTTCGTGATAGAACAAAGGTGCCTTATCCATCTTTTTTCCTCCTTTTTTTAGCTTCCATATGTGATTTTCTGATCGGGTCCGGAACTTTATGATCGCAATACCTTCTTACGAGTTCGACGGCTCTGTCATGTGAGACATTATGACCCGGGGAGACATATATAGGGTTTTTTGCTCTGCTGCCCTCTAAAACGGCGTGTCCTATCAGTTCTCCCTCATCTATTACTTGAGAGACTCTATTATCTCTATCGACTTTTTCTACGACTTTTCCACACAGCTTGCTCTTCGCGACCCCGATACTGGGAAGATCGGTTTCTACACCCAGATGCGAAGCTAGACCGGATCTCTCGGGATGCAGTATACCGTTGCCGTCCACCATGACTATATCCGGCTCTTCATCGATCTGATCCAACACATCCAACATGCAAGGTAATTCCTTGAAAGCGAGAAAGGTAGGGATGTAGGGAAACTTGACCTCGAGTTCAGTGGTTACGGTTTCAACCTCTCTCCCGTCTTTCCAAAGCGAAAGAGCTGGAAATGCCTTCGGGTACGAGTAGGAGACGTCCAAACCCGCGACTATACTTTTGCCCTTGAAATCTTCAGAGTCCTGGATCAAGACCTTATCTTGGATATCGTCCTGTATCTTCCTCAATTTTTCCAGCGGATGATCGGACTCGAAATCGGAATACAATATGTCGTTGAAATGCTCAATTTCTCCGTTTTGAACTGTCACGCCCTCTTCTCTCAGCAGTTCTTTTTTCTTTTCTTTACCTTTGGCATAACCGCCTAGACCGCCGTTGGATCTCACCACCCGATGACAGGGGACCTCCGGGGCGCGGGGATTCTGATTTAGCATGGTGCCGACCGCCCTCGAAGCTATCTGGTTTCCCAAGGCTTCAGCCAAGGCTCCGTAAGTTGTTACTCTACCCTCCGGTATCTGAGAAACGAGAGAATAGAATTTCTCCCTGAACGAGTCTACTATCTCCAAGCCTCTCATCGATGGTGGGTTAATGGAGAGGGTTCATAAAATTTTTTCTGAATATCGAGCCTGTCAAAAATTTAGTGATAGATGAGATATTTAGAGAAGAATATC
>CAYWJQ010000008.1:0-141054 GCA_964458595.1 uncultured Thermoplasmata archaeon
GAGAGAGGTACTTCTAGTCCCAAAAATAGGAGTATCATAACTCTAGATTACATGGGATAAAGTTTTTCAATGCGCCCCCCTCGGGTAAAATAAAAAAACTACTTCTAAAACGGAAAATTTTTATTCATGTAATCATATTGCAGTTGTGTTACAGGCTATAGAAAATGGAGTAGATGAATTACGGACTTACTTTTTACATTTAAAAGAAATATAGATAGGTAAAGATAGTAAATTTTTTCATCCCTAGAAATTTCCTCTATCTAATCCTTAGAATCAGAGGTTAGACCATCATTCTTTAGAGATTTTTTGAAATCCTCCACCACATTCTCATTCTCGGAAATATATTCTAAGAATTTCTCTGATATCTTTTCCTCGATCTCTTGAGTCTTTTTGAGAATTGACTCAACTCGGTTTTCCACCTTCTGAGTTGCTTCAACGCTCAATGCTTGTCCACAGCGATGACAGAAGCTTGCTTCTCTAGAAACTTCTTCTCCACACCTTGGACATTCATCAGGGATCAGTTTAGATTCTTTTCGATCTTCATCCTCTTCAACCCCGTGCAAACTAGCATAGTCTGAATCGATATCTCTCCCGGACAGATGAGTGTATTTGGAAGGTATATCTGAGCTCTGGACCCACCCAAACCATTCACACATTTGAGCCTCAGTAAATCTAGTGGCCATGTAAGTAGCTCTTGAGTGTCTGAAGTGGTGGGGATTAACTGGCTTATCAATGTTAGCCCTATTACTCACATCATTGAGCATTTTTCCAATGGCATGATAGGTCATCTTTTTACCTTCGTTCACCTCTCCTATATTTACCCACAAAGGAGATTCCTTATTTTCTCTGTCGGGATGTTCTTCCAACCATTTATTAAGGTACGGTACGGACTCTATGAGTGGTAGTCTCCTGGACCCTGTCTTTCCATCTACCACCAGCTTGTACCCGTGTTTATGGTCTTCTATCGAGCCTATAGTTAGGTCGATTAGCTCTCCAATCCTAGCCCCTGTCTCCCATAATAAAATTATAATAGCTTTGTCTCTTGGGTTCTTTGCATTCTCAATTAGCTTTTTTACTTCTTCTTCTACTAACATCTCTTCAGGTAGTTTATCATTACTCTTTGAATGGTTTATCTCCAACCAATCAACACAATCAGGATATTCTCCTTCCCCAATCCATTTATAGAAACGTTTTAGCAATATTTTATAGTCATTTTTGGTCCTATCAGATATATCATCTTTTCTTTTTATCCAGAGGATCACTTCTTCAATATCTTTCCTCTCCGCTTCTTCAAAAGATACATCCAACTCTTTTGCTATCTTAGGTAGTCTAACCAAGTATTTGTAGCGTCTAGCATTGCTATAATCATTCAATTCCAGATGTCTATCAAAATCCAAAATAGTACCTCTATGAGCTTCTAAAATATCCTCACTTTCTTTCAATCGATTCTTTGCTCTCTCAATATCATTTTCGTAACTCTTCGTAGGCATCTTACCATTTTCCTTTATAAGGGACCGGGTATTTTGGCTTAAGCATTAAACCTTCTATTTAAAAGTTTTAGAAGCGCTCCTCTGCATCCAAGCTTTTCTTATTATAGTTATAGCGTGTTACACGCTACACTTTGATTCTAAGCAAGAGAAAATAACAAGTAGAGAATTCTCAAAAGAGCGAAAAAACTTCGTATAATCTCCTTTATCTCTCTCCTAAGGTGATAAGGCACCCTAGTTTTGCGGATTATCATTTCTCAGAAGAGCTTCCAAACTGATCGATCGTAGATCGTCCACTTTTTAGAGAAGTATCTCAGTATACTGAACTCAAGCTTAGTTTCTTTTCCTCCATACCGATCTCTTTTGCGGTCAATGCTGTCAAATTCATACCGATGAAAGAGATCAGCATATCTCTCCAGATATTTTCAAAATCCTGTGTCTTGGGATTTTCTATGCCCATCACATTTTTCAAACGACCGATCACCCTTTCTACAGAAGATCGGAAAGGTCGGTTCAACCTTTCCCGTATCGCTCCTAAGATGCTGCTCTCCTTATCGCTACCAGGGTCCATCCCAAAAGCAGTGAGAAGCTTTTGAGGTATATGTTTAACCCCATCTTTGACACATTCGATGTCTTCACCATGTTCTTTGAAAGTTTCTTTGATCTCCTCTTTTATCGACTTTTTCACTTCATCTCGTCTTGGATTCAGAACCGTATAGAGACTTGCTGATAGTTCATCGATGGTCGCTTCACGAAGATCTTTGGAATCGTATCCGGCATCAGCGTAGACAGCTTTTATCTCTTCAAAGTCGTATGTTTTTACTTTTTGGACAAGAGGAACATACATCGTCGAGTCAGCCTCGTTTCCTGGAGTCAAAAATAATGCGAGCGGTAATTCAGCCTGAGCATCAACGACCAAATGGAGTTTGTATCCGTAAAAGGTGTCTTCATGATATGACCAGTACGCTTGTTCGACTTCGCCGTTTTCGATGTTTTTGCGGGTGTTGTATTTCAGGAATTACATTCCTGATATCGATGGAAAATGATCATTTTCCAGTAGAGCCCATGCAAAGATATGCGTTGAATCGACGACCAGATAATCGCCGTCAACGATGTCTTCATCGTACAGAATTTCAACAAGTTTGCTGAAGAGGTCCAACAGTCCTTTTGTGTCCAAGTCGTTGATGTAGCGGCAGAGCGTGCTGTAGCTGGATATTTCATCGCCATCCATCAAACAAGCTCCCTGTAGACGAGAATCTAGTTTTATCATGGTCTGTAATTCCCGATAATCAGCGGCTTTGAATTTCTTTACCAGACCTATGCAAAGAGCGGATAAAGTTTCATCATCGTTGCCCAGAGAATCGGGTAATTGCAGGTCAGCTAGAGTTTTAGTGACATCCTCTATCGGTATGATCTCATCAGAAGAGGTTTCTTCTGACACCTTTGGTTTCAATCGTTTATTACATATCCTATTTTTCTTCTGGATGTCTTCTCTTGCCGGATGTAAGTATACGAGTTTTCCGTGTACCTTTTTTCTGACGAGTAGCTCTTCTTCAGCTAATTCCTTCAACGCTCGGTAGCAGTTTCGGCCAAGATGCTCTTCAGCCTCTTCTGGCAGGATACCGGCATCTTTTTTCTTTGCTAGATATCTCAATACAGGTTTAGTATCATCTTTCTCATGGAAGATGATACCATCGATGCTGATGAATCCATATCGATCGGCCAGTTCGTCAAAGTGACCTTTCCAGATGATGTATTTTCTTCCATAGTTTACAAAAGATACAACAAGGTCTTTTGCTATAGCTCGGATGTAGGATTTGGAGTAACCCAATTCATTGGCTAACTCCTCATAACTCCATATGCTGGGCTCGACCGGATCTTTCGGATGGTTATCACTGTTTGTCTCTTTGATTCGATGCAAAATTTTATTGCGGACTTCTGCCTTCTTATCTTCGCTTTTTGTTTCCATAAGTAGGGAATAAAGCCAGACCAAAAAAACTTTGGTCTGGCCTACCCCCACTTCTAAGACGGAAAATTTTTATTCATGTAATCATATTGCAGTTATGTAACAGGCTATAGTTCCTCTAGAACGATACATCAGAAAGGACCAAGTTTTTATCGAGTTATACTTTTATCTCTTGATGGTGAGATCGATGGAAAAAGATAACAGCCAGCTCGACCAGATATCAGGTGAAGTTTTCGAACTAGAAGGATTGATAGAGTATCAAAAAGGTGCGATAGTTAGTAGAACCCTGGTAGATAAAGAAAACGTGACTCTCACAGTTTTCGCCTTCGACGAAAATCAGACTTTGAGCGAACATACCGCTCCACACGACGCCCTCCTTCAGATATTGGACGGGAGTGGAAAAGTGATCATAGAAGGTGAGGAGTTCGAACTTGATGAAGGGGAAAGTATGGTGATGCCCGCAGATAAGCCTCACGCGGTGGAGGCAATAACCAACTTCAAGATGTTTTTAACCATGGTAAAGTAATCAAAAATTCATCATAAATATAAAATAAAAAATTGGGTTTAACGTCTCTCGTCCTCTTACCGCGCGGTCCATCCACCGTCTACCATCAGGTTTTCACCATTGACGAAGTTCGATTCTTCGGAAGCTAGGAAGATCGCAGCATTGGCGATATCTTCGGGTTTGCCGAGGCGCTTGTACGGTGTGTTCTGTTCCATAAAGGCTTTCATATCCGGATCTTTGACGAATTGATCCGTCATCTCGGTCTTGATGACCCCTGGAGATATCGCGTTCACATTTATCCCTTCCCCGGCATAATCGACGGCTAATTCTCTTGTCAAAGTGGTGATGGCGCCTTTCGAAGCGCAGTAAGCCGGCGATTCGGCATAACCCACGGTTCCCGCTATCGATGAGATGTTGATTATCTTCCCTTCGATATCGTTTTTCAGCATATGATCTATCACTTTTTTAGTGCACAGGTAGTTGCCGTTGAGATTTACGTCCAACAGATTTTTCCAGTTCTCTTCCACAGATTCGTGGATCTTTTCTTGATGAAACACGCCCGCGTTGTTGACCAAGATGTCTATCTCTCCGAATTTCTCGATTGTCTGTTCCACTAACTTTTCTACATCTTCTTCCGACGAGACGTCGGTTTTTACGAAGATAGCCTTTTCATCTTCATCTTCATCTTCTATCATCTCGTGAGTCGGTTTTCCGCCCTCCCTAGGTTCTTCCTGTATATCGGCGACGACCACTTTAGCTCCTTCTTCAGCATATGCCTTAGCTATCGATCTACCAATACCGGAAGAGGCTCCGGTAACTATCGCGACTTTGTTTTCCAATCTCATAATTATCACTTTAATCACTACAAAGTGTTTAAAATATAAAAACCTGTTCCTTCTACAGATCCCTCGATCGTTTTGTATTTCACACCTAACCATTTTATACTACAAATTGCACCTTAAACCGGATGTTCGATTTACTAGGGATATTCGCCGGTTTTGCAGTTCTAGCGGTCCTAATCTTTATCAGGGTTGATTTTGGAAAGGCCGTGATTGTCGCAACCGCGATCCTTTTACTTCTTTCCAACCCTTCAATCCAGGGCCTGAATTGGGTACTGACCATAACTGGAAAATATGAGACTTTAAGATTGATCGCTATCATTATCCAGATCGCTTTTCTTGGATACCTTTACAAGGACTCTGAACAGGTCATGAGGATGATCAAGGAGTTGAGAGCCGCCCTACCGGACCGCAGGATGGTGATTGGTTCGATACCCGCTTTGTTCGGTCTCATGCCCATGCCCGGAGGAGCTTTAGTCTCCGCGCCCATGATAGACGACGAGGGCGATGAACTTGAGATCGATAACACCGAGAAAACATTTTTGAACTGGTGGTTCCGACATATCTGGTTCACCGTTTATCCGCTATCCATGGGCTTGATCTTCGCCTCCACTTTATCCGGCGTAAACATCTATAAGATAGCACTTTTCAACATCCCTATATTCGCTTCGCAGTTAGCGATAGGGGCGGTCTGGGGACTCAGAAAGATCGACGTCAAGAACCACATTGAGTCCGATATGAATCCTTTCCTTTTGATCTATGAGATATTACCGATAATAATCGCGCTCTCGCTGAATATCGCACTCGGGATACCGTTCTATGTCACTCTTTTCATAGCTATAATCGTGATCTTTTTCCAGAACCGGGATAGATATAGAATCAAGACACTTCCGTCCAAGTTCAAAGAGGGCTTCTCAATCGATCTTTTGATGGCCGCTTATGGGATCATGCTTTTCAAGGGCATAATAGAGCGTTTAAGTGCTCTAGGTCCGGTAGTCCAGACCCTCCAATCCCATATACCCTCGTTGATAGTGGTGATCGTCGCCGCCTACGTTATTGGAAGTCTTTTCGGACACCTTCCCGGGGCTATAGGGGTCGGATTCCCGGTGATACTTCCCTTGCTCCCGGTGATAAACGTGAGAACTGTCGGTCTTCTCTTCCTTTTCATCTTCCTAGGTTACTATACTTCCCCGATACATCTATGCATAATACTAACGGTAGAATATTTTAAAATAGATTTGAAGAGTTTTTATAGGAGGATGGCTAAACCGTTCTCCATCCTGTTGATCTCCATCATCCTCTGGCTTCTGGTAAGCGGTGCTTTCTTTTTCTTCCGTTAGAGATCGTTTTCAGTCTTCCATGATCTCGTCCAATTTCTCCGATAGGATCGGCAGTACTTCGTGAAGATCTCCGACTATGCCGAAATCCGCTACGTCGAAAATCCCGGCGTCCGGATCATCGTTTATAGCAACGATATAGTCCGAATCTTTGATGCCGACCTTGTGCTGGATAGCTCCCGAAACACCCGAAACTATGTACAACTTCGGTGAGATAGTCTTCCCGCTCTGTCCCACCTGCTTGGACTTAGGCAACACATCTTCTTCCACGATCGGTCTACTGCATCCTACGGTTCCGTCCAACTTCTCCGCGAGATTCTCCAATATTTCGAAGTCATCTCTGTTCGTTCCGACGCCTCGACCTCCGCATACGACGACATCGGCTTCCTCGACCGGTATCTCTCCGGTTGTCTCGGGTTCCATCACCTCTAAAATCTCTGTGCTGATGATATCTTCATCTATCTCGATATCTTCTTCGATCAATTCATATTCACTATCATGGTCCGGTTCTAGGGGACTCATGACGTGAGGTCTCACAGTCGCCATCTGCGGTCTAGAGTTGGTGCAGACGATATCTGCCATCACGTTACCCCCGAAGGCGGGTCTCGTCTGCAGTAGGACTTCTCTTCCTTCCACTTCTTCTATACCAAGGTCGGTACAATCGGCGGTCAGCCCCAATCCCATCCTTCCCGCTACCGAGGGTGCGAGGTCTCTCCCGAGATGGGTCGCTCCGTATATGAATATGTTCGGCTTGTACTTTGAGATCAGGTTGGTCAAAGCCGTGGTGTAGGCTTCAGTAGAGTAATTCTCTAGAACCTCGTTTTCGACGACGAAGACCTTTTCCGCTCCATAAGCGCTGAGTTCTTTTGGGAGGTCTCCTACATCTTTTCCTATAAGGACGGCGCAGAGTTCTTCATCTAGTTCATCCGCTAGTTCTCTTCCCTTTCCTAGGAGTTGAGGCCCGGTGGGTTTCAACTTTCCTCCCTGCTGTTCTGCATATACCCAGATACCTTCGTATTCTGAGAAATCCTCTTCTTCTCCCATATCGATAACCGGCTCGATAGCGTCGACCGGACAGGCTGAAACACAGGCTCCGCAGGAGATACAATCTCCTTCCAGCTTGGCGACGCCGTCTTCCATGACCAGAACATCGACGGGACATACTTTCAAACATTTTTCACAGCCCGTACAGAGTTCTACGTCGATCTCTATCATAATATCCCCTCCTCGTCTAGGAAGTCGACGAGTTCATCTACCGCCTCTTCCGGCTCTTCGTCGATTTTTATACCTTCACCTTTTGGAGGCGGTGTATAGGTATCGATTACCACACTTTCTGAACCGTCCAATCCGTATTCGTCGTTTTCTCCACCTATATCTTCAACACCCCACTCCAAAGTGGGTTTCTTTTTGGCTTTCATTATCTCTCTAACGTTGGGTATCTTTGGTTGAAATCCAGGTTTAGGCATGCAGGCGAGAATCACCGGCAGTTCGGATTTTATCTTCACGTGCCCTTCATCTGTTTCTTTTTTACAGGTGATGAAATCTTCCTCGGGAGCGAATTCCTCAATCTCTGATATGTAAGTCAGCTGGGGAAGACCTTGATGTGCGGCTACCTCCGGTCCGACTTGAGCCGTGTTTCCGTCCGAAGCTTCCTGACCCGTGAAGATCAGATCTACATCGTCCAGCTTCTTCAGTGCTCTACTGAGGGTTACGGCGGTTGCCCACGTGTCCGCCCCGGCGAATTCGCCGTCAGTCAGTAAAATAGCTCTATCCGCACCGATGGCTTTGCACTTGTTCAAAGCCTCTTCCGCCTGTGGAGGCCCCATCGTCATGGCTATTATCTCGACCTCTTCGTCGACTTCTTCTTTAAGGTCGACCGCTAAGTTCAAGGCGAACTCGTCGAAAGAATTTAAGGTGGAAGGGACCCCATCTCTGATGATCGTCCCCGTTTCTTCGTCCACTTCGACCTCTGTAGTGTCCGGGACCTGCTTGACCAGCACCACGAACTTCACGGGATCACCTATTTGTAAGGTATGTAATCTTCGCCCAGCGTCTCTCTAGCTATGACTATCTTCTGGATATTGGCTCCGCCCTCTGCACCGACGCAGTAGGACATGACACCTCTCCAGGCCGTCTCGAATATGTATTCAGAACTGTAACCCGCGGCTCCTAACCAGTGCATCGCATCGTCCGCGGTATCTTTAGCTAGATGAGGTATCTTGTACTTGATCATAGAGATCCACTTCGCGATCTCAGTTGGACTGTAAGTTTTTGGTTTAGCCTTTCTCTCGCCCCAACCTGCTTCATCATATCTTGTATCCTGCATCTCTGCGACTCGATTCACCATCAGATCGCTCGCTTCCATCTCTGTATATCTTTCAACGAACGGGAATTGGATACCTTCATATTTTGCCAAAGGATTCCCGAAGGTCTCCCTTTCTTTGATATAATCCGCCGCTTCCTCTAAGATCCTTCTAGTAACTCCGACCGCACTTGCACCGATCATGACTCTGGCGTTATCGAATCCTTCCATAGTGTAATAGAATCCTTTTCCCTGTTCTCCGAGCATGTACTCCTCTGGAACTCTTACATCGTTCATCTTGAAGCCAGAAGTTGAGAGTGAACCTCTGCCCGCATCATCGTAAGGTTCTTGAGGCTCCAAACCGTCAGAGTCTATAGGGACGAAGAAAGCGGTCATGTTCTTGTGGGGAGCTCCTTCTATCTGTGGTCCGGTTCTAACGTTCACCCAATATCCACCGCCCATCCTTTTACATTCTTCTACTCCGCTGATGAATGTCTTCTCGCCATTGAGCACCCATTCGTCGCCGTCTTTTTCCGCTGTAGATTCAAAACCTGCGACATCTGAACCACCTTTAGGTTCGGTCGTAGCTATTCCTACGAACTTATCTCCCTGGATAGCTGGTTTTATGTATTTTTCTCTTATCTCATCATTGCAGTATCTGTTTATAGTGAATCCCCATCCGGTTTCTACGGCCATGAATCCCGCTGCGGTAGCGATACTGGGATCGATATAACCTATCTGGTCAGCTATGACAATTTGATCTTTCCAGCTGAGTCCCATGCCTCCGTCTTCTTCGGGGACCGTACCCATGATGACTCCAAGGTCCGCTAGACCTTCTACTATATCCTCAGGGAAGGGATGTCCTTCTCTGTTTATCTTGATAACACGCTCTAAAGGAAAATCTCTTTCCGCCCAATCTGCAATACTCTCTTTGAATAACTTCTGTTCTTCAGTAAGTCCTCTATCATCTGAAAGGTCTGTCCTAGCCATATTTCCACCATATCTTATAAATGCTTCTAAGCTTGGAATAATTATACAATATTAGAACTTTTCCATAGACACATGTCTAATATTCACATCTCCCTTTGATTTTAAATCTCCGGAGGAATCATCTGTCTTTCCAATCCTCGTATATAGATTCGAACGCGTCCAATTTTCTTTCCGCTATAGGTTCCCAACCCCTAGCATCGCTGTTTTCGGCTAGGAAAGCATTATTTCCCGACATCCCTTTCGAGAGCATATTCAACCTCTTGTTGTCCTCGTCCTCCCTCCAGATATCCAAACTCTTGTCGGGCGCCCAGCTTGAAGTCTTCAGATAGCTCTTCCTGTCCCTCTTATCCAATTCGCTGGGAAGAACTATATCGGAGTCAACTTCTGAGATCAATCTTTTCAGCTTTTCTATCTTCAATTCATTTCCACCCAACTTTCTGTGACCTAAAAATTCTATGTCCATCCCGTAAAGCATCAATTCGTCTAGGTCGTCGATCCAACTCGCGACCTTGTCTACGCTCATGAACGGAAGATCGGCTAGAGCCATCATCACTGCATTGTTTATCGAGACCCAAACCGGTATAGCGCTGATATCTTCAACTCCTTCGACGGTCAATTTTCCGGCGAAAGATTTATTCACGGCTTTCTTCAACTCTCTCAAACCCAAGAGGTAATTGATTGATCTTATACCTTCACCTCTCTGGGCTTTATGCAGGTGAGGAGTGAGCGGTTCGATCTCCGTTAGGGATGTGTTCTCTATGTCTGAAAACAAAACAGCTTCACCATCTACATATACTTCGTCATAACCCTTTTCTTTCAATATCCCCGGTATAATGGGATCGTAGGCCAATTCGGGAAGCCAAAAGCCTGAAGGTTCTACACCGAAAATCTCTTTTTTCTTCTCTTTATCTTTCCTTATCTGAGCGGCAACTCTGTCCAATTCCAAAAGAGGAAGTATAGCGTGGGTGTAGGACGTTCCCGTAAGTTCGATCAAACCTTTCTCTAACCCTCTTTTTATCTTTTCTATCAGTTCATCCGGAAGATACTGCAAAGAGTATCCCGTGATGTTGAGAGCAAACTCTATCTCATTTTTCATTAAAAAATCGATGGTGGGCACGTACGAGTTTTCTATGATCTGTGGTATCTCGGATTTAGAAAGCTCTGCGTATTGTAAATTTCCGTGGAATATAAGAGAATAAGACACATCATTCACTCCCCAGCCTTTCTTACTCCTTCAGAAGCTTTCACTATATAGTACTCAGCATCTTCACGAGAAAAATTTTCTTTGTAATCATTGAAGACCTGTTCAGCGAAATCGTCTACCCCTTCACCCTTCCACAAAGCTATAGCGGCTCCTCCCCAGCCAGCACCGGTCAATCTTGCTCCTAAGGCGCCGTGTTCATTTGATTTCTCCACTAAAAAGTCAAGTTCTTCACAGCTTGCTTCGTAATTTTCTGCAATATCTTCGTGCGCTTCCGTCAATATTTCGCCGAGTTTCTCTAGATCATCTTCTTCTAAAGCTTCCTTCGCTTCTAGGACTCTATCGTTCTCTCTAACTATGTATCCCAGCCTCTTCCTTTCCATCTCTGACAGTTGTTCTAAATCCTTCAAATTTACATCTTTAGAACTTTCTTTTTCTAAGGATCTCATCGCCTCTTCCACTTCTTCTCTCCTATCGTTGTACTCTGAGGATTTCAATTCCCTCTTCACCCCGGTGTGGAAGACGACCATCCGTAACTCTTCTGGTATCCCTACATATTCACATTCCAAAGTATCAGTATCGATATGCATCGCTTTTCCTTTTTTACCGAGGGCGATGCTGAACTGATCCATTATGCCGCAGGACACGCCTATATACTCGTTCTCGACTTTCTGACAAAGTAGAGCCATCTCTTTTCGTGAGATACCAAGATCATACAGTTCATCTAACAGATACATAACCGCGAGCTCGAAACTGGCAGAAGCGCTCAACCCCGAACCTATCGGTAGATCACCCTCGAACTTCGCTTTGATACCTCCTACATCATAGCCTTCTTCTTTCAGGATGGAATATACTCCTTTGATATGGTCGGTCCAATCATCCTCTTTTTCGAGCTCGTCGATCTCGAATTTTTCCCTCTTATTGAACGCTTTTGAGTAAACATCGATGCAATCGTTCTTTCCTCCCTTGACCGACGTATCGAGATCGATAGCGAACGGCATCACGTGACCTCCAGTATAATCCGTATGTTCGCCGATCAGGTTGACTCTTCCTGGGGACTTTATTTTGATCATATATTTCTACCTCATACGTTTATATCTTCGATTTCAAATTCTCTTAACTCTTCCGCCTTCTCCTCGGCTAGAGAATTATTGATGAAGGTTCCCGCACCTATCTCACTTCCGGCTAGATGCTTGAGCTTATTTTCTGTTCTGTAAGGCGGGTAGAACTCGATGTGGAAGTGTGAGTATTCTTCTCCTTTTTCCTTCGTAGGCTTCTGATGCATAGCCATAACATAAGGGAATTCGAAGCCGAAGAGTCCGTCGTATTTCATAAGAAGTCTTTTCAGGATCTTTGCAAGGTCCTCTTCTTCCTTTTCGGTGAAATCCGCTAGGGAAGTAAGATGTTCATTCGCATAAATATGGACTTCGTAAGTGTACCTTGCATAGAACGGCACGAATGCGGTGAACGAATCGTTCTTTAGGACGATCCTCTCCTCTTCACCTATTTCCTTTTCCAATACCCTGCAGAAAAGGCATTCGTCTTCTTTCTCATAGTGTTCACGACTGGACTCTAATTCCCTTTCAATCATCGGGGGGACAAAAGGATAGGCGTATATCTGGCCGTGTGGGTGCTCTAACGTCACGCCGACTTCTTTACCTTTGTTTTCGAATATGAATACATAATCGACAACATCTTTGCTGCCTAACTCTTCGTACCTGTCTTTCCATACTTTGACCAACTTTAGGAATCTACTCACGGTTTTTTCCGACATCACACAGTCGTGTTTCGAAGTGAATAGGATCACTTCACACAGTCCTTCCGCCTTTTCAACTCGGTAAAGCTCATCTGAAGTCACTTCAGGTGTTGGTGGATCATCGGTGAGCGAGGGGAATCTGTTCTTGACTACTGCTATATCGTAATCTTGGGTCAAGTCCTTCTGAAAATCGGGATCCTTCTCAGGGCAAAAAGGACAGTAATCTTTTGGCGGCTTGAAGGTCCTATCTTGTCTGTGTGTTGCGGTGATGATATACTCTTTTTGAAACGGATCCCATCTCAGCTCGGACAGGTTACTCACGCTCCTTTTTATCCATATCTTCTTCTGAGTCTTCAAAACTGTAATAGAGTACGTATATCCCGTCATCTTTCTCTTCTCGCTCTTTGCTCATTTCCATCTTTTTACCCGCCATTGAATATCATCGATGTTTTAATGTCCGATCATAAAATCAAGTGATAATACTTTAGCTACTTAATACTCTTTAAAAGATAAATCTTTCGAAAGATATGTGGGGGGAAATCACTATATAATCTCCACGTATTTTTTTCCGAAAATGATAGATTTTCCCGATTTTATCTTCGGTACCGCGACCGCATCTCACCAGATAGAAGGAAACAACAAATACAATCAATGGTGGGATGCTGAACAAAAGGGCGAACTTCCTTACAAATCCGGCAGAGCATGTGATCACTGGGAGAGATATAAAGAAGATATCCAACTCATGGACGATCTTGGTTATGACGCCTATAGGTTCTCCATAGAATGGAGCAGGATATTTCCTAAGGAAGGAAAACTGAATAGAGATGCACTTGAAAGGTATCAGAAGATTATAGATCTGTTGAACGAGAAAGACATTACTCCTATGCTGACGCTTCACCACTTCACTAACCCCAAATGGTTCATGGATAAAGGAGGATTTGCGAAGGACAAAAATCTCTCTTACTGGAAGAGATATATCAAAACTTTAGCGGAGAACATTACAGGTGTTGACATCATCGCCACTATCAATGAACCGATGGTCTATGTTATGAGCTCGTACATGGAAGGCGAGTGGCCTCCTTTCAAGAGTTCTTTACTCAAAGCCGGAAAGGTTGAAAAGAACCTCGTTAGAGCTCATGATACGGCTTATAAACACTTTAAAGACAGAAACAAAACTGTGGGTATAGTTAAGCACTATCCTTACATCAGGCCAGATAGCAAGAAAAAGAGAGATGTGAAAGCTGCGGAGAAAGCCGATGACATATTCAACTGGAATTTTATGGACGCTATCTGGAGTGGGAAACTGAAAACACCCTTGAGAACTTACACAGTCCCGGAGAGTGATTCCGACTTCATCGGCTTGAATTATTACACTATCCACAAAGCGACCCATTCATGGAACCCTCTAAAGATGTTTTTAGATACGGAGCTGGCGGATATCGGAGATAAAAAGACCTTGATGGATTGGTCGGTTTATCCAGAAGGGCTTTACAAAGGTATAAAACACATCCAGAGAAGATATAAAAAGCCGATATACGTGACTGAAAACGGTATAGCTACAGAAGATGACGAGTGGAGGATCGAGTATATCCTGAATCATCTGATGCAGATACATAGAGCTAGAGAAGAAGGATACGACGTGAGGGGCTACATGTACTGGTCTTTGATGGACAACTTCGAATGGGCTGAAGGATTTGAACCGAGATTTGGACTGATAGGAGTCGATTTTGATGATTTTGATAGAACTGTAAGGAGAAGCGCCGAAGTATATGGGAAGATCGCAGAAGAGAACGGGATCCCCGAAGGCCTTCTCGACAGATATAGCTAGAGATTACAACTCTTCGGCTCTTTCTTCCAAAGTATCTTTTATATCATCTCTGTCTTCGGGATACTGCTTTTTCAGCCAGATCCAGATGATCGACGCGGGAAGCCAAAAAAGCGCACCTATCAGCATAGCATTTCGATAGGCGAGCGGTTTAACATATCCAAATCCTCTCAAAATACCGACTAGTGCTCCAGCGAACCAGGGACCTAGTGCCATGCCGGAATTGTTCAATATGTTGAAAACGCCGAACACGGTACCTCTATCCTCTGGAAGATTCACCTGTGAAACTACGGCGGGAACGTTCGGACCTGCGAAGGTTATCAACTGCATGAAGAGCAGGGAATATATTATCAAGACGAGCCAATGTATCGGTTCTAAAGTGCTGGGGATAGGATACAATATCAAAGCTATGGAAGCGACCATCCCCACGAACATAGCGATGCCGACCAACATCGCTCTTCCTCCTCTAACCTTCTTTTCAAAGTAGTCTCCGAGATAACCCCCGACAAGCGACCCTATCACCGTGGATGTGCCTATGATCATCAAGACGAAGGTGGCCGTCATCTTCACCATGCCTCTCGTAACGATGAGAAAAGAGACCAGCCAGTAGGTGAGAATTCCCCACGGTATCATCCCTAAGATGCCCTGTATGAAGATCAATATGTTAGTAGGGGTCTTGAAGGATTTTTTCACGGTATCCATATCTATTCGGTAATTGTACTCCGCCCCCTCCTTTAGTGAACTTTTCAGCTCCTTCTCTCCTTCACCTCTCTTCGGTTCCACCAATACCAAGTAAAAGATCGGGGCCAGTATGAAATTGGGTAAGGAAACGATTATGAAAGGAGTTCTCCAGGAAGATATCAGACCCGCGAAGATCATGCCTACGAGAGATCCCAATCCCAGAGCGACCTGTATGTAACCGAAACCTTTGCCTCTATTTTCTTCGTCGTAGATGTCAGATATGAGTGAATAACCGATAGGGATGAGAGACCCGACTCCTATCCCCGTGAAGATCCTGATAATTAACAATTGAGGATAGCTTTGGACGAAAGCGGTGAGAAAACAGGGTACTTCTCCAAGAAGAACTCCAACGAGGAGCAATTTCTTTCTTTTCTTTATATCTGATAGAAATCCCCAGAGTGCGGTAACTACCACGCTGGAGACCACAAAAATAGTAGAGATCAGTCCCATCTTAGCTTCGTTTATCCCGAATTCGCTCATGATCATCTGATAGTTGGGAGGTAGAAGATACTGATCGGCTACCAACAAAGTAGCCATCAATACTAAGAGGAAAACGGCGATCTTATTTCTCAACTTTTTATCATCGCTTCCAACAGCCATCGATGTACACTCCGATAATTTAGAAAATCCTTTATGGATCTCTGTCCGGATAAAAATGATGGTTTATTTAAAACTTACATTTTTTTTCTGTACTTCACCCTAGTAGATAAGGAAGGATGGAATATCTCGTGAAAAGAACTGCGGATATATCTACGATCAGGTGGATGATAGCTATCTGAAGCAAGCTTTTCGTTCTTCTGTATAGGAATATATATCCTACAGCTATCACCATTTGACCCGCAAAATAGATCTGACTTAAAGGAAATACATCTTCAGACGTGAAAAGGAATCTGCCCCAAAAGAGTGCATGGATCAGTCCTATCAAGATTATATAGGAAAGAAGGCCTATAGCTTGTGATAGATATTTTTTGAATCCGTCTTTGAAATAATTGGCAAAGGAGTCGAAAACGTACAGCCACGAGAGCTGCTCCATAAAGGCATTGACTGGAGCCCAGATGGATATGGTCAGGATGAAGCCAAAAAGATGAAACTCTTCTACAACCTCGTAGATATTGTATCCTATCACCAATCTGACTCCTTCGACAGCCAACAAAAAGAGGAAGACAAGATTCCAAAAATTATCGGGTATGCGGTAATCTAACGTCCCCTTTCTCCACTTCACTATCCCCACGCAGAATATACCGTAATAAACGATCAGAGGAAGTAAAGCCCCGGTCAGGTCATATAGATACCAGCAGACCAGCGGTAGACCGATAACTGTCAGTATCGCTAATAAAAGGTCGAGTCTTTCTGGTTTGAAATCACCGCCGAAATTTTTCTCATCCATATCAGCTTTCACATCCGAACACCATGAAGGATATTTTTATATTATTTTCGGAACTTAATTGATCGAAAGATCAGCGATCGACATTTAAACTCTTGATAAAGATTATAGTATATCTCCCAACTTATTCTATCATCAACAAGTGGTCAAGGGCGATTTCAAATCCAAGAAAGAGCAGGTCGTGGGCTATTAATAGAAATTAGAGAATAAGAGAGGGCTTTTTGAAATCACTCTTCCGCCAGGATATAAATAACAAGTTATTCATCTCCATAGGTTATCTAGAACTCATCGACTCCGAAGAACTTTCTGAAAAAGATGAAGAACATCTGAGGAGAGCTATCGAGAGCAACATTAAAGTATTGGATCTTATCGAGCTCGAGAAAGAAGCTAAAAGGGCGAAAGAAAAAAGATTTCCCTGCAAGAAAGAACTCGAAGATATATTTAAAGATGCTTTAGAGACCTGTAGACCATTTACTGAAAAGAGGGAAATAAAGATAACATCCGATATAAAAGACAAAATAGGTAATGTTCTAGGCGGTAGGTCTTTAGAGAAGATAATAGTATCATTGGTCAAAACAACGATCAGGAGAAGGAAATGCCGAAAGATAAGGTTGATCGGGAAGATAGAAGGGGATAAAGTTTTGGTCAGCATAGAGGACGATGGAGAGCCTCTTTCGGGAGAACTCAAAGAAAAGATATTGAAAGGTGAATACACCGGGAGAGTTCAGGCATGGGTGGTCCGATTTACTTCATAGTGAAGGAGATCATCGAAATTTACGACGGCTCTTTAGAGATACATGAATCCGAATTAGGGGGGCTAGAATAGATATATATCTGAAAGAAATATGCCGCTGCTCATAAACGATTTTTTTCTAAGAGACGCTATATTCATTTCTGCTAGAAATCGTAAGAAACGAAAATCTCGATTCACCCATCTGAAAGAGTTTGTCCGTCGGGCTCTATATGGGTATGCACTTCTATGTCGACATTAATCTCGTTCTCGGCCTCGTTTTTCATCTCGTCTTCTATCTTGGTCGCTATATCGTGTCCCTCTTTTATAGAAGTGTCTTCAGAGAATACGAGGTGCATCGATATCATGATTTTATCTTTACTTTCAGAGATCTCTATATTGTGGCTTTCAATTATTTTCTCGTATTGCTGAACATTTTCCTCGGCAAATTTTTCGATCATCTCTTTAGGTATACTGATCGGATCTAAGTGGACTTCGGCCGTAGAACCGAATCGTTCCTCTAATCTCTCTTCTAACTGATGAGAAACTTCGTGTGCTGCTCTCATACTTTCTTTCTCTGCTTTCATGTGGAGTGAGATCGCCTTATCTTGACCGTAATCGTGGACTTTGATATCGTGTACATCTTTGACTCCTTCTATCTTGGATGACAATTCTTCTATCTCATCGATTACCTCGGAAGAGGGTTTCGTTCCAAGGAGTCTATCGGTAGAATTTTTGATGTACGAGATACCTATATATCCGAGTAAAAGAGCGACACCGATGCCTGCAGCGGGGTCGAGGAAGAGTAGACCGGATTCCGTTCCGTAAACCGCGGCGATCACCAAGACGGTAGTTATCGCGTCGCCTCTGTGATGCCAAGCATCGGCTTTTAAAGACTCTGACCCTTTTATTTTACCCGCAAAATAACTAGCTTCCGCCATCACTTCTTTAGCTACCGCCGTCAATATTATGTAAATATAAAATCGATCGCTCATCACCAGCGGCTCAGGTCCCGCTGTCAGCGATTTGAAACCATCGGTAAAGAAGGTCAAAGCGGTAAAAAATAGTATCACCCCGACTGCTAGAACAGCGACCTGGTCAGCTCTGCCGTGCCCATGTGGGTGTCTTTCATCCGCGGGTTTTTCCGAGACCTTCAGTCCCGCGTAGACGGCTATCGAACTCGCACTGTCAGAAAGAGTGTGGAATGAATCGGAGAGTAATGCGAGACTGCCCACCTGAAGTGCGATGAATCCTTTAACTGCGAAGATTACAACATTGAGTAAGATGCTGGCTAGAGCGACGAGTTTTCCGTGAGATTTAATCTTTGACATGACGGTTGTCACGTTATATGGAAAAGATAGAAATTAATCTTTTTATATCTTAAATAGAGAATCGAATTCATTCATATAAAAAAAGAGAGATGAGATTGAAATTATTTTCCGATTATCTCTTCGACTTCTTCTTTCCCCTCTTCCATCTCTTCTACTTGTTGTGGATCCTTGTCCAGAAGAAGTGTCTGGAATTCCCCCACGTGTTCTTTTTCTTCAGAGGCGACTTCAAGGAGGACTTCTTTGATGTGATCGTCGTCGGTGTATTCGGCCATCTGTTCATAAAAGTTGATAGCGTCCAGTTCAGCGGCTAGACCGAATCGAAGTATCTCCTTATCGGACATATCTTCACTCAATTTCTCCAAATCTATAGGTTCTTTTGCAAACATTTTCCACACCTCGATTCTTAAAATTATAGTGGTGATAATAAATGTTTTGTCGGAAGTTTAAGATTGGATTATAGGGGATAAAAATAAATAAAAAAGGAAGAGATATATCACTAAGATAAAGTGATTTGCCTTAGATGGGGTCGGATTGAATGGATACTGAAGTTTTTGTCGACAGAAAAAAAGAATTGGAGCAACTGAAATCAATATGTAAATTTCCAGAGAAAAAAGAAAAAAACATCATTTTCATCGAAGGAGAGGCGGGAGTTGGAAAAACAGCCCTTCTCTCGAAATTCACTGCTTCCGAACAATGCAGACCCCTATATTATTATTGGTCTAAAGCCAAATTCGGTAATTCTCCTTCTTTTCAGACATTCATCGACCTGTTTAAGATGGTTTTGAAAGAAAATGAGGACGAAAAGAACCCCTTGAAGGAGGACCCTATCCCGACCGGAAAAAGAGATGGGTTGTTTAACTCTTATAGAAAATCTAAATTTTATGAGGCGAAGAGTCTTATCAAAGATATCAAAGAGGAAGAGCCTCTCGTTTTCATACTCGAGGATCTTCAATGGGTTGATAAGAGTTCACTGAATCTTTTAGAGTATCTAGCGGATACTCTCAGAGAAGAAAATATATTTTTCATCTGCAGCTATCGTCCCGGAGATGTCGGTAAATCTCACCCCGTGACCGAGACGATCCAGAGTGTATCGAGAAAGAAACTCTTCCAAAAGATAGAGTTAGAACCTTTCGATATGGAAAAAAGTGAAGAACTCATATCTAAGATGTTGGAAACTACCGAGATCCAGGATAGATTTTCGGAAGAAGTTCATAAAAAATGCGGGGGAAATCCTTTATTGATCAAAGAGTCTATAATTCAATTGGTCGAGGAAGATTTTATCGACCTCGAGGAGGAAAAATATGCGGAGCAACTTCAGGACGTACCTATTCCAAATATTCTCAAACAGGTCGTATCGAGAAGGATGAGGGACCTTTCTTGGGACACTATAGAGGTCCTTCAACTCTGCAGTGTAGTCGGGGAGAGTATATCTTTCGAATTACTGAAAAGCATGACCTCTAAAGATGAGTTGGAGTTGATAGATATCCTCGAGGATCTGATCGAAAAAAGGATACTAAAAGAGGGGGAGGATCCGGAATACTTCTATTTCAAGCATGCTGCGATAGCTAACATAATCTATGATGGTCTTGGGAGGTGGTTGGAAAGGAAGAGGTTGCACAGAAAAGTCGCTCGCGGATACGAAGAGCATTATTCGGAATCGCTCGAGAATATGTATCCTATACTGGCCCGCCATTGGCATCTCGCCGAGCAGTCTAATAAAGCATACGAGTACTACATAAAGTCGGGAAAGAAATCCGAAGAGAGGCTGGGTTACGAAGACGCGGTCGAAAAATACGAATCTGCACTATCTCTTCATCCTGAGATTGAGATAGAAGAGGATGAGAGTATATTTACAAGGGTCGAACTTTTAGATAAGATTGGAAAATTATTACTGGTCCTCGGAGAGTATGAAAAGAGCAGGGAATATCTAGAAAAAGCGATCGATGCTGTAGATGAACCTGATAAAAAGCAGGAACTTATGTCCAAATCAGGTGAAACTTTTTCCCAGCAGGGGAAATATGAAGAAGCTCTAGATATCTTCGAGAGAGCTATAGATATTGGACTCGATGAGGGTATGGAGAAGTCAGAAGTGACGTGCTCCCTTTACAGTAAAAAGGGGATGATATTCGCTAGGAAGGGTGAATATGATAAAGCCCGGAAAATATTTGAAAAAGAACATTCTATAGCCCGAGAATTGGATAATTTAGAGGTAAAGGGTCAGAGCTATCATGATCTAGGGATAGCCCATCTTTATCATGAAGATCATGAGAAGGCGATAGAAAGGTTTAACGAAGCGATCGAGATTCGTGAAGAAGTGGAAGATTTTGAAGGCTTGTCAGATTCCTACAATAACTTGGGTGTGATCTATTCTGATTTAAATGAAAGAGATAAAGCCTTGGACTACTATCGTCGGGCTTTGAGATATTATAAAAAGATAGGAGACATCCAGGGCATGGCTGGTTGTTTTGACAACATAGGAGTCATCCATCTGAACATGGGCAGGTACGATAAGGCGCTTAACGCCGTCGAAAAAGCTCTAGAGAATAGGAAAAAAGTAGGGGCCCGCCAGGGCATAGCGATCTCGCTTGGGAACCTAGCCGAGATATACCGCAAAAAAGGGGATCTAAAGAGATCGAAGAAGAACTGTAAAAAAAGTTTAGAAATAGCTGAAGACCTCGGAGATAAGCACGGTATAGCGATCATGAGGAGAAATTTAGCTTTGATATATTACTATAAAAATGACCTGGATAAAGCCATCGAAGAGGTCGAGAAATCTAAGGATATCTGTGAAGAGATGGATAATGAGACTTTGAAGGCCAGATCCGAAGTTGTATTGACCGATTCTCTGAGAGAGAAGGGACGGACTCAAAAAGCATTTGACAATGACCGATCAGCTTTGGATGGGGTTAGAAATTCCGATACCGATATAGCCCTCGTCGAAACTTTGTCTAGATTGATCACGGATCATATACAGATGGGCAAAGAAGGTAAAGAGAAGGAAGCATTGATACAGCGATTAAAAGAGGGATCAAAGAGTTCTGAACTTCCAGAAGTCGAGGCGGAATCTGAAGAGGCACTTGGGAGATATCACCTGTATAAAAAAGAATATGGCTCAGCCTTAGAGCACTTTAAAAAACAATTGAAGATAGCCACCGAGATCGAAAATCCGATCATCGAGACTGAAGCTCGATATCAACTCGCTAAACTCTGGGATGAAAAAGGAGATGAAGATAAAAAGGTAGAACAGCTGGAAAGGGCAAGAAAAATATCGTCGGAGATAGGATACGATCTTTTGCTTAATAAAATTGAAGAACGTTTTACCAAAGATGGGTAGATTAATAAGTTTGGACCTCTTTAAATCGGATGTTGATTCGGAAATGTGAGAAAAAAGATCTTGATAGAGTGATGGAGATTGAAAATGAAAGTTTTGAATATCCATACTCGCGGGAGGTCTTGGAAGAGAATATTTCAAACGATCTATTTCTAGTGATCGAAAATGAGGAAGGAAAAATCATTGGTTATATACTAGCCGACGAACAGAGAGATCATGGCATGATAATCTCGATAGCCGTTTCATCTTCTCACAGGAAAGAAGGTCACGGTAGTTCGCTTTTAAGAGCTGTTTTTGATAGGATAGAAACCGACAGTTACCTTTTAACCGTCAGGGTTTCGAATGAAGAAGCGTTGGCTTTCTATGAAGAAGTCGGCTTTTCACAAGTGGGCAAGATAGAAGGATATTATCAAAACGATGAGGATGCGCTGCTCATGCATAAAAAAGGATAGAAAAAGATTAATTAGAAAGAGATATCATTAACTCATTAGGGACCTGTAGAAAGCACCCTTAAAGATTTTCGAGCCAATATGAGAAGGTAGAAAATATGGAAGATGGTTATCAAGAGCTCTTGGGCAAGGAAAAGCGTCAGAAGAACATCCGGATCACTAGATATTCCATCGGTTTAGTAATAATGGTTATCTTCGTATTTTGGCTGGTCTTCTTTGGTCCTACAGACATGTACCGTTATGCGATGTTGGCGGTAGCTATCGCTTACATAGTTTATGCACTTTACCGAGTTCTAAAAGGATTGAACAATCTATTTTCACTTACGGACGAGCTGCACTACGAGGACGGAGAACTGGTTAAATACAATCCAAAGCTTCGCAAGGCCAAGAAATGGATCCCTCTCGAAAAGGTCGAAGAGGTGTACTTCGACATAAAAGACAAGCCCAATCTGCTCTTCGTAGTTTACAGAGGAAAAGACGGAAAGAAAGCTGACAGTTTTTACAAACAGAGGATAAAGGACGAAGAAGAATTCATGGAAGTGTTGAAAGAAAAATCACTCATCTCGGACGAATCGATAAAGTTTGAAGATTTGAAAAAAAGAGTGGAAAGCGGATAGTTCAAAGAATCAGTATATCATCACACTCTCCACGCTGTCGACCTCCTTTATTCCCTTCAACGCTTCTAGAGGGACCGAAGAATCCGTGATGATGAAAACTTTCGGTTCCTCATGAAATTCAATTTCTTGGGTTATACATTGTCTCACAACGACATTTCTTTCAGCCAATATCCCCGTCACTTCCGAGATGAGTCCTGAATTTTCAGGTGTATTTGGTATTATCTCGATAAGTCCAGCATCTATCTCGTGTGCGACCTTCCCAAAAAATGCGGTGGTTTCCAGATTACTATATACTTTTTTAAGAAACTCGTTATTTTCGATGGTCTCTATCGTCGCCTTAACGGTCCTTCTGTCTACATCGATCACCCTCGAGATGCGTAGAGGAGACATCAGTATATCGTTGCAGTATATTTCACCGTCCTTGACGCTCAGCCCAGTCTCAAGGAGAAATTTAGCTACTTTTTTCTGGGATGAATATTCTTCGAAGTATTTCTCGATTCTCCACATAAATACGGGTTAGTGAATAGATATATTAATTTTTTGGTGGATAGGGGTAGAGAGGGCATGAACTAAAGATTGCAAGGTTGTTTTGAGGTGATCTCTGTATTATATTTATTTCCTTTCTCTCTCGAAGATCACTTCACCTTCATACTCTATCTTGAAGACTCTATGGTAGGGGATATGTCCCTCGCTGAACTTTATGAAGGATCTGTTCAGTTCTTCTACCTCGCCTCCGTCCATCACTCTGAAATCACCCGCAGCTCCTCGATGGACATAATAGATATCTGCCTTTTCAAGGGATCTTTTGTATCTCCACTTCAACTCGTTGAGGACATCTCTAGGCGTCTCCATATCTTATCATAGGGAAAATTGGGATAAAAGATTATCCTATAAAATAGGAGGTGAAATGGTCGGTCAAACTCCTATAAGACCCCAAAAAAGTAAAAATGGGAAGAAGATACCGCAATATGACAGAGAAATTAAAATGGGGAGAGATGAATCGCTGGGAATTAGACCAGAGATCGGAGATGGTCGATACCGCGATACTACCGGTGGGTAGTCTCGAGCAGCACGGGCCGCATCTTCCTTTAGATACCGATTCTTTCGACGCGGGATATGTGGTCGAAAATGCAGTAAAGGAGCTTGATTCCGCGAAACCGCCGATCTTACCGACTATCCCCTACGGTGTCAGCGATCATCATATGTCTTTTCCGGGAACGGTGACTTTGAGTCCGGACACTCTCGAAGACATGATCGTCGAGATAGGTAGATCAGTACTCCAGCATGGATTCTTCAAGCTGTATATATACAACGGCCACGGCGGCAACGAATCAGCACTGAAAACGGCCGCTAAAAAATTGAAAGAAGAGACCGGGATGGCGGTATTCGTCGATTCTTTCGAGAACATGGATCAAGAAAGAGAAGAGATCGTAGAGAGCGAGAACGACGTACATGCGGGCGAATTCGAGACCTCTCTGGTCCTAGCCAATAGAGAGGATAAGGTGGACGAGAGGATGATACCGGAAAAGGAGTATGAATTCCCGGATGAGAGGATGGAATTCGATCATGAACCGGAATTTTTCTATTCCTGGCACACTCACGATATCACTGAGACTGGCGTTATCGGCGACGCGTGCAAAGCGAGTAAAGAAAAAGGGGAGAAGTTATGGGAGGCCGGTATAGAAAGAGTCAAGGAAAGATTGGAGACCGTTATTGAGGTCTCCCACAAATTCGATTGAAGAGGCGGTAGAAGTCAGATGTTGGAACCAGTTTTAGCATTGCTAGCTTTCATCCCGGCCATGACCGCAAACTCTTTAGCGGTTCTTTTCGGAGGAGGTCATCCTATAGACGGTAATAAAAAATGGAAGGGGAAAAGGATATTGGGGGACGGTAAGACTTGGCGCGGTCTATTTGGAGGCGGTCTGTCGTCAGGTATGATAGGTGTTTTCTTACAGTACATCTTCAGACCTTACTTTTCGCTCTATCCTTCTTTAAGTAGTGCTCTCCTGATCGCTTTTACTCTCTCTTTCGGAGCACTTCTCGGAGATATAGGAGCCAGTTTCATAAAAAGAAGAAGGGACATCGCGAGGGGAGAAAGATCTCCTCTGATGGACAAATATGATTTCATAATCGGATCTTTTATATTGGTAGTATTGGTAACTCCAGGTTGGTTCTACAAGACCTATCTAGAGGGGAACGGTTGGATCGCGACGTTAATTATAATAATCGGTGTTCCTATCCTGCACCGTGTAGTCAACATATTAGCTTATAAATTTGATATGAAAGACGATCCTTGGTGAATAAGATGTTGAAAAAAATGTTAGAAGATTGTGGAGCGGTAAAATACGGGGAATTCACCCTTACTTCGGGCAAGAAAAGCGATTATTACGTGGACATAAAACTCGCCAGTACTAGACCCGAAATCCTCGAAAAGATCGCATCTCAGATGGATGAATACGTAGATGGAGATAAGATCGCGGGGATGGAACTCGGAGCCGTTCCTCTCGCATCGGCTCTTTCCTTGGAAACTGACTTACCGTTCCTTATGGTCAGAAAAGAAAGTAAAGGCCACGGGACCGGCGAAAGGATAGAAGGAACATTGGAAGAAGGCGATAAAGTGACAGTCGTCGAGGACGTGACAACGACCGGAGGTTCAGCCGTAGAGACCGTAGAGGTGCTTAGAGAGGCGGGCGCCGAAGTCGAGAAAGTACTCGTCGTCGTCGATAGAAAAGAGGGTGCGGAAGAAAAGATGGATGATATAGACGTCGACCTGGTCCCGCTGATTACCGCCGACGAACTCGTTCAAAACTGATCAGAGAAACTCCTTTCTTCTGAAAAGCAAAGCTCCAAGTATCAGGAGAGCTGCTGTAATGAATATTAGGACTTCAAATGATAGGAGGGCCTCTGAAGCGATATCATAGTAAGATACCGCCCCGTAGGATATCCAATCTTTTTCTATACTCCTTATATAATGTCTTATCGAGAGCAGTTTGATTTTTCCCGGTAAAGACCCTATGAACCCTTCCCATATGAAAACGTAAAAAAGCCCGAAATAGATAGCTCTACTGATAAGGACGCTCACCGATAGGAATAGAGAAGTATAGACCAAACTTCCTATAGTCACCAAAGCGCCGACGCTCAGATATATTTTTAAAGCTTCTAGGTCCATGCCCATTATTCCAAAATACGTGACAAATCCAGAAGTTACGATCAACCACATGGAGATCATCGAGACCAAGAATGTAGAAATATAGAATGCGAAAAAGATCTCCACTCTGCTGAGAGGCGAGGTGAGTAGTTGGGTTATGCTCTTGTCCTCGATTTCGTCTCTGAGCAACGAGCTTCCGAATATCATCGTCGTTACGGGTAAAAAGAACGAGATCACCAATAAATCGAAGAATGTACTACCCATCTCCAATCTCTCGATATCCTGGGTGGTGGAGTAGGTCATCGCGCCCGAAACGAAGATCATTATAAGTATCACCATCACGAATTTCCGGTTAAGTATCGCCTTCTTGGTCGAATTTTTGATGATCGACAAAAAAGCTGTTAACTTACTGCTCCATTTCATTTCTCATCACCCACTAGATAATCGAAGACCGCCTGAAGATCGTCATCTCTGCTGTACATCTCGAACACTTCGATATCTGATCTCTCAACCAGAGAAGAAATCTCTTTGAAGAAATCACTCGGCTCTGTCGTCTCTACCACCAATCTCCGTCTGTTGTCCTCGAAGCCCACTGAGACCACGTAATCTCGCTCTAAGAGTCTTTTTGCGAGTCCCAGCTTGTTCTTTCCTTCAATGACGATATTGTGAGGATGCTCGTCCATAAGATCTCTTATCTCCGTGATCATACCGGAGGCCAATACACTCCCTTTATATATCAGGGCTATCTTGCTGGTCATCCTCTCGATCTCGTTGAGCACGTGAGAGCTGACCAATATATCGTGATTCCCCGTTTCAGATAGGTCTTTTATCACATCTATCAGCTCTTTTCGAGCTCGCGGATCAGCTCCGCTCAGAGGTTCGTCCAGCAGCAGCATGTCAGGATCGTGTATCAGGGCACCGGCCAGTTTCAGCCTCTGTCTCATGCCTTTACTGTATTCCTTGATATTTTTCTCTATAAATCCTTCCGCGCTCACTTGGCTGACGGTTTTCTTGATCCTTCTTTTCAGTTTTTCCCTGCCAATACCGTGAAGTTTCCCGATCTGCCTGAGAAAATGTAAGCCGTCAGAATAATCTGAGAGGTTATCATAATCCGGACAGAAACCCATCCTTCCCATCAAACTATCGTTGCGCCAAGGATCTTCACCCATGACGAAAATTTTTCCTTTGTTCGGTTTTATCAGACCCATAGCCAATTTGAAAAAGGTACTTTTCCCGGCTCCGTTGGGACCCACCAGACCGGTTATCCCGTCGCTGATCTCCAGATTTAGATCATTCAACCCTATAACTTCTCCGTACCACTTGGAAAGATCTTTAGCTACTATAACCGGATCACTCATTTTCTCACCCGCTCAGCGTGTATCCTGTAGAAAAGAGCCGCTAGAGGTGCGATAACCAGCAGGAACATAGCCAGGATGAATAGGCCCTGATTTATATCCGCGGGAAGTTCGTACCCGTAGATGATATCTAAAGAATATTTTAATAGGTTAGAGGGACTGAGGATCTTCCAATTTGGATCGAATTCTGTGAATAATTGACTGATGACGCTCAGCACGAAGAAGCTCATGAAAGTCCCTACCCCGGAATACGATTTTCTTTTGGTCAAGGATGAGAGTAAGAGAGCGTAGGGTAAGAATATAAATGATGTGAAGGAGCCGGCTATGACAGTCAAACCCAGCACCTCTAAGCTATCGACGTAAGCTGAACTCGTTTGAGTAGCGATCACAGATAGGCAGTAAATCAGCGGTGGTACGAGGCAAAAGAGTGTCATTATCCCCAAAGCCCCTCCAGTCTTCCCGAGGATATAGTCCCTAGATTTCAGTGGTCTAGAAAAGTAGAGGATCAAGGAGTCGTCTTTTATATCTCCAGAGATAAGATCGGAAGAAACCACCGCCGCGAACAAGATGGTGAATATAAAGAATAACATACTGCCCAGATATCCTCCCAACAGCATACCTTCACCTTTGACCAACATACCGGCTTTCAGCTTTTTGGCGGGGATCAGGATAGAAGATAAAATAGGGAATAGATGCACGACGAAAGAGCCCAAGATAATTATTATCCAGATAGCTTTGGATTTCAGTTTCTTTCTGAGCACTTTTTCGAGGATTATGAGAGATCTTTTGCTCCTAGGAACCGTTCCGCTTTTCGAAAAATCGGATCTTATAGAATCAAGATCCATCGCTGTCCCCTCCGGAAAACGATTCTAGGAAAAAATCTTCTAGAGACATGAGGTCTGGTCTCAGATACCTGAGCTGTAGATCGTTTTTTCCCGCCATCTTAAATATCTCGTTACTTCCCTCAAGTCCCTTTATAACGGCCGTGACCTGATTTTTTTCACGCCTAGTTTTTACGACCTCGAAGTGATTTACGAGTTCTTTTTCGAAGTCGTTCAAATCATCTTCAACGCCTCTGACCTTCAATTTATATCTTCCTTTTTCGGAGCCCATCAGTTTGCCTATAGGTCCGCTTGTCACTTTTTTACCCTCGTCGATCATTATCACGCGGTCGCTGACCTGTTCGACTTCATGGAGTATATGGGAAGAGAGCAGTATAGTTTTATCCGATCTCCCGATATTTTCGATCAAGTCCAGCATCTCCTTTTTTCCGTCAGGATCCATACCGTTGGTGGGCTCATCTAGAAGCATGACTTCGGGATCGTGAACTATCGCCTGTGCAAGTTTTACTCTCTGTTTCATCCCTGTAGAATAGGATGATATCTTTCTATACCTCTCTTCATCTAGACCGACGAAATCCAGTATCTTATGGCTTCTCTGAAGGGCGTCTTCCTCGACCAAACCAGACAAGCGCCCAAAATAAGAGACTAGTTCGAATCCCTTCATGTCGTTTATCAGGCATTCGGACTCTGGCATATATCCAATTTTTTCGTTCATCTCGACCGATCGCATGTCGGACTCTTCATCTCTAAATTTGATATTTCCCTTCTCAGGACGGATACGACCCAGCAAAGTCTTTATGAAGGTAGTTTTACCCGCGCCGTTGGGACCTAGTAAACCCGTAATACCTTCGGAGATATTCGTCGAGAAACGATCGAGGGCGATAGTGGTCCCGTATCTCACAAGGAGCTCCCGGGCGATCACTTTCGTTTCGCTGTTTCTATCTGACGAAGACCCTTCAGGCGTTTTCGATCTTTTCATCGAATATTTCCCTCAAATATTTCATCGGTACGCTTCCCGCATATAATATCGTATCGTGGAAGAACTTCTCGCTGAAGTCCTCTCCCATCTTTTCCTTCACATCTTCCTTCAAGTCTTTTATCATCTGTTTTCCGAGGAGATAACTCAATTGATAAGCTGGATTCTGAGTGTAACGCTTGACCTCTTTCTCCGCATCGCTTTCTTCCATACCTACATTATCCACCAGGTAATCGACAGCTTCATCGAACGACATCTTACCTGTACTCAACTTCACATCGACTATTATCCGGGCAGCTCTCCAGACTATGTCTTTAGACTGTAAAAGTCTCGCTTCCGGCGTATCGTCGAATCCGTGCTCTTTCATCATCTCTTCGCAGTAGTGGGCCCAACCCTCTACGGTTTCCGTAGCTCTTGAGAATATGCGGAAAACGTCGTCGTTGGTCGTGGCCGCCGCCAACTGCAGGTGATGGCCAGGATAACCTTCGTGGACGGTCGTATTCCTTACGTCCCAATACGAATAATTGTTCAACTTTTTCTCATCCTGAGGTGGTGTTACCATATAGATACCTTTTTTCGTTTCGTCGAATTTAGCCGGTGGTAAGTAAGCGGCGAACGGTATGATATTTCGCATATACTCGGGCGTTTCAGTCACTTCGATCTCTTCGTTCTCCGGCATCGTTGCGAGATCATTTTTCCGTACAAACTCCTTCGCGTCCTCTAGACCTTCTTCGTACCACTCTAAAGCGTCTTCGAAGCTGTCCGGAACTTCCGATTCTACCTCCTCGATGACCTCTTCGATCTCCGCATCCGGGTCTATTTTTTCGGCGTATCTTTCCATGTCCTTCTTCGCTTCGTCTAACAGTTCTTCACCGATCTCTAGGATCTCCTCGGACCCATACTCTATCTCTCTCTTATCCAACAGTTCTTCGAATTTTTCTTCGCCGATGGCATAGTCGTTGCTGGCATTCACCTTCAGATCTTTCAGCCATTTTACGTATTCATCTAAAGCTTCGTCGGCTTTATCCACAGCTTCACTGATCTCTTTCAATTTGTCTTTATCGAAACCCTCCTGTTTGGCTAACATCTGCACCAGTTTGAAAAGCATCGGCAACTGTTCGGCGGATTCGATCGCCATCTCTATCCACAATTTCACAGGATCCTCTATCCGAGATTTTTCTTCTTCGATCATATCAGGTACGTCTTCGATCCTAGAAATTATATCTTCCAACCTTTCTTCCAGAGGAGCGAATTCTCTTTTTAGGAGAGGGAAGATGGAAGATCCTATGGTATTCGGCGCTTTCGGGGCTCTTTCCCAGTGTTTGAGTTCTTCCATAGTGAAAAGGCGAAGTTCAAAGATATGGAGACCCAATTTTTTCGCTAATCTATTTTCTTCACTCAGTTCTTCATCGTCAAATCCGTTCAGTTCTTCCAACCAATCCTTCATCAGTTCTATATCTTCAATGTATTTCTCTCTGGTAAAATCCGGTAATTGATCATCGTAGTCGTGGATACCGAGATGTGTGGCCATCGCAGGATTTCTCTCTATGAAGCTATCGAATATCTTCTCTTCGAATTCATCAAACTTTTCGTCGGCTTTTTCAGTCATTTTTACCCGTCCGTTATTATTTTGAGGAAAAAGCTGCTGATATTTAACATCTGCTCTTTTTTATTAAAAGATCTAGCCTCACATCTTAAGTTGTTAGATCGTCAAATTTGTTTTAAAGCGGGCAATCAACTTTTTTCTAAGATCAGAGATATCTCACCATCTTAAAGCCCGCTTCTCCGTCTGTATAAAAATCTTCTAATCTCCCGACAATCTGGAAGCCTCTTTTTTTATAGAAATTGACCGTCCTTTCATTGCCCACTCTAACCTCTAGCGAGACCTTATTGGCTCCGCTGGAAGAGCTCATTTGCACGAAATTTTTCAACAGCTCACTTCCGATACCTTGGTTCCTGTAAAAGGGGTGGACCGCGAGCATAAGGACTCTAGCGGTCTCGGGATCCTTTTTGATGCCGCAGATAAATCCCGTGATCCTGCCGCTCATCTCGTGGACTAGAAAACCGTCTCTCCATAGTTCCTGTATCGAGATGTAAAGTTCGCGCTCGTATTCCTCTTTTAGAGAGATATCCGCTATACGCTCGACTTGATCCAAGTCCTGTTTCTTGAATCTTCTGATAATGGCCATCTCTAGGGAGATACAAAACGTCGATACTATTTATACTCAGTGATAAACTATTTATGAGATAGTAATTATTGTCCGAGCCGAAGGCATAGAATCTAAGGGAAAAATCAGTTTTGAAAAATAAACAAAAGCTTTATGTACGTCTGCACCGCTATGCAAATATACACTAGGTTTTCCCCATGTTGGATAAAGAAACGGTCACGGCCCGACCGAATATCCAGGATTCTGAAGAACCGGATGATTTATTTTTAGAATGTGTGGATAGAGCTAGAGAATATGTCGAAGATGAAGAAGTCGAGGAATGTTTTGAAAGAGTGATGAGCTTGGACTGGCAATTCTAGGTCGGTACCTCTTACCTTCTATTTTTAATTTGAAACGAGTTCATAACTCTTTTTTACCAGGGCTTTCAATCCTTTTAGGACGACTTCGTTTCCTAGAACACTTTTTTCTATATCAGGAGTTCGGTAGATAGTATTTTCATCTAATCTATCCAGGCCTCTCTCGATGATAAGATCGAACTGATTTAACCCTATAGAACCCCCTATCGAGATATGGCCGGGATCGTAAACATGGATCAGATCGGTAAGAGCTGTGATATTATATTCGAGGATCTGATCGATAACGGGTTGGAGTTCCTGGTTTCCGTTCCTATATTGCTCAAAAAGTTTCTGGGCACTCTCAAAATGGACATCCGTGATCTTTTCGGCCAGTTTTGGAAGATTCTTTCCCCCGCATAACGCTTCCCAGTGACCGACTCCACCACAGCCGCACTTCCCCACGTCATCGATCTTGATATGCCCGACCTCGGCAAAATTGTCGGTATGCCCCCTAACCAATGAGCCGTTGGCTATGAATCCAGCTCCGATACCGGTGCTCAAAGTCAGATATAGTAAATCTTCTGCGGAACTATCTCCGTACTCGTATTCGCCCACGACTCCCGCGTGGCAGTCGTTTATTATAGAGACTTCTTCGAAGGATCTTTCGAACGGCTTTAATATCTGGATCCTATCATCGGGAAGGTTCGGAGGATAGATGAACCCCCTTTCTTTATCTAAAGGCCCGGCGGTGGCTATGACTACCTTTTCTATTTCATTTTTCTTTTTTATATCGATCAATTCTTTTTCGAGGTTGTTTAAAAAATATCTAGTTTCGTATCGTTTCTTGCTCTCGAAATCTTCGTTTAGAACACCTACTAAAACTTTAGTGGCACCTATATCCACGCAGAGCGAACTCATAATAATCGATTCGTCTCTTCAGATTAGAATCTTTCGTTTTTAAGAGAAAGTCGAGATCAGGATCACTAACAAGATCAATCTTTACATTCGATGTGCTTCAATTTTTCGATGTATCGATCGCTAAGGCCGTGGTTTTCCGCACCCGATATGATGGTCTCTAGATATTCTTTTGAGGGTTTGATATCGACTTCCAACTTGTGCTCCATGGAGCGATTGACGACATAAGTCAAGACAGTTTCCCATCCATTTTCTTTTTTGACCGGTATATACTGCCTCCTGTACATACCCACTTCCATGCCGTCTTTCAATTTTCTCCCTTCGTAGTGATCTAACTTCTTCAAGCTTTCTTCATCGATATGATAGACTACACCTTCAGCGATGTCTTCTTCACTGGGAAGGATATCTCCCACGCCTCCGTCCCAAGGATCAGAATATATGGTGAAGGCTAGCTTCCAGCCCGGTAATTCTACGTTCTCGGAATTCTTTATAGAAACGCCTCTATCCCTCAACTGTCGGATACTCAGATTACTCCCGTATGCGAAATATTCTACCTGACTCATCGATATTGAATGAGAACCTTCTTTAATATTTTTTCAGTTCGTATCTTTCGAAAAGCTGATGCGGATTGGGAAAACAGCTCTCTAAAGGGCAGGTCTTATTAAGGTAACGTTTCTAACTGTAAGCGATGAAGATAATTCATCAGGATAAAAGAGAAGGAAAGATCAAGATCCGCATCGATAATTTGGATGATCTTTGGCATCTTAAAAATATCCTCAATCCCGAAGATGTGGTCTCGGCCATAACTTTCAGGAGGGAAGAGACCAAGCGAGACAAGATCCGTTCTGAGAGGGGCGAGAAAAAGAAGATGAGGCTTGATATCGAGGTCGAGAAAGTCGAATTTCACGAATTCACCGATAGATTGAGAGTCTTAGGAGTTATCATCGAAGGACCCCAGGATCACGGTTCTTATCATACTTTGAATCTTACCGAAGGAGACGAACTGACGATTATCAAAGAATGGAAAGATCACGAACTCGACAGGCTGCAGGAGGCGGTAGAACGCAGCGAAGAGCCTCTCATAACTTTTGTCGCATTGGAAGAAGACGAAGCAACTATAGCCATAATGAGACAATACGGAGTGAAGGAGATGGCGACTATCAAACCGAATAGGGGAGGGAAGATGTACGATTCTGAAGAGATGACTAGGGAGGACTTCTTTGAGATGATAGTCGAAAAATTAGAAACTATAATCGATCCCGGCGAGCCATTGGTTATGTTAGGACCTGGATTTACTAAGGAGGATTTTTTTGAATACTGCAAGCGCCATCATCCGGATATGGTCGAGCACGCCGAAGTCGTTCCCGCCGGAGAGGGCGGTCTGACCGGGGTTCATGAAGTTTTAAAGAAGGGTAGGGAAAGAGACACTCTAGACGGTCAGCGGATGTCCTACGAGACCGAAAAGGTGGAAGAACTCCTCAGAGAAATAAAGAGCGAAGGAGCATATTCTTATGGGCTTGAAAACGTAGAAAGAGCGGTCCAGATAGGAGCCGTAGAAACGCTTCTGATACTCGATACGAAGGTAAGAGAAGAAAAAGGGGAAAAGCTGATGCAGAAAACTGAAGAACTCGGCGGTGAGGTCATCGTGATAAGCAGCACTCATGAAGGTGGAGAGAAACTGGAAGCTTTGGGCGGTGTAGGCGCTTTATTGAGATATAAGATAGAGTAATATATCTCTTCTTGGGCAGCGTTTTTTCTATTGATGATCAACTTTTTTTACTTCATAGCTGACGGTGTCAGAAGATACCCGGGATTTGGACAGAGATGGGAGATCCCATGTGATAATTATTATGAAACACCTGAAACTGTATTCGAAGTAGGTACCTTGATTGATAAAAGAGTGGTCACTGAAGACAATCACGAGTTCTTCACAGACATGAGTCTGCACCACGTTTTAGGCGCAGGGACAGAAGCTGTACGGGGATGGGCACAAGAATGGTATCCGGAACCTGACATTTATTGGAAAGTTATAGAAGCAAGTGATAATTTTAAGTACATACTCAAGTTTGAATCCACCTTCGAGTACTTCGCCGATCCCAGCACGAAGAAGGACGATGCCGACGGCGACGGACTAACGGATGCGGAAGAGTACCGGATGTCTAACAATCCAGAACTTTATTCCGTTGACGGCAGGGCTTTACCGACAAGAAAGGATATATTTGTAGAGGTAGATTGGATGAGCGGGCACAAGATGAAGGACGCGGCGAAGTGGAAAGTGGGTACGCGCTTCCTGAACAATCCGACCGGTGATGAGATCTGGCTGCACATCGATGCCCGTTCCACTCCGATGAATCGTAGATTCATCTGCATCCTCGGAAAGGGGTTTCCTGCGGATGATGGAAGCATGGGTGGTGGGGAAGAAGTTTCTTATGATGAAGAAACCAGCACTCAAGAATTTAGAGATATTTATGATCAGAATTTTGCAGATGATAGAGGAGGATTATTTCATTATGGTGTCTTTAGTAATGTTGATACTGAAGATGTTGATCGCTAATATTATATTTTCATAATTATACTAAATTTCGTTTCCAAAACATTTATTATTTTTAGATTGAGTGAAGAAATTACCTAAAGTGATATAGAATGTCCTCAATTAAGAAATGCCTAACCTTTGTCACGGTACTTTTTTTTGTGGTAAGCTCTATGTCAGTTTCATCAAATACGACTTCAGGGACAATTAGCTCTCCTCAAAAAATAGAAAGTGGAATAGATCCCGGAGCATATCCTTTCAAACAACAATATCTCTCATATCAACAATTGGATAATTGGTCCGATAATTTAGTGGATGAAAATTCAAACATCACAAAAAAGATACATATTGGAGAATCATGGGAAGGAAGAGATATCTGGGCAATAAAGGTATCTGATGATGTAAAGAAGGAACAGGATGAACCCAGTGTATTGATAGAAGCAAATATACATGCTAGAGAATGGTCGAGTCATCAGGTCGCAACTTATTACCTTTGGAAACTAGTCGAGGATTATGGCTCTAACGAAACTATAACATGGTTGGTCAACAACAGGCAGATCTATGTTATCCCTATGGTGAATCCCGACGGTTATATTTATGATGGGAACGGGGATTTGAGCCAAGCAGAAAATTGGCGTAAAAACAGGAATGCCTCTACTCCCACAAGTTCAGTAGGAGTCGATCTTAATAGGAATTGGGACATTGCGTGGAACGAAGGAGTGGATGATCCAACTAGCAACACTTATCATGGAGAAGCACCATTCTCTGAGAAGGAAACCGACTCTATCCGGGATTTTATCCTTTCAAAAGATATCGACTCTTATAACGATATTCACAGTTACGCAGGAACTCTTCTCATACCGTGGGCTCACACAACAAATTCATCCGTCCATGACAGTTGGTATCGAGATATGGCCGATGACATGACATCGCTGACTTCTTTATTGGGGGATAATAGTCAGCACTACAGTTATGGGCAGCCGGATGAAGAAATCGGTTATACTGCTCCAGGGGGGGCTTATGATTGGGTTTACGAGGAGACAGGTGCTATCGGCTTATCTTACGAGATTTATACAGGAGCTTCTGGTTTTTATCCGTCTGAAGATAAAATAATGGATATCAATAAAGACCTATACGATTCTCTCGTCTATCAGGCAAGGATTGCAAATTTAGATCTAGGCAACGGAACTAATGATCTTCATCCATCTGATCCTTACATAGTATATGGAAATGTTAGTGATAACGGCGGTGCCCCGGTAATAGGAAAAAATGTAACGATTGAAAATATGGATACAGGGGAAACGATATATGTTAATACGGGTCAGAACGGTTATTATGAGTCGAATTTTGGAAACTTTGATGATAAAGGATATGATAGTAGTGATACCTTCTCTATCCAAGCAGGAAATGTTTCTAAAAATTTCACTATTGACGGAAGCTGGGGCCAGAGAAAAGATCTTAAGGGCGTAAAAGCTGATCCTCCTTCAGTTAACTTGACTAATCCAACAAGGGGTGGGAGTTGGTCCGTAGGAGAGAATTTGAGTATCGAGTGGAAAACCGATCAGGGAGACGCTCCGATCACAAGTATAGATTTAGAATATACTACTAGTGAGAAGGATAACTGGTCTATCCTTGCGGAAGAAATAGAGGATACGGGTAACTACAATTGGACTATACCTGGGGTACCTACTTCTGAAGCTAAGATACGAATAACCGTACATGATAAAAATGATATGAAGGATACTGATATCAGCGGTTTGTTTAATATCACCTTCGATAACGTACCGGAGGTTCCCAACTGGGGAATAGGTTCTAACTGGACCTACGATCAGGATATCTGGATGGATAAAGAAGATGGGGATTGGCTGAGGATGAATGAATCCATCACATACAAAGTTACCGATATTGGAAACCATGAATATAATGGATCGACTTATTACTCCTATAATCTCAGTCTTAAAGGCGATATAAAGGACGGGGAAGGAAAGTTTGATGGCTATCCAATAGAAATTGAGAGCGGAAAGATAGAGGGGTTTATGTTAGTTAGAGTTAGTGATTTAGGAGTTATAGTGGATCATCAATATAGAGAGATAGATGGGTATGTAGAGGGAGATTATGGAGAACCTCCATTTGATGCCTTTGTCAATCTTACGCGATATTATCAAACCGTGGTTGAAGAGTTCGATTTCCCATTGTGGAGAGATGAGACCTTTTGGTCAAATACGACAATTGAGACTTTTGGCGATTATAAGTTTGAGGATGGATCTGGACTGATTAGTGAAGAGAAAAAATTTAACGAGACCGAAAAAATATATCAGACCAACACAGTGAGTGATGAATTAAAAGAAGTGGAAGTTCCGGCAGGCAATTACACTACATATGAAGCTAATACTTCAATGGAGAATAATACGTCCCAGTTAGGGAATATGAAAAACTGGTATAATGAAACGGTTGGATGGTTCGTCAAACAAAATTTAATCTTTCCATCATCGGATTTACAGTGTGATATAGTAAGGGAATTGAATGATTCGGCTTTGAAAACACCAGGTCATAAACAGGAGGTATATCCTAATCCACAAAATATCGGTTCAAATATCACTCTTTCTGGTCATATGGAAGGTTATCCCAATACTAATTTATCAATATATATTCCTTACAGCCTAGGAAAACAAAATTGGAAAGTTAAGACTGACAGTGATGGCAATTATGAATTGAATATTCAGGTACCTAATATAAAAGACAATACACCTACGAACAGTTATTACTCTTCTGGAGGCATAATAACATCAGTAGAGGGTGAAAAAAGTGAGAAGATCGTTACCACATTATTAACAATAAGGGATTCATTCTATTTGGAGATTGATTCGACAGAAGGCGGGAAGATCTTAAAGCCTGGAGAGGGTAAGTTTACTTATGATTACGGGGATGAGGTCGAACTATTGGCAGAAGCAGATGAAGACTATAATTTCGTCGGCTGGACGGGAGATATAGAACAAATAGAGAATTCAGAATCTAATAAAACCACGATAGATATGCTAAATGACTATTCAATCTCGGCAGAGTTTGAGAAAGTCGAAGAGTACGATTTAACGATAAATGTAGATGGGAGTGGTACGACCGACCCTACAGAGGGAGTTCACACCTACAAAGAAAAAGAAAAAGTTACAGTAGTGGCCAGTTCTGAGAATCATTGGTATTTTGAGGGATGGTTAGGGGATGTGTCTGGAGGTAAGGAAAGTAAAAAAATAACAGTAACGATGGACGAGGATAAGTCGTTAACAGCATTATTCAAAGAGCATAGATACACTATCGATGTGACGGTAGAAGGTAATGGATCAGTCGATATAGCACCAGATCAGGAATATTATGAACCATCAACAAACGTCACTTTAACAGCTGATCCAGATGAAAACTGGTCCTTTGAAGAATGGACAGGAGACGTGCCTGAAGGTGAAAAGGGGGAAGAGATAACAGTAACCATGGATGAGGATAAGTCGTTAACAGCTCACTTTGAAGAACTAGACGAATATTCTCTTGAAATAATGAAAGAGGGAAATGGCAATACCGACCCGGCAGAAGGTACACATACTTATTACGATGGGGAAGAAATTAATATAACAGTTTATCCAGATGAAAACTGGTCCTTTAAAGAATGGACAGGAGATGTACCTGATGGTCAAGTAGGTAAAGAGATAACGGTAACCATGGATGAGGATAAGTCGTTAACAGCTCACTTTGAAGAACTAGAGAAATATTCTCTTGAGATAACCAAAGAGGGGGAGGGCAATACCGATCCTGCAGAAGGTACCCATACTTATTACGATGGGGAAGAAATTAATATAACAGTTTATCTAGATGAAAACTGGTCCTTTAAAGAATGGACAGGAGATGTACCTGAAGGTGAAAAGGGGGAAGAGATAACAGTAACCATGGATGAAAATAAGTCGTTAACAGCTCACTTTGAAGAACTAAAAGCAGAATTTAAATCGGACAGCTTCAATGTAAACATTGACGGACTTGAAGTAAATGTAACAGCCGAGTTAAGGAATATCGGAGATATTGAAGGTACAACACAACTAAAAGTGGCAGGTAAAGTAATCGAAAATATAACACTTAAACCTGGTGAGAGAGAGGTAGTCGAGCATACTTATGAATTTGAGGAGGAAGGAGAATATACGATAGAGTTGGGAGATCAGTCAAAAACCGTAAATGTCGAAGCGAAGGGAAATGAAGAGGGAATACGGGGATTCACATCAGTTCTCTTTTTGTCGGCGGCTGCCATAGCAGTAGCTATTTATAAAAAATGGAACGGTGAAGTATAGTAATCAAATAAGGGACTTCCTTTCATATTTTTTACGAGTGAAGGCCACTGATCTCAGCACGTCGAAGACTGACTCTGACGACGACGGACTGACCGATGCGGAGAAGTACGAGATGTCCAATAATCTAGGAGATAACTCGATGGCTGGCAAATATTTCTCCTCCATAATGCATATATTTGTAAAGATGGATTAGATGAAAGACACGACTGAGTTGAACCTTCTCAACCAAGATATGGTTGTTTTTTATTTTTGTCTAGAGTGTATCTCAATGACTGTTCCTTGAGCTGAGTTCGATAAACTACCTGAATCCAAAACTAACCCAGACGGGTAAATTTTTCCACTTTCAGATTTCTCAAAAGTCTATACCCCAAACTAATTATACTTTCAGTTACTCATCTTTGATTGGAAAAAAGGATGTGAGAATATGAGTGAAAATTGGCCATCAGAACCCGTAGAGGTAACGGATGATAGTTTTGATGAGTTCGTTGAGAAACACGATGTTGCGTTGATCGATTTTTGGGCCGAATGGTGCGGTCCTTGTAAGAGGTTAGAACCGATCATAGAGGAATTAGCGGAAGAGATGCAGGGCGACGTGGCGTTCGGAAAGATGGACGTTGATGAAAATAACGCGAAGCCTTCGGAATTCGGTGTTTCTTCCATACCTACGATGGCGATATTCAGCGACGGAGAGGCCGTTGATAAGATGATCGGGGCCCTACCGAAAGATCAAATCGAGGATAAGTTGAACCAGTATATATGAAGATATAACTAGGTATATTTGACCGAAATCTACTTAATATTTCACTTTTTAAACCTACCCGGTGGATGAAGATGACCGTTAAAGTAGGAATAAATGGTTACGGAACAGTGGGAAAGAGAGTTGCCGATGCCGTCGATCAACAGGATGATATGGAACTTGTCGGCGTCGCGAAGAGAAGCCCTACGTACGAAGCCGAGATGGCAGTCGAAAAGGGATATCCCTTCTATGCATCTTCTGATAAATATATGGATGGTTTCGACGAGAAAGATATTCCTGTTGAGGGTATGCTCGAAGACCTACTCGACGAAGCCGAGATAATCGTTGACGGGACTCCAAAAAAATCTGGCTATAAGTCGATGTATGAAGATGCCGGAGTCAAAGCCATATGGCAAGGTGGAGAAGATCATGGACTTACAGGTTTATCTTTCAATTCTATGGCCAACTACGAGGAGGCGTACGGGGCCGACTACTTGAGGGTGGTCTCTTGCAACACTACCGGTCTATTAAGGACTCTTTACCCTCTTTATAGGGACATAGGGATAGAAAACAGCAAAGCGGTCATGATACGAAGGGGTGCGGATCCATGGGACACCTCTAGAGGTCCGATCAATTCTATAAATCCAGTATTGGACATCCCTTCTCATCACGGTCCCGATGTACAGAGCGTGGTTCCGGATATAGATATTCAAACTACGGCGGTTAAAGTTCCCACTACGCTCATGCATCTCCACAGCAATATAGTCGAACTCGAGGAAAATATCGATACAGAACAGGTCGTCGATATCTGGGGGGATACACCTCGTGTTAAATTCTTCAATGCATCTCAAGGTGTCGATTCCACCGCCAAGGTCATGGAATATGCAAAGGACAGGGATAATCCTAGAGGAGACCTAAACGAGATCGCCGTTTGGGGTGATGCGATCAAAGTAGAAGGTTCTACTTTGTATTACTACCAGGCGATCCACCAGGAAAGTGATATCGTACCCGAAAATATCGATGCTATCCGAGCTATGACGGAATTAGAAGAAAACAAGAAGAAAAGTATCCAAAAAACCAATAAGGCTATGAATATAGAGTAGTGAAATATATGTTAGTTTGCCCATTAGACTACCGTTACGGTAGAGAGGAGATGAAATCTGTTTTCAGTAAAGAGAACAAAACGGATAAGTTACTGAAAGTGGAAGCCGCTCTAGCCCGTGCTCACGCTGAACTCGACAACGTTCCAGAAGAGGCCGCTGAGACCATTTCAAAGCACGCCACCACGGATATAGTCGACTGGGAAGAAGTCGAGCGAGTCGAGAAAGAAGAGACCAAGCACGATATAATGGCTCTCGTCAAAGTTCTCGGTAGGCACTGCGGTGATGCGGAAAAGTACATACATCTAGGTGCTACCTCTAACGACATAATAGATACAGGTATGGCCCTTCAGCTGAAAGAAGCGGTAGATCTCTTAGAGAAGGATCTGAAGGAACTCAAGTCGGTACTTTCCGAGAGGGCCGAGGAGCATAAAGACACCGTGATGATAGGTAGGACGCACGGCCAGCACGCCATACCGATGACCTTTGGACTGAAGATGGCGGTTTTCGCCTCGGAGATAAGAAGACAGATAGAAAGATTGGAAGAGGCGAAGGAAAGAGTCTTGGTCGGAAAGATGAGCGGAGCCGTAGGAACCGGAGCCGCTTTCGGTGATGACGCTGAAGAGATACAAAGATCGGTCATGGACGATCTGGGATTGAACGTGGATAAAGCGACCGGCCAGATAGTCGGCCGAGACAGATATGCGGAATTGATATCTTTAGCCGCGAACATTTCGGCTTCCCTTCAGAAATTCTCTACGGAGGTACGCAATCTTCAGCGCCCGGAGATAATGGAGGCGGCTGAATCATTCGAGACCGAGAAGCAGGTCGGCAGTTCGACCATGGCTCACAAGAAAAATCCGATATTGGCGGAAAATATCTGCGGGCTCGCAAAGACCCTGCGGGGTTTTGTAACTCCCACTTACCAGAATATGATACTATGGCACGAGAGAGACCTCACGAATTCTTCCTCGGAAAGGATAACACTCTCTCACGTTTTGGTGCTGCTCGACGATATCTTGATCAAATCTAGAAAGCTTTTCAAGAACTTGGAAGTCCTTCCGGAAAACATGATGAAAAATATCGAGATGAGCGACGGTCTAGTGATGGCCGAAGCCGCTATGATACACTTGACGGAAAAAGATATGAGCAGACAGGATGCCCACGAGATAATGCGCGAAGCTTCGATGAAAGCTCGGGCAGAAGAGAGACCGCTGAAAGAAGTGCTTATGGAAGATGAAGAGGTCATGGAAGTCACTTCGGAAGAAGAATTGGAGATCGTATTCGATCCCGAAGAATACGTGGGTAGATCAGAAGAGATAGTCGAAGAAGTGGTGGATCAGGAAGACTGATCCCCGCCGCCCCCTACATCCTTTTCTCCTTCCGGAGACTCGGTTGATTCTTCTTTTTCACCAGCCTTTTTCTTTCTCCGAGCTCTAGATTTCAATCTCAACCTCTTGTAGAGGAGTATCTCGATGGTCGTAGCTGCGAAAAGCTGTCTTTTGTAGAAATTCAGATCTTTATCTCGCTTCAACTGAGCATTTATCTGAACTCTTAACAGAGCTCTTCTCAGTTCTTTAGTCTTCTCTATCTCCAATATATCTGAAACTAAAAAAGGCAGATCATCCGGTCTCTCTACAGCCTCAGCTACAGGTATCCATTCTTCTTTTAGTTCTTCCGCACCTCTTTCCCCGCTCAAGACTTCTACTGTCTCTTTGGAAAATTCCTTATCTCCTACCACAATCTTTGATGTATTTCTCACTTCTTCAGCCATCTTTTACCAATATCTGGTTTACATTAATTTAGTTTTGTCCCTGTCTTTAGGGCACTACCTTGCCGGCCTCGAGTATCCTTTTTGTCCTTGCAGGAAAGTCTTTTGCGCTGAGTTTTTCCTTAACCCCGCCGATGTCATAATCCATCCTTTTGAAATTCACCTTTCCCTCTTCCCAAACTGCATAACTAGCTCTCGGATCACCGTCTCTGGGCTGACCGACGCTCCCTGGGTTTATAAATCTCTTTTTTCCAACCCTTCTATCCATGGGGAGGTGTGTATGACCCAAGAATACTATTTCCTGATCTATATCGGAAAAATCATCGAATTCCTCTTCTGGGGTATCGGGTTTAATGTACTTATAAAGATCGTTTTTCGAAGCATGAGTGAAATAAAAGTCACCTTTCTTATCATCGAAAGGCATGTTTTTAAGGAATTCTATGGACTCTTCACTCATTATATCTTTAGTGATAGTTCTCACTTCTTCAGACAGGTCTTTTATCTCATAACTGCAGCCGCAGTCAGCACCCGTTGCTACCGCATTATCGTGATTCCCCCGTACTACTACATCAGCAATATTTTTTATTTCGGTTACACATCTCTCGGGGGACGGTCCATAATCGACTAGATCGCCCATGCAGTACACTTTATCATAGTTTTCCCGGTCTAAAACTTCTCTCAAAGCTGCATAATTACCGTGTATATCGGAGATAAGCAGTATCCTCATATCGAAACACCAAAATTAAAAAAAAGAAGTGGATTTAGAGATTAAAGGATTTTCATTCTTCATCTTCTTTTTCTTCTTCCTCTTCTCCCGTGTCTTCTCTCCAAGTATCAACATCGCTTTCGCCTAAGCCCTCTTCTCCAAGTTCTCCTTTGACTTCTTCAAGCACTTCTTTCGCGTCTTTCTCTGCTTCTTCTTTGACTTCTTTTCTATCTTTGTCGCCTTCTTCTTTCACTTTCTTTTCTATCTGGTCTATCTTCTCTTTCATCTCTGATCTCCCCGGTATCTCACCAAGGATGTCATCTGCTTTACCGACTATATTTTCGAGTGATTCTATATCGGTTGGTTCTCTACTCGGTACTTCTCTAGAGGCACCTAGATACTGAGAGGCTCCTTCCATGAGACGCGAGACTTCGAATGGGAAGAGTATCTTCGTCGCATCGCCCTCGGACATACCCTTTAGAGTGTCTAGAGAGAGATAAGTCAAAGCCTTCTCGTCCAGTGTGTTCGATCCTAAAGAGAGTATTCGCAAGCGCTGTCCTTCACCCTGCGCTTCTAGTATCTTCTTCATCCTAGTACCTTCGGCATTCAATATCCTGCTCTGTCTCTTACCTTCTGCGTTGAGGATCTTCGATCTTCTGTTACCTTCGGCTTCTAGAATCGCTGAACGCTTCTTACCGTCCGCTCTCAATATAGCGGCTCTTCTTTCTCTTTCCGCAGCGGTCTGCTCTTCCATCGCATCTTTGACCTGAGCTACGGGATCGACTTCTCTGATCTCTACTGATTCTACTCTTACTCCCCATGCGTCGGTGGCTTCGTCCAAGACTTCCCTCAGATGAGTATTGATCCTTTCTCTGTTGTAAAGTATCTCGTCGAGCTCCATGTCGCCTATAACGGATCTCAGAGTCGTCTGGGCAAGATTGATCGTCGCCGCCTTGTAGTTCGTCACTTCGAAGTATGCCTTTTCAACATCGACGACTTTGATGTATATTATAGCGTCGACATTGGTCGGCGAATTATCTTTTGTGATCACTTCCTGTCTGGGAACGTCTAGGACTTGAGTACGAAGATCTATCTTGATGACGTTGGAGATGAAGGGATGTACTATATTCACGCCCGGTTCTAGAGTTTTTCTGAAATTTCCTAAGACTATCCAGATACCCTGTTCGTAGGGCTGGATGATCCAAAAGGCAGTTCTACCGGCTACGACGGCGAAGATGATTACTATTATCACCAACGCCACTATCCATCCTATAGGCCCTCCTGCTATCTGTAAACCTAAAGCTTCTAACATTTTTTTCACCAAATCCTTAATCTTCTTTTTCTTCCTCTGGCTTTGCTACGGTAAGATGCACACCTTTAGCCTCTGTGATCACTACCTTTTCGCCCTCCTCTATTTCTTCTTTGGCAGTGGCGCTCCATAACTCGTTATTGACCTTGACCTTTCCTCTGATATTGTCCGGCTCTACTTTCTTCATCACTTTCCCCCGCTGTCCTTTCAATGAGGTCGTCATAGTCGTGGTCGGTTTTGAAGGAGGAGATATATGCTGATAGTATTTCATCGAAACGAACATCAGTGGAACCACTACGAGCGCTACTATGAGAGGAGTCCAGATAGTGAGAAGGATCTCTGGGAAAGCAACGGCAATCACTCCTAAAGTGAAAATGACACCACCTGGGATAGCTATAAAAAACCCAGGGTCGAGAGCCTCTGCCACGAATAAGACTATCCCTATGGCTATCAGCACTATACCGTAGATTCCATTCATCATACGCTACAATTACTCTAAAGTATTTTTATTTTTTGCTTAATAAGCCTGCACAATTATTTAAAATATAAAAATTAAAATAGAATAAAATAGTGAAGTCGGGTCGGATTGATCCTTCTTCAGCTGCTCTCTATTCTAGGTGCGAGCAGATATCTCACGTTACCGTTTCCATCGGCAAAATCGAACTGTATCTTTATCGGATAATCAGCGCCGAGTTCTATATCCAGCTTCGCATTTTTCGAAACGCACTTCACCATATCAGAGAAATAGTCGAGCGCGAAAAGCGACTGCACTTCTTCGTTGGCGGTAAGTTCTTCTAGTTCATCTTCACCTAGAGACATCTTCACCGAGTTTTCGTCCTCTTCGGAAAATATCTCGAACCCGTCCGGGTTGGCAGTGATAGAGATATGATCCGATATATTCTCGGAAGCTTTCACGCCGTTGAGAAGATGTTCTCCCTTTATCCTCATGCTGATCGGTAGATCCAGACTTGGAACGTTGGGGTCTGTCATACCGGCGGTGTCGAGGAGAGGCATCTTTTGGGTGATGTTGTTCACTTCCATATTCAATCTATTCTCTTCCTCATCGTGAGATATACGGATGATATCACCCGATCCAGACAGCTTTAAAAACTTTTCTATCTTGTTCAAGTTAAGTCCCAACTCTGTTTGGTTTGCCTCGTAACTTTTGAAGCCTTCACTATCCAAGCTCAGATCCACCATCGCAACGTGGGCGGGATCCACGGCTTTCAAAGACAACCCGTTCTCGTCTAGATTTATCTTTACCTCATCCACGATCGTACCTACGATTTCGACCAGCTCTTTTAGCACATCTGACTTGATTTCAGCGTTTAACATGATGATCCCCTTGAAATTGAATCTTAATCTGTATGCAAATAATGGGATTGAGATATAAGGGTTATGGTTAAGATCGCCTCTTACTCGATAATTTCTGCTTTATTAACGAAAAGATTATTAAAAACTCCTAGAATCCTCTAACATGCAAAAATTGGAAGGTCTCGATCTTGAGGGCAAGCAGGTGCTTGACGCGGGCACGGGTGCCTGCGGCATGACTAAATATTTGGAGAAAGAGGGCGCGGAAGTGATCTCTATTGATCTAGAAAAGGAATATCTAAAAGAATGCCGGCGGCAGACCGACAGTCCACAATTTTTGAGAGCTGATCTTTCCGATCTAGATACATTGAAGTCCGAGACCTTCGATTACGTCGTATGCAATTTTTTAGTGAGCGCTCTTGCTGAAAATAAAGATCTGATCGTGACTTCAGTGTTCAGAGAGTTTGAAAGGATACTCGGTAAGGATGGTACTCTTATCGTGATCGAATATTATCCATTTTCGGAAGAAAGATCGCCCGCACCCTTAGACCCCTCACATGTCAAACTCTGGAGATTAGAAAACGCGGTTTCCGAACTTCTGGGGCAGGGTCATCTCGAAGAGTATTCTCCTGCCACTTTGAAGGAAGAATTGACCTCGTTAGGATTCCAAAATGTTAGAACTAGAACCCTGCTGGAAGAAGTTCCGTGGCCGACGGATCTCCTGAAAGAGCACGAGTCCTTGATAAGAGAGATGTTGGCTGATCTTGACTCGGACCATCTCAGGAACTCACTCAGGAAAAGCTTAGAAGATATAATGGAAGAAGCCGCGGATAAAAAAGTCGAATCGGGAGCTATCTACGAGTTGAGAGCGGAAAAATGAATCATTCCCTTAATTTACCAAAAGTCGTGACCCTTTCTGCCAAAGCATTATGTTTGTGGATCGATTCTTCGCTTTCACTCTTCACTTCTACGTGAGTGGAATCGGGAAAATCATCGTATTTTTCCAATATTTTGGATAAGACATCTCTGACGACATCCTCGACAAACTTGGGATTTTCATGAGCCTGCATGACGACTTCAGCCTCGTCCTCCCTTTTTAAGATCTCGTGTGTGGGTGATGACAAAGAATCTTCGATAAGATAGATTAGTTGATTTACTTCGACCTCTTTTCCGTCCGGGACTTCCACCATGACCGTAGTTTCGTTTCTTTGATTGTGAGTAATCACCGGCATATCTTCAAGCTCGCCGTCTATAGAATCATATTTGTCCTTGAATTTTTTTCTAACCCCTTCCATAGCGCACGGACAGGTGTTCAAACCGATAACTGTTACTCCGATATACTTTCTGGTTTTATCGTCTCTTTTACCTTCGGCTTTAGCCCTGATCTGGTAGTTCTCGAGACTGGTCCTACCTTTAGGCGATTCCTTCTCAAGGAAATAATCCGCTCGCATATCTACTTCGGAATAAGAAGCATATTCGTGTCTTTCTAGGAGGAGTTCGCTCATCTCGGAAGCTAGGTTTTCTAGACCATCGACCGGTTCTCTAACCGTTTTGTCTACCACTTCCCCGGTGACTTCAACATTTCTAGACATATGGGAACCTTTCTGTTCAGAAGGAAGGTCCACGTAGATATCTATTGTAGCGTTTAAAGTAACGTCTCCCCAAGGCCTTTGAACGACGATGGGTTTTTTCACTCCCGTGACCCCTACCCTGGTCAATTTAAAACGCTTCTCAGCCAGTTGGCTTTGAACGTCCGTTGAACTGCTCATACGGACAGATTCTACTAAAAAGTTATAAAAACTTCGGTTAGATCGTGGGAAAGAGAACCCCGTTATTTATATAATCCCTCTATTCTTGCTACAATACCAAGGATAAAGAGGTCATAATAATGCCAGAAAAAGAAGAAGTGGTAGAAAGGCTAAAAACCGTGATGGATCCGGAAACCGGGACAGACGTCTATTCTATGGGTTTGATATCGGACCTAGAAGTCGATGACGGCTCGGTCAGCTTGACATTCACGCCATCAAGTCCCTTCTGCCCCATGGGGGTACAGTTAGCGGTTAAGGTGAAGAAAAGCTTAGCGGGTCTCGAAGGACTAGAAGAAGACGATGTCGATGTAACGGTCGAGGGTCATCTGAACTCCGAAGAGATCAACGAAAAATTGGCCAGCGGTGAGCTATAATTGGAGATCCGCCCTGAGTGCGTTCCCTGCCTTCTGAAGAGATGTAGATTCGAAGCTGAACTGGTAGACGAAGATAAAGAAAGAGAAGTAGTAAAACAGGCACTTTCGATCTTAAATGATAATTTTAAGGAGGGTGCGGTCTCCGCTGAAGTGGCTACGGAAGTGCATCGTCGAGTCTATGATATCCTAAATACTGACGACCCCTACTCCGAGATGAAAGAGAAGAGCAACGAGACCGCTAAAAAACTCCTTCCGAAAGCTGAAAAGATAGTCGAAAAAGGCGGTTTGAAAGAATCCTTTCTGGTAGCCATCGCCGGAAACGTAATGGATTTCGGTTATCGAGATGATATAGGCTCTCCAGATTATCTTCTAGACGAGTTCGAGTCCATAATAGAGGAAGGACTGGGTCACGACGATACTGAAGATATCAAAAATATACTTGAGAGTGCCGAAAAGATAGTTTTCTTCACGGATAATGCGGGAGAGATAGTGTTCGACACTCTTTTATTGAAAAAATTGAAAGAATATGATATCGAGCTGACCGCGGTGGTGAAAGGAGAACCGATCCTTACCGACGCCACTATGAAGGAAGCTCTAGAATTGGGTTTAGACCAGGTAGCGGATCAATTAGAAACCACAGGAGGTTATGCTGTCGGAGTCGATTTCGATCTCATCTCCGAGAAGTTGAAAAAGAAAATCGAAGGATCGGATCTGATCATAGCTAAGGGCATGGCGAATTGGGAATCTTTTTCTGAGACCGATTATACTCCTATAGCTTTTTTGACCAGAAGTAAGTGCAGACCAGTCGCTGAATCGATGGAGGTCCCTTTCGACGCCAATATAGCTAAATTATTCGAGTGAACAGTATCTGTAGCCCACTAAAACCTCGGCTGTCACCGACCAAGGTTTCATCTTTCTTTCCGAGATCGACAACTTTTTGTCAGCCCAGCGGTACACGGACGAATCGAAGTCACCGCTGCTGAAACCTCCAATTATTACTACGTAATCCTCGGTCCGAAGAAAGATATCCGTAGGGTCTGTTTTTTTCCCCTTTGGAGTCATCACTATCTTTTCACCGAACTGTTCGTCTAGAACCTCGAAAAGGTCTTTGTCGACCATCCTTATACCTTGAGGCCGGTTTCCTTCAGCAACTCTGAGCATCAACTTTTTGAACTCATCTAAAGAATCGGGAATCTCTCCGTCGGCTTCGAACTGAAATATTTTATCGTCTTTGGTATGGACTATCGTTCGCAGTTCGCGCTCTTCCGCTAGGCCGGAATCCTGAGTAAGTAACAAAGGATAATGTACCATATCGGGTCTGAAATCATTGCTGTCGATATCGTCGGGACTCACTTTCATCTCACAATCTGCCAAGACCAAGGTCAGCATTTATATCACGTTATTATTTTATCTGGATTTTTCTCTTCAACGCCCGTTGATTACCAAGTACGGATCGATCGGCCCACGGGCAGGCGTTTTCTCTATATTCAGTCCATGAAGAACCGGATATAAAGAGATTTGTCCTGCTTACGGATCGGTCCAACATCTTTACCTATATACTCTTATAAGATGACCTGTTGAGCGCCTTCATCGTCTGGACCACGTCTAAAGTCTCCTGGACATCGTGAACTCTCAATATAGAGGCACCGCTCTCGACGGCGGACGCAGCTACTGCTAGAGAACCGTACAGCCGTTCTTCCGCTTTTTTATCCAAAACATCTCCTAGAAAGCTTTTACGTGAAGCGCCAAGCAATACTGGGTATCCCAGCGAGGTGAATTCCGCCAAACGATCGATTATCTCTAGATTATGCTCGAGTTTTTTTCCAAAACCGATCCCGGGATCTATAATGATATTATTTTTATCGACCCCTTTACTCTCGGCGAACTCTATCCTTTCATAGAAAAATGAAGATATATCTTCGATCACGTTCTCGTATCGAGGTTCTTCCTGCATATTTTTAGGTTCGCCCTGCATATGCATTATTATCACGGGCACGTCCAATTCGGCGACTTTCTCGGCCATCCCTTCTTTTCTCAGCCCGAAGACATCATTGACTATCGACGCCCCAGCTTTTACGGCCTCCTCCGCCACTTCGGGTTTGTAGGTATCAACGGACATCGGGATGTCGACTTTTGGTGCAAGTCTTTTTATCACCGGTATTATCCTACCCAATTCTTCTTCTACCGATATCCTATCGCTTCCGGGTCTAGTGCTTTCTCCCCCGATATCTATTATATCAGCACCTTTTTCACTCATATCGATACCTCTCTCGACGGCCCTATCAACTGTTTCGTGTTTTCCTCCGTCGTAAAATGAGTCGGGAGTGACATTTAGAACCCCCATGACTTCACACCTCTCTTGGTCCCAAGGCAGCTGAGGAGAGGAATAATGGTACTGGATAGATTCGGCTATCTCGTCAGCTAACTTACCCAGATCGAAGGGCTGTTCTCTCAACTTTTCTTTCACCCTTTCGTACTGGACCGGGGTACCCATCATCAGGATATCGCTCTTTTCATCGGATAGATCCAAAGCTTCCCACGGCACCGCGGCTTCTCCCCCTGAAGATAGGAATTCTTGTTTTACGATATTGGCGGCTCTCGGATCTAGATTTTTGGCATAGACGAGGAGAACGTCCGCCTTAGGAGCCATTATCTCCACACCTTTCTCATCACAACCCATTTCACTCAACAATCTCTCGATCTCTCCTGGATTGAGGTCGCTCAAAACTCTAGTTTCGAACATGATAGATCAGAAGAAACGATAAAATATTAAAAAGTTTCACTCTTCGAAGATGGCCCCACACTCGGGACATTCTTCCTCGTCTTCACTCACTTCGCTTCCACAAACCGGACATTCGTAGATTATTATCTCCTCCTCACCCTCTTCGGATTCAGTCGTTCTATCTATCTCTTCATCTTCCCTTCCAGCTCCTAATTCCTTGATATTGTCCACGATGGAATCTGAATCTCCCTCTCTGATCTCAAAAGTCTCGTCATCGATCATCTCTAATGTTTTCATGGCCTTTTCGACCTTCTCTTCCGTCTCATTCTCTTCGTCTGATTCTATCGTTTCACCACATTCAGGACACTCGTCTGCATCGGCTGAAACCATCGCACCACAGTTCGGACATTTTTTCTCATCCATAATAGGCCGTACCTCTTTTGAAAGTCTATAGGTCTATTAATCTTTCTTGGTATTAAATCTTAGTCTTCACCCGTATGCAGATTCATAATCGACAATTTGAAATATTCGTCCGAAAATTGGTGTTCGGTGTTTAAGATGGAAAATCAGGCTATAGAAACTATGATGAGTCATAGGTCTATAAGGGAATATGAGGATAAAAGTCTGTCCGATGAAGAGATCGAGAAGATTGTAAGAGCGGGAAGACAGGCTCCGTTCGTATCACAACTTTATAGCGTAATCGTTCAGAAAGATGAAGAAAAGATCCCTTTCGACGCTCCTGTTCTTTTCACCATCTGTGTCGACGCTCATAAGATGGAAAAGATAATGGATAAAAGAGATTGGGATATGGCTACCAACGATCTGACACTTTTGATGTTTGGGATGCAGGACGCTTCTTACATGGCCCAGAATATGGTAAATGCGGCTGAAAGCATGGGGCTGGGAACCTGTTATCTAGGCGCCCCGCTCAGGACGGCCGTCAATCTGAAAGAAAAGTATGATCTACCGGATAAAGTCATGCCAATGGTCCAATTGGTCGTCGGTTACCCCGCTGAAGATCCACCTACTAGACCTAGATATCCGCTGGATTTCGTGATGTTCGAAGACGAATATCCTGATCTGTCCGACGAGGATATCGAGAGAGCGATGGAAGAGATGGACGAAGGTTACCTCGAAGAGGATTACTATCGAAAACTAGGAGCTAAGATACCTCTACAGGATAAGGAGGACGAATATACTTATGAAGATTACAGCTGGACCGAGCATATCTCCCGGAAATGGGGTCAGTGGTACGAAGATCTTGAGAAACAGAAAGAGATCGTCGAAGCCTGTGGATTCGATATATCGGAGGATGAATAATACTCTCAGAGATGAATCTATTCTAACCTACTCATTTAACAAAAAATATAAGAACAAATTCCGTAATTAGGCTTTGGAGAAATACTGAATGCCTGAGAAAGATTATTACAAAAAGACGGTAAAGGAGACCCTTGAAGAATTAGATACTTCAGAGGAGGGTCTTTCAAAAGAGAAGGCGGAGGAAAGGCTGGATAAATACGGAAAAAACGAACTCAGAGGCAAAGCCCAGACACCTAAATTATTACTCTTCTTATCGCAGTTCAAGGAGCTTTTGGTTTTGGTTTTGATAGTCGCGGGTATAGTATCTCTCTTCTTGGGTTTTTATAAAAATGATCCCGGGAGCTTGAAAAGCGCGGCCGCGATGTTCATAATCGTATTCATCAATGCTGTAATAGGATTTGTCCAGAAATATAAGGCTAAGCAGATCATACAGAAATTGAAATCTTTGATCAAATCTCCCGCTCAAGTCAAGCAGAACGGAGAATGGAAAGAGATCGATCAGGCGGAGATCGTCCCCGGAGATATATTGAAAGTAGAGGAGGGCGACAAGATACCCGCGGATATAAGGATCATCAAGTCGTTCAATCTCAAGACCAACGATTTTTCACTAACGGGCGAATCCATGCCGCAGGAAAAGCAGACCAACGCTATAGAAGAAGACGTTACCCTGGCGGACAGAGACAACATGGCATACGTGGGGACTACGGTAGCGACAGGAAACGCCACAGGTGTAGTGGTGGCGACCGGTATGGATACCGAGATGGGTAAGATAGCCGACATGACCGAAGAGGCGGGAGAGTTAAAATCGCCTTTACAGCGAGAGCTGGATCTTCTTGCGAAAAATCTCACCTCTATAGTCGTGGTCCTCAGTACAGCTTTGTTTTTCGTAGCTCTATGGCAGGGTCTTGGTCTCACCGTAAGCTTGATCTACGCCGTTGGGATATCTGTTTCTTCGGTGCCGCAGGCTTTGCCCGCTCAGGTGACCGTGGCTCTTTCCACCGGCAGTAATAGATTAGCGGAAGAGAACGCGGTAGTAAAGAACCTCTCTTCCGTCGAGACTCTAGGCTCCACTACAGTTATATGTACCGATAAGACCGGCACCTTGACTAAAAACGAGATGACCGTGAAAAATATATGGTTCGACGGCGATGAGTACAGTTTGACCGGCTTAGGATACGAACCCGAAGGGACTATCTTGGATGAAAACGAGAACGAACTATCTGAAGAAGAGATAGACGAACTAGAAATATTCATGGACGCCGCGACGATGTCGTCTACAGCGGAAATTCATGAGCCCGACGATGAGCACGATAGTTGGTATGCGGTCGGCGATCCTACCGAGGCCGCCCTAGTAACCATGTCGACGAAGTTGGGCACTCGTCATGAAAGAGAAGACGAAGAGAACCCCGAAATAGTCGAGTTCCCCTTCGATTCGGAAAGAAAACGTATGAGTTCAGTTAGAGATATAGGAGAACCCTATGAAGATGAGGAAGTTAAGGAAGCCTTCGAAGGCGATACTGAAGGTATGAGAGTCCTCGCGATGAAGGGCGCTACTGACAGCATCCTCTCTATAAGTAAGTACATCTACAGGGACGGAGAGGTAGAAGAGATAACCGAAGAAGATAAGGAAAGGATAAGAGAGCTGAACGAAAAATATTCCGAAAAAGCGATGAGAGTTCTAGCCATGGCTTACAGGCCGCTGGAGAAAAAAGGTGAGGATTACGTACAGGAAGAGGTCGAGAAAGACGTCATCTTTTTGGGCCTAGCCGGTATGATCGATCCGCCAAAAGAAGGAGTAAAAGAAGCTGTAGAGAGCTGCCATGACGCACACATACGCACGTTCATAATGACCGGGGATCACGCCATAACCGCTAGAGCGGTGGGAGAGGAGATAGGCCTTTTCGAAGATGAAGAACCACAGGTATTGACAGGGAAGGAGATGAGGGATGTAAGTGACGAAGAGCTAAAAGATATGATGAAAGGAAAAGATTCGATGATCTTTTCTAGAGTAGATCCCGAAGATAAACTCAGGATCGTCAAATTGCTCGAAGATGAGGATCAGATAGTGGCGGTCACTGGAGACGGTGTCAACGACGCTCCGGCACTAAAGAGGGCTCATATCGGAGTTGCTATGGGTCAGAAAGGAACGGACGTAGCTAAGGAGGCTTCGGAACTTGTACTTTTGGATGATAGCTTTCCCACCTTGGTAGAGGCCGTAAGAGAGGGCAGAACGATATACAACAATCTAAGAAAAACCGTTTTGGCCTCCATGACCACTAATGGCGCTGAACTCGCCACCGTTTTAGCGGGATTAGCGGCTATAGGTTTACTAGGGTGGGGTCCTTGGGCCATACCTATATTGGTCATTCAGATACTAGCTATAGATCTTTTAGCGGAGATAATGCCGCTCACATTTTTGACTTATGATCCTCCGACCGAAGCTATGATGCGTTCGCCACCTAGAGATAAAGATGAACATATCCTGAATAGGTACACTTCTACAGAAGTTGTATTCTTTGCACTCCTGATAGGTGGTTTAGCCGTGGGCAACTTCTGGGTTTACTTAGTAAGAAATGGTGTTCCGATGACTCTTCAGGTGGAAAAAATAAAGAATACAATTCATGGTCTAGATTACGCTAAAGCAACCACGATAAGCTATCTTACAATAGCATATTGTCAATTTGTGAATATTCTGTCTAGAAGATACGAATATGAGTCGATATTTAGCAGGAACATCATCTCTAATAAGATAATAGTCTATTCGATACTCGCTTCCATTGGGCTGGTATTCATAGGAGTTTACGGACCGTACATCAGCGATTTCCTGGAGTTCGCTTCAATAGGAGTACAGGGATGGACACAAGTTCTCCTCGGCGCTGGAATATTCCTATCGGGACACGAGATACTCAAAGCCTTCAAGAGATGGAAGAGAAAATAGAAAATTGGGAAATTGGATTTCTTAGACTACCTGTTGAATATCGGTCTCTGGACACCCTCTTTGGAGACGTAGATCATCTCTTCGTCTTCCGACTGCATCTCGTCTTTCGCCTGTATAAAACCGCTCATCCTGACCACTAGAAGGTCTATATGGTGAAGCGCGACCGCTTCTTCTAATCTTGGACTTCTAGGACTGCCCCACTCGTAATCGCCGTGATGTGAAAGCACTATGTGGGACAATTTTAGGCTGAGATCTTCTGGAAAATCGGGCATCTCATTTATACGATCCTTGACCATCCTCTCGCACAAAACCGTGTGACCGACGAGCTGAGCCTCGCTGGTCAGTTCTATCGAAGTTTCAGTTCTGTATTCCTCTATCTTTCCGAAATCGTGGATTATGGCGGATGCTAGAAGTAGGTCCCTGTCCAACTCGGGGTAGATATCCGCTAAACTGTTGGCTAATTGACTCTCGATGAGGGTGTGTTCCAACAAGCCCCCTATATAATTATGATTGTATCTCTTACTGTAAGGGGCCTTTTTGAAGCTCTCGACAAATTCCTCATCCTTCAAAAAAGACGAGACCAATTCGTATAGATTATCTTCGTCGATGGTTCGAGCCAAGCGGAGTAATTCGGAGAACATCTCCTCGATATCTTTTTTGGTAGTGGCAACGAATTCAGAGGGATCGTATTCGCCTTCTCTAGCTTTATCGATACCGTGCAATTCTTCTTCACTTATAGATATCTGTATTTCACCTTTGTAGGAGCCGACGATCCCATTCACTTCCACTACGTCTCCCTCCTCTAGGCTTTCATAGAGCTTCTGCACAAATTTTTTTTCGTGTCCTCCCCAGTATACTAGCGGTATCTTGCCCGAGCTATCTCCGACTATCAATCGGAAATACCAACCTTTAGAATACTCTTTCGGCGGACTTTTTTCCTTTATCGCAAACTGGCCTTTTACTTCGTCGCCCTCTGTTAATTCTTCTACATAAGTCTCTTTTTTCAAAAATAACACACTCCTTCTTATCGATCTTCGATCTTTCCTATATACTTTCCTCTACCTTTTTGCCCCTCGAATTCTTTCTCTTTGACGATGAATTCACCGTCAGAGATGACATTTTTGGGGAATATCCCCTGAAAACCTTCGAAAGGACTCCATCCACATTTATAATGCAGTCTCTCGGAATCGATCTTTTCGGTGTCTCTGAAGTCTATATTGATCAGCTCAGCGTCGAAACCCTCTTCTATCTTACCTCTCTTCAACCCGAGTCTCTCTGCGGGATTGATAGCTATAGTTTCGATGACGGTCGATAGGTCTATCTTCCCTCTAGATACAGAATTTAGAAGCATAGGGTAAAGAGTTTCTACGCCTGGAACTCCCGAGGGAGCGTTTTCAAAACCTTCTTTTTCGCCATCTTTATGGGGCGCGTGATCGCTGGCTAAAAAGTCGAATTCGCCTCTTTCGAAAGCTTCCCACATCTTGAATTTTCTAGATTCGTTTCTCAACGGCGGGTTAACCTTTCCAAAGGGCCCCATGAGAACTTCTTCGCTGAGGAAGAGATGATGAGGAGTCACCTCGCCCAGAAAGCCGTTGTTTTTCACTTTATCCAGACTTTGCTTCGAGGTTAGATGACATACATACTTGTCCCCCTCCGGCATATCCTCTAAGATGTCTATCGCTTTCAATTCGCTTTTTAAAGGCCTATGTTCGTTATGCCCTCTCAAGTCTTCACCAGGATCGCCGAACTCGCTTTCCTCTTCACAGTGAAATGCAACTTTGAGACCTTTGGAATATGCGCGCTTTAAAAGATCAGGTAATTTTTCTCTATCGATCCCGTGACTATCGGTCGAGGACGCCATGTAGACTTTGAAAAAATCGGTATGTTCCGCCATCTCATCGACTTCTTCACTCAACAACCCGTATAATCCGAAATCTACTGTGGATTTGCTTTCACCTATCTTTATTTTCTCTTTGAGTCTTTTTTTGGTATCGGTTGGAGGGTCTGTATTAGGCATGTCCATAACCGTTGTGATGCCGCCGCAGGCGGCGCTTTTAGAGCCGGTGTAAAAATCCTCTTTTTCAGTCATGCCGGGTTCTCTGAAATGGACATGCATATCTATCCCCGCGGGAAGGATGATACCTTCTAGTTCTATGACATCTTTAGTGGTCTTGAGGCTTTTTTTGATAAAATCGATCTCACCGTCTTCTATACCTATGTAGCAGTTCTCGTACTCCCCTCCGATGTATGCGCTTCCTTTAATTATCATGTATCTCTCTTCTCCTGATCTCTCCATAGGGTTCCTCTTCAGTGAATATCACGCCTTCGAAGTACTCTATATCACAGTTTCCTTTCTTCCATTCCTCGGAGCGGAGTCCGGCTTTTCTACAGGTGTGATCCAAGAACTGCTCTTCGTCCCAACCCTGATCGACCGGGACTTGCGGAAGCAGTAGCCCTCTCCTCGAACCCTTGGAGGCGATCAGACCATGTTTTCCACATTCCACTTTTTCTGGTAATTCTGAAGGATCGTCGTAGTCCATCTTTTCCGGTTGGGTGAGAAGGCTAACTTCTACGATAATAGAGTCGAGCTCGTCTTCTTTGAGAGGAGGAAAACGAGGATCATCCGTTGCGTTCTGCGCTCCCTTTATTACGGCGTCTTTCAATTTATGCACTGGTTCAGGATACCCTATGCATCCTCTCAGGTCTTCAGAAGGATATTTGTTTATCGTGACGAAAGCTCCCATCTTTTTCTCGAACTTGTCTGGACAGTCTATCTCTACCATTTCTTTACCTTTCACGGCGGATTCGATGGCCTCTCGAGCCAGTTCTACCGCACTTTCACCATCCTCTTTATCGAACATATTCTTCAAACAAAGATACAGATATTTAATTTATGGGAACATAGGGTTATAGTCAACGATCTAACTTTTTGAACTTTTTAGGGTATTGACTATTTTAGGGTATTGACTATAATTTAGGAAGCTGTAAAATTTTTGCTAACATCCTGCACTGATTCGAAGATTTTATTTAGAAGTACTGTTTTTTAAAAGGTAGTACGGAGCAGGGTTAGCAATATCCGCCTAATAGCTTAAAAAAATGCGTAGCGGGGCAAAAGATATAAATAAACCCTTGCATAATAGCACAAGTGTACAAAAGTCAAAAGCCCTCATCACTTACGATAGTCACCCTCCCTCCCTATTTTTTTCTAATAGGGAGCAAAAGGGTATCACCCTATCACTAATCATCTATCACGATAACCTCCCCCCTTCCCTCCCTCTTTAATTTTATAATATTTTTTGAGCAGGGTGGATGCCGTAAATAAAAAAAATAATTTTTTGATTTTAATTTTTTTCTCTAGACAGGGTAAGGTTTATAACCACATTGTATATTATGTCGGTTGGTGAAAGAGAATGAAACCAGGCCAAATGGGCTATGATCGAGGAATAACGGTCTTCTCGCCGGACGGTCGCCTTTTCCAGGTAGAATACGCTAGAGAAGCAGTGAGCAGAGGCACCACTACGGTAGGCGTGAAAGTAGAAGACGGTGTAGCTTTAGTCGTAGACAAAGACGTACCGACCAAATTAGTCGAGCCGAAATCCATCGAGAAGATATACAAGATAGATAAAAAGATAGGTATAGCAACTTCTGGTTTGGTTGCCGATTCTCGGATATTGGTCGATTATGCCAGGATGTCGGCTCAGGTTAATAGGGTCTCCTACAATGAAAGGATAGATGTCAAAAGTTTAGTTAAGAAAGTTTCCGACTACAAACAGACTTATACTCAATACGGGGGTGTTCGTCCCTTCGGAACAGCTCTTCTGGTTGCGGGTATAGATGAACATGGAACTCATCTTTACGAAACCGATCCCAGTGGAGCAAATATGGCTTACAAAGCCGTTAGCATAGGCAGCAACAGGGACGAAGTACAGGAAGTCTTCAATCAGGAATATGAAGAAGATATGAGCCTTGACGAAGCTATCGAGTTGTCTCTTAGAGGGCTAAAAAGAGCTTCTGAGGATTCCCTTGAGAGTAGGTCTCTGGATATAGGAACTATAACCGAAGAGGAAAACTTCAAAAAGTTGGGTTCGGAAGAGATCGAAGAGTACCTCTCTTCGGTATGAGTAGGAGGAAAATCTTTTGGGTAAAAAAGATTATCAGAAGGAACACACCAAGACCCTTCTCGACGATTATGTCATAGGCAGATTAAAGTCTCACGGTGAGACCTTCGAGATATTGATAGAGCCGGACGCTGTAGAGAAATTCAGGGACGGCGAGGATATAGAACTGCTGGAAAATATGCCGGCGGAGAAGGTCTTCACGGACGCGACAAAGGGGAAAGAAGCCCCAACTCATATGATGGAGAGAGTCTTCGAGGACACCAACGTGGAAGAGATCACTAAAACTATATTGAAAGACGGTGAGGTCCAACTGACCACGGAACAGAGAAAAAAGAGACAGGAACAGAAAAGAAAGGAGATAGTTAACAGGATAGCTAGAAATTCCTATAACCCCCAAACGGATACCCCCCATCCTCCCCAGAGGATAGAGAACGCTATGTCGGAAGCGAACGTTCATATAGATCCGTTCAAACCTGTAAGCAAGCAGATGGACGATGTGGTCGACGAAATAAGAGAATTGATGCCCCTGAGTTTTGAAAAGAAACGGTTTGCTCTGACGATCAGGGGAAATCTGCAGGGAAAGATCTATGGACATCTCAAAAACATGGGTACGATCGAAGACGAAGAATGGCTCAATGATGGAAGATGGCAGGGTATAATCAAGATACCCGCCGGCGTCCAGGATAAATTTTACGAGACGATCAATGATATGACAAAAGGAGAAGCAGAGATCGAGGAGATCGATAGATAATATGGATTTTATGATCATTTTAAGAGGTGTATAATTTATGAGTGACGAAGATGTTGAAAGAGAACTACTTTTACCCGGCGATAGTGTTGAAGATAAAGATCTGAAACCGGGAAGAGGTATGTTCAAGAAGGATGGAAAGATACATGCAGCGAGATTAGGTGTCAAGAGAGAAAGGTCAGGTTACGTCAACGTAGCCGCCCAGAGCGGAAGATACGAACCTCAAGAAGGTGAGAAGGTCATCGGCACAGTAACGGACCTTGAATCATCTTTTTGGATGGTAGACGTCAACGCTCCTTCGCCTGCTGTCTTACACGTCAACGACGTCCCTTGGATGGTCGATTACGGCGACACTGGGAGTTACATCGAGGTCGGGGACGCAGTGTTGGTCAAGATAACCAGTGTAGATGAACAGAACAACATGCAGATAACGATGGACGAAGAAGGTCTTAAGAAACTAAGCGAGGGACAGATTATGGAGATACCGCCTTCCCAGGTTCCTAGAGTTATAGGAAGAGGCGGTTCTATGATTTCGATGCTGAAGAAATATACCGACTGTAAGATATTCGTAGGACAGAACGGCAGGATATGGATCGACGGAGATATTGAAGGTCAATATCTGGCTGTGAAAGCTATTAAGATGATAGAAGAGAACGCTCAGGCCGTCGGACTTACCGATGCGGTCAAAGCATTTCTCGAGGAAAATACTGAAAAGGAATTTGAGTAGATGATATTTCAATGGATATGACTTTTTGGAGGTAATAATTATGGGAAGTAACAAAGATATTGAGTTGATCGAAGACGGGAAAAGACAAGATGGTAGAGATTTTGATGAATTAAGAGATATAGATATAGAGGCAGGGCTTCTTAAAAGAGCGGATGGATCGGCTTACATAGAGTGGGGCAAGAACAAGATAATGGCCGCGGTCTATGGGCCTAGAGAGATGCATCCTAGGCACGCTCAGGAGACCACGAAGGCCGTTGTGAGAGCAAGATATAATATGGCCGCCTTTTCGGTCCCTGACAGGAAGAAACCCGGTCCCGATAGAAGATCGACCGAGATCAGCAAACTCGTTTCTGAGGCTTTGGAAAAGGTCGTTTTCACTGAGAAATATCCTCGAGCTGTCATAGATGTATTTATCGAGGTCCTCGATGCCAGCGCGGGAACGAGATGCGCCGGTCTTACTGCGGCGTCGGTCGCTCTTGCCGATGCTGGTATACCGATGTCAGACATGGTCGCGTCATGTGCTTCTGGAAAAATAGAAGATCAGGTCGTTCTGGACTTGGGTAAGAACGAGGACAACTACGGCCAAGCGGACGTACCGATCGGTTATATACCGCGTTCAGAAGAGATTTGTCTCTTACAGATGGACGGTAACCTTACAGTAGAGGAATACGAGGAAGCGATGGAATTATCTATAGATGCCTGTGAAGAGATCTACGAGAAGCAGAGGCAGGCTTTAAAGGATAGATATTCTACCGATCTTGACGAAGACGAGATTGAAGACATGAAAGAGGAGGTGGAACAATGAAAGAGATTCTTTCCAACATCACGAAGGATTATCTTCACAGACTGCTCCAAGAAGGTAAAAGGATCGACGGCAGAGATATAATGGAATACAGGGACATAGAGATAGAGTCAAGCTGGGCCGGATCTGCAGAAGGCTCCGCTAGAGTGAAACTAGGCGATACCGATGTCATAGTCGGTGCAAAGATGGAAGTCGGCGAACCATTCCCGGACACACCCGAACAGGGTGTTTTGACCACTGCAGCGGAACTCATACCGATGGCCTCTCCTGAATATGAATCCGGGCCGCCGGGAGAAGATGCGACCGAGTTGGCGAGAGTCGTAGATAGAGGGATACGAGAGAGCGATGCGGTCGACACTACCGAGTTATGTATAGAGAAAGGCGAAAAGGCATGGGTCATATTCATCGACATCCATGTTCTGGATTTCGACGGCAACCTTTTCGACGCTGCCGGCATAGGAGCCATGACGGCATTATTGGATGCAGATATACCAGCTTCAGAGTTCGACGAAGCCGAAAAAGACGAAGATTACCCACTTCCCATCGAGCACATAGTGGTTCCCACTACGTTCGCAAAGATAAAGGATCAGATCATCTTAGATTCCCAATTAGAGGAAGAAAAGATAGCCGATGCTAGGCTTACGGTGACTTTCAACGAGAACGATGAGATAGTGGCTATGCAGAAAGGTCTTAGAGGCGTCTTCGATTACGAGAGTACTTTAGAATGCATAGAGAAGGCTAAAGATATCGGCAAAGATATGCGCGAGATGATCCTGAGCGAGGTAGACCGGGAAAATATTTAAATATCTCATTAGTAACCTACTACAACACATCAAGGGGTAAGTAAGATGGCTAAGAAGAAAAAAGGTGTCGGCAGTACAGGCAGGATGGGTCCACGCTACGGAGTCAACGTAAGAAATTCCCTCAAAGATATCGAGGAAGCCAAGCGCTCCGAGTATGAATGCCCACGCTGTCATCACGAAGAAGTAGAAAGAGAGAGCACGGGTATATGGACCTGCAGCCGGTGTGATCTGACATTCGCAGGTGGAGCTTATAAGCCCCGGTTGGGTAAGAAGATCCAAAGGATGGTAGAAGAAGAGGAAGAATAGCCATGTTTAGATGCTATATCTGCAATGAAAAGGTCACGACCGACGTCGATACGGTAGGCATCCAATGTGAAAATTGTGGAGGCCGGGTCTTTTATAAGGAGAGACCCAACGTCAAGAAGGAGCTCAAGGCTAGGTAGAGATGAAGAAAGCCACCTTGGCCTTCTCTGATTTGGATACTTCCAAAACTCTCGAGGCCTTAAAAACGGAAGCTCAAGAGGGGATGAAGAGGGTCGAGATAGAGGTTTCGACTGACCCCCCGAAGATCCAAATCGAAGCCGAGGATAGTAGAGCTCTGAGAGCAGCTTTGAATTCATACCTGAGATGGTTAGATATCTCGGATGAAATTACGACTAAATTCGATCAATAAAAAGGAGGAAAAAAATATGTCAATGTCGCAAGAAGATGTACAAGACGAAGTAGCAAAAGCACAGCAGCTTCAGCAGCAGTTACAGATGGTGATGCAGCAGAAACAAGAGTTGGAAGGAAAGACAGAAGACCTTAAAACAGCTGTGGAAGAAGTAGAAAAGTTAGACGAAGATACAGAAGTGTATCAGGAAGTCGGAGAGATAATGGTGAAAGTAGAGGACAAGGAAGAGATGCAGGAAGAACTCGAAGATGAGAAAGAATCTGCTGAAGTCAAGCTGAAATCGCTGAAGAGTAAAGAGGAAAAACTGCAAAAGCAGTTCAAGGAACTGCAGCAGAAGCTGAGCCAGCAAATGGGCGGTATGCAGCAGCAGGAACCCTCTGGCGGAGCATAGATGGATATAGATAAGGATAAAGATATCCTTTTTTTGATCCATCGGCAAGCAGACCCGGACGCTGTGGGTAGTGCTTACTTTTCCCTGCAGAGATGGGGTGGAGATGTAGCTTCACCCGGCACTCCTGACAGAGCCGGTCAAAAACTTTTATCTTTTCTTGAATTTGATATTTTAAATAGTATAGATTTTGATGTATATCATCAGATCTTCGTCTTAGACACTCCAGATCCTTCTCAGCTAGAGCCTTTCGAGTTTTCTCTAGAAAAGACATCGATAATAGATCACCATTCCGCGAATAACTGGGAAAAGGACGTTTTTTACATAGATAGAACCGCCTGCTGCGAGATATTATACGAGATGGTCGATCCTCTAGACCTGTCTTTCAAAGAAGGCATAGCGCTCATCTCGGGGATACTGACGGATACCTCTTCTCTGCAGAGAGCGACTCAAAGGACTTTTAAGACTCTATCCGAGATAATGGAGAAGTCTGGAGTAAGCCTTGACGAGGTCAAGGAGATATTGTTCGAGGAAAGATCTTACTCGGAGAAGATAGCGAGATTAAAAGGTGCGAAGAGATCATCTTTTGAAGAGATTAACGGATACCTAATAGCTAGTACGGAGATAGGCGCGTTCGAGGGGTCGGTTTCTTCTTATCTCCTGAAAAGCGGAGTAGACGCCGCCTTCAGCGCCTCCGACGACGGCACAACTTTCAGGATATCTGGTAGGGCCTCTAAACAGATAGTAGAAGATGGGATCGATCTAGGGATCCTGTTCAAATCTATAGCTGAAGATGAAGAAGATATCAACGGCAGTGGACATGCCGGAGCGGCCGTATTGAACGGATCGGGTTCTTCTAAAGAATATCTAGATTTGATAGTAGAGAAGTTGAGTAAAAAGATAAAAAAAGAAGGTCTCGGTAAGCCGAAAGATTGATTCAATCTTCTGGATATGCTTTTTCTAAGATGTCCTCTTCACCTTCGAATCGTTCTCTTATCGGTTCTAAAATATCTATAAGTTCTTCGGCCGCGGCTTCCTTCAGATCCTGCGGATGTAATTCTCCGGAGAGATAATCTCTTTCTATTTTGTCATATTCCTCGTATACCAGGTTTCCTCCCCATTTTTCCGGTCTTTCTACCACGAATTTTTCGTCGTTCGATTTCAAGATAGGCATTATCAGCATATCTAGATGTTCGAGGATCCCGTTATCCTCTTTTTCACCGGCTGGACAGTAAGCATCCATCACTTTTTCCTTGATGGTTTCCGGCTCATCTAGAAGATCGATCTTTGAACCTTCCACTGATGCGCTCATCTTACCGCCTGTAAGACCCGTTAGGAGGGGAGCGAAAACACATATGGGTTTCTTATATCCGAAATCGGGCAGTATTTCCCTAGATAGCATATATATCCCTCTTTGATCTATCCCTCCGTATGCGACGTCCGCATCTAACGCATAGACGTCTTGAGTCTGAAGAAGGGGATAGATAAAACCGCCCAATTTGGGGTTGTCTCCGTATCTGACCACTTCTGCAGCTGCTCTCTGGCAGCGGTTCAATGTCGTATCGGCCGACATCCTCAGCACATTAAGAAGGTACTCTTCTTCCAATTCGAATTCGCTTCCCTGGATAAAGTTCAGATCGTTGTAGTCCACGCCTGTGGCTTCCATCATCCCTTTGATACATTCTTCGTAATATTCGCTCCTAGCATCTAGTAATTCGAAAGGACTCTTGAGATCATCTAGATGCGCGTGGAGATCCGCCAATAGAACCGTAAAATCAAATCCGGCTCTCAGAAAATCGGCTATCTTCCGGTGAGTGATGAAATGACCGGTATGCATCCTTCCGGTCGGCGCATCTCCGATATATGCTTTCGGCTCTTCTTTTTCTTTGAAGAGTTCTTTCAACTCGTCTTCGGTGACCAATTCTTCAGTGTTTCTACATATCAGATCGCAGCGCTTTTCTAAATCCATCGAAGGGAATGAGTAGGTGATATTATGTAAATCTTTGGTCTTAGCAGGTGTAAGATTAACGAGTCCGGCGTAAGTAAAATTTATATTACTAGCCCATAATCCTCAATCGATAAGATGGTTGGATACGGTGGGGAGTCTTTCTCCCTCGATGATTTTGATCTCGAAGGTAAGAAGGTCCTTTTGAGAGTGGATATAAATTCACCTCTCGATCCAGAATCCGGCAGAATACTCGACGATTACAGGATGAGAAGCCATCTGGAGACTATAAAGGAACTGACTAATACTAAATTGATAATAGTTGCTCACCAGAGCAGACCCGGAAAGAACGATTTTACCACCATGGAACCCCACGCCGATAGACTTTCCAAATTATTGAGGAAACGGGTAGAATATGTCGATGGACTATTCGATAAAAATGTATTGGATAAGATACGAAACATGTGGAAGGGAGATATACTTCTTTTAGAGAACGCTAGATTCTACTCTGAGGAGACTTATCTAAAGGGGGAGAAGGATTGGGAAAAACACGAAAATACCCATATAGTTCAGAAATTGAGTTCAGAGATCGACTTACACGTTCATGATGCATTTGCTGCGGCTCACAGAGCTCAACCCACCTTGGTAGGTTTTTCGGAAAAAGTTCCAAGTTTAGCGGGAAGGGTCATGGAAAAAGAATTGAAAAATCTCAGTAAGATCTTCACCGTTGAACAAAGCCCTAAAGTCGCGTTTTTAGGAGGTATGAAGGCTAAAGATTCGATCGAAGTGGCGAGGCACATGTTTGAAGAGGGCTCTATAGATAAGATCCTGACCGGTGGTGTCATTGCGAATATATTTTTGATGGCCGACGGACACGATCTCGGTGAAGGTAATCGGCAGTTCCTAAGAGAAGAGTTCGGAGATTACGGTGAAATTATCGACGAAGCTGAAGAGATCTTGGAAAGTTGGTCGGATAAGATTAAGATGCCCGTGGACGTGGTACTCAACGAAGATGGAGAAAGAAACGGGATGCCGCTGGAGAAGATGCCAGCCGAAGATCCGATCTACGATATAGGGTTGGATACGATAATGGAATACAAACATGAGATCGAAGACGCATCTTTGGTCGTTTTGAACGGGCCCGCGGGAGCTTTCGAGATGGAAGAGTTCTCTATAGGTACTAAAGAGATTTTCAAGGCAATAGCTGACTCGGACGCTTATTCTATAATAGGAGGGGGACACAGCACCGCCGTTCTGGAAAATTTAGGTCTTCAAGAAAATATCGACCATGTTTCGACCGGTGGAGGGTCCTGTATCAATTTCATGGCCGGTAAAGAGCTACCTGGAGTCGAAGCACTACAACGCTCAGTGGAAAAATTTGGTGAAAATATAGACAAACGAAAGATAGAAAGAAGGATAGGATCGGCCGGGACAAAAGATTTATTTTGACGTAGTTTTTATGCGCCCTACGGTCTAACTCAACAAAAGACAATTTGCGAGATCGCTCCGATAAGCCCTTCTAAGAAAATGAAATAAGAAATTCGTACTGAGCAGATGGGATTTCGTGAAACAAAAGACATAGGAATAGATTCCTGCTCTCACTCAAGCAAAGCTCTCGTGATGCCACCGTAGGAGCCAATTTCACATTGGCGACTAAGTGGAATTTGCTTGCAAATTGCGTGGGAATTAGATTCCCACTTTCAGGAAAACAAAGCTTTACTAATGCCACCGTACGAACCAAAAACCTTAAGTTTTTGGTGAGTAGGTGGAATTTTGTGAAACAAAATTGCCACCGTAGCTTAGCTGGCTAAAGCGATGGTTTCGTAAACCATAGATCGCGGGTTCAAATCCCGCCGGTGGCTTTCCAAGAACAGATTTTTCTATGAGATAAATTTTTGCAGACTTAGAAAAACTTTATAATGCTTTAATTGCCATATAACCTTTTGTTGTCGGTGATGCAGTTGAAGATTCTATTTATAGACGATGAGCGGGGGTTGTGTGAGCAGGCTAAGATATTCCTAGAAAAAGAGAACGACCGATTCGAGGTGGAGACCGCTATATCGGCCGAGGAAGGCTTAGAACTTTTTGAAGAGAAAGAGTACGACGTGATAGTATCGGATTACCAGATGCCCGATATGGACGGACTCGAATTACTGAAAGAGATAAAACAGGGGCACGAGAACGCTATCCCATTCATAATGTTCACCGGTAAAGGGAGAGAGGAGATCGCGATGAAGGCATTGAATCTCGGTGCGGATAGATATCTTCAGAAAGGAGGTACTCCAAGAAGTCAATACGCTGTATTGGCTGACGCTATCGATCAGGAGTACGAACACTATCAATCTGAAAAGAAATACAGAACCGTGGTAGAGAATACCCACGATGCGATCTACATCTATAGAGATAATGAGTTTCTCTTCGTCAATAAAAGGTTCACCGAGATAACTGGCTATAGTGAAGATGAACTTTTGGAGATGGAGATGACTGATCTTTTGCAGGATGATGAGAAAGAGAAGATAAGGGAGATCGGAAAGAAGAGAGCCGATAGTGAAAAAGCACCTTCAAAATACGAAACCAAGATCGTAACCAAGGATGGCGAGATCAAACATCTTCAGTTGACCATCTCCTCGATAGAGCATATTGGAAAAAAGGCATTTTTGGTGTCGGCTAGAGATATCACTGAAGATGTCCAAAAAGAGCGAGAGATCCGAAAGAGCAAAAATTGGTTGTCACAGATCGTCGATAGAAGCTCCGTTCCGATGTTCGTGATCGATAAAGATCATCGAGTGACTCACTGGAACACGGCCTGTGAGAGATTAACAGGCATCTCTAAAGAGGAGATAAAGGGGACTAAAGACCCGTGGAAGGCATTTTACCAGGAAGAAAGGCCTGTCATGGCAGATCTTGTGCTAGAAAATGCAGACGAGGAGAGGATATCCGAGTATTATGAGAATAAATTCGAAAGATCATCTTTGATAGATGAAGGATACGAGGCTGAAGATTTCTTTCCTGACTTTGGGGAGAAAGGAAAATATGTATTTTTCACCGCAGCGCCGATAAAGGATTCAGAAGATCGGAGGATAGGCGCCATAGAGACTCTGCAGGATGTCTCCGAGAGAAGAAGGGTTCAAAATCGTCTAAAAGATGAGCATGAAAGATTGCAGACCTTGATCCACAATATACCTGGGATAACATACCGGTGTATAAAGGATAAACACTGGACTATGAAATTCCTGAGTGAAGGAGTAGAAAAATTGACGGGTTATGAAGCCGATGAGATGTTGGAGAATAAGAAAATTGCCTATAACGAAATTATCCATCCTGAAGATAGAGATCATGTCAGGAGAGAAGTTGAAAAGGGTCTAGAAAATGACGCACCCTATAAAGTCGAGTACAGGATAATCACGGCTTCCGGAGATGAAAGATGGGTCTGGGAAAGAGGAAGAGCGGTTGGGTATCAGGATGGTGACGAAGTCCTAGAAGGAGCGATCATTGATATAACGGATAAGAAAGAGACCGAGGAAAGGCATGAATTTTTAGATTCCATAATAAGGCACGACGTGCAGAACAAGCTACAGTTGGCGAAAGGTTATGTTGAACTCCTTAAAGAAGAAATAGATAAGGATGTAGAATATACATGGAAGATATTCAGGACTATAAGGAACGCTGAAGAGATAGTGAAAAAGGTCAGGACCCTCGATAAGATTGAAAATGAGGACGAGGAACAAGAGATGGAATTGAGTGGGATATTCGATCGTATAATGTCAGAGCACGGAGCCCAAGCTGATGAAAACGATATAGAGATAGAATTAGAAGAGGTCGAAAAGAAAGTAAAAGGAGGCCCCTTGTTGTACAACCTTTTTTCAAATTTGATGGAAAACGCCATCAAACACTCTGGTGGCGATAAGATAAGGATCAGCGCCGAAGAGAACGGGGATTACAGGGTCATAATAGAGGATGATGGTCAAGGTATCACCGATGAAGAAAAAGATAAGATCATGAAAAGAGGATATAAAAGAGGGAATAGCGCGGGATCGGGGTTAGGACTTTATCTGGTGAAAGAGATCGTAGAAAATTACGGAGGGGATATAAGGGTAAGAGATTCAGATATGGGGGGAGCTCGATTTGATATCAAACTTCAAACTTATGGGTGATGAGATCTTGAACCTATAAAATTTTGACCATGAAGATAAACGCTCGAATTTTTTCTGGGAGTAAAGTAATTTTCTAAAGATCATTCAATTTAAAAAACATTCGTCGGAACATTTAAGTAAGCGTTAATTTATGACGTTAGACGGAGACAAAAACCATGAAGATTGGAGAACTTCTGAACGAAACCGAAATAGAAGACCTGCCCAAACTCGTAAGATCTATCAGAGAAGAGATCCCAAAGATCATGGAGAACGCGGCTTACGCTCATGCTTTTTTCAAAGCTAAAGTCGGGGAGAGTGGAAGGGTAACTATACCAACGGCCGAGAGAGAAACTCTCGGTATCGAAGAAGGTGATGTTGTCCAAGTGATAGTCAAGCCTTTGGAAAAGAAAGAAGAAACTGACCAAGAGTAGATTGATTTATGAGAAAAGGTGTTCATGATGGCGATAAAAAGAGATGAAAAAAGATTTGATTTTTTTCCGTCTTTTGTCAGCGATAATCCCAAGAAGATCCTGGTGTTGATAGTTTTATTTACTTTGGTGATGGGGTATTTTGCCTCCAATATGACCATGGGTACGGAGGAGGAATCTTTCAATCCAGAAAGCAAAAAGGCCGAGTGGTTGGATGAAATCCAGAACGATTTCGGCACGACGGGCGAAGCTGTCCAGATAGCTTTCGTTGCTGATAACGGGTCCGTGTTCAGTAAAAAAGTTTTGATGGATATGCTTCAGACGAAGAAAGCCATAATCGAATCCGATCAGATAAATCGAACTTTGAAATCTACCAATTCGATCCCGAACGGTATGAGGACTTTAGCGGATTCAGTGATAACGGCGAACCTAACTCTGCAGATCGAGGACGTTTTGATTCAGCAGTCCAGAAAGATACCGGGTATGTACTATTCCATGGAAAACCAAACAGCGATGTACTCAAGCATGTATTCTTCCCTGGAAAACACTTCTAATCTAATCAGATCTAAGGATCGTAGGATCCGTGAAAATGCAACCCTAGAACTCACCTCGATGGCCAACATCATATCAGAACCGAAAAGCTGGACGGCGGTACAGTCTCCCAAATATAGGCAGGACTTTCAGAACTTGATCTATCTGATGAGTACTCAGCCCGGGGCTACTCAAAAGATCATCAAAGTTTCCTCGGATATAATAGCTAATATGACGGAAGATTCTATCACGCCGGGGACCGATCGAGAACATTTTGTAGGTCTGCTCAGCGGCATGAAAAATATATTCTTAAATCGCCCCTCTAAACTTGAAGCTAAATATAATACGCAGGCCTTTCTCAAATTTATGGAGATAAGTAATCATCTGGCAAATGTTGATACTGATACGGATCTCCGATTTGACATCCCTTCCTTAGACCTCACATACCAAGAGAAGATCGACAAATTAAGTAATATGTCCGATCGGGAGATCAAGAACACCGTTGAAGACACTATCGAACACGATTCTAAACCGCTGGAGAATAGCATAGATAAAGCGGTTAAAAACTTCGATAAGATCGAAGCCGCCAGTCAGGAGGGGTTATCGACGCTCACTGATCTAAACGAGACGCTTTCACAGATCATCGGCCATTACTACAAAAACGGACAGATGAACGTCGTTAAAACTTTAGGCGAATATCAAAGGTCCGTCCTCGTCAACCGGACCGTCCTGAAGAGGACGAGGAGCATGATGAATTCCACCAATGAAAGGATCAGGTCTGCAAGATATCTTCCGCGGATGATCGAGGGATTGGGCAAATCCATATCGATGTCGGTGAGCAAAGATTTCCCAGAGGATAACTTGAACAACGGCAATATAAGAGCTGAAAGCGCGATCGGCTTGATCCAGATGAATTCAAGCATCGATAGCGATACAAGAAAGGAAGCTCAGGAGCAGATAATCGATCTGAGTCACAAATATTGTGATCACTCCGAACCGAAAGTTTTTGCACAGCAGATAATGATGAAACAGATAAACGACAGTGCGAATCAAAGCATGAATACTCTTCTACCCATAGCTTTCGCCTTTGTAGTTATCGTGCTGTTGATCATATACAGGACCGTAATCGAGACCGCGTTGAGTTTACTTTCCTTAGTGTTCGCTATAATCTGGACATTCGGCGCCGGAGTTATCCTGGGATACAAATTCAATCCGATGATAATCGCTGTTCCTATTTTGATCACCGGTCTCGTGATAGACTACGGTATTCATATGGTGATGCGTTATCGTGAGGAGAAAGAGAAAGGTAAAATATCCTCAGAATCTACTAAGATAGCCATAGCTACGGTCGGGGGAGCTCTTCTTTTGACGACCATGACCACGGCTATAGGCTTTTTATCAAACACTTTCAGCAATATCTCCGTCATGAGGCACTTCGGTATCTTGGCCGCGGTGGGTATCTCTTCCAGCTTTATCCTGATGGTAGCCTTTTTGCCCTCGGTGATACAGATAGTGGAAGGATGGAGAGAGAAGAGAAAGAGCAAGGAACGATCTAGGGCTTCGAAAAAGCTGGAAGAACACGGAGGGAACATCGTAAGCTCTATTTTATCTACCTCCACCGACGCATCCGATAAGCATCCTTGGATCGTGATGTTGGTCGTGCTTCTGATCACGGTATCTGCAACATACGGCGTCGTGAATATAGATACCACATTCAATATACAGGACTTTTTACCCGAAGATAGGTCCCAGAGTGAAAATATAGAATATATCAGCTCCAATTTCAACATAAGCACTTCTTACGCGTACATACTCACTGAAGGAGATCTGACCGATCCCAACTACTTAGAAGCGGTGAATGAAACGATCAAGAATGCCGTGGACGTCGAGATGCTTTTGCCCCAGGATGGTACTTCTTCCCCATTGACCGTTCTAAGAGAGTACGGGACTGCCTCCGTGGGAAGTACCAAATATAACAAAACGATCGTTTCCGCTTTCTCTAGAAGTGACAAGGACGGGGACAGTATACCGGATAGAAATATATCGCATCTCTATGACCTTCTGTATTCTAACAAGAACAGCAGAAGTGCGATCCAAAATGTACTCTATAAAACTAACGACGGTTCTTACACCAAGGGCGTATTGAAATTTAAAGAAAATGCTAACAAGATCACCACCAACATAGACAATGCTGAGGTCATGGAAGAGGAACTAAAAGAAGATGCTGAACCCTTGAAGAAGGCCGGCTTCACGGCAAAAGTCACGAGCAGTAATATAATAGGCCAGGATACTACGGAAGAACTGAGCGAAACTCAGATAAATTCTCTGATAGCGACCATAATAATCGTAGCAGTATTGCTGACCGTGGTGTTTTACTTCCTGCATGGTTCGAAAGTCCTAGGTGTTCTCACCACTCTGCCCGTCAGCATAGTGACGATATGGATCGTAGGAACGATGTACATCATGGACGTCCCGCTGAACGTTATGACGGTCAGTATCACCGCGCTAACGGTCGGGATGGGCGTGGATTACAGCATACACATCACCCATCGGTTCACAGAAGAAAAAGAAGAAGAGGATAATCTGTTCGATGCCATGCACGATACTGTCCAGAACACCGGGGCAGCCTTATTCGGTTCCGCCGCGACAACCATGGGCGCTTTCGGAATACTGTCTACATCCGAGATTTTGCCCTTATCACAGTTCGGATACATCACCGCATTGGCTATTGGATACAGCTTTTTGGTCGCGGTGTTCGTGCTGCCGTCGGCGCTGATGGTCTGGGCTAAATGCTGCAGAACAGATGAAGAAGAAAGGAAAGAACTGCCAGTACTGAAGAAAAAACAGTAATCCATATGTAGGACTCCCTATATTGCTTCTCAGAGGTCATCGGAGATGCGAGCGTACGTCAGTCTGGTAGGAGAAGATCATTGGATCGCCGTAAACGGATTGTGGGCGGTATTGAAAGAAGAGAGTTACCTTCCCGACGAAGTATATGTTTTGGTAAGAGATAGTGCTGAGAGCGCATTGGATGATTTGGTCGGAGACTTTGAAGATCTTTTGGAAAATCACGAAGTTGACTGCACTGTCGAAAGCGACACTTTTACCGATTCCGAGGAACTGTGTCAGACGATCGAGGATATTTCCGCAGAAAAAGAAGAAGTATCTCTAGACCTCAGCGCAGCTTCGGAGTACATGACCGCGGCTTCGATGGCTAATTTTGGACCCGGAAAATTTGATCATGTTTTCTACTTATCTATCGACGAATCAGTTGATAAAAAGATGCCTCTTCCGATGATCGACATGAACAAAACGCGGTTGGAGGACCTGGAAGTGAAACCGACGGAGGAACGACTATGAGAGATATATTCACTAAAAGAGAACTGATGATATTTTTGAACCATATCCGAGAGGAAGGTCTGTCCGAGTTCGAGATCATCGAGCCCTTTTTTGAAAATCGCCTTTTGAAGGTGGAGATCAAGGATGAAGGCTTCGAGATAGAGCTCACTGGCAAGAGCGATTTCGAGATGCCGATATCGAAAGACGAGTACTGGGATAAGCAAGAGATACCTTCCTTCAAAGAGTACAAAGAATGTTTGATCTCCTCCGGATTCGTAGAATACGATAACTGGGATGAGTTCGAAGAGTGGATAGAGTACATGTACAAAAACGAAAGAGATCCGGGTCTTTCTAGCGAATCCGTATTTTTGACTATCGACTCCAATCTGGCTTACTATAGGATGATATCTAGGAAGTTTCCGATCGAGTGTGATGGAACTGACATCGAAGCTCAAGATTTCGATTATCTTTTGAGCTCTATAATAGAAAGCGAGATAGACCATCATATAAAAGACAAGTACGATGATGCCGATCTGAAGATGATGGGGATGCACACGGAGATAGGAGATATCAGGTATGAGTTTCGTAACCGCGGGAGGCTGGAAACTAGGAAGTCCAAGTTCGCTACGGAAGAACTGAGTTATCTGAGAGGAGAACTCAACGCGGCAAGAGTTAAAGGAAAATCTTCCACAACGGATTCTGAGAGGAACGATATCAGGATAGTCGAGTCTTTAGAAGAATTCTGCTGGGATAAGAATATCGACGTGGCTTTGATCTCTACCGATAGGAACATGGGCAACCATGCAGAGAACGCCGAGATAGCATATTTCGTTCTCGAGATGCCCCACAGCATACCTAGGAAGAAGACGGTAGGTGAGGAGATCATGCTCAATCTGTTGCACGACCTAGCGGTCATGTTCGGAGTCGTCAAGATCCCCAAGTTGAGCACTACGCTCTTCGGTATCTGGGGAGGTAAAAGAGACGATCACTACAAGAGTGAAAGTGTAAAGGCCTGGATCAATCCCGGTTCTCCGGTGGAATCACAGGTCAAAAAAGAGATGAAAATAATCGATTCGCTGCGATCTTATTGATCGATTGAGCTACTCAGCTTTCCATTTAGGGCCTTCCGGGGAATCCTCTACTGTGATCCCTTTATCAGAAAGTTTATCCCTGATCTTGTCTGCGGCTTCGTAATCCTCCTGAGATCTCAGATCCTCTCTGACCTCCAATAGAAGATCGATGAACTCTCCAGCATCACCTGTTTTCCTATCCCTTTCTAAAGTCAATCCAAATATCGATCCCAATTCTTTCAGTGTTCTTACCGCTTTTTTTATGAGTTCTTTCTTGTTATCTAAATTCTTGTTTATCTCGCTGGCGAAATCCATCAAGTCGCTCATAGCTCGAGGCGTGTTGAGATCATCGTCCATCGCATCCTCGAATTTATTTTTGATGTCTTTGATTTCTTCTTTTAGAGTCTCTTCTTCTCCCCCATCCGTTCCTTCTGCTCTCTCTATCGTGTTGTATAGAGTATCTAATCTCTTTTTTGCCTCTTCCAGTCCGTCTTTACTGAAATCGCTCTGAGATCTGTAATGGCTTCCTGCTAAATACATCCTGACGGTCTCTCCATCATATTCATCTAAGAGATCTTGGATGGTGTAGAAATTCCCTTTACTCTTGCTCATCTTCTCTCCTTCTACTGTTATAAATCTACTGTGCAGCCAGTAGTTTATCGGTTCTTCCTCCATATCATCGATTGCTATGTTCTGTGCCCTTTCATTTGGATGATGCGGGAATATATGGTCTTCTCCGCCTGTATGGATATCGAATCTTTCTCCCAGGTACTTTTTACCCATGACACTGCATTCAAGATGCCACCCCGGATATCCTAGAGACCACGGCGAAGGCCATTTCATTATGTGTCCGGGATCGGCATTTATCCAAAGTGCAAAGTCGTACGGGGATCTCTTCTCTTTGAGTTCTTCCTCAGACACTCTTCCTCCGGCCCCTGTTTGAAGGTCTTCTATTGTCCTTCCTCCCAGTTTTGGATAATCGTGGTCTTCATCGAACTTCTTCACATCGAAATACACACTGCCGTTCTTTTCGTACGCGTAACCGTTATCGATTATGTCCTTGACAGCTTCGATCATCTCGATAAGGTGACCAGTAGCTCTTGGATTCACATTGTGTTTCTTCATATTCAGCTTGTCCATCTGTTTGTACCATTCTCTCACCTTTTCAGTGACGAGTTCCATCGGCTCTAGTTTTCTCTCGCGCGCGGTTTTTTCTATTTTATCTTCGCCCTGATCCGCATCGTCCGTGAGGTGGCCGACGTCAGTTATATTCATCACATGAAAAACGTCATACCCCTTCCAAGTAAGGTATCTGTTGAGGATGTCCCATGCTGCGTAAGTTTTAACGTTACCCACATGCATATCCTCGTAGATGGTCTGGCCGCAGGAATATATCTTGACGAGATCATCATCGATAGGTTCGAAAGTTTCTTTCTGATTGCTGAGAGTGTTATACAGCTTTAGAGTCATATGCTGTTGAAAACCTAATGAGTATATTTGAAACTTATGTTTTTGAGAAAAAAGAGTGAGAAAATTTATTAGGTTATCTGATATTGAAATCCTGTCTTGGTGAGGGAAATGAAGAGCAGAATCATCGTGATCGGTGTTATCTTATTCATTTTATGTAGTTTAGCTCCTCCTCAGGCAAGAGGTGAAGTAAATGAAGCGGAAAGTATCTCATTGTTCAGCGGTCACAGAAAAATATCTGAAAAAGACTATCTCGTGACCTCTATACCTTGGGGTACTGAGATCATCAAAAAAGTGGTTCTAGATATGGAAATCAGTATTAGAGGAGATGGTGAAGTCGATCTTTACATCACGGATACCGAAAATTACAATTCATTCCGAAGGACGGGTGAATTCAATGCTATCTGGTCTAAAAAAACTGATGACTTTGATGGGACTATCGAGCTCACCCAGAAAAAAAGGTATTACTTCATAGTTGACAATTCTTTCAGAGGGGATCTTAGTGAGCTAAAGAGTGATGCCTACGTTCCGAGTTCTATAGAGGCTGAGATAGAAGTGACTGCAGAACTGTTTCCAGATGTAGATGGTGATGGTTATTACTTGTGGGAAGATGAATTTCCCGGGGATCCCAAAGAGTGGAACGATACCGACGGAGACGGGATAGGTGATAATTCCGACATGTTTCCTAACGATCCTGATATATGGGACGACAGCGATGGAGATGGAGTTGCGGACAAATATGATGACCATCCTCATAACCCCTTGAAGACCAAAGAATCAGAACTGCTAGGACTCGAATGCGGGATGTTCAGTATCCCTGCTATGATAACTATCAGTATACTGATGATTCTGTTGATATATGAGAAAAGGAAGAAGATGCCTTCTGAGTCCGAAGTACCGGAAAAGTCAAAAGAAGAGAGAACTAAGGAATGATCTGATTTTCACAGCAGCGGATATACCCTAAGACTCTCGATACCGCTTCAACAGATTCTGTCTTATCATTAGTTGAAAAATCTTTTTATAACAAGAATATTAAATTAGAGATAGCAGGAGAGAGGTGATCGCACATATGAGAGCTCAGAAGATGCTGGTCTTAGGTTTAGTCAGTGTACTTATAGTTGGGGGAGTTGGAGTAGCGTTAGGATCATCGAGAGGTACTGAATTAGCGAGGGATGACACTGAGGATTTAAATGATCTATTCGCTGGAGGTAGCGGTACTGAGAGCGATCCTTATGAGATCAGTAATGTTAAGCAGCTGCAGGATATGGATGAAGATCTAAGTGCGCATTACGAGCTGGTCAACGATATAGATGCGAGTGCAACGAAGGAATGGAACGATGGAAAAGGATTTGCGCCTTTAGGAACCGCTAATAAAAGTTTTACTGGTACCCTAGATGGGCAAGGATACAGAGTCAATGGTTTATACATCGATCGATCGAGTAGTGAATGTGTAGGATTGTTTGGATATATCAGTGGAAATGCTTCAGTAAAAAAATTAGGTATTATTGATGCTGATGTGGATGGAGGAAATTATGTAGGCGCGCTCGGAGGAGAGAACCATGGCATAGTTGAGAAATCATATGCTGTAGGTGACGTGAATGGAAAGAATATGACAGCCGGGCTCATAGGAGAGAATTGGGGTGAGGTCAATAACTCACACGCCACTGGAAATGTGATTGGAGGTGATAAAGTAGGCGGACTCGTAGCCACCAACTATGGAGAGATCAAAAATTCTTACGCCACCGGAGATTTGAGCGGAGAAGATTCTATAGGCGGACTTATGGGAAGGAACTATGGCATTGTCAACAATTCCTACGCCACCGGGAATGTGAACGGAAATGGTGGTGTGGGTGGACTTGTAGGAAATAACTATCTTATGGTCAATAACTCATATGCTACAGGAAACGTGATTGGAAACCATGATGTAGGAGGACTCGTTGGATGGAACTACTATGGTGAGGTTTACAGCTCCTTCTGGGACCTGAACACCACGGAACAATCTTCAAGTGCCGGTGGAACAGGCAAGACCACCGCCGAGATGAAGGACATCGATACTTTCACGGATACATCAATTGAAGGTCTTGATGATGCTTGGGATTTCGTCGGTAAGCCGAACGATGATGCCGGGTACAAAGATATATGGAAGATTGATGAGAACGGGACGATCAATAACGGGTATCCATACTTGACGTGGAGTCAAGATGAAAAAGACACAAATCCACCGACAGCAGTAGCAAATGCGGATAAGACGACTGTATCTATCGGTAAGGACATAAGTTTTGATGCGTCAGGTTCGTCAGATAACGTGGGTATAATAAGTTACTCGTGGGAGTTCGATGACGGAAGTACAGGTTCAGGTGAGACCACTACACACTCATATACCTCTGCTGGAGACTACACTGTTACCTTGACGGTAACTGATAGTGCTGGTAATTCTGCTGAGAAGACTATCCAGATAACAGTGGAGGAAGAGGGTCAAGATACAGAATCTCCGACAGCTGATGCGGGAGAAGACAAGACGGTAGAGGTAGGAAAAGAATTCACTTTAGATGCTTCAGACTCTTCAGACAATGAAGGCATAGCTAGTTATGAGTGGGAATTTGGTAATGGAGAGACAAAATCGGGTGAACAGGTCAACTATACCTATGAAAGTATAGGTAATTATACTGTTACTCTGACCATCGAAGATGCCGCAGGTAATACAGATACAGACACAATTCAGATAACAGTTGAAGAATCTGATGACAACGGCGGTGGAATTCCCGGATTCACGAGGATAGCACTTATAGTGAGTATGTCTCTAGTAGCTATCTACAATTGCAGGGAGAAAATAACTCAAAAATTTCTTTCATTTTTTTAAACATCCCTAAACATAATGGTTTTTAAAACCGCGTCCTCAAATCAAACTAGACAAAACTTGTGAAGCTGGTGTTAACTGAATCCTTTCCAAAGATTATGGGTTTAAGACTTACATCGAAACCTAGGATATCCTTTATACTATACAATCACATCAGTGTATGTCTCTATGAAAATGATTTGAAAGGTGGCTTCATGCCTAAATTCATTACCGTCGCTTTGATGGCAGATATTTCATTTGTAGTGCTCTATAGATAGGGGGAGGGGAGAAAAAATAACCAATAGTAGCAGTTTGATTCATTTTAAAATTCTCTATAACTACTTATTTACCCAATAAATAATTACTAAAGATATTTAATGTATCTCTAGATATGGCACCTTTCTATGTTAGCTAAACTCTCTGAACTATAAATCTAGTTCATCTAAAACCTTTTGACATTTACTACTCCACCATTCAATCTTATGCTCATCAAAATATTTAAGAGCTTCTTCAAGATTTTTAACAGCTTTATCTGCTTTTCCTATTTTCTTAAACAACAACCCTTGTTCATACAATACTTTTGAATAATTCGGTCCAACTTCGATTTCATCAAAAATATTCAATGCTTTCCTGAATTCCTTTTTTGCTTTTTCAAACTTTCCTTTTTCTCTATAATATCGGCCAAAACTACTGTAAGCTAGACCTTTATCTTTCTTAATATCTACATCATTTGCTAATTCTAGTGCATTTTCAGCATTCTGAAGTGATTTCTCTCTGTCTCCCAAATCAAGATAAAGCTCTACCAAACCACAATGTAAATTTATCATCAATCTTTTGTTTCCCGTTTCGTTTGCTAATCGAAGACTTTTCTTAAAATTCTTTTTAGACTGCTCTAATTTTTCTTGTTTTAAATATGTCTCGCCAATATTATGCAGGCTAACTGCAATTATGTATTTATCTCCTATTTTTTTCCCAATTTCAAGTCCCTTTTTATGCATCCTTAAAGCTTCCTCAAGATTTCTTTTATTTTGATGGATAGTACCTAAATTGTTCCAAACGGCTGCTTCTCCCATCTGGTCGTTTATATCCCTTTGTATATCTAATGCTTGATCCAAATGCTCTTTTGCTTCCTTGATATTTCCCTCTTCCATTTTTATAGTTGCTATATTTATATTAATCCGACCTACGATATATTTTTCCCCGATCTTGTTACCTATGTCTAAACTTCTCTTGTATCTATCCATAGCTTTTCCAAATTCCCCTTTACTTTTATAGATGATACCAAGATTATTTAGAGCTTTGATTATGCCTATTTTATCTCCGATTTTTTCTTTTTTTTCTAAAGTTTTTTTGAAAAGTTCCTCAGCCTTATCGAATTCTCCTTTTCTTTTATATACTGTTCCAAGAGAATTCAAGGATTCACTTAATCCGATATCGTCACCAACATCTTCCCATATCTTTACTGCTCTGTTTAATGAGTCCAATGCTTGATCATTATCACCTTCACTTTTTTTAACAGATCCGATATGATATAATGCCTGAGCAATTTCTTTTTTATCTTCTATGTACTCGGCTATACTTTTCACTTCATTAAAAATATCTATAGATTTCTCATATTTTCCTTTTCTAAAAAATATCCTTCCTTTTATGTTCAATAATTTACATTTTAATATATCCTTTTCTCTGCTTACTGAAAGACCCTCTTCTGCCTTTTCTATTGCCTTTTCATATTCACCCAAATTTATGAAGATCTTACCTAACTCGCTAAATGTTCTTCGTTTTAGTTCAATTCCATCAGATTCGTCGATGACTTTCTCAAAATTATTGATAGCTTCGTCATATTTACCCAGGAGTTTGTTCAATTCACCTATTTTTTCAAGTAGATCTAACTTTTTATCATCGTAAGCGATATCTAAAGCATTTTCGTACAGCTTGATTGCATCTTCATGAGCAAATACCTTTTCTGCTTTTTCTCCACCTTTAATATAGTGTTCGATAGCTTTTTCTGGCTCCTGGGCTATTTCATAATGGTGTCCTATATCGGAATGATAATCATCGATCTGATCTTCGTATAGTTCTTCAATATTTTCAGCCACAATTCTATGTAACATTTTCTTTTTAGGTTCAATAATGTCTTCATAGATAATAGTCTTGATAAGCTTATGATTGAAACTAAAACTATCATCCCCAAGAACCTCTTTCCAAATGCCTCTTTCAAGCAATTCCTCAATAGAATCTAATAATTCATTTTCATTCATCTCTGAACATTTTGACAGAAGACTAAATGATATATCATTCCCGATGATACTTCCTAACTCTGCAATTTTTCGGCTTTTTTCTGATATATGAAAATTAATTCGACGTTTTAATACATCTTTTACCACTTTAGGCACTTTTAAGTCTTCTTTACTTGTTGGATAATCTGATTTGTTGATAGGTAATTTTTCTTCCTCTGAAAGAAGATCAACAAATTCCTTTATAAATAAAGGATTGCCCTCAGTAATCTTATATATAAAATCTACAAAATCCTGAGGAACAATTGTTGAGCCCACGATAGAAGATAACATATCATGAGTATGGTTTGCTTCAAGTGGTTCTATTAAAATCTCTTCTGACTGGTGGGTTTGAGAGAGCCGGGCGGATATATCTTTCAGGTGGTGATTCTCGGTTATCGTTTCAGAACGATAGGCACAGATAAATAAAATAGGACTATTTGAAAGATTATCAACCATGTAATTTAAAAGATGAATAGTAGCTCTATCTGACCATTGAAGATCATCTAAGAAAATAACCATTGGGTTATTATCCGCTAGATTTCTAACTTCATTAGTGAGTTCAAAAAATACAGAACGACGTTTAGATTCAAATGAACTTTTTTCTTTCTGCAAATCTTTTAAAGAAGTATCATTATAAAGTATTGAAAACAGTAAATTGTTTTCTTCCTCACTTATATAATTTTTAAATGATAATTTAAATGGTAGATAAGGATCTGAAGTTTCAGAATAGGCCTTGCCTTTTAAAAATTCAAACTTTTTTTCCTCTGCATATTTTTTAAATTCTCTTACCAATGTTGTCTTTCCAGTACCTAATTCACCTTTAATAAATACTACTGAAGCTCCTTCTTCTCTGACTTTTTCTAAATTTTCCTTTAAAATTTTTAATTCCTCTTTCCTATTCACAAAAGTAGTTTTCTCTTTTATAACATCCTGTCTCAGGTCCAATATTCCATCATCATCTACATTAACTAATGCATATAGCAATGGGTGCTTATGATCAATATAGTCTTCAAGTTCATCAATCGAGATTTCAAATTCATTTTCGGATGTTATGATTTTAATTTTTTCGTTTAATAAGCTCTCCCTTAATCTTTTTTCTTTCTCTTTTCCTTTAGAAGTTAGGCTATATACACTTCTTCTTCTTTTCCCATCATTTTCGATATGTTTTTTTTCTTCTTTAACTAACCCCTTTTCATTCATCTCCCTTAGGACTCTACTTAAAAAACTCCTACTTCCTCCAACATTTTCAGAAATACCTTTTTGGGTTAATCCGTATCTACTCTTTTTCCCTTCTAAATTTAAAGAAAAATTTCCAAGATAAAGAAGTACTCTATCCTTGATGGTTGTCTCCATTTTCTATTTGAATAAATAAAATATCACATTAATATCTTTTTCCCCCTCTGAGATTTACACACATGTGTGTACAATTTTAATATAGACCTATGATGAGTTTATAGTCGGGAAATATGAAAAACAAAATAGCTAAAGGTTTGGTAATCTTATGCACTGTAGTATTGATTTCATCTGTTCTAGTGATACCAGGTAATACTAAAGGAAGTTTTAAAGAGAACGAAGACTCCCAGGGAGAGATGTTTGCTATTAAACCGGATAATTCGAAAGAATTACAAGACAAGGATTCTAGAGGCCAGAAAGACTCAGATAAATATTCAGATAATGAAGAAAGTATACCAATTACAATAAACAATTCTAATGCTCAATCAAGTGATGTGGATGATCCGATCCCTTCTAATGATGTTGAAAAAGAAAAAATAAACCTACCAAAACTCTCGTTTGATTATGAGAAAATAGAGCCAATTCGAGTTGATAATAATACAGATTTAAATAATACAGCTCAAGAAAGAGGATGGCCAGGAAATGGGAGTGAAGCTAATCCGTACATAATCTCAGGATACGAAATTGACGCTGGTCAGTTCGGTTGTGGAATCTTCATGGGTAATGTGACAGACCATTATGTTATCAAAGATTCCTATATCCACAATTCAAGCGGTAACGGCAATAACTTTTTCAAAAACTCAGGGATATATATTTACAATAACACAAATAAAAATGGTGTGCTTACAAATCTGACTCTTTCGAACAACACTAATGCAGGGATATATCTAAAGGATGTCCTAGAATTCAAAATTCAGGGAAATAACATTTCAAACAATCCAAATTATGGTGTATATTTTGAAGATACGAAAAGGCTCACAATTACGAACAACACCATATCATGGAACGAAGGTAACAAGGCTTTCTATCTAGAGGCATCTAATGGAAATGATATAGAAAATAACACCCTGAATTACAATAACCAATATGCTATAGGACTTACTGATGACTCTGGCTCCAATACGATTGTCAATAATAATTTATCAGGAAATGGATTTTATGGGATTCAAAACAAACAGAGTAATTATACTGTAATTAAAAGGAACACATTTTACGATAACTTTGGAGGAGTCCTTGTTCAGAATTCTTTTAACGTGATCACCTCCCATAATCTCGTTGATTCTATAGGGCTTAGCGATTCTAGGGCCGGAAGTGATTCAAATAACAGAGCAATGTATTTCGGAACTACTCATCAATGTACCATCTCATATAATACAATATCAAACCACTCAGGTTTTGCAGGCTACGGTCTATCATTAATCAATTTTAATTCGGGTACCGTTAAAAATAATACATTGACGAACAATTGGAAAGGAATAGAGCTTTATGATGGTAGTGATGAAAATCTAATCAAAAATAATACGCTAATTAACAGCTGGCAGGGATTCCATTTATTCCGAAGCGTAAATAATACTCTATCGAATAATGAGTTGGTCAATGATCAGATCCATATTGAAGGTAATAAAGAAAAACATTGGACTTCCAATTCAATAGATGAATCCAATACAGTACTTGGTGAACCTGTGAAGCTAATCAAAGGTGAAGAAAATAAGATACTTTCGTTTGATAATGCTGGAGAGGTAATCCTCGCAAATTGTACCAACGTGACTATAAAAGATCAAGAGATTTCAGGTGGTGTTTATACTGGATTTTCAAACAACAATACAATTGATAATATATCCGCTTTCGGAGATTATTCTGAAAATGTAGGCGAATATGGAGTATACCTACAGAAATCTTCCAAAAATCTCATCACTGATGTTCATATAAAAGGTATGACATATGGCATACATCTTAAAAATAGCGAAAACAATATAATAGAAAATTCTAACATTTCTAGTACTGATGAAGCAGGCCTATATGCTGGGCAGTCCACTACCATAACGCATAACACTTTCTATAATATCTCAGCACCGGATGATGAGGACGAAAATGCTATATCAATAACGGGAGCCAATGATGTTCTAGCTGAACATAACTTAATAAAAGATAGCAATGTTGGCATCTTTATTCAAACAAGCGATAACAAGTTAATCAACAATACCATTAAAGGTACTAGAGTACCCCTTGCAGTCTATGAAAAGGTCACTATCTACCATAATAATTACATTGATAACTCATATAGACCATTAAATGTAATTAGCGGATCTTCATTCAGCAACGGTTATCCTTCTGGAGGAAGTTACTACTCAAGCCACAGCGGCAATGACAAGTATCATGGACCAAATCAAAATATACCCGGTAGTGATGGTATATGTGATAGTTCAGCAGGATTGTATATATGGGGTTCAGATCCATATCCATTAATGGAACCAGCACCTACTCCTCATGTACGTATTGAACATCCGAGTGATTATCCTGGCGAGGATAACTATATAACAACAGAAGATTTAAAGGTCAACTTGACAGGTATGTATCGCTTCTCTGATACATTGACTTATGAGATAAGATTGAACGGTGGAAACTGGATTGATTTAGGAACTGATACTACTCATACTTTTACCAATATAGAAGATGGTGAATACACTCTAGAAGCAAGAGTCACAGATGATAAAGGCCACACTGGAATGAATAGCGTTGAATTCATAAAAGATAGTGAGGAACCTGTTCTAGACCTCACATCACCTGAAAGCGGATCATTGATAAAAGCGGATTCAACGACTATAACCTGGTATGGTTACGATAACACATCTGGGGTAGATCAATATAAGTTAAAACTTGACGGAGATAGTTGGACTGACGTTGGATTTTCAAATGCTCATACATTTACAGGGTTGTCTGACGGCGAACATGAGGTAAAGATTAAAGCTGTAGATACTGCTGGTCTCAATTCAACGGACAATATTACGTTTGAAGTTGATACAAAATCACCTATGTTGAAAATAACCCGACCAACCAATGGTCTAGATAATCTTACCTATGATGAGAGTTTCACAATTGAAGGACAAACAGATTCAACTGCAAAATTAACTATCAATGGAGAGCAAGTTGAATTGGATAGTAATGGAGAATTTGAATATGAGACAACCCTCGTAAAGGGCCTTAATCCGTTTAATGTGGTGACTAAAGATGATGTCGGTCACAAAACGATGAAAACTGTATATGTACTTTACATGCCAGATATACCAGAACTAGACAAGGAGATAGATGGACTTCAGTCAGACATAGAAAGCATAAACAATGATATAACAGATTTAAATGAACAGCTTACCTACTTAGAGTCAGACCTAGAAGAGAATGTAACTGAATTCGAAAATGAAATAATTAATATAAACAGTGATATGACCGAATTGAAACAGGAGCTAGACGCCCTCCGATCATATCTAGAAGAAAATGTAACAGCATTGGAGAACGATTTGGACGAACAAGGTAATGATATCGACAAAATAGGGGACAACATTGCAACATTGGAAGATCAGATTAGTAATATTAAAGATGAGATAAGTACCCTTCAAGAGGAAGCGGATACATTGGAACAGGGCGTTGAAACAGAAATACCAGAAACTCAAAATGAATTGAAGGAAGGACAGAGTGATCAGAATAGTGATATATCTTTGGCCCGAAACATCGGAATAGTAGGGATTATCTTGGGTATAATAGCTATCATTATTGCTGTATGGCCAAAAATTACAAAGGAAGACTAAAAACCCTTTTTCTTTAATTTTTAAACTCATGTGGTAATATGAAAAATGTGAAAAGTAAATCGTTAACAATCATTTGCGTGACATTATTAATGACTTCTGTTTTTGGTATTACAATTGGAGACTTTGTATCTAGAGAGGGGCAAAAAACTAGGACTATATTAGTAAAAGATCCTACTGACAAGGAAGTAAATCTGTTGAATAAACAGGATATCAAGGTTCTAGACGAGTATGGAAGTTATCTCCTTGTGGATGTTAGTGGAGAAAAAACGATAGAATCGTTGGAAAGGACTAGTTTAGAGATAGACACCCTTCCGAATAGAACAGATATTTCAGTAAAGGGTCACGGGTTCGATATCTTTGATGAAGAACCACGTATCAGTTCTGACCTTAAGCTTGAAAGTTATAAACCTGGTGAAGAGGGTAGATACATTGTTCATATGCTTGGACCTATAAACCCAGAATGGAGAGAATCTTTGGAAAACAAAGATGTGAATATAATCAATTATGTGCCTAATTATGCATATGAGGTCACTATGACACCTGAAAAAGCTGAGAAAATTAAAGAATTTTCCTTTGTTGATTGGGTGGGTATTTATCATCCTGGATATAAGCTCCAATCTGATATCGATCCGGATATACCTGTTAACGTTCAAGTAAGGTCTCAGCTCAACAAGAATAAAATGTTGAATATAAATTCAAAACTTTCTCGCGATTCAAGAATCATCAGCATTGATGATAATCCAGAGAAAGGCTTTCACATGACAATTAATGTAAGCTCTGAAGAGAGTCTTAAAGATCTCGCGAGGATGAGAGATGTTTACTATATATCCCAACAAGTAGAACCAAAATTGCATGATGAAATCGCCACCCAAATAACCGGAGGTGGCTCTTGGTTAATTGATAACGATGATAACTCATATACGCCTTATCGAGAATATGGAGATCATGGGTCTTATATTAACCAACTTGGATATACTGGTAAAAACGTTACGGTTGCAGTAGCTGATACTGGTATCTATGCGAATCATTCCGATTTTCAAGATAGAGTGATAGGAGGTTACAGTTACACCGAGAATGAAGATAATTGGACAACAGGTAATTTGCATTATCATGGAACTCACTGTGCGGGTTCAGTTGCTGGTGATACATATAATGGGACTGGTATGACAATAAATGAATTCAGTTTCTCAGATGAGTTAGGCCCGTATTATGCCGCACAAGGCTCGGCTCCTCAATCAGAGTTATATGCTGTTAGAATATTCGGTAGTTCTGCTGGCTGGGTAGGTCCGGATGACATATATGATATTGTAGAAGTAGCCGCTCAAAATTCGACCTCATATATCCACTCCAATTCCTGGGGGGCTGCAGTTGAAGGAGAATACACCGCAATGTCTAATAGTTATGATATTGCAGTAAGAGATGCAAATAGTAACGCTACAGGAAATCAACCCATGGTAATAACTACTTCTGCAGGTAATAGTGGACCAGGCGATGGCACTGTTGGAACCCCAGCAACGGCAAAAAACGTGATAACAGTAGGCTCTACTGAGAACTTTTTACCGGATTTTGAACAATTTGATGGAGCAGAAAACCCAGATAAGATTTCAGGTTTCAGCTCAAGAGGATGGACTGTCGATAATAGGATCAAACCAGACGTGGTAGCACCTGGAGAAGAAATAATCTCTACTGGTCCTGACTCCGAAGACCACTATATGATTTCTAGCGGTACCTCTATGGCAAATCCTAATGTAGCTGGTGCTTCTGCTGTAATAGTGGACTGGTATAAAGCGAATTATGGGAAGAAGCCAAGTCCAGCAATGGTTAAGTCTCTTTTGATTAATTCTGCCTACGACCTTGATGAAGATAATGGAAATACAAAACCCATCCCCAATAAAAAAGAAGGATGGGGTATGGTAGATTTATCAAAATTACAGTATCCTAAGAATAATCCAGTTCCTTATATGCTTAAAGATCAGACATCATTGATAACTACGGGAGAACAAGACAAATATGTAGTAACCCCTAAACAAGCCGATAAACCTTTGAATATAACCCTAACTTGGACAGATGAGGAAGCGGAACCTGGTGATAATCCTACACTAAAAAATGACTTAAATCTTGAAATTGTAACTCCCGAAGGTAAAGTGTACAGAGGAAACGCATTTGATAACGATGGAGACGGTGTAAGTGATAGTGGTTATTCATATCCTAATACAGATGCTATGGATGTCTTTGATACTAATGGAGATGGATGGGATAATGTAAACAATGTAGAGAATGTTTACATCCCAGCTGAAGATGTAAAATCTGGGGTATATACCGTTCGAGTTAAAGGCCATAATATACCAGCAGATTCAAATAACGATGGACAAGCGAACCAAGATTATGCACTGTCTGTCTACAATTCTAAAGATTTTCATATAACTACAGATCGAAAAAGATACTCTTCTGAAGATAAAGTTGAAGTAACAGTAAAAGATAAGGATTTGAAAAAGAAAGAGACCTTGAAAATTGGGGCTTATAGTGATACCCAACCTGAAGGAATAAACTTAACACTTGAAGGAGATGAAAATACATACTACTTTACGGGTAACTTTACAATATCTGAGAAAAACAGTGATTCGGTCCTTCAAGTCTCCCATAAAGATCAGATAACAGTAGAATATTGGGATGAAACTCAAGCTACTATTATAACAGCTAATGCTTTTGTAGATGGAAAACCACCGAAACCTCCTGGGAATTTTGAAGTAGATTGGTATGGTCATCAAAGCTTTTCTCTTTTCGATGATGACGTAGAACAAGGTAATATAGGGTATATTACTAAAAAGTCTCATTCTGAAGCAAGTAACTGGAGCATCCGAGAGAATGGAGCCAGTACTGGTAATAGCTCCTGGGACTTCGGAAATGGCCAATACAATAAGACATCAGAACATGGTATGAAAAGTTCGTTAATCTCCCCTACAATAAAGATACCAGAGTATGTTGTAGATGCTACATTGACCTTTGATCATTGGCGATCTTTCAACAACCTATGGGATGGAGGGAACGTTAAGATCTCTACGAAAGGAACTGATGGACCTTGGAATCCTATAACACCAGAAAAAGGCTATGATGGTGTAATAGAAGACGCATATGGTAACCCCTTAGGTGGTCAAAAAGGATGGGCTAATAAAAAAGATTGGGAAAAAGTAACCTTTGACCTCTCAGACTATGTAGGGAAGAGTATACATATACGGTGGGATGTCGGTGTAGAAGCATATGATAAAAATTATGGGGAAGGATGGCGTATAGATAACATAACAGTCATAGGAGAAAACTGGAATGGCACCCAACACAATCGTTTATCATGGTCACCTTCCCCTAGTGAACATGTAGTTAAATACAATATCTACCGAGCAAAAAGTCCTGAAGGGCCGTGGAATCAAACTAACCTGTTAACAAGTGTATCAGGTGACTCAACTGAGTATGTAGACAATTTTGCTGGTAAAGCTGACGATGTCAAATGGTGGTATATTGTTCGAGCTGAAGAAGACGTAGGACTCGAAGAGAAGAATAATTTAATGTTATCAGAACCAGGTGACCCTACCCTGAACATAACTTCACCTACAAAAGGTGAAATAGTAGGAGGAAATGTAAATGTCAGTTGGAATGGTTCAAGTTCGATTGATAACTATTCTATTCGCCTTAATGACGGTGAACTCATAAACGTAAATGAATCAACTCAATATACTTTTGAAAATTTATCCGACGGTGATTACTTAGTTTCAGTCTTTGGATATACAGATAATGAAACGGGATTTGATAGTATCACCTTCACTGTCGACACTCTACCCCCTTCATTAGACATTACATATCCAAAAAATGAAGGATACGCCCATAGTAATAATGTAACGGTTGAATGGAATACTAATGACATAGTTTCAGGAGTAGATTATTCTGAGATCAAATTTAATGGTACATGGTTTAATGTAAGTAGTGATACCAGTTACACCATACCTAATTTAGAACATGGAGAAACATACAATGTGAGTGTAAAAGTATGGGATAATGCTGGTCATAACTCTTCTGAAGATATAAAATTTACAATTGACACTACCAAACCAGAAATAAATATCTCATCTCCTACGAATGATCAACTGTTAGATACAAAGGATATAGTGGTTTCGTGGACCGGATCTGATGATATTAGCGGGATAAGTCATTATGAATTAAAAATCGATGGAAATGATTGGATAGATGTCGGGGAGAGTAATGAATATACAATTGAAGATTTAACCGATGGGGGACATACAGTTCAAGTTCGAGCTTATAACGGGGCTGGTCAATCTACTACAGATTCTGTTTCGTTTAAAACAGACACAACCCCTCCTGATTTAGAAATATCCAATATAGAAACAAATGAAATTATAAAGAAAGAGGAGGTATTGGTTGAGTGGAACAGCTCCGATGAAGCTAGTGGGATAGACCATTATGAAATACAACTAGATAATAATAATTGGATAGAGATTGGTAAAACTACACAATATACCTTCTCAGGAATTGAAGATGGTGAACATTCGATTAATATTCGAGCTTGGGACAACGCAAGTCAAAGTTCTAATGAGAGGGTTACTTTTACAGTAGATACTCAATATCCTGTTGTAGAAATAGGTTCACCGTCAGAGAGTTCATTATTCACTACAGATTCGATGACAGTGACATGGTATGGTTACGATAACACAACAGGTATAGAACACTATGAAATCAAACTTGATCAGGGTGAATGGTTTGAAGTGGGAACAGCAACCGCTCATACCCTTACTGGGTTAACCGATGATGAGCATACAGTGAAGATTAAAGCTGTAGATACTGCAGGTCTCAATTCAACGGACAATATTACGTTTGAAGTTGATACAGAATCTCCTATGTTGAAAATAACCCAACCAACTAATGGTTTAGATAATCTTACCTATGATGAGAGTTTCATAATTGAAGGACAAACAAACACAAACGCAAAATTGACAATCAATGGAGAAAAGGTAGAATTGGACAGTAATGGAAAATTTGTATATGAGACAAGCCTTGTAAAAGGCCTCAACCCATTTAAAGTAGTGGCTACAGATGAGGTGGGTCATAAGTCAGTGAAAATAGTATACGCCCTTCATATGCCAGATATACCAGAACTAGACAAGGAGATAGATGGACTTCAGTCAGACATAGAAAGCATAAACAATGATATAACAGATTTAAATGAACAGCTTACCTACTTAGAGTCAGACCTAGAAGAGAATGTAACTGAATTCGAAAATGAAATAATTAATATAAACAGTGATATGACCGAATTGAAACAGGAGCTAGACGCCCTCCGATCATATCTAGAAGAAAATGTAACAGCATTGGAGAACGATTTGGACGAACAAGGTAATGATATCGACAAAATAGGGGACAACATTGCAACATTGGAAGATCAGATTAGTAATATTAAAGATGAGATAAGTACCCTTCAAGAGGAAGCGGATACATTGGAACAGGGCGTTGAAACAGAAATACCAGAAACTCAAAATGAATTGAAGGAAGGACAGAGTGATCAGAATAGTGATATATCTTTGGCCCGAAACATCGGAATAGTAGGGATTATCTTGGGCATAATAGCTATCATCCTTGCTGTATGGCCAAGGTTCAAAGATGAAGAGGAATCAAATGAAGAATCAGATGAGAAAGACACTTTTGAAGAAGAAATGCCTGTTGATCCAGAACTGAACCGATGATTAAAAATACTAACAACACATTTTTCTTTCTTTATTTAAATCAGAAAACATTCAAATCCATTCACAATAGATACTCTTAGTATCAATATATTTTTTAAAATATAATAAATATATATAATGACTATTTTCTAATCATTATCTTTTCAATAGATTTTTATTTGATCTCATCCCTACTGGAGGGGATGCAAACGCAAGTCTTCCTTAATTTTCACTGAAAGTAAAGATAATTGTAGTGTTTCAATGGCTATACAAAAATCTAGAGAGTTCTGCACAAGTGAGAGAGTAGGAAATATCTTTTTTTTACAGAATCAAATGGGTACTAAGCTTTTAGGGCTAGTTATTAAAACGACTAATTGTTCACAGCAGTGGGTATTCCCTAAGACTCTCGATATCGTTCCTGTAACACTCTCTGATGTCGTCCCATCCTAACCGAAGCATCACGAGCCTCTCCAGACCGAGACCCCAGGCAATCACCGGATCGTCTATGCCGTGCGGCGCCAATACTTCTCTTCGGAACAGACCTGCGCCGCCCATCTCTAGGTAATCGTCTTTCCACTTCGCGAACACTTCTAAACTGGGCTCGGTAAATGGGAAGTACCCTGGTCTAACTTTGACGTCTTCGAAACCCATCTTTTTGTAGAACTCTTCCATCATCCCGATCAGCATGTTCAAGCTGGCGTTCTCCTCCATCACTATGCCTTCGATCTGCACGAATTCAGATAGGTGAGTCGCGTCGGATTTCTCGCTCCTGTAGTTCCAATCCAGTGAAAATGCTTTCACCGGCGGTTCCGTGTTCTCGGATAGATGTCTGATACTCGCGACGGTAGTGTGTGTACGCATCACCGCCTTCTTTGCCTCCTTTTCGCTCCAATCGTACTGCCAACCTCTTGATCGGGTATCGCCGCCGTTCTCGTGCATATTCCTTACTGCCTCGGCGACTTCTTCGTCGAATCCCAGTTCCTCAGGTTCCTTCATATAGAAAGTATCCTGAAGGTCTCTAGCCGGGTGATCCTGAGGTGAGAAAAGCGCGTCGAAGTTCCAAAACGCGGGCTGTATAATATCTTTCTTTATCTCTTTGAAACCCATCTCGATGAATACCTGCCTCACTTTTTCCATCTCCCTTTTTAACGGATGCCTTTTCCCTCCGAACTTTTTAGGAGCGTAAGCTTTCACGTCATACGGACGGACCCTAGCTTTTTTCCACGCCCCTGTTCTGATGATCTCGGGAGTTAGCTGGTTGATCTGAGTTTTCAGTTCTATACCTTTCTCCAACTCTTTCTTTCCTTTTTCGGTCAGTCTTATAGTCCTGGAGACTTCCCTGCTCTCTTCCAGTACCTCCTTCCTCGAAAGCAGATTGTTGACAGTATACTTATCCACCTCATCTTCGGGAAGTCGTCCTTCTTTACCGAGACGCCTGATCAACTTCTCGTCTCTTCCCTTTTTTTTCAAAGCTTCGCGGCCTTTCTTCGTGATCTCGAGGTACGATTCGCCGTCCTCTTTGACGATCCTGGCCCAATCCTTGTCTTTCAGCCATCCGAGAGCTATACCGACCTTGTTCTTGCTCTGATTGCTCTCTTCCTGCATCTCTCTGACGCTGCATTTACCGCCTTTTTTGTCCAAAAACTTCAGAGCTTTCCTTTCGGGCAGATCTTTTTTGGCTAGACTTTTCTTGGCGAGAGAGTAATGGTGAGTTACGTCCTCTTCAACCTCAATCATACCTTTAGATTCCAGCCATGATACAGCGTTCATAACTTTGACCTTTTTATCGAAATCACCGTTTTCCGCGATCTCTTCCGGAGATGCGACTCCGTTAAGCTCTTCTAGAGCTAGTAGAGTCTTCTTTTCGAGATGACTCAGTTCTCCCGATCTGCTATCATCCTTGGTATACTCAGAATCTTCTGACATCTTACCCCTTGAAGGAAAAACTTCTAAATATATATTTTCGTCAAGTTAACTCGCCGACAGCTTTTTCGACACGGTCGATCAGTTCTCCGCTTTTGATCAAGTCCTTGACCTCCCTTATATCCGGATGAAGAGACCGATCCTCGTCCAGCGGCTCAACATGCTCTCTAACGATGTCGTAAGCCGCCTTCACTCCTTTACCCGGCTCTTTATCCTGGAATTCTAGTCCCTGCGCGGCGGACATGAGCTCTATAGCGACCACGTTCTCCACGTTCCTCATCACTTCCTCGGTCTGTCTCGCGGCTATAGATCCCATGCTCACGTGGTCTTCCTGGCCCGCGGAGGTAGGGATCGAATCTACGCTGGCGGGATGAGATAATACCTTATTTTCGGAAACTAGAGATGCGGCGGTGTACTGCGCTATCATGAATCCTGAATTCACACCTTCTTTATCGGTTAGAAAACGGGGAAGACCGCTCTCTTTTTCATACATCAGTTTATCGGTCGTCCTTTCCGAGATGTTTCCCACTTCTGATACCGCGGAAGAGAGAAAATCCATAGCTAGCGCGACGGGCTGGCCGTGGAAATTCCCTCCAGATATCACATCTCCGTCCGGGAACACCAAAGGATTATCGTTCGCCGAATTCATCTCTGTGGTCAATACCTTTTCAACATACTGGATCGCGTCCTTCGTCGCGCCGTAAACCTGAGGCATACATCTCAACGTGTAAGGGTCCTGAACCTTCTCGCAGTCCTTGTGAGATTCGATTATCTCGCTGTCGGCGGTGATCTTTCTCAGATTCCCGGCACAGCTTACCTGTCCGTCGTGCGGCCTGATCTGATGTATCCTCTTGTCGAAGACGGCGTCGGTCCCCATCAGAGCCTCCAAACTCATCGCGCTGGCTATCTGAGCGGCTTTGAGCAGTCTTTTTCCGTCATGGAGCATGAGAGCCCCTATTGAGGTCATCACTTGTGTGCCGTTCAAGAGAGCCAATCCCTCCTTGGCTTTCAATTCGATGGGTTCTAGACCCGCTCGTTCCAGCGCTTCTTCGCCGTCCAATCTATTTCCTTCGAAAACGGCTTCTCCTTCCCCTATAAGTACTAAACTCATGTGAGCTAAGGGAGCGAGGTCTCCAGAAGCGCCTACACTTCCTTGAGCCGGTACGACGGGATGAACCCCCTTGTTCAGCATCTCGATCAAAAGCTCTATCACTTCTAAACGGACTCCGCTGTATCCTTTGGCCATTGTGTTCGCCCTGAGAAGCATGGTGCCTCTAACTATCTCTTCACTCAGCGGTTCTCCAACGCCGCTGGCATGACTTCTCACCAAATTCTTCTGTAGTTGTTCCGTCTTATCTTTTTCGATCTTCACATTGGCGAGGTCACCAAAACCCGTATTTATACCGTAAACGTCTTCTTCCCCCTCTAACTTGTCTTCGACCACTTCTCTAGAGACGTTTATCTTTTGCTCACAGACTTCTGCCAATCTGACCTTTTCGAGCTCTCTAGAAACGTCGTGAACGTCCTTGATAGATAAGCTTTCTCCGTCTATTTTTACGGACACATCATCACCTCAATCGAGAGTTACGCCTTCTTGGCCTTGGTAGTTTCCCGACCTATCCGCATATTTTTTCTCACTGTCCTCGTTCATGAGATGAAAAACGAGCTGTGCGAAAGTTTCGCCGATAGGTACTTCGATCTCCTTATAAGAGTTATAGGCGCTGAGAGTCAAGTTTCCCTCGAAACCGGCGTCGATCATGCCGAAAGAGGATATCACACCTTTTCGAGCCCATGTCGTCCTTATCCAGAGCTCACCGGCTACGTGAGAGGGAAATTCAACGTACTCCTTAGTCGAGACCGCGAACCAACAATTTTCAGGGATGACCGCTTCATTCTTGGTCTGAGGTTTCTTTTCTTCAACGTTGATTTCGTCTATAGTGAGGTCATATCCATTAGGTGTCAAGTTCTCTTCTCGATAATCTTTGATGGCCAGTTTTCCTTTTTCCATCAGATCTTTTATTTGAGAATCAGAAAGGATCATTTTTACCACACCGAATTTAGATTATATAATGGGTGCATTTATTTAGAGTTTAGGAGTCATCGAAAAGATTGTTATAGCATAGCGGAGATTCGCCGCCGATGAGTGAGGATAAGGCGGTAAGGTCAAAGAATTTCTTGGTACTCCTTGTCGCGGTCGTCATGTGGGGTTCGACCTTCCCAGCGATAAAGATAGCTTTGGGAGAGATCCAACCCATAACTTTGGGTCTTTTCAGGGCCGTATTCGGTTCGATACCTATAGCTATCTTCACTCTCCTAGTCATAGGAAAAGAACGTACATTCAGACCCGTTAAAGAGGACTTTTTTCCGATGGTCGGTATAGCTCTCACTCAATATTATCTCCCTTTGGTCTTTCAGAATGTCGGTATGACCCTGATGGCCCCGGAGACCGCCGCATCGATGAGTTCTCTTCTCCAGGCGACCGCACCCATATTCACGATCTTTCTTTCAGCTCTTTTTCTCGGCGAACATATAGGTAAGAAGAAGGCTTTCGGTACCGCCGTGGCCCTTTCCGGCACCCTTCTCCTCGTCACCAGAGGAGGCGTGGTCCTGCGAGGTGCCTCTTTGATAGGAAATCTGATGCTTCTGTGCAGCGCTGTTTTCTACGCTTTCTCGGGTATTTTGGTAAAGAAAGCATTGGACGATCATCATCCGTTGACCATAATCTCGGCCTCTCTATTCATGGCCGTTATACTTTTCTTGCCCACGACTTTCATTTTGGAAGACCCTTCTCGTATAGTTTCCATCCCTATATCTGCGTGGGCACTCGCAGTATATCTTGGCCTTTTCGCTAATGGGATAGTATTGATCCTGTGGTACTATATCCTACGGGGTAAAGAGCTTTCCAAACAGATACTCTTCGTCTATCTGATACCGTTCTTCGGGATCATCTTCTCTTACCTCTTCGCGAATGAAACTCTATCCGTCGAGACTTTCATCTTCGGGGCGATAATACTCATAGGGATCACAATAGCCCAGTACGAGAGGAAAAAATAGGGCGAAATACCCGTGCCGATAACAATATACCACAAAGAGTAAATAAATAAAGATTTTTGAGTCCAATCCCACTCTAGAGAGAGATGATCGATGCTTCAGTGGATGCAGAGCAAGATGGTACTGATGGCGGCGGGGATAATCCTGATATCTTCCCTTTCAGCAGCCTTTTACTATCAGATGGACTCCATAGAAGATGCGGAGATAGAGAACCGTGCTGGAAAGATAGCGGGAGTGATAAATGAGCTTGACGTATCCAGCCAAGACCGGGTAAGACAGATACTGACTTTCGATGACCAATCTTCAGGTATATATCTGCCGCCTAAGATCCGAGATGAACCCTACACTATCGAGATAACTACAGGTTATGTGAGAGTGAAGAAAGGAGACAAATCTTCTCTAAAAGATCTTCGAGCGGACGTTCATCTGTGGAACCCGGAAGATCTGAACGAAACAGGTGTTCTAGAAGAGAGCGAGGAAGGTTGGAGAGATTCTCGAACGGAGTCGATGAAGATCCAGGCGGGAGAGTGCGATATAGAACTGATGATGCTGAATCTAGAGGATGACCGTACTTCCGAGAACCACGTATTCGTACAAGAGGTAGATACATCTTGAGTAACATATCCAGAATAAAGTCAGATGAAAAGGGAGTGATGGTTTTCGCCCTTATAGGCGTCGTTATCATACTTTTATCCGTCGCCGCCACGGCTTATCTTGTGGAGGTCAAGCGCCAAAGTCAGCGGGGAGTGATCGATACAGCCGTAGTGGATGAAACGGAAAGAGAGATAGAAAAGGTCAAAGCCGAATTGGAAAGCGCCGCTTTCGAAGCGGGTCAGCAAGCGGTAAAGAAGGTGAGACAGCGGTTCTCAAAAACGTCAAACTTTCGATCGATGAGCGTTTTGAAGAAGAGGGTGAGCGAGAACACCACAGAAATATTCGAAAAATATTTCGAAAAACACTACGGCAGTACCGTAAAAAAGGGTGGTAGAGAATTCACATTCCATCTTAGACCTCTCGAAAAAGGTCATAGAGGGATAGAATTCAAGACTTTATACCTAAAAGAACAGCGGGGAACGAGGTCAGTCTGGGATGAAATCCCCGGGTTCTTTAAAATCGAGAGAGAGGTACGGGTCAATATACTGGACAAAAGTTCTGGGACTTTTTCCACTAGAAAATTCACCGTCGATAGGCAGGTGAAAACAGACCTTTTCATCTTGGCCGATAGACTTCAGCGCTTCGATATCGAAAATATGAGGAAGATGACGGACTGTATGCTGTTCGCATATCTTAATACGAAAGTCTACGACGCTGGATTCAAAAAAGATATCGCTTTCGAGAAAACTTTTGGAGATACTTTCCGGGCGGGATGGCTCGAGGAATACGATGAAGGAGAAGATGATTTCGAGTATGGAGAGGATAGAAAGAAACCTTATACCGTAAATTCCAGCAGATTTATAGCGGGTTTTGAAAGGGATAGAGGTAATCTTTCTACCGGTTCTATTTTGAGCAAGGACGAGGTAAGATATACTGCAAAATTATCTCTCCTCATAGAGCAGATCAGGGCGTTTCGTTCCTATGATGACGATCTGCTGAGAGAGATATCCGACTACTTTTCTATAACCGGATCGCGAATCCTGGAACTGATCGGTTCCGGCAGAAAAAATAAATTGAATATACAGAATCTAATAATAAGATTGTTCGTAGAGAAAGGTACTCTTTCTGAGAACGTATTTTATCCCGGGTTGTTTTTGCGAAGTATAACCGAACACGGGATATTGAGCCTTGTCGAGAAGGGACGAACGGAAACGTCCTTTGGCCTGATCAAAAACTTGGTACAAGGAAGAGTGCTCGACGGCGATAGATGGCTCTACAGTGAATTATCGGATAGGACAAGATCTATTCGAAAATTAAAAACCAATAGAAGTTATACGAGAGCTCTTTTCAGCCTTTATTCCAACACTATGGAAGAGGTATTGATGAGTTTCAAGTCTGACCCTAGAGGATTAAAAGAGTTCGTCCTCGACGAGATCAGGTCGAACGAAACTTTAACATCCATGGGAAAGGTCAGTATAATCGGTAAGAGCGGTACGAAAAAGATAGCTAGATCTATAGTCCACACCGCTAAAAATCTTTCGAGATCTTTTGGGTTCAAGGAGTCTTCATCGACGAACACCGGATATTTATTCTATTACTTTTACTTTCTCAATAACTGGGGTCTAGAAGGTACGGGAACGGACAAGATCGATCCGACCGAAAAATTAGATTTCGAGGGGGTCCCCGCCATAGTAGAGAGCAGGATAGTGAACGAACTCGACACCCGTAAGATAAATCTGGATGACCAGGTTGATTACGATAAGGTACAGAGATATATACGGGAGTACAACCGGACCGAATGGTATGACGGGAGTCAGGTGCAGAAAGCCGCTTGGGCAGATCTGAATGAAAGTCTTTCTCCACTAGAAAATATCAGTAATAATGACATGTTCGATCGAGAAAGTGAAGACAATACAAGTAGATCCTTAAAGGATCACTATCCCGAACTGAAGGATGACATAGAAAAGATCCAAGACCATCTTTCATCTCTAGGCGGGCAGGTTAGAGCATACACTAGAGATATAATTGAAATTGAAACCAATTTTACTGAAAAAAAATGGCAGTACGAAGCCTATGATTTCTTGATAGAGCAAAGCGAAGAGATCGCGGATCATAATACCTACTTTCATCTCGTCGATGATTATCTGACAGCCCCTTCAGAAGACCTGTCCGGCTCGTACGGATGGTCCCTTAAAGATCTAGAGCTGGCCAAATATATAGAGATGCCTCCGGAGGAACCCGACCAATCGGTGGGCTACGAAACGGTAGGGATGTTCACGGAGGAGGTTATCCGTGGTTTCAAGAGACCTTTAGACTATAACAACCCATCTAGATTTTTTGCCCTTATCAATCGAAATCTTTACGATCTGAAAGAGGCGAGAGGTGTTGAAAGCGAAAGCAGACTCTTCAATATCTTAGAGGGTGATGGAGACCCCTTCTCGGAAAGTTTAGAAAAGGAAGATATTTCCACTGCGGCCGTCGATATAACCGGAAAAAAGATACATTCTAACGATATAGATAAAATAAACGGGTGGTGGACGAACCGGACATTTTCAAGGTCTGTTGACCGCATGAAGGATATAAGGAGAGTCCTCCGCGAAAAAGCCCGGGAACTAGAGAAAAAAAGTATCCATAAACAACCCTACAAATCGTATTCCGACGCCAGCTTCTATCGAACAGCTAACAGGTTCATCGCACCTATCATCGCTCAAATGGAGAAACAAGTGGGGAAGATCTCAAGAGATTCTCGTCGGACCGGATATACTTATCGTATCGGGGGTAAAGAAGAGAAGATCCCGGTCGTCAGCGCTCCGAGAGGAGATCTGACGATAACCGACGCTAAAGCTGAAGAGAAGAGGACTTTTTCTTATTCTTTAGACCTTGAACTTAACATGGATCACGGCGGAGAACTAATAGAAGTTCGTGGATTTCACACCGCCGCTAAGAGGAATTATAACGGAGATATTTCACACGTTCAGGAATGGGTAAATCCCTTCGCGGATGGATACAGCGATCATTACGGATCGGCCTTTTTCTCAGAATATATAACATCTTCTTTCGACCTTCGAGTTTCTACCGGCAGTGAGAACATTCTCAGTTCCAAGAGATATTCCTCTTCGGGTTTGATCAGGCAATATAGAACTCGAAGGCACCTCGCATTTGCTGAAACTTGCACTCCCATACCTTTGGTCGAGAGGACTTATACCCCGGACTCCCCCCCGTCCGTTAACATAAACAGCGTTTCTATAGATCGAAACGTCTTTAACGGCTCCAAAAATACGGCTAGTATCTCGATCGAGACCGGTAACAGCGCAGGAGAAAAAGGAATCTTCCTCCAGTTAATAAAAAAAGACGGTCTTTCTAGGACTTCGGACTTGTGGAGAAGAGAACTGAATCATGATTACAATATAAGAGAGGAGAAGTCGAAAGACAGAACCGTGCTTTTCCAAAAAAAGATAGCCCCTGAAGACTTGAAAGACGGCAGGACAGAGCTAACATTCGACATGAGCGGGGTGGATTTTTCCGGAGCACGGAAGAGCACTTTTATGATCAGGATCAAACCTCAAACGGAGATAGCCTGGATGAAAGATAGCCTGTCAATGGAACAATCTGTTGATCCTAAGAAAGATAAGGGCCTATATTCGAACGTTCCGCAGTACGCCGATTCAGAACAGCTTTACATCTTCCCGGAAGATCACTCGTCTAATCTTGGTGTATTCAGATGGAGCCAAAGACCTTCGAATCAAAACAGATTCGATTTTATACAGGACATACCGGACGATTCTTGGGTGGTCGAAAAGAGAGGTGTACATTACCTTCTTGATTTTTCTGAGGACGAAAACTTCAGAGATTCGCTGTCGGGCAGATATGAAAGCGGCACGCCGGAAAGATATAGTGACTTTCCATTTGTCGCTCCCTCATACGAGGTAGGAGACATTTTGCCCTTCAGTTCATCGTTCCTACCCGATAACGAATACAGATCTCTGCTCAAAACGGAGCTGATACCCCTATACATGAGCCCTTCTGAACATGGAGAGGATCTTTTACCGGAAAGGATGGTACCTCTGCCGGTCCTTAAACATATTGAAAACTGGAATTCGATCCATGAGATGCTGAGATCTAACAATAATCCTATAGAGGTCGAAACTGATGGAAGCGAGTCCATCTGGTACAGACCCGGATATTACTGCGGAAAGGAAAGAGTAGATCACACTTATAGATATGCGAGATCCCAGATAGAGAAAAACAAGATCGATCACGTATCTCACCTCTCCGCAAATATAGAATCCGGAACTAGAACTTTGAGAGAAGTGGGTCGGATAGAGGAGTTCAAAAACTCTAAACCTCAGAAAAGAGAGAGTTTGTTTTTGGCCGCATCCCACGCTGAGGGGGAGATGCACGCTGTTAAAGGACTAGAGAGAAAATACCAGAGTTTCACACTCGGCGATATAGCGAAGAGCGTGGATATACTGGATAAAGAAAAAACTGAAGAGCTGCTTCAGTGGTTGAAAAAAGAGCGATCCTTCCACAATAGTGAGCTCGAGGCTTTTCTGTCGTTCAAAGAAGATTTCATACGGAACCTGGAAAGAAGGACCGATTCCAGTTCATACCAAGAAGCCCTAACAAACATAGATCAGAGATTTGATGGTATGAGATTCACCGGATATAGAGAGCGTGGTATTAAGAACAAGGATGACATCGCGGCCTTAAACTATCTGAGAGCTCTTTTGTCTAAGAACGCGATTATGGAGGCCGCTAGTTATGGACTTCGACCATCCACCCTGGAAAAAATGAATCGTTCTTCTCACAGGGTAGATATAAACAAGTTTGTGGATCTATTGGACCGGCTCTCGACATCACACTATTTTGATGATTTCATAGAGGAGTTGAATAATGATGATTACTCGCACCTCTCATCGGTTTATCTAGCCGGTAGAGATACCGGAAAAAAGATAGAGTGGATGCCTTTTGGAGATAAAGGCGCACCTCTGCTGATCGAAGATAGAGCTGGTTATTACAACTTGAGTTCATCAAAAGGATTAGACGATATAAAGCGATTTATCGACTTTTCCATAAAAGATGCCAGCGAACAGTTGGATTCTCAAAGAGCAGGGCTGATACTCGATCTGCGCCAGACTTCAATTGACAAAGCTCAGATCAAAGAACTGGAAAGCTACGTAGAAAAAAGGACAACTCATCACTCGCCTTCATTCAAAAAGATCGGCCTGGTCGAAATAAGGATCGAGGGCGACATGAAATTCAGATATCTTCACCTTTGAAATCATCTCCACACGTAAAGGATAACTTGGACTCTACTCATCTCGATAGTTATCGTCGATTGGGAAGCCGACCTGTCCGATGGCATATCTTCGTGCCCGTCACAGTTATCCGAGACGAATAATTTAGAGGATCGGTAAGACGAACTAACGGAAAAATGATAGTGACTGACGTCCCATGCGCATCTTCCATACCTTTGTTTGATATCTCTTTTCAAGCGTGAGAGATCATAGTTTATTCCGTCATTCACTTCCTCTTTATGTTTCAGATATAGGTAATTCCGTAAAACTCTCTCCACGCTGATGTTGCTGAAATTTATCTCTTTGGTCGAAGAGCCACTTTTGTTCAAATAGCCTGTCTCCTGGATGATCGAATCGAGGACGACTTTTTGTATATCTTGAGCCGCTTCATATCTCAGATCTGTTCCTTCCAATTCTCTTTTCTGGGTGAGTGCTCCGCCGAACTGTTGAAAGAGGAAAAAGGTTACCAACAATATTATGAGAGCGAAGATCACGCCGTCTATCATGGAAAGAACCCCTTTTTCTTCTCGACCTTTCCTTAGTCTTTCCACACCATCACCTCCAGTTTACCCAGGTGAGAGTGCCCTTCGCTGTCCACGAGATCGATAGGTATTTTGTAGGAATCCATATCTACTCCGGGACCTGCCTCGCTCACTTCCCTCCCGAATATCCATCTTTTTCCGTTTTCCAGCTTTTCAAAATATAGGTGATACGCGTACTCGGAACTAAGATCTAGATAGGACTTCAAGGTTTTATTGTCCAAGGCGTTCAATTTTTTGATAGAAAAATCTCCCTCTTTGAGTAACTTGGGATAGTTCTGCACCTTTTCTTTTACTCTAAGGCATATCTGACTCTGCTGCAGTCCCTCATCCTCATCTCCGATAATAGGTGAAAGTCGGTATAAGGAGCCTATGAAGGCCATTATCACGACTATAACCAAAACGAGTACAGGCAGGTCTAAAAAGAACCCTGCTACACCTTCTTTGTCCTCTTCTAATTTCCTCTTCATGGTTTTAGTTTACGCTTTTCAATTAGAGAAATCATCCTAAGATAAAATTTTTTTTGTAGCTGGGAATGGTCACTTAAACATCTTTCAGATTTATCGATCAGCATCACTTCATATAAGATAAGTAATAAACTCAATAGAAAGGATAAAGAACGGCTAGATATTTACCGCCATTGATCAAAACAAAAACAGACAATTGACTATAAAAAAGTTGATTTTGATAGAATATGATGGAATAACATTTCATCTTTGTACAAAAATACAAAAATATCAACCAAAATATTTTAATATTAGATGCTATATGCGACCGTCAGCAAGGTGAAGTTCGATGATCGAGGGAGATTCCACCTCAAAGAAGGCTTTGACTTTCGTTGTAGTCGTCATATTCAGTTTAAGTATGGTAAATGCTGTCGTTGTAGGCTCTGCGAGAGGATTCAGTTTGATCGGTCCTATTGATCCTATAGAGCCTCCTTCGGATAATAATCCTCCACCCGTTTTTGATAGATGGAAAAACGTACCCTCAGAAGGAGAGAGAATTACATCTTCAAGTTTTACTGTTAAAGTTTCTTTTGAACATGCTGGTAGAATAGAGTTCAAGCTAGACAAGGGAAGCTGGTTACGAGCTGATGGAAAAATTAGTGAGGATTATGATGGGGATGGTACGGAAGAAACTCACGGCTATAGAAATTACCAGTTAGGATTTGGAGAACACACGATCGAAGCAAGATCTACCAATTTTGAAGGTGAATCAGATACTAGTTCTACCATAAATTTTGAAAGAGTAGATTCAGACGGTTTAAGTTACTCCGAAGAATTGGATAAGACTAGATCATACAGTTTCAGCAAGACATCTTACCAAATGAATGATCCACAAAAACCCAGCACCCCTCAGAATATTGATATGATCTATTGTAGCGATCATTCAATAAAATTCGAATGGGATAGGGTTAGAAGAGCTAAGAATTATACTATTTATGAAGGCGGAGATACGATAAAAAAAGGACATACGAGTACCACCTTTGAACATGATGGATTGGATCCAAATACCGAATATACATATCAGGTTAAAGCGGTAAATTATGAGGGTGAGAGCAGTAGAAGTAATGAAAAAAGTATGACTACCTCCGAAAAGGACGACGGTGGAGGTGGTGATAACAGTCCATTAGGCCTCGAAGTGATGAGTGTTGGGGAGAACTATGTGAAGTTGACATGGGATGCATTATCTGGTTTTGGTTCGATAGAAATTTATCGAAAATCAGAGAGTCAATCGAATTTCAACAAGATTGATGAGATATCGATTGATAAGACTTTGTATGCAGATTATTCAGTCGATCCAATGACGTGGTACCACTACAAGATAAAGAAGGTACCCCAATACGGGGAAGACCAATACAGTAACATTGTTTCTGCCTTCACAGATTCTAGTGGTACAAACCCGATGATGTTGCAAACAACCGAGATCGGGCCAGCTTCGAAAGCGACTTACTCTTTCGAAAATCTAAAGTATGAAGCATATTTGAAAAATGTGAGGGTGAAAGGCATCAAGATCAAATGTGAAAAACAAGTGGATTCACTCGATATATATGCTACCTTGAGGACAAAGAATTCAAACGCCCACGCTTCACATTTTGAGCGTCTAACTAACGATTATGAAAATATACCAATAGGGTTTACTCCCTCAGATCGTTTCCTAAATCCTAAAGGCTATCACGATTGGGTCCTCGAGATCGACGTTCAGAACAAACGAGGAATAGGTTTCAAGATCAAGGGAAGCCCTAAACTTGAAATCACTACCTGTCTCAGTCCGTATAACAATTCCGACAAAGACGGAGACGGTTGGATCGACAGTGAATTTAATAAAAGGACGAAGCTAAAATTAACGCGGGTCGAAAGAGTGGAAACAGGCATAGATTCATCAGATTATGCTCATTTAGTGGTAGATGATGTGAGAAGATATCCAGGGTATCAAGGCGACTGGAAGTTAAAAAATGATGGAGATGTCGTAAAGCCTAATACAGTGATCGATAAGAGAGTTGTGACTAGAAATAACAAGGAATTCCTCACCGAGCTTAGATTTGGATTAAATAATTGGCAGGGACGTGTATTCAATTGGAAATGGCAACCAGGAGATAAAGTAACTCACGAATATAAACTAGCGGATAAAGTTAGATACGAGTTGACATTCATTTCTTTCTACGAGTACTTCGCCGACCCGAGCACGAAGAAGGACGATGCCGACGGCGATGGGTTGACAGATGCTGAAGAGTACAGAATGTCGAACAATCCAGACGATCTATCGGTGGATGGAAGAGCTATGCCCGGCAAAAAAGACATATTTGTAGAAGTGGATTGGATGGAGGGACACGAGATGAAAGACGGCGCTAAGTGGAGAGTAGGCACACGCTTCCTGAACAACCCGGCCGGTGAAGAGATATGGCTGCATCTGGACGATGGTCTGATGGGTGGTGGGGAGGAGATTACAGAAAAAGACAAGACTGCTTTCTATCTAAAAGAGGGGGATAATGAGGATTTCTGGGATTACAAATGGGGAAATGGCTGGAAAAAAAAGAATAATGGAGACATAATTCCTGGGACCGACCCACATTTTAGCCTTAATAGATGGGGTAAATTCCATTATTGTCTATTTGCAAATGATGCTGACAATAACGATTCCTCTGTGCTAAATCCTACCGGCCCTCATATGGGTGTATCTAGAGATGATGAATTCATCATTGGAGATAATAATTGGCATAAAGAAGTTCCAGATATAATCGACGAAATTTTTGAATTGCCCGCTAGTGCGGTCCTTTGTCCTAAAGAAGATTCATCTACCGTACAGGCTGCTATATTCATGCATGAACTTGGTCATAATTTCGATTTGAAATATACTGGCGGTTGGCAGGTAGGATCATCTGATGAAGGATACGATCCCGATGGACCTGTTATATGCATGAACTATTACTATATCTTATCTGAAGTAAAATATACGAACAGTGGTTGGGATGAGGTTCAAACCAATATGGATATTTATGAGGGGGGTAGATGATGAGTGATCAAGGAATGAGTAAAAAACTGATGACCGCCGTGATTCTAGTTTTGATAACCATTTCGTTTTCTGGGTGTGTCATGGATGGGTCTACGACATACCATTATTATGGTATAGAGAGTGCTACTGTTTTTGACGGTGATGTAAATAACACAAAAAGCAACTTAAAAAAAGTATTAAAAGGATTGAATAAGACAAGTTATAAATTATCCTCAATTAATAATTGTACAAACTTTGAATCTAAAATGAAGGTAGGTATCCCGCCTAACACGACTTCCAAACAATTTAGTTTTAAAAATCACACAGCAATTAATCTAGGAATACCTAAAAATATGACAAGCAAGGATATAAACACTCAAATATATATATCTGACACCAAGATAGTCGTGTTTGGATTATATAAGGACGATGTAGTTACTATTGAAAAGAAAAACTATAATAAGTCCATTAGAAAACAATTTAGGAACGATAAGAACCACTTAAATAAATATCTTATAGAAATTTATGATTTGATCGAAGAAGTGTATGGTGTGAAAAATAATCAAACTTTTTATCGGTTGATGGTTGACGGTCCAGTTTATGCAGATTGAGATCACCTTGAACATATTAAAGAGATAAATGGAACCAGTAAGTCTTTAAAATAAGTTCCATCTCATCTTTAGGTAGGAACTGAGTTATAGATTGGATGGAGGGACACGAGATGAAAGACGCCGCGAAGTGGAAAGTCGGCACGAGATTCCTGAACAACCCGACTGGTGAAGAGATATGGCTGCATCTGGACGATGGTCTGATAGGTGGCGGTGAGAAAATAGTTGAAGAAGAAGAGGTTTGGGATGTATCAGATAATCATACTGATATAGATGATTTAAAATCGAAAAATTTTGATCCGAAGAGAAGAGATAAGTTCCATTACTGCATCTTTGTGCACAAAGCTTATTATCATGGGGATGGAGACGTTCATCTCGGTGTGAGTTATGGTGAAGATATGCTAGTGAGCGATGAGTACTTGAATACTGTCTATGGGAGAGAAGAGTTATTAGATTCTGTATTTGGCTTGTCTGGGGAACTCATAGAAGAAATAATTGGGGATTTTGCTGTCTCAGATCATAAATCTATGAGACAAGCAGGCGTTTTCATGCACGAGCTGGGGCACACTTTGAATTTGACCCATCCTAAGCCACCTTTTAAGGAAACCCATGACAATATACCATTTATAGGAGAATTACCAAAGGGGTTTGGTCCATTGGAAAACGAAACATGTATGAATTATTGGTACATTCTTGGTCAAATAAAATATGAGGCTAGTGAATGGCAAAATATAGATTTAGTGGATGAGATATAATTAGAGGTGTTAAGGCATGACTGATAAAAAAGTGATTGGAGCGGTTATAACTATAGCAATGCTGATGACATCTGCCCTTTCAGGATGTGTCTTCTTTGGTTTAGAGCCCTTATCTGTAAAGTATGAAATAAATATAGAAAACCCACAAAAAGAACAGTTCAATTTATCCATTCCCACCTTGATTTTAGGAAATAGATTTCATAATACGCCAAAAGATTTAGAGCCAATTGTAAACTTGGAAGATTATTCCGTAACTGAGGGAAGAGCGACGTTAGGGAAATATGAAACTGATAATTGTACCTTATTAAATATCCAGTCGTCCGCTAAAAATATTACACTCGAATTGAGGAAGCAAAATTTTGATCATGATAAGTATAGTGATTACAAAAACAATCGGATGCTATGTCCTTTCCCCAATTCCTATTATCTTAATGATACCACCACAGCTTCTTCACTCCAGGAAGATCAAATAGGAATATTTTATGATGGGAATTCCCAGATAAACGTTTCCATATCTTTTAGTATGGATGAACATGAGGGGATTCAGTACGAAATGAATGGAAATTTTTTAGTGGAAAAAGAAAATTTCCAAACTAAACCAGTAATGATAATATTCGAAGAACCCGCCCCATAAAGATTTAAACATTATAAATCTTTTAAACTATGAGGTGATTTATATTGGGGTGTGCTATGATGTGGAGAGTAGGCACACGCTTCCTGAACAACCCGACCGGTGAAGAGATATGGTTGCATCTGGACGATGGTCTGATGGGTGGCGGAGAGGAGATTACAGAAAAAGATACAACGGGATTCTATGATAAAGATGGGGATAACAATGACTTTTACGATTATAAATGGGGTAATGGCTGGGATACAAATGATAATGGAATAGTGGATCCTGTTACGGACGACCTTCATGGTTATTTTGATTAAAACAGATGGGGTAAATTCCATTATTGTCTTTTCGCCAATGATGCAGAAAGAAGTAGTGGATCAAATCATATGGGAATAGCTGAATATGATCCAGGAAATTATACTGATGATCTTATAATCGGCGATGATAATTGGCATAAGAGCGTCCCAGAAATAGTAAGAGGTATATTCGGTTTATCTGGTGTGACACTATGTCCTAAAGGTAGCGATTCAACAGTTCAAGCGGCAATATTTATGCACGAATTAGGCCACAATCTCGGATTAAAATTCACGGGAGGATATCAAATTGCCGGTGAGGAAGGTTACGAACCTTATGGGCATCATTCATGTATGAATTACTACTATATCCTCTCGTATGTGAATTATGCTAATTCAGAGTGGGATACAGTTATTGATCATCTCAATGACATTGGAAAGGGTAATGAGAGGTGGGATTAAATGAAAATAAAGGTACTTATATCAGTAATAGTAGTGATCTTTCTACTAAATTCCGGCTGTATAGGTGGAAATTACATCAAAGATCTAACAGTCTATATATCAGAAAATAACAATTCCTTGGACATAAACGAAACTGAAGTTTTCAATATCCAAGAGGATGAAACAAATACTACTTATTCGCTTCTCATATCTGCCCCTGAACAGGAGATGAAATTCAGGAAAAATGCGACTATTACCCCTTCAAAATTGGTATTTAAAGATCGACAATTTTTTTCTATCTCCGCCCCCTCAGAGGGAAATGAATATCCATTAAATCTAGAATTTCTCCAAGGAGAAAATGATACACGTTCAGAAAAAGAAGAGAAAGTCTCACATGTATATGGGGAAATAAAAATTATTAGTGATGAAAAATTCAAATTTGAATTAGAGGAGACAGACTTACCAAATGATTCTATATCGATTACTAACTCAGATGATACTGAGTCCAAAATAGTGATAGAAGAATTGGTGATAAAAATAAAAGCAAAAATTGCAACACCTTAGTTGATTTCTAGCAACGTGGACGGCAGAGCTTTACCCACCAGAAAAGATATATTTGTAGAAGTGGATTAGATGCCTGGTCACGAGATGAAGGACCCTGCTAAATGGAGAGTAGGCACGAGATTCCTGAACAACCCGACCGGTGAAGATATATGGCTGCACATCGATGCCCGTTCCACTCCGATGAATCACAGATTCATCTGCATCCTCGGAAACAGGTTTCCTGCGGATGATGGAAGCATGGGTGGCGGGGAAGAGATAGAGCATAAAAAAGAGGTTTGGTATAAACGATATCGCCCTGGGGATTGTGAATAGAAGGTAACAAATTACAAAACCTTAAAGAGAGAACGGATCTTTTAGATAGAGTTGAGGATAATGCGATCGATTTAGTAAGTCGGAAAAGCAAAGACTTTTATAAATACCGTTTATAACTAGGCCAGTCTTCAGATATGAACGGGATAAAGCGGACAAAGCTTAGCGAAAACCAAAAAGGCTTGGAAGGCCTGCCCCTGCAGATGCTGATCATAGCTATAGTTCTCTCGATAGGACTACCCGTGGTTTACAGCAGTTTGAAGTACTACGATACTCAAAGAGTGATGCAGCAGATGGAGAGCAAAGCCATATTTATAGGGGAAAAAGCGAGACAGCTTCAGATCCACGGCGAGGGTAATTCCGATGTACTATCGTTTCGATTGAAGGACGGTATATTCCGTAATATAAAATACCTAGAATTAGCGAATGAAAGCATCAGGAGCCAATTAAAATGGAAGATCAGCGGGGACCTGGGAGGCAAACGCCTTATCGAGAACAACGTCCCTCTCGTGGCGGACGACGAACCTTTGAGACTCGGCGAAGGCCGACACAAGTTGAGATTAGAATGTAAATTTGGTTCACCTTCCGGTATCGATGGAAAAGTCCTCTATGTGGAGGTATCCCTGGTTTAAACACCCGGTTCTAAACTTTCTAAAAACATTTTTAAAAGAACAGTCCTTCTTGAGCCCATGGAAGAAAAAATATTGGAGCACTTCAAGACTTGCGCTTCAAAAGTCTCTAAAGCTATAAGAAAGAAGGGCTTGCAGAAAGAAAGAGATATGGGTGAAGGAGCTGACGGGACTCGCACTAAAGGTATAGATCACGAGGCCGAGAAAGTCGCTCTTGAATATCTTTCAGAGAAGACAGATCACTCTATCCTCAGCGAAGAAAAAGGTATAGTCGAAGGAGAGGATGAAGGATATATCATAATGGATCCTATAGATGGTACTCGAAACTCGCTTCTTGATCTACCTTTTTATTGTATCTCTTTGGCATATACCCCTCAGAGTCTTTCAGAAGTAGAGGTGGGTTACGTGAAAAATTTAGTCACGGAGACCGAATATCATGCCGTCAAAGGAAGAGGGAGTTTTAAAGACAATACTCGGATGAATCCGAGCACTGACGGCAGCAGCATATTTTCAATTTACCTGGGGAAAAAGGCACATCCTGAGAGTTTCGAGATAGCGTCGAGGGCTCGAAAGGTCAGAGCCCTAGGTTCCGCCGCGCTGGAGATGTGCATGGTAGCCGACGGCACCTTCGATCTTCATTATCACCGCACTCCAAACGAGCGGAGAAGCCTCCGGATAACGGATATAGCCGCAGCAGCTTTGATACTGAGAGAAGTGGGCGGTGAGGTATACGGTAAAAATTTAGAAAAACTCACCATGGATATAGATCCCGAGCAAAGAAAAGACGTAATCTCCATATATGACGAGAGGATTAAGGAGGAACTGCCATGACGCTCAATTTCGGTGTATACGGATTAGGTAACGAGGAGATAGTCGAAAATGTAAATTCTTTAGGAGATCATCCCGTGGTGGGTAACGTTTACTTCGAACATTCTATAGCCGATAGATTGGGCGTCGAAGGTTACTCGATAGACGATATGACTGATAGAGATATAGATTTTATAATGAGCGTGGGTGGAGACGGCACCCTTCTCAGATTGATGCAGAAGATAGATATACCGGCACTTGGAGTCAACACCGGCACTCTTGGATTTTTGACCAGCGTGGAGATATCCGAAGTGGGTAAGGCTCTAGAAAAGATAGACCGAGGCGATCATTTCATAGATAAGAGGATGAAGCAGGACGTTCTTTTGAACGGTGAGAAAAAAGGCGAATGTACCAACGAAGCGGTGATACACAGTGACAAGATCGCCAAATTGAGAGAGATAGAGATAGACTATGGAGATAAACGTATCGACAGGTTCAGAGGGGACGGTCTGATAATATCCACTCCGACCGGTTCCACGTCTTACGCCATGAGCGTTGGAGGGCCGATAATCAATCCCACCTTAGACGTTTTCGTCTCCGTTCCTATAGCTTCGTTCGATCTAGAGGCGAAACCGCATGTTCTGCCCACCGAGGAACCCGTAAAGATCAATTTGATGGAAAAGGAAAAATCATGCCTCATGGTTCTAGACGGTCAGAAAGAATTCATAGTCGGTAATGAAGACAAGATCGAGATAGTGAAGAGCGAGAGCAAAGCGAAGTTCATAAGGACGGAAGAAGACTTTTATAGAAGGATTAGGAAGAAACTTGTGAAAAGATGAGTCTATTCGGCGGAAAGAAGATCAGGGGTATAACTGAAAGGGTTCTTTCGATGATCAGCGAGAGCGCTAAAGATGCACATCCGAACGAATTTGCCGCCGGGATGAGAGAGATCGACGGAGTCATATCCGAGCTTATAATGGTTCCAGGCACGGTTTCGGGTCCGGTCAGCGCGATCCTGAAACTCAACAATCTTCCCATCGATTATTCTATAATCGGAGTTGTACATACACATCCCACGCCCAACTTTTCACCCTCCGATGAAGATATAGAGATGTTCGGCAAATACGGAAGGATACATGTGATCATGTCATATCCATACGATCTAGAGTCGTGGCAGGCCTATGATTCTACCGGGGATGAAGTGGAATTAGAGGTCATCGATTGAGCATCGAATAGTAAACGTTCTCTATTTCTTTAGCGACTTTCTTCCAGGTGAATTTTTCTTTAACTCTTTTTCTCCCGTTTTCACCCATCCTTTCAGCCATATCTGGATTCTCCAGCAAAGTCCTTATCTTGCCGGCCAGGTCCTTCGAGTTCATAGGTTCGGCTAGAAGACCGTGTTTTCCCTCGACTATGACCTCTCTGACTCCGGGTATATCTGAAACTATGACGGGTACACCCGAAGACATCGCTTCTAAAGCGACTATACCGAACGCTTCTAGTCTCGAAACCGAAGGAAGTACGAAGACGTCGGTAGCGGCATAGTATTTTGGAAGTTTTTCGTTAGATACTCTACCGGCGAATATGACCTTATCTTCTATGTTCTCGCGTTTTATAATCTCCTCCAGTTCCTCCCTAAAATCACCGGTTCCGATCAAAAGCAACTTCACGTTCCGATCCCTGAGATGTTTGGCCGCTTGGACGAAATATTCGAGTCCCTTATGATATACTATCCTCCCCACGTAAGTTATCAGTTTTTCATCTTCGAGCCCAAGTTCTTCTCTCACTTCCTCACCTTCGTTCGAGGGATGAAATCTTTCCGAATCCACGGCGTTAGGAATTATATCCGCATCACGGTACCAGACGGCTTTAGACGTGGCTCCGTAAGAGGAACTGGTCGTTATTATCTTGTCCGCTTTGGAGACCGTGTACGTGCCCAGCGTCCTTTGATACAAGTTCACCAGCAGCGGTCCGAATATATTAGGTATCTCTAGATCGCAGTGATAGGTGAGAACGAACGGCACATCCTTCTTTTCTGCACCCCTCACACCAAAAAAAGACATAAGCGGAGGTGGAGAGTGGCTGTGTATTATATCGTAATCTTTTTCCAGAAGAACTTGATTGATCCCGGGGACTATAGGTGTAGATAAAAATATCGTGAGGGGCTCCACTCTTATCACTGGAACGCCCTCGACCGTATCTCTTTTATCAGTGTTCTCCAACCGGGTCGTCACCACGAAAACTTCATGACCCATATCGATAAGCTGCTTCGAAAGTTCTAAGACGTGAGATTCTACCCCTCCGAGGTGCGGATAGAAATATGGACTTAATTGGGCTATCTTCATTTTATTTTACACCCGGGCCCTATCTCTCCCTCAGCGACCGTTCCGGGACCTATGAAGCATCTTTCCCATATTATCGTTCCCGGATCGATCATGCTGTTGATCCCCGTTTTCACATCGTCGCCCATTATAACACCGAGTTTTCTCCTCCCCGAATCGATCTTTTCTTCCCTATGGACGACCTCAATATCCTTCTCGTCGAGTCTCAGATTGGCGATTTTAGTTCCCGAACCGAAATTGCAGTCCTTTCCAATGACGCTGTCTCCTACGTAGTTATGATGCGGGATCTGGGTACCCTCCATTATTATACTATTCTTGACCTCTACGGCATTCCCGACCTTGCAGTCCTTTCCGATATATGACGCGGGTCTGATGTAGCAGTTCGGTCCTATTGCTGCATCTTCTCCTATGAATACAGGCCCTTTTATATATGCACCTTCTCTTATGACCGCTCCTTCAGAGATGTGTACTTCACCTTCGATATGCACGTTTTCTTCGACTTTGCCTTCAGATACTCTCTCTAAATTGTTTTTCATCAGATCCTTATTTACAGAGAGCAGCTCCCATGGTCTGCTCAGTTCATACCACTCTCCTTTCGATATCTCGAATCCATATAGGTCGGATCTATCCATCAGTATCTCTAGTGAATCCGTGATCTCGTACTCCCCTCGATGAGATTTTTTCGTCTCCTCGATGGCCTCGAATATATCTAAATCGAAACCATAAAGGCCGGCGTTGACAAGATCGCTGGTGGGATCTTCCGGCTTCTCGATTATTTCCTCAACTTTCTCCCCTTCCGTTCTGATCACTCCGTAGCTCTCCGGATTTTCGACACTAGCCATACCTAGGACAGATCCGTCTTTGCCGGAAAAGAACTCGATGAAGTCGTGGAGGATATCTTTCGGGATGATAACGTCTCCGTTCATGCAGATGAATCTATCATCTACAAATTTTTCCGCATGTTTTATAGCGTCTGCCGTTCCCAGAAGTTCATCCTGCCTAGCGTACCTGATATCTACTTTGGAGGACGATATCTTGTCCCTTATCTCTTCGTCCTTCCAGCCGACCAAGATGATTATCTCGTCCACTTTTTCCTCGATATTATCGACCAGATGCTGTAATATCGGTTTTCCTCCCACCGGCAGGACCGGCTTGGGCGTATTTTCAGTTAAAGGTCTCATCCGAGTACCTTCTCCCGCAGCTAATATGAAAGCTTTCATAATTATTCCTCCATGACTCTCTCGATATTATTTTTTGCTTCTTTAAGCATATCGTTGATTTTCTTTTCGTTTTTGCTTTCGACGGTTATCCTTATCTTAGGTTCCGTCCCAGAGGCTCTGATCAGTCCCCATCCATCGTCCTCTTCGAACCTTATACCATCGATGAAATTCAATCTTTTGCTGGAATATTCTTCTTTGTAAACGGAAACGAGTTCTTCCATCACTTCGGACTTATTTTTTGTTTCGATAGAAGTTTTCGCTCTCGGGTAAGAAGAAAGTCTGTCGACCTTTTTGACTATGTCCTTCCTTTCGCACATATCGACCAGAAAAGCGGCGGCATAGATACCGTCGGGCCCGTAACTGACGTCTGGAAAGATCCATGTACCGGAAGGTTCTCCGCCGAAATCCGAGTCCTTTTCTTTCACCATCTCCGAGACGAAAACGTCTCCCACTTTACACCGGCTTACCTTTTCCGCTATCTCCTCTATAAGCATGGAAGAATTCACTGGCACCACGACGTCGGAGAATTCCTCGGCGAATATCGCCAGTAATTCGTCTCCTCCCAGGTATCTCCCCTTTCTGTCGAACGCTACCATCCTGTCCGCGTCGCCGTCATGAGCTATGCCCAGATCCGCGTCCGAGTGTTTCACCATCTTTGACAGTTCCTTTAAATTCTCTTCGACGGGTTCTGATGCGTGAGCCGGGAAAGTACCGTCCGGCTGGCAGTTCAGAGTTACTACCTCATTGCCCATCTCTTTAAGGAGGTAAGGGGTAACTAAACTTCCGGCGCCGTTGGAACAGTCGACGATCATTTTTAGATCGTGGTCTCTACCGAATTTCTGTAGGATACTGTCGATATGCTCTTCCACCGCATCTTCATATCTCTTCTCCCCGCCTACAGAATCCCACGAGGGCAAAGAAAATTCGGAATCCATCTTTTCCTCTATCTTTTCGGCTTGTTCCGGACCGAATGAACTCCCGTCTGGATTCCATAGCTTGATACCGTTATATTCGGCGGGATTGTGAGATGCGGTGATCATCACTCCGCAGTCGAAGTATTCGGCAGCTTGAGCAAGGGTCGGGGTCGGAACCATCCCGGCATCTTTCACTTCACATCCCATCGATGTCATGCCCGCTACCAGAGCGGAGTGGACCATATCCCCGGTAGGTCTTGAATCTCGACCGACCACGACTTCTTCATGGTCTTCTCCTATGACCGTTCCCAATCGACGGACCAGGTCGGGAGTGATCTTTTCATTGACGACCCCGCGTATACCTGAGGAACCGAACAACATAGCCATCATCTGCTCCTTCGGATGCTCATTATAGCCGAAAAAGATATAAAATCTTCGTTGGAGGAGCGATGTGAAAAAACGTTATGAAAAAACAGTAATACGTGACATCCCCACCTACCAAATCTGACGATTTCTTAGGAATAAATTCCTTATCATCCTCGCTGTCGACGAGGAATTCAAAATTCCTCCTCCATTGGAATTATTTTATAATTCCGATACGCTACGGATTGGAAGGTGCTTCCGACCTTTTTAGCATAGGTTACCACCTACCTCACTGACTTGCGTTGCAGAGGAATATGAATTCCTCTTTATCTACAGGAATTGCAACGCAATTCCTTCGATATTTGGAATTCAAAAATGAATTCCAAAATACTTCGAGCAAAGCTCTGCGGATGCAGAGGTCAGTTCATCGGTAGTGGCTTCGGGCGTTGTCACAACACCCCTAACATCAGAAGAGGTTTCGTTATACTTTCCGATGCCCCGTCTAGCTATGTTATGTGCACCGTTCTTATCCCTGTCTATTTCAAGTCTACAGTTCTCGCACTTGAATCTACCTTTGTGCCTATCACCGATTTTACCACACCTTGAACACCGTTGAGAAGTGTACGCTTCAGAGACTTCAACCACTTCTATACCTTCCCACTTGGCTTTGTACTTGATATAGTCTCGCAACTTCCAGTGTGGAAAGTTGTGAAGTTTCCTGTTCATCTTTCTTCCTTTATCCTGCTCTTGTATATCATCGAGTTCACCGAGAACAATCAGAAGTTTCTTCTCTTTTGCCGTATCGACTATCTTCCTGCTTATCTGATGGCAGATATCATCTATCTTATCTTTGTCCTTGTTATCCCATTTTCTTCTAACATAGCCATCCGAACAATTCCTGCGGAGGAAGTAGTATTTAGCCTGTATATCGCCTATATGAGTGCCATAGCAATGGGTCTGACGGTCGGGCAGTGAGACGCTCACCGCAAGTTTATTCAGACCCATATCAACGCCTACAGCACCGTCATAGCTCTTTACAGGTTCTACTTCCTTTGAGACTGATAGATGAAGTTCAAAACCATAATCTTTCCTAACAATCTTTGAATCTTTTATATTGTAGTCTTCTTTTATCTCTTCGTGTGGTTTCACTGGTACTGTTACACCACCATATACATCCTTCACTGGGATTTTTGCCCAGTAATCGAACTCTGTAGTGTTCTCTGCTTTTTCTACTGAAAATGTATCGTTCCTCAAGTGCCAAGGATATTCTTTGTCATCCTTCAAGTGTCCCCAATCCGTGTACTTATCCATTGCTTGAACACTGGCCGAATATATATCCACATCTTTGCCGTTGATATATCGTTGAACCTTATCATACTCTGTCTTGAGAGCTTCTAACTTACCTTTGTTTGGTTCAACGATCCTACAAATTATGGTTTTTTCTGCTTCCATTCAAATATGTATTTGTTTCTATGCATATAACTTCTTATCAGAGGGGGCAGTGAAAGTAAAATCATAAGACTCTAATTCATCACCCACCTATTCGCAATGTGCTCGGGAAAATTTCTATTTTCCCAGCAGTCTTGGAAACTTGTTTCCAATATACTTGGAATTATATCATAATTCCGAGGCTCGAATGATTACTACGTATTCATATAGATATTTCAGGAACATGGTTCCTGATATCTTTGGAATTTAATTCCAAAAGATATTTCTGGAATTACATTCCAGATATCGTTTAGAAAACTTTCAGTTTTCTGAGAGATAATGAGGATTTAGAGGAATTCTATTCCTCGCTAAATCAAAGATTTAGGAAGGTGACTTCTTGGGCAAAGAGTTAATTAAAAAGAAATATATCATGGGTCGAAGATGGAAAAAGAAGAGCTTTCGATAATCCCTGATAAGGAGAGGGAGAAATGTGTCACAGGTATTGAAGCGTTAGATACTATTCTGAACGGAGGGATACCCCGGGGAAATTCCGTTCTCGTAACAGGTAGTTGTGGAACGGGAAAGACCACACTCAGTTTGGAATATCTCGTTCACGGCGCTTTAGAGGATGAAAACTGTCTCTTCATCTCGGTGACCGAAGCTTCAGAAAAGATGCTCAACAATGTAGTACCTTACGATTTTTTCGATGAATCACTGATAGAAGAGGGTAAGCTCACCTTTGTCGACATACCTGACATTTACGATGAGCTGGGCCTTCTAGAAAAGAGCGAGTTCTCCTTCAAAGAGATAAATGCTCTGATAGATAGGATAGAAGAACTTGTAAAAGAAAAAGATATAGAGAGGCTGGTCATCGATTCCGTGACCTCGATATGCTTTCAACTCAAGACCGAGGAGAAGATAAGGGATTTCATGCTCAATCTCATGAAGACCCTTTCCTCGCACGGCTGTACTTCTCTTTTGGTATCGGAGATCTCGCCCGAAGAACCTAGATACTCGCAGTACGGAGTCGAAGAAGCGATAGCCGACGGGATAATAATGATGGGTAATCTAGAGAGACAGGGTGACCTCTTGAGGACATTACAGGTCGTGAAGATGAGAGGGACGGATCATTCGAGAGCCAAATATGTACTTGATTTGACATCGGTAGGCGTTCTACTTGTGCCGCTGTTGAAAGGCGGAGGAATCAGCACAGGAGGAGGAGGTACCAATGATTGAAGTCGATGACTTGCCGGAAAAACTTGAAAGTTTAGAACCCGGTTCGGCCGTCGCTTTGAAGGTGGATGTGGATGCGTATTTTGAAGTCATCACAGCCTTAACAGATGATTTCCCCAGAGATAGAGAGATGCAGGTCATATACACTACCTCCACGATATCTTCCTCGACTATAATCCAGGTGTTAGACGCCTTCGATATTGATAAAAGTAAGATCAACTTCGTCGATGCGGTGTCATACATGACCATGGGCGCGGCGGAGCACAAGGAAGACGTGACTTTCGTCGAGAGTCCGACGATGCTGGAGAACATCAGTTTGAAGATCGAGTATTTATTGAAAAAATATCCCACTGAGAACAACACCGTGGTTTTAGATTCTATCGATTCTTTATCCATCCACAATGATAACAGGATACTCTCCGAGTTCCTCCACATACTGATCTCAAACTTGCGCTCTCACGACTGTTACACTTTCATAATGTCCGTATCTGAACAAGAATCCGAAGATATAGATAACATGCTGGCGATGGTGTGCGACGACTTCATCGAGATAGAGAGTTCCGAGGACGAGCACTGAGGGTATATGTTGAGCCAATTTAATAAGAATACCTGTTATTCTTCAATAAAATATTTATAGGCCAAAAGAGGATTACACTGTTGTAGGTTCATCCCTGCAGGAGGACTTAATCTATGAAAGAACTAAAAAGAAATGAAGAAGGTGTGTCGCCCGTTATCGCGACCATTTTGATGGTGGCTATAACGGTCGTGCTCGCAGCAACGCTCTACATGATGGTCGGTGATATCGGTGGAGGCGGAGATACGCCTGTAGCCGGTACGATGACATACAATGCTGATCGGTCGGCGCCAGCAGAAGGTAACGCTACGTTCAATCTGAACATGAATACGCCAAGTTCGACTGACCTTGGAAATGTTAAGATCACCTTACTGGATGCCAATGGAAACAGCGTAGGCAGTATCAATGGTGACGAGATAGATGGAACAGATGACATCGACGACTTCAATGTGACTATTGTTCATATAGGAACTGAAGAAGGAAACATCGGAGGCGGTGACCGAATACAAATATCTGACTCTGACGGCGAAACAGACATAAACGATTGGGAACTTATTGTGAGCATAGACGGATACTCCGGCACGCTGAGCGCAGTTATCGATTAAAGGATATACACGCCTTCAAAACAGCTTTAAACCCTTTTCTTTTCTATTTCTGCTATTTTACAACTCTACCTACGGCAGATTTTGATGATTTGAATACATTCAGTCTGCTCTGAGTCCTTTTTTTCTTTAATAATATGATCTAATATTTTTGGATAAATTATTTAAAGATAAAATCGGAGTTTATATAATGCAGGTTCCGCCCTGCAGGAGGACTTAACCCATGAAAGAATTAAAGAGAGATGAAGAAGGAGTATCGCCTGTTATCGCGACCATCCTGATGGTGGCTATAACGGTCGTTCTTGCAGCAACGCTGTATATGATGGTGAGCGATCCGGGGGGAGCAGGAAAATCTCCTATTGCTGGGACTCTCACCTATAATGATAAAGAGTCTCACCCAAGCGAGGGAAATGCCACCTTTCATCTAAATATGAACACCCCTAGTTCTATCGATACTACAAAAGTGAGGATTTCACTCCTGGATTCAAAAGGAAAAAAAGTCGGTAGTATAGATGCAGATGAGATCAATGGCCAGGATGACATCAAAGCTTCTAACGAAAATCTGGAAGTATCTATCACCCATATAGATAGCGATCCGGATGAATTGGGTGATGGAGATAGAATACACATCACTGGAGATGTAACCGATCCTACAAAGCCCCAACAGGATATAAGTCATTACGAAATTGTTATAACTATGGATGGCTATACTGGACAAATCAATGCGGTGATCGAATATTGAAAGCATCCTAGGTAAAAATTATTCCTTCTCTTTATTTTATTAATAGGGTTTTCAATTTCACACCATACTGACCAATAAAACCTTTATATCTTCCTGCATTTATTAGGATGGTGACCCGAGATGGCTAAAAAATCTAAAGGAAAAACTAAAAGAGGAGCGGATAGAAAGGAAGCCGCTAACGAGAAAGTGGATAAGGCTAAGATGCGGAAGAAGCAGGCCAAATACGAAAAGAAAGCCGCAAAACAGGAAAAAAAGATAGCTAAATACGAGAGCAAGATAGATAAATATAAAGATAAGATCAAGAAAGCTAGAGAAAAGATGAGGAAATATCAGAAAAAAGCCCGTGACGCCGATCCCACCAAGAAAACTTCTAAATAAAAACCCCATTAGTTTGGATAGAGGACGACGAGATGTCGGAAGAAGAAAAACCGAATGATCTGAAAAAAGACGCCGATAGGAAGAAAAAAGAGGCGAAAAAGCTCCAGAAAGAAGCTAAATACGAGCAGAAAGCCGGTAAGATGGAAGACAAGATAGAGAAGTACGAGAAGAAGATAAAAAAGCACGAAGAAAAGATAGATAAATTGAAGGACAAGATCGCTCAGGCTAAGGAAAAAAGAGATAGATATGTAGAGAGGTCCGAGGAGCAGTAGAGTCCTTCAAGAAACCCTTTCCATCATCCGAGTTCGTTGATGATCTCTTTGGCTCTGTCCACTCTCACCTTTTCCTCATCTACCATCTTTTGGGCTACCTCTTCCACGATATCTTCCCCTGCCCCTGCTTGAACCGCGACGTTCTTCGCGTGCAGTTTCATGTGACCTTTCTGTATACCTTCTGAAGCTAGGGCTCTTAAAGCGGCGAAGTTCTGAGCTAAACCTACCGAAGCTATCACTTCTCCAAGTTCTCTCGCACTATCAACGCCCATTATCTCCAGATTTTTCTGTGCGCCCGGGTGTGAAGAAGTGGCGCCTCCGATCAGTCCGACCGGAACCGGTATTTCGATACTCCCTGCCAGATCACCGTCTTCGGTCCTTTCCCATGTTGTAAGAGGCGAGTATCCTCCTGAAGCTGCGGCGTAGGAATGAGCACCCGCTTCTACCGCCCTAGTATCGTTACCGGTCGCGCTCACTACCGCGGTCACGCCATTCATGACTCCCTTATTATGCGTCGCACATCGATAAGGATCGACTCTAGCGAATTCGTAGGCCTGAAGCACGCCTTCGACCGTATCTCTGCCTATATCTTCCTTATCCCAGACCGCTCTAGCTCTCGCGATCCGATGGTCCGCTAAATTCGAGAGTATCCTCAAATATACGTTTCCACCGGTTATATCTTCTATCTCCGGCGCGACAGCTTCAGCCATCGTATTGACGGCGTTCGCCCCCATAGCGTCCTGGCAGTTCACTAGAAGATGGACGATAAGGTATTTTCCGAAATCACTGTCGAGCACTCTACACTCTATATCTTCTACCCCTCCGCCGTGCTCCACCAAAACCGGATCCTGCTCTTCAGCCAATTCGATCAATTCCTCTTTATTCTCGATCACTTTCATCTTAGCGGCATGAGGATCGGAAATACCGGTAACCTGGACTTGACTTATCATGACCGGTTCTGTAGTGGTGGCGTGAAAGCCCCCGGTGTTCCTTGCCAGTTTCGCTCCGTAAGAAGCGGCGGCCACAACGGAAGACTCCTCTATCACCATCGGGATGAGATAATCTTCATCATTGATCTTAAAATTGGTCGCAACCCCCACAGGCAGTTCATAAGTGCCTACCACGTTCTCTATCATCTGTTCGGCTTTCTCGTTCGAGAGACCCTCTTCTACTAAAGGATCCAAACCATCTTCGACTTCACCGTTCTCTTCAACGAGTGCTACCCTTTCTTTGAGTGATTTCTTGTGAAATCCGGACAAACGTGAGTTTTTCTCTGACATGTATGATCGAGATTTAAAACACAGTCAGTCGTAATAAGATTTGGCCTCGTTGAAGATAAAAGGGCCGCACAGGAAAAGATTTATTATCGAATCCATGTTTTGGAGGTATATGATATCATGATTAGGGAGTGCGAGGAGCACGGTTATTATCGAGACGAAGAGTGTCCAGAATGCGGTGAGAGGGGAAAATTTATAATGAGCGATGAAGAGAGCAAGAACCTTGGTAAGACCACGGCCGGAATTCTTCGCCATTTTCCCGATAAATATGGCCTTGAAATAGATGAGAACGGATGGATAGATATCGAACATTTCGTGAAGGTCCTGAGGAACAGACAGAAGAGCTTTCATTGGCTTAGAAAATATCATGTGAAGGCACTCGCCGCTACCGACGAGAAAAACAGGTATGAATGTAAAAACGGGGAGATAAGAGCCACCTACGGCCATTCTATCGAAGTCGATCTAGATCTCCCAACGGAGGATATACCAGATACTTTATATGCTCCCACCACCGACAAAGAGAGCGATCTGCTTCTGGAAAGTGGTATAAAACCTTCGGATAGAACTTATGTTCATCTGAGCGGTACTTATGAAAGCGCGGTCGAAGCTGGAGCGGTCAGATCCGAGAATCCGGAGATTTTGAAAGTAGACGCAGGCACCGCTCAGGAAGATGGAGAGAAGATCATGGAAGCCGGCAAAGAGGTCTATATCGCCGAAGAGATAAAATCTAAGTATCTTGAAAGGTCCGATAAACAACCTTCTGAAGAAGAAGTCGAACGGATACAAGAAGAAGACGAAAACGATTAAATCAAAATCCTTATCTCTTTTTACTTATGTCACTCCGGATTTATAGTGACGACGTTGTTACCCCTAAGGACGATAGTACCTATCTTTCTATGCTTATCCTCTTTCTTTTCTTCCGTATCTTCTAGAACTAGGTTCATGTGATCGTCGTAACCGATCAACGTACCTTGGACTGTACTCCCGTCTTTGAGGAGCAATTTGACGTCGTCGTTCAAATGTTCATTTAGGAAACCTGATGGCTTTACCATGATACCGATAAGGAATCTTCCTTTTCCTATTTTAAGTATTTGGTCAATTCTTCCAAATCCGCCTGCACACTCTCTTTTCTATCGACGAGATCTAGACTATCGTAGAGTTGGATCGATTCCTCGAATTTCTCTCTCGCCTCCTCGTATTTTTCCAACCCCATCTGAGCTTTCCCGAGTTCGTGCAGAGCGTCGGCTAGATATCGCGGGACTTCCGATCCCTTGAGTATCTCTATGGATTCTTTCAGATATTCCTCTGCATCTTCGTGATCTCCTTTTTCGAGCATCAATTGACCATATTTGGTTTTGACCCCGCCTTCCGCTAAAGGATCTTTCTGATCTTCGAGCAATTTCATGGACTCGCTGAGAGACTTTTCAGCTTCTTCCCATCTTTCCAAATAGATATAGGATTCCCCGAGATTGAACAGGCACCATGCCCTTGCGTTGGGATATACTCTTTCATAGGCCAACCTTTCGCTTTTCTCGTAATACTCTGCCGCTTTTTCCCAATCCTTTCTGTAAGAATTGATCACGCCCATGTTCATATAAGAGATTATCTTCTCGTAATCGTGTCCTTCCTCGTCGAAGAGATCGATAGCTTTAGAATAATGCTCTTCGCTCTTTTCATACTCTTCCATCTCTCCGTAAACGTCGGCTAGACGCTTATATACTAAAGCCTGATCCTCTTCGTCTCCCGAACTTTTGAAGATATCTAGGGATTTTTCCAGATAATTGATAGCCTCCTCGAACTCGCCCTTCCTCCAGGATGTCATCCCGGCTCTTCTTATCAATTTTCCTTCCCCGATCTCGTAGTTCGAGTTTTTAGCCTTCTTTAGCCCTTCATTGATTATCTTCTCAGCTTTTTCAAAATCTCCTTTCTGAAGTCGGGCCTTCGCCAACTTATCAAGGGAATCGACGATCATCTTTTGGATGCCCATCTTTTCCGCCGTCGACTTCATATCTTCATAGTATTCTTTCGCTTTTTCCATATCGCCTAGTTCGATGAAGACATCTCCTAGATTTTCATATAGCTCGTACTTTTTCATGTTCTTGATCTTACTCTCTTTTTTCCCTTCTAGCTCTTCTAGCTCTTCTAAAAATCGGCATCTTTCTATCTTGTTCTTTACTTCTTTCGCTTTTTCTACCCCTCTCGAAAGCTTGATCTCTTCATAGATTTCATCTATGAATTCGTCGATCTCATCTCCCTCTAGACTTTCTAATCCTTCCTCGAATCCCTCGCAACTCTTCTCGATTATGTCCTTCCCTTCCTTACCGAGCTCGTTTCTCAGAGCATCTCTTATCTCTTCGGCGGTATCCTCTAGCATGGTAAAATAATTGATAAAAAAATATATCAGTCTTTGGTTGTTTCGATCGTATCTACAGCATGTCTCGGAAATCCTCGACAAGCTCTGGATACTTTTCCCCTATCGCGACTAGTATCGCCTCTGTGCTCATCTGCTCTATATTCTGCTCGGATAGAGCGTCGATTATCTTGTCGAACTGTTCATCTTCGAGTTCCACCGCTTTTTCTTTGGCCATGTAATTACGCCAGAGTTTGTCCTCGAGTCTATCTCTCCAAAGTTCTTCGTACTCCTCGAGGAACTCTTCCGAGGTATCTCCTTCTTCAACGGCTTTCGCCGCGATCTCTCCCGCTATCTTGGCCTGTTTCATACCGTTAGCTATACCGCCGCCGGTTATGGGATCGACCACTCTAGCAGCGTCGCCTACGAGCATCAGATTGTCCATGGTCACTTTATCCGGTGGGGCTCTGACCGTGACACCTCCGGATACCATCTCCACGGGCTGTCCTTGATTCAGCCATTCCCTTCTCTCGATGAACTCGTCGAGATAATCTTTAGGATTTTTTTCTTCGCCCAGCTTTGAAAGCTGTACGCCGAGACCGACGTTAGCGATATCGTCTCCTTTGGGGAATATCCAGATATATCCGCCGGGTGCCTCTCCCCCAAGGAAGAAGTGCGTATGATTCGCATCGATATCTATGTTAGTGAGGCGGTACTGAAAACAGCTCATCATATCAGTCGGGGCGATCTGGTCGTACAGACCGGCCCACCGTCCTATCTGAGATTCAAAACCGTCGGCTCCTATAACAAGGTCGGCTCTGATCTCGAATTCAGTACCCATCTTTTTGGCTTTTACTCCGACTATCTCGCCGTCTTCTTTCACCAAATCGGTGGCGGAGGTCTTGAGCGTGAATTCGACTCCTTCTTTAGCCGCTAGTTTTGCCATCTCTTTATCGAAAGTATCTCTGTCCAACACACCGCCGACCTCTTCTCCGGCCATCTCTTTCCCTATCTTCATCTCGTTTCCGCTGGGTGAGTAAAGTTTTGCTCCGACTACATTTTTGTCCATAAAATGCTCCGTTTTCTCTATCTCTAGTTCGTCGAACCATGAAACCGAGACTCCCTCGGCGCATCTTATCGGAGAACCGATCTCCTGCCTTTTTTCTATGACTTTCACATCTCCGGAGAAGTTCTTAGCGGCGAATCTAGCGGCTGTACTTCCTATCGGTCCGGCACCCACTACCAGAATATCACATTCTATAACATCGCCTTTGACTGGATCCATTTTATTCACCTCTCAATTTAAGAGCGCTCACGGGACACGCCCTCACACATATTCCGCATTCCGTACAGCTATCGTCCACTTCCAGCATGCATTCATTCAAGAAAAGACTGTCTTCGGGACAGATGCCGACACAGGCGGCACAGTGCATGCATTTATCGAAATCGACCTCGACGCTCATTCGTCTTCCCTCCACTCTTCGAGTGGAACTGAAAATTTCTTTTCGACTTCCTCTCTGTACGTAGGTCCGCCGTTATAGGCGCAGAACGGTATTATTCTTCCATCCGGTGTAGCGTAATGTATCACGCACCTTTTCAATCTCTCAAGATCGTAGTTATAGTCGTCCTGGAAGTGCATCCCTCCTACGAACATGGTACGCCATGAGAACTTACCTACCGAGCTTTTGTCGCCTTCGGAAACTATATCTTCCATGATCTCAGGGATCGTCACGCCTCCGGGCAGTTCTTCGTCCTTGATGTATTCTCCAAAATGTTTTTTGAAGTTCTTGACCATGCTCTTTCTCTTTCCTTTTTCGCTCTTCAGTTTACTGCCTATTTTGACCGCTGCCTTTCTCATTAAGGTGTCCCATTCATCCGCTTTCTCTTTCATCGCCTCCATGAGGCCTTCCACGTCCAGGAAGTCGGTGATCGGTTTAACGCTTCCGTCGTCGCCTATCACCAAGTAGGAGGCGGTTCCACAGTGTGGATGGGAGGTGAAGGCTATCTGCGGCTCATCTTTTATCACGGAGACCAGCTTCGAGATCCCGGTGACAAAAGGCACAGGATAGAAGTCATCTTTTTCGAGATATCCTGTTTGATCTTGAAGATCCTCTGCTAGATCCGGTAGCGTGTAGCGCTGCTTTTCTCTTTCTTCTTTTGAAATCCTGCCGGTGAAAGCCACCGGTTGGTAGTTAACTCCACGGACAACGTCCCTGTTCTTTATGGCGAAGTCAAGTATCGGCCCTACTTGATCGTCGTTTATCGTGTTGACTATCGTGGGAACGAGAACTGTCGCTAGAGGCTTAGGTTCCGTTTTCCTGCAGTTCTCTATCGCTTTTTTCTTTACGCCGCGAAGATCCTTCCCTCTTGCTTGGATGTAATTTTCTTTATCCATGCCGTCGAATTGGAGGTAAACCGTGTGTAAACCGGCATCTACACACTTCTTCGCAAAGTCCTCGTCCTTCGCGAGCTTTATACCGTTGGTTGCGACCTGTATCTGCGAGAAACCCATCTCATCCGCTTTTTTGATGACCTTGAAGAAGTCCGGATACACGGTGGGTTCACCACCTGAGAACTGTACGGCGGTAGTTGGAACTGGTTTCTCATCTCTCAACGTCTGCAGCATGTCGACTACCTGATCGAAAGAAGGTTGATACACGTAGCCCTGCTGATTTGCATTGGCAAAACAAATCGGACAGTTGAGATTACAGCGGTTGGTGAGATCGATGTTAGCGAGGCAAGTATGACTCAAATGGATATCGCAAAGTCCGCAGCTGTCGGGGCAGCTGGTTTCTTCGTCAAATTCCGGATTGTCTACCCCTACGCCGTCGACGGCCCACTGTTCCGCCTCCTTGTACATCTCGACGTCGGACCAGTAAACGCTTTCGAATTCTCCGTGCTCGTCACACTCTTTTTTCATAACGACCTTCCCGTCCTCTTCTACTATATCAGCAGCAATAACTTCTTTACACTCGGGACAAAGTGAAGCGGTCTTTTTAGGAAGACCTTTATCTAATGATGATTCTTGAATCACCATATTATCGATTGTAAGTTTAAACGGCAACTATTAAATATTTTGTAGCGCATATCGCTAATCGATGGACGAGCAGAGTTTAAAGATGGAAGAATTGGAAGAAGAATTCGAATTGATAAGCGAAGGTCTACAAAGATTTGGTTTGACGGACTACCAGGCCAAATCTTATACTGCATTGGTCGCACACGGTGTAGCGGACGCCGAAACAATCGCATCATCAGCAAATCTGCCTAGAACTTCAGTTTATAAGGCTCTGGATACTCTTCACGATATGGGATACGTGTTGGTCAGTGAAGGTAGACCTAAAGTGTTCAAGCCAGCCGAACCTCTTGAGATCAAGAGCAGATTATCTAGGGAATTGGACGATACATTCGGAAGGCTGAATACACTCTCTGAAGCACTCACCGAAAAAGGAGAACCTCAGTTGGTTTATACTATCAACGGAGAAGAAAAAGTGCTTGACAAGATAGGTGAATTCATCAACCGCACGGACGAAAAGATCATAATCTCGTCCCCGTACTTTTCCAAAATATTGGATAGATACGAGAAAGAGCTAGAATCTGCTCACCAGAGAGATGTAGATATGACTATAGTCACGACCACGCATGAAAGAGTTTTTAACAAAGCCGAAATCGAAAGGAAAGACACATTGATCGCTACAGACCTGATAAGCGACGGAAAAAGGGCTCTTCTAGCCTCCCCGGGTTTCGAAGCCTGCGGTTATACCAACAACCCTTCTCTAGCTAAGCATCTAGTAGATTTCATGGACGTGCTGATGGATAGAGAATGATCAAGATCAGATGGAGAGAAAGGTCCGGAGTAATATTTTTAAAATCCTAGATCGTTTGAAAACACGATGTTGGAGTTCAACAAAAAGGTAGAGACGGCTCGATTCTACGATCCTGGTGAAGACGAAGAAAAAGAGATGGACATCGAGATAAGGTCGGATCCTTTGACGGGGAAGACCTCTAGAATTCTAGCTCGGCCTATCCCTGAGTCTTCTAACCCCGATATGAGTGATGTTCGAGAAGGAGACTTCTGTCCTTTTTGTCCGGAAAATATCGAAGAAGTGGGCGCCGAGGATATAGAACATCTCAGTAAAGGAAAGTTGAGGAAAGGCGAAGCCGTTCTGATGCCCAATATCACTCCCTATGCTAGGTATTCTCTGGTGATCCGATTGGCTGAGGATCATTACCTCCCGCTGGAAGATTTTGAAGCGGAATATTTCTTGAACGGTTTCAGCTTGGCTAGAAGATATTTAGAAAAGGTAGAAGGTGTAGGAAAGGAAAGATCCGCTTTTATCATCATGAATTATCTAAAACCCGCTGGGAGCAGTATCGTTCATCCGCACATGCAGTTGTTGATCAGCGAAAACAAGTTGGATTACCAGAAGCGGATGATCCGGGAAGCTAAAGAGTATCATAAAGTCGAAGGTGGGAGTTATTGGAATGAACTTGTTGAAAGAGAAAAAGACGGGGAAAGATATCTGGGAAATACGGGTGAATTCGATTGGCTGACGGCTTTCGCTCCTAGAGGCTTCGATCACGTTAAAGGCATCGCAGATGAGAACTTCCTAGATTTTGAAGAAAAAGAGCTCGAAAGCTTATCTAAAGGGATCGAAAAAGTGTTGAAAGGTTATGGGACTCTAGATCACAATTCTTTCAATTTTTCAATCTTCATCCCTCCACTCGATGGAAAGAACAAGTACGCTACCGTTATCGATCTCATCACTAGAACTAATTTGGACAAGTTCTACAGAGCGGATGAATTCGCAATGCCCAAATTGATGGACGAGGCATATTCCGATATAAAACCTGAAGACTTGGCGAAAGAGATGAAGGAATATTTTTGAAGACTATAATTAAGAAAATGGATGTCGGGGATAGGGAAGAGGAGGTATTAACCTCAATTTACCCTTGACATACTCCCGTTGGCCTAAAGACCAAGAGATTCTCTAAGGTCGTCTCGCTGGTATCGATGAAACGATAAAATAGTTCCATCACGAGACCACCTCTGGATGTGCCATCACCCTTACACGGAATTTTATCAAAATTCCGTGAATCGATGGAATGCTACGCATTCCAGTAGATGTTAATACACCCTCTATCAGTGGGTTCGTTGGTTCTACCCTGATAGACGAAGCTTATATTCAAAGCACCTACTGCATCTCTGTGTGATTCAAGCCCACAGTTCTTACATTTATACAACCTGCCTCTACGAGTTTTTTCCTCTGAACCACAGCGAGGACATCTACTACTGGTACCACGTTCATCAATAGTTTCAATATTCATACCGTAGTTCCCCGCTGTCCATCGAATCCTATCCATGAGATACTTGTGGGACCAGTAATTGTGTACCATGCTGTTGGCCTTCTTGTTCCATTTTTCTTTATTTCTCGTATCCCCGTCAGGTCACCCATGACTATCGTATTTACATCCGCTTGATAGCCCCGTTCGATGAAATCATGTGCTATCTTACGAATTTTGTCCTTGAACATCCTCTTACGCTGTCTGAACAGTCTTTTGACCCGTTCAGATGTGTATTTATCGTTCTCTTCTTTAAGCTTTGACTTCGCCTTGCTTATCCGTTTGTTGTACCTCCACCACTTGGACAGTAGTGGCCTACCGTTGTAGGCAATCGGTTTATCTACACCTTCAATTTTAGCAGTGAGAGGGCATATGACTCCTAAAGTTACATAGGCTGTTTTTTGCCCACTTGGTTGATGTCGAGGCTCTACCTCGACTGATTGATATGCTCTCCAACAATCTTCTAACCTATCGTAGACTATTTCGAGTCTGCCCTGTTTGCCCTCCCAGTGAGGATTGCCTACAACTTTACCTTTAACTCCGAATGGTAGTTTTACAATACCATCTTCGATGCTGTAGCAATCGTTCCTTATCAGTATCTTCAATTCCTTCTCATCCTTATCCTTATCTCTATCCTTCCAATATCCTACGGGAGATGGTTTATCTACCTCCTCTTTCTTGTCTTTCCATTCATCTAACAGTGAGAAGAAAGACTTCCAAGCCGAGTTATTCTTTCTGATGATCTGTTGAGCTGTAGCACTCCCGATCCACCCTTTAAAATCATCATACAGTTCATCAGATGACCAATCAAACTCTTCATCCTCATCAAAAAACGATTGTCTCCCCTTGTGAGTTAGTTTGTTCCAGAGAGTAGAAAAACCTAAAGCCAAACTCTTTGCTTCCTCAGGGTCATCCCACTCTATATTGAACCTGTTCATCCGTTATATCTTATCACACTAGCTACTCTAGATCATTTAAAAGCCTAGAGGCGGGGGAAGTGAAAGTGAATATTCTATCGGCATTCATCTTCCCCCCCTAAAGGAGGGAAGCCTTCTCCCTGATTCAATGTAATTAGTTTTAATTCATTATTTCTTCAGAAATAGTTATCAAGGTCTTTTTGATATTTGAATGTTTAAAAGATGAGAATTTCTAGACTTACACCGAACCTTTTAAATATATACAAAACCATCTTTAAATTGTATGGGCGAAAGCGACACCGATGATTTGGATAGAGAAAAGATAATTGATATGATCGAAGAAAACAGAGAAAAGATACGTTCTTTTGGAGTTAAGAAACTAACGCTTTTTGGTTCCTACGCTGAGAAAAACGTATCAGAACAAAGTGATCTAGATTTTTTAGTAGAATTCGAAGAAGGTAGAGGAGGATTTAAAGATTACATACATCTTTTACAATATTTGGAAGATCTATTTGAGAACGATGTGGACTTGGTAAAACGCCACTTGATAAAAGATGAATTGAAACCTCACATCTTAGGAGGAGAAAAGATTGAGGCGAGAGTATGAAGTCAATCTCAAAGATATTTTGAGACGTGTCGAGATCATCAAAGAAAATACAAAAGGTTTGGATTATGAAGAGTTCAAGAACAATGAATGGGACGTTAGTGCCGTAGTGAGAAACCTCGAGGTAATAGGAGAGGCAGTGGCTAATTTACCAGATGATTTTAAGGAAGAACATCCCAAAGTTGAATGGAGAGATATCAAAGGGTTCAGAAATATAGCCATACATCAGTATTGGAAGGTCGATAAAGAGATAGTTTGGGAGATAATCCAAGAAGAATTAGATCCTTTACAAAAAAAGATAAAGAAAATTTTAGAGAGTTAGTTTAGTACCATTCTTTTTAAGAACCTTCAAAAAGAATTCTAATCCATTTTCGATCCGATTCTAGAATGATAGATGTCGAGGACGGGGTGCTGTTGAGAAAAATATGAAATTTTTCTAAACCCTCACAAATTAAAGATTTGTTCATTAGGCGGAATACCTCATATTCATTCGTTTTCCAACAACTCGTTAAAAAAACAAGTTTTTTTAACTCGTAAACCCAAACCAAACTTGGCAAGGTTGATAAGAAGTTCACTTCTTTAGAACCACTGCTTTAAAGGATCATAATAATGAGTTTTGGGTGGGGAATTAACGCCAATTTGACCGTAAATGATGGTAAAATTATACAATCTAAGGTGCTTTTTCATTCGATGAATTTATGGATGAACTAGAAAAAAGTAAGATTAAACTCTACACTCTGCTGGAATCGATTCGATCGAAGTAGAGATAGATGAAGCGAAAAAGTACGTACGATGATAGTCCTAAATAATACATAAATAGGATTTAACCATACAATTTTATATCAGGTATATGTTCGAAATGTTTTTTATTGTCGGTCAGAACTTTAAGATCTAGATGTAGAGCGGTTGCAGCGATCATCAAATCAATATCTCCAGGTAATTTTCCTTTTTTCCTCAAATCATTTCTTATCTTACCGAATGTGTAAGCCATCTCTTCAGTGAATGAAACTACGGTTATATTTGCTAAAAAATTCTCAAGACCTCTAATTCTATCTTCTTTTTTCTCTGATCCTTCGATACCTTCAATTAGTTCACCAATTGATATAGAGGTTATATACAGATCTTCAGCCGATTGAAGAAAAGATACTTTTTCGTCAACACCCTTCAAATAGTCTACAGCCCAGTCGGTATCAATTAAATAAGCCATTAGAGATCAATCTTTTTTCTAGAACTTTTGTTTCTTGATTCTAGCATTTCCTTCTTGAAATTCTCCGAATCAAAGTCTTTCCAAGAACCAGCTGCTTTTAGAAACAGCGATTTATTCTTTTCATCATCATTTGTTTTTTTAAGCTCTTTTAACATCTTCTCATATTCCTTCCTTAGTTTTGTGCGACCCTTAGGACCCATAACAGTATTTTTACCTTGAATATTTCTTATATAATTTTCCCTAGGATAGTTGTCGATTCTACAATATTATTCAAATACACGTATAGTGGAGTCATAGTTCATAAATAGAGTAGAAGATTCAATATTTTATATTTAATTTTACTCTCATTTCGTTTTTCAGAACCTGTTATTGTCTGTTCTTCATACTCAAAAAAACTCTGATTGTAGCATTTATTAAGAAAATAGATGTCGGGGACGGGGTTTGTTGGAAATCAAGGATTCATTCTTTGTTTCTTCTTTTTTTTATGTATCCTATTATGGATAGAAGAATTATTGCCCCTCCGATCGTTCCTATTATAATATTCATACCTGTTCCTTTTTCTTCAAAGTTGGCAGTGATATTTTTATCACTGTCTAGAGTGATGTTGATCTTTTCTTCACCACTTTCTACATCACCACTCCACCCATCGAAATACCACCCTTCTGCCGGATGGCCAGATAAAGTTACATTACTTCCGTGTTTATAAACATGGATCCCCACTCCTGGTTCAATCTCACCTTTACCTTGGATATTTATCTTCAGTTCACGATCTTTTAGGGCGAACACGGCCGTTATGGAATAATCGTCAAGCACCTGTATCGAAGTGGACTCAGCTCGTTTATCTCTGATAGTTTCATTGTCTCCTTTCCATCTCACGAAATGATAGTTCTCATCAGCAGAGGCTTTGATGTTGACGTAGGATCCGTTTTCAAAATCAGTTATTTTCTTTTCGGGCTCGATTATTTCCCCTCCCTCGGTGGAGAACATCTCGAGTTCGTACACTTTCTCGGTAGTGAAAGTGAGTATTTTGCCTTCAAGCCTCAAACCTTCAGTTTCACCTACCGAACGAAATTCGTATTCAGTCCCAGATTTTAGGCCGGTTATTTCTTTTTGGAATTTTCTCATTTTTTCTAGAACCAAGGAGTCTGTTTCCGTCCAGTTTTCTTCACCAGCAATCTTATACTGGAAGTAAACTTCGATCTCGTTCGAGTAACTCCAAGGTATGTACCCTCCCTTGAGCATGGCAGATTTGGAGTCTTTTTCAACGATCTGAAGTGATTTGACCATGGCGTTTATCTCTTTTTCCTGATGTTCCGTTTGATTCTCTCTTTCAAGAATCCTTAGAATCGGATAGCCGTCATATTCTACACCATTTTCAACAGTTTCCCAGGTCTTGTTGAAGTCAAAGCCTGTCATGTTGTCTTGAGCCCTATTTCCGATCATCTCCATGGTGGTCAGACCAGTTCCTCCATCAGATTCAAGCACACCACTCCTACCCTTGTCCCAATAAGAATAATTCACCCTTCCAAATGAGAGATTGCCGATCAACCCTCCTTTTTCTTCAGCACCCGAGATGGTCCCGACTGAATAAGTCTGGTTTACATAACCCGGAATATCATTCTTAGAACTGCCGACCTCACCGATCAGCCCTCCGATATGTTTACTTGCTTCGTCAGATTTGATTTCTATATCACTCAAACTATAACTATCATATACTCTTCCTACACTGAAACCTACCAAACCTCCTATCCTGTTATTGCTCCCGTATTCAGATTTAGCAAAAACATCTCCTGATGAAAACACTTTTGAAATATTTCCTTCAGCTGCATTTACTCCGATCAACCCTCCCGCCTCGTCACTCGTAGTGTTAACATCTCCAGAAGAATATCCTATAGAAATTTCTCCATGATTTCTACCAACTAATCCTCCTACCTCTTTAGTACCCCTAACATCACCGCTCGCATATACTCTAGAGATTTCCCCTCCAATCCAATTGCTACCGATCAATCCTCCAACACATTCCGATAAGGCAAAAATACCATCAAAACCTACTGACCCTGTTGCATAAGAAAGATTTATCCTGCCTTGATTAAAACATACCAGACCACCTGCTGAATAGCCTCCGAAGTTACCCCAACTGATAACCTCACTTTTAGAGAACGACCTAGAGATATTACCAGTATTCCAACCTACCAAACCTCCTGTCCCACAATTGAATCCTATCGCAGTTCCATTTGAACTAGAATCTGTAATATTTCCTTCATTGAAACCAACAAGACCACCAGCAACAGATTGACCCGCTTCGGCACCACTAGCATCAATCTTTCCATCAAAATCAGAGTTAACGATATCTCCAAAATTTGATCCTGCCAATCCTCCTAATGATCCTCTCGATCCTACTGAGCCGTTGATTATTCCATTTGTGAATTTAATATCTTTTACGTATCCCTCTCTACCGACGAAGCTGAAAAATCCTATATTGTCTTCATCAGGGTGGTTAAGATAAATATCTTTTACTTCATAACTCTGCCCGTCTAAACTCCCGCTGAATCGGGCACTTTCATTACCTATCGGCATGAAGCCTTTCTCATCATTCCAACTTTTGGTGACACTCGCATTGATATCGTTGACCAACTCGTAATGCGCACTTAGATTCTCATTCATATTCTGCAGATGCGTAACATTGTTGATCTCATATGGATCATCTTCGGTTCCGTTACCACCGGCGAACAAAACATTTGATGGATCTATTTCATCATCTTCTATATCAGAAGTAATACTTCTTGAAGAACCAAGAGTAGTACCAAGGGTGCTAAATAAAAGGATGCTAACCAAACCTAAGACTAGTATCTTTTGAGATCTCATATTCTCGACAACCTTTCCTCCTAGCGGTTATTCAAAATAAAAGAAAAAGATATATATGTTTTTTATTAACCATTTAACTTGTATTGTGAACAAAGATTTCGTCAATTTCGGTTGTGATGACTCTGAATATATTATGGAACCAAGAGTTAAAAAGCCAAGAAAGGCATGAAAAATGTTGGGGATTCCTATTGTTATTCAAACAACCGTTAAAACTATGTTTTAACTCGTGATCACGAACACCAAACTTGCGGAATGAGACAAGGAATTTATTCCTTTAGAACCTTCGATTAAAATCCCTTTTCAACCCTTAAATAAACGAAAGAATAATAGATGTCGGGGACGGGGTTTGAACCCGCGACCTCTAGATGTCCCAGGTCTGCTTTTGCGGAACAGCAATTTTCCCTATGAGTCTAGCGCTCCGCCAAGCTGAGCTACCCCGACAAAAAATTTGATAGGTTATTCGTGCAGGGCTTCGTAGATCGTTTCGGAAACCGCTTCACCGATACCTTTCACTTCTGTAAGGTCGTCGCGAGAGGCTTCTTTCAACTGGTGGAAGCTGCGGAATCCTCCTTCGTAGAGCTTCTCTGCCGTCGTAGGTCCGACGCCTTCGATATCCTGGAACTGTTCGATAACTTCTGGTTTACTCGGGATCTTGGATTCCTCTTCCTCTTCTTCCTTTTCAGCCTCTTCTTCTTCGGTTTCTTCCTCTTCTTCTTCCTCTTCTTCCATCTCTTCTTCGGTGATTATCTTCACGTCGAGTTCTTCCTGCTCGGGAACCGACAGAACTTCGGATTTCCTTATCTCTACCTGCTTCAACGGATACACTTCCTTACACTCGTTGGCTAGTTTTTTAGCCATGTCGCCGAATAACAGCTTGTTGGCAAATTCACCTAATGTTGAATTGTTGGCCATCTCTTTTATAACTTCTCTCTGTTTTTTCCTTATAGATCGTTTTACAGAGGAGTTGATCCTTTTATTGGTGATCGAAAGCGGTTTTACTCTCACCGTGTAGCCTTCCTTGGTTTTCACCGTGAAGACGGCCTCGATCTTCGAGCGTCTTCTTCTAGTCAATCTTCTGATATAATCCGTGGTCATATCGTGACCGATAAATCTCGATCGGCATTCACCGCCTCTGATACCGTTGATCTTGAGTTGGACTTTGATGTGAGTTCTCGAAAAGTCGCCAGTCAAGTCTTGAAGGCTAATCTCGGTGACTCTACCTAAAAGAGATTCTGGATCTGAAGCTACAGTTTCACCTACGACAACGCCATCGAATATTTCTGGAGCGACTATTCGATACCAGCTTTTGCTTTTCCATTTATCTTTGACACGTCTACCTGCACGCCTGGATTTTTTAGCCATTGTTTTCCCTTGACCTGTTGAGATTTATAGATGATATAACTACTTTTTGGTTTTACAGCCGGAAATAAAGGCCAAGTATAATAATATTGTCATCCGTGCGGTATTTTTTTATGCGTATAGGAGCTTTTTACCATACCATCGGCTGATATCCGTCGTTTATGAGATCCGAGATAACCGCTCCCACATACTCTATTTCGATCCCCAACCCTTCTATGTCTTCACTTATCTCATCCCTCTCCGATATATATTTACATGCCAAACATTCGCTTTCTTCTGACAGTTCTTGAGCGTATTCGTTGATCTGCTGATCCTCGACTATCAATTTCTCGCTAGGACCAAAAAATACAACGACCAGATCGTCTAACCAATCGTTTTTAAGAGCGTTCTTAGCGTACATCATACCAGTCAGCGCTTTCTCCTTTTCTCCCGTAGAAACTATCATGACCACTTTAGACGACAAACCACTCACCTATCTATTAATGTTCCTTTTGCTTATAGAGCTTTTTGGACATGACCAAAAAACAGCATAATCAGGTGAACACACTTCTACTATAAAGTCACTTAGCGGTACTATTCAAAGAAAATGCCGCATTAGTTCTCGTTTTCAGTTCTTTTATAAAATTTTCTTCGTCTTGAGGGGTCAGATATATCTTACCTCCGTACACTTCCTCGGAAGTAGAAACTATCATCAGACCATTTCTATCCCCTCCGAACATGGCAAAAAATTTCCCAGCATCTTTGCTGGAATATCTCCCACCTACGAAAGAGACACCGAATCTTCTTATAGATCGTAAGGAAAGATGATAGGATTTTACTTCTTGGATAGCCCTGTACGGGATCTTCTTTTTACCAAAGATCCATTCGCACAGGAGATGATCCTCGGCAAGCGTATACCGCGTTTTATATGGGATGATCAAAAGAGCCGCCGGCAACAATCCGGAGATGACGAGCAGGATCGAAACTGATAGAGGAGCGCTTTGGATAAAAGATATGATGCCAGAGGCGATCAGCAGTATGGATATGCCTCCGTACAGGGCTTTAGTGGTGGTAGTTACGGATGGATAGAACCTTTTCATCATGTACTTAACGGGGATGATTTTACTTTAAGGTTGGGGAGCGATCGAGGGACGATTTGATAAAAAGATCGCTTTTCTTCATTTTCCTATAGATATGCCAATCTATCCTAAGGGCGAGATCTTTAAAAGATCAAATCAGTATAAAAAATAAAAGATCACTTAAGGTAAAGGGTTTCTTCACCTTTAGCGATCTGTTTTTCCAGCTGTTCTATCCTATCGTAACCCGCCTTTTCTTCCACCTTGTTGAATCTGCTCTTCAGTTCTTTCGAGGTTTCTTCGTCCATATATTTAGCCGAAAGCGGAAATAGATATTTTTCCTCCCGGCTCAGATGTTCTCTTATCAATTCTTTGTACTCTCTCAGCATGTCCCTTACCCTATCTGGATCGACATCTTTATCTCTGCTCCTTTCCACCATCTCCTGTATGTCATTTACCATGTTTTCCAGTTGATCATGTTCTTCTTCGACCTGTTTGAGAGACGCTCGAGAGAATAGCCTGGAGTTCGGCTTTTCCCCCTGTTCATTCATGGCGTTCTCTATGAAACTTATGAGATAGTATTTTTCCTTTTTATGATGTATTTCGTGGTCTAGTGTTAAACTAGAGGATCCTATCCAATTCATCACTTTCCTCGGGACTTCATCTTTTATCCTGAAGTGCACCACTTCCAATATGTTGGCCATCCTTCTCAGAAGTTCATGATCCTTCCGAAGGTCTTCCAACGGTTCCACCATCAATTCGCCCTCTTCTACTTCCAGACTGATTCTCGCCTTTTTCATCCTGGATCTTATCAGGTCTCTATTCAACGGTTTCACTAGAAAATCATCGGCTCCGAGTTTAAGAGCTTCTACCAGATCGACGTCTTCTTTTTCTTCTGGTGCCATCATGATAATGTAGGGCTTTTTTCCCTCTCGGTCATTTTTTATCTCTTTAGCTAACGTCATCTCGTCCTTCCCCGAAAGTTTCCAATTCAAGAAAACTATGTCGAAACCGTTCTCTTCTAATCTTTCTATGACTTCGTCTCCATTTTCAGCGGTCCCCGCTTCATTGTTCAAAACTTCCATCGACTTCTCTAACAAGGTTCTCGACGCTCTATTATCCTCACCTATCAACACTTTCAAATCTACCAATCCCCGGATTCTAAAAATAAGCTCCTAGTATAAATAATTTAAAAACTAGATCAGGAAGTTGTAAAGTAGATTAAGAGAAAATAAAGGAGGGGTTAACTTTTATCAATCTCTCCTTTATAATATGCCCAACAAAAACCGCCTGTTGTCTGACGGTTGCATTACTACAACAGAAAAAAAACGCTATTAAAAGTTTCGTTATAGAGGATGCTAAAAATAGTTGCCGGTTATATTAGACAGATAACTCTGTCCCATCCTGGTAAATTCTTTCGGTATTCCCTATAAGAAAAACGCAGTGCAACTTTTTTTCCCTTCATCTTCTCTCTTATATTGTCATTATAAAAGAAATATTAATGCCTTATGGATAAAAGAGCCTGTCAAAAATTTAGTGATAGATGAGATATTTAGAGAAGAATATCCTTG
>CAYWJQ010000009.1:0-108284 GCA_964458595.1 uncultured Thermoplasmata archaeon
ATTCAGCATCCATCAACATATTGTTCTCACGCTTGTACTTGTCTCCGGTCCACGGGGAGACGTAGGGGCAGCCTCCACCCCCACCACCTCCACCGCCATCTTCACCACTATATATCCCTTTTATATTGATTGTCTCAGTGTGTTTCCAATTAGGAAGATAAGTTGGAAATGTTATGGTAAATCTGATTGTATAACTATTCTCATAAAAATCAGGATCACCAACATGATAACCATGATCTAATTTTAGAGGAAAGTTGTTATCATTATAGCGAAGTAGCTTTTCAGTCTCATCCCCGTAATCACTCTCTACGTACCAGTCAATTTTTAATCTCACCCATGGATTTTTATTTTCAGGACCATTGGGAGCAATTTTAAATTCAGGAATGATATTTTCCGTTCCATCGAAATTTTTTGTCTTATATTTATATGGTCGATTTTCTCCCCCGTCTCCTGAATTTGCATTGGTAGATTGAATAGAAGCAATTGGAATCTCTACTGACGCCTTGGCCCCATCTCTAGTATCCCAAGAATCTGGAATGTCCGCTTCACCTGAACCAGAAAAACCATCTGTAGTCCCGATTATGTTCTTTGCAGAAATCTTTAGAGTTGCTTTATCAGGCAATTCGGATGTGGGTATTTCTACTGTTACCATAGTGGAGGCCGAATGTGATGCTTCTAATGGAGGTTCTTTGGGATGTATTTCAGTTCCATGGGTGAAGGGATATTTCCATGTTTGTCTTACCATTGCCCTGGTCCCAGTATCGTGATTTATATTTTCCGGAAGAGGGTCTGGAGAATCATCACTGCCTGCTCCAACCAAACTAGCTGCAAAACTTGTTGCGCTTAATGCCCCCAAAGTCTGTATATTAGCATAACTCATAGCTGCATCAGCTGCAAAGATAGCACCTTTAGCTGCTATTTGTTGTGTATCTGTATCTCCATCTTCGCCTCCATTAGGACCGTTTGTCATGTTTACCCCGCTATTGTGCCTACTCTGAACTTCTATACCTGTAGTCCTATATGAGGTGTCTTTATATCCTTCCATATTAGCTATTTTCGCCTTGATAACCTCCGCCACAGTACCGATATGACCTCCAGCTGGAGGATAACTATCTTCTGTGGGATTTCTAGCACTGTCCTCGTCATATTTGTAAGCTCCAGCAGCTGTTATCCCTAAGTGGATACGATTAAACTCTTCTGTACTAGTTATTGATTCCACATGGACTGAAAGACTCATTTCTGAGTGATATAAAAACATGGGTTTGTAATCCCAATGTAAGTATTGAGGAACTTCTTCCTTGACTGCAACATTAGTATAAGTGTAATCATAGCTTTTCGTGACTCCCGAGGGCTGAAAATAAACTATTTTATTATTATCAGATTCGAAATTATCTTCTGCAGAGACTGTGCCAGCAAAAGCTATTGAGAAACCAGTAAATACAATCAAAACCATAGTTAGGATTGTTATTATCTTATATTTCATTTTTCTCCCCCTCCAATATTTACATAAATTGTGGCTGATACACTCTCAGGCAATCCTCCAACTTCTGCTTCTATTTGAAGTGTATAGCTCACTCCAATATTTTCCGATCGTATCTCCCATAATAGTATCGTTTCTGCACTAAATTCATTTGATTCTACATCAAAACCCTCACAGACAGTAAAATTAGGATTGATAGCATAAGTTCCTGATTTACATCGATCACTGGGCCACCTTTTCCCTTTATTGATTTGAGAATGCCTGTTCATGAATTCTAGCCCATTATATGGTTCCTGGCTATTTCCAAGCTGAGATGCCATGAATTTGAAATTCTGTAGTCTTAGAGATTCTTCAAACCTTCCTTCTGCGGATAGTTCCATATAAATCCGTTCATATTCTTCAGTAACAGTAATTGACATAAGTTCAACTTTAAATTCTAACTCGCTTTCGTTATTTACTATTGTCACTGCTGTCGCGGATATGTTATTTGCTGGGCTATAAGTCCCGTTTTTCTGGTGAGATATACTTAGTTCCTCTGACTTCTCATTTACCTCTATCCCTTGCTCTTCATTTTGCCAATTCGCAGAAACGAACATCGTCACTACCAACAACGCCGCGATCGGAACGACCATCAAGCGAATCTTATTCTTCTCTAACATCTTTCTTTCCCTCTGCTTCCCAACATAATTTTTTTTATTTATTTTTTTGCATATCGGCCGTAGATGTTGTTACTGTTAAGCGATCTTTGCTTTTGAAATTATGATAATATTCAAGAGCATAGCCTAGCGAAATTTCTTTTCTTTGTCAGGTCCAAGATGTGAAGATGAGATCTGGTAGGATTTCTCTTGCGTTTTGTCCTCAGTTGAGTCTCGAAGTGTTGTCCCTTGTCGGTACGCTCATCAGGTCGAATCGGTGATCAATATCATTTGCCCGGCCCTGGTCTCTCACAAATCACGATACCGATATCTCTCATATAAAAGCGGCGAAATGAGTTTTTCTACACCGATAGAATCAACGCGCCGGTTGATTCTATTTTTGTCTGTTGGTTTGTTTGTGTACCGAATCAACCTTGGATTATTCGTAAGGGTCTAGCTTGAAGTTGTTGTATCGATCCTTCGCGATACTGTAAAGTTGTTTTTTTGCTTGGTGAGTCTTTTTTCCGGAAAATTTTTCGACGAGTTTTTAAATGCCTAAAGAAATAAAAAATTTGATTACCATCTCAAAGCATTTCTCTCCTGTACCAATACACCCCCTCCCCAATCAAAAAACTCTTATCATCAGCTCACTTATTAACTACCGATGAGAAAGTTATTGACGCACTGTCCACGCTGTAGAGCGCAGTTCTACGTGGACCTCGAGGATTCGGACCGTGAAGATAAAGATGTCCAGTGCCCCTACTGCAATTTCCAGTACCACGACAAAGTGGAGGAGACCAGGATAAGACAAGTAAAATACAACTGGGAACTGTACGACCGGATCTATTCCCAATTCACTTCAAGCAAGGATAGATCCACACATCTGAAAGTTGCCGGTGTCTCGCTTCTCGTGACTTTAGCCCTTTTCTCCTTAGGCATGATCTCCATGTTCGTCGTCGACTCGTTCACGCTTCAACACAAAGGTGTGGCGTTGGCCGGGGGACTCTTTTCGATATTCGTTTTCCTAGGAGTTATCAACAGTTTCAAGAAAGAATCCTTCGTCCTGTCGTTGACCGGCACTATGTTTTCCACCTTGAATGCAGGGGTTTGGGGATACCTGAACTCCGTGGGCGGTTTTCTGTTAATAAGCAAAGAATTTTCCATCCCCTATACCTTCATCGTCCTGGTGTTTTCACTACTAGCCATGGTGCTGATCGTCAGGAACAAGCGTCTTTTCAAATCCGGGTACTGACTTCCGATATTTCAGCGATTTCATTTAGTATCTGTATAAAAAACTTTTAGTATTGTTTTCACTCTTTTGGGGAAAACAGTAATCATGGAAGTAAAACGTCTTAACGATGGTGTAACCTTGGTCGGGGTCGATTACTTGAGTAAAAGCAGTTTCGATACTGAGCTCATAGCTTTGATCGATCAATACGAGCCCGACCTCGTGGGACTAGCCCTCTGCGAAAAAAGGTTCGAAACTTTAGAGGAGAAAGAATCCTGGCTGAATAAACCTCTTCTTCCTTCTTATAAAGAAGGAGATATCGGGACTCTGATGTATCAGGCATTCATGGACGCGGTGAGAGAGAACCTCAGAAAATTCAAGAAGATAGAGCCGGAAACTCACATAGCTGACCTCGTCGATCTGGCGGAATTTTTAGATGTTCACGTCGAATTCATCGATAGAGACGTGACCTTGACTTTCAAAAGAACATTCGGACGCATGTCGCCTCTGGAGAAGTTGAAGATGGCATGGTACTTCAGGTCCGCCATGCTTTCCTTTTCGGATAAGACCAAGTTCGATTCGATAGAGGGTATCGATAAAAAGGACGACTTGGTGGACGGAGTCTTGGGGGTGTTGGACCAGTTCGCTCCTGAAGTGGCCGAGAAGATGAGACGTGAAAGGATAGAGTACATGTCTAAAAAGATCCACAAACTGTCCAAGGACCGGGACTTTCTCGCATTCATCCCTCAAAGTAAACTAGATTCTATAACCGCAGAGGTCAAAAAACTGAAAAAAAGAGAGAGAGCAAGAGGAGAGACATTCGATTATTCACATCTAGAAAAAGTGGGACGAAGGGTGTATAGAAAGGTGTTCAGGTACGCCTCGCCGGTGTTCTTCATCGGCCTCGCGGTTTATTTATTCTTTTTTTCGGACGTGCTCAACATATGGCACGCGTGGCTATATTGGTTCGCCGCCGTGGGGGGCATGGCCTCTGTAGGTGCACTTATAGGCAGAGGGCACGTTCTATCCATCCTCACTTCATTCGCTCTCGCTCCTTTCATGTCGATGACGCTGATAGGGCCAGGATGGATCGCCGGCTACGTGGAGGCAAGAGTGCGAAATCCCACGATAGAGGACATACACGACCTTACTGAATCTAAATCGGTGAATGAATTTTTATCTAACGATCTAATCAAACCCCTAATGGTGGGATTCTTCTCCAACGTATTCACATGGATAGGTCTGTTCATACTTTTACCGATACTCATCTCTTTCAGTTGAGCGACCGCCGTCTCTATACAAAAAATATAACAACTAACAGATTTGTAATCTCACACCATAATGAAGACGAGAGAATATCTTTTGCGCTTCCTTAACGGAGTGATAATGGGCCTGGCTAACATAATCCCGGGCGTGTCCGGGGGAACGATGGCTCTATTGATGGGTATATACGAGAAGCTTATCCGTGCTATAAATTCGATACCCATCAAGGATTTTCCGTCTTTTCTGAGAGGTGACGGAAAAAAATTCGTGCAAGATATGAAGGATATAGATTTCGATTTTTTACTACCTCTTGTAGCCGGCGTCGGGCTCGCCACTCTCGTTCTAGCTAGATTCATCGAGATGCTTCTGAACGTCTATACCGCCATGACATTTTCTTTCTTTTTCGGACTGATCATGGCTTCCGCGGGAACTCTCTACAATAGGGTCGATAAAATAGATGGCAAAGTGCTCCTCTCCGGAGCGCTGGGTTTTCTAACAGCTTTTTTAATCGGCGGTCTTTCACCTCTGAAGGCGAACCATTCTCCAGTAGTACTCTTTTTCTCCGGCGCCGTATCCATAGTCTCGATGATACTGCCCGGTATCTCCGGCTCGTTCATACTCGTACTGCTGAGACAGTACGGATATATGATCAACGCTCTCAATAACCTCAACTTGGTCGATATCACGGTATTCATGAGCGGCGCGATCATAGGTCTTTTCAGCTTTGCAAAAGGGGTGGAGATATTATTCAAAAAGTACAAAGCGATGACACTAGTCTTTCTGTTCGGCCTCATACTAGGAGCTTTAAGAGTACCGGTCATAAAAGGTCTGAGTGCCGATCCCACGTTTTGGGAATGGATACTGCCCGCCGCACTGGGCTCTCTGCTCGTCAGTAAATTGGATCTTCTATACCATCTGAAGATGGATTCAATCTAAATCCTTTTAAAGCCCCTCTTGATCCATCCGCCGACCGCTCTTCTCACGTAGAAAAAAGTCTGAACAAAATTTCTACTTTTACCTCCGACCTCGGTCTCGCCGCTCTTTATCTTCGAGATCACGTCTTCCCACTCATCCACTCCTTCCAAAACCGTGTAGGCCTTACCGACGGTCTTCAAGCGGTGTGAATCGCTCCCGCCGATCTTGGGAAGATCGAGCTTTTCGGCCAATCTTTGGGCTTTTCTGTTCTTCATGCCCCAGCTTCTCCCGTTCATCGCCTCTAGAGCGCCCCATTCGTTATCTAAAACGTTTTCTCTGCCCATGCCGGACCAGAATCTGCTCGGATGAGCCGCCACCGCCAGTCCGCCTTTCTCGCGTATACTATCTATCGTATCCGGTATCGGAGATCTAGGTTTTATCTCATCCTGGATTCCAAGAGCCATCACGTGCCCCTCTTCGGTGCTGACTTCCATCCCCGGGACCAGTATCAAGTCAGTATCCAACTTTCTTGCGTCGAAGTAGCCCTCCAAGGAATTGTGATCTAAGAACGCCAACCCGTCAAGTCCTTTAGCTTCCGCAGCTTCGATTATATCGCTGGGTCTAGAATTGGAATCGTCCGAGTAAATAGAATGTACGTGAAGATCGAATCTCATCATCTCATCTCCTTTACAAATCGGATTATCCGATCCTTCAGCCTGGAATCGATATCTGAAAGTACTTCCCTGATCTTTTTCTCTAGCTCTTCTCTTTGAGCTTCGTCAGCTACATACATCCTGGTCGCATGGACCATAGCGTCTACCAGAGGATCGTCTCTTCCTATGTGATCATCTTCACCTTCAACATCTAGGACTTCTGCCTCAACCAATTTTATCTTAGCTTCACCGTACTCGTCCTCCTGAGACATCTCCCCGAACTTTTTCACTTCACAGAAATAGACTCTGTTCGCCTCTTCAGGATGATAAAACCCATCTTTCTCCTCAAGATCTTCCGGCTCTATCTCTTCCTCCGTGGGTGAATCGTGGCCTGTCAAGGCGCCTTTGAAAAAAAGAAGGGGGTCGTCGGTCAGAGAAAAGGTGAACCTGGAACCTTCATTAAGATTGCGAGCGGTGTCAGAAGGACGATATATCTGGCACCCCAATGTTGAGTCTTCGATCTCAGCACCTATGGCAGCCGAGTTGATACTTTCACCCGAAGAAACCAAGATCCCTTCGTAATACGTCATATCATGCGACTTCCATTCCACCTTTAGACGAGGTAGTATTCTCCTTATTATCGGCCATATCTACCTGTGGTAGAGGTATCGGCGGGGGGAGATTCAGATCCTTAGCTATCACCACGGCCTGAGGTATACAATTGTTTATCACCGCGGTATGTATCTCCTGGGCGACTTCGTTGGGCATCTCGTTTTTCTTGCTCCATCTTTTCGCTAGATTGGGATATTTGCCCGAGAAGGTGAGCGTTCCCTCTATCTTTATGACTCCGATGCCCGAATAATTCGCCGTGAACCTGAAATCGACTATGTTCGTTTTATTGTCTTTTTTCTTTATCTTGGTGACCGAGCTGTTGTGGTCTATCCTGATGTTCTCTCTATTTTCCCCCGGTTCGCTGTATCTTTCCGCATCTATCGCTTTTAATTCAAAACTTTTTATAGCCATCAATTGTTTTACTAGACAATACCTTAATAATTTTTCCATCTAACCTAAAAATTCGGAATCTAGGGAAAATATTTATAATATCGTAAAGCCTATTTTTGGATGGAATTACCACGCTAAATTTATTGTGATCTATATGTCTTCAGCCAGCAACATAGAGAACATCTTAAAAGAAATAAAGCAGTATGAAGAGATCGACGACGCCACTCTGGTTTCTAGAAGTGGGATGCACATAGCAGGGGAAGTGCCGGAGGGAGCCCATAAGGAGACCTATGTCGCCATGTCTGCCATCTTGTTGGGTTCGTCCGAGACGGCGACCTCAGAATTGGACGATGAATTAGAACATGTTTTGGTAGAGTTGAATGACTCGCGTATCCTTATCCAGGACGGGGGGCCTTCGGCCATTTTGGTAACTAGACTGGAACCGGATGGCGATGTCGAAAAGGTTTTGAAAGATACACGGCAGGCGATCAAGGATCTCAAACAGTTGCTATAACTCTAACGGAGGTTTTATTTATTAGTAAAAGAGGCTTTATCAATTGTAATGTCATCCCGGTCAAAAATAGGTCGGAAGAATACCACGGGTTCATGGTGGAAGACGGGGAGATATTTAATATAGACGAATTCGATAAAATAATGGAGGAAAGCAACGAGAAAGTCGACTTAGCCGGTTATTTCGTTCTTCCAGGATTCATCGATTCCCATACCCACCTCGTCGAGATGGGCATGAACGAAAAAAGGGTGGACCTCGAAGAGGAAGAAAGCCTGAAAGAAGCTCAATACTATCTCGAAAAAAAAGTGGACGAAACGCCAGAAGGCGAATGGGTGATGGGGATAAATTTCGACGAATCTCTGTGGAAAACGACGGAATATCCAACCAAAGACGATCTAGACGAAGTTTCTGAAGATCATCCCATAGTCATAAAACGTATCTGCGATCACGTGGCCGTGGCGAATTCAGAAGCCCTGGGAAGGATCGGCGATGAGTGGAAAAGAGTCGATAGAGAAACGGGCCTTCTTAGAGAAGAAGTCGTCTGGAATCTAGACGAGATCATGTCCGTGAGTATTGAAGAGAAGGTCGAGGCCATAAAACGGGCGATCGATAAGGCTCACTCAAAAGGAATAACCGCCGTCCACGACGTCGTAGACAGAGACAGCTGGAAGGCGTATAAACAGCTGGATGAAGATGAGTCGCTAGATCTGAGAGTCAACTGTTATCTTCATTTCGACGAATCAGAAGGACTTTCTCCAAAACGCGAAAGCGAATTCCTATCGCTCAACGGTTTGAAGATGTACGCGGACGGTTCTATCGGCGCAAAGACCGCCGCGCTTCACGAGGAATATTCGGACGATCCCGGCAACAGAGGTCTCCTTCTGCTGAGCCGTGAGGAGATGGAAGAGATAATCGAAGATGCAGAAGAGAGGGACTTCCAACTTATGACCCACGCCATAGGAGATCGGGCTATATCCACCGTTCTCGACGCTTTCGAAAACGCATCTGAAAGATGCGGCGAACTTAGACACAGGATAGAACACGCGGAGATGCTGTGGTCCGAGAACATAAAGAGGATAAGGGATCTAGATATGGTGCTCTCGACCCAGCCTAGCTATCCCTACAAATGGTCATCCTCATCTCAGATGAACGAAAAGAGGCTCGGCAAGGAGAGAGTGGAAAAATGCAATCCTTACTGGGATATCCAAAGAGCTCTAGTCGATATGGCTTTTGGCTCCGATAATATCTCTTTCTCTCCGCTTCAAAACATACATTATGCGATCAATCACCCCATCCTCAACCAGAGGATCTCGACCTACAACGCGCTGAAGAGCTATATCTCCGGCGGTGCTTACGCTTCCAGGGACGAGGACAGGTACGGCACTTTCGAAGAGGGAAAACTCGCTGACTTCGTCGTTCTTACGGAAAATCCACTCGAAGCCGAGGACCTGAATGAGATCGAAGTTAAGATGACTGTCGTGGGTGGAAAGATCGTTTACGATGATAGGGAATAACTGTCTCGATCTGTACAAATCCGATTACCTTAAATATTTCCAATCTATTTTTACGACGGTGTCGAAAAATGGTCGAAATACCAGATGATAGAAGATATACCGAAGAGCACGAATGGGGAAAAGTTAGTGATGGTAAGATAAAGTACGGCATCACTGACTACGCCCAAGACGAACTCGGGGATATAGTGTATGTCGAACTTCCGGAAGAAGGTGAAGAAGTGGAAAGAGGGGATATGATAGGCGTTATAGAGTCTGTCAAGACCGTTTCCGATCTTTACGCTCCAGTCTCTGGGACCATCAGCGCAGTCAATAGAGATCTTGAAACTTCACCGGAGACCTTGAACGAGGATCCTTATGAAGAGGGTTGGATCGTGGAGATAGAGATCTCCGACGAATCCGAAGTTAACATGATGATGAATCCCGAGGAATACGAGGCGGAAGTCTGAGAAAAGTCATTACTCATTACCTTTCCTATCTATTTTTATGGACAAAGAGTAAAAGAGAAAAGAGGTTTTTATCCCCTATTCGAGTATGCTGTAGTGCTTGTGGGCTTTCATGTCGTCGTGGAAGCAGAATTTTACTTTTTGGAAGTCTTTTCTGAATTCCTTCACATCTTCATTGACCTTCTCTGGATCCTCGTCATCGATGATTATCCTTTTGATGAATTCAGCCACTTCATCCATGTGCTGTTCTTTCATCCCCAGTCGGGTCAATGCTTGAGTCCCTAACCTTATACCGCTGGGTTCATTAGCGCTGTCAACGTCGTCCCAAGGCATCAAATTCTTGTTCGCTATCATGTTCGCGTCTTCCATGGCTTCCACTAAAGTCTCGCCGCCTCCCTGATCCTGAACGTCTATCGCCAGCGTGTGAGACTTCGTGAATCCTTTGTGATCACATAGGACTTCGATCCCTCTTTCATGCAGAGACTGACCGAGAGCTTGGGCGTTATCTATAATCTGGCCGGCGTATTCTTTTCCGAACTCTTGATGTTCTGCCAATGCCACGCCCAAAGCGGCCATGGTGTGAAGATGATGATTGGAAACTACTCCGGGGAACATGCCGTAGAAGAGACTCTCCTCCATCTCCTCGTCCTCAGGATTTGAAAGGATTATACCTCTCTGAGGACCGGGTAAGGTCTTATGAGTGCTGCCGGTCATGACGTCTACGCCGTTCTCCATCGGCTGTTGAAATTCTCCCGCGGCGATAAGTCCTAAAACGTGTGCGCCGTCGTACCAGACATCGCAGCCGACCTCTTCGAATACTTCCTGTAATTCATCCAGCGGAGGAGGGAACATGAACACAGATCTACCGAACAAAGCGATATCGGGTTCTTCTTCTCTGAGTAGTTCTTTAGTACCTTCCAGATCGAGATTCATCTCGTCGACGTCGAAGGGATAAGTCTTCGGTTTCATCCCTCTCATGCCGACGGAACCGAACTGGGCACTGCTGATATGTGCGCCGTCCGAAACGTCCACGGCAGTAATACTTTTGTCCGGACCTCCAAGGGCCATGAGAACTGCTTGATTTGCGTTCGTGCCCGAAATCGGTCTGACATCAGCATAATCGACTCCGAAAATATCTTTAGCGATCTCCTGAACTTTTAGCTCGATATTATCAACATACTTGTTTCCTTCATAGTATCTATCTCCCGGCGGTCCCTCTGCATATTTATCTTGAAGTTCCGAAAGCATCAGGTCTCTAGCCATGGGGCTTATTATGTTCTCCGAGGCTATCATCGGCAGTGACTTGGAAAACCACTCCGTGTGTTTTTTCGATTGTTCGTATATATAATCCGCTTCTTCTTTCATAGGAACACCTTCCGATGGTGAATTAAAACCAACCTATTAAATCGTTTCTGTTCAAATGGTAACTTTACCTGCCTATCTTCGGTTGGGGAAAACTCTTAAATCTAGAGCCTCATCATGAGTTTGAAAACAAAGGGATGGAACCATGGCAAAAGTAGAGGATTTTAAAGCGAAAGATGTGATGAGCGGCAAGTTACCATCGGCGGAACCGAACGGGACTATTTCCGAGGCTATCGGGCTGATGAGAAAACACGATCTAGAAGAGATTCCGATAGTAAAAGATGATCAAGTCGTCGGAATAATCGGCGACTCAACATTCATCGAGAAAAGAAGTCTATCGTTCTCGACGAAACTCAGCCACGTGATGAACAAGCCTCCGAAAGTGAGTGAAGACGATTCCCTGGTGAGGGTCAGTGAGATGCTTTTATCTTCCAATTATAGAGGTGTCCCGGTTACATCGGAAAACGGAGAATATAAGGGTTTCCTGAGCAGGAAAGATATCACCGATATCATCCCTTCTCTTGAGGAACTGAAGAACACAGAGGTCAAGGACTTCATGACCCCGTCTCCAGCCACCATCCGGGAACACGATCATATCGGTAAAGCTAGAGCGATGATGAAAAGATACGATCTTAGGGTCCTTCCCGTAGTCGATAAACACGGCAAACTCAGCGGGATGGTGAGCATCCAGGATATATTGGAGGAAATAGCACGCCCGATCAGCCGAGAAGAGAAAGGAGATAGAACCGGCGAACGGGACTCACCCTACAACGATATCGAAGTGAGGAGCGTCATGAGCGAACCACCCATAACGACAGAACCGAATTCGTCGATACATTCGGCCGCGGATCTGATGAAAGAAAATAATATATCTACTCTAGCCGTTACTTCAAATGATGATATAAAGGGTGTTTTCACCCAGTTCGATCTTATAGAGATCCTGACCAGCTTCCGAGAAGCCGAACAGGTATACGTGCAGATCACGGGATTGGATGAGAAACCTGAAGTCTACGATCAGATGTATGACGTGATCCAGGGCTATATGAAAAAGATAAACAAGGTGCTCAAGCCTTTGGTCCTGAACGTGCACGTGGTCAGCCATCAAAAGGATGGTTCCCAGTCCAAGTACAGTGTAAGGCTACGATTATCTACGGACTACGGGATGTTCTATGCTAAAAAATTCGACTGGAACATCATGACGGCGCTGGATTCATGCTTGGAAAGCCTGCAGAAACGGGTCTATAAAGACAAGGAGAAAAAATTGGAACGGAGAAAACATCCAAAATACCAGAAAGTGATCTCAGAACAGTAACGGTCCAATTCTCATGGGATACGCAGCACTTTTTTCGGGCGGTAAGGACTCCACGCTGGCTCTTTGGAGAGCTCAAAAGCTGGGACTCGAGATCGAATATCTCATCACCGTCCTCCCGAGACGGGATGATTCCTACATGTTCCATAAACCCAATCTTCATCTCGTACCCGAACTGGCCGAGTCGCTGGAGATAGAGCTTTTCGAGATACGGACTTCAGGCGAAAAGGAAACAGAGCTCGAAGACCTGAAAGATGGTTTGAAGGAACTTGATATATCCGGATTGATCGTGGGAGCGGTAGCTTCCAATTACCAGATGGAAAGGATCGAAAATCTGTCGGAGGAACTCGATCTCGATATCTTCGCTCCTCTCTGGAATAAACCACAGTCGGAACTTCTAAGAGATATCGTAGATAACGGTTTTAGAGCAGTGATAGTCAGCGTTTCAGCCATGGGATTGGATCAAGAATGGCTGGGTGAAGAGATAGATGACGAACTGATAGAGCGTCTAAAAAAACTTGAACAAGAATACGGTATAAATGTATCGGGTGAGGGCGGAGAATACGAAAGTCTAGTACTGGATGGCCCCAACTTCGATCGGGGATTCATCATCGAACGAAAAAATTCTTCCTGGAACGGTAGAAGAGGGAAATTAGAGATAGAAAAGTTAAAAAAGATGAAAAAATAGGATTTCAAAGTCTTTTTAAAGAAGTTCAGCTCGTTGAGATCTTCGTCGGTTATCCTACCGAGTTCCTTTTTGACGCTCACCCATCACGTTATCGCTATCGGAGAGCATATTTCTCCAGAAACTTTTAGCTTGATCCCCGCTTCCATCCTTTTCTCCTTCAGATTCACCCTCCATTATCTTCTTCTCTTCGGATAAAGACTCATAATGGCCCTTCTCCATGAGCGCTAAATACTCGAAGAATGAAGAATGGTCCTCGAACTTCTCGGCCATGTATTTGTAGATGGTCATAGCGTTCTTTTCGTTCTCCATCCCTTTCTCAAGAGAATCGATTATATTTCTCGCACTGGAGAAGTCATGTGTAGTCTCGTGGAGGGGTAGTTCATCGGATTCCGGAACTTTGGGCTCGCTCTCACCAAATAAATTCTCGTACCGCTTCTGGAGAACCGCCTCGTGAACCTCCTCATCATTTGCTAAGCTCTTAAATCTTTCCTTGACCAACTCCCCGATAGCCGCTTCAGAAAATCCTTTGTAGAATTTCTGAGCTTCTTTTTCTGATTCTATCGAATACCCCAGCAATTCTTTGAAAGTGAATTCTTCCAAGTCTTCTTTATCCATGTTTATCACAGTATTATAGAAATGATTACCCTTAAGTATTTTCTGTTTTCCCGGACGAGTGTAGTTTAGATATCTAAGATAAGTTATTTATAGCAAGAGTAAGTTTGTATCGCGGTGCAAACATGCGGGGAATTATTGAATTTGGTATCGAGAAATTAGAAGATAAAGGGATTCGATACGGTGACATACGTTTTTCAGAGATCAATACTGAGGTCATAAATGTCAAGAACGGCACTGTCGAAGCCATCAAGAGCAGTGAGAGCAAAGGCTACGGGATCAGAGTCATCGACGGTGGCTGGGGATTCGCATCTTCAGCCGATCTGAGCGAAGAAGGGGTACTCGAAACTATCCAAAGAGCGAGAAAGATCGCACAGGCCTCTTCAAAGGCCTCGGGCGAGATAGAGCTCGCAGATATCGATATCCATGAGGACAGTTATACCACTCCATATAAAAAAGATCCTTTCAAGGTGGAGCTCGAGGAAAAATTAGACTATCTCATGGACGTCGACGATAGGATGGATATAGATGATCAGATAAAAGTTAGAAAATGTAACTTCAACGCGTGGAAAACCGAGAAAGAATTCGCCAGTACCGAAGGTGCGAGGATAGAACAGGAACTCGTCAAGACCGGGGGCGGATTGAGCGTCAACGTCAGCGACGGTGATGACACTCAAACGCGGAGCTATCCGAACTCTTTCGGCGGAGATTTCAATTCTCGTGGTTACGAATTTTTCGAAAGTTTGGATCTTCTAGAGCATGCGGAAGAAACCGCCCAAGAAGGTGTTGACCTGTTAGATGCAGACCAGTGCCCGGAAGGTGATATGGACATAATCCTGAACACGAACCAGCTCGCTCTACAGATTCACGAGAGCTGCGGACATCCTACCGAACTGGATAGAGCTCTCGGGACCGAGGCGAGTTACGCGGGAACCAGTTTCATGACTCCCGACAAACTCAACGATCTCAGATACGGGTCCGACAGAGTCAGCATAGTTTCCGACGCGACCGCAGAAGGCGGATTAGGAACCTTCGGATATGACGACGAAGGCGTGAAAGCTAAGAAGGTCGATCTAATCAGAAACGGCGAATTCGTCGGTTATCAAGCCTCTAGAGAAGGCGCCTCAGAAGTCGGCGTAGAAGTCAGCGGCAGCATGAGAGCCGACGGCTGGAAAAATCTACCTATAGTCAGGATGACTAACATAAATCTAGAACCCGGAGATTGGGATAAAAAAGAGATAATAGAGGAGACGGACAAAGGTATAATCTTCGACGGCGTTAAAAGCTGGAGTATAGACGACAAAAGACTCAACTTCCAATTCGGTACCGAAGCCGGTTATCTCGTTGAAGACGGCGAAATCAAGAAATTGATCAAAAATCCGACTTATACCGGCATAACTTACGAATTCTGGAGGAACTGCAACGCTATAGCGGGCGAAGATGAATGGAAACTACACGGAGTTCCGAACTGCGGAAAAGGCGAGCCTCCACAGACCATGCGAGTAGGCCACGGCTGTGCACCCGCACGATTCGAAGATATCAGAGTGGGGGTGGGAAAATGGTAGGCTCTAAAAAAGACTTCGAAGATATCGCAGAGAAAGTATTCGAAGAAGCCGAAGCCGACGAGGTAGAGGTAAGGATTAATGAAAGCGATACCGCTTTGACCAGATACGCGAACTCCCGTATACATCAAAATATAGCCCAGAAAGATGTAGATATATCGATAAGAGCAGTTTTCGATCAGAAAGTCGGAGCGTCGACGACGAACGCTCTCGATGAAGAATCCGCCTTGAACTGTCTTAAAAGAGCGGAAGTGATCGCGAAGAATCAGCGGAGCGACCCGGATTTTAAAGGTCTTCCCAGCGATAAAAAGGGAAGGGAGAGCGAAGAGAACTACGTAGAAGAAACGGCTGAATGTTCTCCCGACGATAGAGCGGTTAAGGTAAAAGAGATCATAGAGATGGCCGAAAGTGAAGGTATCGATAGAGTATACGGTGCTTTCAAAACTGAAGGTCAGAAACTATTCATCGCTAACACGAACGGCGTGAGGAAATTCTCGAGATTCAGTTCTTCTAACCTTACAACTACCGCAATCGCAGACTGGGATAACGACCAAGGTTTCGGCTGGGGCGAGATGTGTTCTGCCGATGTTAGAGACATCGATCATCTAGAAGTCGGTAGGACCGCGGTCGATAAAGGTTTGAACAATATGGAACCCAAGAAGATAGATCCGGAGGAATATGATGTTGTTCTCGAACCTTTGGCTGTAAAGAGCATACTCCAGTACATGGATATGATGGGTTTCAGCGCGAAAAAAGTCCAGGAAGAACGCAGCTTCATGAAAGGTAAGTTCGGAGATCAGATAATGGACGAACGAGTGAATATCTACGACGATGTTTTAGACGAAGATATGATAGGATATCCATTCGATTACGAAGGAGTACCGAAGGATAGAGTCGATATCATCAAAGACGGAGTGGCGAACGAGGTCGTTTACGATTCCTACACCGCAGGAAGAGAAGAAGGGAAGGAATCGACCGGGCACGCTCTTCCGATGCCCAACCCGATGAGTCCGCTTGCTATGAACACTCTGATGGATACCGGTGATTATTCGCAGGAAGAGATGATCGAGGAGACGGAAAAAGGTCTGCTCATAACGAGATTCAACTACTGCCGACCCGTCCATCCGGTGAAAGGGATCCTGACCGGGCTGACGAGAGACGGGACCTGGCTTATCGAGGATGGAGAAGTGACTCAGCCGGTTAATAACTTGAGATTTACCCAAAACTTGATCGAGGCTTTCGACAACGTTGAAGCCATCGGCGAGAAGCGAAAACTGTTCTCGATGGGATACTATCCGGCGTACTTCACGGTGCCCGCGGTCAAGATACCGGACTTCAAGTTCACCGGTACGACGGAGTTCTGAATAAAAAAATCCTTTTTTGTTTTTTTTGTATTATTCTTCGATAGAAAAAAGAAATGGTTTTAGTGTTTTTTTATCGGATCATCTAGGGTAATTGTTGAACTCCTTCAGTTATCAGTTCTATTAAATTCCTGACATCTTCCCAATCCGCACATTCGACTGTAGAGTGCGAATACTTAACAGGAACTCCGATCGATAAGGTCAAACAACCCGATTCCTGAAGTGCCATGCCATCGGTGGTTCCTCCGGTGACTCCGTACTGACAAGGTATACCGGCCTCATCAGCGACTTCCTTGAAATGATCGACCAGTTGGGGTGATGAAATAGCTCTAGTATCGACCATCCGTAGAACAGGGCCCTCTCCGAACTTTATCGGCTTGTAGAACTCATCTATCCCGGGCATGTCCGATGTAGTATAGGTATCTAGAGCTATGACGTAGTCGGGATCTCTGGTATTCGCTACGACTTTAGCTCCTCTGAGCCCGATCTCTTCCTGCACACTCCAGATGGTGGATAGATCAAAATCCAATTCCTCGTCTTTCAGATTATTAAGAACTTCTAGCAATGTGTAGCTCCCTATTCTGTTGTCGAGACCTCTGCCCGAGATCACCGATCCTTTCAATCTCTGCATCTTCTTTTCGAAAGTTATCGGATCCGGGACGTCTATCCCCATCTCCTTGACCTCTTCAGGGGAATCAGCGCCTACATCGACATGGGTTTTCGTCCAAGGAGTGACTTCATCATCTTCATCTTCTTCAGTCCGTAGATGGGGCGGCCTGTGTCCTATCACTCCATTTATCGGACCTTCATCCGAATGTACCGTCACGTGCCTGCCAGTAAGTAGAGGATCCGGGATTCCTCCGATCTTCTTTATACGGAGGTAACCGTTGTCCTCGATGTTGGAGACTACCATACCTATTTCATCCATATGCGCGACGAGCGCTATCTCCGGCTCAGAATCTCCGGTTTCGTAGATCAGGTTCCCTATATTATCCTCTTCTATATTCTCCGGATCATCGACTTCCACATGATCCGCGATAAGTCCTTTGATCTTCTCTCTGATCGGCCCTTCGTATCCGGCGACTCCTGGAGTCTTCAAGATCTCACTAAATACGTCTAAACCTTCTAATTTTTCCATATTTTTTCACCTCTTGCAGAGGGGGACCCCTCTGTTTCAAGTGGAAACGGGAAAACGTTACTTTACACGAAAGGAGGATTCTTTATCTCGGCTTCTCTCTTCTCTCCTCTTATCTCGATCTTTATCTCGGTACCCTCTTCGTGATAACCGGGATCTAAATAACCGAGACCTATACCGTTCTTCAATGTGGGTGATCTGGTACCGCTGGTTACTTCGCCGACTTTTTCATCTCCGTCATAGATGTCGTAACCGTGCCTAGGGATCCCTTGTTCTTTCATCTCGAAACCTTTCATAAGTTGATGGTCTTTTTCTTTGATCTCCTCCAATTTCTCTTTACCTACAAAATCATGATCCCATTCGACCGCATCTTCGGTCCAGCCGGTTTCTATCGTCGTTCTAGACTCGTCGAAATCTTGACCCGATAGTAAGAAGCCGAATTCTATCCTCAACGTGTCTCGAGAACCTAGACCACATCTCGTCGGGGATTTATCTAATTCCATCAGTTGTTCCCAAAGTTCCACTCCCGCCTCGTTCGGCAAGGCGATTTCGAATCCGTCTTCCCCGGTATAACCGCTGCGCTGCACTATAGGTGTATCGGCCATCGGCCAATCCGGATCGAATTTTTCCATTATCTCGTCATTTATTTCCATCTGTTTCGCTTGGAAGAAACCTATCTCAGATAGATCCTCATCGGTTAACTCCTGCAGGATATCCTCGGCCTCAGGGCCTTGGAGCGCAAACATTGTAGTTTCGTCGGTTATATCCGTTATGTATTCTTCTCCACCGCGTTCTTTGAACCATTCATAGATCTCTTCGTTGTTGCCCGCGTTCGGGACTATATAGCATGAATCTTCGGAAAGTCTAGCTACGATCGTATCGTCCAATATACCGCCTTTTTCGTTCAGTATATGAGAATACTTTAACTGGTTTATATCCGAATCTTCGATATCCATGGTACAGTGTTCACTCATGAATTCTATAGCTCCGTCCCCTTCAAGATATATCTCTCCCATATGAGATACGTCGAAAATTCCGGCTTCTTCTCTAACTGCCTGATGTTCCTCATTTATACTGCTGAACTTAAGAGGCATCTCATAGCCTCCAAAATTGGTCATCTTAGCGTCCGCCTCAACGTGTTTAGAATGAAGAGCTGTTTCTTTCATAATTGGGTATCGAGTTATTCCTTAAAAATTTTTATCTTTGATCCTAGTCGTTAAAAAGTTGATAACATCTCTAACTTGATGATAATTCCGGGTTGAAGATATCCTCTATCCGGCACTCGAATACTTGGGCTAGTTTGAAAGCTAACTCTAAACTGGGATCATATCTTTCAGTCTCTATAGCATTTATAGTCTGTCTGGTAACCCCGACTCGTTCAGCTAGTTCTTCCTGGGTAAAATCTTTCTTTGCTCTCCAGACTTTTAGATTATTTTTCATTATAAGCCTCTAGGTCTTTTTTCTTCTATAGTAAGAAAAAGTGAATAGTTTTGTTAACAGTAGAAAACAAGTCCCATATGCTAGAGCGTTAGCCGCCTGAGTGTAGTTCCCCAAATCAGAGTTACTCAAGCCTAGCAGGAGAACAGCGGACAAACCTAACACTAATCCAGTTATTTGAACTGTTCTTCTAGCAGATTTTTCACTTATTCTATAATCTCTTTCATCTATATACCTTCCCAAGAATTTCTTTTTAAAAACAGATACTCCACTTATCCCTAATATCAAAATAAATGCTCCTACTAGAAATTTACCGTCCGCTATCGAAACTCCTCCTAGTATTCCTACAACACTGCCTATGATTACACATACGAGGCGATACACATTTTTCCCGTTCATCTTATGTAAAGTTTACTTTACATTTAGTATTTAAAACTTTCCATCCGGATCGATCAAACGACCGATTATACGTTACCAAAACTTTTACTTAGTTCGAAGATAATATCTGTCTAGAGGTAGGATATTGATATGAAAGAATACGATCTGATCTCGATAGGGACCGGTTCCGCTATGAGCGTCGTTACACAGGCGTTGAATGAAGATCCGAGTATGGATATCGCAGTCATAGAAAACGAAAAGCCGGGAGGTATCTGTTTGACCAGAGGATGTATCCCTTCTAAAATGTTATTATATCCTGCCGAAGTCGTAAATCACATCAAAGAAGCCGATAGATTCGGTATAGAGGCTGACATCAAATCGATCGATTTTGGTCATGTGATGGAGAGGGCCCGAGATCACGTGAACTCTCAAAGCCAAAGTATAGGTCAAAACCTGAGGAGGAGTGACGATCTAGATTTTTATGAAGGCGATGCAGAATTTGTAGACGATTATGTATTGAAAGTCAATGATGAAAAGATCAAAGGTGAAAAGATAGTATTGGGTATAGGTTCTAGGATAGGAAAACCCCCTATAGATAATCTGGAAAAAACCGGTTATCTTACGAGTGAATCTCTTCTTGAACTAAAGGAATTACCCGAGAGTATAACTGTCATCGGTGGAGGTTACATCGCGGCGGAATATGGGTATTTCCTCTCGATGATGGGATCTGACGTTACTATAGTGGGGAGAAATCCTCAATTCGTTCCCTCGGAAGAAAAAGACGTTTCGCGAGTCTTGAAGGATAAACTCTCGAATTACATGGATATTTACACCGGATACGAAGTCCAAAAAACAGCGAAGAAAAAGGGTAAGAAATTCATATTGGCAAAGAATGAGGATGATAAGATAAAGATAAAAAACGAAGAGATTCTTTTAGCCGCTGGGAGACGATCGAACGCCGATATATTGAAACCCGAAAAGAGCGGTATAAAGACCGATGAAAAAGGTTGGATCGAAGTCGATAACCATATGAGGACTTCTAAGGATAATATATGGGCCCTTGGAGACGCTACCGGTGAACACATGTTCAAACACGTGGCGAATTATGAGGCTAAGATCGTCTATGAAAATGCCATCGAAGGGAGGGGAAACGAGATGGATTATCACGCGATACCGCACGCTATCTTTACTTATCCTCAAGTCGCCTCTGTAGGTATGAGCGAAAGTGAAGCCGGGAAAAAGCATGATGTGATGGTCGGATATTACCCATTCGAGGACACGGCGAAAGGGATGGCCATGGACATCGAAGATTATTTCGTGAAAGTGATAGTTGATGCAGCCGATTACAAGATTTTAGGAGCCCATATAGTAGGACCCCAGGCTTCCGTGTTGATACAGGAGATAGTCAACTTGATGTATACTAACGATGGTACATTCTTACCCATCTATAACGGTATGCATATCCATCCATCATTGAGTGAAGTGGTTAGTAGGGCCTTCTATAATCTACACTCTCATGATCACTCTCACCAACATTCTCACGATAGTTAAATTTATTTCAGTGAGAAGAAAAGATTTAAGTACTCTTCCAAAATTTCGATTAACATGTCATTGAAAACTGCTTTCAGGAAATACGAGTATCTTATATCTATAATCGCAGTGATCGCTGGAGCTTACATGATCGTAGTTGGACTTTTCGGCACATTTTTGAGTGATTACTCCCCCGAGGCTTTCATCTCTTTGGCGGAGATGATCGGTGCATGGAAGTGGTGGTTGCTGGTTGTTGGTATACTTCTAGTGTTCATCTTTAGCATATTGATAATATTGAGAACGATGAAGCTTAGGGAATTCAAGGAACTCTATAATACTGAGAGTAAGAGCAAATTTAGAAAGAACATAGCTCGTATCGAGACACTAGCGATAAAATTGGGCCCGGAATATGAAGATAAAGTCGTAGAAAAGGAAGAAGAATTCAACTTCGATAGGTGAGGGCTAGAAAGTTTTTATCTCGATATACCTAATTCCTAGCACAAGTTTCCGGTCTACAGGTTCCACTTGAAACAAAGGGGTCCCTCCCTTCCTGCGGCTGTGGTCTAGACTGGTTAGGACCCAAGCTTCCCAAGCTTGTAGCCCGGGTTCAAATCCCGGCAGCCGCATCTCTACGAATCTTCCTGATTTGTGAACAAAATTTATTTATGTTACTAGACCAAATTTAGGTAGGCATGAGTTTGCCTACGGTGAGAGAAAAAATTTTACTTCATATTAGCGGGTATGAAAACTACAAAGAAAGGAGGACAGTTCCCGCTAGTATATCGCAAGAGGGTATAGCTGAATCTCTAGGTATAGGTATAGGTCATGTCTCTAAAGTCATAAAGAGATTGAAAGAGGAAAGGAAAGATTGGTTAGAGGAGGAATTTAAACATGTTGAAGATTCTAAAAGGAAGAGAAAGGTTTACTTTTTAACAGTTGAGGGTAAAAAAAGAGAAAAACAAATCAGAAATAAATTAAAAGATGAAAAGGTCACACTAAAGACCGAAAAAGGATCCGAGAAAATACGAATATCTCAGATAAAAAACTATGTAGATAAAAAAGATCCGATAATGTTTGCTGTGAATCAAGTCGATGAGCAAGGAATAATTGATATAACTAAAGATAAAATTTCCGAAGAAATTTTTGTTGGAAGAAAAGAAGAAATGGATATATTGAAAGATAATCTTCAGAAGGTTGGAGAAGGTGCTGGTAGAGCTGTCTTTTTGAAAGGAAATGCGGGTATAGGAAAGACTAGACTGATAATGGAATTTAAAAAATACTCTGAAAAAAAGGGTTTTGAAGTCCTACGGGGTAATTCTTATTCCAGCAGCTCAGATCCCTATTTACCCCTTAAAGAAGCACTCCAAAGGTATATTGAGTTAGATGAGTTAGATGAAACCACTGATGATATCCCACTTTTTGAAAAATATCCGGAAGTAGAAATAGATGAGGCAGAAGTCTATGAGGCACAGAGACACAGCACTTTTTATCGAACAAAAGAGTTTCTCAAAAAAATTTCATCTAGGAATAAATTGATGTTATTTTTAGATGATCTCCAATGGGCAGATAAAGCTACTATAGATCTTTTATATTATATAATCTCCAATATGGATGATATAGATATTTTTCTAGTAGGTGCCTATAGACCAGAAGGTACTAATTCTGACCATCCCTTGGTTGAGACTTTACACAAGGTTTCTCGAAAAAACTTTTTCGAAGAAATCGAACTCGAAGCATTGGATAGAAAATCTGCTAGAAAGCTAATAAAAAATTCGGTTGAGAAGGAAAATATACCTGAGGAATTTTTGCAGTCGATTTATGAGAAGTCTCAAGGTAATCCTCTCTTTTTAAAGGAGATCTCTAAACGAGCTTTAAAAGAATATGAAAATGATTTAGAACATTTCGATAAAGAAGATATAGAGAAAATGAAAATGCCGGATATAATCGATGAACTTGTCAGTAAAAGATTGGACAAATTGACCGATGAACAAAGGAAGCTCCTCCAGATAGGAGCGATAATCGGTAAAGAAGTGCCGTTTGATCTTCTAAATAATATGGTTGATATGGATGAAATGAAACTATTGGAAAATATAGATGAATTGTTGAATTCAAATTTATGGTATGAATATTCTGAAGGAAATGTTTTCCGTGTATCAAACCCTTTAATCTTGAATACTATCTATAATAGAATGGGTAATTTAAGGAAAAAAACTCTCCACAAAAAGTTAGCAGAAACTGCTGAGCAGCTCTATGAAGATAATATAGAGGAGTATTACTCTTATTTGGCCAATCAGTATCTACAAGGAAAGGAGAGAGAGAAAGCCTTTGAATATTTTATGTTGAGTGGTGAGTATGCTGAGGAAGTTTTTGCTCATGAAAATGCTGTAGAAAAATACGAGAGAGCCTTGGAATTGTCCGAAGAATTGGGCAAAGACAAATCAGAGATCTTTAAGAAGATAGGAGAGGCGAATAAGCACATGGGTAATTTCGATAAGAGTCGGGAAAATTATCAAAAAGCTATAGGATGTTTAGATGACAGGGAGGAAGAGCAGAGGATATATAAGAAGATGGCCGAAACTTATGTGATTCAAGGCGGTTACGACCAGGCTTTAAATTACATAGAACAGGGCCTTTCGTTGAAAGAGGAGCCGACTTCGGCTAAATTAGAACTCCTACATTCCAAGGGCTGGACTCATGTGAAGGTGGGAGACTATGATAAAGCCGAAACTATATTTAATCAAGCTCAAGAGCTAGCAGAGGAATTCGGCAATGAAGCCTATATCGCAAAAATCAGGAATGATTTAGGAGCTATGTCGGTTTACAAGGGAGAATATTCAAAAGCTATCAGTAGATTGAATGATGCGATCGAAATAAGAAAAAAGAGAAACGAAATTACAGAGCTTGGAAAGATTTACAACAATTTAGGTTTGGTTTTTAGGAAAAAAGGTCAGCTTAACAAATCATTAGATTACCTGGAAAAAAGTTTAGAAATAAGAGAAAAGAGAAACGATAGATATCACATGGCGACGAACCTTACCAACATAGGATTGGTCTATACAAATCAAGGGAAACTAGACGAAGCGTTAGAGACTCATAAAGACAGTTTAGAGATTTGGAAAGAGATTGGGAGTGTGGATGGGAAAGCTGGTGCAATAAACAACATCGGTGAAGTTTATCAGAAGAAAGGTAAGTTGGATAAGGCTCTAGATAAATATTTTGAATGTTTAGATCTTTGGAAAGAAACAGACAACAAATACGGTATTAGTATAACTCAAAACAATATAGGAGTTATCTACAATGAAAAAGGTAAATTCGATAAAGCATTAGATTATTTAAACAAAAGTTTAGAACTTAGTAAAGAGATAGGTGATAGATATAGTGAAGGACTTACTGATAAAAACCTCGGTAATGTTTATAGAAATATGGGAGAAATTGAAAAGGCTATTGATTATCAGAGGAATGCTATAGATATCTCAAAAGAGGTGGGTAGCGACAAACTAAATATCTCAGCAAAATGTGAACTTGTAGAAAATTATTTAAAGCAGGATAAGTTGAACAGTGCTCGTCTTTTAACTCAGGAAATTCTAGAAAAAGAAGATGAAATCGATGAACCTGGGACATTGATAAAATTATATAGAGTAGTAGGGATGGTCAAAAGAGAGAAAGAAGAATATGAGAGTGCTCAGCATTATTTTACTGAGGCATATGAAATGAGTAAAGAAATTGATAACCGAGAAAGTGAGGGAAGGATACTTTATGAAGAAGGGAAGATGATGTTAGAGAGGAAAAATTCAGCATCAGATAAATTGAAAAAAGCTAAAGAGATTTTCGATGAAGGAGGATTTGATTTTTGGTCTTCTGAATGTGAGAAGCTTTTGAAGAGTACAGATTAGTATTTAAAGAGCTATTTAAAGTACTTAAAAGATGTACCCTTTTTATTTAAGATAAATTTTGTCAATTTTGACAATTGAAGATTTATAAAGAAAGGGTGGTCGAGAGTTAAAATCTAAAAATGAAAGGTGCAAGTATGAATAAGATCAAAACCATCTCGATATTTGTAATCTTGATGCTGCTTATCAGCGGGATATCTATTTTATTTAGTGGAACGAATGCAGCTCGAAATACAGCTAGTGTTGAAAGTAAAGAAATTTTTATGATCGGTGATAAAGGCTTGGATAAAGATGATTTTGATATAGAGATAATCACTGAATACAATGATGCATTACTTGTTAAGGGAGATAAGAGATCGGTTGCGAAAATCTCTAGTCAATACGAGATAGATCGCTTGAAGGGCAGAAATAAGATATATATCAAAGATTATAGCTTCAATATTAGAAAAGGTCCCGAATTACCAGAAGACATGAAAATCGATGGTTATGACTCCGAAAAAGAAGGTATGTATATTTTACATATGTTGGGACCTATACATCCTGAATGGAGGGAAGAAGTAGAATCACTTGGAGCAAAAATATTGAATTACGTTCCTAACTATGCCTATCATATAAAGATGACTCCTGAGGAAAAAGAAAAGATTTCTACTCTCGATTATGTAGATTGGATCGGGATCTATCATCCAGCCTACAAACTTCCGAAAGATATCGAACTGGGAAAGGTAAGGGTTAGCTCTACAAGTTCTGAGTACTTACGAAAAACGGCTATAAAGCCCACTATTGAGTTGCTTTCTACCTCCTCAGGTCACAATTCAGTGATGAGTGTCAATAGCCAAAGCAGTCTTAAGACGCTAGCGAAGATGAAAGATATTGTATACATAACTGATTACATCGAGCCCCAGCTTCACAGCGAAGTAGGATCACAAATCATAGGTGGAGGAATTTGGATATATGATAGCGATGGTGATCCGAGCACTCCTTACAGGGAATATGACGACCATGGGGCATTGATCAATCAACTTGGATATGATGGCTCAGGAGTTACAGTGGCGATCGCCGATACAGGACTCGGTAATGGAAAAATCGGCAGTGCTGGACATAAAGATTTTACCGGTAGGATAGTTGGCGGTAAAGGATTCGGTGTAGCTGAAGATTGGGCAGATGGTCATGGCCACGGCACACACACCGCCGGACTGATGGCCGGTGATACGTATGACGGGACAGCCGTTCAATATAAGGGATTCGCACCTTACTACGCAGCACAAGGATTGGCTTCTAATTCATCGATATATGTAGAGAAGATATTTACTGACGGAGGGTATCCTACTGGATTTGATTATTATGAAATTTTAGAACATGCTAAAAAGAATGCTAGCGCTTATATTCATTCTAATTCTTGGGGTGCTAGTTCTTACGGTCGTTATCATTATTCTGATCCTCCTTATGACAGAGCGGTAAGAGATGCGGATAATACCACTCCGGGTAATCAACCTATGGTCATAGTGGCATCAGCGGGTAATAATGGAGTTGAGCAGTCTACTGGTAGTCCGGGAAACGCTAAAAACGTCATAACCGTTGGTGCGACTGAAACTTACATGCCGGATGCACGTGATTATGGGAATCTTGGAGGTGATTATAGTAATCCGGACATAGTAGCTGATTTCAGTTCTCAGGGATGGACTTATGACAATAGAGTCAAACCTACTGTCGTTGCTCCAGGTGATGGAGCTCTATCTACCCACACCCCCGAACTAAACCAATCTAATCTATATGGTCTTTACAGTAAAGATGACAGATACGAGTGGTGCTCAGGTACCTCACAGTCTGCGCCGACAGTCAGTGGTGCTGCAGCTGCTTTAGTTGATTGGTACAATTCTACCTATAGGGTAAGACCGAGTCCCGCTATGGTCAAGGCACTGATGATCAACACTGCCTATGATCTTGACGAAGAAAATGGTAATACTGTACCTGTACCAAATAAGAAAGAGGGATGGGGTATGGTTAACCTGGTTCCTATCGTTAAACCAGAAGTAAACAGAGAATTAGTAGATCAAGAATCTTTATTGACCACTGGAGAAAAGGATACTTACTCTTTCCAGTATGACAATGGATCAGAACCTTTGGAGATAACGCTGACCTGGACAGATCAGGAAGCAGCTGTTGGAGACAACGTTACCCTTAAGAATAATCTTGACCTAAAAGTTATAGGACCTGATGGAGAGCTCGTCTATAGGGGCAACGCCTTCGATAAGGACAACGATTCGATAAGCGACAGCGGATATACATATCCAAACACAGATACTATGTGGTCTTTTGATGGAGACGATGATGGTTATGATGACAGAAATGTTGTGGAAAATGTGAAGATCCCTTCATCGAAGTTAAAAGGAGGAGTGTATCAAGTAAAAGTTATCGGAGAGAACATACCTGCAGATTCTAATAACGATGGAAAGGCGAATCAGGATTACGCTTTGGTTATGAGTAATATAGATTCAGTTGATTCTAACGGAACGGTGAGATTTGATAACACCACAGCCGCGCTCGAAGATACTTTAGATATAACTGTCACAGATTCTAACCTCTCGGGCTCTGTAAATGTTACTGTTGCAAGCGATTCTGAAACATCTGGTGAAGAAATCAAGCTTACAGAGACGGATATCCAAGGTGAATTCACAGGGTCTATAGAAGTTTCTGCGACAGATAGCCCGGGGGTCTTACAGGTCTCTAATAATGAAACTGTTGAAGTCAAATATTATGATAAGGATAATGGTGATGGACGTTCGATCTATAAGAAAGATACATTGAAGATAGATGGAACTCCACCCGAGATGATGAAGTTGGATACCGCTGCAAAGATCGGTTTGAAGATTTCATGGTATACAGATGAAAAATCCACTAGCATTCTGAATTACGGATATGATAAAACGATGTCCAAAACGAGAAGTATAGATGAACTACGAACTCATCACGTTTATAATTTGGATTATATAAGGCCTGGTAAAAAGCTGTATTACGAGATCAAGATAACAGATCAAGTCGGAAACAGTATCCTTTACGATAACGGTGGTGAACCTTACAATGTCACGATCGGTTACTCAGATGATGTAGAATCAGGTAATGTAGGATTTAGAAGCAGTGAGCACTGGCAGATTTGGGATGAGACTTCATATGAAGGAAGTCGCTCTTGGAACATAGGACAAGGAGATTATGAAGCGGATCTCGACAGTAAGTTAAGGACTGTTACTTTGAACACTTCAGATATAGAAGGGCCAGCGATATTGAGCTGGTGGCATAAGTACGATTTCCATCTGATCGAACATTTCGAAGAGGATTATGATAACGAGTATGTCGATGGAGGAGTAGTCGAAGTTTACGATGGTGGTAAGTTCTGGACAAGGATGTACCCAGAAACAGGTTATGATGAAAAGTTGGCTTACGTAGGTCAGCACAGTTTGAGTGAACAGAAGGCCTTCGCTGGACAGTCTGATGGATGGGAATTCCAATGGGTAAATGTTTCCAAATATGTTGATGATTCCGAGATCACTATCAGGTTCAGAATGGCTTCAAGTTACATGGCAGAAAACCCATATGTTGCCGATTACAGAGGTTGGAATCTAGATAACATTTACTTTGGACCTATGCCGGATTATAAGGTATTTACTACACCTCAGAAAACCGAGAAAATAGGAGATCAAGGTATGGATATAACCCATGAAGTAAAAGTTATGAACATGGGCGGTAAGGCAGATACCTATGATTTCAACCTTGGAGGAGCCCGATGGCAGACAGATGTATTGAACCAGACTGGACAGAAGATAGATAGCATATCTTTGGATCCTAATACCACTAAGGTAGCAAAGGTAAGAGTTCACATACCACAAGAAGCTGACATGGGAGCTTATGATCTAAGCACCTTGACAGTAGGATCCCAAAACAGCACAGTCAATTATTCAACAGAGATCAGAACCCAGGCTCACGAAAGTATACTTCTTGTCGATGATGATGGAGGCCATAGAGCAAAGTTGACTGAAGATTATTTTGCACCTGCTTTAGATGCTATCGACAGAGATTACGATATGTATACAGTTCCTAAAGTAAACAGCATGAACCAGCATGAAGGGCCATCATATGAAAGGATGAAGTGGTATCAGGTTGTCATATGGAACACTGGGGATGCTAGAGATCCGACAAATTATCCATGGACACTGAGTGCAGAGGATGAAGAAAACATATCCAAGTATCTTGAAGATGGTGGAAGATTGTGGTTCACTTCGAAACACCATCTTTTCGCTAGAGGTTACAATTCGACTTTTGATGAGAACTACCTGAAGATCAGCAGTTATAATACTTATCAGGGAGTAGAAACACTGACAGGTGTACAGAATGACCCAATAACTGCGGGGATCGAAAATATGAGTCTTTACGGTGGCATATATGCCGATCAAGTTAAAGCCGGACCCGAAGGAAGAATAATATTCAGAGATGAAGAAGGCAAGGGAGCCGCAGTTAGGACTGATGATGAGAACCTTCCTTATAAGACAGTTTTCTTCCCATTCTGGTTCGAAGGAATTTACTTCCAAAACAGCCAGAATGGTGAAAAACTTGCTGATAGAGTGCTAGATTGGTTGGAAAAACCTATGGTTCAGTTCACAACTCCGGGTCACAATCAATACGATGTATCTGTTGGACAAGATGTAAAAGTCGAATTCAGTCAGAGCATGAACAGCAGTATTGTACCGAATATCAAAGTCGAATCGGGAACTGATCCTGGAGGATGGAATTTTGTCGGTTGGCAAACTACCGATTACGAAAACGATACTGCTGTTTGGACTCACAATGACTGGAATAGAGATGAGAAGATTACTGTAAATGTAACTGGGTTCGAAGATGTTGAAGGAAGAACAGGAAGTCCATATCATTTCAGTTTCGGTACTGAAGAAAGTGTAGAACCAGAGGTGGTAGATAATACTGAAGATAAACCCACTACGGGAGACAGCTTCACTATCAAAGCAACGATAGAGGACAATATGAAGATTTCAGAAGCTTATGTTGAGTATTCAACTGATGTCAGCGGTATAAAGAACGTCACATTGAAAAGAGTAAGCGGATCTTCGTTTAGAGGCTCAGTAACTATACCCAGTTCCGCTAAAGAATTTACATATCAGTTATCCGCTGTTGACCCCTCTGAAAACTGGAATGCTACTGACAAAAAAACTCTAACGGTGGCGGATAATGACAGTCCATCGATAACCGATAAAACGATAGGAAGTCCAAAAACGGGTGAGGCTTACACCCTAAAAGCTTCTGTGGTTGATAATAGAGGTGAAGTGGATGACGTTATCGCCTATTATTATCTTGAATATGCAGATGGAACTACCGTAAGTAAAACTAAAAATATGATTTTGAGTGACGGTCTTTATCAAACCGAAATAAGTATCCCAAAGGATTCTACGATATTCAAATATAGTTTTGAAACTATAGATTCTAACGGAAATAAAGGGGCTACAAAGGAAAGAAAACTTTTCGTTCTCGACGTTTTGAGCCCTACAGCTGACACTGGTCAGGACATAACTGCTGGGATCGGTGAAGAATTCGTGCTCGATGCTTCAGGATCTTCAGATAATATAGAAATCAGTAGCTATGAATGGTCTTTAGATAACAATACCTTCACAGGACCGACTTTGAGCTATTCTTTTGCTGAGCATGGTCGATACACTGCCGAATTGACAGTAACGGATAGTTCAGGTAACACAGATACTGATACAAAAGTCATAACTGTCGAGGATCAGGAAGCTCCTGTAGCTGAGGCCGGTCAGAATGTTACGATAGATATGGGCGAGAGCCTCGTGTTCAACGGTTCTAGGTCTCATGATAATATCGGTATAGCTTCATATGAATGGACGATCGAGGGCAGCACTTATACAGGCATGACTATCGAACACACCTTCGATGAAGCCGGTGAATATAACGTTAAACTGGAGGTGACAGATGTTAATGGTAATACTGACACTGATTCTATCAAAGTCTTTGTGAGAGATACTAAAAAACCTGAAGCTGATGCAGGAGAAAGCAGGACTGTTCCAGTAAAGGAAAAAGTAATCTTAGAAGCAGATGATTCTAGTGATAACGTGGGAATCAGTAACTATACTTGGGAAATCGATGGTGAAAAATTACACGGAGATAAAATCTCCTATGTTTTTGATAGTTTAGGAGAATATGAAGTCATCTTAAAAGTGAAAGATGAGGCAGGTAATTCAGATGTGGATGAGATCTATATCGATGTAATAGACGATAAAAAACCGATCGCTATCGCTGGAGAAAACAGAACCGTAGAGTGGTCCGAGAAGTTGACCTTTAATGCTTCAAAATCGACAGATAATGTGGAGATATCTTCATATCACTGGAAGATAAACGGTGAGAAGATTCAAGGCAGAACTGTAGATTATACCTTTGATGAAATAGGAGAATATCAGGTGAAATTGATCGTAGAGGATACCTCAGGTAACACCGCTGAAGATAAAATAACTATAACTGTCAAAGATTCCACAAAACCCATCGCGGAAGCGGGTGCGAATATCACTGTGATGGCTGGTGAAAAATTCACCCTCAATGCTTCAGATTCTTATGATGACTATGGTATGTCTCAGTTCAGATGGGAGATAAATGGTGACATTTTAGAGGGAAAAATTATACAATCTTCTATAGAAGATGGAGGATTATACGAGGCAGAATTGACAGTAAAGGATCACTCAGGAAACAAAGCTGTAGATACAATAAAAATAAGTGTAAAAACCGAGATGTCTGTCGGCCCGATAAAAGATGAGGACGGCAATTTACTGAAAGGAGCCTTAGTGAAGTTGAAGAGAAACGATGAAATTATTGAGGAGAAAACCACTGGAAAAACAGGCGAAGTTGTATTTACTGTGATACCCGGAGAAGATACAAGTTATTCAACTGTGATCGAATATAAAGATACCTCCAAACAAGTAGAGTTTGAAGGTAGATCGACGGGTGCGATAAAGATAGAAACTAACGAAAAAACTGAAAGTGCGTCATGGTTTTTGATTGCTTCCGTCATAGGATTGGCGATTGCGGCAATAATAATCTGGCAGGTATATCGAACTAATTAAAAAAATCTATTTTTCCTTTCTTTTTAGTCAATATGGTGAATATGTAAGAGATCAAAAGTTATCCTCGTGAATAGCCAATATGAATTTTTTAACGACCTCTTTTTATTTATTGGTTGTAAAAGAAAAGGACAAATCTTTCTTATCTCTTTCTCTATTTAAAGGGTTATTTAAACTATTTAAGTGATATCGGGAATATATGCGTATGAACAACTGTCAAATTTGACAGCTTTCCTTTTATAAATAATGGTGGTTCATCTTGATTGCTATGAATCCAATAAGTAGAAACAAAAATACCGTAATCGTAATAGTCGTCATCGTGGCGGTTTTGATGTTTGCATTACCGACAAGTACGGGTCAGGCTTTGACTCCAAATGGTGATGTAGAAACTGCTTCACAGAAGACTATGATGGCGACTTGGACTGGTGAAAAAACACCAGATTGGGCCTCACTGGGATATGAGGTTGTGATTGATTATGGAAACTCCGCTATGGTAAAAGTCGATGAGACTATCGAGGGGAACGCTCCAAGAAAGGTCACCTTGAATGAAATAGATTCTATGGAAAAAATATCCACTGATGCCGCGGAGTTCGATCCAGAAAAAGTCGAGATGGGAACAAATGACGATGGATTACATTTGATACAGATGGAGGGACCAGTGAAAGCTAGATGGCTAGATAAAATGAAGAATAAAGGGATAGAACCTATCAGCTATTTACCGCATAATAGCTATCTAGTCGAACTTGAAGACAAGACAAAGCTCGAATCAATGAATTTTGTGAGAGCTGTAGAATCGTACGGTCCTAGTTTGAGAGTTCATCCTGATCTCACTAACAAAGACAAGGATGTTCGTTCAGCAAATATACTAGTGAAACCCGACTCCCGAGCAAGTGAATTACTTCCCTCTTACCTAGATGAATATGAGTTTTCTTTTAGTCTAGGTTCTTTAGATGTCTATCACACTCAAGTGAAAACTTATAAGATACAAAAGATCAGAGAGCTCTCTGGTCTAGTTTGGATGGAACCATTCATAAAACCGACTTTGAACGATGAAAGGGCAGTCGAACTCGTTGGTGGCTCCTTTGAAGGGTCTGGAGCTTATGTCAATGATCTAGGATTTACTGGTGAAGGTGTAAAGGTCGCTGTAGTTGACAGTGGTATAGATGACGGTAAAACCAGTACCATGCACCCTGACCTAAAAGGGAGAATCGAAGATTTCCTTCCGTATGGATATGCTTCTGATGCCGCTGATGGATTAGGTCATGGCACCCACTGCGCAGGAATAATAGCAGGGAACGCCGCGACGGAAAGAACAGATTCTAAAGGTTATTATTACGGATCTGGAGTTGCTCCTGAAGCAGAACTTGTTGCTCAGAAAATATTTAGAGATTCGGGTTCATTTGTCGACCCTAATATGGATAAACTAGCTTCTGAAGCTGTTAACTCGAGCGTTCTGGTAAGCAGTAATTCCTGGGGAGCAGCAACTGGGGGAGGATATAATGCGATGTCAGCAGCTTTCGACCGATATACAAGAGATGCTAACGTCTATGAAAATGGCTCTCAACCTTTGACATATGTTTTCTCAGCAGGTAACAGTGGACCGGAAGCTCAAACGATCGGAGCGCCCGGAACAGCTAAAAACGTGATCACCGTAGGCGCGAGTGAGAATAATAGACCTGAGTTGGGATATTATAATAGCGATAACCCCGAAGAGATAGCGGCGTTCAGCTCAAGAGGACCCACTGTTGACGGTAGGATCAAGCCAGATATAACGGCACCAGGAACCTGGATCTCATCAGCTCTATCTTCTTCAGCTCCAAAGGGGTGGGCTCAAGGCAGTCCAGACGGTAAATATTACGAATGGGCGAGCGGTACTTCGATGGCAGCGCCACACGTATCTGGAGGAGCAGCATTATTCGGACAATTCTATCAACAAACGTATAATGAAAGGCCTACACCGTCCTTGATAAAAGCAGCTTTGATAAACGGAGCTGTAAACCTGGAAGGTGGTCGCTTCGGTGGTAAATCACCGGTTCCTAACAATGACGAAGGTTGGGGGCTGATGAATTTGACTAACACCTTACCAACAGATGAGACAGTAGATTATCTTAACAGGGACGTGAGATTGGAAACCGGAGACGTGTACACAAAAAATGTGGAGGTAACAGGTGATAAACCATTGAAGATAACGATGGCTTATTCCGATGTTGCTGCAGCACCGAATGCAAATCCAACTCTAGTCAATAATTTGAATCTTATAGTCAAGGGACCTAACGGCAAGACCTATGTTGGAAACGCTTTTTCCAATGGATGGAGCGATCCTTCGTTAAAGTATACTGATAATCTCAACAATCTTGAGAACGTATTTATCAAGGATCCCACGGAAGGATCATATACGGTCACAGTTCACGGAGCTTCTGTACCTCAAGATGCCATCGACAGTACTTCTGAAGTCGATCAGGACTTTTCATTAGTTGTTAGAGGTGAATTCAACGGCCAGTCAGTAGGAAATATCAAAGTAGACAAGCAATATTATGAACCTGGCGAAACACTAAATATAGAATTATTCGACAGTGATCTGAACAAAGATCCGAATTCTGTTGAAGAGGTCACAGTCAGTGTGTCTAGTGGTAAACCTGATGGAGAAAATGTAATCCTCACAGAAACAGGAGTCGATGACCACGTATTTACTGGCTCTATAGAACTTGAGAACAGCATAGCTCACATGGATGATGGAATACTTCAGGTTAACAAGGTCGATGAAATCGAAGTGGTTTACAATGATAACAACCCTTATGGTAGGAGAGTAACATCCGCTGTAGTTGACAGCGTATCTCCTGTAATAAGTGATACTAAAGTGATGAATCCAAGACCTCAGAAGATAAATGTCAGCTGGAACACGGATGAACTCACAACTGGAAAGATATATTATAAGCCAATTGAAGCAGATTCTTGGGATGTATATCAGGAAGGCAGAGCTAAAGAGCACAAAGTAGTTCTTGACGATCTTGAAAGGAACATGCCGTACGAACTGTACATAAGTGCTAAGGATAAAGCGGGAAACGAAGCGATCGATGATAATGACGGTGAGTACTATACCTTTAAAACTAAGAAACCAGCTCCAGTACTCATAGTCGATGATGGCGGCGAAGGATGGAGTGGAAAGTACGATTACCAGAAATACTTGGAATGGGCTCTCGACAATACTAGCTTTGAGTACGAAGTTTGGGATTACATAGACAAAGGAACACCTTCAGTGTCTGATCTCCGAGTAAGAGATGTCGTTATCTGGCATACTGGAAGAGATTCGATAGGAACATTGAATTCTGAAGATGAGCAGGTATTGTCGGATTACTTAGATCACAATGGTAAGTTATTCTTGAATGCGCCGAAATATCTTAGAGATGTCGGATTGACGCCATTCGCTAAGGAGTATCTACAAGTTGATAGTTATTCGTATCCTAGAGATCTTTCTTATAATGTTACAGGTGTAAATGGAGATCCGATAACGGACAAAATAGGTAAGTTAAATATATCGTTCCCCTATTCTAAGTACTTCGCAGAAACAGGTCATATCTGGCCAAACTCTAACGGATCAACGATATTCAATACCTGGTTTGAGGAACCAACAGCTATAAGGACCAACAATTCAAAACTTCCTTATAGATCGGTATTCTTCAGCTTCCCATTCGAGGCCATCCATTATGACGATGGGAATAACGGCAGTATGGTCATGAACAATGTAATGGATTGGTTGACAATAGAACAGGACCATGACCTTCAAGTTCAGGGTCTTGAGGTTTCTAAAGAATGGGCTAAACCCGGCGAGAATGTTGGGATCAAAGCCTCTATATTCAACAATGGAAACACAGAGGAAAAAGATGTACAGGTCAACATAAAGATAGATGAAACTGTAGTGAAAAGTCAAACTATCTCATCTTTAGATGTGGGTCAGTCCAAGTTTGTTAGCACCAATATAACAGCTCAAGGCGATGGTGAAAAGAGTATAACTGTTGATATCTCACCGGTAAAATACGAGAATGAAACCGCTGATAACAAGTGGAGTGAACCTTTATTTGTAAGAAGTCCACAAGATCCGATCAAAGTTGTAGTGGTAGACAGTCTCGGAAATTACAGAAGATGGGGCGACATTGAGAGCCAATGGTACAAGTACAGCAATCATCCGTTCGAATTCGATACTAAAAGCCTAACTCATCAGGGTATAACCTATTCTGATATTACAGAAACCAATGCAGATATGTTATACATTTCTGATGCCTGGGACTATCACTATGGATGGGAATTTTCAGATTCTGAAGTCGATGCTATCTCCGATTATGTTTCAGCCGGTCATCCGATAATAGCTACTGCTGGCACCTTTAATTATGATCTAGCACCGAATAACCAGGAGTTAGCACCTATATTTGGTCTCAAAGAGGATGCTCACGGTTCATGGGGTTTCGGTGATGAATTGAAGAACCCGTTTACTGTTACTGATCCTGACCATCCGATGTTCGATGGTATTCCTGAAAGTTACATGCCGGGAGACCCAAGTGCAGCTAGTGGATTAAGAGTTTCTGATGGACATATAAAAGCAAAATCATTGAGTAGTTCTTGGATAGGGCCCGATACGAAGTATTACATAGTTACTAATAAACACGAAAACGGACAGGCATTTTATTTCTCACATTTCCCTGAATCAGGAGATGCCAGCGCTCAAGATAAAAGATTGATATGTAACAGTCTTGTATACGGATATCAGAATTCAACAACTCCTGAGCATGATATAACAGTCAGAAAGCAGAAGGTGCCTGAATGGGTAGAGTATGGTGCTCAAGCTAAATTCAAAGCTAGAGTATACAATACTGGTTCTAACACCGAAACAGACATACAAATCAATCTTAACATAGATGGCACCGTAAGAGATACGAAAACAATATCAACATTAAATGAAGGAGACCAAAAAGATGTGACCTTAAAATACACGCCTGCTGATCACGGAGAACATGCAGTAAAGATCAACTCCACCAAATTGAATGGAGAAACGATTACAATCAATAATAATGTGACAGAGGTTACATACGTGAGAACATATCAGGGGGAACTAACGGTAGCACCAGTGGATTGTTACGCTAACGAGTTTGTTGGCCCAATGGGTGTAATGGAAGAGATCGAAGGTGAATGGTACAAGTATGGTAATTATTCTCTGAATTTCGACTTAGATACATTACATTCTTGGGAAGGACATTATCAGGTCACCTACGACAAACTCGTCCGGAGCAAAGCGGATGTGCTTCTACTCAGTAACAATGGGGGTTTTGATACGTACAAGTTTTCTAACTCCGAGGTGTCTGCAATTGAGAACTACACAAAGGACGGAGGAGCGGTTGTAGCAACAGGAGACACTTTCAAAGGAACGAAAAAGACGAATAACAATACAAAGATGCTAGATCTGTTCGGTCTAACTCACGGTTCATTCTACAAGGACTATCTTTACGTCGATGACGGGGCAGCGATCAACTTGACTAAACCGAACCATCCTGTATTCAAAGATGTTAACGATCCTTACCAGCCTGGCCCTGTCATAAAGAAAGATTATACTGGAGAATATATGCCAGGGACAAAGACCGAGGTCGCAAGTGATATAGGTGTTGGCGACGCTAGAATTTTGGCTAACACAACCCTGCGAAGTGGAAGGATACTGAACATAACAGAGCATAAAAGCGGATTAGGACAGACCGTTTACAGTGACTATTCTCTTCTACACAATGGAAGAAAAGGTTACACACCTGATCAGGACAAGCAGTTCTTCTACAACATGCTAAAGTTCGCATATCAGAATACAACATTTACACCAGGAGTATCTCATGAGCCTTACGAATACGCATCAACCGGAAAGAAAATACCTGTAAATGCCAACATATTCGATAAGGACGACGGGATAAAAAGTGCAACACTGTATTACAAGAATGTTGGAGAATCAAGTTATAGTTCTAAATCGATGACCATAACTTCAGGTGATATCAACGACGGCACGTGGAGTGCTGAAATCCCTGCTCAATCTTCAGGTGGTGAAGTTGAGTATTACATAAAGGCCGAAGACCAGTCTGGCCACGTGACGAAGATGCCTCACGGACCCCCATCTGATAATTATACCACGATGATAGATGTAGATTCGCCTGTAATAAGACATACATCGCCAGATGAAGGATTGATAGGTCAACAAGTACCTATAACTGCACAAGTCAGAGAGGAGTCGACGTTAAGTTCAGTGATGATAAACTACGAAAATGTAAATGGTGATCAACATTCTGAATATATGATCTATTCAGGCGGCGATAACTTCACAGCTTATCTACCAGCCCAGGACTCGTTAGGACAGATAACTTATGCTATAACTGCTACAGACATCAATGGCAACAAGAAGACCACTGAGGAGTATCAGATAGATGTGACTGGTCATTTATTGACTGTTAATGTCGTAGATAGAGACGGTGATCCGATATCTCCATTGACAGGAGATCTGATGAACGAGAGGACTGGAGAGAGCATCGAGATAACGACTTCTTCCGATGGTTCATATGAGTATCCTCTTACGAATCTAGACGCTGGTTATAAAACTGGAGACAGGATTACAGCCAAATTCAATTTAAATGGAGAAAAAGCGACTTCCTCCATCACTATAGATGATATGAACGGATCTACAAGTTTGACCGTAAAATTTGATCAGGAGGTAATTGACAGCGAATCGCCTACTATAGTGGATAAAAATGATGAAGTAGCTGAAACTGACACGACCTACACTATAAAAGCCGAAATAACAGATAACAGAGAGATATCCGAAGTATACGTTAAATACTGGACCGATGTCACTGACAAAATAAATAGAACGATGCCTTCATCCGGGAGCACTTATGAACTGACCATAAACATACCTGCAGATGCAGAGAAATTGAGCTATGAGATATCTGCTGTGGATGAATCTGGGAATTGGAGGAAAGTAGAGAGACTCGATTTGGAAGTTACTGATGTCATTTCACCAACCGCAGAGATCAGAGCTGATCAAAATGTAGGAGTGGGCAAGAGAATCTCTATAAATGCAAACGGCTCTAGCGACAATATAGGGATTAAGAATTACACATGGAATATTGATGGTGAACGATTGTTCGGAGAAACTGTGTCATATACATTTGAAGAAGTCGGATCTCATGAGGTGGTCTTAACAGTTAAAGACGCTGATGGAAATAAAGATGAAAGCACTATCACCGTTCAAGTCGAAGATTTGCAGGCTCCTACGGCTGATGCGGGAACCGATATGACAGTCGAGACGAGTGAGACTTTCAAATTCAACGCATCTGGTTCTTCGGATAACTTGGAAATCACATCTTACCGATGGATCGTCGAGGGTGAAGTATTGACGGGACTAAATCCAGAATACAGCTTTGAGAAACCTGGTGAATACGCCGTTACTTTGAGGGTATCAGACGAAGCTGGAAACACCGCTACTGACAAAATACTCGTAACAGTAAACGATGCCGAAAAACCGACAGCCGATGCGGGCTCTGGTTTGACGATCGGACTTGGCGAAAAAGTCATGTTGGATGCTTCTGGTTCCACAGACAATTTAGGGATAGTCTCTTATTTGTGGAGCATCGAAGGGGAAAAACTGAACGGAGAAGTAGTGAGTGTAAGTTTTGATCATGTCGGAACATATGAAGCTACGTTGACAGTCAAAGATTCAGCTGGAAACACGGCTAAAGATAGTATAATGGTAAAAGTCGTCGATAAAGTAAAACCAGAAGCAAAGGCAGAAGAGATAAACGTCGTGAAAGAAGGTAAAACGATCACTCTTAGTGCGAGTGACTCAACGGATAATGTAGGTATCGAAGAATATAAATGGAGTATCGATGGAGGAGAAGAGACCTTTACCGGTCAATCGGTAGAGTATACTTTCAATACCTCAGGAAAACATGAGGTCAGTCTGACGGTAGTAGACGGGTCAGGAAACAAAGATACTACTTCGTTCACGGTTCAAGTGGAAACAAAAGAGAAGGCGGGAGAAACGCCAGCTGGAAAAACAATGCTAGATTTATGGTGGCTCGTCCCCATGGCTATATTGGCTGGGGGTCTTATCTATCTACTATGGGAAAGAGATCACATAACTAACTCAAACCGTGAAAATGAAGAGTCTAGTGAAGAGGTCGAGGAAGTGATAGACGATGAAGAAGAGAATATAGAAGATGATGAGGTCTTTGAAGACTGGGAAAAGTGATACACGACGATAGCCAAAAACAACAAAACCCCTTTTTATATTTATTCTCTTCAGATGAAATCAATCTTACTTCCCAATTCTGTCTTTTTCCAGTTTTCCTTCTAAAAACAGCTGCATCTCTTTCGCTTTATCATGATTGGGATCGAGTTCTAAACACCTATTAATGCTCTCAAGGGCTTCTTCACGTTCTCCGAGCTCGGTCAAATACGCACCTTTGATATAATGATATTCCGCTTTTTCGGGGAAATGTTCGATGAGATCTTCCGAAACCTTTACGGCTTTTTCCAATTTTTCCATCTTTTCGAATACTAGAGCTTTATTCAAAAGAGCCTCTTCAAAGTCCGGATCGAGTGAAAGGGCGCTGTTCAATGAATCTAGGCTCTTTTTCAGTTCACTTTTTTGCATGTAGCATAACCCTTTGTTATTCCACGTCTCTTTCGATTTGGGCTCTATCTCTAGTATCTTTTCGAAGCAACGCAGGGCTTCGTCATAGGTCTCCAGGTCGTAGAGCACCTTTCCCTTCTTTTTCCAGGCTTTGAGATAGTCTTCATCGATATCCAATGCTTCGTCGTAGGCTTCAACAGCCTTTTCTCTCTCATCTTTTAAGTATAGAGCTTCGCCCAGCAGCGTCCACGCTTCAGGATTTTCTCTGTCTATCTCCGTCGAATCTCTCAGAGCTTCGATAGCTCTCTCCACTTTTCCAGTTTCAAGCAGTACTCTCCCTTTTTTCAAATAAGGAACTGGGGACTCGTCCCCTGCACTGATAGCTTCGGTGTAGTAATTGAGAGCTTCGCGAAAATTATCCTTAGAAAATTCGCGGTCACCTTTTTCTACCAATTCTTTCTGTCGGGCAGATTCATCTTCCTCCATCCCCTTCAGATTGAATTTAGACAGAAGGTCGAACTTTTTCAACAGTCTGAAAAATTTATCCCCGCCCGCTACCTCTATGTTTCCGGAATCGAAAAAATCCTTTTCAACTTCATCCGTGGTGATCAATAAACCGTCGGTTTTAGGGGTCAGAAGATTTTTTACACCTTCGGCCTCGACGGCGGTATCTCCGCCGGACCGAGTGACTTTTATTATATAATCTTTGACTTCTCCCTCTCTCTCCACGGTCCCTTCGGCGAGCATATCTCCGCTCACAGATTTGATATCAGAAATCCGGAAACCCATATTTTCGAGACATTCGATACAGAGCCGTTCGAATTTCTTCCGGCTCATCTGTTCGATCTTTTCTAGGGTTTCGCTTTTCTCGACCAAATTGACACCCGTTCGATTACATTATAATTTGGCATCTATTAATATATTATGTTAGTCTAACTTTTCAAGCCGCTCGATAGTCTCTTCCCATCCAACTAAATTTTCCTGCGGTCCGGCGGTTTCTACGGCGAAAGACGCTCTCACCGATCCCATCCTGCAGCATTCTTCAAGAGGCCATCCTCTATAAAGAGCGGCATAAAATCCGGCTCTGAAGGCATCTCCGGCTCCGGTCGGATCCAACACCTGCTCGGGCCGGTAAGAGGGGATATCGACAACTTCATCGGGGAGGTAAAGCGTACTTCCATCGATCCCTTTCGTCACGAGGAGCATATCTATTATCTCAAGCATCTCCTCGGGATCGTTCATATCAAGATAATCCAACGCTATTTCCAGTTCCTTCTCGTTGCAGAAAAAATAATCGCTCATCTTTAGAAAACTTTCGAAGATATCAGGTTCGTACACGTATTCAAGTTCCTGCGCTGGATCAAAAACCACCGATCTGTCATCAAGATCGAAACTTTCGAAGATCCTGCTATAATATCCTGGTCTTCCGGTACCTATATGAATTATCTCGCTTTTTTTCAAGGTTTTTTTCTGCAGGTCGAAATCTTCAGCCTTATCCATCGCCCCCTGGTCGACAAAAGTGATCTGATCTCCATCTTCGTCATTGATTATCCAGCAGGTAGGAGTTTTTTGACCGTCAATCTTATTCAGGTCATCCGTTTCAACACTGGACTCCTTCAACGCTTCCATATAATCATCTGGAAAGTCATCGCCTACGAAAGAAGCGAGAGATACTTCGACTCCCATCTCAGCGGCCGCTCTAGCTATATTGGCTCCGGTCCCCCCGTATCTGACCACCCTATCATTCACAGCTACAGAAGAATCTATCCCTGGAAGTTCCGAAACCTCCATTATCACATCTAAAGCGGTATGTCCGAAAACCCCTAGATACGGTTTCATGGAAATTTGAATACAATAGAAGAGTAAAAAGGTTTTTGAACTGAAAAACCGAATTTACAGACTTTATTACAGCTCTATCTCATCTACTGTAACTTCTTCTACTTCTGGAGCTTCTTCCTCCTCTTCGTCTGTCTCCGTTTCCTCTATCTCTTGGTCCACTTCGACATCTCTATCGGAAACTTCACCAAAGGCGAGTGTTCTTAGAACTCTAGTAATCTCTATTTCCACTTCATCCCCGACTTCTGTCTCGGGAACAAAGATAACAAAATTATCAATCTTTGCGACTCCATCTCCTTCCTTCCCAATATCTTCTATCTTAACCTCGTACTTTTCCCCTTCTTCGACAGGGGGAGAAACTCCTACATCCTCGCTCATTTACTTACACCTCTATTACTTTATTTATTTTACACTCCTTATTGAAGTGCGTCTATTTCATCAATCTAGGGATATTTATCTTTTATCCTCTTTACGGGGTTCAGAGCGCCCTTTTTAGTTCCTCTAATGATTTAAAAGTCCGAGTATTATCTCTATTTAGGAGTTTTCGGTAAAGTCGCGCTCCTTTCCCGTTCTCAGTATAATCTCTCTTTTCTACATTTTGCCCGTCTATCATCAAACATTCTTTACTTCCATCGATCCCCTCTAATACTCCCTCAAGATTCCTTACGTTGCCTTCTCCCACGGGAAAATCTGTCAATATTACGAGATCACTTTGTTTGATCAGTTTTAAATTATTTTCATATGAATCCTCGCTAATATTTGAAAAGGGAGCCTCGGTCACGCATTCTATATCCAGGAATTCTGCTTTTTCGTAATCGGAATCCATCACATTCAAAACGCCGGCGGATACTTTATAACCTTCCTCGATCAGCTCTCTGAGCAAGGCCCCGGAAGAGTCTCCGCCGCAGACCACGTGTATCCGCTTTTCTTCACCCCCTTTGCTCCAGCTCTCATCAACTGGAGAAACGTACAGACTTCCGTCTTTTGGATGTTCGTGGACTTCGGCTTCTACACCGTATACCGCTCTAAGATTGGAACTAGTCAATACTTCTTCCGGAGTTCCGTAAGCGTGGATATCTCCTTCATCCAACAGGAGTATATTCTCACAGTACCTCGCAGCGAGATTGAGATTGTGATGGACCGAGATGACACCTAATTTTTCCTCTTGATTCTTTGCCTTTATGGTATCCATTATCTCTTTTTTGTGTCCTATATCAAGATGGGAGGTAGCTTCATCTAGCAGAAGCAGATCGGGTTCTTGGGTCAATGCTCTCGCTACCACAACCCGCTGTAGTTCTCCTCCAGAAAGTTCTTGGACTGAACTATCTTTAAATTTGAAGGTGCCCGTGGCTCTCATAGCGTTTTTTGCCAAAGACTTATCTTTTTTTCCTGGGTTTTCGAACCTTCCTAAGTAGGGGGTCCTACCCATCACTACTACTTCCCAAGCTGAGTAAGGAAAACTGATGAAAGTGTCCTGTGGGACAACTGCAGTTTTTTTTGCTATTTGGCGACGTTTCATGGATTCTATGGATTTCCCATCTAGGCTTATCTTGCCGCTCCAGGCTTCTATTATGCCAGTGCTAGCTCTGATAAGCGTGCTTTTTCCAGATCCGTTGGGACCGATTATACCGGTGAAATCCCCTTTTCCCATGTTCAGAGATACGTTCTTTAAAACTTCATCCTCGGAATAACCTGTTGTTAGGCCTTGAATTTTCAAGTCTACCATGTGGTTTCCCCCCGGTTCCTTATCAAGAGATAAAGGAAGAAAGGCGCACCGAATAAACCGGTTATTATCCCTATCCAGAGCTCGCCGCTCATCCTTGCTAGAGAGTCACATCCGACGAGGAAGATACCTCCTAAAAGACCGGCTGTCGGAATCAATATCTTGTGGTCCGGCCCGACTATCAATCTTGCGGCATGAGGTATTATCAGACCTACAAAGCCTATCACGCCTGTAAAGGAGATGACGGTAGCAGCGAGAAGAGAGGCTGCGATCAGCTGTACTATCTTAGTTTTTTCTACGTCTATACCGAGCTGTTTAGCCGATTCTTCACCTGTTTGGATAACGTTGAGGTCCCTTGAGTAGGCAAATACTAGTGACAAGCCGATCAGAACTATAGGGAGTGTAACAATCACGTATCTCCACGTGGTTCCGTTAAGGCTCCCCCACATCCATGCGACGATCCCCATCCTATCCTCTGGTGAACTCATGAAAAGTACGTAACTTGTAAGAGCGCTCATCAAAAAATTCATCGCTAGACCAGCCAACAGGAGAGTGGAGATATCAGTCCTTCCTTTAACCCTTCCCATAAGAAAGACTAGAAAAGTTGTTCCCATCGCGAATAGAAATCCCAAGAAAGGTAGAAAGTAGAATGCGACGTTAAAATAGAAACCGATAGCAGCTCCAAAAGCCCCACCTGCCGAGACACCTAGTATGAAAGGAGAAGCTATAGGATTTTTGAAGATGCCCTGCATGGAGGATCCTGAAACGGCTAAAGCCAAACCCGCGAGAACACCGAAAATGACTCGCGGGAGTCTTTCGAGTAGAACTATCACGGAATCGGTCCCCGAATAGGTCGGAAAAAACCCTTCTAAAAGCGGAACGCGCGAGAGTATGATTGCTGCAACTTTCACGGCTGGTATATCCACTGAGCCGATCGACGCTGATATAAATGTGAATATGAATAAAAGTAAAAGGAGGGAAACTAGAAATCCTTTTTTCTTCAGCCGATCATACATTTTCATGTTTCTTTTTTCCTTCTGATCAGAGCTATCAGAGCCGCTAACACGGGGATCAAGACCACGTTGAGACCGGGCACAACTTTTTCCGTCTCTGTAGATTGGTACTCCTCGACATCTTCTGTTATATTGACAAGCTTCTTCTCTGCCTTTATCACTCTAGGGCCTGGTCTTGAAAATATATCGGAATTTACAAAATAGGTCTGATTGTTCTTCACCGCTGCTATATTTTCCCAGGAGACTTTCCCTGTAAGACCTTTCACCTGTTTTTTCATACTTTTAGGCGCGATGATTATGTCCGGGTTAGCGGCTATTATCTTTTCCTCTGAGATCGGTTTCCAACCACTTTTGTTTGAGGCGATATTGTTTCCTCCGGCCATCCTTATCAAGGTGTGCTGAAAAGTTCCGTTCCCCGGGGTATAGATCGATGGCTGTACACCCGCGATATAAAAAACGTCCGGACGTTTTTGCATCGGTATATCCTTTCTTCCTTCGGTCACTTTGTCCATCTTGTTTTTGAGTTCGTCAGCCATCCTTTCCGCTTTATCGCCTATACCGCACATCTTACCCAACATATTCATGTCTGAATAGACATCTTCCAATGAACTCGATCCAGTGGCGAACACTTTCTGATCGTATTCTTTCAAGGAATTGATCATCTCTCTGTTGTAGCTGGGAACCACTACGACGTCTGGATTTAGATCTATGATCTTTTCATAGTCCACACTGCGCGCGTTTCCCACTTTGGGAAGATCTTTAGCTTCTTTGGGATAGTCACTGAAATCATCCGTAGCGACCACTCTATCTCCAACCCCTAAGTAGAATAGGATCTCGGTGTTAGACGGCATGAAGGAAACAATCCTTTGAGGTGTCTGGTTGAATTTTATCTCTTCACCTCTCGCGTCTGTTACGGTATAACCTTCACTCGAATCGTGCACTTCATGTATATCCCCCTGGCCAGTAACCGTAAAGGGAGCGAAACATAGAATGGATAGTACCACGATGATCCCGATCAAAGTAGTTTTCTCATCCATATTATCATCCAATTATCTTTAGAAAAGTAAAAATAACTTTAGATATTTAAAATTTCCCTCAGTGTTCGATCCCTTCCCTAGCTTCGATCCCTTCTTCAAATGGATGTTTGATATCTTTCATCTCAGTGACAAGATCTGCCATCTCGATTATCTCCTCTGGAGCCTTCCTTCCGGTAAAGACCAGTTCCACTTTTCCCGGCTTGTTTCCGATGAGCTCTTTAAGATCTTCAAGATTCAAAAGATCGAAATAATGGGCCACACATATCTCATCGGCGATAACGATGTCGTAATCTCCTGATCTCATGGCCTTTTTAATCTTCTCTAGCCCTTCTCTAGCTCTTTTTATATCTTCTTCATCCGGAGAATCTTCGACATGGAACCCTTCTTTTCCAAGCTGCTCAACTGTTATCCGTTCAGAGAGTTCCTTCAGAGAGTTGTGTTCCCCGTACCCGGGGCTTTTCATGAACTGGCCGATGTATATATTCAAGTCTCTACCCGCGGCCCTCACCGCTAGACCGATTGCGGCCGTCGTTTTACCCTTACCGTTCCCGGTGTATACTTGGACCAAACCTTTGTCGAGTTCAGCGGACAATATTCCACCTTTCTTAATTTTAGATTTTTCAACTCATCTTTAAAACTTTCCGTTTTTTTGAGTTTTTACATCTCCACTAAAAAATGCATTAACACGATAAAGTCTAAATGGGCAGTTATAATTCATGTTTTAAGATGGCTTACCACGACGAGGAACTGAACTTAAGACTCCTTCGGCATCTACTCTCCGGTGACGGCGTTCACGTAAATATAAGCGAACTGTCGAGAGATATGGATATGCACTGGGCTACGGCGAAAAAGAAACTTCAGTTCCTCTACGATAATGAGATACTCAACCCTCCTTTTTATCCGTTCGTTCAACTTTACGACGAATATCCCTTGCTGGTGTTGGTCAAAGCGGACATGCCCAGGACCACTAGTGCTCAAAATTTTTACAGAGACGATTCGCATATCTTCGGTGCTTTTTCCTGCATGGAGGGATTCTACAACACTTTCCTGATCGAGTTTTTCGAAGGTTTAGAATCCTATCATTCCTGGAGAGAAGAGATAGTGAGGCAGAACAAGATACCCGATAGAGGGGAAAGGACTCCAGCTCACGGTGAGTTCTTCAGCAATAAATTGACTTTCAAGTACGCTCCCAACTGTTTCATCCACAGATTAGAGGATAAATACGAAAAGAACGGCTACGTGAGATTGGGGGACGAAAAGATAGAGGACGAAACCTTCAGGATACTTCGGACCGTGATGAAGGGCGAATGCGTCCGGACGAATTATTCCTACATCGGTCGAGAGATAGGAGTGAATCGAAAAACGGTCAAGAGAAGGATCGAAAGTCTCCTTGAAAAAGAAATAATAAAAGAGCCGAAGTGCTTTTTCCCGAATCTGTTAGTTCCGCCGGGATATAATCTCATAGTCACTTTGATAGAGGCTATAAAGGATATAGACGAGATAAAGACCTTTTTACAAAAAGACGATAACATCCCGCGGGCGCTCGAAACCAGTACTGAAAGGTACAATTTCCTGACTTTCTCGGCATTCGAAAGTGTAGAAGACTTCTTCGATTGGGGAGAAAAGCTGAACTCTAAATATCCCGATAGGGTTGGAGCCATCTCAAAAACGATACTTTCTTCGAAGATGATCCACATGATAGAACCTCAGAAAGTTTCATTGGGCCTCATAGAGAGAAAGCTCTGGGATCTCAAAAGTTGATACGTTATTTTTGGCTTAGATAGGCATCCATACATGATCTTAGCGACCTTTCCGATCTTTTTGATCGGAAAATTGTCATAGGTTTCGATATTTTTTTACCCAAGTTATATACCTATTTTGCTCTATTTTGTAATGAGGTTTTTTATATCACTCCATATGTCTCCGAATTGTTTAAGGTGAAAAGATGGCAGAAGGATATAATCCGTTCAAGATGGCCCAGGACCAGTTCGATAGGATCGCCGATAAATTAGGTTTAGAAGAGGCGATGAGAGATCTGTTGAGAAAACCGATGAGAGAATATCATTTCAACGTTCCGGTGAAGATGGACGATGGTAGTACGAAAGTGTTCCAAGGATATAGGATCCAGCACAACGATGCCCGCGGTCCCTGCAAGGGAGGACTTAGATTCCATCCAGAAGAGACGGCTGACACTGTCCGAGCTCTTTCGATGTGGATGACTTGGAAGACCGCAGTCGCAGATATACCGCTTGGTGGTGGGAAAGGTGGCGTCATATGTGATCCTCACGACCTTTCCGAAAGAGAGCAAGAAGAGTTGTGTAGAGAATACATAAAACAGATAAACAAAAATATAGGGCCACTTCAAGACGTTCCCGCGCCGGACGTCATGACCAGTCCTCAACACATGCTGTGGATGATGGACGAATATGAGAACATAGAGGGCGGCAAATATCCTGGAGTTATCACCGGCAAACCCCAAGAGATGGGCGGCTCTAAAGGTAGAACAGAAGCTACAGGTTATGGATTGGTTTATCAGCTGAGAGAACTTTTGAAAGAACTCGACATGGATATAGAGGAGACCACGGCTTCGATACAGGGCTTCGGAAACGTCGCTCAGTACGCTGCCGAACTGTTCGATGAATACGGCGGAACAGTCGTGTCCGTATCATGCTGGGACCAAGAGGACGAGAAACCTTACAGTTATTACAAAGAAGACGGGATCGATCTTGAAGAGTTGAGAAGTATCACGGATAGGTTCGGAACCATAGATAAAGAGAAGGCTCAAGAAAAGGGATATGAGAAACTGTCCGGTGATGAATGGCTCACCCATGAAGTGGATATACTCATCCCGGCGGCACTCGAGAATTCGATCACCGAGGACAACGTGAGAGAAATACCTGAATCCGTTGAGATAATAATCTCCGGAGCTAACGGACCGATCACTCCGGAAGCCGACGAATTGCTGGAAGATAGAGATATCATAGTGATACCCGATTTCCTAGCTAACGCAGGCGGAGTCGTATGCAGCTACTTCGAGCAGGTCCAAAGTAACCAGAACTATTACTGGTCCAAGGAAGAGGTGCTTGGAAAACTCGATAACAAGATGACGGACGCTTTCTACGAGGTCTGGGAACTGTCCCAAAAGAGAGACGTTAGAGTCAGAGACGCCGCTTACATGATAGCGATACAGAGAGTCGCGGAAGCATGCGAAGCTAGAGGATGGGTATAATTATCAAAGTGTGCCTATGAAGGGAAAAACAGAAAAGATCAAGGACGCTATCCAAGAAGTTACCGGAAACAGACCTCAATTCGCGGACCTAAAAACCCCTTCCCAGAATCAAAATTATGGGACATCCTACATCAACGATGTCCTTCTTTTTTCTTCTTCTTATGATTACTTCTTAATTCAGGAAGACGGACGTCTTGATACCCTTATAGAAGAGAGATTTTCCATAGACGGCGTGAGACGGTCACCTCAGCTCAGCCAGGTAGAAACGAAAAAAGGATGTGAACAGAGACTCGAAAACCAGGATATGGATCTCCTGATAGTTTTCAATGACCCTACTAGAGGAAAGTTCGAAGATTTTGTTGAATCCGTCAAGAAAGATCATCCCGATCTCCCTATAGTTTGGTTGACGGACGATGATCTCGACGTGAATAAGTCGATCAATATAAGATCACAGATCGAAAAGATATTCACCTGGAACGGCGACGGTAAGATAATCCTGACAATTATTCAACACATCGAAGATAAATTTTGTTACTTGGAAGGAGATTTCGATAGAGGTGGCAGACCCCTACTTTTAGTGGAAGATTCCGAGCAATTTTATTCTTCCTATCTCTCGCAGATTTATGAGAAGATATGGGCCAATATCGACGATATACTTCACGAGGATCTCACTAGAGCCGAGAAGATGAAACGATACCGGAGAAGGCCCTACGTCGTAGCTGTGGAGGAAACGAAGGGCGCGAGAGAAGTTTACGAAAACTTGAAGGACGATCTTCTGTGTTTGATTACAGACAACAGGATAGAAGATGGGAATGACATCTACAAAAATGCGGGACTGGAATTTGCGGAAGAAGTGAGAAGCGAAGACTCTGAGATACCCATCCTGCTACAATCTTCTTCTCCTCTGAAAGATAAATTGGAAGAAAAGGGACTAGACAAGATAAGATATATAGAGAAGACTTCTCCCGAATTGAATCAGAAGATATCCGAGTTCGTGGAGGAAAATCTCGGTTCGACTACTTTAGTGGTGAACGAAGGAGAGGGTTTTGAGGAATACGAGATCAAAACGATAGATGATCTAGAACAAAAAATGGACTCTTTAGATAAAAAAACTATTTCTCGGCTGATCGAATCCGGTGAACTTGCAAGTTGGTTCGAGACGAGAACCGAGTTCGAGATAGCCAACAAGATCAAAGAGGTCAGAACGAAAAATAACAGCTTTAGAGCGATCGAAGAAGAACTGATGAACGCTGTAGAAGAATACAGGTATTCGTCCTATGAAACCGCGGTCACGGATTTCGATAGAGAGCCCCGCGATCCGAAAAGCAAGATAAACAGGATAGGTGACGGAGCTTTAGGAGGCAAAGCTAGAGGATTAGCTTTCGTATCTAAATTGTTTTCAAGGTATTTAGACGAAGATCTATTCGAAGACCTGAGGATAACGGTTCCCAGAACCATCGTTCTTTCGACGGAAGTCTTCGACAAGTTTATAGAAGAAAATGATCTGTTCGACCAAGAACTTTTGGAGTTATCCGATCAACGTATAGCTTCAAAATTTATAGACGCCGATCTTCCCGCGACGGTGATAGGGGACATACGCTCTTTCATAAGAGATACCCGCAATCCAATGATAGTCAGGTCTTCCGGACTGTTGGAAGACTCTCTCACGCAGCCGTTCGCTGGAGTGTATTCCTCCATGCTCTTACCCAACGAATCCTGGGAGACCAGTCTGCGATTCAAGGAGGTCTGCAACGCTATCAAGTACGTTTATTCTTCGACTTTCTTTGAAGCAGCTAGGAATTACCTGAAATCGACTCCGAAAAATTTAGGGGACGAAAAGATGTCGGTTATACTTCAGGAAGTCGTGGGCGAAAAGCACGAGAACTTCTTCTATCCCAAGATATCCGGTGTTGCTAAATCTTATAACCATTATCCATCCCAGGGGTGCGATCCCGAGGACGGCATAGTTTATTTAGCTCTCGGTTTGGGAAAGGAAATAGTCGAGGGCGGCTCTTCCTATTTCTTCTGCCCCGAGCATCCAAAATCACCTATGTTTGGAACTCCTAAAGATTTCATCGGTAACTCTCAAAGAAAATTTTTCGCTCTAAACCTCGAGTCTATATACCGTATCGTGAAGAAAGATGAAGAGAGTGCACTGTCAGAATTGGATATAGACAAGGCCGAAGAGCACGGCGTACTGGACAAGCTCGCCTCAACGTATTCTCCGCGCGACGACAGGTTATATCCCGGGATTCATAGGGAGGGATCTCGCGTGCTCAATTTTGCTCCGATAATAAATTACAACGCTTTTCCCTTAGCCGATGCTATCAAGCTTTTACTTGACGTTACCGAGATCGCTTTAGGTTACCCGGTAGAGATAGAATTTGCGGTGGAATTCGACGAGGAAGATGAGGAGCCCGCGGAACTGGTCGTACTTCAGATACGCAGCATGGCTTCCGGTGAAGAGTATTTAGATGTAGATGTCGAGGAGTGTGACGATCGATACATGCTCTGTTCCAGCGATGACGCTTTGGGTAATGCAGTGATGAAAGAAATAAAAGACGTTGTATATACAAAACCGGACTCTTTCGAACTGCGCAACAGCGAAAGGGCGGTCGAACAGATACGGAAGATCAACGACGAACTGATGGAAGAGGATAGAGACTACATATTGATAGGACCAGGGCGGTGGGGCACCACAGATCACTGGATGGGCATACCGGTTGAATGGGGAGATATATGTGGGGCCAAGGTGATAATCGAAACGCCCGCCGAAGGTCGAACGATAGAACCTTCTCAGGGCTCTCACTTCTTCCACGACATGATATCTACCGATACGAGTTATCTCATCGTCGACGACGGGGCTAAAGGTATCGATTGGGATTGGTTGGAGGACCAGCCTGTAGAAAATGAAAAACAAGATATCAAACACGTCCGGCTGGAAGAGCCCGTAGAAGTGAGAGTCGATGGAAAGAAAGGAAAAGGCCTGATCACCAAAAAGATTCAAAAGGCACTTGATACAAATATTAAGGAAAAGAAGCCCAACATCGGAAATAAATCAGAGGTAAATGATCATGGTTGATGAAAATTTAATTGGCGATATATCTGAAGAGGAAGGGGCTAAACAGATCTCCTCGGAAAGAAAGGAAATGGACGAATTACAGGAAAGGATAAAGGAGCTGAATTGCTTTTACCAGATATCCGAGATCGTCAATGATAAGACTTTGTCTTTAGATGAAGCTCTTCAGAAAGTCGTAGAGATTTTGCCCCCATCATGGCAGTATGAGGATATCGCTTCGGCGAGGATCAAAGTTGGTGATAAGGAATACAAAACCGATGATTTTGAAGAGACCGAATGGGTGCAGAAAAGCGAGATCACAATCAAGACAGAAAAATTGGGTCAGATAGAGGTGGCCTATCACGAAGAAAAACCGGAAGAAGACGAAGGCCCCTTCTTGAAGGAAGAGCGACGTTTGATCGATACGTTAGCGGATCTGCTCAGCAGTTTTATCGAGGAAAAACGGGCCAAAGAGAGGCTCAAGGAAAGGGGAACGGAAGAGGAAAAAGAAGAAAGAGAGAAAGCCGGAGAAGAGACGCAGAGACAGGACTGGGAGGTCATAATAGATCTTCTGATGAAGACCGATCCTAGAACGCTTTTACGTATGACCAGGAAGATGGTCTATTATCTTTACAGGAATGAGAACGAAAAGATCAGGGCGCTGCTCAACGACGTTTGTCCGGTCGATGAAGACATGGAGGGTCAGAAGTGGTGCGGCATCAACATGCCTAACCCTAAGCAGGATATAGATTCTCTACAGAGAGTCCAAAAAAGGGTCTTTCAAGTAGCGAAAGAGAACTTGGATTCCGAAGAGATCTCCGACCTTTTCCACAGGTGGTTAAAAGAGGACAAAGCTAGACCTCTTCTGCTTGCGTCTCAAAAAAGAGGCATACCTCTCAGGGAGATTACTGAGGAATTAAATCACTTCTTCGAAAAACCCGAAAACGAGAAGGCTTTAGCGCCCGAAGACAAGATGAGTATACGTACCGCTCTGATACAGCGTTTCTTCACCAAGCGTTTGGATTTCGTGAATGTTGCGAAGAATTACATCGGTATAGACGATTACGAACCTTTGATAGATAAAATAATCGGTCCCGCTCAAGGTGCTGGAAAACTGGGGGGTAAGGCTTCAGGAGCTTATCTCGCTGATAAAATCATACAGGACGAACTTGGAGGTGTGGAGGACGTAGCATTTCCGAAAAGTTGGTTTATCACCTCCGACACTATGATGGATGTAGTTCATTACAATGATCTTGATGAATTGATCCATGTCAAATATTTGGATCCTGATGAGATACGGCAGGAGGAGCCGTTTCTAGAACAACTGATGAAGAATGCAACTTTCCCTCCGGAGATAATAGAGGGTTTAAGGAAGATATTGAGAGATCTTGACGACAACCCGATAATCGTTCGTTCTTCGAGTTTATTGGAAGATAGTTTCGGTGCCGCTTTTTCCGGCAAATACAAGAGTTTATTCCTTCCGAACAACGGTACTGAAGAAGAGAGATTGAACGATCTGATGAACGCTGTAGCCGAAGTCTATGCATCAACTTTTTGTGCAGATCCGATCGAGTATCGGAAAGAGAGAGGATTGATAGATTTCAGTGAGGAGATGGGGATACTGGTTCAGGAAGTGGTCGGCAACCAGATGGGTAAATATTATCTCCCCGCTTACGGCGGAGTCGCCTTCAGCAAGAACGAGTTCCGGTGGTCACCAAGGATCAGTCGAGACGACGGCGTAGTTAGGATGGTACCCGGACTCGCGACTAGAGCCGTCGATAGGGTCGGGGACGATTACCCGGTTTTAGCTTCTCCTAATAGACCTGAATTGAGAGTCAACTCCACTGTAGAAGAACGGGTCAAGTATTCTCCTCGTTACATGGACGTCATCAACATGGAAACCGAAAGATTAGAGACCGTAGACGCAGTAGATTTCTTCAAGGAACACGCTGCTGAATATCCCGAACTGGAAAATATAGTCTCCCTTTATAAGAACGGCAATCTGAAAAATTCGACCGGCCTGATCTTGAATCCGGAAGATGAAGACATGATCATCACTTTCTCGAGATTGTTCGACAAGACCGAATTTTTGGATAAGGTGAACCGGATAATCAATATTCTTGAAGAGAATATAGGTAGTCCCGTCGATGTGGAGTTCGCTTACGACGGTGAGAAACTGTACATAGTTCAGTGTAGACCTCAAAGCCAGGCTTTGGACAAGGAGAGAAAGCCCATACCACGCGACGTCAAAGAAAAGTTCAAACTGTTCAGTGCGAACAAGTACGTTACCACTGGGCAGATAGAAAATGTAGAATATATAGTGTACGTGGTACCCGAAAAATATTCTGAGTTGGAGAGCAGAGAGAAGATGCAGAAAGTGGCCCGCATCGTCGGTGATCTGAACAATGAACTGCCAAAAAGAAAATTCATATTGATGGGCCCGGGAAGATGGGGAAGTAGAGGCGATATAAAATTGGGGGTTCCTGTGAAGTACCGGGAGATCCATAAGACTTCGCTTCTAGTAGAGGTCGCTAAAGAGAGAGGCGGTTATCAACCGGAACTTTCCTTCGGTACACACTTCTTCCAAGACCTTGTAGAGGGGGGGATCAAATACTTGCCGCTGTATCCTGAAGAGGAAGAGAATATCTGGAAGGAGGATATGCTTTTCCGCTCTGAAAACAGATTGACCGATTTCTTCCCTGAATATGAAGAGTTCGAAGACGTGATCAGGGTTATAGACGTCGGAGATCTCACTCAAGGAGGCACTCTTTCGGTCGTGATGGACGGCGATGCCAATCAGGCTCTAGCTTATCTAGAACCGTCGGATCATGACCAATGGAGAAGGAAGAAAGTCGAGCAGATGGCTAGCGAGTTAGATCCAGAAGTTTACGGGATAAAGGATCTGTATCTGGTCGGAAGCGCCAAAGACGGATCTGCCGGACCGGAGAGCGATATAGATTTGATCGTTCATTACGACGGGTCTGAGGAAGAAAAAGATAAGTTGAAAAATTTCTTTGATCGATGGAGCCAGAGACTGGACGAGGAGAACGAAAAAAGGATAGGCAAAAGGACCGGCGGTCTTTTGGACGTACATTATATTACAGACGAAGATTTGGACAAAGGTACATCCTGGGCGAGCCATATAACTTCGAGGTACAAATCCGCTAGGAAGATATCGATAGGAAAAGACTGATCCGATTCTTCAGTCGAGATCTAGTAAGGTTCGAGAGGCGTTTTCAGGTTTTTCAGTATCGAATCTGACCAGCGCGAGTTCTTTTCCGCTGTGAGTTCCGGTGAAGCAGAAAGAGTTTCCTATCTTTTCCTTCCACTCGCCGGTGATGTCTACCGTTTCATGAACATGACCATGGAGGGTTAGAAAAGGTTCGCTGTTTTCGATGAATCTCTTGATAGCTACACTTCCAACGTGGTTATCTACTGGAGCGTGGTCTATCACCTTGTCGTCTAGGGCGGCTCTGTCTAGTGAGGTATCGTAGGGCGGCGAATGGAAGAGGTATATCGTCTTCTCAGGAGGGGAATCTTTCGACAACTCTTCAAGATCGTCTTTTATCGTGGTGTACTTTTCCTTGTAGTTCGAGATCTCTACCGTTCTCGTGCCTTTATCCGGGGCCACGGCTCCTATTCCTACATATCTCGAAACATCGTATCTTTCCCAATCTTTGAGATGAAAGGGAGTTGGAGGAACGAAATTATATCCCGCGACGTGCAGTCCGTCAAATTCCACGGTAGAACAATGCATATATTTGATCAGATCTTCTTTTTCCATATCCTCTAGAGCATCTTCGTAGATCCTGGGATCGTCATTACCCATGATCACGAATATCTCTAAATCATCCATCGACCTTTGCACATTTTCTATCTTCTCCCTTAGAAAGGCCGATAGAAATTCTTCTCCGCCGCTATCGGCTTTAAGCGATGAAGGAAGTATATCTCCTCCGATAAAAAGACCGTCGGGACTTTCTTTTTCAACGACCTGGAACAACTTGTTGTATTTTTTCTTATTCCCATGAAGATCGGAAGTGAATATGCAGTTCAGGATTAACACCGATACGGACCGATTAGATAAGAACTGCTACTTTTAATTTATTATCCTATTTTTTCTCAGTCGAAAACAAGATCTAAGATCGATAAAGCGAGGTCTAAAACTACACTTTACATTGTTCAACTTGGGCAATATAATATCTAAATGATACCATTAAGCTCTACGAAATACTTAAATTAGTAATGATGCTTCCCTAACCCCTGTTTACAAAAAGTAAGCAGAAAAAAAATTCAAAGGAGAATGATGATATGTCTTTAGATAAAGTATATGAAGAAGTGGTAGATAGGAACCCGGGTGAAGAAGAGTTCCATCAAGCCGTAGAGGAAGTTCTAGAATCTATAGAACCGGCCATGGAAAAGCATCCCGAGTTCGCAGATGCCAAGATAGTCGAGAGATTGGTCGAACCTGAAAGACAGATAATATTTAGAGTTCCGTGGAAAGACGATGACGGTGAAGTTCACGTCAATCGAGGATTTAGGGTTCAGTTCAACAGCGCTATCGGACCCTATAAAGGCGGTATCAGGTTCCACCCTTCGGTATATATCGGAATAATCAAGTTCCTAGGATTCGAACAGATATTCAAAAACTCACTGACTGGATTAGCGATGGGCGGCGGAAAAGGCGGTTCCGATTTCAACCCCAAAGGTAAATCGGACGACGAGATAATGCGCTTCTGTCAGAATTTCATGAACGAGCTATACAGGCATATAGGACCAGACACTGACGTTCCCGCCGGAGATATAGGCGTAGGCGGTAGAGAAGTAGGCTACATGTACGGACAGTACAAGAAATTGAAGAACAGATTCGAAGGTGTATTCACAGGCAAATCACCGGAGTGGGGCGGTTCACTGGTCAGACCCGAAGCGACTGGATACGGTTTGGTCTACATCACCCAAGAGATGCTCGATTCCGCTAACAAGGACCTGAAAGGTAAAGAGGTACTGATCTCTGGATCTGGAAACGTTGCCCAGTACGCTCTTGAAAAATGCAACGAGTTGGGCGCTAAAGTGGTGACCTTGTCCGATTCCGACGGAGTTATCTATGATCCGGAAGGTATCGACGGCGAAAAGAAAGATTTCGTCTTCGAGCTCAAACAAGAGAGAAGAGGAAGGATAAGGGAATACGCTGAAGAGTACGACGTCGAGTACGAAGAGGGTGGAAACCCGTGGGGATTCGATGCCGATATAGCTCTTCCATCGGCGACCCAAAATGAAATACAGGAAGAAGACGCCCAAAAATTAGTGGATAATGACGTAATGGCCGTGGGCGAAGGAGCCAACATGCCCTCTACTCCCGCAGCCATCGAGGTATATAGGGAAAACGATCTGTTGTACGCTCCGGCTAAAGCCGCGAACGCGGGCGGCGTAGCTGTCTCCGGATTAGAGATGGCTCAGAACTCACAGAGAGAGAGCTGGAGTTTCGAAGAAGTCGACAACAGACTGCAGGGCATCATGCAGGGCATCCACGAGAGATGCTACAAGACTTCCAAGAAATACGGAGACGAAGGCAATCTGATGCTGGGCGCTAACATAGGCGGATTCGTCAAAGTCGCGAAGGCGATGTTGGATCAAGGCCTCATCTAGAGAGTCTAAAAAGCTACCTTATAAACCTAAAAACCTTTTTATTTTTCAAAATTCTTTCATGCTACAGTTTTCCCGATAGATTTTAATCACTGTAATATTTGTTTGTTTTGACATATGTCTGATCCCCCATCAAATATCGATGAACTGTATCGAAACGTTTCCGATATCTATTCTAGAGATGAATTTGAGCGATTGATCGATGAGAAGAAAGAAAGATACGCCGGATTTTTCAACGAGAAGGCTATAGCTAAATTGATAGTTACCGAGGAAGGTAGGAACGAAAGCGTCATCGACGACATCCAAGATGTCGAGCCCGGTGATACTTACACTTTAGAAGGTGAGATAATCGATCTAGGGAAACTGCACACCTTTGAGAAAGACGATGGAGAAGGACGAGTCAGGAATGTTCGCATAGATGATGGAACCGGAACTATCAAAGTGGTGTTCTGGGACGAAGAAACGGAGAGAGTCGATGAGGAGTTCGATATAGGTACGCGGCTCAGAGTGATAAACGGACACGTTCAAGACAAAGGGTACGGGAAGCAGATATCGGGAGGAAAATGGGGCGAGGTAAAGGTGATCGGAAAAGGCAAAAAGGATTAATAGTTTCAAATAACTAAAATACCCATGGCAAAATATACCGAACAGGAAGAGGGATATATTGAAGAATTGATAGAATGTCCCTTCTGCGGCGGTTTTGTTCCCGACGAATTCGAATGTGTTCTATGCGGAGAGGAATTGCTCGACACGGAGATGGAGACTCGAACGAAACTCGTTTGTTCCCATTGTAGCGCCGAAGTCGAAGCTAACGATGGAAGCTGTCCCGACTGCGGAGCCGTATTCGAGTAAATTTTCCTTTCCAAAAACACAAATATCATCGATTTGTTGAAAGATTGATGGCCGACGATGAACTGACTTACGAAGATGTTATAGACGTTTGGGAGAGGGAGAAGGATTCTAAACAACCATGCTCTTTACCGAACAATTTTTATGAAAGATTAAGAAGATATATCCAGGATTTGGAAAGAGAGATCGAGGAGATAGACGTCCCTCCTAAAAATAAACGAGAGAAGAGAACCCAGAAACAATATCAGAGAGTTAAAAAGATAGCGGACCTTTTCTTCAAAGAAAGACAAAAGAAGATCGTTCTAGCCGCCTACCACAGGTCTCTAGATGAAACAGTCAAGACTGAAAATCTCACCGAGCCCGAGCTCGAACTCCTTGAAGATATATCAAAGTTGATCAAAGAACTGAAAAATGAGATATTTCTTGGAGAATATAAACGGAGTGCGGAGGAGAGCCACCCCGAAGAAGAGATGGAAATCGAAAAAGGAAAAGAAAGCGAAGATATAGATATTCAACAGGAACAGATAGCGGAGGAAAGTTTCGAAGAGAGAGAAGTTGAGAAAAGTGACCTATCAGAGCAAAAGTCTTCGGAGGAACGGGCTCCTTCGGATAAAGAAAAAGCTCGAAAAACCGAACCTGAAGGGGAGAAAGCCATTTCGGAGGTTGGAAAAGGAACAGTGGCTGAAGAGGTCGAAAGTCAAGAAGAGGTCTTAGTACATATAACTGAAGACGTGCCTCCTTTCGTCGACATGGACACCACATATGATCTTAAAAAAGAAGATGTCCTCACATTAAGAGAAGATATAGCCGAAGTTCTGATAGAGAGAGAAAAAGCGAGAAAAATAAAAATCTAGTTTTTCTACGGACTATCTCTTAGATCAGGGACCGCTTAGAAGACCGAATCGTATTCTCCTTCATCGATAAGTTCGACAGCCTCGTCAGGGTCATTACCGTCTACGGTGATGCCCATCGAAACGCAGGTGCCGATGATCTCTTTCGTCTTTTCTTTCATGTTCTTACCGAGCAGATCGTTCTCCTTCATCTCCGCTATCTCTTTTGCTTCTTGCATTTTCAGGTCTCCTGCCTTACTTGAATGTGGTTCGCCGCTGCCTTTCTCCACTCCCACTTTTTCCAAGATCAGACCGGAAGTGGGCGGTGTTCCTACTTCGATGTCGAAATCGCCACTTTCGGTATCGACCGTCAAAGTGATCGGTACCTGCATACCTTTGAATTTCTCCGTTTCGTCGTTTATAGCATTGACTATCTCCATTATATCCACGCCCAGTGGCCCAAGTTTAGGACCGAGCGGCGGTCCGGCACTTGCTTCACCGGCGTCTACGAGAGCTTCTATCGTTTCAGTTGCCATATTAATCAACTCCTATATATCATCCTATTATTCTTCTTTTTCCAAAACTCTTACGTGATCTCCTCTAACCGTGACAGGTATCGGCACGGTAGCTTCAAACAGTTCTACGGTGATCTCATCGTTATCTTCATCTATCTGGGTGACCCTTGCTTTTTCGCCTTTGAAGGGTCCGGCGGATAACTCGACTATATCTCCTTCCGTTATCCCCTCCACGGCCAATTTTGGTGCTAGGAAGTGCTCGATCTCTTCTATGCTGGTGTCACCTTCGATTATCCCTTTCGCTTTTCTCGTCCCGTCCGTTATCTCATCTACCATGGTCGGGTTCATAGCCTCTATGAAAACGTATCCTCTCACGGGTTTCGGCGATAGGATCGAGAACACTCCCATGTCTTTGTCTTCCGCCCAAGAGGCGATATAATCAGCTACATTTTTTTCTTGGTTGATCTGAGTTTTCATCGCCACCACGGTAGGACGGGCCGTCGTTATCAAGGTAATAGAATCGGAGAGCATGATATCTTGGCTGGACGAAGCGTCTATGACGACCTCGGCTTTATCTCCGTAATTCGCCCCTTCTGGGGCACTCACCTGTACTGGTATGATAAATTCCTCTCCAGCTTCGACTTCGACTTCCTCTTTAAAAGTTTCAGATTCTTTTGAGATCACGTGTTTATTCAAAATTTTGATCTTCCAAGGTATGGGATTTTCCTCGTCACTACTGTATAACAGATGTACATCTAGATCTATACCCTGGTTCGAATCAGTTGTATTTATCAATTTGACGTTATAAGTGGTTCTCTCTCTGGTCGGTATCGATTTCTTGTTCGGATCACAGGTCAAGGAGATGCCTTTTTTTTCTTCTTCTTCCCCTTCTGGTATCTCTTCGACCTCTTTCTCCTCTGCGATTTCCTCTTCAGTAAAGTCATCTAGCAGTCCCATAGTGTTACCTCATAAGATCGCAAAATAGTCGGGGACGTTCTGAAACAGCCATAATATCAGAAATCCGAGTCCGCCGATCAGAAGGATCCCGATTATACATATGAACAGCGTTTTTCTATACTCTTCTTTATCCGGTTTTCTAGCCATCTTGAGAATCCGGCCGTACTTGCCTTTACCTATCTTCCCGGCTTTTTCTTCTATCTTATCTTGGACTTTCCAGGATCCTTCTACAATATCCATATTTGATCACCATCATGCTACAGTCTGAATTTCCTCTTCCGTTGAAACTTCTCCGCCGAATATCTGTTTTGACTCTACACCCGTGATCACAACCATGATCTTCAACGTTTTATCTTGGCTTGGATCTACCGATGCGCCCCAGATGATCCTTGCATCCTGTCCTATCTTTCGTTCTACCGTCTTTGCGGCCTTCTCGGCTTCGGACACGGTCATATCGCTACCGCCTACGACGTTGATCAACGCGGCGTTAGCATCGCTAATATCCACTTCTAACAGCGGCGAATTGATAGCTTCTTCTATCGCTTCCTCGGCGCGGTTTTCTGACTCGTCTTCGCCCATACCGATCATGGCTACCCCTGCGCCTTCCATCACGGTCTTCAGATCATTGAAGTCCAGGTTCACAAGACCGGGTTTGGTCACCAATTCAGTGATGCCCTTGATCGATCGGGTAAGCACTTCATCGGCGACTTTGAAGGCTTTATTGAGAGAAAGCCGGGGACATAAGTCCAGCAGTTTATCGTTGGGTATGGTTATCACGGTATCAGTAACGCTTTTCAGTCTTCCTAGGCCCCATTCTGCGTTCTCCATCCTAGATTGCCCTTCAGCTTCGAAAGGCGTAGTGCAGATCGCTACTGTAAGAGCGCCTTGTTCTTTAGCGATCTCAGCGACGACCGGGGCACCTCCGGTTCCGGTTCCACCACCTAGACCACAGGTGATGAACACCAGGTCGCTGCCTTCTAGGATGTTCTCTATCTTTTCTCTTGCCTCTTCAGTGGCCTCTTGACCCACTTGGGGAAGAGCGCCGGCACCTAGGCCTCTAGTTTTTCTTTTTCCTAACAGGACTTTTCTTTGAGAGTGAACGGTTAAAAGATGTTGAGCATCGGTATTGGCTGCGATCAATTCAGCTCCTTTGATTCCCTCCTCTGATATCCTTTCAACGGTGTTGCAACCGGCACCGCCTACACCGACTATCTTGATATCTGTTTTCAAGTCTGAAAGAACTTCTTTAAGCTCTTGATCATCAGTCGAGAGATCCTCTGCGTTTTCTTCCATGGCTCCTGACCCCTCGGTTTTTTGCTCTTGGGTTTGAGATAGAGCCTCGTCAACAATTGAATCCATCAATACACACTCCATTTGGAGATAAATTAAGTTGTCATATCACTATCAATAACCCCTTATATAAAATGTTTTGCCCAAGTTGACTGTAGGACATTAAATTAGTATGGTTTACTCCGCAGGAGATATCGAGATGATGGTGTAGGTGATAAAGAAAACTGCTGAAGAAAAGATCACCAGCAGCACGATATTCAAATTAGGATCAAAAAGCATCTCCATCGAGCTGTACATCGCCAGGAAAGAAGCGATAATAGACATAAAGACTCCCAGCGCCGATGCGCTTAACACATCTCTGATATAGGATATCCTGAATCTATCTAGACTTTCTGGTGCTGAAATACCGCTTAGATCGGAGCGTATTTCCCTCATTACAAGACTGTTTCTCGCTATGATCCAAACGGTGAAATAGAGGAAAAAGATGATTAAAACCGTTGATAGATTGGTAGGTGAAACTTCGATCGCTCTATTCACGAAGAGATACGAGATAGCCGAAAGAATTATTCCCGAATCTAAGAAGAAGAAAATCTTAAACAAGTAACCCGTCATAGAAATTAGTCCTAATACCAGCGGAAAGAACCAATAGACGGATCTTACTGAGATCGCACTCGCGATAAGGGGCACGAGAAATAGAAGTGACGGTACGAATAGATGTTCGAACGGCTTTATCTTTTTCTTGATTTTTTCTTGTATTTTAACACCTCCTCCAAAGCGGGCTCTAAAGGATCGGTAGGATCCCAATCGACGACCATCCCATACTTCCAGAGTTTGTCTATGGTGCTCTGTCGATCCGTCTGACATAACCTTTCCGCTACCGCTTCATACTCCGCTACAACTTCTTTCTCGATCTTCAACGGGTCAGGGGAGATCACCATGACGTCGTACTCTTTAAGGCCGAGATCTATTATCGTTTCGCTGAATTCTGGAACTGTCAGAGGCGAGATGAAGATGATCAAACTCTTCCTAGGGAAGAACTCTTTCAGGAGCCACTTGACATCCCGCAGTTCCCACATGCCCCCTTTTTCTAATTTTATGAGATTTTCCATTATCCTGTAAAAATGCATCTTTCCGGTAGATGGATACACCCAATTCAGATAATCGCCCATGACGATGAGACCGACACGATTTCTATCCGAAAGGATATTGGAAGCCAAGCTAGCCGTGGCTCTTATAGAAGCTCTTAAAGTATTATGTTCAACATTTCCTACCACGCTTTCCTCGTAGCCGTCCACGACCAAGATAACGTCGCCTGATTTTTCCCCCTCGTATTCGTTGGTTATAGGGGACATATTTCTAGCCGTCGCCTTCCAATTTATGTCTTTGAACTGATCTCCGGGATGATATTCACGAAGGGAGAAGAATTCACTGCCCATCCCTATACTGTTTGACTTTATATTTCCCAGCCAATGCTTCGTATGACTTGGGAAAACATCGACGCTGTCCATCTCTTCTATCTTCGGGAGTACACGAAGAGTCATTTCTTTCTCAGAAGATATATTCTTTGAAAAGAAGTTCAAAGGATCTCTGTATCTTATCTTGATAGGCCCTGGCTTGATCTTACCCGTCACGGGACACGATATCTTATATTTGATCTGTTTTTTTTCGTCCTCACCGATCTCCAAAATCTGGTGATTTGATCCCTCTACGACCTCCACCACAGAGGGAAGGACATCATGGATCTCTACAAAATGAAGTTCGTCTCCCATGTTCTCTATATTGATGGTCAATTCGATCTCGTCTCCGACGTATACCTCTCTCTCTTCGGACTCCCTATATACGTCTAGATCAAAATCTTCCGGAGGAAACGATCTTGTAGCTACAACGTAGGTCGAGAGAGAGGCTATAGAGCCTACGAGAAAGATCCTGCTCCTGAATAATATACCTAAGATTATAGTCGAAAGCGTGAAGACGGCCACGTAAAGCATGGGTTTATTTTTCATATTATCTTGAATACCTCAATATCTGTTCATTTTATCTGTTATCGCTCACAGACCTTATCTTCCTCGATGATTTTGATCGTCTTTTTCACTTTCTCCTCATATCTTTTTTCGTCCATCGCTCTTTTTTTCTTTTCTAGAGATTCCTCTTGCCCTTCTTCGAATATAAAGTCCACCACGTGATCGTCTATACCCGCTTCTCTCAGTCTCTCCGGTTCTTCACATAATCTCTTGATTTTCTCATCGGAAAGGTCGTTTTCACTTTTTATCTTTCTCAAACATATCTTCCTCAGTCGTTTCTTCAGCATATCCTGGCTCATTTTTTGACCCTTGAAGGCTCTGTTTACCAACTTCGACGTTTTTTCCATCTTCAAGTAAAGTTCCTCGTCCAAACTTGAGTCTCTATTCCATATCTTCTTTTTTTTCGTGTTTTTATGTATCGATATTATCAGCGGAGTGCCTAAAGAGAGCAGTACCATGACTGCGAGGGACCATTTGAGATACCCTCTCGCTTGAAACATCAACACAAAAAGGATCAGACTGAGAATTCCTACCAAGATGTAAAATAATCTATCTTCGTTTTCTTCCGAGGATTCGAAATCTATCTTTTTCTTTTCGTTCTCGAGCCCGGGTCTTGCAGTCATCCTTCATTCCAACTCCTTTTTCAAATCTTTTAGATCTTTGACCGCTTTGTCTCTTTCCTCCTCACCTAATTCCTGCCCTCCGTATTTCGCCTTTTCGAAGAGCGATCTGATCTCTCTGATCTTGGCAGAGGGCACGGACAATCTTTCGACGGCGTTCAATTCAAACTCTCTTGGAGTCATAAAGTCTTCGTTTTTAGCACCTTTCTCTTCGAGTACGAAACACATGTTCTGGTAACATCGGCGGATCGTGGACTCGACCTCTTTTCCCTCAGAAAGATCGCTGATAGCATCCTCCACCGTGGAGGATATATTTTCTTCCAATTCCTTTTCCTCTCTTTTGTTTCTCCTCGATCTTTTGAACGTTTTGTATCGCTGAAAAAGGAACAGACCGATCCCTACCGCGCAAATCAAACCCAATACGATCAAACCCGAACTTTCCATCATACTCTGAACGGCCGGGCCGGTTTCATCCCATGGCAAGATCGAAGGAGCCTCTTCCCCTTTCCCGATTGGGGTCCAAGACCCACTGAGATCATACGGCATTACCGTGAAGATCAAAGTCAGAACGACTCCCAGGATGATGATCCCTCCATAGTAGAGACGCATCTTTTTTCCCAGGTTTTTTCCAAGCAAAACTATCCCAGTAAAGACTATCAGGGCCAGTCCAAAAAAGATGAACAGAGAGATAGTATATCTTAACATGAGATAAGGTATCAATAACCAGCCGAAGCCGAAAAAGATAGCGATCAGATAAGTCGAAGTCCCTTTTCTTAAAACCAGTAAAGCGATCAAAACGAAGATCGATAATACTATCCATAGGGGGTCTATACCGAAACTGAACTGATCAGTACCCCCTCCGGAGTAGTACAAAAGATTCATGATGTTACCGATCGACCAAGAAGCCAAGAGAAACAATATCAGTACGATACTTCTAGAGTTCTTCCTATCTATGCTTTCTAATCCAAATTTCAAACTGGTATTACCTCTTAAATTAGGGCAACAAACTTAAAGATAAAATTTTTTTGGTCAACTTCTAATCACGGCTTGAAAAACTACTTGAAACTCTTCTAGGAATGACTATTACGACGAGATAAAGCCCCAAAAGGAAGATGCTCCCGAACACCATTATCATCGGTACCACAAACATCCTGGGGAAAGGACCCACAAAACTGTAGAATGCGACCACCCCTCCAAATATAGAGAGAGATGCGGCGAGAACCGAGCTTTTGAGATAAAAATAGATGAAATCTTCCTTGAACTCCCGTAAGTGATCGCGGTCGACGTCATTCATTTGATTCTTCTTCATATCTCTTAAAAACAATGATTTTCTCAAGAGATACCTGCCACTGAAGAAAAGAAAGAATAAGCCCACTATCGACACTAGATTCGTCAGATCAAACTTTATTTCGTGAACGGCGTAAAAAAATGATCCCGCTGTAACTAAAAAACCGAAATCTATCTGTAGGTTGCTCTTCAAGAACCAACCGAGGATAGAGATACCTCCACCCAGGACCGGTAACCACCAGCCCGGTAAATCTTTGATCAAAGCCGAGGAAAATATGCAGATCAGCAAAATTACGAGAGGGGGGATGTAACCTTTAAAATCAAAGTTCAATGTCTTTTCCAATATCTGATCACCTCCTCTATTTCACTCTCCAAAGACTCGTTAGGATCCCAATCTACCACTATACTGTATTTCCAGAGCCTTTCCAACATCACTTCTCTTTCAAGTCGGGACAATTTCTCGGCCTTTTCATCGTAATCGTCCAACAGTTCCGTCTCCAGGTCGATAGGATTGGGTGATAGGACCATCACGTTATATCCTTTCGTACAGATATCGATGATCGTTTCACTGACTTTCTTATTTGTGAGAGAAGAGATAAAGATAACCATGCTCTTGTTGGGGAAGAAACGCTGGAGGAGCCATTTTGTGTCCCTTAGCCTCCATAGTTCTCCCGCTTCGAAGGAACTGAGCTTTTCCATTATCCTGTAAAAGTGATCTCTTCCGGACCCTGGATAAAGCCAAGTCAAGGATTTACCCAGGATTATCAGACCGACTCTATTCCTATCCGCAAGTATCGAAGAAGCCAACGCCCCGGCGGCCTCTATCGAGGCGTTCAACGTGTTTTTTTTGTTACCTCCTACATTGCTACTTTGGTAGCCGTCCACGACTAATACGACGTCACCCATCCTTTCTCCGACGTATTCGTTAGATACCGGTTCTAGATATCTAGCTGTTGCCTTCCAATTGATCTTCTTCATGTCGTCTGTAGGTTGGTACTCTCTGAGAGAGAAGAATTCTGTCCCCGTTCCCATAGTTTGAGACTTGATATTGCCTATCCAGTTTTTGGTATAGAGAGGCCTCACGTTCACGCTTTCAAGATCTTGAGTTGATGGAAGAACAAAAAGCTTGATCAATTTTTGACTGGTCCATTCCTCCACGTTGAAACCCAAGGGGTCACGATACCTCATCTTGACCGGACCTATCTCTATCTCCCCTCTAGTCTCACAGGATATCTTGTACCTGAGTTTTTTCGTCTCCCCATTTTCGATATCCAGTATTTGGTGATTCGTTCCCTCTACGAGTTCCGTTTTTTCCGGCAGTATGTCCTTAATCTCAATATACTTTAGGTCCGGTCCGGTGTTCTTTATCGAGAGTTTGATCCACACTTCATCTCCTTCGTAGATACTCATCTCCTCAGTTTCTCTTTCAACTTCCAATTCTATCTTTCCCCGCACCACTCCTCTGCTGCCTATCGCCAATATCGACAGATTAGTCACAGCTAACACTAAAAATACCCAACTATCTATCAGAATACCGAGTATGAGGCTGAAAATCGTGATCCCTACTATGCCCAAGACCGAATGGGATTTCATCTATCTCTTCCTTCGATTATCGTATTGATACTCAAAATATAAGTCAATGAAATATAAAAATTATTCGGTGCCCCTATCATTCAAGGCCAGTGTTTTATCTTCTCTAGGATCTTATCCAACCAGCGTGCGTAAGGGATATCTTCTCTATTAGGGCCATCGATCTTGCCGTCGAACAAATTTTTAGAATTCGAATTCTTTTGTAACGTCTCCTTGTACCTTTTTCCGTTGAGCAAAAAGTAAGTCAAAAACCGGTCCTCAAGGACTTTTTTAAGATCTGAGGGTTTTTCTAACAATTCACCCATCTCCTCATCCGATATATTTTTTTCCTCCTTGATCTTCTGTAAAAAAACATTCCGAAGTCGTTCCTCGATCATGGCCTGAGTGATCTCTCTATCGTTGACGGCTCTTTTCATCATCTTTGATTTTTTTTCGAGAGGGGTGTCTTTTGAGCTTTCTTCTTTTTTCTCTTCTTTCCATCTGAGGACCCCTTCGGTGTTTCTTCTCACTTGAGAGAAGACTGCTAGGCCGATCCAAATCAGAAGAAATATACCTGCAAACCACTGCAGTTCCCCTTTCAAAAAAAGTAAAGATATACCGAGTAGTAAACCTATTAGCATCTCTAAGATAAGCGATCGAGAGGAACTCTCCCCCTCTGACCTCTGATCTTGTAACCAATCGGGTTTCAAGCTGACTTTTTCTATGGTTACGGACTCGGCAGAGGAGCTCATTTTAACCCCCTTTTCAGATTTTCTAGATATGTTAAGGCCTTTTCTCTTTTTTCCTCAGTGAGTTCGTGAGGGCTGTATCGCGCTTCTTCGAAAAGATGGGTTATCTCGGATATGATCTCCTTCATAGCGGGTACGTTTTCGGAGACGGCCTTTTCGAACTCTCTCGGTGTCATGAATTCGTCGTTGCTCTCACCGCTCTGTTCCAACACTCGACACATCTCGCGGTAACAATCGATGATCGTAGAACGAACATCTTGGCCTTTATGGAGATAGGTTATCGCTCTATCCACCGTTGAAGTGAGGTCTTCTTCTATCTTTTCTTTCTCTTCCGCTTGTAGGTCCCAATCTCTTTCTGTTTTGATATCCGGTTTTTCACCTTCTTTTTCTTTATTTAAGATATCCTCTATCTTCAGGTAAACGAAAAGAGTGAAGAGTCCCGCCAGTAGAAAGAGCAGGATCCAGATCCCCAATTTACCTACAAATGGTAGGAACTGCAAACTCCCCTCGGAAGGAAGCCAGAAGAATTCTATATCGCCGCCTAGACTGGCGGTGAAGAGGATGACGAAGATCGTCGCTGCTAAGAATGCTGCTATCCAAAAAGCTATAAGTAGGATACCGCTAAAAAGTTCAATTCCTTTTTTATCATAAAGGATATAAATCCCCGTGATAGGGACCGTAGAGATCAAAGATATAACGGTTATCAATACGATCTCTTCTTTCCATCTCTCGAAGATCGAACTATCGACCAATCCCTGCTCGTTATCGAGATCGGCGGCAGAGTGTATTATATTTCCTACGGCCCACGAGCATATCAAAACTATGAAAACCGCGATCATCAAGATATGCTTATATTGGAACCTTCTCATCATATATTCATTTAAATACCTGTTATTTACTATTTCCTTTTCGTAGAACGGGTTCAGCGGCCGAATATTTTATTTATGTAAACTCGAATCGACTAAATATCATGTTCGAAGAAGAGTACAGGCTTGATTATTTCGAGGAGAACGGATTTATTAGGAAGAAGTGCAGCGAGTGCGGGACTCATTTCTGGACTTTGAACGAGGATATGGAGACATGTCAGGATGCGCCCTGCACGGAATTCGATTTTATAGATGATCCTCCGGCGGACCGAACTTTTTCGGTGGATGAGATGCGGGACTTTTTCGTCGATTTTTTTTCCGAGAGAGATCATACGCCGCTTGAAAGATATCCTGTAGTCGCTAGGTGGAGAGACGATGTTCTATTGGTGCACGCGAGCATATACGATTTTCAACCTCACGTCACTTCGGGTCAGGTAAGTCCACCCGCAAATCCTTTGGTAATATCTCAACCCTGTATAAGACTGCCCGACGTCGACGAGGTCGGCAGGACCGGTAAACATCAGACCGCTTTCGAGATGCTGGGTCATCATTCTTTCAACGATGCCGACGATCCTATTTACTGGAAAGAGGAGACCGTGGAATACTGTCACGAGTTGCTCAAGGAGATGGGTATAGATGAACAATTGATCGCCTATAAAGAACATCCTTGGATAGGCGGAGGGAATGCTGGCCCCTCTTTAGAGGTGAACGTTCAGGGCCTCGAAGTTTCGACTCTAGTTTTCATGAACATGGAGAAGGAACCCGGGGGTGAGATAGACCTCGACGGTGAAAATTATTCTCCTTTAGAATTGAACGTGGTGGATACGGGTTATGGACTCGAAAGACTGGCCTGGGTGACCGAAGGATCACCTACAATATACGATTCAGTTTATCCCGAGATGGTCCAATATATCGTTAAAAAATTGGATCTCGAGCATGATTTAGACGATCGAGCCTACAGAAAGATGCTCAAAGAATATACGAACCTCGCGGGCACGTCCGACGGAGATTATAGAGATGAAGAGCTGATCGACGAACTGATGAAAAGGATATCGGATGTCGATCTCGACATGGATAGGAAACAGGTCATAGAAAGATTATCGAAGTTAAGAGCGGTATATACTCTGGCTGATCACAGCTACACGATCGCTCTGATGCTTTCAGACGGCGTGGTGCCTTCGAACGTTGAAGAAGGCTACTTAGCGAGGATGATGATCCGGCGGACTTTGAGACAGATAAATAGAACAGAGGTGGATCTTTCTCTCAAATCTTTAGTTGAAAAACAGATGGATCTTCATCCCGACATAATCGATATGGATAAGAAGAAATTGGTTTTCGATATACTAACGAAGGAGATAGAGAAATACGATTCTACGGTCGAAAAAGGAAAAAGGATGGTGAAACGAGAGTTGGAGGAATTAGAAGAGGGTGAGGAACTATCGACGGAAAAATTGATCGATTTCTACGACACCCACGGTATCCATCCAACGATAGTCAAAGAGCTATCCAAGGAATTCGATATCGAGGTGAACATACCTGAGAACTTCAATTCGATGCTCGCCGAGATGCACGAATCTTCCGAAACTGCCGTCGAAAAAGAAGGGGAAGAAGAAACAAGAGACGTCAAAGAGACCCAACCGCTTTACTATGAAAATCCCAACTCGAAAGAATTCGATGCCGTGGTTCTAGATTCTGATGAGGGCGAGGTGGTGTTGGATAGAACCCTTTTCTATCCTGAAGGTGGTGGTCAACCGGCTGATCACGGTATCTTGATGACGGAAGACACCAGCTTTCCGGTCAAGCACGTGAGGAAAAACGATGGGGTCATAATCCATGAGATCAAAGGGGAGATACCGAAGGGTGAAGTCGTGAAAGGGAAGATAGATTGGGAGCGGAGGATGGCCTTGACAAGGCACCATTCCGCGACCCACATAATTATAAGCGCCGCTAGAGAGGTTCTCGGAGAACACGTGTGGCAGAAGGGCGCACAGAAGGGGGTAAGGAACGCTAGATTGGACTTGTCTCACTTCGAAAGGATAAGTCGAGACGAGATAAAGGAAATAGAGAAGATCGCCAACGAGACAGTGCTGGACGGTATCCCGGTCAAAAAAGAAGAATTGAGCCGGGACGAGGCTGAAAAAAGATTTGGCTTCAAGCTTTACCAGGGCGGTGTTCCGGAGAGCGATACCATCAGAGTTGTTCACATCTCCGGCGTGGAAGATATAGACGCGCAGGCCTGTGGTGGTACTCACGTGGACAATACCTCACAGGTGGGTGCGATAAAGATACTGAATACTCAGAGGATCCAGGACGGAGTAGAAAGGCTCACCTATTCCGCGGGCATGTCTACCATAGAAGAGTTTCAGCGCAAAGAAGACCTCCTGTTAGAATCGGCTTCCAATTTCAGCGTGAGTCCGGAAGACCTGCCTGAAACTTCGGAGAGATTTTTCAAAGAATGGAAGAAAAGAGGTAAAGAGCTTGAAAGATTGAAAGAATACAAATCGATAGCGCTGGCTGAAGAATTGGTCCCGGGAGAGGAAGAAAAGGGTATCGAGTTTATCATAGATACGGTGGATATGGAAACGAAAGAGATGCTTTCCACAGCTGAACGGATAACTTCCGAAGAAGATAGAGTGGTTTTGCTGGCTTCTAAAGGAGAGGATGTACAGCTCGTATTCTCTCGCAGCGATAACCTCGATATCGATATGGTGGAGGTTCTCAACCGCGCAGCTGGAGAGATAAATGGCGGCGGTGGTGGATCGCCAAAAACGGCCCAAGGCGGAGGAAGTAAACCGGAAGGTACTGAAGCCGCTTTAGAAAAAGCCAGAGGGATAATATTAAATAACTTGTGAAATATAAGGCATCCTAGATGGACTGGGTAATAACGATACTCACTTCTTTCGTAATATTGCTCGGTGCTCTAGTCCATGGGATAGCAGGCTTCGGCTTCGCTCAAGTTTCCATGGGACTTTTGCCTTTGTTTAGAAATCCAGCTTTAGCTTCGGTTATATTTACCATCACTGCAGTGGTGAGCAACGCTAGGGTGTTTTGGAGTGTAAAGGAAGATTTCAATATCAAAGATTGGATAGTACCTGTGGGTGGCTTAGTATTTGGAATGCCTTTGGGCATCTATGTATTTCAAAGCCTTAGTAAACAGCAGTTGAGATTGTTTATAGGTATCATCCTGGTTCTAGCGGTGATCCTTATCGCTTTAATCCGGCAGATGGAGATAGTCAAGGAGAGGATCAAAGAAAAGAACATAAAACCCGGTTGGAAAACTGGTTTGCTCGCGGGCCTTTCCGCTGGTATACTAGGAGGGGCGGTAGCGATCCCGGGTCCTCCGATGATCGTTTACGGAGCTTTCATGGTCGCCAATGAATACTGGGGAGGTTCCAGGATGAAGGCGGTATTTACTGCCTTTTTTGGAACTTTGATGGCTTATCGATTGGGGGCTTTGACCTATAGGTTCAGTGACGATCCCGCTTATAGGAGAGGCTTTGATAGCGCTTCCCGCCCTTTTTATCGGCGCTTGGATAGGGATCAAGATCTATAATAGGATACCGGAAAAGACGTTCGGTTGGATCGTGTTGATAGGATTGACCGTCAATGCGGTGATCTTGATCGTTACATCCATACTTTAGAAAATTTTTTGTAAAATGCGCTCGTTGATTCAAGAGGGTCGAAAGGATGTCAAAATATAGAGCGATTTTTCATCTGCATAGGGAGGAGAAGGGAGAGATAGCCATTTCGAACATGGTCAATCTGATAAAAGATCTAGGTGAAGAGAATGTAAGTGTCGAACTGCTGATGAACGGAACCGGGGTCAAGATAATGCTGGAAGACGAGGAGTATGTTCGAAAGATCGATTATCTTAAAAACAAAGGAGTAAAATTCAATGTTTGTTCCAACAGTCTAGAGGGCCTCGATATCAGTGAAGAAGATCTTCTAGAAGGATTCGAAAAAGTCGATTCCGGCGTGGGGGAACTCGTGAGGAAGCAGGAAAATGGTTGGAGCTACGTAAAGATATAGGTGATGTAGATGAAGGAAGATTATGATCTGACTATACTTCAGATGAATGATAGCCATGCTTATCTAGATCTTCACGATGAATACTTCTGGAAAGATGGGGAACAAAAATACAGGAAAGCCGGTGGTTACGGTAGGATAACTAGTTATTTTGATCAAGTTAGACAGGAAAATCAAGGTTCTGTTCTAGTTTTGGATAACGGAGATACGATCCATGGAACATATCCAGTTGTAAAAGATAAAGGAAAGAATATGATCCCGATATTGAATAAAATGGGGTTCGACGCATGGACAGCTCACTGGGATTTTGCGTACGGACCTGACCATCTGATCGATCTATCTGAAAAATTAGATCATCCCTTATTAGCCATAAACTGCTATTATGAAGATACCGATGAGTTGGTTTTTGACCCATATAAGATCGAAAATAAGAACGGGATTAAGATAGGTCTGATAGGAATAGCAAATACCATAGTTGATAAAACCATGCCAGATCATTTTAGTGAAGGTATCTATCTAACACTTGGAAATGAGGAGCTACCTGGATATATTGATAAACTCAGGAATGAAAAAGATGTAGATCTTATAGTAGTGCTTGCACATCTAGGTTACCCACAGGAAGTTAAGTTAGCAAAAGAGATAGATGGTATAGATGTTTTGATAAGTGGACACACTCATAATAGGATCTATGAACCAGTTGAAGTCAATGATACAATCATAATCCAATCGGGTTGTCATGGTTCATTTATCGGGAGATTAGATCTGAGAATAGATAGTGGGAAGGTAACAGATTATCGTCATGAGTTAGTTGAGATCCATGAAAATATGAGTCCAGATGAAGAAGTCCAGAGATTAGTGGATGAAATAAAAGTACCTCATGAAGATATATTAGAAGAGATAGTGGGTGAAACAGAGATAGGTTTGGCAAGGGATAAAGTGATGGAAACAACCATGGATAACCTACTTTTGAAAGCGTTGATCGATTCTAGTAGTGCAGAGATGGCTTTCTCAAATGGTTGGCGTTACGGTTCAGCAGTACCGCCAGGAAAAATAACCATAGAAGATTTATGGAATATCATTCCAACGAATCCTCCTGTTTCGGTTTGTGACATAAGTGGGCAGGAATTATGGGATATGATGGAAAAGAATTTAGAAAATACCTTTGCTAAAGAGCCATATGATCTGATGGGGGGTTATGTGAAGAGATGCTATGGGATAAATGTATACTTTAAAGTTGAAAATGCTGAAGGTCTGAGAATTCAAGAATTCTTTGTTGGAGATGAAAGATTAGATAAAGAAAAAACATACAGAGCTGCCTTCGTGACGACTCAAGGAATACCAGCAAAATATGGGACAAATCGAAAAGACCTAGATATAGATGCTGTGACCGCTCTAAAAAAATATATAAAAGAAAACAGCCCGGTAAAACCAGGATTAGAAGGAACTGTCATACCAATTTGAACTTTATCGCAGCATAAAACCATCCTTTAACGGATCATCAGGATCAAAACAAAATCTACTTTTACCAGTGATGTAGGCACTGCCAGTGACCTTTGGAATGACTGCTTTATATCCGCCATAATTTTTGGTATCAATGACTTCCACATCGAATGTTGTCCCGATTATACTTTCTATTCTAATGGGTTCGTTCTTTCTTAACTCACCTTTAGAATAAAGTAACGCCGCTCTGCCGCTTACACCAGTCCCTGTTGGTGATCTATCGACCTCTCCATCAGCGAAAACACATACATTACTACTGTGATTTTTAGGATTAGAAGGAGTTCCAACGAATATAGTTCCATAAAGAAAACTTAAATCTTCTTCAAATGGATGTGTTATCTCGTATTTCTCAATAATCTTCCTTTTTATATCTCTTCCCGCTTTAACAAATTCATCGTGATTGCTTTCATCGACCTTAGTACCTATCTCTATAGCATCGATATAAGCATAAAATGCACCACCAAAAGATATATCAAAATTTATTCTACCATATTCTGATATATAAACTGAAAGCTCTTTTTTATATACAAAAGATGGGACGTTTTTGAATGATACTTTTTCCACTTCTTTGTCCTTTCTGTATGCGGTGGCTACTACCCTTCCTGCTGGAGTATCATATTTGATCTCACAGACTTCACCTTCTTTCTTTATTATCTCCTCATCTAAAACAACTTTTGTTAAGGCTATGATCCCATGACCACACATCGTGCTGTACCCTTCATTATGGATGAACAAAACTCCTATATCTCCGTCTGATGTAGTTGGTTCAGTGATGATCGCACCGTACATATCAGCATGGCCCCTAGGTTCCAACATCAGTCCCTTCCTCAAATGATCGAAATTTTCTTTTACATAATTCCTTTTTTCAAGGATAGCCTCGCCTTTTATTTCTGGTAGACCACTCTTTATAACCCGAAGAGGTTCTCCAGCTGTATGAGATTCTATGGTTTCGATTATAGTAAAGTCTTCAGGCATAGATGATTTTTCATCCATTTATGACAACTCTGTTAGAACGAATATAAGAAGGTCATTATAAACTTTAATCGAGCATCTATAAATCCAAAAGTTTTATGATAAGCTGAGTAAGTAGTAATCTATAAGAAGTGATGATATGTTGTTGTTAAATCAAAAAGATATTTTTGAAGCAGTTGAATTAGAAGAAGCTATCGATACCATTGAAGATTCGATGAAATTGTATGAAACCCGCAATTTTGAAATGCCTACTAGGACCCATCTTGATTATGATGAAAATACACTTCTTTTGATGCCTTGTTCTGCTGAAGACAAAGTTGGCACTAAATTATTGACACTAACCCCGGATAATAAGAATAGAGATATGCCTATTATTCAAGGATGTTTCATTTTAAACGATACAGAAACCGGTGAAATACTAGCGATTATAGAAGGATCCTCGCTGACAGCATTGCGAACTGGCGCGGTAGGTGCAGCAGGTATCAGAAATATGACATCTGAAGATATATCATCAGTTGGTGTGGTTGGAGCAGGTGTGCAGGGTTACCACCAGGCTTTATTTGCATCTGAAATAAGAGACTTAGATTCTATCTATGTTTTTGATATTGATTCGAGAAAGATGAAAGAGTTTAAGGAAAGATTTACTGATGATGAAAATCCAAAAGTAATTGCCCTAGATTCCGTTGAAGAACTAGTCCATCTATCTGATGTAATAATTACTGCAACTCCAGCGAATGAACCGGTACTGCCGGACGATGAAGAGATGATAGAAGGAAAACATTTTGTTGGGATCGGGAGTTATAAGCCTGATATGAGAGAATTTCCTAAAGCCATAATTAGCAAAATTGATGAAGTTATCATAGATACTGATGATGCGATAGAAGAATCAGGAGATATCATTCATCCTTTAGAAAAAGGATGGATATGTATGGATCAAATCTATACCATGGGTAAATTATTAAATGGCGAGATTGAAATTGACTTGAGAGGGACTACCTTTTTCAAAACTGTAGGAATGGCGTTATTCGATCTGGTTACAGCTGATTTAATTTATAAAAAAGCAGAGGATGCTGATATAGGTACAGAGATCGAGTTTTAAGTTTTATAGGAAAATGTGTTCTGACTAGAATAAAAGACATCCAAATTTACACTTTTCAGTGAAAAAGTGGACCCGTCAGAAGCGAAGCTTCTAACAAACCACTAAAAATCAAAGATTTGTTAGTGGACCAGAGGGGATTTGAACCCCTGGCCTCCACCATTCTGGCGGTAGGTTTAGCAACCTACAGGTGCCAAGGTGGCGATCTGCCAACTGATCTACTGGCCCATATGAGCGATAGCAAATAGGGGCCAGTCGAGCATAGGAAATTTGTTCCTATCAATCTACTGGCCCTGAACGAGCTTTTTGCTAGTTCACTGAAACCTCTGCTTATGAAACAAGCTGTACCAAGGATAGATACATCTCACATAAAAGTTTTGCGAAAGTTCATAGTTGATTATTTGATATCCTATTTCGAAGGGTCTAGTCTCGATATTTTTATATTAAAAATAATTAAAAGAAGGATGGAAGAAGTGATTTATTATTGAAATTATTATGCATATAAATCGATTAAAAATCTCAAAAAACTTTTATAGCCAGTATACATAGTTATTTTTGGAGGATCCTCTATAGGGAGGATGAGATGTGAAGAAGATATTAGATAGGAAACGTAATGAGCCATTGGAAAATAAGGTACAGAAAGAACCTAGAGAAGATGGAAAAGATCCGGATAAATGTCCAATGTGTGGAAGCCAGCTAGTTAATCTTGAAGAAAAGAAAATCTGTACTCATAGAAACTGTGTATACACTGAAACTGAGTAATCCTTAAAGAATAGGTTTAACTGATTTTGCCCATCCGCCTAAGCCCGACGGTATTGGGAAATATAGTATTTGTATTTCTCTGAATTTGAGTTATGAGCCGAAGAGGGAAGTGGTTTAAAATCTACTTTCGAGATAAGATAATGAGAGTAGAGAGAAGGAGATAGCACGTAACTATTTTATAACCCGTCTCGATTTACGAGCTAGACGGTGTCAAGAGGTATAAAAAATGAAGCTTCAAGAGTATCAAGCTGCGGAAATTTTTGAGGATTATGGTATACCGGTCGCTGACAGCTATCTTATCGAAGATCCAGAGGAGATAAAAGAGGTCGACGAACCTGTCGTCCTGAAATCTCAGGTTACTGTCGGAAAGAGGGGAAAAGCCGGCGGTATCTTGTTCGCCGACGACAGAGAAGAGGCTGTAGAGAAAGCCGAAGAGCTTTTCGGTAAAGAGATACGAGGACTAGAAGTAGAAAAGATACTGGTAGCGGAGCAGGCAGAGATAGAAAGCGAATACTATGTCGGTATGGTCATGGACAGGGAGAACAAGAGACCGACCCTTATAATGACCACGGAAGGCGGAATGAACATAGAAGAGGTCGCGGAAGAACATCCCGACAAGATAGTCAAACGCCCAGTAGATCCAGTAATGGGACTGAGAGGATACGAAGCTCTTCATATGGCCGATTCGATAGGTCTTGAAGGAGACGAACTCTCACAGATGGCGAAGATCGCTCAAAAAGTTGCCCAGGCATTCGAAGATTACGATTCTGAGCTGGCGGAGATAAATCCACTCGTTTCAACACCCGACGGACTTTTAGCTATAGACGCTGTCTTCAACATAGACGATAACGCTCTTTACAGGCAGGATTTCGAAAAATCTGAAAGCAAACTCGTGACGGAACGGGAGAAGAAAGCCGATGAATACGATCTAGCTTATGTCGATCTAGAAGGAGATATAGGCATTGTCGGATGTGGAGCAGGCCTTGTCATGGCCACGCTCGATTCCGTTGCAGAATATGGAGGAGAACCCGCGTGTTTCCTCGACCTAGGTGGAGGAGCTGACGCTGAAGATACCAAGAACGCTTTAGAGATATTAGATATGAAGGAAGATCTTGACTCTATATACCTGAATATCTTCGGCGGTATCACCCAGTGCGACAAGATCGCCCAAGGGATAATCGATTACGATCCAGAAAAGCCGACGGTGGTCAGGATGCTCGGTACTAACGAAGAGAAGGCCAAGAAGATGCTGAAGGAAGCGGGCTTTGACGTGGTCGACGGCATGGACGAAGGAGCTAAAAAGTCAGTAGAGATCCAAGAATAGACGTGGTAGTTGTTATCAAGGTCCGGACAAAAATGATTTAATCGACTTTCTTTTTTTCTTCTATATGGACACATCTTCAGAGAAAAGAACCTATACCATAGAGGAGATAGGTAGGGCAAAAAACGATTATTCTGAAGAGGTACCCGAAGATTACGATGAACGCATATCTGTGATAGAGGTCTTCGAAGAACATCTCGAAGCTTTGAAGGGGATAGAGGAGAACTCTCACGTTGTTATCTTCTTCTGGCTTCACGAGAGCGACAGGAGCGTTAAACAGGTATATCCCATGGGTGACGAGAGCAATCCTTTGACCGGCGTCTTCGCAACTCGGGCGCCCGTGAGGCCTAACCCGATCGGCTCTACAGTCTGTAGACTGGAAAAGAGAGAGGGAGATGAACTTTACGTGAAAGGGTTGGATGCGTTGGATGATACTCCCGTAATCGATATCAAGCCTTACACTTCTAAATTCAAAATCGAAGAGCCCGAGTTCCCGGATTGGGTTCCGAGGAGGGATGAAAGTGAGTGAAAAGATAATAGACGGTCGAAGTATCGCCGATGAAGGCGAAGCCGAACTGAAGCGGAAGATAGAAGAGATGGAAAGACCGCCGAGATTAGATACGATATTTGCGGGGGATGACGAAGGATCTAAAGTATATCTCGGAGTAAAAAACCGCGGGTGCGAGAGAGTCGGTATAGAGACAGAAACACATCGTTATCCGAGCGATGTCTCTCGGGATGAATTGTTGAGCAAAATAGAAGAATTGAACGAGGACGATCGAGTGGACGGCGTTTTGATTCAGATGCCGCTCCCTGGGGAGATAGATTCTAGACCCCTGATCGAACGTATCGATCCCGTTAAAGACGTTGAAGGCTTGCATCGATCCAACATGGGCAGGTTGATGACCGGTGATGAGGAAGTAGTTCCCTGCACACCGAAAGGTATTCTTACCATGTTTGAGTCCGAGGATATTGAACTGAAAGGCAAAGAAATCTGTATAGTGAGTCACAGCACCATAGTTGGAAAGCCGATGGCTATCACCCTGTTGAACAGGGACACCACGGTAGAGGTAGTTCACGAGTTCACTAAAGACCTTAAATCGCACACCAAAAGAGCGGAGATATTGATAACCGCGGCGGGAAAAGCTCATTTCATCACCGAAGACATGATATCTAAAGGCGCTATAATAATAGATGTGGGCATGAACCGATTGGAGAACGGGGATCTCGTCGGGGATGCGGTTTACGAAGGATGTAAAGAGAAAGCTTCCAAGATAACTCCGGTTCCCGGCGGTGTAGGACCTACCACCGTACTATCACTTCTACAGAACACTTATAGAGCGGCTGTAAGGCGCAGGGACTGAACCACAAAAGTTATACCGCCCCTTGCTTTATTTTCCAAATCACCCTGCTGGGGTGACAGAGTGGCTAATGTGACCGCCTGCAGAGCGGTTTTGCGTGGGTTCGAATCCCACCCCCAGCTTTTTTTGTGGGACTCGAAAGTTGGAATCTTTGATTCCGACGATTCGCGAACAAATCTTCTTTGATTTGTGAACTGTTAGAAGCTATGCTTCTGACAAGAATCCCACCCCCAGCTTTTTTCCAATAAAGATCATTCTTCCGTATCGATCTCTTCACCTTCGATAAATACTCTTTCGATCCTCGATTTCACCTCTAGAGGATCACCATCGATAACCACCAGATCCGCATCTTTACCTTCCTCTATAGAACCGACTTTATCGTTAATTCCGCATATCTCCGCGGGATTTATCGTTATGGCTTTCAGAGCTTCCTCTTCATCCATGCCTTCTCTCACCGAGTAAGCTGCCATCAAGCTGAGATATTTCGTTGGGATGACAGGAGAATCGGTCATCAGAGCGACTTTCACTCCTTTATCGGCTAAAACACTAGGGGTCTCAAAGGTTCTATCTGAAGTTTCCCTCTTCGTTTTAGCTGATAGACAAGGACCTACGACCGCGGGTATATCTTTTTCAGCCAGATAATCGGCTATCTGATGTCCCTCTGTTGCGTGTTCTATCACCATATCGAAGTCGAATTCTTCAGCTAGCCTTACAGCGGTGACCATGTCGTCGGCTCTATGGGCATGTATTCTAGCCTTTAATTCATTCTTTAACACGGGCTTCAAAGCTTCTAACTTGAAATCTTCTTTTTCATCATCGTCCTTTTCTATATAGTTCTGAGTCTCGAACAAAGTTTTCCTCAAGATCCCAGCAGTTCCCATCCGGGTCGATGGAGTTTTATCCTGTTCCTTATAGACTCTTTTTGGATTTTCTCCGAAGGCCATCTTCATCCCTGTAGGTTCTTCCAGAACCAACTCATCGACTATGTTCGATCCCGCGGTTTTCATCGCTAACATCTCACCGCCTATCGGATTGGCGGATCCCGGAGTGATATTTACAGTAGTTATGCCCGCTTTGACCGCTTCTTTTAAGCCGATGTCTTCAGGATATATTCCATCTAACGCTCTCAGATGTGGTGTTATCGGATCGTACCGTTCGTTCATATCTCTTCCTTCCCAACCTTCACCTTCTTCATGTATGCCGACATGACAGTGGGCTTCTATCAGTCCGGGGATCACTGTCTTACCGTCAACATCTATTATATTTGCCTCGTCAGGGATATCTATATCTTCACCTAAGTCCGCGATCTTACCGTCTTTTATCAGGATAGCCCCCTCAAAAGGTGCAGAACTGACCGGCCTTACTTCGGCGTTGATTACGGCTTTCATGATACCGTCCTGAACGAAAAAACTCAAGATTTAAAAACATTCTCTAAAGAAATCACAAATCCCGGAAGGATTTTAATAAGGCCATTATTCTCACTGGTTGAAATACGATGATCTACCAGATATTAGCTCCATTCATCCTATCGGCGCTGGTCGTTATAGTGATAACGCTTATCGCTGAAAATTACGGAACTAAATTGGGAGGCATCCTCGGCACCTTACCTTCGACGATAGTGATCGCCTTCGTCTTCATCGCATTGAATAGAGACCTGGCTTTTGCCTCAAGATCCGCGGCGGTCGTTCCAGCGGAGATGGGGATCAATATCCTCTTTTTGTTCGTCTTTGCCGTGTTGGCTTTTAGAAAGCTGTGGATCACTCTTCTCGGTTCGCTCTCGCTCTGGACTATCGCATCTTCGATACTCTACTTCACCGATCTACATAACATCTACCTATCGCTGTTCATCTATGCACTCCTTTTGGCAACTTCATTTTTGACCCTAGAGAAAAAAGTGAAGATAAGATCCGCGGGGAAAGTTGATATAAGATATACGCCAAAGAAAATAGCGTTCAGAGGGATACTCGCAGGGACTGTCATCACGATATCGGTATTTCTTTCTAATTTTGCTTCGGTACTCAGCGGTATATTTTCGGTCTTCCCGGCGATCTTTCTATCGACCATGTTGATATTCGTCAAAGAACACGGACCTAGATTCGCGGGCGGTTCGGCAAAGTCGATGATATTCGGAACCCCTAGCGTGGTGAGTTACGCCGTGGCTATACACTTTCTATATCCCAGATATGGTTTGACGATCGGAAGCGTGGGAGCATATGTCGTTTCCCTCGGCATAGTCTCCATACTGTTATATCAGAGAGACAGTTTCAGTTAAAGTCGAGATGGTGTAAATATGAACCATATAAAATATCGACACCAACTTGAAATAAAATTAAACCATTGTAATGGTGAATGGGATGAAAGGTAAGATAATATTAGGAGAAGAGGACTTTGACCTTGAGGAACTGAAGCAACAGACCATCAAAGAGGAAAGCACCGTGGTGGTGACTTTCAGCGACGTCGTTCAGAAAGAAAGGGAAGGTGTCAACGTCCAAAGCCTTGAAGTACGGATCTATGAAGGTATGACCAGAAATGAGATGAGAAGGGTTAAAGAGGAGATCGTGAAGGAATTCGATATAAATTTTCTCATAATAGTCCAAAGATACGGCCTTCTTAGAGCAGGGGACAACATATTCGGGATCGTTGTCAGCGCTTCCGACAGGGAGAAAGCACTAGAGGCCGGCATCAGTTGTTTGGAGAAATTCACCTCTTACGTTCCTCTATGGAAAAAAGAGACCACCGTAGAGGGAGAGGAAAGATGGGTTGAAGAAGCCGATGAACTCCACAGTCTATACAACCGGATGGTAAAGTGGATCTAGATGTTAACTAGGTCCTCTCCGACATGCTTAGTTCCGACGGTAGACTTCAATTTTTCTATCAGTTCGGTTATTTTTTTCACTTTTCCTTCCACCATCCAGATGTCGAAGCAGTTGTTGTCTTCGAAGTGAAGATGAAGAGAACCTTCTATCAAGTCGTCATTTTCATGATGTATCTCGTCTATCTTTTCACTGCAGCTTTCATCCTCCAATCCGTACATCACCGATAGGAAACCGATCACTTTACCGTGTCTTTTTCTCCTTATCCTGTGATCGTTCAGATAATCCCTTATTGATTCTCTCATCAGTTCCGATCGATTAGCGTATCCTTCATTCTCTTTGACTTCTTCTATCTCTTCCAATAGACTCGATGGGATCGAGATGCTGACAACGGACATATTAAATCATACCCGAATAGTTAATAATTGTTATTAAAACTTTAAGTATTCTTAGCATAAATTTTAATAAAAAAACCTCTTTAAGGGATATTCGATGAACGAAGCAACCGAAGATTGTCCTTACTGCGAAGCTAGGATACGAGACCTTGATAAACATCTAGAGCTGGAGCACGAGGAACTCTCGATGCGCCGGTTTTTCCTAGATTCAAAAATCACGGTTCTGACGGGACTCGTACTTCTCATCTCTTTAATCTTCATATTTATCGATAGTTCGTTAGCTGTCCGAGGATTTCCCTTATATCGTCTTTTCATGGCCACGGGGATAGTAATCGGAGGCATACCTTTACTTAAAGAAGCTGTCGAAGAACTCGTCAAAGAATGGGCCTTCGATGTAGACGCATTGGTTATAGTCGCAGCCGTTGGCGCTGTAGCCATCGGCTACTGGGCTGAAGCGGCAGTTTTGGTTTTCCTCTTTTCTGTAGCGGAAAGATTAGAGGATTATTCCGTTTTCAGGAGTAGAAAGAGTTTGAAAGAAATCTTGAAATTGTCTCCTACCGAAGCGAGAGTACTTAAAGAGGATGGAATAGAGCTCCTCAAGCCGGAGGAACTAGATATAGGAGATCTGGTTATAGTCAAACCGGGAGAAAGGATACCGGTCGATGGTGAGATCGAAGAGGGTCATTCGGCTATAGACGAGTCCCCAATAACTGGAGAATCCGTACCCAAAGAAAAAGGAGTAGGGGACGAGGTATTTGCCGGCACTTTGAACAAGGAAGGTCTTTTGAAAATAAAGACCACCAAAAGGAGCCGAGAAACAACCCTTTCAAGGATAGTGGAGATGGTCGAAGACGCCGAATCTAAAAAGGCAGAAACCGAGAAATTCATAAATCGGTTCGCGAAGTACTATACGCCCGGGATATTGATTTTAGCGGTGGCGGTTGCTACGATCCCGACCTTTTTATTCGGTCGCGATTTTACATCTTGGCTTTATCGTGCCCTCATACTTCTTGTCCTTTCGTGTCCCTGCGCTTTTGTGGTTTCAACTCCCGTGACGATGGTGTCGTCGATAACTAAATCCGCAAAAGAGGGCGTTCTTATAAAAGGTAGTATATTCCTTGAAAAGATACGGGAAACTAAGACGGTAGTTTTCGATAAAACCGGTACTTTGACCACCGGGGATTTTTCAGTCTCGGAGATAGTGCCAGTTGATGAGATGGATAAAGAGAAGATAGCTCTTATCTCGAAAAGCTTAGAGGCCAACTCCGATCATCCTCTCGCACCTCCGATAGTGAGATACGCGGAAGAGTTGAACGGCGAAGATAAATATGAAGTGGAAGAATTCACAACTCTAGCCGGAGCCGGCATAAAAGGGAATATAGATAGTGAAACTTACAGGATCGGTAATCCAGATATTTTTGATCTGAAAGATGACGTCGAGAAGGAGATAACTCGGATGACATCTAAGGGGGAAACAGTGGTCGTGTTAGGTAACGAAGAAGGTCCGCTGGCACTGATAGGACTCGAAGATACCATCCGTGAAGGAGCTGAACACTTGATAAAAAGACTGAAAGAATACGGTGTCCGGCCGATAATGCTGACTGGAGATAATGATAAGACCGCGGCGGCGGTCGCGGAAAAGCTGGGCATAGACAGGTATATCTCCAACGTATTACCAGATCAAAAACTCGAGGAGATAGAAAAACTACAAGAGAGCGGACAAGTGATCATGATCGGTGACGGAGTCAACGACGCTCCAGCGCTGGTGAAAAGTGACGTGGGGATCGCGATGGGTGCTGCTGGATCCGATACCGCGATGGAATCCGCGGACATGGCCCTTATGAAAGATGACCTTTCAAAACTGCTCTATCTGTTCGGCCTGAGTAAAAAGACTATGAGAGTCGTAAAGGAGAACGTGATAGCGTCTATCGGTGTAAAATTCGCCTTGGCAGTTCTCACCTTTTTCGGTTTCGTCACGCTCTGGATAGCGGTCGGTGTAGGAGATGTAGGGATGGCGCTCCTGGTCACTCTCAACGCACTCCTGATAGGAAAACGATAAAATATTTGATAGTGAAAAGAGATGGGAAAACGATGTGGTCCGTTTACATCCTGAGATTGTCCGATGATTCTCTCTATACGGGCATAACTAAAGATATAGAAAGACGATTGGAACAGCACCGGGAAGGAAAAGGAAGCAAATACGTCAGGAGTAGATTACCCTGCGAATTGGTCTATAAAGAGAATATGGATACCAAAAGCGAAGCTTTGAAGCGCGAGGCTGAGATCAAAAAGTATAGCAAGGATGAAAAAGAGGAACTCGTTCGATGACCCTTTACTTTCATCTTTACAAGCCAATTTATGGATTGAATGTTCTAAATCACTGTTATTCGAATTTTGTTAAATAAAACTTATATTTTCTAGAAATATATGCATAACCTAGTGATGAAAATGAGAAATGTAAATATACGAAAGTATCTGACAATTCTGATGATATCTATCTTGATACTCAGTGGATTCGGAACGATAATCAGTGTAAAAGGTGCAGGAGTATCGGACCAAAATTTGACTCCAGATGAGACATACGGATGGTTCACCGAAGTGAGGATCGATGGAGTTGCCTCCGATACGACCGATGAACCTTCGATGGACTGTTTCGTGGGCGAGAAAGGAGTGGAAATGCAGCCCAGCTTTCATGAAAATATAACTCAAGACCCATTAGATGCAGCTAATATCACCCACAGCGAAGTATTGAATGACGAAGTTAAAAGATTGGTGGGTAAAGATTGGAAATCCATGAACTCCACCGATTGGGTGAATGGTTCCGAGAATTTCAAGTGGATTACAGATACGATTTACGCGGAAACTGGCAGTTTTGAAGATAATCAGGCTTTGCCAGGCACCTTTGAATTCGATATCCCCAATGAAGCGACCCCGGGAATTTACAGGATCCCTATAAATATGCAAATAACCAATTACAGTCAAACTAACGATCAGTGGTATGGACCCCATCAGGTGAAGGAATATATATGGGTGGAACTTGCAGGAAACGCTGTAGTCGGAGACATGTCGATCGACCCAGGAGTCGAATTCAAGCAGAAGAGCATCATGGTGACAAATCAGGCGGAGACCGATCTAAACAACGTCACTCTCAAGTTGGAAGAAACCGATCTCGAAGACGACGCAGGAAACCAGGTGAATCTTCATAATCCAGATGATACAACCTACGTGAATGAGATAGTAGAGGGTTCTTTCCATAACATGAAGTTCAGAGTTACGGTTCCGAAGAAGATGGAGCCCCAGGATTATGAGCTCGATTATACCCTCACAGCGACTAGAGAAACGGACGGCAAAACTATAACTGAAAGGGGAACGGTCACCGTCACGATAAATAAAGTAGCTGAATTGACCGCCGATATACAAGGAAATCAAATACCTCAGGGGACGACCAAAGAAACTTTCACGGTGGAATTCACCAATACGGGGAATCTTCCTCTTCAGCAGATAAAAGTTAAAGCTAATACGGACGGCCATTACTTTTTCATCCCGAAAGATTACTATGAAGACGGAAAACCTCAGAACGAGTCGGCCATGAAAGAGATAGGAGATCTGAAGAAAGGTGAAAGCACTACGGTCGAATTCGTTTTGGGGATGGACAAACAACTCCAGATCGGCAAGCACAAGCTAGATTTTGATTATAAGGCGTATTACTTCGATGAAAACGGAGGGGTCACTGGAGAAAGTGTCTATGCCTTGACTGGAACGATCGATGATCCCTATGGGCTGCTAGCCCCATCTGAGGAACCGACTGGTTTCATAGAAGTCACGGAAAATCCGGACTACACGCCCTTACAGGGAGGAAAATTGGGCATAAACAGTCCTTATAGTATCCAAAATATAGAAGTCACGGATTCGGGTTATCAGGAGATAGCCGCCGAGATAGAGAACAATGGTGAAGTGAACTATGGAAATGTGATGGTAGAGATGGATCTAGAAGGTACACCTTTTACCTCGGTAGGGACGGATAAACAAACAGTGATGATGAAAGGAGATAGATTTTCATTGGACGCGGGAACGACCAAAAAGGTGACGTTCGGCGTGAACGTACAGTCCTCGAAGATCAGGAGCATGATATCAGCAAACGACTCCACTTTTGAAGCTGATCTTCATGTGACGGCTCTCAATCAAGATATGGTCAAGGAGGTCGAAAAAACCGTAACCGCCGAAGGCCAGGTAGAAGGTCTAGGGCCGAAATTGAAAGTCACTCCTAACCGAGAAGAAAGAATACCTGTCGGTGAAACTTTCGAGTTGGAGTACGAGATAACTAATGTTGGGGATGAACCGGTCTATCAATTAGAGGTGGCTATAACTCCTACTGTGGCGACTGAAGTCACTCACAAATTCAGTGATGCGGATGAGGCTCTATATTTCCGACAGGCCAGTACACCTCCCGCAGCTTCGGATTCTACGGTACAGCCCGCTCAAGTGAACTTACAACCCGGAGAGAGTACGACAGTTACCTTCGAGATGAGAGCGTCGAAGGATCTTAAACACGGAGATATATACTACTATAGTGTCAATATCATGGCGGAAACAAGAGACGGCCAGCAAAATTGGCAGACTCTGACATCGGTCCAGGCCGAAGAAAAAGAAGAACCAGAACCGGTTGTCCCTCCGGCGGCGATCTGGATAGCCGTCCCTCTCGTCATCTTATTGGTTGTCATAGCTATCCTATACAGGATGGAGATGACCCCACTCTTTTCTAAGGGTGAAGAAGAGAAGGAAACCGAATTTGAAGAGATCAGTGAAGTCCCTCCGGGAGAAGGTGAATTCGGAGAAGAAGTAGAGGAAGGCGAAGGAGAACCTTCTGAGTCTTCGGAGGAAGAAACTGAGCCCGACGAAACGCCGAAGGAGCCAGAAGAACAGGAATCGGAGGAAGAATCCGAAGAAGAATCACCTTGGGGAGACGAACCCAACTTCTAAAAATTTTTTTATTTTATAGTAAAAGAGCCTCCATCAGTGTAAAAAGTCGGCGCTTTTACAACTTGGGTTGTTGGAACTCAAGTTTATAGTAAAAGACACGACCTTTTGTACTTTTTTGTGTCTTTTACTAGTTGTGGATGTCAGAACTCTAGTTCAAAAAGTTCTGACTTCCACTATAAAATGTCCCGACTTCTACTATATTTTCATTATATTTTCATTTTTGAGCGTCGGCAAAAATCATTTTTTAATGATCTCAACATCGTCTCCGAAATCATATTCATCTTTTTCTTCCGTATCGTTATTTTTATCATTCGTATTGTCCTGGGATTCCGCCTTTTTTAATTCCTTGATTTCCGTCTGTTCCGCTCTTCTTTCCATATAATCTTCCATGTCATTGACTATGTCTTCGATCGAGCCCTTATCTCTATACATCCAACTTTTTCCTGAAGTCAAGAAAAAATAATATATCATCGTTACGAAAGCCATAAAAAGCCAGGCGTAAATAGGAAGTCCTAGAATACCGCTAAAGATTATGATCCAACCCGCGGCTATAAGTAACCCAGTCAAAATCAGCTTTTTCGACCTGTTCATCAATTCAAAAATGATTTCTTGGATTTAAAGTTCTTCCCATCTGTTTAAAGAGACCAATGTGAAAATTCTCCCTAAATTTATTATGATATCGGTTTTATAACAAAATCGGTGTTTGAATGAAGACTGTTTCAGATAAAGAGATCATTTATGAATTCAAACCCGACATGGATGCCGTTGAAAAAGTATCGCCTGGAGGGATAGTAAAATTCGAAGCGAGAGACGCTCTCAACGGGCAGGTAAAAAGCGAAGAAGATACTCTAGCGGAGATCGATTTTTCTAAATTGAATCCAGCGACGGGCCCGATATATATCGAAGGGGCTGAAGAAGGAGATATATTGAAGGTGAAGGTATTAGATATGTCTCTACCCGACGAGGGTGCAGTCGTTACTTCACCCGAGGCAGGAGTTTTAGGCGATCTGGTGGAAGAACCACGAACTAAGATTTTAGATATCGAAGACAGCTTTTGTTACTTTGACGAAAACAAGATACAGCTCGATCCGATGATAGGGGTTATCGGAGTCGCCCCTGAAAACGAATCTTATTCCACCGGTACTCCTTGGAAGCATGGAGGCAATATGGATACGCAGGATATAGCAGAGGGCGCCACTGTCTATTTTCCAGTAAATCAGCAGGGAGCCCTTTTAGCACTTGGTGACTGTCACGCGGTTATGGGCGACGGAGAAGTTTGCGTTGCCTCGTGTGAGATAAGTTCAGATGTAGTAGTCAAGATAGACCTCATAAAGCAGGGAAATATCGAATGGCCGATGGTCGAAACTGAAGATGAAACGATGATAATAACCTCAGGGGAATCGGCCGATAAAGCTTTGAGGAAGGCTACTGAGCAGGCTGTCGACGCTCTATCAAAAGGTAAAAACATCGATTGGTTAGATGCGTATCTATTGGCCAGTCTAGAAGTAGACCTGAAGATCAGTCAGATCGTGGACCCGGAGAAAACAGCTAGGTCTTCTATACCAAAAACTCTGCTCGAAACTGAAAAAATAATACGGGAATGAATTAAAATAGAAAAGGAAGGGTGTTAACTAGTCTCTGTAAAGGTGGCAGGCTACTTCTCGCCCATCTTTCTCTTGGAGTCGGGGGTCCTTCTTTTCACATATCCTTCCGATCTTGGATTTACATCGCGGGGCGAAGTGACATCCTTCTGGAGGATCGACTGGGCTCGGCACTTCACCTGTGAGAGGATCTTCTACTTTGTCGTCTGGATCTGGTTTCGGTACTGACTTGAAAAGAGCTTTGGTGTATGGATGCATCGGGTCCTCGAATAACTCGCCTTTTTCACCGACTTCCACAACTCTTCCGAGATACATCACGGCTATCCTCTCGCTTATGGATCTTACCAGATTGATGTTGTGGGATATGAACATATAGGAAAGATTGAATCTGTCCTTTGCCCTTTCTAGCAGCTTAAGGATCTTCGACTGTACCGATACGTCCAAAGCTGACGTAGGCTCATCCAATACTAGGAAATCTGGTTCAACGGATAATGCTCTAGCGATACAAACTCTCTGTTTTTGTCCACCGCTGAGTTCATGAGGATATCGGATCATGTGTTCGGCTTTCAATCCCATCGTATTTAGTATCTGGATGATCCTCTTCGTTTTTTCATCGCCTTCGGCTAAATTATGTATCTCTAGAGGTCTTCTCAGATGATCCGACACGGTCATCTGGGGGTTGAGAGAAGCGGAAGGGTCCTGGAAGACTATGCTCATCTTCTTTCTCAACTTTTTCAATTTATCTTGGGGTAGATCACTGATATCGTTTCCCTCGAATATTATCTTACCGGAAGTGGGCTCTATCAATCTCAAGACTGTCTTCCCTAGCGTGGTCTTTCCGCATCCACTTTCACCTACTACACCGAAAGTTTCGCCTTGTTCGACTTCGATACTCACATCGTCTACCGCTCTGACTTCTCCTTCCTTCGATGGGAAGTACTTTTTCAAATTCTGAGTTTCGAGGATATTATTCATAGTCTCTGCCCTCCTTGTAACACGCGACAAAATGATCGTCTCCTACATCTTTCAACTCCGGTTTCTTTTCAGTACACATCTCTTCGGCTCGCTCACATCTTGGATGGAATCTACATCCAGATGGTGGATCGATCAATCTGGGAACTGTACCTTCAATTGTTTCGAATTCTTCAATGCTCTGCTTTATACCCGGGACGGAATTTATCAAGCCGATCGTGTAAGGGTGCTGTGGATTGTTGAATATCTCATGGACACTAGCCGATTCAACGATCTGACCGGCGTACATCACTGTGACTTTATCGCATATCTCTGAGATCACTGCCATGTCATGGGTTATATACAACAACGAGAGGTCCATATCTTCCTGTAAATCTTTCAAAATGTTCAGGAACTGGCCTTGAATAGAAACGTCCAGCGCTGTAGTGGGTTCATCGGCGATCAATAGATTGGAATTACAGGCCAGCATCATGGCTATCATAACTCTTTGTTTCATTCCCCCGCTTAACTGGTGAGGATATTTATCGTAGATGTCTTTGGGATCGGGTAGTTTGACCCTATCGAATTCTTCTATAACTTCCATCTTCGCCTCTTCCATGTCATCCGTTTGGTAGAGTACGACCGATTCCATCACCTGATTTCCGGCTGTATAAACTGGGTTGAGAGATGATCCCGGGTCCTGGAATATCATACTGATCTCGTTTCCTCTTATCTCTCTTTTTAGATCTTCCTCGTCCATCTTCAGGAGATCTCTTCCTTCGTACAATATCTCTCCTTCTTCGATTATGGCGTTTGTATCGAGAAGACCTAAAACGGACAGACTCGTAACTGACTTTCCACAGCCCGTTTCACCTATGACGCCGTGTATCTCTCCTTTATTTATGGTCAGATCGATCTCGTCTAAAGCCTCTACTAAGCCTTCTTCGGTAGTGAAGTTCAACTTTAGGTTCTTTATCTCGAGGATCGGTTCTTCACTCATCATCATTCACCTCCAGTCATCGGATCGAGCGCATCTCTTAGACCGTCGCCCATGAAACTGAATCCTAACACGGTCAACATGATGGCTAGTCCTCCAAAAGTAGACATCCACGGGGATACCAGAAGATATCTTCTTCCGAATGATACCATCAATCCCCAATCAGGGGTCGGCGGTTGCACTCCTACTCCTAGGAAACTCAACGCCGCGTTGTAAAGTAGCGCTGCAGGGATCTGAAGGGTAGCGACGACCATCACTGACGGAAGCACATTGGGGAGAAAGTATCTGAACATTATACTGAGCCTGCTTTCTCCTATCGATTCGGCAGCTTCTATGAACAATTCCTGTTTTAAACTCAAGATCTCTCCACGAACAACTCTGGCAAATCTAGTCCAGATTATTATGGAAACGGCTATTATCACGGGCCACATCCCCATGCCCATTATACCGGCGATCGCGAAGGCCATCACTAACACGGGGAATGATAAGAACGTATCAACTACTCTCATGATTATCTCGTCGACGACACCTCCTGCGGCACCTGCAGCCAGACCGGCAGCGACGCCGATTCCACCACTGAGGCCTACCATCACGACGCCTATAAATAGAGCAATTCTAGTTCCATATACTAGTCTAGTATAGATATCTCTTCCCATCTGGTCGGTACCTAGGGGGTGATCCCACGTGGGCCCCTCGAGTTTTTCTTGATAGGAAGCCTCTTGCGGACCATAAGGTGTTATGATCGGGGCTAAAATTGCCGCCATCATCATCACAAATACGACAGATATGCCAAAAATCGCAAGTTTGTTCCTCTTAAATCTGATCCAGACAAGGTGGAACATGCTCGTCTTTTTCTGCTCTAAATCGGCCATTTCCTCGTCGAGATCTATCTCTTCGCCTTCTATTATCGAGCCTTCTTGAGTATCTTCGTCATCCATATTTTTCACCTCTGTTTGACCTCCTCGACTTCAATCCTAGGATCTATGTACGTATAGGCTATATCGGCTATCAGATTGGCGATGATGACTGACAGGCTCATTATAAGTACACAGGCTTGAACCACTGGATAATCCCTTGATAGGACGCCTCTATAGATCAGTCGTCCCATCCCGTTGAGTGCGAAAACGACCTCCGTGACCATCGCACCGCTGAACAACCACGGTATTCTGAGAGCTATTATCGTAACCACCGGTATCAATGCATTCCGAAGACCGTGTTTTATGATTATGAATCTCCCGGATAAACCCTTGGCTTTTGCCGTTTTCATGTATTCCTCACTCAAAACATCCAGCATACTCGATCTTGTCAATCTAGCTATTATCGCTTGGAGTCGCAAGCCCAGCACGAATACCGGGAGGACCCACCAGACTAGACCAGTAGTCCCACCCATGGGGAACAACCCCAAGTGCATAGAGAAGATCAATAGCAACATTATCCCTAACCAAAAGGAAGGTATAGACCGCCAAAAGAGGGCTTGAATAGTGGCAAAATAATCGAGCCACGTGTTTTGATGAAGGGCTCCGAGTACCCCCATGGTTATACCTAGGAGGGTGGAAAGAGCTAGTGCCCCTCCCATGATCTGTAAGGTCAAGGGGAGTCTAGTCATTATCAAATCTAAAACATCTGTTCCGGGATATCTGATAGAGACTCCCAGGTCGCCCTGAACTACGCCACTCATCCAATCGAAGTACTGCACCGGTAAGGGTTGATGTAACCCCATCTCTTTTTCGAGTTGATTAACGGCTTTCGCAGAAGCTTTAGGACCGAGCATTATCCGAGCTGGATTGCCGGGGGTCAGATGTAGGATCGAAAATATTACTATAGTTGCGATGATAACTACAGGGATAGTTCTCAAAATCCTTTTTACTATGAACCTTCTTCTTTCATCTTCTATATAGTTTTCTAGCATGTGTTATCACTTCATTTAAATAAAATAGAAAAAGGTTTTTGGGTTTTATTCTTCTTCGAAGTACCAATTGTGCATCTGGTTCAATGGTCCTACGAACATGAATGGATTGTAACTAGTTTCCGGAATTCTGAGGGATTCATGATTAGCAACGGCTGCTTTGCTAACCCATAGATTGAGCATTCCCATGTCGTTGACTAGTATCCTCTGTGCCTCCTTGTAAAGTTCAGTTCTTTTTTCTGCATCTGGTGTTTTTACCGCTTCTTTGAAAGTCTGGTCGAATGATTCATTGTGATACTGACCGCAGTACCAATTCCATTGTGAGTCTGACGTGAAGTAGTTGATCAGTCCTCCGGGATCAGAACCTTCGCTGATCCAACCGGAAAGCCAAAGATCCGCAGTTCCGGAACGGACGTCGTCGATGTACATACCCCATTCTTCTTTCACTATATCGATATTGATACCGATCTTTTCGGCGTGACTTGCGATCACCTGTGCCGCAGTAACCCGAGGTCCGGGTACACAGTATATTTTCGTATTGATCTCGTCATAGCCGGCCTCGTCCATCAACTGCTTAGCTTTTTCGATATCCTGTTTATATTGATTGACGTCAGCGTGTGCTGGCATCATGGCCGGTATAGGCGATCTATCATTCGCGGCTAACTCTGGCGAAGTAGAAGCGGTTATAACTTGGCCCACGTCCACGGCATAAGCTAGGGCTTTTCTCACTTTCTTGTTACCGAAGGGTTCTCTGGTCGTGTTGAATTGTAAGAATGTAAACGACAGGGACTGATAGCTTCTAGGGGTAACAGTTGGTGGGGCTTTCAAAGACTCCCACTGTTCGGCAGGGATCGCCCTCATGTAATGAGCGTCTCCGGTTCTCAAGGCCATCACTCCGGTAGATCTCTCAGGATATATCTTGAACCTTACGTTCTTTATATAAGCTGGTCTTCCACGATAGTCTTCGTTCCTGGTCAGGATGATCTCGTTTCCGGGCGTATAGCTCTTGAATTTGTAAGGTCCGGTTCCGATCTTTTCCTCTATGAACTGATCCCAGCCATTATCCTGGATGTAATCTTTCGGTACCACTAGCGCGTTCGGCATAGCCACGGTCAGGAACGTAGTATCCACTTCATTGAGTTTAACTGTGACCTCGTACTCACCGGTAGCTTCAACGGATTCCATAACCGTGAAAGCTTGTCGTCTCGGCGAGATGGGTTCTTCATTCGATCTCATAGTCTTCAGGGTGAAGACCACATCTTCGGCCGTACACTTTTCTCCATTATGGAAGGTAACGTTCTTTTCCAGCTGGAACGTATAGGTCAAACCGTCTTCACTTTGGCTGAATTCTTTAGCTATGGCTTTACCTCCGGCATTGGGTTTCCCGTTGGGATTCGTTCTTATCACCGGTTCGAAGATACCCTGTAGAGGTATGAACGAATAGATATCCGGCTGTGTTATCGGATGCATCGTTTTCGGTTCTTGGACAAGACCCACGGTCACGGCTTTGCTAGAGAACTTAGCGTCGTCATAGCCCGGCCATTCATCCTGCGAATCGATCACTCCGTCGTTGTCAGAGTCTTCTCCACCAGTATAGATCGTTTTTGTTTCTTCTTCCTGTGTAAATACGTATACCGCTGTGGAAAGCGAGATCAGAAGTGCCACCACGGCTACGACTGTAGCCACTTTCGTCATAGTACTTCCACCTTCAGATTCTTTACCTGGCATCATATTTTTTCACCATTTTATAAAATAGGTGGTTGCCGTTCTCCCCCGATATCAAAGCTTGTTTCGGTAGAAAAGAAGCGAACTTGAAGATTGTCCTCAGGGAGGGGGAACGTGGCATATTCACACACCTACGCAAATATAAACTCCAAAAGAAGTATAAATATTTAATCCTGCTTTTCAAGAAACTATATATCTATATATCGATAACAAAGGGAAAATAAAATCGGTTATGCGATTTCTGGACAAACACCACGGTCTAGATCAAATCATGTCGGCATCGGCTCTTCCTCTTTCTCTATAGTTTTTTCTTTCCATTTCCCCGTCCTGAAATAAAGGTAGGAAACGAATGCTATCGTTATATTGCTAAGAGCCATGCCGATCCAAACTCCGAGGATGTTCATATCCAGTCCTAAACCGAAAACGGGGAATGCCAGAAAGTAAGATAGACCTAGTCTTAATATCCAAATCCTTGTCAAAGACAGAGCCATCGCTGGTTTTGTATGCCCAGTACCTCTGTAGGTCGAATCAAAGATTCTAAAGATGCCGAAAAAAGGTATCGAGACCACGAAAATAGCAACGAATCTAGACGCTTCGTTTACTACGGCCTGGAATTGATCTAAACTATTTTTATCCAAGAAGAAGCTCACCATCGGTTCTCTGACTGCGAAGATAACTATGGAGATAAGGACCATTATAACGGCGGATACCATCAAGGTCTTTTTGACTATGTTCTCCGCTCTCGACTTCTGCTCGGCGCCGATATTTTGTCCAACCATCGTCATCGAAGAAGATGCGAAACCCCATATCCCTAAATTGATCATCTGGATGATCCTTTGTCCGACGCCGTAGGAAGCGATAGGGACGGTCCCGAAAGAAGAGATCATAGTGATCAATCCCACGAACCCTAAGGCACTTCCGATCCTAGCGGCAGAGGCCGGCAACCCTATATCGAATATTTTCTTAACCCATCTTAATTTAAGTTTAAGGTCCTTCAGAGAGAGGTTGATATCTACTTTTCCGTTGAATAACATATACATACCGATTACTGCTGCCACTCCCCTTGTAGAAACAGTGGCTATTGCGGCGCCGGCAACTCCCAATTCAGGGAAGGGACCTATACCAAGTATCAAGAGAGGATCAAATATGACGTTAAGAATAACACCAACCACTCTTATGTACATGGGTGTCTTCATATCACCCGTTCCTCTAAGAATAAATCTGAATGAAATAAAAGCGAACATTATCGGCGCTCCAGCGAAAATTATCCTTAGATAGGTCAGCGCCAATGGATAGACATCTGGATCTGCGATGAATTTCAAGAGAAAACCGGATGAAAGGAAACCTATGAGGCCACCTGCGATGCTGATTATAAGGAGGAGACCGACGATCTGGCCCGCAGCTTCATTCGCCTTTTCATCACCGCCGGATCCAGTGTGTTGTGAAACTAAGGATATGCCCGCAGTGGCTAACCCCATCCCTAAAGCCATCAGAACCATAACTAACGGAAAAGCTGTCGTGGGAGCGGCTACTGCTCTAGCACTCACTCTTCCCAACCAGTACGTATCGGCTAGATTGTAGGCTGTCTGCAGCATGCTCCCGAGAACTACAGGCCACGCTAGACTGAGCAAGGTGGGAACGATCTTCCCGTTCAGGATTTTTTCTCTTCTCTCTTCTACGTTGCCCCTCATTCTTCCTCCGCCCCTTTCTCCTTGATCATGTCATTATTTATTATTATGTCAAGTGCTTCTCTGACATTTTCAGAGGCATCTCTATCCGTCGATATCTGTCTGGCTCTTGCCCCGTCGATAGCAGATAATATTATCGTCGATGTTCGTTCAGGATCTACTTTTTCTTTAAATTTGCCCTTTTCTATACCCTTTTCGATGATTTTCTTAAATATATTTTGTATAGATTCATCGTTCTTTGTTATCTGCTTTTTGTATTTATCATTATAAGGCGCCTGCGACCTGAGTTCTAAAAGGGCCGTGTGAAATCTTTCGTGAGTGTCGCCTTCCTCCAGCCCAAAAAGCATCCTGTCTATAAGTCCATTCAGTTTCTCTAGGGGGTCATCGTTATCGGGTACAATCTTTTCTTCAAAACCTTCCAGTAAAAATTTGATAAAATCGACCATCAAATTGTCTTTTGTATCATAATGGTAGTGCAGGGTAGATTTGGCCTTACCGGACTCGTCAGCTATCTTTTCCATCGTGATATCGGCATAACCGTGTTTACAGAGAGCCTCGAAAGTCGCCCTCATGATGTCCTTACGGGTTTTTTTCGGGACTTCCTTGATGTCAGAACACATTATACTGACTGACCAATCAGTTAGTATAAAAAATTTACGATGCACTACTAAAGGATATTTCGTCAACCTAAGAGTCCTCTTTTTTCTCTGCACACTCGGGACAGACCCCTTTCAAAATCACGTCACCGTCTTCCTTTTTCTCTATCGACTCTCGCCTCCCTTCATCGCTGGGATCTAAGTTCCAATTTTCTGGAAGCATGTTCTCTATCGCTTTATATGATTTTACTTCTTTATCACAATATATGCAATGATAGTATTCGTTTTCCATCTCTTGGTCTGTTCGCTCCGTGATATCTTGTACGTCCTTTATCAGCACTGTCGATCCCTGAGTGACGGTAAATTCGCCTTTGACCTTTTCTCCATCGGTGAATATCTCCCCGTCTCCGTAGACCTTTAAAGAATTCACATCTTCCCAGTCGTCTTCTAAGCTACTCATCAGCCCCGAATATATCCGTTTAGCTTTTCCATTTTTCCATTCTTTGACCAAATATTCGGAAGCGTCTATATCTTCAGCCCCTTCTAAGATATCGGTTTCCTCTTCAATTTCATCATCTATTACTATCTTTCCCGGTTTTTCCTTGTCAGAAAGATTTTCCAAAGGGATCAATTTCGAGGAGACGGGCTCGCCGTCTTCCAATACGTTAGCCGGGACTAGACCCTCGCCGTTATCCACGCCGTAATAAACGACCGTCATGGATATCTCAGGGTATAGGTCTAACTAGTAATTTTTGCTGGAATATATCTTATGCTGATGAAGTGGTGGACCGGAATGGTACGAATTCTAAACTTTTGCTGTACTGGCTAGTCAAATAGGTGCGAAATACAGATCTACAACCATGCAAAACAGTTAATAGGACCGTCATCAATGGAAGAACGCAATAAACTGAGATAAAGGTGATAAACATGGCAGATGAGAACACTATATTCGTAGGAAAAAAGGAAACGATGAGTTACGTGATGGCCCTGATGACACAGTTCAATAGCGGAAGCGACGAAGCGGTTATAAAAGCTCGTGGTAGAGCTATAAGCAAAGCGGTGGATATAGCCGAGATAGCTAAGAACCGCTTTTTGGACAAAGCCGAGATAACGGACATCTTCACGGAAACGGAAAAACTTGAGAACGACGAGGGCGATGGCACGACAAACGTTTCCTCGATAGAGATAACGTTGACAAATGAGGACTGATGGAAATAAGGCTTTTAGTTTTGTCCTGCTTTCCGATATCGGTCCGTGAAAATAGCCTAATCGGTGATCAAACATAGGATTTAGTCATCATCGAGTTTGAAGGCTTTAATATATTAAACCTCATTCCCGCTATCTTTTTTCGATCCTTTCTATAAGCCGCTCTGCCTTTTTCTGCACATTCAGTTCATCACTGTCTTGGAGTTCTCGGATATTCTCTATAGATCGATCATCGTAAATACCCTGTTCTGCTAGAACGGAAAATGTCAGAAGCGTTCTTTCCTGGAGTCTCTCATTGTTCGAAATCAAAAAATCGTTAAGTTCTTCGATGTATTCTTCCGAAGAGATGCCCTGTTCCGCGAGATGCTGAAGGGTAGATACTGCGGTGATCTTAACGTTATCGTTTTCATCCTGAAGTGCACTCATGATTTCTTCTAATATCGATTCATCGCAGGCTCCTTCGATGGAGATGAATTCTATCGCTTCTATCCCTTTTTCTCGAACTTCGTCGTTATCATCCGATAATAAACCGGAAAGGGCTTCGATCGATTTTTGATCACACGTACCCTTTCCTGCAAGATCCTTTATCGCTACTGCTGCGGTCTTTCTCACTTCCTTATCAGGATCATTCAACATCTCATTTAGATCCCCTATGATCCTACCGACCAAGACTTTATTCGCCGCTAGGGTTTGGATAGCTCTGGTCGATACTTTCCTCAGATCTTCGTCGTGAGATTCGAGAAGACTTTCCAATTTCTCTACTGAGTTCTCCTCTACCAGCCCCATCTCTGCGAAATCGATCAGGTTCTCTGCAGCAAATATTTGACGTCTTTTCTTCTCGTGCTCCAGCATTTCATTCAATATGTCGATCGTCTTTTTGGTGTAGATTCCCCTATCGACGGCCGCTTTTAGGGCAGAAACTGCGGCTTCTCTAGTTTCTTTATCTAGATCAGTCAAGAGCTGATCCAATTCTTCTATGATTGGTGAGAGGTCTACGCCTTCTCTTGCGAGAAGCTCAGCGGTTTTAGCCGCGTTCCATCTGACCTCGCTTTCAGGATCTTCCAATAGGTCTTTTATCTCCTGTAATGATTTCTCATCCGTGATGCCCCTGCTAGCTATTTTTCTCAGGGTATAAAGGGCGGCATTTCTCACATCTTCGTCTGGATCATCCAGCACCTCATGAAGTTTATCGAGTGTCGAGGGTTTGCAGACATCCTGCTCCGCCAAAGCTTCAAGAGCTCTGACCGCATTCCATCTCACGTATTCGTCTTTGTCGCCCAAAATATTGTTCAATTTCTCCACGGATTCAGGATCATAAACTGCTTTTTCGGCAAGCGCTCTGAGAGCTCTAGCGGTGTTCCATCTAGCATACTCGGTCCTGCTTTCCAATAATGAATTCAATGGATCTAGAGATGATTCGTCGTAAATATCGTTTTCAGCTAATTTATAAATCGCTTCAGCGGCGTTCCACCTTGTTTTTTCGTCATCATCCTCTAAAGCCTCGTTCAAGGGTTGTAGAGAGGACTCGTCGTAAACTCCCTCGTCGATGAGATCGCTGATCGCTTTGACAGACTTTCTTCTTATCTTTTTATTTGAATGAGAAACGCCTTTGTTTAAGGCAGAAATATTTTGTTTTTCTTTCAATTCCTTGACCGTCGGGATCTAAATCACCGTTGATAGGTTTATGCCCTTTTGAATATAAAACATTTTTGAGCCACATCTTGGGTTCAAGATGACTTTTTATAGCGGTTCTACCTCCGAAAGAGTTAAATTTCCAGCGAACTTCATATATAATATGACCTATACGACATGGTTTATAATGAGTATAGCCCTTTTCATAGTGCTTTCTTTGTCGGTTTATTACTATTTTGAATGGACGAAAGATAGCAGGCTGAAAGGAGCGAAGAAGAAAAAAACCATGTCCGACGAAAATAAGGCTTACAACGAAGTAAAAAATACTAAGGCCCTTATGAAGATGATGAAAAGAAAGGGTAAAGAGGTAGAGGGAGTGGATAAAGTGGTAGATGAAGCCGAAGAGGCGCTGGAAGAAGGTAAAACATCTAAAGCCAAAAATTTAGCGAGCAAAGCTAAAAATGATATGCCCGGAGAGGACGTCATCTCGAATAAATCATCCACTGAGGAGGAAGGACCTAAAAAGTCTTACACGGTAGACGAACTCGACGATATCGAATTCAAAGAGAGCGAAGAAGCTCAGCAGAAGAGGAGAGAACTAGAAAAGCAGAAGGAAAAACTCAACAATCTTCCCGATAACTATCTCGAATCTAAATTTGAGATGAATTTGGCCGAGGACTTGTTAGAAGAAAAAGAGCACGGTAAAGAAGCTGAGGAGTATTACTCCGAGGCTCAAAGATGTTTTGAAAAAGAAGATTACAGCGGCGCTTTGAAATATTCCGTTAAATGTAAAAAAGCTATAAAAGGCGAGGATGCAGGGCTCATCTCCGGACAAAAGATTGACAAAAAGAAAAAGGGAGGCCCCCCGGAGGAAGTGAAAGAGCGTTTCCCCAGCCTTGTAGGAGAGGAAACTAGATCAAAAGCTTCGTCTTTTGAGGGTTCTGCTGAGGAGAAAAGAGGTGGTGAGGTCGCTGAAAAAGTCCAAGTAAGTGAAGGGGAACTTTCGTTTTCGGCTGAGAAGATATGCCCCGAATGCGGGTTTGAGGGAGGAGAAGATGATTCTTACTGTCCCAAATGCGGTGTAGAACTCGTCATGGAGAATAAATGTCCGGAATGTGGTGAGGAAGTCGAAAAAGACGATAAATTTTGTAGGAACTGTGGGAAGGAACTCTTCGAATCTGAACTGACCTGTCCCGAATGTGGAGTTGAAGTCGAGCAGGATGATCAATTCTGTCCGAACTGCGGTATAGAATTCGAATGAAGGGTCAATCAAGTTCAGTCTGATCTTTCTGACCTAGGATATCCTCTTCGATAAGATGATTCACGATATCGTTTATTTTCTCGGGAGGAAGGTTACCTACTCTCTTGTCCTCGAAAGGGATCTCGTTTTTCTCTATACCTAAACCGGTCTGGAGAGCGTTTTTGATCTGTTTTCTTCTGTAATTGAAAAGCTCTTTAACGACTTTTGCGAAAGTCTCTTCATATTTCAGATCGAATGGGGGTTCAGAAGGGATCAACCTCACCACGCTGGCGTCTACCTTTGGAGGAGGGTAGAAACTGCTCCTCGAGATGTCGAACAATATCTCTACATCGGCCATAGTCGAGACCATCACGGAAAGCCGTGAATATTCAGATCCGCCAGGCTCTGCGACCATCCGATCGGCATATTGTTTTTGATAGGTGAGGATACCGAGATCAAAATCTCTTTTTAGCAACTTGAAAGTTATAGGCGACGAAATATTGAAGGGCAGATTGGATATCACTCTGTCGAAATGTGGTAAATTTTCGTCGAGAACGTCTCGCTCGATGATCTCGATCTCTTCGTCTTTATATCTCCCTTCTAGATAACTTGCTAGAGCCTCATCCTTTTCTATAATCAAAGTTTTTTCCGCTTCTTCAACGATAAGATCGGTCAGGATCCCCAATCCTGGCCCTATTTCTAGCACTTTATCAGTGCTTTTTAGGTTCGCCGCTTTTACGATCTTTTTTGCGATATTCCCGTCTTTCAAAAAATTCTGACCCATGCTTCGACTGGGATCGAACCCCAACCTTTCCAATCTACGTTTAACGGGCTCTTTCATGATCTAGACCACTCTTATATGATCAAAGCTCTAAATTAAAATCTTTAGAGGAACGCACACCCCCCTTTTATCGGGATAAAAAGATGGGTGGTTGATACTCCGTTAAGACCTATTCCATGCTTATATTTTCCATAACCACGACATCTTTAACCGCTTTCATTCCCTCATAGGGCAGTACTAGGCGGTCCTCGGCGTCGGTTTCGAACAGCTCCGCTTCTATCTCTTCAGCGGGTGTTACTAACACGTGCTTAATACTACCCGATTCCGTATTTATCACGAAGTTATCTATCTTGCCCAGTATCTGTCCATCGTTCGTCATCACGGTCTTGCCGCGCAATTCGGTAACAAACATCCTCATTTCATTTTACCTCCTTTTCAATATCTTACAATATTTTATCCGACTTATTATTATCGGTATATATCAACACCATTAAAATCTTTCTTCTTTTTAACGCTTTTCTCCATGTCATCCCCCCATTTTTCGTACATCTCGATTACATCTTCGTCTACGGAGGGCTCGATCTCTTCTAAAGCCCTATCGAAATGCTCCATCATTACCATCTCCGAGTCGTCCTTTATAGCTTTCAGTCCAGCATCTCTACACAAAGATTCGATATCGGCTCCCACGTAAGAACGCGTGTTGTCGACAAGATAATTCATATCCACATCATTCGCTAAAGGCATATATCTCGTGTGTACTTCGAATATCTTCCTTCTTGCTTCTCCGTTGGGTACCGGAACCGACAGTTTGTGATCGAATCTCCCAGCTCTCAAAAGGGCGCTGTCTATCTTATCGGGTCTGTTGGTCGCTCCTAAAACGACTATGTCGGTCGTCCTTTCTATACCGTCTAGACTGGTCAAAAGCTGATTGACGACCCTTTCGGTGGTTCCGTCCGTTCCACCCGCGCTCCTTCCAGGCGCTAACGCGTCTAATTCGTCTAGGAACACCACGGAGGGAGCTGTCTGACGGGCTTTCTTGAAGATCTCTCTCACCGCTTTTTCGCTCTCCCCGACCCATTTCGAGAGAACCTCCGGACCCTTGATCGAGATGAAGTTCGCATTGCTTTCATTTGCTATAGCTTTCGCCAATAGGGTTTTTCCCGTGCCGGGAGGACCGTAAAGCAAGATCCCCTTCGGCGGTTCTATACCCTTCTCTATGAAAGATTCGGGATCGTTTATCGGCCGCTCGACCGAGTCTTTGAGTTTTTCTTTTATATTCTCGAGACCGCCCACGTCGTCCCAAGAGACCTGTGGTACTTCCACCATGATCTCTCTCAGACTGCTGGGTTCTATCTCTCGAAGAGCCTCTAGGAAGTCTTTCTCTTTGACCTCCATCTTTTCGAGGACCTCACTCGGGATCGGTTCACCCATCTCTATATCCGGGAGATATCTTCTTAAAGCTCTCATCGCAGCCTCTTTGACCAAAGATTCGAGATCAGCACCTGCAAAGCCGTGAGTCAGTTCGGCCAATCTTGACAGTTCGACTTCCTTCTCTACCGGCATACCCCGGGTGTGGATCTGCATTATCTCCTTTCTTCCTTCTAAGTCGGGAAGCCCGATCTCTATCTCCCTGTCGAACCTCCCGGGTCTTCTCAAAGCCGGATCTATGGCGTCGACTCTGTTTGTAGCGGCGATGACGATCGTTTCCCCTCTCTGGGTAAGCCCGTCGAGAAGTGTCAACAGTTGTGCGACCACTCTCCGTTCAACTTCTCCTTTGACATCGTCTCTCTTCGGTGCTATCGAATCCAGTTCGTCGATGAAGATGATCGAGGGCGACTGATCCTTTGCTTCCTCGAATTTCTCTCTTAGTTTTTCTTCACTCTGTCCGTAATATTTTGACATGATCTCAGGGCCTTGAACTGAGAAGAAATTGGCCCCGGCTTCGTTGGCCACCGCCTTCGCTATCCAGGTTTTCCCAGTGCCAGGCGGCCCGTGAAGTAAGACACCTTTTGGAGGATCGATGCTCAACCTTTCGAAAAGTTTAGGATGCTTTAAAGGAAGCTCTATCATCTCTCTGACTCTTTTCAATTCGTCCTCTAACCCCCCAACGTCCTCGTAAGTGACCCTCGTGGTCGCCATCACTTCTCCTTCACTGACGGGTTCTTCCTTCACTATCACTTCGGTTTCCTTCGTGATAACGACAGAATCTACGGGACTCGTAGAGATGACCATGAAAGGTACGCTTCCTCCCATCAGGGCTATGCCGGGAACGACTATAGCGTCTCCCGCCAAAACGGGTCTTTTGAGAAGTCGTTTTTTGACGTACGAGTCTATACCTTCTCCGAATTTCAATCTGTTACCTTCTTCGATTACCGGCGCTATCACCACTTTATCCGCTTCTTCGACCGTCACCTTGGTGATTTCTACTTTGTCACCGATGGACGCTTTAGCGTTCTTTCTTACGAGACCGTCGACTCTGACGATATCTTCTCCTTCGTCTTCCGACGACAGTCTGAAAACCTTAGCCACGGTCTCCTTTTCGCCCGTGATCTTGACTATATCCCCGACTTCGACGTCCAATTTCATCCTGGTCTTAGCACCCAATCTCGCCCTATTTCTACCTATATCCTCTTGGGGTGCTTCCTTCACTTTCAGTACTTTTTCGTCCGACATAAATCTCTCTGGTAGAGAAGAATCCGAGAACCTATAAAATATTTTGGGGCTGGAATTTTGTTTTTAGGGCTAGTAGAGTTTATTGATTGCCAATGGTGAATTTTTTATCGACAGTTTTCGAATTTCCGTTAACATCTTCCATCGAGATTCTCAATGTGTATGACGCCCCAGGATCTAATTCGATATCTTTATAATCAACCGCATAGTGATATTCCCCGTCTTTATGGGGTTTTACGGGATTTGCTGGAAACCCTCTTGGTATTATTTCAACACTGCCATCTTTGATATCCGAATTATCAGTGATTTTTATCCTGATCGTAACATTGTAGGATTCTCCTGAGGTTATATTTCCTTCTTTCACCAATTCATCCCCTTTGTATACCTTTACCTGGATATCGTTGACTTGTGGATCGGCGAAATCACTGAAAGGGGGATTCATCAGAAGTACCCATACCGCTAGAAGCGTCATGGCGTATACAGCGACGTTTTTCGCCCATCCTTTTTTTCCGATCTTATCTAGGTCTATATTTAGGACTTTATATAAGGGTCTAAGAACCGCAAATCCCACTAAACCGGCGAAGAGGCTGATCACCCATTCCGTAGTTAAGTTGAAAACGTAAAGACTCACGAAAGAAAAGACCGGAGCGATGGCTACAGCCAACAGAGTTGACTTGCCTTTGTTGATCTCCTTTTTCATGTATTCCTTCCTATCGAAGTCGACATCTATGTCTAGATCATCGTCCTCGTCGTTCCATCTCTTAGCCATATGTTGAGAGTAATGAGAAGTGCTGTGTTAAAAATCTTTTGTACGGGTTCGTATTTCTGAACTATCCCGAATCTAATTTGTCCAGTAGAGCTCTAGATTTTTTCTGCAGGTCTGATAGAGTCCCCTCGTTTACGATCATCTCATCAGCTCTCGCTATTACATCGCCCAATCCCCATCCTAGCTCTCTTTCATCTCTTTCTCTGAATTGAGAGCGAGTTTTAGGAGCATCGTGTCTATCCCTTTCCTTCAACCGTTCGAACCTTGTGTCGGGAGAAGAATGTATCGCGACTATCCTCGCACCCTTCTCCAGATCGGATTTAAAAATATTTACTTCAGTTAGACTTCTGATACCGTCTATGACGACGTTTTTCTCATGAACTTTGACCAAAGTCCTATCGGCCCATATCCCTTTGTGTTTTTCTTTTCTTTCCTTATCTGCGAATTCTCCGACGCTGATCTCTTTTTCCGCTATATTTTCCATCTCAGCTTTCTCTCTAACCACGTCTCCCATCCTAACGATATCATAGTTTTCTTCTTTCGCTATATTCAAAAATTCTTCTTTCCCGGCACCGGGCATGCCAGCTAGCAAAATAATCGTCATGATTCTCAAACCTTTAGAGGTTGAATTCTCTCCAATCCAAGCCGACGGTTCTACTCCTGAGTTTCAGCACCGTCGGGAACTTTCTCTTATGGACTGAACTATGAATCATATCTTTTACGTCTTTGACCGTATCTTGGGAAAGTCCGTTTTTTTCCGCTATCTTTTCGAGGGATTCCTGCGCTTCGATGCCCTTCAATACTTTATCTATTTCCTCATAACTGTGACCCAGCTCTGATTCGTCTGTTTGACCTTCCCAAAGACCTGCTCTAGGGACCTTATCCAAGAAACGCTCCGGAACACCTATCTTTTCAGCCAATCTTCGAACGTCGGATTTATATACATCACCGATCGGAAGGAAGTCTACTGCGCTGTCTCCGTATTTAGTTGTGTAACCAAGAAGAAGTTCGCTTTTATTACTGGTCCCGACCACTAGCTTGTTTTCCACGTTTGCCTTATAATATTCTATACAGCTCCTCACCCTGGCTTTTAGATTTGCGTAGGCTATTTTCTCTTCTGGGTCCACCGGGAAACATTCCATGATCGGATCGATATCGAATTCGTCGTATTCTATATCCCACTTTTCCGCCAACCATCTCGCGTCTTTCATATCTTCGTCCGGAGAGGCGCTTTCCGGCATGATGATCCCGTGAACATTTTCTTTTCCTAGAGCGTCGATAGAAAGTTTCAAAACCGTGGTGGAATCTAGACCCCCGCTCAATCCAAGAACCACGCCTTCAGTATTGTTTTTCTCTACTTTGTCGGAAATAAATTTCTTGATCAACTGAATATCTTCCTCTAGATCATCCTCGGATCGGGACATGTTGGTGGATTAAAAGGGTCTTTATTATTTTTATGGGTTGAAGAGCCTGTCAAAAATTTAGTGATAGATGAGATATTTAGAGAAGAATATCCTTG
>CAYWJQ010000010.1:0-106472 GCA_964458595.1 uncultured Thermoplasmata archaeon
TGAGCTTATTGAATCTAGATGGAAACGGCTTCAGGATGAAAAAGATGAGTATTTATAGTGGAAGACGCAACTTATTTGTAATTGCGTTGCGTGAGCAAGACAGGTGTCTTGCGAGTAAGTGGAACTTTGTTCCGTTGCGTCATCCACAACTAGGCAAAGACGTAAGAAAATCACAAAAAGCTACGTCTTTGACTATAAATCTTGATGAGATATTAGAGAAATGATAGTCCATCCTAAACTCTAGAAGTAGCTTGAAAAAGAGAGGCTTAGACCTCTCGCCCCGGTGCTGATATCAAAAAACTGAAGGGAAAGGATCATAACATGAGTCGATTGAGAGTAGGAAAAGCCAATGAGCTACAGAACCGATATGTTTATATGTTCGCATATGATTATGATAATCGTGTATGAACAAATTTGTCAATAGGGAAAAAGAACTTCGATGGTTGAAAGGTCAATGTGAAAACCACGGCCTGGCGATTCTATACGGCAGAAGAAGAGTAGGAAAAACGGAACTGATAGAAGAAGCTTTAGAAAACAGGAGATCGATTTATTTCCTAGCTGACCAGAAACCTGAGAAGGAGAATATCAGTGCTCTAAAGAGAGCCATGGCAAAACATATCGACGACGATCTTTTTCAGGAAACAGATTTCGAAGATTGGGTGAGACTTTTTGAAGCATTTGCAGAGAGAGTAAACCACGAAACGATAATCGCCATAGACGAATTCCCGTATCTGATCAGCCAGAACGACGCGATACCTTCAATATTCCAAAAGATCTGGGATCAGGTACTTGAAGACAAAAAGATAGGTCTGATCCTTTGTGGATCTTCGATATCGATGATGGAAACCCACACTCTAGAGTACAGGAGTCCTCTTTATGGAAGGAGGACGGGACAGTGGCAACTAAAACCTTTTGGATTTAGAGATATTCAAGAATTTTTCCCCACCAATCACTTCGAGGAAGTTCTCCAATTTTACAGCTTCTTGGACGGTATACCAGCCTACCTCTTAAAGATGGATCCCGAAAAATCAGTGGAGTGGAATCTCAAGAAAAAGGTACTTTCTAAAGGAAATTACCTCTATGAGGAGGCAGAATTTTTGTTGAGGCAGGAATTCCGAGAACCAACCAATTATTTTGCTATACTTCAAGCGATCGCTGAAGGTAACACGGGCTTTGGTGAGATCGTTAATCGAACGGATCTCGCCAAATCGACAGTGTCCCAGTATATCTCCAATCTCAGGGAACTCTACGTAGTGAAGAGAGACTTTCCGATCACCCAGAAAAAAGAAAGTAGAAACAGCCTGTATCGACTTAGTGATAACTATTACAGCTTTTGGTTCGATATAGTCTACCCTAACAAAGGTCTAGTAGAGCAGGACAAACAGGAAGTTCTTCTTGAGAACGTTTCTCAACGACTGAAACATAAAACTGCTTCAGGTTTCGAACAGGTCTGTCGTGAGATCAGCACAACGATCTTTGAGGTCAACGAAGTCGGACGATGGTGGCGAAATGAGCATGAAATAGACGTTGTAGGTATCAACAAAAACGAAAATCTTCTACTCTTAGGGGAGTGCAAATGGACCAATTCTCCAGTTAAAACTTCGGTCTTAAAACAATTGGAAGAAGAATCGGAACTCGTGAGATGGGGTGGAAAAGATAGAAAAGAGAAATATGTTATTTACTCTAAGTCGGGCTTTACTGAAAATTTGATTAACAGAGCTACAGAGAGAGATGACTTGGAGCTGTATGACCTAGAGAGGATAAGGACAGAATATTGGGACAATCAATCATAAGATCTGTAGAGAAAAAATTCCAAACACGATTGTATAATCGTAATTAGAAATCCTCCTTCATCTTCTCCACTTCCGAGACAACTGTTTCTACCGCGTCATCCTTTGGAGGAACCGATCTCATCAAGCTCTCTAGGTCTTTTTCCCACCTTCCACTCAATTTTCTACATCTTTCGATCAACTCTGACGGATCAAGCTCCATATCATAATATTCGAGTTTCTTATCTATCAAATCTTTTCTAAATTCTGCTCCGTTCTTTATCAGTTTATAAATATCGTATAGGTCTCTGACTTTATCTCTTGTCAAAATAGCACGGACCTTCTCTCCAAGGATCTCCTCTCTATCCATGATCCTTATCACGTAAGGAAGGACGTCTTTGTACGGCGGATCTATCTCTTCTGAGAAAGGTTTCAATAGGACCTTTTCCCTTCTGCTGACTTCAAATCTAATGGAGCAAACCCCTCTATTGTTTCTGTATAATGGTCCTTCTATCTTCATCCTGAAACCGGCGGTTATATCCTCATCGGAAAATCTATCCACCTCTACAGGATAATTATACGATTCGATAGTCCTTACTATCACTTCTGAAACTTTTTTTGGAGATGTTTGCTTTTCTTCCGTAAAATCAAGATCTTCACTGAATCGAGGTATCATCCCTATCTTCTGCAGCGCAGTCCCGCCTTTGAAGACAAAATGCGAACTCCATTTTCTGGAAAGTGCTCCAAGGATGATATGCTGGAAATAGTCCTTTTCGACATGACCGAGCGAAAACGCCGTAGTTCCCAAATATTTTTTCAGATCTTCTCTATTCATCGTTGCCTCCTATATAGTGAAGGACGAAAGTTTTTGGATCTTTGAATGTATCTGCTGGAAAATACTTTGTATTTTCCATCGATCGTTTGAAACTCTGAATTCAATTCCAAAAGACATTAAAGTTAAAATTTTTCTAATCACTTTTTAGCTCCCGCAGTATTATCTATCACATGCCACTTAGAATCAAACGACCCTTGCCGACCAAATGACGGATCGAGAGGAACGTATGTGTCGGATAGTCCCTCGAAATCATCGGGTTCACACTGCAGATCTTCCTGTTCCATAAGATAACCCAGCCTTTTCATGACCACCTGTTTCTCGCTCCTGTTCGCATAACTGACAGCCTTTTCGACATCTATTCCGCTTTTTATAGCTTCTATAACTTCTCCTAAAGGGACGTATCCGTGAAGATGTAAGCCATCTACTATCGCTTTTTCTTTTTCAGCCATGAAAAAGATTTTTCCGCTCTGATAGAGCTTTCCAAATCCAAATACAAAGGAAGGATCGGTTTTGATAAAATTCATTTTGAATCGTCCTTCCTCTAGTTCCACTTCTCTTTTACCCGATTTGTCGGTGTTAATAACGTGTATGACCTGAGGAGTTTGAGTCGTTGTACCATAATATTCAAAAGCGGACCAAAGTGAGACATATGAAGGTGAATATAATCCTGAAGCCACACTCCATATGGGAGAAGATGGTAAACAATAGTACCCTTTTTTCACCCTAACTAGAACGTCATCTTTAGCTAATCTGCTCAACAGTACTTTAGTATTACCTATATCTTTGTCAAATAGTGCAGAAACCTGCGAAGGAGTAAATACGGCCATCCTCAACGAATCTAATCGTTGAACGATTGAAAGTCTATCCATCACATTATTTAATGTGCGCCATAGTATTTATGTGTTTTGTTTCTAGATAATAAACAAAAAAGTTATTTACGAAACATAAAACACAATAGTTGGGTTATTAAACTATTTAATCATTTACAGGACTAACAATCGAAAATAGCTTATATATCTTAACAATAAGGTAGAAAAAGATGTCAGGAAGAACTGTGATAATAGGTATCGACGGAGTCCCATACCACATAATGGATGACTTATCAGACAGCGGAGACATGCCCAACTTCGCGGAATTAAAATCCGAAGGGCACTTCTCCAAGATGCACGCCGCCATACCGGAAGTTTCCAACGTCAATTGGTCGAGTATAGTGACCGGAAAGAATCCGGGCGAACACGGCGTTTACGGCTTCACGGAACTCATCCATGGAACTTACACGGTCTCTTTTCCCGATAGGAGAGCTCTAAAAGCCGAACCTTTCTGGAACGACGACAGAAAACACGTTATACTGAACGTTCCCGCGATGTATCCCGCCGATAAAATAAACGGAACCATGGTCTCGGGATTCGTCTCCCCCGAACTCGAAAAAGCGGTCACCCCACAGAAAGCCTTAGACTACCTGAAAGAGATAGACTACAACGTGGACGTGGACTCCGAAAAAGCCCACAAGTCAAAACGACTCTTCCTGGATAACCTCTTCAAGACCCTCAAAAAGAGAGAGAAAGCTTACAAACACTTCTGGAGCGACGAATGGGACGTTTTCATGTTAGTGTTCACCGGGAGCGACAGACTCGAACATTTTCTCCTGAACGCTTACAACGACGAAGAGCACGAGTACCACGACAGATTCGTCGAATACTTCAGGGAAGTGGATAGGATGATAGGCGATATTCACGATAAGATGAACGAAAATGATAGACTGATAATGCTTTCCGACCACGGCATGGAAGAGATAAGAAAAAATGTCAACGTGAACAAGGTCCTGGAAGAAAACGGATTTCTGACTCTCGGCGATGAACCCGAAAAGCGGTACAAGAATATCGAGGAAGGAACGAAAGCCTTCGCTTTAGATCCCGGAAGGATCTATCTCAACAAGAAGAGCAGATATCCGAAAGGTTCCATAGAAGAAGACGAGGGCGAAGAGATCATCAACAAAATAGCCTCGCTATTCGAAGAACTCACCTTCGAGGGCGATAAAGTCATAAAAGAAATACATAGAAGAGAAGACGCATATTCAGGCGATCAACTTCATAAAGCCCCAGACCTTGTCCTGACACCCGAAAAAGGTTTCAACCTCAAGGGAGGAGTTAAATATGATGATTTGTTTGAAGAAGATGTATTCGAGGGAAAGCATACTGAACACGACGCTTTCCTTTACTGTAATGATCATAAATTACCCGAAGACCCGAAAGTAGAAGATGTGAGAAAATTGATAGAGCGTGATAATGAATGAGCAAACCGCATAATGCAGAAAATACGTGCTGGAACTGTCCCGCCGCGAAATTCAAAGGTAATGTAGATTTTAGAGGCTGCGGGCAGTCCCGCAGGATAGTTCCCAAAGGCGAAGACAAACAGTTGATGATAGAATGTAGAAGGAGACCGGAACTCGGTCACTTCGAACCCACGATAACTGTCGAGCAGTGTCCAGAATGGGAGAAGATGGAGTACGGCTACATGCTTAAGAACATGAAAGTGATGATCTTGGGCATGGACGGTTATCTCGGCTGGACCTTAGCACTAAAACTCGCCAACCTCGGATTCCAGGTCAGCGGTATAGATAACTACACCAGGAGAGACTGCGTGATGGAGAAAGGTTCTCACACCGTCGTACCGATCCCGAAGATGACCCGCAGGTTGAGAGCGGCGAAAGAAGAGTTGGGAGTTGACCTCAACTTCAGGAGGATGGACATCAACGACAAAAAGAAGTTGAGAGAGTTCATAGAAGAAGTCAAGCCCGAATCTATAGTTCATTATGCGGAAATACCGTGTGCGCCATACTCCATGGTCGATTCGGAACACGCCATAGAGGTTCAGAGGAACAACGTATTAGGAACATTAGGTTTGCTCCACATCATGCGAGACGTAGTCCCGATGAGTTCGCTTCTCAAGCTCGGGACCATGGGCGAGTACGGTTCGCCCCTCACGGGAAGACCCTTGTTCGAAGGGCTTTTCCCCAACGACGCGGTATTACAGTGGGACGATAGAGAATGGAGCATGGGAGGAGAGATGACTCCCAGAGATCCGGCCAGCTTCTACCATGTATCCAAGGTTCAGGATACCTACAACGTGTACGAAGCGTGCAAGTACTGGTGGCTCCGTTCTTATGACATAATGCAGGGTATCATCTACGGAGTCCATACCGAAGAAGTTTCACAACATCCCGATCTTCGAACCAGACTCGATTACGACGAGTGGTTCGGAACGGTCATAAACAGGTTCACCACTCAAGCGGTTCAGGACATTCCACTTACGGTCTACGGAGAAGGAGAACAGATCCGGGGTATGATCGCTCTCAGAGATGCGATGGAATGCATGGTCAGACTCATAGTTTCGCCGCCCGAACCGGGACAATACGACGTGGTCAACCAGGTTTCAGGCCTACACAAGGTCAAAGATGTCGCGGACACCGTGGCTAGAGTCGGAAAAGAAAAATTCGATCTGGATGTAAGCATACAGAGGCTCGAGAATCCGAGGGTCGAAGCCGAAAAACATCCGATGGAGGTAGTTTCGAAAAAATTACCGCAGGAACACGGTTTCGAACCCAACGTTACGATGGAACAGGAAGTCGAGAAGATGCTCGAGCTCCTCACGAAAGAAGAGATAAAGCAGAGGATAGACGAAAAGAAACATGTTATAATGCCGAAGACCAGATGGAGCGGGGACAAGAAAGAATCCGATATACTGGAAGAGTACAAGCCCGGAGAGAAAGAGAGCGGCGAATACGAAGGTAAATTGGACACGGAGTGAGAGCTCAATGAAAGTGACAGTGCAGGATTTTGACGAGGAAGTGATCGAAGCGGATAAACCAGTTTTCGCCCTTTTCTGGGCGTCGTGGTGTACAGCCTGTAAGAGGAGCGAACAGACCGTCAAAGAGATCGAAGAGGAAAGAGACGACGTTAAAGTGGTGGAGATCAACATAGATCAGAATCCGACGATGCGTGATAGGTTCGATATCCAAGGCGTTCCCACATTCATCATGTTCAACGGCGGTGAAGAAGTCGACAGGAAGATATCGGCTCAAGCCAAAAAACAGCTGAACGAGATGATCGACGAAGTCGTAGAGGGATGATCACAGCAGTTATCCCTGCCTATAATGAAGAGAAAAGAATAGATAGAGTTTTAGAAGAGACTTCCGAGTATGTGGATGAAATTCTAGTCATAGACGATAATTCGACCGACAACACCGCCCAAGTAGCGCAATCTTACGCGACCGTTTTGAAGAACAGTTCTAATCTCGGTTACATCGGATCTATAAAGAAAGGATTCGAAGCTGCGGAAGGAGATATTATAGTGACTTTAGACGCTGACGGAGAACATAATCCGTCACATATTCCGAGACTTACCGCGCCGGTAGAGGAGGGAAAAGCCGATCTCGTGTTCGGGAGGAGAGAAAAGATACCTAGAGCTTCTGAGAGAATTCTTTCTAGAATGACTCGGTTCAAAGTAGATGTGAAAGATCCGGGTATAGGTTTTAGAGCTATAAAAACAGACCTGGCAAAGAAATTGAAACTCGACGGATACTGCACCTGCGGTATCTTCGCTTTGGAAGCCCTTTCCAAGGGAGCAAAGATAACGGAAGTTCCAACACCGACTAGAGACATAGAAAAACCAAAGGGCATAGCCTGGCAGCACTTTTTTCAATTCTTCGTAGTTCTCAAGTGGTTATTTTTCCACTAAATCGATAACCGCACCCCAATTTTTAAATAGTAATGGTATGTAATGGTGTTTAATTAAATATAATAACATATGGTGAGATATCATGGCAGAAAAAAATTACACGACGGTCTCGATCCCGAAACCGCTTGCTAAGAAGGTAAAGAAGAGGATGGAAGGTACAGGCTTCAATTCCATGTCCAGCTACGTGACTTACGTTCTGAGGCAGGTAATATCGAGCATGGAAGAAGAAGAGGAAGAAGAGGATTTCTCCGAAGAAGATGAAGAGAAGGTCAAAGAGAGATTAAGAGCTCTCGGATATCTCGATTAAAGAGAGGTAATATCCATGTCTCAACCTCACGGAGGAACCCTGATAAACAGGATGGCGACAGGAGATAAAAAAGAGAGACTTCAGGAAGAAGCCGAAGAGATGAAATCTCTCACTTTGAACAGCGAACTCAGAAAGGACATTCACAACATAGCTCACGGCGTTTACAGCCCTCTCAAAGGTTTCCTGTGCAAAGAGGACTTCGACAGCGTCTTAGAACATTCACGATTGAGCGACGACGTTCCATGGACTCTTCCCATAATTTACGACGTTCCGGAGGAAAAAGCTGAAGAGTTGGACGAAGGCGAGGAAGTCGTACTTCGCTCCAAGAGCGGAGACGCGATCGCGATTTTAGATATAGAGGAGATCTATTCTTTCGACAAGGACAGGATGTCCGAGAAGATCTACGGGACCACTGACATCGAACATCCGGGAGTCGAAAAGACGCAGAACATGGACGATTATCTTTTAGGAGGAAATATCACACAGATAAAAGAACACGACACGAAATTCGAAAAGTATCATCTCGTACCGCAGGAAACTCGTGTTCTCTTCAAAGAAAAAGGATGGAGACAGGTAGTAGGTTTCCAGACCAGGAACGTTCCCCACATGGGACACGAATACGTTCAAAAAACAGCTCTCACTTTCGTCGACGGCATCTTCATCAACCCGATCATTGGCAAGAAGAAGAAAGGCGATTATAGAGATGAGGTCATACTCAACGCCTACGACACTCTGATGGACAACTATTACCTGAAAGACAGAGCGGTCATGAGTATTCTAGAAGCTGAGATGAGATACGCCGGGCCGAAGGAAGCGGTCTTCCACGCGATCATGAGGAAGAACTTTGGATGCACGCACTTCATAGTCGGCAGAGATCACGCCGGAGTCGGAGATTACTACGGTCCTTACGAAGCCCAAGATATATTCGACGAATTCCCGGACTTGGGAATAACGCCGGTGTTCTTCAAGTCGTTCACTTACTGCGAGAAGTGCGGGAGCGCCGTAGACGGACACATCTGCCCCCACGGCGACGAGCACAGGGAGAACTTCAGTGGAACTAAGATGCGAAACATGTTCCAGGACGGAAAGAAACCCCCCGAAAGGATGATGAGACCGGAAGTCGCGGAATCGGTAATGAAGCAGGACAAAAAGTTCGTAGAGTAAGGTGTATCGGATGGGACTACCATCACTCCCGCGAGGTGAGGGGCTTCTCCTTCACCATTGGGATACCGACGGTATGGCTTCCGCCGCTTTGATACTCCAGCAGACCGAAAACAAGAGTCTAAAAACCTTTACTCCTTCTATCGGTAATTATCTCATCGACGAGAGAGATCAAGATAAGATCCGAGAGATTGATCCGGATTTCGTAATAGTCGTCGATATGGCACTTCCGACCGACTCTATAGAATTTTTGAAGGAATTCGGTAAAGTGTTCATATTCGACCATCACCTGCAGGAGAAACATGATGTTGAACTACATCACAACCCTGTCATCGAAGGTGCTTCTCCAGAAGAGTTTCCCAGCGCTACGTGGGTCATCACCGATTACCTAGATAGAGAGCCGGATCTTCTGACCATTCTAGGGGCTTTCGGAGATAGAGAAGAGAAACTTAAAGAGAACGATCTAGCCATGGAAACAGTGGACGAGGTCCTAGAAAGACTCGGTTCCGATTTTGAAGAAGTCCTCGAATGCTTCGAGCTTTTAGATACTAATTACAAGGTGGGTAGCAGAAAAAAGATCACCGAAATGCCGCGTTCCCTCAAAGACGTCGAAAAGCCGGAAGAGATAATCACTAGAAACGACCTACAGAAGAACAAGGAAAGACTGAAGAACGACATAGAGAGGGAAGTCGAAGGAGAACTCGAAGAGGTCAAGCAGGACGTTCTTTTCCGCGAGATGGACTCCTCTTACAATATAATCTCTACAGTGACCAGAAAACTGGCTTGGGCTAGAGAGGACAAGATAGTAGTGGTAGTGAACTGCGAGTATAAAGAAAAAGAGTGCCAGATATACATCAGAGGTCCGATCCCCGATTCGGAAAAGATAATCGAAGAGATGAAGGACAGAGGTTACTCGGCCGGAGGTAAGAGCGACGTGGTCGGAATGGTGGTTCCTCAAGATGATAAAGAAGAAACTCTCGAGGATATAATCGAGATGCTCTAAACCCCTTATATCAAAACTTTACAAAATTTAGGTGGAAAAATATGTCTGAAAACAATAACGATAACGTCATGGTTCACGAAGATAAATGGGAAAAGCAGAACGAAGAAGAAGGTTTCACGCTGTGGTTCACTGGACTTTCCGGTGCTGGGAAGTCCGCCGTAGCCGATAGAGTCGGACTACGATTGGAAGAAGAGTACGACCATCTCGTGGAAAGACTGGACGGCGATATCGTCAGGCAGCACCTGACTGCGGACCTAGGCTTTACAAAGGAAGACAGGAACACCAACATCAAGAGAGTGAGCTTCTTAGCGGAATTACTTTCCAGGAACGGCGTTTCAGTGATAGCCTCTTTCATCTCGCCCTACAGAGAAAGACGGAACAAGACTAGAGAGCAAGTGACCAACTTCATAGAAGTCTTCGTCAAGTGTCCTATCGACGTGTGCGCGGAAAGAGACGTCAAAGGACTTTACGAGAAGGCCCGAAAAGGAGAGATAGACAACTTTACCGGAATTTCAGACCCTTACGAGGAGCCGGAAGACGCTGAAATAGTACTGGAGACTCACAAGGAAGACGTGGAAGAGAGTGTTCAAAAAGTAATAGACTACCTCGACGAAAACGGCTACTTATAAAAAATCAAAAACTTTTTTCTCTTTTCATTCAGCTCGATTTCGATACAAGTCCTCGTTTATCACTTTGAGCATAGCCTCTTTCTCCAGTTCGCCGTCGAAGAACGCGGATATGCTATCCACGACCGGTTCCGGATGACTCATTATATCGTTGTAGCTGACGTAAAGTACTTCCATCCCGGGATGAGACGATATCTGTTCTTTCAAGATCTTCTTGTAGTCTTTGAACATCGCTCTTAGCTCTTCTTTGGAGACTTCATCAGGGTCTTTCCCCTTCCTGATGAGCATCTTTTCCTGAGATTCTATTATCTCCTCCAGATTTCTCTCCATGAAGATCACTTTATATTGATAGCCCTCGGGTATATGTTTTATCAGTTCGCCGAGTACTTTTACGGCTTTTCCTTCGGCCTTCTCCAGCCACTCGGTGTCCTCTGGAAGATCCTTGACCCTCTCGTATTCGTAATATCCCTCTGGATTATCCTCGTCTGCTCCTCTTTCCTTGTCGGTCAATACTTCCATGCCTCCTTTTTCGAGCATGTTCATCATCATAGAGGTACCTGAGCGAGGAAGTCCGGAAACTATAGTGATCGTCTTATCATCCATGTTTTACACCATTTAACTGAAATCTTGGATTTTCTGTGAAACCAAAAATATGACGGGGACTAATAAGTTTAAGGTTGTGATGACCGACGAAATGGATTGAGATCTTTCGAAAACATACTTTTATCATGAAGTTTTTCTAATAACGAGCGTGACGATATGGTGGATACCTCCGAAGAGAAGGCTGTAGAGATGGATAAAGAAGCTGAATTTTCGAATTATAGAGAAAGGTTCGATATTCCCGACGATAAGATCTACCTACTCGGCAATTCTCTCGGCTTGATGTGCGAGCGATCAAAAACCGAAGTAGAGAGGGTGATGAAGGAATGGAGCGAACTCGCCATAGAGGGATGGACCGAAGCCGAACAGCCGTGGTTCACCTATGCTGAAAAGCTGGGCGAAAAAGCGTCGGAAATAGTCGGGGCGAAGCCGGAAGAGGTGATCTGTACGGGAACTACAACGGTTAACATCCATCAGGTGATAAGTACGTTCTACGACCCCGATAAAAACGGAAAAAAGATCCTAGCCGACGAACTGAATTTTCCCACGGATATCTACGCCCTGAGAAGTCAAATCAAATTGAAAGGGCTCGATCCGGAAAATGAGCTAGTACTCGTGGAAAGCGAGGACGGAAGCACTTTGGACGAAGAAAAGATCGTCGATGATATGACCGAAGAGGTCGGACTGATCTTATTACCTTCGGTTCTGTACCGCAGCGGCCAATTACTGGATATGGAGTATCTCACTGAAAAAGCTCACGAAAGAGACATCACGATCGGCTTCGACTGTTCACATTCGGTAGGAGCCGTTCCACATCGTTTCGACGAATGGGGAGTAGACTTCGCCGTCTGGTGCAGTTACAAGTACATGAACGGCGGCCCGGGAAGTCCAGCCTTCATCTATCTTAACGAGGAACATTTCGATAAAGAACCCGGTCTGGCGGGCTGGTTCGGGTATGAGAAGGAAAAGCAGTTCGATCTCAGATTGGAATTCGAATCCGCACAGAGCGCGGGAGGTCTACAGATATCTTCACCTCCTATCACAGGTATGGCATCTGTAGACGGAGCTTTGGATATTCTGCTCGATGCCGGAATAGAAAAGATACGAGAAAGGTCTTCACAGATGACCTCTTACCTCATGAAGTTGGTCGAGGAAGTTCTAGGCGGAGAACCGTACTCTTTCGAGATCATCACTCCTAGAGAGGAAAAAGAGCGGGGTGGACACGTCGCCCTAAGAAGAGAAGAGGCCTATCGTATCAACCTTGCATTAAAAGATAGAGGCGTGGTCTCGGATTTCAGACCTGAAAACGTTTTAAGACTGGCTGTATCACCTCTTTATAACACTTATCACGAACTCTGGAGAACGGTGATGCACCTGAAAGAGATAATCGACGAAAAAGAGTATCTCGAATATTCTAAAGAAAAATCCTCCGTCACCTGAGATCGAACTGAAGATATATAACGCCCTCAGACCACAGAAATTTAATATATCTTTGTCAAGATAAGAAATTAGAGGAAAACTTGCAGCGCTTAATAGAGATGATCATCCCCGGCGGGAAATGGGATGAAGCGGAGGAGCTCTTGGAAGAGGACGACAAAGTCTTCGAATTCTGGTACGAGGAGATAGCCGAATCCAAGATAGTGGTCAAGCTTCTCGTCGATGCGGAGAAAAGCCAGACGATAATTGACAAACTCAAAGATAATTTCGATCATTACAAGGTTTTTAGACTTCTTTTATTCCACGTAGAAGCTTCTCTGCCCGTTGATTCGGAGGAGAAAGCAGAGAAGGAAGAGGAGGGCCAAAAAGAGAAAGAAGAAGGTAAGGAGACCAAAGGCGTCAGCCGAGAAGAGATATATGCCGAGGTAAAAGATAAAAGTGAACTTTCGAGAGTTTATCTTTTACTGATCGTTCTTTCTTCTATCGTAGCTTCTATAGGTATATTACGACAGGACGTTGCGGTGATAGTCGGGGCCATGGTCATAGCACCTATGCTGAGTCCTAATGTCGGTCTGTCACTAGCTACTACTCTTGCCGATTCCGAACTTGCTAAGAAAGCGGCTAAATCGGCCGTGATCGGAATAGTGTTATCGTTCGTCGTCGCCGTAGTGCTGGGGATCGTTCTCACAGTCGATCCTTCTACATCGGAGATCGCTACCAGGACCGAGATCGGTCTTTTACAGGTCGTTCTCGCACTCTCCGCGGGGAGTGCTGGAGCTCTAGCCTACACGAGAGGGTTATCCTCTGCGGTCATAGGTGTTATGGTGTCATTGGCATTGGTGCCCGCGCTCGCCGCGTCCGGTCTATTGATAGGTTCTACCTACTTCATATTGGGATTCAACGCTATGGTGCTTTTCTTCATCAATCTTATATGTGTGAATCTTTCCGGTGTACTGACTTTCCTTGCCCAAGGATTCCAACCCAGGGCATGGTGGGAAGCTGACAAGGCAAAGAGCTATACTAGAAAAGCCCTCATAATCTGGATGAGTTTGTTAGCGGTCCTTATAGTCGGCATAATATATACGAGATACTTCGGGTAAATATCAAAATTCGAGATATATCAATCTTAAAGGATGATAAGAAGAATCACACGTGAGGCGGGTAACACCCCCGGCCCCTGAAAACATATGATTAACCCCGCCTCGCGTGTGACTTTCTGTAAACATTAAACTCTACTATTTTAAATACGTTTTTTTCAAGGTGGGAGGGTAATGGGACAATATTTAGTGGTGAATCATGTATAATTTTGTTATAAAATCATCTTGATTCTTGATCCTATTAGTGAGCCAAATCGGGTAAAAAGGCATGAAAAACTGTTTAACAAACGATCTATATATTACTTGGTAAAATGGGGGATCAGATTTGGAGGGTACCGAGTTTGACAAGTTATCAGATCAATCTTTTAAGAGGCAGGAGATTCAGGATATCGTATTTCTAGTGATCGACATGCAGTATGATATAACCGCGGAGGGATACGGCGTTCTTAAAAATGCGGAGGAATTGGGTGTCCGGAGAGGATACGATTATTATTATGAACGGATCCAAAATACCGTGATACCCAACATCCAAAGACTTCTAAATAAATTCAGAGAGATCGGAGAGACGGTTATATTCACTAAGATAAGGTCTGAACCCGAAAAAAACGAGGGTCAGGCTGCCGACCCGGAAAGACAGTTCAATAAAGAAGGTATGGTCCTAAAAGAACTCGAACCTATGAAAAAAGAGATAGTGCTGACTAAAAACGGTCCGGAGATATTTGAAGATACCAATCTGGACACTTTATTGAAGAACGGAGGGATCGAAACTATGATCGTAGCGGGTGTTCTCACCAACGAATGCGTGGAAACAGCTGTAATAGAAGCTGTAAAAAGAGACTATACCGTTATAGTAGTAAAAGACGCTACGGCCGCATTCTCTCAGGATCTGCAGGAGTCCTCTCTTGAATCGATAGGAGAAAATTCCATACGGATAGTCTCGACAGAAGATATTATCGAATCTATAGATAAAGTCAAGTAAAGATTATCCCGAGATAGCGCTCGTTTATTTTAGAAACCTTGACGTGGTTACAACCATCCACGATCTCGTTATCTATATCAAAAGTTAAACGTTCTTCAGATCTGAGCGCTTGATCGCACTTCTCTCTCAACTCTTCGTAAAAGCGTTTTGAACCTTCAAACACTTTTTGCAGTTTTACATCTTTAACAGGTTGCTGATCGATCCCGTCGAGTTCCTTGAATTTTTGATTTGCTTGATCAAAGCTGTAGGAAGCGATTTCGTCGTCTTCATCGTACTGGGCTTTGAGTATAACTATAGGATTCGGATTGTTTTCAAATATTGCCCGATATCTTTCCTTCGCCTTTTCCAATTCTTGTTCCAGTTGAACCCTATCAGTGGTTTCTTCCAGGGACAATACAAGTCCTCTCACCTCATCATCTGCGTCTTTAACCGGTTCCAAAGTCCAATTCCAGTAGGATATTTCTCCTTCAGGGTCACTCGGATGTGAGAAGCTTTTATCCGTGAAAGAAACCGATTCTCCCGAATCTCTGACTTCCCTGAATATCTCCTCGTTCTCTTCGTTGGGGAAAAGATCGAAATGGTTCTTTCCGACTAATTCTTCCGTCCTGTAGTCGGTCCTTTCGGCATAAGCTGAGTTCACGTAGACTATGTTGAAGTCCGGATCGAGATAAACCATCATAGCTCTAGAGTGTTCCATCAAAGCATCTAAAATCTCTCTCTGCTTTTTTTCTTCAGTCACATCTCTGAAGAGCAGTGAAAAACCTTGAAATTCACCTCCTTTGAAGCGAAACGAGTCCATGATAAGGATCACGTTTTTCATTTCTCCGGATTTCGTTATTATCTGAGTTTCCTTTTCTATAAACTCGTTTTCCTTTAATACGGAGTTTAAATTTTCATATATATCGAAAACGACCAAAAAATCGATCGAACCGCCTAGAAGTTCCTCTTTATCGTACCCGATGATCTTTTCGGCGCTTTCGTTTACGAAAATCACCTCTTTGTTTTCATCAAGTATGATGATGCCTTCATGGGTCTGTTCAACAAGATCTTGATATAGTTTGGGAGATTTAGAGACGGTTTGAAGCTTTTTCTTCATCTCCTCTACCCATTTAAAATTCTTCTCTAATTTTGGACTGAGAAAGTAAACGTTTCCGTAACCTTCCCCGGATGAAGTGATAAGATCATAGTTCGAAAGGACTTCTATATGATGCTTGACGGTCCGATAATTGAGGTCGAGTTCGTTTGCCAATTGATTTATGTTGTAAGATCTCTCATTCAGAAGTTCGAGGATCTTTATACGGTTATCTCCTCCTTGCTGTCCCAATATGAGGTAAGACAGCTCTTGTTTAAGGTCTGTCAAGGCCGGGTTTACACCTCTTATTCAAATTATATTTTTCGAGGGTATATAAGATTTTTTCAGGAAGATGTTCTATCTGGTCCTTATCAAGAACCTATCCATTTCGCCTTTTTCATACCTTCTTTAGCTTTTCTGAAGAAGTAATAGTAGAATAGAGAACCCGTAACATAACATATCATAGTTATGTAGAAGGGGAAGATATAGGCCTTCCTGTCGATAGCGAAACCTCCTCCGAGTACGCCCCCTCCTCTCGACAATCTTCTAGCGAAGTAATTCCATCCGCTTACGGTGCCTCTCTCCGACTCGTCGGTTACTTCCATCATGAAGTTGTTGAAGGCCGGATGATTCATGTTCATCAGAGAAGTCCTCGCGATGTAGGCGCTGCCGATACCCAAGGGGCTGTTCAGTATGGTCATAAGAGCTAGAAACGGCAGCGATAGTAATTGCGTGGTAACCACGGACCTGACCTTTCCTATCCTGCTTACCAAGATGGGCAGTAGGAAGACAGAGATGCCCATGGTCGACCTACCTACGGCCATGACCACTCCTATCTGGAATCGACTCATACCTACGAATTGATCGAAGAATACGTTGAAGTATTGGACGATCAGACCAGCACCGAAACCTATCAGGACTGAATTGACCAGCAGTTTTTTAACCACGTCCGGATTCTTAAGCTTCAACCAATTCTTGAGCGATGTTAGTTGAGAACCGTCGGCGTGGTCTCTCTCTTCGATGATCTTCAGTAGAGGTATAAGAGAGATGGCCATGAAGAGAACGGTTATAAGCATGGCCATCCTGTTCTGTATCACCGGTATACCCACTCCGCCGTAGAATAGGAAAACGGCTGGCAGGATACCGGCGAGCACTCGACCCCCCACTCCTGAAAACATCCTGAGTGAGGCCGCGGTAGAGAAGAGATGCATCCTCTCCTCCTCTTCGCTCTGCTCCATCATGAAGGGATATCTCGCTATCCTTCTCATGGCGCTGGCGGATCCTCTGACCACTGTCGCAGCTAAGAGTAAAAATTTGATATCTACGGTTATGAGAACCAGCATCGAAACGGTTATCGCGACGGTAGATACGATCATGCTTTTCTTCCTCCCCACCACATCGCAGATCTTACCCGCCGGGATGGAACTTACTCCCGCCGCGACGAAGTTCAAAGATAAGATATATCCTAAAAATGTGCCTGAAAAACCTAGATTGAGGATATAAAGGTTGAAAAGAACTCTAAATATCCCGTAGCCGAAAGAATAGAGTATGGTAGAACTAAGAAGCATCTTGGCGTTTTCGTTGAATAGAGTCAATGTTCCCAGATAGGATTTGACCCGTTTCAGCATATTTGCATGACGATGCAAACACCCGTTTAAGTATTTTTCTAGTAAATCCTGAGAAAAATCCATCTTCAGCTAAATTAACTCCTCTCTACCCCTGAGGACAGAGCTCTGTTCGCTTCAAACTATATCGCGTTTCCGAGCAAAATGTGGCAAGAAATAAATAGGTGGACTGGTATTTTTAAGTGGAAGTCATCAACATAACAGAATAAAGGCTTTTCATGGGAGGTAGACCCGAATGGAATATAAAAAACCACTATTTATATCTTCAGATAAAATAGTAGATTTAAAGAAAAATATAGCCGTGGAAGAGGCGTCTGGTTTAAGACCCACTGAGATTACAGCTGTTCTTCCTACTTTCAATAGAGGGACCCATAAGTACCGCGCCGTTTTATCGAACATCTTGCGGAAGATAGGTCATCTAGTAGATAAGGGAGTCTTAGATGAACTTTTGATAATCGATGGTTCTACTGAGGAGGGAAAGATAGATAGAGAATTTCTAAAAGAGATACTGGAGATATTTTTAGAGCACTGTGGAACCTTTCAAAAGGAGATCGAGTTCGTTCAGTCTCTTCCCTCTGGGAATCTGAGAGCCCGGCAGGGAAGATACGAATATTCTTGTTCGATCCTTCACCAGAGAGATGAAGTAATCTCTTCAATATTGAAAGAGGAGGACATATTCAACAATTTTGAAAATATAAAAGAAAATGATATAAAAAGTGGAAAGGGAGCGGCTCTTTGGTTGTCTATCCCGCCCTCAAGAGGGGATGTTTTGACGATCTTGGACTCTGACATAAGGAATTTCGAAGAGTATTATGTGACAGATTTGGCTTACCCTATATTAGAAGGTGCGGAAAATGTAAATGGATATACTAGTGATGTATTATTCACAAAAGCTTCCTATCTTCGACAACATGACAAGGGCGACAGATATACTTTAGGTGGGAGATTGGCTAGACTTGCAGTTAATCCATTGTTTTCCCTCCTATCCGAAAAACTGGACAGAGAAGATTTTCAAGCGATTAAGTATCCTCTTTCGGGTGAAGCTGGCTTTCATAGAGTGGCTATAAACAATATACATTTCTCCAATGGCTATGATATCGAGCTTTCCGTTCTTTTTCAGTTCCTGTCCGAATATGGATTAGAAAGTATGGAACAGCCGAGCTTTGGTTTCTATCAGCATCTACCAGGAAGTGAGTCCCACGTTGAAAATATGCTAGAAGGACTCTCTAACGCTATTTTCTACTGGTTGAGAGATTACGATATGTGTGGTGAAGACAAATCATTGAAAGACCTGATGGAAGAGTGTTTAGAAGACTACGAGGAAAAGACAGAAGAATTTCTAGATAAGTATCAAGACCTAGGTAAGAAACACGCCACGCAGGTGACTTACACTGAAAAGGATTTAGAAGATGACAAGAAAAGAGTGGAGACTTACAAAGAAATAATGTTAGAAAATCTAGAAAAAGATAATATTAGCGATCCATATCTGTTACCAAAATGGGAAGATATAAAACTCCGATTAAACGACCGGCCGGGACACAGTTATCAGGGTCTGAAGAACGCTATGAGGACAAGAGTTAATAAGTTTACTACGGAACTTGTCTCAGAACTATAGTCTTTCTAGAAAATCAAGGATGACTTCGTTCCAAATGGATGGACCTTTTTCCTCTTTTATATTTATCTTTTTCCAATCTATATCGTATCCTTCTATCGAACTTTCTTTTCCACCCAATAGGATACCTTTATCAGTCTTTTCGAACATCGGGTAATCGTTCTCACTGTCTCCTATGGATACCGAGATATCTGGCTTTAAGAGTTGAGTAATATATCCAACTGCAGTACCTTTGTCTACCCCCCCCATCAAGTGATAAAACCGAGTTCCTCTCATAACTCGATACCCTCCTTTTTCATCGAATATTTTTGCAGCTTTTTCATTCGGTAAAAACACCTCTTCGTGCCTCCTGTTTTTAGCCCTTTTTGCGTCTTCTTTACTCAATCCAGTAGCACCCGAGATCTCCTCGACTGTCATATCTCCAAATCCTTTCAATCCATCGATTTCTATTTTCACTTCTTCAAATGTTTCTCTAATCTCACTGTATTCCTTCCCTAAATACAGAATATCCAAACCTTCTTTTCTTTCGTCAAAATCTTTTAGGGTTCCCTCGGTTGCAGCTACCCCGCCACCGTTTTCGTAGGCGAAAGGGGAATTGATCTTTATCTCCTTCCAAAGAGGTACGACTTCATCGAATGTTTTACTGGTCACTATACATAATTTGTTCCTACTTTTTTTTATAGCACTCACTGCTTTTTTAGCCTGTTCCCATTCATACTCTTCATCCAACAGACACCCGTCGAGGTCCGTAAATATACACATCATTCAGAAGAGCTCCTCTATAAGTTTCTCTCTTTTTTCTGAAAATTCATGATAACCGTGATATACCTTTTCTTCCGTTTCCTCTATATCCTTATCTTCAGTTTCGTTGATAAATGAAACGTATCTCGCATACCAGAAGCCTTTGAGGGCATGGATTATCTGATCGTCTTCTTTTTCCATATATTCACTGATAGCATTTATTACTATTTCACTCCATTTATCGGCGTCAAGTTTGTTTTTATCTCTTATCTCAGCTATGATATTATCTCGATCAGGAGCTATTTTCTCAGCGCTCTCTTCATTTTTAGTGATTATTTCATCTGCCTCATCCCAGAACAGGTCTAAATCGACCGATGGAGTTGTAGGAATCATACCTTTATAATTGTCGAATTTTCTATAAGGAGTTCTATACTGGTGCAACGGAGTAGATTCAGATATCCTTTGCTTATGTTCTTTTATCAAATCAAAGGTCGTCTTACCTACCTGTTCAAACATTGGCCCTAATAGTTCTGTAGGATCTGAGTACTCCCCGGTGGAAGCATGGAAACGAGGGCCTAACGCAGCCTGTGATATTCGGAAATTATTAGCTAGGGAATGAAAAGTCAGAAAAGTGTCTATACCAAAATTCTTGGGGATGTTTTCCTTCTCCAAACACATCTTCACAAATTCAGAGTCCATGGCCATCTCCCCTCCGATGGGTTGACGGACCTCTTCCCCGAAGAGAGTGGATATCAGAGGATAAGAGAACAACTTTGTTATCCCTCCATCATGCTTACCTCTTATGTAACGAGGGCTCACGAACTCGGTAAGGCCATATCTTATCGGTTCCAGCATATGAGCAATCCATGCGGGTCTTATAGAGATCAGATCTCCATCAACAAGGCCTAGCATATTGGCGTTGATTTCTTGACTGACCTCCATCAAGGCTTTGATAGCGCAGCCTTTTCCTTTCCCTTTTTCATTGATAATCTTCAGCCCTATCCCATTCGGAAGAGAGGCTGATTTGGCAAGTTCGACCGTCTTGTCATCGCTATCACCTGCGGCCACTACGATGGTAGAGTTATACTGAGGAAAGTAGGTGAGCAATCCCTCTTGAACTACGTTAAGTACATTTAAAATAGTGTGCTCTTCATTGAATGCCGATATCCCTATTACTATGTCTTCATCTTCAATATTTTCTGTAGAGTGATAAGTATCGTACATGGGTTGACTAAAGTAAGGGATTGTTTTTTAATCTTTGGTTAGTCAGTTAAATCATAGTTGATACCACAGTCTTCCTCTTATGGGTTTAGCGCATTTCTCTGACAGACTTCCATGACGGTTGCTTTTTTCCAACCTCTGCATACTATCACTTTATTCCCTCTTTCAAACACACTTTTACTGACCGCTAAAATTCCTGAAGAGTCTATACCTTCCCCAATCTTATGAAGATGATCTCCCCCCTATTCTATAAATCAAGACGAAAAAATAATAAAAAAAGACCGATTATAGGAATACTTTTCTCTCTGGATATCCCTGGTCTCTTCAAAGAATCAACGCATGAATATGTGGATTTCTCAGTTACATTCAGGGATCACTATATCAGTAGCATCACTTGACAGAACCTGAGCTACCCTGAGCATCAGATTAAACTTGTAGAGAAACTTGATCTGACCAGGGGAAGACTGCTTGTTTCTATTTCTCCAGAGTTATCTCCATCGAGGAGACGTTTGTAGTTCCGCCTTCGTCGTTTTCGATTTCTTCCGTGTCGGTAATTATATCGGTTATCTCCGCTTCCTCTATGAATCGATGTCTGGTTATCTCGGCCACATCGACCGCTTTACTTATAGCTCTTCCACGGGCCTTGATCACTACTTCGTCGCTTCCGCTGTTGAACTGAGTCATAACAGCTTGGACGTAGTTCATCGTTTCTTTACTACCGACATATATAGTATTCTCATCATCCATAGTTATCGCCTCTTTTTTCTTCGTTGCTATGTTGCATGGGGTGATATGAATAGGTCATATTAACTATTTTGGTTTCTAATCATTTTCTCTTTCCCGATTTTATGGTTTTCCGTCAATATGGGCATTTCTTACCCTGATCTAGACCGGATATACCGATGAACTCATAAAAAAATAAATAAGTATGAAACCGGGATATTACAATAAACTTTTAGAACCTGAAAAAGATTATAGGGGAACAAAATAGACCATGATAGATGACTCGGATGCGGAAGAGAAGTTTGATTTTGGTGCTTTACAATTTGAAGAGTTAAATTCGTTCCTCTCATCGGTGATAGATAATTTAGAAGCAAATATCGCGCTCTTGAATTCTGATGGGAACATACTCGCCGTGAATAAAGCGTGGAAAGATTTTGCGGACTCCGAGGGATTGGAAATTGAACACTACGGCGTCGGATGTAATTACATCGATATCTCTAGAGTAAATGGAGATGAAGATGCCCCTCTGGCTAAGAAGGCCGCGGACGGCATAGAAGAGCTACTGAACGGAAAAAGAGAAAGTTTCAGTCTAGAATATCCCTGTCACGGCCCCGATAAAAAAAGATGGTTTATGATGGACGCCTCCAGGATAAGTTTCGCCGATTCGTTTTTTGTGCTTGTCAGCCACAAAGATATCACAGAAAGGAAAAAGTCCGAACTCGAGATGGAACATAGTCAAACCAAATACAGGAGACTTGTTGAGAATTCTATAATGGGTATAGCAATAACTGATCTGGAGAACAATCACAAGTACGTGAACCAGTATTATGCCGATATGCTTGGATATTCTAAAGATGAACTCGAAGGAAAGAACCTGTCGGAGATAACTCCTGAAGAAGAATTTGAAAAGCTTGAGAGAAAGACCTCCTTTAGGGAAAAAGACAAAACGGAGGTTTACGAGAGCCGATTTATAAAGAAAGACGGCACGACTATAGATATACTCATAAGTGCCACCCCTCAGAAAAATAGAGAGGGGGAGATAATCGGAACGATCGGTTTTATTCAGGATATCACCCAAAGGAAGAGAGCAGAGGAACGTGAAGAATTCATCCATTCGCTTCTGAGGCACGACGTAGGTAACAAAGCCAATATCATAGACGGATATCTGCAGCTTCTACTCTCTGACTTTGAACTTCCAGATGAAGCCGAAAAGTACATTGAAAAGACCAAGAAAGCTAATGACGAAGCCCAGAACCTGATAGAGAAGGTCAAGATTTTACGGAATGCTCAGAACGAGGATATTGGGCCTAGAGATCTCAAGTCCGTGGTCGAGGGTTCACTGGAAGGGTGCGGAACTCTCGCGGATAATCGTAATTTGCAGATAAAAATAGATAAATCATCTTTAGAACATGAGATCCAAGGAGGCCAGCTTTTGAAAGAAGCCATCTCAAACGTGGTCGAAAACGCTCTTTATCATTCTGAAGGCGACACTGTTAGGATCAGGGCTGAGACCGATGGTCAAGATGTGAACTGTATAATAGAGGACGACGGAAAAGGTATCCCCGACGATGAAAAGGAAAAGATATTCGAAAGAGGTTATTCTAAAGGTATAAGCGAGGGCAGCGGACTCGGGCTTTTTCTGGTGAGGATGATATTGAAAACTTACGACGCTTTAATCCACGTGGAAGACTCGGAACTCGGCGGGGCGAAATTCGTGATAAAACTGAGAAAAGCAGGGCAGTGAGCTTTCAGTGAATTTTCGTTAACTATATGGCCAAATCAAAATAAGGGGCCGTATAACGCCCCAAAATACAGCACTAAAGCGGAAAATACGGTGATCAGAACGTTATCATCTATCGGCCCGAACTCGTACCGTTCGACGAAGGTGGCCACGAGCGCGGCTATCACGCCCCAGGCGACCAAGCCTTCTATTCCCGCAAAAACATAGCCTACCGGTACGGTGACCATCAACATGAAAATGTTCCCTAAAGGATGCTTGGTCCTCTTTTTGAAAAAATAGTTTCTGCTCAGACCGGTTACTCCGTCGCCGAAAGCCATGATAGCCGGAGGTATGATAGCTATCCAAGGACTTCCTAAACCCGTCCATAAGATAAAAACGATCAAACCCCACATGAAGCAGAATTTTACATCGTTCATGTTCTCTTCCGTCTGAACCCAGTACAATAACTCTCCTCTCATGTAAGGTATAAAAGTGAAAGTTGCCAAGATCATACCGATAATCAATGGGTAGTAGGGACTGTCGAAAACGAAGGGAACGAAAAGTGTAGAGATTCCCCCTCCGAATATATGGACTATCTTTCGATTGTAATATATCGCCACGTTCTCGTCGATACCTTTTTTCTTCATCCAACGGTAAAGTATCTTCGTGAAGATGGTTACGGTTATCGAATAAGAGACTAAGATGGCGACCCAAAATGTTTGAGCTAGAGCCCCTGTAAAAATCATATGTAAATCACATAGGTGTACCTATTTATTTTTTTCTAAAATTTTTAATACCTTCTTCTACTGCGTGATGGAGTCCCAAAGTGATATATTTCAGATCTCCGCTCCTCTGAACTTGTCGATCTCCTGCATCGCTTCGTAGGTGCTCATAAGATCCGATCTGGTTATTATACCTTCAAGTTTTTTCTCTGATATGATCGGAAATCTTCCCACATCTTCGTTCATCATCGCCTTCCATATCTTACTAACGTCTTCCTCTGGATGGAAGCATATCAGTTCCGTTTCCATGATATCTTTGACTTTTATCCTATCCAACCGCTCTTGACTCATCTCTTTCACATCTGCTAGAGTGACGATCCCTTTAACTTTACCTTTATAGACGACGGGAAAACCGTGGTGGTGCGTCTTCATGAACTTCTCCAATACTTTTGAAGCTCTGTCCTTCGGGCTAAGTGTTTTAACTTCTTCGCTCATTATCTCCTTCACTTTCACATTTTCCAATGTCTCTCTAATCATAACGCTCTTTGATTCTTGACTAGCCCCTATATAGACGAAGAACGCGATGAGAATTAGGAATATATTGGTGAATATACCTATGATCGCAAAAAGCACGGCGACTACCTTTCCTATATTCGCGGCTCTTTTTGTCGCCCTTGCGTAAGATTCTCTTTTCGCGAACAGCGCTCTCAAGATCCGGCCCCCGTCCATGGGGAATGCAGGTATCATATTGAATCCAAAAAGAAGGACGTTTATCAGACCTAGATATCGGAAGAAAAATATCAGATTGCCATAACTAATCAATAGACTGAACAGATAACTTCCTATCCCGATACCTAAACTCGTGAGAGGACCCACCACGCTCAATCTTATCTCCGAGTTGGGTTCTCGAGGCATCTCTTCCATATTAGAGACACCTCCGAATATCCAAAGTGTTATCTCTTCGATCTCGACGCCCATCTTCATCCCGGTTAGAGAATGAGCCAGTTCATGTAAAAGAACGCTGAGGAATAGACCGCCGGCGATAGCAAAGCCGAAAACGTAGCTTTCGAAGCCTGAAGAAATTGACGCACTTTCAACACCTATCAGCTCGGCTATCTCGAAGGCTCGATAACCTATCGACCAACCGATGAAACCGACCGCGATCAAGAGGGTTATATGCAGTTTGATAGGTATTTCCTTTATACTCCCGATCTTTATCGACGTTTTCACACAGGATACCTCCTTCTTTTATCCTCATCTCTTTACTTCTATTTAAAGATTGAAAATGGGATAGAAGATGTATAGAAGAAAAGGTCGTTTGTACACTTGTGCAGTTATACTTGAAAAAAGCTTTAACCCTTGAGATTGATAGTTAAAAACGAGTAGAAGGATTTACGATCACTCCTTATCGGGAGAGAGGGACAGAAATCGGCTGGGGAGTTTTGCTCGGGGGTCGAACTCCCCGGCCCATTATCCCCTTCACCTATTTCCTTTTTTAGCTAACTAGACTCTAAAAGATAATTTACATTGAAAAAACGGAAAACTATATAAACTAATTTTCAATCTTCCACTAGGTAGAAATAATGTTTGGGCTATCACATCTCACTCTTGCGACCCTAGGAGCGATAGCGGCTTCGGTGATCGGTCTACTATTAGCCGGATATTTCGCTAAATTCATCTCCAAGCAAGACAGAGGGACGGACAAGATGAAAAAGTTGTCAGGGGAAGTTCAGAAAGGAGCTAAAACTTATCTTCATACAGAATACAAATACATAATGATCTTCGTTCTAGTAGCGGCTATATTACTATCGGTAAAAGACTTCGTAGAAGGCGTGACCATGATGACATGGCTGCCATTCATCGTGGGTGCCGCTCTCTCGGCGACGGCTGGTTACGTGGGCATGATAACCGCAACCAATGCCAGCGCTCCCACTACACAGGGAGCTCGAAGCAGTCTTAACAAAGCTCTTAAGATCGCCTTCCGAGGTGGATCCGTGATGGGTCTTACAGTGGTCTCGCTGGGTATCTTAGGGCTCAGTACGGTGCTATTACTTGTCAGGCAGATATTAACTCTCGAGCAGGCAATCGTATATGTCGCCGGTTTCGGCTTCGGAGCGAGCGCTATAGCACTCTTTGCGAGAGTCGGCGGAGGAATCTACACCAAGGCAGCGGATGTCGGTGCCGACCTCGCCGGAAAAGTGGAAGCTGAAATACCAGAAGACGACCCCCGAAATCCAGGCGTTATCGCGGATAATGTCGGCGACAATGTCGGCGACGTGGCAGGCATGGGCGCCGACCTGTTCGAATCTTATACCAACACTATCATAGCGGCTCTAACATTGGGTTGGATGATTTACTCCGGGAACGAGTTACTTTCCCACAGTCCACTAGCCGCAGCGGATGTCGGCAACCAGATATTCGCTATACCCTTCCTGATAGCCGGAGCGGGAATCATCGCATCTATGATATCCATATTCTTCATAAAAGCGGAAGGAGACGCCACTCAGGAAACACTTTTGAAGGCTTTGAGAAAAGGTACTTGGGGAGCCGCGATACTGATCACTATATTCTCATTCGTTATACTTTACTTGATACTCCCTCCTGAATACTTCGGAGTCTTACCGTACAGAGTATTCGGCTCGGTCCTTGCCGGGCTGATAGCCGGTGTTCTCATAGGATACTTTACTGAATACTATACTTCAGAAAGGTACAAACCGACGAAAAAGATGGCAGAGAGGACAGAAACTGGACCGGCGCCTTTCATAATCCAAGGGATCGCTACGGGGATGGAAAGCACAACATTCCCGGTCGTGATAGTTTCTATAACTATCTTGATATCTTTCTTCCTTTCAGGACTATACGGCATCGCTATCTCGGCCATAGGCATGCTTTCCACTTTAGGGATAACATTGTCCTCTGACGCCTACGGCCCGATAGCCGATAACGCCGGAGGCCTTGCAGAGATGAGCGGTCTAGATCCAAAGGTCAGAGAAAGAACGGATGCTCTTGACGCTCTCGGTAACACTAATGCGGCGACCGGCAAAGGGTTCGCTATAGGTTCAGCGGCTCTGACCGCGCTTACGTTGACCGCGGCCTATGCGACACAGATAGGATTTGAAGCTGAAGCTTTCAGCATAATGGAGCCGTCGACCTTGGCGGGAGTCTTCCTCGGCGCTATGGTTCCGTTCTTGTTCTGTTCGATCACCATGAAAGCGGTCAGTCGCTCTGCGGACGAGATCGTGAAAGAAGCTAGAAGACAGTTCAACGAAGTCGCGGGTCTTCTAGACGGAGAAGCAGATCCAGACTATCAAAAGCCTATAAATCTGAGCACTTCGGCGGCCCTTAGAGAGATGGTAGTGCCCGGTCTGATGGCCATAATAGTGCCGCTCGTGGTAGGATTCTTATTAGGTCCCACCGCTCTAGTCGGATTCCTTATGGCCGCAGTAGGTACTGGATTCGTTCTAGCTATCATGATGGCCAACTCGGGCGGTGCATGGGACAATGCAAAGAAATATATAGAAAAAGGTCACCATGGCGGTAAAGGCTCGGACGCTCATAAAGCCGGAGTCATCGGCGATACGGTAGGAGATCCGTTCAAAGATACGTCGGGACCTTCTCTCAACATACTTATAAAGCTGATGTCTATAGTTTCGTTGGTGTTCGCTACCGCAATAGCCGAGTACGGCCTACAGTTGGTCTGAACTTAAGGTGGAAAACACATGTACAAGATGGAGAAAAAAACAGATACCATACGCATACCTCCCGATAGACTGGACGAGGACATAGACGAAGTAGCAAAGGATATAGCTAGAGAAGACCTTGAAGGAGTCATCGAAGATGAAAACAAGTTGATAATACTCTCCACTAATATCCAAAGGATCGGAGACGGAAAAGTGGTCCACGATGATGGAGGAGTTTATCAGGAGGTCGAGTACGACGCTTTATACTTCGAGATGGAAGAACAGGAGCTGATCCTCGGTTATCTCTGCGAAGTCCTGCAGTTCGGTGGGTTCGTGAGATTTGGACCGTTAGACGGACTGCTACATATAAGTCAGATAATGAACGATAAAGTAGAGGTCGATCAGGGAAATCAGAGATTAGTTGGAAAAGAGAGCAAGGACAGTCTAGGTATAGACGACGAGATCAGAGCGAGGATAGTCACTGTCAGTGTAAATGAAAGAAATCCTAGGGAAAGCAAGATAGGGATGACGATGAGACAGAACGGTCTAGGAAAGCTTGAATGGATCGAAGAAGATGAAGATGAGGAGGAAGAATAACGATGGCACAGAAAAAGGCATGTAAGCAATGTAACTACTTGACCGAGGAGAACGAATGTCCTCTCTGCGGAGGCGACGTCTCTAGAGAATGGCAGGGATACCTGGTAATAGTGGATTACGAACACTCTATGCTCGCCAAGAAGATGGGTATCAAAGCCAATGGAAAGTTCGCCCTCAAGGTGAGAGGATAGGTAATCTTGCCTGAGATACCAGATGAAGATCTCGAACTCAAACCCGAGGATAGAGAGGAATTGAAACGAACTCTCGGCCCTGTGGTCGAAGGAGATCTGCCCGAAAGATATTTCGATGCGGACCCTATAATAACTGTAGGTGATGTGGTCACAGATCGACTTTTGGACCAGGGGATCGAACCCGACGTGGGTATAGTCGACGGTAAAACCCGGAGGGGCGAATTCGCTGGAAGAAACTGGAGAGATAAGAAAACTGTAACGATCGAAAATCCACCCTCTACCATAAAGAGAGAGGTCTGGAAGGTCTTGAAGGAAGCGATCTCCAAAGAAGAAAGAGTGATAATACAGGTCGAAGGCGAGGAAGACATGCTTTCGCTAGTGGCGATAGCTCTCTGTCCATTGAATGGGTTGGTTATTTACGGGATACCGTCCGAGGGGATGGTCATCAACGAGGTATCGAAAGATATAAAAGAGGAAACTTGGGAAATAATAAATAACATGATAAAAGTTGACGATGGTAGATAAAATGGCGGAAGTCGAGATTGAACATGAAGAAGATAACAAGCTCATGAACAGACGTGAATTGAGACTCAAAGTAGGTCATGAAGGAGAAGGCACACCTTCTAGAGAGGGCTTGGCCGGTGAAGTTGCCGGGCTGGTCGACGCCTCTAGAGGTAATATAGTGATAGCCGAAATCGATACGGAATACGGTATGGAGGAATCGATAGTCGACGTTAGAGTTTACGATGACAAGGAGTCTCTAGAAAAGTATGAAAGAGATTATTTCCAAGAAAGAGGTTAAACGAGGTGAGATAGATGAATAAATCGGAATTGTTCGAAGTAGATGACGATGAGATCAAAAGGAAACGCCGCACATGTCCCAAATGTGGAGAAGGTGTTTTCCTCGCCGAACACGAAGATAGACTTTCCTGTGGAAAGTGCGGTTATACAGAGTTCAACGAATGAAGGGTGCCTAGCTGGTAAAACCTGAGAGCTTAACCGCCTGATTTTTACTTTCTTTGTACGGAAAGGGCTCGTGTTGTAGCTACTCTGTTCCGCCAGGGCAGAGCTGCAATGGATATCATCGGGGCTTCCGGAGCCCCGAACCCGGGTTCGAATATCGAGCTGGAACTTCCAGTTCGAACGGAAATCCCGGCGAGTCCGTTCGCTATGCTCACGGACTCCCCTCGATCCTCGCTACCGCTGCGGATATTTCAGGAATAAAATTCCTGATATCGTAGGAAAATTCCATTTTCCTACGGATCCCGATGAGTCCGCTAAACTTGCTTTAGCGGTAAGTTGGAACGAGTTTTCGTTCCGACGAATCCGTTCTTCTTTGAAGAACGGGCAGTTGGAAATCATTGATTTCCGACTTATCCAATTTTTCTTGAAAAAACGAGCAGTTAGAGATTTCCAATTTCTGACAATTCCATAAAAACAAAAAAAGGAAAATCATCTTTTCTACGGGACGTTACATCTTCTTCTGTATTTGTTTGAATCCCATATATCGTAGACCAATCTTCTTCCTCTTGCCGTAAGGCCTAGCCCGTTAAGATCTGATGTGGAAGTCAGATTTCCAAAACCTACTAAATAACCGTTGATCCTAGCGGCTGCGGTGGAATTCATCAATTTCATGGGATCAGGATAGACTTTTTGAAAAGCTTTCGAGAGGTTTTCTTCCTGACCGAGATAGTACTTCTGGTTGAAATTATCCGCTAACTTAAATTTACCTAAGGGATTCAATCTTTTTAAAGTTGATACATCCTTAACGATTTCGTAAATTTCTTGATAAGAGATCTTCTCTGGATTGTAATCTACCCTGATGACTTCTCTTTTCAAACCACTTTCGCCCGTGCTGGAATTTTTGACTACGAGATAGCCGATCCTAGTTCTTATGACGCCATCCACTACCCCTAATCTGGCATCTGGAGTCCAGAAACACTTCACTCCGAAACTCGCCGTTCTGTAATCCTCTGGAGTGTTTCTGTCAGTTTTTGGGATGTCTCCTGTGACCAGATCTCTAGATTCCCGAGTGACCGTTGGTCCGTATAGACCTAAGGCTGTGGATACCATGATACCCGCTACCAGGAAAGATAGCATTATCCGAATATATCGACTCTTTCTACCCATCTAAAATATAATAGTGTTATACGCACTTTTATAGTTTTGGGTTAAGCATGAAAAACTACCTTTTCAATTCTTTTTGATGGATAAGTGCTGATGATCACTTGATTCAACAATTTGATATACAACGTTAAGGTTCGAAAATAGTCGAGGTCAAATATATGTCATGGATAGAAGAAATAGATAGAGAATCCGCTGAGGGAAAATTGGACCGGATATATGAAGATATTGAGAGCAAGAGAGGTAAACTGTCCAATATAATGAAAGTGCAGAGTTTGAACCCGGAGGCTATGAAAAGCCACCTTGATCTTTACATGTCTCTGCTTTTCACTAATAGAAGCATATCTAGGGAGATCTGCGAGATAATCGGCGTGATAATATCATCCGACAACGGGTGTGAGTACTGTATTAATCATCACGCTGAAGCGCTAGATCATTTCTGGAAAGACCAAGGTAAGATCCAAGCTCTCATCGAGAGTATCGATAAGCCTCAACTTAATGATAAAAACCGTGCTGTGGCGGAATACGTATTGAAATTGAACAGGGAACCGGATAAGATAGAGGAAGAAGATGTTAAAAGATTGAAGGAGGTTGATTTTACCGACGAGCAGATACTGAATATCAATATGATAGCCTCCTATTTCAACTTCGTAAACAGGATAGCTTTGGGACTCGGGGTGGAATTTTCGGAGGAAGAGATGAAGGGCTATGATTACGAGTCCCGATAAGGGTAAGATCATGTTTCAATAAAAAAGAAATAAGGGATTTACTCGAAATCGATCAGCGGTTTTATTATACCGTCTTCCTTAGTCTTCATCAGTCTGAACGCCTCTTTTATTTCCTCGAATTTGAATTCGTGCGTGGTCATGTGGGTAGGATCTACTTTTCCTTTATCGAGCATTCTCAGTAACCTATTCAGCCTGACTCTTCCTCCCGGACAGAGCTTGTTGTTGATGGTTATTTCGGACATACCGACCCCCCATCCGTCTCTAGGTATTTCTAAAAATTCGCCTTCTCCGTGATATCCGATGTTCGAGACGGTTCCGCCCGCTTTTGCGACTTCGATACACTGTTTGAAGGTCTCGTTCATTCCGAGCGCCTCTATAGCCGAATCGACTCCTTCTTGATCCGTTAGTTCCATTATCTTCTCTACAGGGTTAGTTTCGCTGAAATCCACTATTTCTTCGGCGCCGTACTCTCTCGCCAGTTTCTTCCTCTTTTCAACGGATTCTACCGCTATGATAGTTCCCGCACCCTGCAGTTCAGCGCCTTTAGTCGCCATCAGCCCTACCGGGCCCTGTGCGAAAACAGCTACCGTTCCACCGATCGGGATGTTAGCTATTTCAGCTCCCGCGAAACCGGTCGACATCATATCGGCTATATAAACTGCTTCTTCGTCTTTAACGCCTTCAGGTATGTGCGCCATATTGGCGTCGGCCTCGTTCACGTGAAAATAATCGGCAAAAACACCATCTTTAACGTTTGCGAACTTCCAGCCACCTAGAGGTTCGTTAGTCTGAGAGGAATGTCCTCTTTGAGATGCGTCAGAACCCCACTCAGGCGTGATCGCTCCGACAGCCACTCTATCGCCCGGTTCAAAATCTCCCACTTTCTCACCAACTTCGTCTACAATACCTACAGCTTCGTGACCAAGGGTCAGATCTTCTTTTTCTCCTATCGCCCCTTTCACAGTATGAACATCTGAAGTGCAGACCAGTCCTTTGGTCGGTTTTATTATAGCGTCGTTCGGACCAGCACTCGGCTTTTCTTTCTCTATAACGTCTACTTCACCTATCTCCTTCATAACGAATGCTCTCATTATACACCCTCGATTATTTATCCGTGTAAAAGTCTAAATAGCTTTTCCCGGCGATTTTATCTTCAATAATGAGTAGTTAAAAGCTCATCAACCGTGACATATCTTTTTGATCGTCCCTTGTAATAGCCCGTGAGCTTTATATAATCGACTTTTACTTCTTTTCTCAGAGATACCATGTCGGGATATTGGAATAAATTGCTAAAAATAGATCTTACTGAAGGCGACGTGAAAGAAGAAGAACTGTCAGATGAATTTTTAAGAAGATACATAGGTGGTGCGGGATTCACAACTAAAATAATATTCGATGAACTCGAACCGGAGATTGAACCTCTAGATCCAGAGAACGTTCTCGCGGTCGCTCCTGGAACGCTGGTAGGACCAAAAATACCTACCGCTTCTAAGACTACTTTTGGATTCAAAGCACCACAGACGGGCGGATACGGTAAGTCGGTGGTCGGAGCCAAGATGGGCGATCAGTTGAAAAAAGCCGGATATGATGCCCTAGTTATTGAAGGTAAAGCGGAAGAACCGTCGATGCTCGTGATCGAAGATGACGAGGTATTGATAGAAGAGGCGGACCATCTTTGGGGACTCGATACTCGAGATACCGACGAGAAGATAAAAGAAGAGTACGAAGGTTATTCCACCGCGGTCATAGGTCCCGCCGGAGAGAACCTGTCGAAGATCTCCGAAATAGAGTGCGAGGACCGTCAAGCCGGAAAAGGCGGCGGCGGAGCCGTCATGGGCTCTAAAAATTTGAAAGCGATAGCGGTGAAGGGTACGAAGGACTTACCTGTCTACGACCAAGAAAGACTCGACGAGCTGAACAGTAAATGGCGCAAGATCACAACCGGCCAGGGAGAGACCGAGGACGAGAGTTTCGACCCTCAGGATCAGATGGATTACGGTACCGGAGAAGCTATGGCCGCCAAGAATCAGGTTTTCGGCTGTTTCCCGACAAAGAATTGGCAGGCAGGTTATTTCAAAAGAGCTTATGATAATTTAGAGGACGAAGATGACAGGATAGAGCTGAATCCGAGGTACTGGACAGCTGTGTACAGGGACGGAAGAAGACCCTGCCCGTACTGTACCAAGCCGTGCAGCCAGTACTTCAAAGCCGAAGATACTCCCTATGGAGATATCGCTGTTGACGGACCGGAGTACGAGACGCAGTACTCTTTGGGAGGAGCCTGCGAAATCGACGATATAGAAGCAGTGGCTAAAGCTAACGAGATCTGCGATACGCTCGGTTTGGACACCATATCGGCGGGCTTGACTATCTCATGGGCCATGGAAGCGAACGAGAAAGGACTGATAGATACCGATCTAGATCTTGAGTTCGGAAATGCAGAGGCGATGCTGGAAGCGTTGAAAATGATGGCCAATAAAGAAGGAGAGCTGGGAGAGCTGCTCGGCGACGGTGTTTACGAAGCTGCGATGGAAGTCGGTCAAGGTTCCGAAAAGTTCGCTATCCACGTCAAAGGTATGCCTCCAGCAGGTTTTGAAGTTAGAGGCGTTAAGGGGATGACACTCGCTTTCGCTGTTGCTCCGAGAGGTGCGGATCACTTAACTTCATGCCTTTACGCGCTCGAGATGGCCGGCGAGTACTGGGACTTCGAAGATTATGATAGGACTGAGTTGAAAGGAAAAGCGTTCGCCCTAAAAGCTATGGAAGATCTGATGACACTGTACGATATGACCGGTCTGTGTAAATTCTCTAGAGGACTGATGGTCGATAAAGGTCAACTCGAACTGGTTAACGCCGTCACGGCTTTCGATATGGATCTTCCGGAATTCCTAGAAGCCGGAGAAAGAGTCTACAACTTGTCGAAGGCCTTCAACGTCCGCAACGGATTCGGTAGAAAGGACGACAGGCTTCCGGATAGAGTATTTGAAGACAAGGTTCTTTACGGTCCTACTGAAGGAAAAACGTTGTCTAGAAGAGAGTTCGAAGAAGAACTCGATAGGTATTACGACACAAGAGGATGGGATGAAGACGGTGTACCGATGAAGAACACTCTCACCCGTTTAAATCTAGACGATGTGGCGGAAGAACTAGGTTCCGTCAAAGAAAAAAATTAAAATATTTTTTTCTTTCTTTATTCATCCACCAAGACCTAAAGAGTACATTATCAGAGCTGTAACTCCGCCTATACCGACCATCTTAAGGGCATAGATCACCATGGACTCCTTCGCAATCTTTCCAAGGAACGCTCCCAATATAGCCAGCGTTGAAGCCGATATCGCCATGGAGAAAAAATATGCAGTGTTCACCATAGGTATGATATCGAGGCTGGCCAAGAAATAAGGTATCACCGACACCATAGCAAAAAAGAACGGGGAAAAACCGTTCAAGAGTGAGATCATGAGGGATTCACTCTCTACCTCTTTTTCCTGGATCGATCCTTCCATATCTGACAGCATAGCCGATTTTAATTCTTTGAAATCGCGGAGTCTCTGAGCTTTCTCAGTTATATAGGCTCCAGAGATTCCAGAGACTAGAAGGCCTACAGCGGTTCCCACACATGATGAGATCAAGACATTCGGCGAACTCACACTCGTCGAAAAAGCACCTACCGTTATACCGAGAACGGTTAAGATCCCATCGAAACCGTTCAGTGCTATATAACGCTGGGCTATGCTCTCTCCTCTTCCCTGAAGTATCCTATTCTTTAAAGCTTCCAGCATTGGATATCCTCTTTCTTGATCAGTCCTGAGGCGTTTTGCTTTCTTCTATTATCTTCTCCCCGCTTACAACTTCGTCGATAGAATGAACCGAACCACCTAGAGAATCGATAGTCTCTTCGATATTTTCGAAATCCAGATCCGATCCCACTATAGTCATTTTCACGTTCTCTACTTTCTCGTCCACTTCGTAGAGTGTAAAGTTGACTGAAGATACCGAGTCTAGATCAGCGATCTCATCGGCCATGTTCAACATGTCGGGCTCGTGCGGCTTCAAGATGTCGAGGACTAACCTTCTAGTTTTAGCCATAGCAGTCGAGAATGTATATATGTGTTTTTTAATCTTTTTGTTTGCTAAGAGAAAAAACTATGAAAAAAAGATAATGTTAAAAGGATTAAAGGGTTTTACTTTTCAGAGTCTCATTTATCCATGATGAATCTGTTCTCTAGGATCCTCATCACTATCATACTCAGGAAGAATATCCCTGCACCTGCTAGAAGAACTCCCCATGATTCTAGACCCAATGGTACGACTTTGAAATAACCGCTTAGAGGAGTGTAGAGCAGACCAAGATGCATACCTATCGATAGGAATATAGCTAGGATCAACCATTTATTGGATAACTGTGGAGTACCGTATCTTTGTCTTATGGGGACCACTTCGATGAGTTCAAGTATCACCAGAGATGTAAAAGCGAGCGTCCTTCCCAATCTAAGACTTTCTCCTAGACCGTAGTTGTACATGAATAGAACTATCCCTGTGACCCAGAGGCCTATCCATCCTATAGAGAAGGCCAAAGTTTTATCGATTATACCCTCGTCTTTACCTCTAGGACTTCTTTTCATTATATCTTCTGAACCGGGATCTGCTCCCATGGCTAAGGCGGGCAATCCATCTGTAACAAGATTTACCCAGAGAAGCATCACTGCGGTGAGCGGTATTGCTCCTCCCAATCCTATCAAAGAAGCTATCAGAACTACAAGGACTTCCCCCATGTTTCCGGAAAGTAAAAGATTGACAAATTTTCTTATGTTATCAAAGATACCTCTACCTTCCTCTATAGCATCTTTGATCGTCTTGAAATTATCATCTAAAAGTACTATGTCTGAAGCCTGCTTTGATACGTCCGTACCTCTTTCTCCCATGGCTGTTCCGACGTCGGATTCTTTCAGTGCGGGAGCGTCGTTCACACCGTCTCCAGTCATCGTCACGATATGACCTTGGGATTTCAGTGCTCTCAGGATATTGACTTTATGTGAAGGAGATACTCTAGCGAATATATCGACCTCTTCCACAACTTCATTGAGTTCTTCCTGCGACATCGAATCTAGTTCTTTCCCGGTCACTACCTTTCCGTGAAAACCGAGCTGTTCACCTATCGCTCCAGCTGTTGTCGCATTATCTCCTGTGATCATGACAGTTCTGATCCCGGCGTTTCTGCATGTCTCTATCGCTCCTTTGACCTCTTCTCTTGGAGGATCGATCATGCCCTGGAGTCCTAAGAATATAAGATCACTCTCGATCTCTTCAGCGGGGATCTCTTCGATCTCATCTTTTTTATCTTCTTCAGTCTCACTCTCAAAGGAGATGTCCTTGTAAGCCATGGCTAGAACTCTCAAGGCGTCGTCTGCAAAATCATCGTTTTTCTCGATGAACTCTTGCCTCTTCTTATCATCAAGTTTTTTGATCTCTCCGTCCTCGTAATACCTGTCACATCTCTCTAAGATAACTTCTGGAGCGCCTTTCACGAAGGCTTTATCGTCATGGTCTTGCTGTGCATGGATAGTCGTCATCATCTTTCTATCCGAGGAGAAAGGTATCTCGTCTATCCTTTTGAATTCCTTCTCCAGTTCTTCCTTTTTGAAACCTGCTTTCTCCGCAGATTGGATAAGAGCCGCTTCTGTTGGATCACCTATTATCTCTCCGTCAGTTACCTCTGAATCATTACAGAGAGCTCCAGCCTGTAATATCATTTTGAGCTGTTGGGGATCGATTTCTTCACTACCTGATTTGAAATCACCTTCGCTGGAAAAACCACCTGTAACCTCGAACTCCTTTTTACCGGATAATATCCTTTCAACGACCATCTTACTTTCTGTCAATGTGCCGGTCTTGTCCGTGCAGATAACGTCTACGGAACCTAATGACTCGATAACTGGTAATCTTCTGACCAATGCTTTCTTATTCAGCATCTTTCGTGTTCCGAGCGCGAGTGTCAAAGTAACAACGGCCGGAAGTCCTTCAGGGACAGCCGCGACGGCCAAAGCTATAGCGGTTATGAAAGCGTTCAAGAAACTAGCGTCTCTAAATATCAAGATCGGTACCAGAACAGCACATATACCGAGTATCATTATGCCGAGTTTTTTGCCTAAGTCATTAACTTCTTTCTGGAAGACGGTCTCTTCTTCTTCCACTTTTTGAAGTTCAGTAGCGATCTTACCTATCTCAGTGTCCATGCCTGTGCCGACAACGACAGCTTCACCCTTTCCTTTGACAACGTTGGTCTGCTTGTAGACCATGTTCTCTCTTTCGGCCAACTCGATTCCTTCTTCCAAAGAATGAGTTTTCTTATCTACCGCTACACTTTCTCCAGTGAGAGCGGATTCATCGACCTCTAGATTCTGCTGGTCTATCAATCTGGCATCAGCGGGAACAGCCGCTCCTTGACTTAAAAATATCTTGTCTCCTGGAACGACCTCTTCTGAACCTATTTTCTTTTTCTGCCCATCCCTTTTCACAAGTGCATCAGGGGTAGCCATCTCTTTCAAGGATTCTATAGATTTTTCAGCTTTGTAATCCTGAGCGAAGCCGAATATACCATTTGCGATAACGATGGTCATAATCAGATAGGTATCTATCGCATGACCAACCGCAAAAGAGATGATGGCAGCTGCAAGAAGGATCCATATGAGAAAATCTTTGAACTGATCAAGAAAGATCTCTACAGGAGATATCTCTTCTTCCTTCTCTATTTCGTTCTTGCCGTACTCATCTAACCGTTTCTTGGCCTCCTTTTCACTGAGCCCCTCACTTGAAGTATCCAGCTTTTCATAGACCTCTTCCAGGGGTCGGGAGTACCAATCTTTTTTCATGTTAGCGATTTAGCCTCAACAGATACCCCATTTAAATATCTTTACCAGATAGGGGGGTTTGCCGGAAGAAGTATAGTTACTACAGTTTAGTAAGGTACTTTTCTATCTCCCACCTAGTCACCTGTTTTCTGTATTTATTCCACTCTTTTCTTTTGTTGTGAAGAAAATGCTCGAATACATGTTTTCCAAGCACATCTTTCATCAGATCACTGTCTTCCATCAAAGATAATGCATGTCCTAAATTTGAAGGTAGAGGTTTTATCCCTTTCTCTTTCCTCTCTTCATCTGATAAAGAGAAGATATCTTCTTCGACAGGCTCGGGCGGTTCGATCTCCTGTTCTATGCCTTCTAGACCTGCTCCGAGCAGGACGGCGAACTGAAGATATGGATTTCCAGCAGGATCAGGATTTCGGATCTCTATTCTAGTAGCCATCCCTCTTCCTTCAGGGACTCTTGCTAAAACACTTCTGTTTAAATGGGCCCACGAAACATAAACCGGAGCTTCATAACCGGGTATCAGTCTTTTGTAGGAATTCACCCAAGAGTTCTGTACTGCGCACATATCTTTAGCATATTTGAGAAGTCCTCCGATGTAATGCCTGCATATGTCGCTCAGACCCTCTGGATCTTCACTATCGTAAAAGTAATTTTGATCTTCTCCCAGTAGACTTTGGTGTATGTGCATACCGGTTCCGTTGACATCTGTTATCGGTTTGGGCATAAAAGTAGCGTGAAGATCGTTCAATTTCGCAACCGTCTTTATCGTGTGTTTAAGAGTCATTATCTGATCGGCTATCGTCATAGCGTCATCATATCTAAGATCGATTTCGTGCTGACCGCTCGCGACTTCATGATGAGAAGCTTCGACCTGAAAACCCATCTCCTTGAAATATAGATTGCACTGTTTCCTGACTTTATCCGCTCTATCTAGAGGCATCAGATCGAAATAACCACCTTCATCATCAGGCTCCAATGTGGGTTTTCCGTCCTTATCTGTTTTGAAGAGAAAGAACTCGTATTCAGGTCCCACATTGAAGTCAAAACCCATCTCTTCGGCTTTATCCATCTGTTTCTGCAGGATATACCGAGGATCACCATCAAATCGTTCACCTTCTGAAGTGTAGATATCACATATCAAACGTCCGGTTTTGACCTCACTATCTATCCAGGGAAAGACTAGAAAAGTATCTAGATCGGGGTAACCTCGAAGGTCTGATTCTTCTATGGTAGCATAACCCATGATTGAAGATCCATCGAATATAACTCCTTCCTCTATCGCTCTTTCCAGATGTGAAGCGGGTATAGAGACGGACTTCACCCCGCCTAGTATATCCATGAACTGCATCTCAACGAATTTGATATTTTCTTCTTTGACGTATTTTAGTAATTCGTCTTTTTCCATGATATCCCTTTACTGTTTTACCAACAGAAGGATATCGGAGACTTTCTATTTAAAGAAAATGGTCGGTCGGGACAGGTCAAGATCCAGCTACAAAAATTATAAAAATAAGCATAATCTTCCAAAGATAACTATAGGAGGTCGGATATCATCGCCGTCGATGTGCAGAGAGGATGTTGGAGAACGATTTGTGTCCTAATGCTAATATCGTTGGTGATAACCTCGGTATTTCCTACCATCGAAGCCGATGAATTTGACTACAGCGAATCTAGAGAAGTTTCCATTTCGCCGAGGGATACGCTTTCCTTGTCCTTGAAAGAACTGGACGAAGGTGAGAAACTCGATCTCAGTATATCATCCGAGTACTCCATAGACATGTATATAATAAAGAGTCAAAATTTTAAGAAAGGTTCAACTTCAGAGGCGTATTTCGAAAATGCGTCCTACGCTCGCCGAGACATAACTGATCTCAAAGATAATTGGACCAAACCCGACGACGCAGATTACCGACTCGTTGTCGTGAACGATGGTGACCGAACCACCCAAGTAGAAGTGAGTTACAGTTCCCCGGTAGAAGATCAGGAAGTCCTTGACTTCATAAAAAAGCGTCTCGTCCCGGCGTGTTTTTTATTGATTGGGTTGACGGTCGCGCTCATCGCCGTCGTTATAATACTGATCGTCGTAGTGCTCAGGAATACTTAAGCATCTTCAATTCTTTTTTAATAAAATCATGATTTACTTGATATTTAGATAAAAAATTTTTATAGTGAAAAATAATGCGATGATAATATGGAGGAAGAGAAAGAGCGAGAAGAAGACATATTTGCTCTCCATGCGGAAGTGTGTAAGACCTTTACTAATGAGTTGAGATTGAAAATAATCGATTATCTGAGAGATGGTGAGAAGTCGGTCGGCGAGATCACCGAATATCTAGGTCGAAAACAGCCCGTCGTATCCCAGAACTTGGGAAAGATGAGAGAAAAAAACGTGGTAGAAACTCGTAGAGACGGAACTCGGATCTATTATTCTATTTCCGACGACAGGATATTCGAGGCTTTCGATCTGATCAGGGAATTCATAAAGCACAACGAGATTTGAGTTAAAATCCGACCTTTGGGGCTAATCCTCCTCAAGAGAATATTTCACAGCGGCTTCCGCATGGATCTTGGTGGTATCGAATAGGGTTACATCTACTTCCTTTTCGGTTATATACAACGGTAGTTCAGTACATCCCAATATTATTCCCTCCGCACCTCTATCGACGAATTCGTCGATCATCTCGAAAAGAGAACCTTTAGAACTCTCTTTTACTTCTCCTTTACACAGTTCGTTATAGATTATATCGTGCACTTTTTCCCGGTTCTTTTTTTCCGGGATTATGACGTTTATTCCATGTCCTTCTTTCATCCGTTTTCTGTAAAAGTCTCCTTCCATGACGAATTTGGTCCCGATGAGACCTACTTTGTCCATCCCCTTCTTTTTGATCCTTTCCGCCGCTGCATCTCCGATATGTATGATATTAGTACCGACTCTTTCTCCCACATCATCGGCTAACCTGTTCATTGTGTTGGCGCATATTATCTGAAAGTCAGCACCTGCATCTTTCAATCCCTTACCGGCGTCCACCATCATATCCTCGAGTTCCGACCATTTACCTTCATTCTGGAGTTCTATTATGTCTGCAAAATCGAAAGAGTGGATCAATACCTCAGCGGAATGCTCGCCTCCCAATCTCTCTTTAGTGCTTTCGTTTATTATCCGGTAATATTCCAAAGTAGATTCCCAACTCATCCCTCCTATCAAGCCTATCTTTTTCATGCTTATCGTTAGATTAACTCCGGCTAGCTTTAATAGTATTTTTGTCTTCAAAAAAGTTAAATCTCAGTCTACCATGCCGGGTACTAGGATACGATGGATTGGGAAGATATATTGGATGCAAAAACGGTTGCTTTCAGTGCGGATTTTGCTGCGGCGGTGGCGATCGCTACTATAGCCTTAGCCTTTCCTATAGGAGGAGGTTTAGGCTACTTGAATTTCGGAGAGATAGTTATCTACACGGCCGCCTTTCTCTTCGGAAGTTTAGTCGGAGGTCTAGCCGGAGGTATAGGCGCGGCCGCGGCAGACGTGATTTTAGGATTTGCGATGTGGGCTCCCATAACACTAATAGGAAAAGGTCTGGAAGGACTAGTGGTCGGTAAAGTGAGTGGAAACAGTTTAAAAAGTAAACTGCTGGGAGTGGGTCTGGGAGCGCCTTTCATGATAATGGCCTATTTCTTGAGTTCTATCTACTTTTCCGGATTGCCCTATGCGCTCTTTTCAGAATTACCGACAGATATCATACAGGCTGTAGTCGGTGCCGCTATAGCGATCCCCATCTCTCATCTCCTGCAGAATTATATTCCCCAGCTGAGATATGATAGAGATAGATAAACTATCTGTAAAAGATTATGAAGGGAAGCTCCTCCTCGAAGAACTTGACTTAAAGATAAATAGAGGAGAGACCACTCTGATCTGTGGTGAGCCCGGCTCCGGGAAAACTATCCTGCTGAAAGCTGTGAAAGGAATACTCGGGGGAGGACTGAAGACAGAGGGCGAGATAAAAAGAAAAGGCAGGATTGGGATCGTTTTTCAGGAACCCGAAAAACAGATAGTTAGAAGGAACGTCAGATTGGACGCCGCTTTCGAATTGGAGAACAGAGGTTTACCGTTAGATGAAATAAAAGATAGGATAAAGAAGTACTCTAAGATGCTGAAAGCTGATCACCTTTTGAACAGAGACATAGAAGAACTCTCACACGGCGAACTGACCAAGGTGGCTCTACTCTCTACGATGGTAACGGAACCCGAGATAATACTTCTCGACGAGCCGCTGTCCCCTCTAGACCACAAGAATCAGAAGATAGTTTTGGAAAGTATAAAAAAGCTGAAAAAGGAGGGCATAACGATAGTTATCGCCGAGCACGATATCAGAGATCTGTATGGGGAAAGCGATAGGGTTATCCTCTTGAAGGACGGGAAGATCGATAGTACCGGCGGTATCGAAGAGATGAGTTCAACACTCATAAGGAACGGCATAAAGCTCCCCTTCGAACTCGAGCTGAAGGCTCACTCCGGGGGTGATACCCTTTGAGAACGAGAGATCTCTATTTCAAGTATCCCGATACAGATAGGTATGCTCTGAAGTCCGTAGACCTAGATTTTGAAGAGAGAAAGTTGACGGTCTTGATGGGCGAGAACGGGTCAGGGAAGACGACTTTACTGCGGTTATTAGCCGGTTTACTAGAACCCACGAGAGGAGAAGTGGAGTCCTACGGTAAAGAAGTAGGATTCTCACCTGAAGATCCAGAACTCGGCTTTTTCGCTAGATCGGTGAAGAAAGAGGTTGAATTTTATCCCAAGAACAGAGGATTAAAACATGAAAAGATGGCGGAAAGTGCTTTAGAAGGACTGGGCATATCCCATCTAAAAGACAGGCTTCCGTATATTTTGTCCTCGGGACAGCAGCGCTTGGTCTCTTTAGCGTCGGTCCTTTCCGGCAACCCTGATATCATGGTGTTGGATGAACCCACACATAGTTTGCATAGGAGAGCGGAGCAAAATATAGGGGAGCTTTTAAGGGGCATCAACAAAACGATGGTAGTCTCGACCCATTCGTCGGATTTCGCGCTCAATTACGCCGACCGATTGGTAGTCATGCACAGTAGTAAGGTTTTGGCCCGGGGTTCTCCTTTTGAACTTCTCCAGGACGAAGAGATATTGGAGAAAGCGGGTATAAGGATGCCCGGTATATTGAGATGGTCTAAGGAGAGATCTTTGGAGGAGATCCCCGAAGATATGGATGAAGCTCTAAAGATAGCTAGGGAAAGAGGTGAGATAGGTTGAAAAGTGGGTCGATACTCCGGAGATTCGATCCGAGACCTAAATTATTTTTCACCTTGGTGATGGTGCTGTTGTCGTTATTTATACCTGTGCCGATTTATCTTACCATCTTTTTATCGATCGTTTGGATCACCGCTCTGATGGGCAGAAGTTTCAAGAGATTGATTTCTTATCTTTCCCCTTTAAAGATACTCATCCCTCTTCTGTTGGTATTGAACCTGTTCTTTTACGCCCACGGTGAAGTGATCTGGACGTACGATCTAGAACTTTTCGCTCTATCTCTTACGTACGGCGGTTTGGAGAGATCCATCGTCATATTACTCAGATTTCTAGTTATAGCCAGTGCGGCCGGACTGTTCGCGGTCACGACCGATCCTGAGAAGTTCGAAACCGCTCTCACAAGTTTGAAAGTTCCTTGGAAACTGGCTTTCATCTTTTCACTCACACTTCGCCTCGTTCCAGATATAAAAAGGCGATACAAGAAAATAAAAGAAGCTCAACTCTCACGTGGTCTGAAATTAGATGGAGGATCTATAAAAAAGATCAAAGCACGGATCCCCATGGTGATTCCTTTCCTAGCCTCGGTTATAAGATATGGTTATGATCTTACAGAAGCTCTAAAAGCTAGAAATTTTGACAATATAACTCATCGAACCAATATGATCCGGCTCGAACACAAGGCTCGAGATTATATTCTTTACTCTATTTCTCTGGCTATCTTCGGTATTTCGATATATCTTTTCTTCCTTCGATGAGAATCTCTCTAAATGATCTTCGTTATTCCATTTTTCTTTCCTGCAGTTCCTTCTCGATCTCATCTTTGGACATCGGCATCACGGACTCTGAGATAGTGACTCCTTCGGCGCCGTCAAATTTACCGCCGTACTTCAGTTTTCCGTCCACGTGTACGCCCTGATTCATCTTTACATCTCCGACGGCTATCACGTCACATATGGATGCTTCCTCCCCGAGCTCGACATCTCCTGAAGATTCTATGTCCCTAGCTGAACACCTCACTCCGATATTCAAGTCGACACCTCTAACGAAGCCCTCTACTTCGGATTCGCTGCCTATATCTACGGAGCCAGTTTCAGAGACAACTTTTCCGTCTATCTGGACTTGATCTCCGATATCGATATCTCCATTGATCTCCACTGATCCGTGGACTCTAGCCGAATTTTCTATGACGAGATCGCTTTCGCATCTGATATTGCCGTTTATTTCCGTACCGTCGGGTATCCTGGTCTCGCTCTTGGCCTCGATTGCATACTCATCAGCTTTATATTCTTCCAGTTCATCGATCAGTTCCTCGTTTTCTTCGTCCAGTTCGTCTATTTCCCTCCGCATGCTGTATATCTCTTCCCCAAGTCTGTCTATCAGTTCGCCGGTTTCTTCTGGAAAATTCACGACTTCTTCTTCGGTAGCCTTATCTAAAAGAGTTTTTATCTCGTCACTTTGCTCGTCTAATATCTCTTTTTTCTCTTTCAGGATATTTCTTTTCTCGTTTTCGAGTTTTTTATTTTTCTTGTTTAACTTTTTGACTTTCTGTTTCAACTTCTCGACCCTTTCCTGATAAGCTTCTATCTTTTCCTCCGCCTCCTTGTCTTTGAACATGAATTATCAGATATAATACAGTACTCGAACTTTATAAATCTTTTAGTATTTTGCCATTCTGTATTCGTTGGAAATGCACTCTTCAGAAGTTAAAAAAGCTCACGTTTCTCTCTCTAGTATCCTTTCGATGAACTTCGTTTTGCCTTCAGTATACGCCACGATATCGTCCTTATGTTCTTTCGCGAGCCTTCTCTTCAGCCTGCCATACCTTTTCCTGCTTTTCTGATCGTCCCGAAGATGATCTCTTAATTCGAGGTGTCTCTCTAACTCCCTGCTGTTTTCGGGACAGACATAGAGATTGTGATCATATTTTTCAGAACCGCTGCCGTCCCAAGGAACATTTTTATCTTTTCTTTTGAAGGCTTCTCTACCTTCGATACCGAGATCTCCCTCGTAGTCGTAACCCAGTTCGGACAACTTTCGTTTGACATCTGGAAAAGAAGAATAATCCTCGATTACGATATCGATATCGATGCATGGTTTTGCGCAAAGATCGGGAACTGCGGTGCTCCCGACGTGTTCCACCTCTACGACCCAGTCTTTCAAATGTTCGAGATAGATATCTTTCAACTTCTTAAAAATGTCCGCCCACTTCGGGTCGTGGTCCACCACTCTCAATTTTTCCCCTCTGCGCATCCTTTTTCAAGACTAGATGAGAAAAAAGGCTTATTTATAACTGTGGAATAGTGCTTTCGATTCTACACCATAGGGAAAAAACTAAATCTTCATTTCCAACTAATCCGAGAAGGAGATATATATGCGCATCCGCTGGCATGGACATTCCTGTTTTGAATTGGGCGATAGAGAAAGAAAGTTGATAACGGATCCTCACGACGGCAGCAGTATAGGTATAAACGCTCCTCAGGTCGAAGGAGATATCATACTTGTTTCTCACGATCACTACGATCACAACGCCACTAGACAGGTCAAAAAACCCGATAGCGAAGTGGTCGACGAAGTGGGCGAGAAAAGTTTTGACGGTGTCAAAGTCAAAGGTATAGATACTTACCACGATAAAAAGAGTGGAGAAAGAAGAGGCGAAAATATCATCTATAAATTCAAGATGGACGGTACCCAGTTCTGTCACCTTGGAGATCTGGGCCATACTTTAGATGAAGACACGGTTAACGAGATCGGCGAAGTGGATTTTCTTTTTGTACCCGTCGGTGATATGTTCACGATAGGACCAAAAGAGGCTAAAGAAGTTATAGAGTCTATAGAGCCGAAAATAGCCGTTCCCATGCATTTCAAGATAGCCGGTCTTTCTCTGGACATAAAGACGTTGGAACCGTTCATGTCTTTATTTCCGGAAGAAAAAACACACAAGCTAGGTGTGGAACTGGATTTCATAAAACAAGATCTGCCCGATGATCATACGGAGATCTGGGCGTTCTCTTTATGAATTATCTAATCGATCGGATCACTGATCTTCTAGATACCTTAGACCTTCTTCTATCCTGCCCATCTCTATGGGAGTAGTTTCGTTTCCTATAACTGCGCCCTTCGTGTTCGCGACTATACAGGTACCGATCCAACCTGAGCCGTGATTGGCCGTGCCCTTACTGACAGGTACTTCGAATAGGTCTTCCAATATCTCTATCTCGTCTTCTTCGACATGGGGATGACATAGGACTCCCTTATTGGTTGCCACCCCTACGGAGCCGACCATCTTTACCTCGGCTATAGTCCCTTTTTTGACTTCTATATCGAGTTGAGAGTTTATAGCTTCCTCGGCTTCATCTCCTATCTCCGGGTGTATCAAAGCTCCGTGATCGTTCAGCAGTATGTTGTTCCCGAGAGCGTTCTGTACATCGGGTATCACCGTGACGTCGATATGCTCTGTGAGATCATCTATTTCCCTTTCCTCGATTATATCAGAAACGACGGCACCTTGAGAATTTATATCCATCAGAGATCCGTTGACCCTCGTGCCCCCGATAGTAGTTTTTATGACTTTTGACTCTAAAGCCTCTTCGAAAATATCTCCCTCTATGGGAGGAATGATAGTTAAATCTTCACTGCTGGCAGAAAATACACCGATATACGGGTGAGACTCTATCGCATATTTTTTTAGCATAGATCACTCTCTCGGAATCGAAACTTCTACGATACCGTCCTCGAATTTTATCGCTTTCACTTTTATCTTCGAAGGCGGCTTTTTGATGCCTTTGTCCCATATCGCTTCGTTAGTGCTCGAATCTATCCAAACGTCTTCCTGAGGGACGTTCATGTTGTTCGAAACGAACTCTCTGATAACTTTCATCGCCTTCGAAGCTCTCTTACTAGCCGGCGTCTTTTTCGCTTCCCTGAGCGGGATATTCATTATCCTTTCCTCTGTATCTACCATGTTCTACCACCAGAAGTCATTCTGTTTATTCGTCGATATCGTCCCTTCGCCAACTCCTTCTCTTGGGGTTGTTAGTATGTCTTCTATTCGTCTTCTGCATAACCCATGCGGGAACTCTTTTGTTCTGTTTTCCTTTCTTTAGAAGTCTGCGCTTCTTCGGCCCTGATTTGTTGCTCGACATATGATTTACCTCCTTTTAATATTGATTTCTTTCTTTTGATCGCTAAGCTTTTTTAACAATTTTTTGAGAGTCTGATCGTCGATCTTACCTTCCGTGCCCCCTCTCTGTGCCAGCGCTAGGATCTGAGATTCGATCTTCTCCGCCAATTCCGGCCTGGCAACTCTAACATTCCCCAATCTCTCCCTAGCATCTGGAGTCAATAACTTTCTAAGCATAGCCTTTTTTTGAGCTTCCATCTTTTCTTGAGCTTCTTCCTGAGCTTCCCCGGATCCCTTGCTATCTTTGAGTTCTTCCATCTTTTTCTTTTTTATCTCTTCAAGCTCATCTTCATCGGCCATAAGTATCACCTTGGTTAGTCTTTAAGATATTTTGAAAGCTCGGGATTATCCTTCGCCATCTCTTTCATTATGTCGTATGCGGTCTCGTCCAAGAAAGACTGACCTTCAGGCGTCATGGTCCTGCCGTTGTCTACCTTTTCGACCAACCCGGCATTTTCCAATTGATGTAGGCTTTCGCGGATTATGGATCCAGACCCTTTTACCGCTTGTTCAGGTTTCGGGCCTCGTCTCTGCTTGCCTCCGTATTTGGCCTTGAGTCTCGATATCCCGACAGGTCCTTCTACATATACGCTCCTGAGTACAGCGGACGTTCGGTCGAACCACCAATCCTGTTGATCGGGAGCCTTTTCTTTATGTACGCCCGTTTTGACGAACTTTGACCAGTCGGGCTCTTGGACTTCGTCCATCTCCTTCATCTTTTTGCTTACTTCCTCTATCAGTTTATTCGGAGGAACATCATATACTGTTACCATAGGCTATTACACTCCAGATAAGATCAATGTCGTTAAGCATCATCTCCATACTTAGCACTTATTATTAAATATTTCCCTCGAAGGGTTACCTTCTTAATGGTATATCTCGGCATTCAATCTCGGTATCATCGCATTATGGCAGGCCGATTTTATACATTCCTTTCTTTCCACTTTACCGCCGGTCAAAAGGTCTACGGCCCCTGATTTTTCCGAACCCTCTTCGAATATCATTTTCATCTTTCCCCCGAGCGTGATCCCGCTTTTCAGTTCGTTCAGCCACTGTTCGGGGATCGGAAAACCTGGACCGTGTCCCATCGATCGCCAACCCCACTTATCTTCGATAACCGCGTATTCCAGCGAAAAAGGACCGTTTTCGGTTTCGACTATCCCGCTTTCCACTCCGATCCCGTAATCGAAACCCTCCGGGACTTTCGCCCTTTTTCTCGCTCCTTTGATTATTTCGTCGTTTAAGGGCTGTTCTTTTAAATCTTTTATTTCCCCACATTCCAACTCAAACTCGAAGTACTCCGAAAGCACTTCTTTCACGCTTTTCTTCTTCAACTCGTTTTCAGAGCCCAGGTAAGCTTTGACCGGAGATATCCTATTACCTTCCTCGTCGATCTTCCCTTTTCTTATCCTCGTCGAGCTTATGGGGAGAAGATCTTCAGCAAGAACGGGTTCTACCTTGATGAGTTCGAGTGGTTCTTTTCCTTTCTCTTTTCTCATCTCGTTTATCTTCTTTCCTCTCTCTTCAGTTTCATAGGAAACTACCAGGGTGTCGAAATCTCCTTCTACCGCTTTTTCGTAAGGATCATCTATTTTTACGATCGACCAGTCGTCGTAAATGGAAAGAAAATTTTCTAGATTTTTTTTACGCACTTCGTAAGAGTGAACAGCTTCCGGTTTCCATCCTTCCAGCATCTCGTCCGAAACCAGACCGACAGTGGTACTCCCCTCGTCCAACGCTCTCCTCAACAGCTTTTCATGGCCGAGGTGGACATGATCGAAGGTCCCTCCAACTATCACTTTTTTAGACATAAAGATCCAAGCGTTAATAGATGAAAGTCAAGTACCCGACTACAAATAAGACGATGATCAAGCCGTACAATATATATCTTCTCTTTTTCCTCTTGTTCACAAATTCCTGGTATTCGGTCCTGCATTTCTCCGAACAGAACTCTTCATCCAGCGGTATCGGTTTTTCACAGACCTTGCAGTGCTTGTGCTGTTCCATGGATTGGAATATCGTAGGTTATAAATTATTTTTGTCCCTTGCGGTGGATCTCATCTGTGGCTGAAGGTGGTGAGGAAAGGATCTTTCTTCTGTATCTTGACGAACCCGTATCTTTCGAACTGTATCATGTCTCCAACTTCAGTCTCTTTCAGATTCTTTTCGCCCAACCCTTTTTCTAGAGTCGAATCGAGCCTTTCGACACTCACGTTGATACCTTTACAGAGCCACTGTATCTTCAGTATGTCTTTGTTCTCGAAACCCGTAACTTTTCCTTTCTCGTCTTCGAGTTCTATATTGCAGAAGTTCTTCAATCGGATCTCTTCGCCCTGGTTCTCTTCCCATTCCTTCCTAGGGATGTATACCTTTCTTCGTGTTTCTATTTTTCTATAGCCCCTATCCGAATGATCGGGATGTCTCGCTACTTTGGCTACTCCGGGTTCCATATCGCCTTCCAGTTCGATCTGCACCGGATCGGGTATGAAGAAGTATCTATTCGAATCGGAATCGATGATCTCACGATTTTTAGAGTACAATTTGGAGGGCGCAACCTCGATATCGGTTTCCGACATGCCGAACTCGAGTATGAAATCTCTGATGGCTTCAGGCTGTATACCTCTTCTTCTCAAGGCCTGCATCGACCAAGTCCTCGGATCCTCCCAGCCATCGAATTCGCCGCTAGCGACTTTACTTTGGAATTCGCTCTTGCTGAGTTTCACATCTTCCAATCTCAGCATGCCGTAGTGTAAGAACTCGGGTTTTTCCCAGCCGAACAGGTCCCAGATGTATTCTTCCATCCTATCCTCGATGACAAGGTCTTTACCTCTTAGTATATGGGTCATGCCCAGTAGGTGATCGTCGATAGCCCAGGAAAATTCCAGTAAAGGCCACACGGAATATTCGTGTCCGACCCTCGGATGTTCGTTTTTAGAAATACGGAATAGAACTCTGTCTCTGAAGGCGGGGTCAGGATGCTGCATGTCCGTCTTGAGTCTGACCACCGCATCTCCCTCATCCATCTCTCCGTTCAGCATCTTCTCCCAGAGCTCAAGATTTTTCTCTACTGAACGATCTCTATGATCGCATTCCTTACCCTCCTCGCGCATATCGCTCAGCGTCTCCTGTTCACATTCACAGACGTAGGCCTCACCCATCTCGATTATCTCTCTACCGTACTTGTAGTACTTGTCCATCCTTTTGGATTTGTAATAGGTCTCATGCCATTCCACGTCGAGCCATTCTAGACCATCTTTTATCATGTCATAGGCCTCGGGAAGCGGTTTTTTAGCCTCCGAACCTATGGTGTCGTCATAAAAAAGCACGAGAGTACCGTCGTTCCTTTTAACGTATTCATCGTTAAGTATGACCATCCTAGCGTTACCTATGTGGAGCGGACCGGAAGGATAAGGTGCCATCCTCATCTTCACGTCTTCGGCTTCAAGTTCCGGGAGCCTATTTTCTTCCTCATCTTCGTCCTCTTCGAAAAACTCGGGCATCAGTTCCTCGAGTTCGCTCTTCTGTTCTTCGAGAGAGAGTTGATTTACTTCTTCGACTATCTCGTCGACTAACTCTTGGGTGCCGGCGGGATCTTCTCTGAGTTCCTCGCTTTCACCCATGACCTTTCCCATCACGGCCCCAGCGGTTCCTTCTCCGTCGAATTTGACGGCGTTTCTCAGAGCGAATTTCCTGATAATCTTTCTTTTCTCATCGGACATACTGGTGGAATAACAAATATTGGTATATGGGTTTTTGCCTTTATAGAAATCCTAGAGATTTTTTTAGACACGTTATCGAAAAAACGAAAGAAAAAAGGTAAGGGGTCGGTTTTAGACCCCAAAGTTCTCACGGGTTTGTGAGGCGGATTGCATTACTAACAATAGAGCATTATCTATTTATATTATACGGATTGATTATACAGACCGATAATCAATCGACTTAACATTCTTACCTGATATCTCGAGTACAGCCTTAAGAGCCTTTTTACTATATTTTTGGAAAAAGGAGGAAAGAATAGTAAGGGGTCGTTTTTAGACCCCAATACCCTCACGGGTGTCTGAGGCGGATTGCATTCTTAGTAAGACGGCATTATCTAAATATATTATACGGGTCAATTATCTAAACTGATAATCATCTGCTCAAGAAAATTTTAGTGATAAAACAATTATAAAAAATAAACAGAATGGGTTTTGGAATGGTCTAGTTTTTCACTCTAGAATGCTAGCACGTACATCAGAACTATATGGGTAGCAAGAAGCGCTAGTGCCATCGGGATCTGTTTTTTGATGACCCCGTATTTATCTTTCATATCTAGTAGTGCTACGGGTACGATATTGAAGTTCGCCGCCATCGGTGTCATCAAAGTTCCGCAGTATCCTGCGGTCATCGCTAAAGCGGTTATGTAGGCTATATTAGCTCCGTGCATCTCGATTAAGATCGGAACTCCGATACCAGATGTTATCACAGCGAACGCTGCGAATGCGTTTCCCATGATCATGGTGAACAAAGCCATTCCCAGAGCATAAGCTATGATGGCCCAGATCAATTGATCAACTGGTAGAACCATCAAAACACCGTCCGCTATTATCTGGCCTACTCCTGCCTGTTCGAAGAGAGCTCCAAGAGCTGCAAGGTAAGGAGGTAAAATCAATGCCCATCCTATGGAATCACTCAATTCTCTACCTGCGTCGAGAATATGATCAACTGTATCCTCCGTAACGTAATATTTTGCTATCAAAAAGGCTGCTATACTGCCTATCGAAAGACCGATCAGCGGGCTAAGTTCTAGTATCGCAAATAATATCGCCGTTCCTGATATCGCTGCTATCGGTATCAAAAGTGAATTTCCTAGTTTCTCTCTAGATTCTTCTTTAGCTTCTTTAGATTTATCGAAATAACTTCCCATGCCTATCATCTGGGCTCCAGCTACTAATGCAATAACTATGACTATTATCCCTGAAGCTAGTGCCGGCAACCATTTACCGGCAATAAACAGGATTCCAAGTAAAACCCAGTATATCCCAGTACCCAATTTTTTCTGATGTTCTGGATCTATGTAAGTCTTGTATGCATAGTAGAAAAGGATCAAACCTATCAGGATGTAGAAGTACAGCAGATTTTCTCTAGCAGATAAAAACTCCTCAATCATAATTCATCCTCCTGTTCTTTTGTTTCTTTTTGTTTTTTCCTTTTCTCCAATCTTCTGTCGTGATAGACCATATAGAAGATTGCTCCATAGAGCGCGGCTATCACTGCCACAGGAATCGAAGCTGTAGCTAGATCCACCAAAGTCACTTCATAGCCTAATTCACTCATAACACCCTGTATCAGTAAAATTCCTGCTCCTGCAGGGAATACGTTCTGTGCGAAGAAGTTTCCAATGTTCTCCGATGAGGCGGCTATTCCTTTGATTTCCTCTTTTATTTTTTCATCGAGTGCACCTTCATGTGCTCCTCTTGCTAGTGGTTCGACAAGTGGCTTGATAAAAGCCGGATGACCGCCAATTCTGACTCCAAGTGCTACAAGTCCTTCTCTAAACAGTTGGAATATATAGGAAACTCTGCCGGGACTTGCACTTTTAACTTTCTTTATTAAATGTCCCATCTGTTCTATCAATCCGTATTTCTGTAGATTACCTATCGCCGGAAGCATTATCAGAAATAAGATCATCACTCTGTTGTCCACGAAAACTCGACCCATGGTTTTTAAAATCACTAGTGGTCCTAGTCCACCTAGAAACCCTGAAACAAAACCACCGGCTAGAACAGCTAGAAGAGGATTGATATCGTACCTTGTACTTAGAGCTAGACCAACTACGACCACTACTACGCCTAAGATAGGTATCCAACTCATACTACCTGGCCTTTTTTAAAAATCTCAATCTTTACTCTCCGTGATAGTTTCTATGGCCACTAACAGTGCCTCTTTTATAGTCTCCTTGGACATGCTGGGAGGTTCGTTATCCTTATCTACTGCCTGTTCAGGTAGGAATGGTACATGGATAAACCCATAGTCTATCGGAAGATCATTTTCCTCTACGTAGTGAGCTGTAGAATATATCACATGATTGCAGACGAAAGTACCTGCAGTGTAAGAAAGGTATGATGGTATCCCGGCCTCTTTTACCGATTCGACTATATCTCGAGTTGGGAGGGTGGTCCAATAGGCTACTGGTCCATCTTTAGCTATTATCTCGTCTATAGGCTGATTGCCTTCATTGTCTTCGATTCTTGCATCATCTATATTCAATGCTACTCTTTCGACCCTTATTCCGTGTGTACCGCTTGCCTGACCTATATGCAAGACAACATCTGGTTCTATTTTTTCGATCATTTCTTGAACTACATCAGCTGATTTTCCATATATAGTTGGTATCTCTTTAGCTACGATCTTGCAATCGTTTATTTCTTCTCCATCGAGTTCCAAAACAACTTCAGATGCTGGATTAACAGTTTCTCCTCCGAATGCATCGAACCCTGTTATCAAAAGTTTATTTATTTCAGGAGAGCCTTCATTTTTCATGGGGACTATAAATGAACGGAGTTTATTAAAAAGGTTTCGATGCATTTACAAGTTTTTTAGTACTATGACCCTAAATATAGAGATTTAGTCCAATATATTCGATAAGTTCTCATTCATTCCTTAGTTTTTCAGTGCGAATATGTAAACATTTCTAGACTAGAATCTGCGAAAAACCCTTCTGACTCACACCCGTCTATTAAAAAACCTTAAATAACTCTCTACACCATTAAATATAGAAAGCAATAATAATCCTCGTGCATGTTCGTATTGGTAAAACTATTATGGAGATATATTCAAAAGATCAATGATAAATGTCCCTCTGATTGATTTTAAAAGCCCCCGATTCCCATGTCAAAGCTCAGCACTAGGTTGATCGTGACTATAGCTGTGATTGCTGTTTTAGTGAGTTCAACATTTATCGGTGCCTTTCAATACGTGAAAGTTGACGGGAAACACGATTATGACGTAGATGAGATGGACGAGACAGCGGATTTCGTTCAGTACATGCATAAAGACGGCGGCGACAGACTGACTAACGGGACTGAAGGGGACAACCGTACTGAAGACACGATCACCTCTGGAGATACATATAAGTGGGTTCAGGAAACAGGGATGGACAGTTCTCAAACGGTCGAGGACCTTTACAGTCGTTTGTACCTTGAACCTCTTCAGGAGATGGAGATCAGTATTAGCGGCGATGACGGTTCTAAATCCGGTTGGAACGTTACTACAGTTGATATTAACGGTGGAGGTCAAGAAGATGTCGTGGTCGGAGCCCCTTATAATAACAGCGAGAAAGGCGTCGTGCACATCTATTTTGGGGAGAATATAGAAAGTGATACTTCCTCTCTGAATGCGGACGATGCTGACGTGACGATACACGGTGTTTCGACCGGTGATAGATTCGGTTGGTCCGTGGCGAACGTTTCTGATTTCGACGGCCACGGTATCGACGATCTGGCGATAGGAGCTCCCGGAGCTGGGAACGTTTACGTTTTCGAAGGGAGGAGCAGCTGGAACAGTGAATATACTGCGGATGAAGCGGAAGTTGTTATCGACGGTGATCCGGGCGATGACTTCGGTGCCGCCGTAGGTGGAAAAGCGGACCTGACTGGAGATGGAAATGTTTTTGTCGGAGCTCCCGAAGCCGATAACGGGCGCGGGAACGTTCACGTTTATGAGTACAGGACGGGCACATTGACTCCGGATGATGCTGTTCTAAATATCACCGGTAAACACGTGGGAGATAATTTTGGTCATTCGCTCGCCGGAACGAGATCTGTTGCCGACAAGTCTGGAGATTGGACCGATCTTATCGTAGGTGCGCCTTTCGCACCTGAAGGAGACAGTACCGGTCGAACGTATGTGTTTTACGGTGAAGGCACACCTGAAGGCTCGCTTCCGGAAAACGATTGGAATCTCTCGAAAAGGAACGCGAACGTCACTTTGGTGGGAGAAAGTACGGGAGACAGGTTCGGCTGGAGTGTTTTTTCCGCCGGAGATGTCAACGACGATGATTACGGCGATATCGTGGTCGGCGCGCCGCGCGCTCAGGAAACCGGACGGGCTTACGTGTATCTTGGTGGAGAGGATCTGGATGGAAAAGATTCATCTAATAATTTAGCTAGCACGGAAGAAAGTTCATTGAAGTCTGGTGGGGATGAGGAGACTAAAGACGTAGAAGAGAATGACAATTCTGAGTCATCTCCTTCTGAAAAGGAAAGTCTGGAAAGAGAGGAGATCGATTTAGACTCTGGTTCTAAGGGTGATGATGAAAGCGATACCTCGGATATCGATGGGGAACTCAAAGCTGATTCAGATAATCTTATGGAAGTGATCTCGGGCAATCACAGCGAGAGTGACAGGTACGGGTGGAACGTGAGTAAATCCGATGTGAACGATGATGGGTATAACGACACTTTGATAGGAGCGCCTTACAACGATACCGGCGGAACTGAAGCCGGTGCGGTCTATGTGTTCTTTGGATATGAGAACATAGACAAGGGCGATCTTAAACCGAGTAACGCGAACGTCACAATATACGGGGAGATAGCCGGAGGGCACTTCGGATGGGATGTCGCCGGGGTGGGAGATACGAACGCCACAGACAAGTACGAGGACGTATTGGTGGGCTGTCCTCATTCACAGAACGGCAGCGCGTATCTGATAGAGGGATATGATATCATGGAACAAGCGGATGGGGACGGTGAGATCTATGTGAGTGACTCTGACGTTTCGATAACTAATATAACCGGCGCTTATGAAGGAGATAAGTTCGGTGCCAGTGTTAGCGGGGCTGGGAATGTGGATGGGGCGAATAATGATGACTTTATTGTGGGGGCGTGGAATGCGAGTATTCAAAGTGGAAAGGATAACGAAAATATCATGTTTGAAGGATTTGAGGGAGATACCTCAAACTGGTCAACGTACCAAATAGGTATAGATACTTCTTCCCAAGGATGGGTGAAATCAACAACCAGATCTTTTTCGGGTGATTATTGTGCCTTTCATGATGACGATGATAATGGTGATAGTGATTACGTAGATGATTGGTTAGTATCTCCCCAAATTAATGTCTCAAAATTTAAAAATCTAAAATTAGAATTTTTCAGTTTTACTGATTTTACTACTTATTATTATAATCACAGCATAGAGATATCTACTGGAAGCGGAAATCCAGAAGATGGCGATTTTGAGTTTGTAAAAGAAATAGACAATCCCCAAGATAGCTGGAATAAAAGGAATTTAGATATTTCTGAATATGATGGAAAGCATATCTATTTGGGTTTTAGATACCAGGGAGATTATGATGATGAATGGCATGTTGACGATATTTATCTGAACGGTACTTCCCGCGAATCTAAAGGAAGTACTTTTATATTCCACGGCGATGAAAATATCCAAACCTCAGCTTCTGATGCAGACGTTCGACTAAACGGCACATCCTCTGGCGACAAGTTCGGCTTTTCCGTGAGCGAAGGTGGAGATGTGAACGGCGACGGGAATGCGGATATACTAGTCGGCGCACCGGGTGCTGAGAAGGCCTATGTCTACTACAGTCCGGATTTAGGATCAGAAACCACTATTTTTTCTCCTAAATCAAATAAAGATATGGATTTCGGATGGGATGTAGCGAACGTTAAAAATTTTTACAGCGAATCCGGAAAAGATACTGTTGTTGTAGGAGCACCGAAAGCCGATGTGGATGGAAGCAGCAACCAAGGCAAAATCTACGTGTATTCACACGACGATATAAATCAGGCCGAAGACAGTATATATAACGATACTCAATCGGACTTTACTAGCGAAGGTAGCAGTTTAGATACGAATAATCCTAACCATCATGTTTTGGCTACAACTGATGGATACTTAACTAGAGAACCGATTTTTCATGAAAGTTTTGAGGACGACACTGTCACAAATGAGCCGACAGAATGGTATGTTGATGAAAGTAGTAACACTAACATTAGTGTGGAAAATAGTCAAAATAATACCGGGAATAAATCCACATATATAATTGACGATGCAACAGGAGGAGGGGTAGGAGCTCAAATGAATCATTCGCTTTCAAAGGGAGTTGAAAAAGGGGCCTTCGAATTTTACTTCTATAACAAGAAAAGTTTCAGTTCTTATTATGATAATCTTAATATAATGCTTCGGAACGGGGAAAATGAGGGTCCTACAATATGGACTTTTAATGAAGATGGGAATCACAAAATACAGACCTGGAACGATCAAGGTGATGGTTATAGAGATATAATTACTAATTACTATGCAAATGAATGGTATCACGTTAAATTTGTTTTTGATTGTACTTCATTTACATATAATATATATATTAATGGAGTTAACTATGGCACTTTTTCATTTTATAACGATATAACTTCTGTAGATAACATATTGATAAATACTGATTATTGGACCTCATATGATACAAAAGTTGAAGCTTATGTCGATGATATCTCGATAAGAGGAACTGACGATGGCTCCTATAACTCATCTCCTAAGTCAGTATCTGGAGATATCACCGGAGTAAAATATGATTGGAATATTACCGAACCAGCCGGAACAAAGACCTGGGTCAATATCAGTAGAGACGGTGGAGCGACATGGAATCAATCGTCGTTAAAGGAAGGAGAATGGTATTACTTCAATAACGGTGAACCCGCTGGGAGAGAGTTGGTCTACAATATAAGCTTCAGAAGTGAGATGGGGAATTCATCTCGCGTGGACGATATAACCGTATATTATTCATATCTCTCTCCGAAAGGCAACATCACAGGAGAAGCATCGGGCGATCAATTCGGTTATTCTCTCGACGGAGGCGACGTTGACAGCGACGGTAATGCCGATCTTATTGCGGGCGCACCCTATCAAGACGGCGCTGGTTCGAATCGGGGGAGAGTATATCTTTTCAACGGGTCTGAAAGCGTACCTAACTCTGCCTCGGACGCCGACATGAGGTGGACAGGTCCGGGAGATTCGAATTACACTGGCTGGTCTGTCGCTCATCTCGGTTACATCGGTGACGTCGATCCTATCGCCGTGGGCAGTCCCGGATGGTATTCCTGGCAGGGCAACGTCACGGTTATTAGAACACCGGTGTGGATCAGCGTTGAATTCGCCGCGGATACCGCCGTTGGCTATGATCTCACCCAGGATCACGCCACCCAAGTTACGGTCGGCGGTTCTTCTTACTGGGTTTGGGATACTAGCTCTAAAACCGTGAGTGTCAGAAAAGGAACCACTTACGCCTTCGACGTGATCGCGCCGAACAGCACAGACCCGGGAAACCAAAGATGGACTAACCATCCTCACGAGACCGGAGAAGTCAGTTCTTCCGACGATGGAGGAACGATAACCGCAGTTTACTATGAACAATTGAACATAACTTATGGAGCTAGTAATGCCGCACACGACTGTGGATCTACACTTACGACTAACATTACTGTTTCTTATGAAGAAAACAGCAGCGCGTCATCGGTAGACGTTGGAGATGATAAGCAGAGATGGGCGGATAACACCACTTCTTATGACTACCAGTACGGAGTGGATACCGCTTCTAGGGAGAGATGGTACACTACTTCTTCAAACCGCACCGGGAGTATCTCACCTTCATTATCGCCTGTAAGACCTATGTACTATCATCAATACAATATCTCGGTATCAACTACTGGAGGATATCTGACTTCGGATTACTCTACGAGTCTGTACTGGTCGAACACCAGTCAGAGCGTTTCGACTACGATTTATGACTCTGTCTCACCGAAAAAGAGATGGATGGACTGTGGGAGCACCTTTGACGTTTCGGATTCGGTGAACGGTCCAGATAGTCCTAGGGATGTTACTTACGTATGCGATGATAATGAGAGCACAGTATCGGGAGACTCTTACACTCACGAATTTCTCTTTCACGCGGAATTCGCGCCAGATATCACGATAGACGGCCCAGATCAGTCAAATCATCCCGACGCCAGGTTCGGAAAATCCGTTTCAGGAGGACTGGACTACTTCGACAGCGGCACCGACGACGTTCTGATCGGCGCTCCCAATTATTCTGAGGGGAGAGGAAACATCCGTCTCTTCTGCGGAAATGTGTCCGGAGGAGAGTGGACTATTGGAACCAATTTATCTATCGACGACTCCAAATGGTCTCAGGAAGGCGCCAACGTCGACGACAAACTCGGCACTAGCGTACACGCTTCGGACGATTTAACGGGAGATCGATTGCCGAATCTGCTAGCCGGAGCTCCCGGTGAGAACTCGGGCGGCGTTACACATATCTACGGTATCGGAGAGACGCCCACCGTGACTCTAGACTTCTATGTCGACGAAGACGGCGACGGTACGGGCGAAACGAAATTCGGGGAGAAGGAATTCACCGCCGATAACGGTGATGACTGGTATGTGGAAAAGATCGACCTTGTTTCGGACAGCTACACAATAGAAAGCGGTGAGAAGATCGTATTCAATTTCACCGTCAGCGCTTCCGGAGGAAGTTCTGTCGTGACTTTCGTTTACGGTGACAGCACTTACAATTCCAGATATGAATTCGGAACGGCTTTGGGAGAAGCGAGAGTAAAGTGGGTAAAAACTTGGGATGCCGATAAGTCCGAAGCAACCGGAAATTGGAGTCAGCCCTATGATATGGGAGAGCACGTAACGATAAGAGCGAACGTCACCGCCGATAATAAAGACCTGATCTCGGGAGCGAAGATGTACCTACGAAGTGGAATAGTTCTAGAGAAAGGTCTCGAGATGACCGAAGTGGATAACGGAAGCGACTGGAAGGTGTTCGAATACACCTACGACACTTCTGATCTGAACTACGAAGGACGTTTCCTAGTTCGGGTTATAGCGGTGGACTCTCACGGTGGAACCGATCGGGGCTATGGAGAGACCGCCGATAACACCGTCCGGTTCAGAGTTTTTGAGAGCGGCTAGATGATAAACTATGGTTGAGAACGAAAGAGACGGAGGAGAAAAAGCCCGAGACCGTTTCCTGGTCATCTTAGCCGTAGGTCTGTTGTTGTTCTCAACTGTTTTGGCCGCTTCACCTTTTGCGATACTTCAGCTTTACCACGATTACGGAACTGAACGACTTTACGATACTCAGTACCAGTATCTTCACCCGGAGGACGAAGGCGGTGGAGAAGCTTCAGGTCGGCGGCACACTAACCAGACCACCGGAACTTCGCCCTATTCCAACGATACGATAAATGCGAGCGAATCTTTGAACTGGGAACAGATACCTGGGATGGAAGAGGATTACAGTTTCACGCTCCTTTACAGCCGTTTGTTTATCGAACCTCAGATAGGTAGGGAACTGAAGATAGACGGCTCCGAAAGCGACAGGTCGGGCTGGAACGTGACCTTATTGGATTTGACGGGAGATGGTCAAGAAGACGTTGTGGTGGGAGCGCCTTACAACGATACCGCCGACGGAAGCGTTGAGAACGCGGGAGCCGTCCGTATCTACTTCGGCAGCAATCTGGATCCGGGGATGAACTTGAATCCGGAAGACGCCGACGTGACTATCTACGGGGCTTCATCGAACGACAAGTTCGGATGGTCCGTCGCTAACGCCTCCGATTGGACCGGCAACGGTGTAAACGATCTGCTCGTGGGAGCTCCCGGATCGGGCGAAGCTCACGTTTTCAAAGGTGGTGATTGGAGTGGAGTCAGTTCGGTCACCGATGCCGATGTGAATTTGACCGGAGATACTAATGATGAGTTCGGAAAGTCGGTAGGAGGAGGCGCTTCGCTCACCTCGAATTCTAACATCTTCGTAGGAGCGCCTGAATCGAAAAACGAGCGAGGGAAAGTCTACGTCTACGAGTACGGATCCGAAGCGGACAAAACAGCTCAGGACGCTAAACTAAATATCACCGGAAAACACGCCGGGGACAGATTAGGTCATTCTTTGGCTGGAGCAACATCGGTTTCGACCAAATCCGGAGATAACACCGATCTGATAGTAGGAGCTCCGTATGCGCCTGAATCAGACAGCACTGGTAGGGCGTACATCTTTTACGGCTCTCACGGTTATTCAGGTAACTGGAACCTTTCAAAGACAAACGCTAACGTGACTTTGGATGGAGAAAGTACCGGAGACAGGTTCGGCTGGAGCGTGTTTTCAGCGGGAGACGTGAAAGGGAACGGTTATGGAGATGTTGTGGTCGGTGCGCCCGGATACTCTAACGATCAAGGGCGCGGATATGTGTATTTTGGTAACGACAATATGGGGGACGGAGGTAGTAGCGATACCGCTATGATGGAGACGGATCTAGGATTGAAGAGTGAAAAAAGTTCTAGCCATAATGAGGATGAACAATTTGAAGAGTCAAAGGAAGAAGAGAGAGCTGATTTATCTTCTTCGCATGACCTTGAAAAAAGAAATGACGAAAAAACAGTTCAAGAGGAAGCAGATTTAAAATCTAAATCTGGAGATCAAATAGGCAGTTCTGAAAAAAAAGATATGAAGCTTACAGATGGTAAGTCATCGGATACTGAACAGATTCTTTCCGCAGGCTCAGGATGGAATCAATGGAGTAAATCCTACAACAGGCCCGATACGATATACGAGATAACCCATGATGATATCGATGGCGATGGAAATATGGAAGCTATTTTCGTCGATGCTGATAGTTCGGGTAATGGGTATGTATATATTGCGGAAAATACGGGAAACAATGATTTTGAGGTCAAATGGTATGAGGATTTATCTATCCATTCTGAAGGTACCCAACAGATCGCAACTGGATACTTGGATCCTGATAATAAAAAGGATATCATTATAGCTGACGGAGACGATGGGATCCATTGGTATGAATATGATGGTAGCGGAGATGATATTTCGAATTCTATAGACCCCATAGACACGATCAGTAGGAGCGGTAATGATCCAGGAGCGGTAGAAATTGCAGATACTGATCAAGATGGATACAATGAAACTGTAGTTGCATATAATGATCCATCAAGCTCTGTTGATGGATATGATGCCGATATGGAAATATTTGAATCAACCGGAGTTGATTCTTGGACATCTTTAGGGGTAGCTAGTGAATATCAACGTGAACCAAAAGCCATTAGGGTGGCAGATTTAGAAGGAGATGGCACTCAAGAAATAGCTATTCTTGGTGGATATGATTATTCTGGCTTTGGTGATTACTATTTTGATATTTGGGAATGTACTGGAGAAGACAGTTATACCTATAAAGATAATTTTACCTTCTCTACACCCGGGAATGCACTTTATACTGATGATATCAATTTAGATGGTGAAGATGAATTTCTCCTAGCACATGAAGATGGTTGGGTAGACGTGATCGATGGGGCAGATAGTATTACATCACTAGAGATCACATCAGAGCCTTTAACTGACATAAGGGCTGGAAATCTAAACGGGGGTTCGAGTAGAGAGTTTTATGTGAGTGCTGGGGGAACTGATAACTGTATTTATCAAATAAACCATACAGGAGATGATTTAAGTTCAAGTTCCTTTTCAACTCCAACCAATATCTATAATTCAAATGGAGGAAAAAGTGTATGGGCATTGGATCCATGTGTTCCTGATTACGACGAGGACGGAAAACTTGAAATTTTAATAGGCGAAGCTCCAGATGGGTCTACAGAATATGGAGAATTTTTTGTAATAGAGAACCAGACCAACGTAAACGGGACTTGGCTGGGCAACGTCAACACAGACTGGAGCACGCCCAAAAAATGGAACGACAACGGAATCACAACATTCAATTGGGCTTCTGGTCGCGAACCCGATGAAACCGTAGATGTGACCATACCAGCCCAGAGGCCGAACTATCCACTAGTCGACGAGGATGAGTACTCTCGATATCTAGACGTCGATTCTGGAGGATACTTAGATATCGCCTCTTACAACTTGAATGTCACTGTAAAGACCAACGTTAGCGGAAGGGTCAATATAACTGGAGGTTATCTCAAAACGAATAACGGGAGCACCCGATCGGTCGGTTTACAGATATACGATAACGGCTTGGTAGATCAGGACGGTGGAGGGTTGAATGTGTATTACGAGGGTCAACTCTATCGATCCGGAAAGAAGTACACAGATATGATCGTGGAAGGAGAATATGACATATCCAACGGCAAGGCTCAGATAGAGGACGACTTGAAGATAAAGGGCACCGGAAAGTTGACCATGTCCGGAGGAACGATCCAGTTATGGCACCGCTCTCAGGGCAATTTTACTTTCACTGACGGAGCTTCTGAATACATCACGGGAGGGAAGTTAAAGATTCCCAACGATTTCACAGATTTCTCCAGTGGAACATTCACTCCCGAGGCCGGAACGGTAGAAATCTACTGCGATCACGACTCCACTTATCCCTACGGCGTAGACAGCAATATAACCTTGAACTCGGGAAGTCACTTCTACGGCTTAAATATAAGCAAAGGCGACACCACCGATTATTCCGCCGTACTCAAATCCGATATAGCCGTCAACGGCGATCTGAACGTTACTGAAGGAAATCTTACCGCCGGCCCTGGAAAGACGATAGATATGTCGGGAGGCGGCAGCTCTTCTTTCGAGGTCTACCCGAACGGCAAACTAATTATGGATGGCGATGAAGCAAACGAAGTCCTGGTAAAAGGAGCGAGTTCAGCTAGAGTTGATTGGCAGATAAACGGATCCTTTGAAGCCGACAACTATACCGTCGATTATCCCGATCAGGACGGTCTAGAGTTCTCAAATCCGAACATAATATCTATTGAGAACTGTACTTTCGATCATCCTTCCTCGAACGGTGTTTTACTCAACCTTACCGGGGTAGAAAGCATCCCGTCACCTCTCTACGGCTGCGTGTTCGATAATTCGAGCGGTATCGAGACCGCTTACAACGTTAAGGCTAACGACTCAACCCAGAACGTACAGCTGAGGAACTATTCTGGAGGACTGGCATCTTCTCCCTCGATAGCGGCCGGTAACGAAGACGATCCCAACGATAAGATCCACTGGGGTGTGAAAGATATAGAAGTTGGAGTCGAAGTGGTCGGAGACTGCAGTGACGACTTTGGATCAGACATCGAGATAACTTATCAGATGAACGGTTCGGCACAGACTACGTATGTGGGAGAGTCTTTGACCACGGAACAGACCTCGATTTGGCCCGATTACGGTTCGGACATCACATGGCAGGAAACTTTGGTAGCACAAAGCGAGGATCGTGAAAGATGGCAGCTCGACCATGCATCTTCCAACACCGAGACCGCTTTGAATGAAAATAAGGCTTGGATTAAAGATTACTATCATCAGTACCAACTCTCCGTGAACACTACGGGGAGTTATTTAGATTCAGACAATTACACTTCACTATATTGGCAGAACACCAGTAGTTCAGATACTACCGATATCTACGACTCCGTATCGCCAAAAAAGGAATGGATGAACTGCGGCGCCAAGTTCAACGTTTCTACTCCGGTGGAAGGTCCCGAGAGCCCTAGAGATGTAAAGTACGTCTGCGACGACAACGAAAGTATCGTTTCCGGAGATTCGTTCTCTCACGACTTTTTGTTTCACGCCGAGTTCCCGCCCGACGTGAGCGTGGACGGGCCCAGCGAAGGCGCACAGTTCGGCTGGTCGGTCTCCGGCGGCGCCGACTACGCCTCATCGGGATACGACGATTTTTCCATAGGAGCGCCCGGAGTGGACAGCGATACCGGAAAAGCTTACTTCTACTACAGCAGCGGCGGATTGGAGATCGGAGACGAGTTAACTGCCGAAAAGGCGGACCTGGTGAGAGAGGGAGAGTCACAGAACGATAGGTTCGGTCACGACCTGAGCGGACCGGGAGACCCTCTCGGAACCGGATCAAATTCAAATCTCATCTCCGCTCCGTATCATAACGCGGACTCGGGCAGAACTTACCTTTACGAGTTGGCGGATTGGCCAACGGTTTCTCTTAAATACGAATCCATGGAAAAGGACAAACTGATAGGTGAAGCCAGTTTCGAAACCTCTCAGGGCGCTCGATGGTATAACAAAACTATCGACACGACAGAAGACTTGATCACTCTCGAATCCGGAGACAGCATCAACATGACGATAAGCGTTTCAAACCAACGGGGCAATGCTTCCATAGAACTGCTGTACGGTTCTGAAAAGTACGATTCTCACTACGAGATGAGCTTGGAGAAAGATATCGGTGAAGCGAGGGTGGAATCTGTGAAAACGCTCAAAAAAGACAACGATTGGAAAGAAACGGGAAGCTGGAGGGCAGAATACACGAAAAACGAAGAAGTTAACATCACCGCCAACGTGACTTCGATAACCGAAAACAGCGACAACATCTCTCACGCCGAGATAACCATGATGAATGCCAACGAGAGCGAGATCATAGTTCAGGATAAGAACATGAGCGACGCGATAGCGGTCGGAGACGACTGGAAGAAGTTCAACTACACCTTCGTTCCTTCGGACGAGAGCATGTCTCCGGGGATTTACAAGGCTGTGGTAAAAGCTGTCGATACTAACGGAGACACGGACGAGATTTTGGGGGAAACTAACTCAAAAGTAGTATGGTTCAGGGTGGTGGAAGCGTGAATTTGAAGGATATCCGATACAAGCGCTGGATTGTTTTGATCTCTACGCTCATCTTACTCGTATCTTCCCTTCAATCAACCATATTCGTGAAAGTCGATACCGATTCAGAACTCGAAGTGACCGAAGATATATACTCGCTGCAGTTTATGGCGGCTGACTGGAACCATAACGGCGATCGAGTACTCAAAAAAGAAGGTGGTGTGTTGAAGTTAGATCTAGGAGAATGGATCACCGGCACCAGTAAAACGTACCCGGCGGCGTTCGCCATAGTCAATCCATCCAACAGAGAATTCAGCATAAGCAACGTATCAATACCGGGCGCCACTGACAACCTCAAGATGTACCTTCATCAGAATAGAACTAGACCCTGCGACCCCGGCATCGTTAACGTTGATAAAACCGAAACTGAAGAGAATAAAACTTTGGTCTTCGACAACGGAACGAAGCACTCTTCTTCCTGGACTTTAGCTCCTGGAGACGGTTACAAGAACGACAAGCTCTTCTACGAAAATTCGACGGAAAGTGCGAACGCCACAAAAAAGGATAACGTCTGGATACACAACCGAACAGGACCGATGGTAGCGGAAGAAGGCAAAGCCAATTTCGTCTGGGTCGAACTCAGCGTGACGAGTTCCGAGGAAGACGAGGGAGATACTTTTAGAGGTCCTTTAGAGATCGAGATTGAAGGAGATTTCGAATCGACGCCCGAACCTAACATGGCTTTCATGGGTTCCGGAAGAAGGGAAGGCGGGCCCGTCATCAGTAAACTGGACGGAAATACTATCAGACTGAGTGCCTCGAACCTGAAGAACGATACCACCGTGGTTACACCCGACGCTTTCGCTCTAGTCAATACCGGCCCGACCGACTTCCGCGTGACGGAGATAAAAGTCGAGGGAGATTCCGGAGGATACATGCGGATTTATCTTCATGGAGATCCGCACTCACCCGCTGGAGATTACGGTTTAGACGTCAGTAGAGACGAGAACAATATCAGTTATTACGACGAGAACGGAGCTAAAGACAGATCCAGTGATGGATGGGTATTGAGTTCGGGTTTCGGATACGATCAGGAGGGAAGATTGATCTATGGAAAGGACGGAGATACCGCGACAGCTACTAGGAAAGCTGGTTATCCCGACGACCTGTACAATCTATGGACAAAAGATTTCAACGCGAATAATGTAGCTGTTGAAGGAGAATCGAATTTCGTTTGGGTGGAGATAGCCTATGTCGTACCTGAAGATGCTCAAGCAACATCTGTTGATTCCAATATAACTTTCAATTTTTCTAGTGTTTGACTTATAACAAAGTAGAATCTCTTTTGTCTTTTCAATCTTAGATATACATCTATCACAAAGATTTAAAGCCCTCTAATTATTACGGCATAATGAGGAGTATCCCTCCTCGAAAAGGAGATCGATATCATGGCAAAGAAAACAGATTATTTGAAAGAAAAATACGAGGAAATGAAAGAGGAAGGATTGACCTGGACTATCAGGAATCTAGAGGGGCCGTCGCAGCCTCACGTTACGGTGGACGGTAAAGAATGCATAATGTTGGCTTCAAATAATTATCTTGACTTGGCCAATCATCCGAGACTCAGAGAGGCCGGAAAAGAAGCGATAGAGAAGTACGGTGCCGGAGCCGGATCCGACTGGTCTATCGCCGGGACGATGGATATCCACGAAGAACTCTGGGACAGGATAGCTGAATTCAAGGATACCGAAGCAGGTATGACTTATCAGACCGGTTTTGCGGTCAACTCAGGTTTGGTGCCGCAGCTGGTGGGTAAGGGAGACGTTCTCATCTCTGATGAATTGAATCACGGCAGTATAATCGACGGTATAATGATCGCCCAGAGGATGTTCAAAGCCGATAAGATGATCTACAGCCATTCGGACATGGGCGAACTGGAAGAATGTTTGAAGAAAGCCGAAGAAGAAGGTTACGATAACAAGGTCGTACTGACCGACGGCGTCTTCAGCATGGACGGCGACGTCGCAAAGATGGATGAGATCCAAAAGCTCGCCGATGAATACGGGGCATTAACGTATGTCGATGACGCCCACGGAGAAGGAGTCCTCGGAGGAGGACACGGCATAGCTAAGGAATTTGATGTAGAAGATGAGGTCGATATCCAGATGGGTACCTTCTCTAAAGCTTTCGGGGGCTTCGGAGGTATGCTTGCAGGTACGGAAGGCCTCATCAATTACGCGTATAACACATCCAGATCTTGGCTGTTGAGTGCAGCTTTCCCACCGCACGTAGCCGCTATAAACATAGAAGCTCTCGATATAGTAGAGGAAAAGAACGGCAGAGTACAGAAGTTGTGGGACCTCACCGATTACTTCAAGAAAGAGCTTGAAAGTATCGGTTTCGACACTGGATTCAGTGAGACTCCGATCGTACCCGCCATGGTCGGCGACAGTAAGAAGTGTCAGAAACTCGCCGATCGACTGTACGAGGAAGGCGTATTCGGTCTAGCTATAGTTTACCCGATGGTCGGAAAAGGCAAAGCTCGTATAAGAAACCAGATAAACGCAGGACTGACCAAGGACGACCTGAACGAAGTTCTCCGGATATATGAGAAACTCGGCAAAGAACTCGATCTGGTGTAAAAACCACCAACCTTTTTTATTTTTATGAAATTTTAACCTAATTTTTTTATCCTTTGAATTAGTCTATAGTAACTGCCAAGATGTCTCTATCTAACTCACAGAAAAGACTTTTCATGATATTCGGTTCTATATTTGTAGTAATCTTGCTTTTGATATTTTTGAATCCCATAAGGACGGAAAAAGTCGAGATAGAAGAGTCAAAAAATTACATCGTCTCCGAGGGAGAATCCGTGAACTATCGACTCAGATTTCAGCAGGGTGAGAAGATAGATGTGAATTTCACCATCGAAGCCCGGCTATATGAAGAAAAAAACTCCTCGAGAAGTATAGATATACTGTTTTTGAATGAGAAGAACTTCGTAAAATATCAGAATGGCACTCGACCGGAACTGATAGGAAAGGGCACTTCTCTCAATTCTTCCAGATTCTCCGCAGATTTCGAATTGAAAAAACAGGGTGTTTATTATATAATCCTTGATAACACGAATATGTTTACTTTAGGGAATAAGCACCCCAGGAGTTTTTCGGCCGATCGAGCGGAGGTCAATTTGTACATACGGGTAGAGAAGACCCAGTCGGTCATTGGGTTTCCAGAAAGAGCCTAGGTCAGAATTACAGATTAGTGAATCATTCGGTAACGAGATGATCTTCCAAAAGAGCCCATGATAGGGGCGGGGGCCCCGGATCGATTACCGAGACCCCCGGTCCTCCCTCCCTATTGGGATCATGTCTCGAAAGGATCATCCGTTGTCTATAATGACTGTAAAGTCTATAATCGTACCTGTAGATTTTATGAGCGATACCGCCTGAATCACTAGTCCATCTATTTGTGTAGGACACTTTGGATATATAAATGGTACTGCGATAAATTACGATTAAACATCCTCCTTTAAATACAAAAACAATTTTTATTATTGTATAAAAAATCGTTCATGCCGACAATAAATTTTAATAATATAGCTCAAATCTTTAAGACGATGATTGAACTGAACGGTAGGGAGAGGGTGATGCTCCATCTGCAGGACAGAGAAATCGATGATCGGGAATATAAAGAATCTTTTTCTGTATGCCAGAAAGGGATAGCTCAAGAGGTTGATCTATCTCAAAACAGGGTCAGCACACTGCTCCTCGAGATGGAAGAAGAAGGGCTGGTAAAGAAAAGACGTGAGAGAGTAAAGGGTGTAGACCAGAAAAGGAGCGTGTATTCTCTCACAGCGGAGGGCGAGCGTAAAGCCAAGCGTGTGAAAGAAAGCATGAAGGACGAAGAGATCGTCTTGAAAAAAGAAGGAAAAAAACAGGAGGTAGAGATGGAAGATATAGAGGACCACATCGGCGGTCCCAAGCCTTATCTTTTCGTCGCCAATAATATCGACCAGAGCGTTTTAGATCTGTCCAAGATGGGCGAGGAGAGCATCTTCGTGGATAGATACAGAGAACAGGAACGCCTGAAAAAGAAAGTAGTTGAAGTCAAGAACGGGGGGAGTTCAACCGTTTTGGTCACTGGATATACCGGTGTTGGAAAAACGGAGATGGTCGAAGAGATAAAAAATGATGCGGAATCCCGAAATTATAGGTGTTTCGAGGTGAAAGCTTATTCCGATTCTACTCGCTCGTTTTTCCTATTTAAAAATCTGATATCCCAGATTTACCGAGAATTAGAGGTGACGGAAAAGTTAGATAAGCCACTGATATTGAAGTCTGAAGAGTTCTTGAACAGACGATCTGAGAAGTTGGAAGAAGATCAAAAATATTTCGAGGAAGTTTTTTACGAAGAGATCTCAAGATGGTTAAAAGAAGTCAGTTTCGAGAACCCACTCTTCATATTTCTAGACGATCTCCAGTGGGCTAAAAAGACCACGCTCCAACTCCTCTATCACCTGACTGAGAACCTCGATGATGCCCCTATATTATTGATAGGAGCCTACAGAAAAGATGAGATCGAAAACACAGATTTGGAAAAGACGATAGAGAGTATAAGGAGTTCCGATAGTTCAATGACGGTAGACTTGGAACCGTTCCATCGAGCGGAGACCAGGGAATTCATTTTCAGGAGATTGGGCCGAAATACCGTTCCCGAGAGATTTATAGATATCTGTCATGAATTCACCGAGGGAAACCCGTTGTTCTTGAAAGCGACGGTCGATGAACTGCTCGAGAGAGGAGCTTTGGATTCGATCGAGGGTATTTACTCTGAAGACGAACGGAATATAAATTTACCTCAAGAGATCAAAAAGATATTTGAACAAAAGTTGGATAGATTACAAGACGTGGAACGGGAAGTTCTCCAATTGGTGAGCTGTTTTTCGGACGAGGTCTCTATAGAACTATTAAAATATCTAAGGGATGAAAAAGAGAACGTCTTGGAGAACATATTGGAAAGATTGATAGATACGAATCTATTGGTCGAGGTTGAAGGTGATCTAGATTTTTCGCACGATATGATAAGATCGGTAACTTATGAAACACTCTCAGAAAGCGAAAGAAAAAGTTTACATGGGAGGATAGCCGAAGGTATAGAAGAGAGATACGGTCCCGAAAACGATAGACATCATGCTCGGATGGCGAGACATAGAGAGAGGTCGGGCGATCTAGAGAAAGCAGTAGAATCATTTCTCGAAGCGGGCGAAAGAGCCGAAGAAGTTTATGCCAACGACGAGGCGATCCGCCTCTATGAGAGTGCTTTGGAGATCTACGAAAGAAATCGGATAAATTCCACGGGACGGCTAGAGATACTTGAAAGATTGGCGGACGTGAAAAGGAGGAAAAAACAGTTCGAAGAGGCTCTCGACGAATTGGAAGAGGCCGAAAAAGGGACCGATGATAACGAGACTCTAGTTCGTTTGAAAGCGAAGATAGCGGAATGTATCAGATTTAAAAGGGATTACGATGAAGCTATGGAGAAGATAGAGCAGGGCCTCGAGATCGTTTCTGAAAATGACCCCTTAAAAAGGAAAAAAGTTAGGTGTGATCTTCTGAAAGAGAAGGGGATCATCTACATAAGGAAGGACGAATACGAGAAGTCGAGAGAGATATTCAGAAAGATGAGACACGTTTCAGAGAAGATAGATTCGTTAGTGAGTGAGGGAGAAGCCATCCATTATTTGGGCTCGGTAGTCGTTTACAAATCGGAATTCGAAGAGGCAAAAGAACATTTGAAAAAGGCGATAGATATTTTCAAAGAGATAGATGAGAAAGATAGCCTATCCGGATCGTACAACAATCTGGGGATAGTTTACCGTAATCAGCAGGAATACGATCGAGCTCTAGATTGTCTGAAGAAAGCCAATAAGATCGTAAAAGACATAAGTATAAGAGATGGCAGTCGATGGACTCTAGACAATATCGGTTCGATCTACAGCGATATCGGTGAACTCGATAAATCTATAGAATACCATGAAAAGTGTTTGGAAATGGAAAAAAAGATCGGCGATAAACACGGGATAGCCGCGACTTTGGATAATATAGGAGTCGTCAATTACAAAAAAGGAAAATTAGACGAGGCCCTCGAATATCACGAGAGGAGTTTCGAACTAAAAGAGGAACTCGAGAACAAGAACGGGATGTCGCTCTCCCTTTATAACCTGGGGAGAGTATACAGGTCAAAGGGAGAATTTGATAAAGCTCTCAAAAATCTAGAGAAAAGTTTAGAGTTCAGAGAGGAAATGGGTGAAAGACAGCATATATCTTACTCCAAGCTGTGGTTGGGTATACTCCACCTTGAACAAGGACAAATCGATACTTCTAAATCTTATCTGAACGAGGCTCTTGAAACTTTCAGGGAACTGGGAACGGATTACGGTATGGGGATGGCGCTTTCTTTTCTCGGAAAGGCGGAAGCTCTAGAGGGCTCGTTGAACAAGGCCAAGATTTACTGCGAACACAGCAGAAAGATAGGTCGAGACTTCGAAGACCTTATGTTCGAAATCCGGATCAACCGTAATCTAGCGGCGGTTTATCTGAAGCTCGGGATATATGAAAATGCTCGTGAGAGCTGCAGAAGAGCCATAAAAGAGGCGAGTGGATCCGGTGCTGAAAACGAACTCGCTGTCAGCAAAAAAGTGATGGGTAGGATTTTTTGGAGGATAGGTTCTATCGAGAGAGCCGAAGACGAGTTCGAAGAGGCATTCGAGATGTTGGATGCGGTTGGAAATAAGAAAGAGAAGGCTAAAGTCCTTCTCTCCTGGGGTCGTATGTTGTCGGAAAAGGATGAAGACGGGTCTAAAAAAATCTGCTCCGGCGCCGATCTCTTGGAAGAGGTCGGACTCCAAAGATGGTGTTCTAAAGCGGATCATATGCCCGAGGAGGTCAAATGACGCCGTTATGTATATATCCGATGAATAACTGAGGGAAACGAGATGTGGGACCATAAGAAAGTGATGCTCCTGAAGTTCTCATCTTATGGATTTTTGAAGAATCTTAGGTTTTTCGAACCTTTTCTGTATCTTTTCTTCCTGGCTAACGGCCTAGATTATCTCCAGATCGGCTTGTTGATATCTATCAGAGAGACTTCGAAGGTCCTCATGGAGACTCCCACCGGTATAATAGCCGATTTGACCGGTAGAAGAAGGGCGATGTCCGCGGCTTTCGCGTCCTACATCTTCTCTTTCACCATATTTTACTTTTTCAGTTCCTTTTTGCTTTTCATCCCGGCGATGCTCCTTTTCGCTCTAGGAGAGACTTTCCGCTCCGGGACACACAAATCGATGATAATGGAACATCTCGACGAAGAAGACATGTCCGATGAAAAGGTGGAATACTACGGGAAAACCCGATCTGCGTCACGGCTGGGCTCGGCGCTTTCCGCCGTGCTAGCCGGGATCATCGTCTACTTCTTCCAGAGCTATAATGTCATATTCTTGGTCACAATCTTCCCCTATATCATAGCGTTCTTTCTGATGCTCAGCTATCCTAAGAGTTTAGACGGAGAACCATCCGGGGCGTCTTTCGAAGGCACCATATCTCATCTGAAAGAAAGCTTTGCCCAATTCATGGAAAGACCAGAACTCGGGAAGATGATGGTGAACGCTTCGATCTACGACTCTTTCTTCAAGATATCTAAAGATTATCTCTCGCCCATCGTTAAGACTCTTGCCGTCGGCCTACCTTTTCTCGTGTTTATAGAACAAGGTGAACAGCGGACCGCGATCCTGGTCGGGATAATCTATTTCTTCGTCTACATGAGCAGTTTCGTTGCATCTAGGAAATCTTCTTCTCTCGTGGAGAGTACAGGGGATATGGCGAAGGCTCTCAATGTTCTCTATTTCATCATGGCGTTGGCATTTTTGGCCGTCGCCGTATTTCTCCGATTGAACATGGCTTTACTCGCTATCATCTCGTTCTTCTTTTTCTTCACCCTATATAATCTGAGAAAACCGATGGTCGTGGGTTATTTAGGGGATATAATTGAGCCGGATACCAGAGCGACCCTTCTCAGCGGCCACAATCAATTGCGCTCCGTGTTCGGGATCGTTATAGCGCCCATACTGGGCTATCTTGCCGACGTTTACGATATAAACGTAGCTTTCTTCTTCGCCGCACTGGTCCTGATAGCTGTCGGGCTACTGCTGCCTATAAAAGGAGTTTCAAGAAGAGTCAAAAGGGAGTGAAAGTCAGGATTTTCCCGCCTGGACCTCGACCAGCCTGTATTCTCTGTAGCCCTGCACGACTTTCATGTATCCTTTTTCCTTTATCTTTTCGTCCAGTTCTGCGTCGCCGGTGTCCGCCCTGAGTTTACCTGTTTTTTTCAGTTTCGTTGGGGTGGAAAGTATGTAGATATCGTCCAGACCCGCTTCTTTGACAACCTTCGGACTGATCTGCTGGTTTCCTCTGCCCAGGAAGAACCCCTGGTTGCCTATCATCGAAACGACGATCTTCAGACCTGCGGCTTGTTCCGCCGTCTCCAAGATATCTTTTTCGGCCACATCTAATTTGACTATCTTTTTATCTTTGATAAGATCGACACCAAGGATGGTATAGTCCAGATCGAGTTCCTCCTGGATTTTGGCGGTAGTGGATCCGGGCCCGAGAACGAAAAGATGATCCGGGTTTTCTTCCATCTCGTCGATAAGGAAATGGGCGATATCTCTCTTCTGGTCTTCCTGATCTACCGACCTGAAGCTCTGTTTTCCCAACTGTATGTAGTGCGGTTCGTAGATGCTGAGAGCCTGACCGTGCATCTTTATCTCCCACTCGCCTTCACGGTACTTTTCTTCGTTGAGGTCCATTATATCGACTTCGGAAACATCCGCTTCCCCTTCGACGAACTGATTGAAGAGCTCTGCACTAGCTTCTGGATTCACCCCAAAACAGCCGCTGTGCATCTTCACGCCCGCGGGTATACCGAGAATAGGGACTTCTTCATCGACTTCTTCAAATATATCTCTAGCGGTGCCGTCTCCTCCGCAGAATATGATAAGATCCACATCATTTTCTAAGAATTCTCTCACTGCCCTGTGAGTATCGTTCGCTCCTGTCTCGCCCACTTCATCCTCTATCTGTTCGTAAACCACTTCGATATCATCTTCGGGAAAGAATTTTTCTAAAGATCTTTCACCCATCAGACCTTCGGCGGTGAACCAGTGATACCCTCCTGTCATGTCTTCTAAAGCTTTTTCTGCCCTATCTTTCGCTACGGGTTCGGCTCCGAGTTCGACCGCTTTTTCATAGACTCCGTCGGTGCCTTTCAGACCTACTCTTCCACCCATCCCCGCTATGGGATTGATAACGAATCCGATATTCATCAGTCTTGAGAAAACAAGAGATAAAATAAATCTTTCGTAAACGGTGTCATCAATATTTATAATCTAAGTTTTAATGGAGATCAGAACTTAGTTCACAAAGTTGCGAGCTACACCACTTCTTTTAGGAAAACTGTTCTGTTTGCCTCTAACATCAGGAATGTCATTCCTGAAATGAGTCAATAACCTAAAAAAGTTTAAAAAGTTAGGTCATTGACTATAATTAGAAAGCATGAAAATCATAGAGATATTCCATTCACTGCAGGGCGAAGGGATCAAGATAGGTTTACCTACGAGCTTTGTCAGGACTTCCGGATGCAACCTCAGGTGCGAATGGTGCGATACCAGGTACGCGTGGGAAGGCGGCGAGGAGATGTCGGTCGGAGAGATCGAGTCGAGGTTGGAAGAGATAGGATGCCAGCGGGTTTGCGTTACCGGTGGAGAGCCGTTGTTTCAGGATGAGATCATGTCTCTGATAGACGCTCTTCTAGAAAATTACGAAGTAAGCGTAGAGACGAACGGCTCTTTCGACATATCTGATCTAGTCGGTAAAGACATGACGGTCTCGATGGATTACAAAACACCTTCTTCGGGCATGGAAGACCGGATGCTCGATAGTAATCTAGACCTGCTGCGTGAAAAGGATCAGCTGAAATTCGTCATCTTGGATAGAGAGGACTACGAATTCAGCGTCGAGTTGCTGAAGCGACTTGATGTTAACTGCGAGATCATATTTCAGCCCGGCGGTGAAAAGGGGTTGAGAGATGTGGCGGAATGGGTGGTTGAAGACGGCTTGGACGTTCGAGTCCTGCCCCAGCTCCATAAGGTTATATGGGGCGAAAGAGAAGGAGTTTAAATCTTATTTCACGATCTCTCCATCCGATCTGTGGTAGAAGAAGATCAGAACCCCTATCAGAGCTGCCAGCATGATAATCAGGGCGATCTGGACAGGCGAAAGGATCTCGCCCGATCCCTGCGGTTTTTCTGTCTTGCCGTCGGTGTTCTCTTGACTTCCATCTTCTTCTTCGGACGCTGTTTTAAAAGACCACTCATCTGAGGTGATAGTTTCTTCACCGTCTTCGATCTCGACGTGCCAGCCGTAAGTAGAGCCATCCTCTAGAGAGTTCCATTTTACCTCTGCTGTAGTTCCGCTCTGCACATCTTCCACCGTATCGATCAATCGCCCTCGGCCATCATAGAAGGAAACATTCAAGCTGTCGCTGTCCGAGTCGTATACCGTTACCGCGAGAGTAACGTTCGTTTTTAGCTCCGATGCTCCGTCTTCCGGTGAAGGTTCTATAGGCTTTTTCGGCGGGGCGTTTTCGCTTTCAGAAGCCGTGGTGAACCTCCAAGTATCCGATCTGGTCTCGGTATCGCCGTCGCTCACGACCGCATACCATCGATATGTCCTGTTCTTTACTAGATCAGGCCAGTGAACTTGTGATGAACCGCCGCTTTTGACTTTCCGATCGATGGCGATGGGCTTATCGTTTTCAAAGTTATAGAACTCAACTTTCAAATAGTCATCGTCTTCGTCGGAGACCCTGACTGAGAGAGAAACGTTGGTCCCGAGATTTTCGCTCTCGTCTTCCGGAGAGACCAGCTTCGGTCGTTCGGGAGCTGTATTTTGATCTTTTTCGGCCGTGTTGAACGTCCATGTATCCGATCTGGTTCTGTTATGCCCGTCGGTGACCACCGCGTACCAACTGTAAGTCCGTCCTTTTTCCAAATCTGTCCATTTCACAGAGGCTACCCCTCCGCTTTCAACGTTCGTATCCTCGCCTACCAACTCCTCATCTTCAGCATTATAGAAAGAAACATCTAAAGTATCTCCCTCGGAATCGTAGACTTCAGCCGAAAGTGTTACTTCAGTTCCTAATTTTCCGGCTCCATCTACAGGCAGAGGATCGACAGGTCGTTTTGGAGGAGCGTTTTGGTCTTTATCGACTGTAGAGAATTTCCAGATCTCCGATCTAGTTTCATTTTTACCGTCGGTCGCGACGGCGTACCAGCGGTACGTTCTGTTCTTTTCCAGACCTTTCCAATCGATCTGAACGGTGCCGCCGCTTTCGACTTCAGATACTGAATCTATGAGTTTATCGGTTTTTGCATCGTAGAAAGAGATCTCAAGGACCGAGTCGTCGGAGTCGTAGACTTCGACGGAAAGAGCCGTATTGGTTCCGAGGTCCGAAGCTCCGTCTACAGGTAGCGGATCGACAGGTCTTTTCGGTGGTGCGTTTTTATTTTCTTCGACCGTGTTGAATATCCAGACGTTAGATCTCGTCTCATTCTGCCCGTCGTCGACCACCGCATACCAGTGATAGGTCGCGTTTCTCTTAAGTCCGTTCCAATCCATGGAGGCAGTTCCTCCACTTTTCACTCCCTCGTCTTTACCTATCAACCGATCATCCCCATCGTAGAAAGAAACGTTCAGCATATCATCTTCTGGATCTTCTACTTTCACGGAAAGACTCACGTTTGTACCTAGATCCGCTTTTCCATCTTTTGGATGAGGATCTAAGGGTCTTTCAGGAGCTATATTATGCTCGTCTCCATCGCGTTGACCGCTCTTATTCTTCACTGTGAACTCGCGTATCTCCGACTCTGTTCTCCCGTACCCGTCACTCAAAACCGCTTTCCATCGGTAGGTCTTACCGCTTTTCAGGTCTTTCCAAACTGTGGATACATTCGTTCCGCTAGTGACGTTCATCTTTTCATCTATTATATTTCCCTCGCTATCTAGGAATTTGACATCCATAAGATGTTCGTTTGGGTCCACCGCTCTGGTCTTCAGCGTCACGTTTCTAGAAAGGCCCTCGGTCCCGTTTTCCGGTGAAAAGTCTTCGAAATATGGCGTGTCGTTCTGAACTACGGTCACTGTTATCGACTCTTTAACTGTGTTGTTTCCGCCGTCCATCGCTTTCACCGTCAATCTTCTCTCTCCGTCCGGGAGATCTTCGAACGTGAAGGTATGATCTTCCGCATCTACTTTCGAAAGTAGCCCGTAATCGGTACTCACCCAGAACTTCGAGAGGCCTGATTGATTGTCTCCAGCCCGCCATTCCAAAGTGAATTCCGATCTGACGATCTCTTTCGATGTGCTGTTCTCTATCTCCAGATAGGGGTCGAGTTCATCTTCGACTTTCACTTCTCTGATGATCCGGTTATCGTCTATATTACCTTCCTGGTCTACCGCTTTTACGGCGAAATGATGTATGCCCAGATCGGAAACGGTCAGATCGATATCGTTCTCGTTTTTCACCGAGGTGTAAGACGTTGTGAAATTCAGGCCTTTCTCTGCCTTTGAATGATATATCTTATAAGTTATGTTCTCTGAATGATCTCGCGCTCTATCCCATCTCAACCTTATCTTTCTTTTCACATGATCGACTATATAAGCGTCTTTCAGACCTCCGAATTCCGGCGGAGACATGTCTTCAAGAGTGAAGTTGAAAGTTCTGCCGCTCTCGTTGGTCAATCCCAGGTCGTTGCTAGCGGTGACCTTCACTCGATGTTTTACATCCGGTTCTAGACCTCTGAGAACGATAGAGGTGTTGTGCGTACTTTCCTCCCAGACGTTCGTGTTTATGCTGTGGTCATCTCCCTTGACATGGTGCACGTGATACTCGAAGGGCGGTGTTTCTCCCACCGCACAGCTCCAATTCAATTTGACCGATTGGTTGCCCAGTTCGTTCACTGAAGTTATGCCTTGGAAGGAGGGAGGATCCACATCGATCACATGGAACGTACGGTATCTAGTCGCCTTAGCGCCGCTCACGTCGTGTTTTACCTTCAGTTTTACCGTTCGATACCCGGTCTGGTCGAAAGAATGTGTGATATCTTTACCGTATCTCTTTTCTCCGTTCTCGAAAGTCCAGGTCCAGTTAAGGTTCGAAGAAAGGCTTTTACCTTCGAAAGTAACCGGTTCTCCCACGACTTTATCGCCGATGCTGGTGAAATTCACATATAACGGGATGTTCTGCGTCGAGACAGTGTACTCTTTATCAAAATCGGGATAGGCCGAGCGGTTGATTTTCTGGATAGAAGCGTCCGGTAGATATCTTCTCGCGAGCCTAACATCGTCTATCTTCAACCCGGCCGGATAACCGCCGATAACGATAGGTTCGACGGAGCTATTGATAGCTCCGGTATCCCCGAGTTGATATCTTATCGTGCGCTCGGAAAGTAGATCTCCTCCGTCCCGGGTCTTGTTTCTCAGGGTCACGTTCAGGTAGGTGTTATAGCCGGTGTGATCGTATCTGATACCCATGAATACCCATCTGTCGGTCGGGACCCTCAGGTCTTCGATCCTTTTTTTGAATTTTCCAGATCCGTTCCAGAGCTCCATAACGATTTTTCCTTTATCGTATCTCACGGCCCATGAGCTGTTTTTCTTCATCAAGTACCCTTCTGATTTTTTGTCGATATTGATAAGCGAGGTGATGGTGAAACTTTCCGTATCGGAGGTAAGTTCAAGACTATCGTTGTGAGCGATCCTCATCTTTTCATCTTTCTTGTCCAGTACGAGACATTTTCCGTATCCCTCTAGAGAATTTTCCTCTCTGCTGTAATCCCCGAAGAGCTCACCGGTATTGTTCTCATCGCTTCTATCTTTCACTTCGTCACCGGTCAATCCGTTGAAAGAATAACGCGCGGAATGCCAAGATTCGATCACGTTTTCTTTATCCGTCAATACCATCTTCGGAGTGCCTGCTCCGAATCCGTAATCCACTTGGGCGTAAGATCTGCTTTTTGAAACGCTCCTCAGGTACCCCCATCCTTGACCTTTAGATTGGATCATCTTCGGGACCGCGTTTTTTCCGGTCTGGAAAGTGTAAAATTCACCCGTAGCGTTAGTATGATGTTGAAGGCTCGATACCGTTCTGCCGGAGTAGACGGTTTCTAGATCGGATAACGACCATGAGTCGTTCACGTCTATCTCTCTTCTCATTATCTCGGTCCGGTTCTCCACCCAGGAAGCGGTGATGTCTGCGCCGATATTTGAAAGAAGGCCGTAAGAGGTGGAGTTGGACGTTTCCCGCAGCGTGTGTACTTTCTTACTTTCTATCTCCATAAGAACCGTTCGATTCAGGTATGGACTGTTTTGCGAACCCGTCTCTTCCGTGAGCTTGTACAAAACAGCTCCTTTCCCGTCGGCGTATGCGATGGAGGGTGTAGAAGATGCCGACAGGTTGTTTTCGCTGATATCGAATAATTTCGTCCAATCACTACTCGAAGGATCCCCTCTCAAGACCCCGATAGTACCTTTCTCGCTGAGTGAAGCGTTGAATATATCGATAGAAACGTTTCCGGTTCTATAGACCGCTCTTAGACCACCGCTCCCGTTACTACAAACATCGAAACTGGTTATGCTTTTATTATCGACCGTGTGATTTAACCCCGTGCCGCTCCAAGAACCTTTCTCTGGCAGCCAGACGAGACATCTGAGCGAGTTGTTCTTATAGAATTCCCGTATGTTCACCGAGCCGCTGATATTACTCTGAATCTCTGAATACATCAAAGCTATTCTTTCACTGCCGTTCTCTCCGATAACCACCAGTTGAGGGTCGTACTCCATCTGATCTTTCGAACTTTTGATGGCTCGTACCTCGCTCCATCCAGTTCCGTCGTACCTTCTCATGTAAAGATCGGACTGAACGCTGCCGTCGGGATTCTGGGAGAGCGAACTCCACACCGATATACCGTGGCTGTCGTTCGTGAAGGCGATCTGCGGATCTGATCCGGGACCCACGTTCTCCTCGAGTTTCGTCCGGTAGGAAGAGTTGTTTTCAAGGATATCATAGCTGGGATCCAATCTTTTTCCGTAATCTCTTGTGAACAGCCTGTCTAAAGAGAACAATTCCTGTCTGTTTAGACCTCCTTTTTTCATCCTCATCAGCGCGCTTGAAAAATTAGTGCTGAACAGCTTCCAAGATTTACTTTTCTCCCACATACCGTAAAGAGCCTCGACAAGCACTTCGAATCGACCAGAAAGAGCTAAGTCTCTACTTAAAGAAGGTATCTTGATGCTCACGCCCAAGTCCATTATGAATTTTCCCTGTACTCTAGCGAGGCCTTCCCCTACTTCTCCATAGGGTCCACCGCCGAAATTCACTCCCAAATTTATAGGTACGTCGTCGATGTCCGGCGGCATCGGAGCCAATCCTTTATCTTTTGCATATGATAGACCTCCTATATTGAAAGTCACTCCTATACTGCCCCCTATCGAAGCGGTCAATCCAACTTCGGCGATACCGATCGAGTAAAGGGGTATATCGATAGAGATCTCTGCACCGAGACCAACCTCTAAATCGCCCGCCACTTCGATACCTTCTTCGTCGATCTTTAGGTCGACTGCTATCCCAACGGTGATCTCTTTTTTAACCTCCGAGGCGTAATCTATGGGTTTTCCAAAACTATTCTTGAAACTGTCTGTTTTGTTCTTGGTATTTCCTAGGGCGGTTTGGAATTTGAAAAGTGTCGTCTCTATCCCCAATGTTTCGGGTTTATTGCTGAATTTGATAGCTCCTTCGGGAAACAGATCCAATTTGAATCCGTAATCGCCGCCGAAAAACTTCTTCAACTTGTTTAGACCTATCCCGGATACCGAGGATATCTCCATAGCTTTGATCTTACCCGGAGAGGGGATCTCCATACTGACGTTCCAACCGTGGTAGAAACTGTCACTTCTTTGATTTTTGATCGTTAGATACTCGGCCTCTACCAGATCCAAAACCGGATGGAACCAGTCAGGCGTGTTCATCATATCCACTTTTTTCTCTAGGTTCCGCTTTCCACTCATACTACGATTGAAGGTCTGCTCGATGCTGTTCCGGTAGCGATTGTAAAGATATATCTCAGTAGTGACTCGAGTATCTTTCTTCGCATCGCTCACGTCTAGGGTCTGGTTCCACATCGCCGTCCCGTTCTCATCTACAGCCTCCGGTTTCAGTCTCTCCTCTTTCTGTGCCCTGCCTTTGCTGTAGGTGTTCCCCAAGAAGTTGAAATCCATGTAACGGTAGGGGAGTTCTTTCGGGCCTTTGAGCACGTAGGTGTTTTTTAACCTCGTATCGTTGTCGAAATTCTCAAGATAACTCGTATCTTCGGGGATATGGAAGAATATCTCGTTCGATCCCTTGATCTCGTAGGTCGAAGTGAGCGTTAGATCTCCAACGATCCAAGCGCTCTGCAGGTATCTGCGCTTTTTTCCCGCGCTGTTCTCGATCTCGAGAAGCACGTTTTTGAGACCAACTTTTTGATAAGTGTGGATCGTTTCGGTGGAGTGCGAGACTTCGTCCCAATTCGGGTTCTCGCCAGATTTCAGATCGAAATCCCATCTGATAGTATAGGAATTGGGAGACCCGCTCTTGCCTATCTTTAGAAGATCTTTGATCCTATAGCGGTTCGTCATCGGCCCTTCGCTCTTATAGCCGAAGTATCGAGCTTTTGTCTTGATAGTGGTAGTGTTATCACCTACGCCTTTCCTGTTTCGGGCAGCCACTCGGTATCGAAAAGTTTCACCTTCTTTCTCCGTCGGTATATCGTCCGTGTAAGATAGTCCCGTCAAGTTCCTTTTCATGAGTCGGAAGGAATCTCCGTCGGATCGATAGATGTTGTAGCCAAGGATACTGTTATTTCCGTCCATTATCCCGTCGAACCTCGGGGTGTCCCATTCCAGCATTATCTTTCCGTACTCGGATCGAGTTTTGAAATTCTCTGGAGCTAACGGTGTAGTGTTGTGGAGAAAATAACGAGCGTGTTTAAGATCACCGTGGGTCTGGTCATAGTAGGTGATATGTACTTCTCCGTTTTCGATAACTTCGAGGGAACTGTGGGTGCCGACCATGTATTGGGTATCTATATTTTTTATCTCCCAGTTCCCTGTATCGCTTTTGCTGGCGAGTTTCAAACTCTTCTCATCCCACTCGTGGTAGCTGATGACCGGCTTTCCGTCGATAAGTTCTATCGAGGTATAAGTGCCGACGTGGTCCGAGTCCGTATCGATCGATCTCCCTTTCCAATCCCCGCCGTCGGAGTTCGAGACGTACTTGAGGCGTGGTTTATCATCGGTCCACCCGTAGCAGGAGATGTGTGCGTATCCGTTGTCATCGACCTCTATAGAAGTGTACTTTCCGGCGAGTTCCCCCGCTTCGGTGATTATGTTGTCCGACCAGGAACTACCGACCTTTTTCGCATATATTAGATCTCTCTCATCCCAATCGTAGAAGCTTATATGAGGTTTGGAATCGTGAAGCGCGATAGATGAGAATCGTCCCACGTCGCCGGCCGACTGGACCGTTTCAGTTTTCCACTCGCCGTTTTCTTTGACCGCGTATTCGAGGTCTCCCTCCGAATCGTCGTAATAGGAGATATGAGGTCTGCCGGTCTCGTCGACTGCGATAGAGGAGTATTTTCCCACGTCTGGCCTCGAATCCACTGTTTCCTTGAGTCGTATCCGAGATCCCGACCACAGTACGTATTTGAGGTGTTCGTTGGTTCGATCGTAATAGGAGATATGGACCTCGTCTTCAAACACGTCTAGAGACGAGTATTCGCCCACATCGCCGACCCGATCTATACTCCATATCTTCCACCCCTCGCCCGAAGAGTGGAGTGCTTTTCTAGCGAGTTTGAGATTTCCGCTGCTCTTTGAATAGTAGCTGACGTAGATTCGATCGTTCTCTATCTTTACGGAGGTGTGCTTCCCCACATCCCCTTTGTTTTCGACTGTCTCCAGCATAAGACCGTTGAGTTGAATAGATTTCTGTTCATCGTCGCTCCTTATCCCGGTCATTTTGGGACCGCGGGCAGCGGCCATCATCCCGGTCGTAAGTATCATCACAACTGAAAGCAGGGTTATGAACTTCTTCAAGTCTGTTTTCTTGCTTTTGGTTTTATCCATTTTCGTTCCCTCGTATTTCGAAAAGTCAAAAACGACACCTTTCAAGAATTTTATATATAAGTAGTTTTTGAATAATCGATATAAAGAAGAATTAGAAAAAAGACTTTTTAGCCCCGATGTTTTTATGTCGGAACATGAACGGGAGATTGAAAGGTAAGAAAGCGCTGGTGACCGGAGCCTCGAGAGGTATCGGCAGAGCTGTAGCCGAGAAGATGGCCGAGGAAGGCGCCACTGTGGGGATAAACTATCGTTCTAACGACGGGAAAGCTGAAGAAGTTCTTTCTAACGTCGAAGAGCACAGCGATGGGATGCTTTTGAAAGGTGATGTGAGTGAGGAAGAAAATTGTAGGCGGATTATTTCAGATTTTGTGGAAAAGTACGACGGCCTGGATATATTGGTGAACAACGCCGGTATCTACAAGAGGAAAGGTATCGAAGACGCTTCAGTGAAAGATTTCGATGAAACCATGGCCGTCAACGTAAGAGGCCCCTTCATGCTGTCGAAGTTTTCCCTAGAACATTTGAAGAAATCTGAGTCGGGCCGCATCATAAACATGTCTTCTCAGCTGGCTTTCAAAGGTTCGGACCACGGCACTTCGTACGTGGTGAGCAAGTCCGCCCTGTTGGGTTTGACCCGTGCTTTAGCTCTAGAGTTAGGCCCCGAAGGTATCACCGTCAACGGTATAGCTCCGGGGACCATCGATACCGATATAATAGCGGGTTACTCTGAAGAGAAGAGGAAAAAGAGGGCTGAAAGTATACCGGTGAAAAGGTTGGGTCAGCCGGAGGATATCGCTAGCGCAGCCGTATTTTTGGCCTGTGAGGAGGGGAGTTACGTGAACGGAGAGGTCATCGGAGTCAACGGCGGATCAGCCATACACTGAATCTTTGCGGGGTCAATTCCCTCAAATATATATCGGACCAGGACATGGACATAAACGGTCAGTTAAATCGGGAAAAGAGGCATGGATAAGGATGAGAGTCGCAGTCGTGGTCGGGACTAGACCCGAGATAATAAAGATGAGCCCGGTCGTTCGGGAGTTGGAGAGAAGCGGTTTTGAGTATGATATAATCCACAGTGGCCAGCACTATGACGACGAGGTTTCGGACATATTCTTTAGAGAACTTGAGTTGGAAGAACCTGACAGGTATCTCGACGTGAGGTCGGGTTCTCAGGCGGTTCAAACTGGAACCGCGATGATCAAGCTGGAGGAAGCCTTCGAGGAGTTGGGAACCGACGTGGTGCTGGTCCAGGGAGATACCAACACCGTTTTGGCCGGAGCTCTGGCGGGAGTTAAGATGGGTCTAGAAGTGGGCCACGTCGAAGCCGGCTTGAGGAGCTACGATTACAGGATGCCCGAAGAGTACAATAGAAGGCTGACCGATCACGCTTCTAGTATGCTTTTTGCGCCTACGGAGGATAATAAACAGATATTGAAGAACGAAGATGCTTGGGGACATATTTTTGTTACGGGAAATCCGGTTATAGATGCGTGTCTTCAGAATTTAGAGATCGCTGAAGAGAAGGCTGAAATAGATTTCGATGTTCCGGAAGGATTCGTATTGGTAACCGCGCATAGAGCGGAAAACGTGGATGATCCCGAAGTTTTAGAGAATTATGTAGAGGTCTTCGAGGAGTTGGGATATCCGGTGATTTATCCCATCCATCCTAGAGCGGAAGAACGATTTGGAAAGCATGGTTATATGGAGAGGATGGAAGAACGCGAAGATATACTGCTGGTACCTCCACAGGGTTATCTGGAATTTCTCCTGCTGATGAAGCGTTCTAAGTTCATATTGACCGATTCCGGGGGAATCCAGGAAGAAGCAACAGCGCCACGGATCTGCAAGAAAGTTTTCGTACTGCGTGAATCTACCGAGAGGCCTGAAGCCGTAGAAGCGGGCTACTGTGAAGTGGTCGGTACCGATAAAGAGGATATATTGGAAGCTGTAAGAGAGTTTGAGGAAGAGGATTGGGAGCCCGGTGCCTGTCCATATGGCGACGGTGAATCCTCAAGAAGGATAGTGGAAGTGTTGGAAGAAAAAGCCTGAGAGCGTGAAGAAGTTCTCCTCAATCAGAATATTGATTGTACCAGCCTATCAGTCCATAAAATCCGGTACCTGCTCCTACAGCAAGAATGGTATAGGAAATAGAATGAAATGGGTCCTCTGGAGAAAAAAGTAATGCTGTTGTACCGATACAGACCATGATCAGGGAAAATATAGATATGATCTTGTATTGGGTTTTATATGACTTATTGTGGTCTCTTGAGTCCTCCATTCTTTTTTCCATGATATGATGCTTTTTTGGATATAAAATGATTTTGATCTATTGAAGCTTAGATGATGATTGATTTTTTGGAACCAAAGAATTTTTTACTATAACTTCGATAACTTGTTGGAATAAAAAGGTGAGATGAATTGCTTCAAGTCCAATCAGCGTTCTTGTTGACCATCTTTGCGGGACTGTCCACGGCATTGGGTGGGATGCTGATATTTTTTATGAAGAAGCCAAAACTCAGTTATCTTTCTCCCCTGTTGGGTTTCGCAGCCGGAGTCATGATCTATGTCTCTTTTGTGGAGCTTTTAGTCGGATCTATCGAAGAGATAGGGTTCATCTGGGCTAACGTCAGTTTTTTTGTCGGTTTAATATTCATGTTCACCCTCGATAAACTGGTCCCTCATCTTCACATCGATACCGAGTCGGATCCTTTTTTCGACGATATAGGATCTTTCGACGAGGAGACGGGAAAGAAGTTGAGAAGAGCCGGGATACTGACCGCTATAGGCATCGCTCTTCACAATTTTCCCGAGGGCATAGCGGTATTTTCCGTCTCGATGTTGGACACGTCTCTAGGACTGTCCATAGCTATAGCGATAGCGGTCCACAACATACCTGAAGGGATAGCGGTGAGCGTTCCGATCTTTTACTCCACCGGATCTAAGATGAAGGGCTTCGGCTATTCGCTCCTGTCCGGCGTGGCGGAACCGATAGGAGCTGTCATAGGATTTCTGATACTCTCACCTTTCTTGACTCAGAGTATATTACATGCGTCACTCGGGTTCGTCGGAGGTATCATGGTGTTCATCAGCTTCGACGAGTTGATACCGATCTCCAAGGAATACGGTAACGAGCACCTGTCGAACGTGGGGCTTTTCCTGGGCATGGCTGTGATGACCTTCACTTTAGTGTTCGTCTGACTGAAGTAGTTGATCTTTCAGCGTTCTCTTTCACCCTTTTTACGAAGTTCGCGAATATCGTTTTCTTCTGGAGTAGCGATAAAGTTCTGGTTCACCCAATCGATGGTTATGACGATCATGAAGAGTGATATGAGACCGAGAAATTGATAAGCTAGGCAGAATCCCATGTAACCAGCTATCGAAAGAAAAATCGCTATTAATATGGTACCGCCGACAAACAGCTCTTTTCCAATGCTCGTGGTTTGATATACTACTGCGGCTATCATGAGATAGGAAAACGACCAAGCTAACACTCCCAAACGAAAGTAATGTTCACTAAATAACACTACGAAAGTGAGTCCCTCAGCAAAATATATATCGATGGAGAACATCAGCAGTATGCAAAAAGCCATTGTAGACGCTATTCCGAGATAAGAGGTGAGTTCTGAGATCTTGTTCTTCGGTAACAAGGAACTCTTTTTAACCCCTGTGAAAAAGGATATATGAGCGAGGCCAAAAAAGAAGATTTGGGAGAAAAAAATGAAGAGTCCAACTGTTATTTGAATCGTGAATACCGGAGATACCGAAATAGCGAAGAAAAAGAAGATCGATATCAGCAAGAACTCGATAGCGATCAAATGAAATCGAGAGAATTCGATGCCGCTTCTTTCAGTCTCTTTTCTTTTCATGGCCCTCACTTTTCTTATATATCAGGTCGTACCAGACGAATGCTATTGATGATATCCCAAATATCAGGATAGCGAGCTGAGGTATGTAGTCGGGTTTTCCCGGATAAGTTTCGTAGGATGCGGAGAATATATCCCTGTATTTCGAGATGCTGGAACCTAAGTATGTGAAGTAAGTGAAAGCGACCTTATCCTTTTCGAACATGGCGGATAACTCTGAGGAAACTTCTTTCACCTCTTTGTTATTCAACCAGGTGTAAGCCTCCATATCGAGTTTTGATTTCTCAAATTCTTCGGAAGCCATCATCCGTTTTGTAAAAACTGCCAATCTCACGGTACCGACTCTCTCCGACAACTTGCTGATCAAGAGTGGATAGTAGAGTTCTTTTGAGCGAAATTCGTACAGGATAGGCTCTATTTTATTTCCATCTTGCTTCAGATCAACAACGTCGATGACGAAATATCTAAGGTCTCTAGAAAGGTAATCTTCTATTATGTCATCTATTTCTTTATCCATCTCCCAGTCATGTACTCCCTGAGATTCGAACTTATCCTTGACTATATCAGCGAACTGTTGTGAAGAATGGACTTTGTAAGCCGAAAGGTTGTGACTTCCTATTTGGGTCTTCCATTCGACTGTGACACCTCCTCCCCCGCCTCCTAGGGCTTCTCTTCCTAAACTATCTGATCCTCCTATTGAGATCATCAATTCAGAAAGGATATCGTCGATCTCTTTGAATACCTCGTCGCTGCTTTCCTTCACGCTTGGCAGCGAGGGGAAAGGGATGACCCTGATCGCTTTTACTTTATCGGGCGATGTGGGTCTGAATTCGGTGCTCAGGATCAGTTTTTCGTGAGTTTCGTTCCAGCCTATCACGGCGTTCTGTCCCGGTTCTGAGATCTTTTGATCGGAGGTTATAGCTCCCATGTCACCCGCTGCCGGGCCGATCAGTGAGATTAAAAGCAGAGTGCATATTGAAAGCGTCACTACCTTTCTCATGGATATCTAAATGTTTTCATATTATTTCTATTTTGAGCTCGAAATCAGTCAGGGTTGGATCTCTATAGGCTTACCATAACAATTGAGTAATATAACCATGTTTTCAAAAATACTTTAAAGAAGTGCTCTTTTTGAAAGGTAGGGAATTGTGCATAATTTGGGTAAAAAACCTAACGAAAATTAAAGCTGAGGGGGAGAAGCACTAAACTCGCAATTTGAAGGGGCGAGATAATATGAAAGAGCTATGGTGTCCAGCCTGTAAGGAAAAAACGGAACATGAGAAGAAGAGACTTAAGGGAAAGACCGTTTGGAAATGTCAGGAGTGTTATTCGCTGAACGGTTGTTGAAAAGAGGGAAACAGAACGGAGTACGAAGAAAAACGATCGGATTAGAGAAAATGTGAAAAATATCGGGTGATATGATGGTAAATGAAGAAAAGGAGTCAAAGTACTCTTCCCAATGCGGAACAGATGTCGAGGGAGAGACCTCTCGAGAAGAGGGACATGATGAGAGCGAAAGATTGAAGACTGCCATAAAAATGGAGATGGAGCATCAAATCCAGATCGCTTTAAGGTATTTCGATGAGATAGAGGACGGCTTAGAGGTCGGCGATAGTTCTAAGATTTGGTACTCTGTTGAACCATTCCTCTTGGCTATCGGCAGGATCTCAGACCTGATGAGAAAATGTCGGGAGGACAAAGATGGATTCGATGAACTCAGAAAGGCGGTCCCTGAAAAAAAAAGATTCTATCATTTTAAGGTCCGAGTTCGAGGATATATTTAGTGGATTCGGAAAGGAACTGGAAAACTGGGCTCTCTCAGAAGAAAGGTCAGAGATCACGGAAAAAAATGTGATCCCTAGAGGATACATCTCCAGCTTTAGTGAAGAAGACATGATACGACATCTCGATCCTGAAACGGTTGAGCTTACATTTAGAGGTGACACATATGACCTCATGGCGTATTACGAAGAGATCCTCGAGTTGAAAGAAAAGATCGAAGAGATGTCTAGAGGTGCCTTTGGGATCGAGATACAAAATGATGTATAAGTGTTACTTCACAGAGATTTATAGTGAAGGACATAACTAATGACAAATCTGTTATGTCCTCCACCGCTAGTTAAGGACATATCTGAATTACAGAAAGCATATGTCCTTAACTATAATATGGATTTTAAACAATCAAACATTAAATCTCGGAAGAGTTCTCCAATCAAAAAACCAGAGTAGTAAAGACAGTGATCCAAACAATTGGCAAATGAATAGAGATGGAACTCTGTAACCACTTTAAACCAGCAGAAATAACCGCCGGTTTGGCCCGAGCCGTTGTGGCGATGAGGATAGGATCGGCGGGATGAGAGTGGGGTATGTTGTGGGAGTATGGTATGATGGTGTGAAATGTAGACGATGTTGATGGGTCAATTTATATAAATAGGATTATTTTATAGGGATGAGTGACCAAGATGGTAAAAGATGATGAAGAACTCCTGGATAGGATCGAACAAGATCCTGATGTGATGACCGGAAAACCGGTTGTGGAGGGGACAAGGTTGACGGTTCAATACATAATCAGATTATTGGCTGAAGGAAATTCCATACAAGATATTTTAGATGAATATGATGATCTGTCGGAGAAGGACGTAAGAGCTTGTCTTCTATTTGCCTCTAAGTCGCTCGATGATACGCCTGTCAAACCTTTGAAAGCGGAGGCAGAAAAATCATTCGATGAGATCGTGAAGCCATTGCGGGAAAAAGCAGAAGAATTAGATCTTAAAAAAGAGGACGTAGAGGGCATTGTACATGAGGCCAGAGAAGAAGCTAAAGAGTTGAGCGAGGAAGTCAAGAAAGATATAGCAGAACATTACAGGGGATAGTTGAAACTTCATTAGGAGGTAAGGTTATATATTTTTGAAAAAGATTATCCAACTCGATTTCATTATCCGACAATACGAGGACAAATATTTATGAGCGAAAGAAAGGTTAAGATTATCAGTACTGAAGGAACCCTCAGCGGAAGTCCTAGAATCGCTGGAACTAGAGTTAGGGTTATCGATGTTGTAGAGAGTTATCAGGAATTAGGTTGGACACTAGAAAAGATAGCGGATCAATATCGATTGGATATTGAAGAGGTCTTAGAAGCCTTGAGATATTATTATCAAGATTTCTAAGTGATTTAAAGAGAATAAAAAACCTCCTTGGGTAGGAATATCGTTTTGTGTGGGCTATGTTCGGTACGTTCCTAATGTGGACATGTGTGGGAAAAAATGAAAGAAGAGAAGAAAATCCGTATATCTGAAGAAAATAGAAGAAAGCTCCATCAGATGAAAGATGATGGCGAGTCCTATGACGACGTGATAGAGAAATTGCTTGAAGAACATTGGAAACGTAATCGTGAAGAACTTTTCGATAGGATGGAGGAAAACGAGAAAAAGGATCGAGAAGATTTTGTTTCATTGGACGAGTTGGATTGAATGGTGTGCTTTGTTTGTAGAAGAGGTTTAACCCTACTCTCTTAAAGAAATAATGGTCTTGATTGAATACACCAAAATTAACATATTTGTTAAGGATAGTGTATCGAAATAGGAAGGATCAGACAATGAAAAAGATAGAAGAGATCATTGAAGAACTTGATGGAGATGAAAAATCTATCAAGGAATTGAGGAAAATGACTTCCAAGATAGACGGATCGATGTCGGATTATGTGATTGCGGAAAGAGAATAATGATATATAGGTGATGTATTTGGCAAAAAAGAGGGATATTGTGGAGACTTCCAATGGTGCGTGGGGATATGATATTGATTGTGTTGAGTTTGTGAGAAAACTTAGAAAATCAGATAAACGTAGTGGAGATTAAATCCATGAAAGAAGTTGATGAGACCGAATTGATAGGTTTGATGGATAAGCTTGAAGATGATTTTGAAAAAGATCCACAAGCTCATGAAAAATTGCTCGAATTAGGTGAAAAGATATCAGATAGATCGGATGTGGGCGAGAAAGTGATCGATGAATTTTTGAAAGATAGAAGATGAGTGTATTAGTAGTAAAATGTTGAATATTTCCCATAATATTTTATATCAGTGGGCCCAATAACATTTTAGTGGGAATATGTCTAAAGTAGTGGAAACAGATAAGAAAGGCAGGCTGTATCTCTCCAAAGATACTAGGGAGAAATACGGCCGAAGATTCCTTGAGATCGAACTAGAAGATGAAATCAAACTGATCCCGATCCCTGAGGATCCTGTAAAAGATTTGAGAGAAGTGACAGATGACCTAAAAGGTAAATCGATAGAAGAGATGAAAAAGGGGATCAAAGAAGAGGCTTTGGAGTCTCTGGGTTGAAAAGATGGCCTACGCTGACACTGATTTCTTTTTGGCATTGATCAAAGAGGAGGACTGGTTGAAAAGCGATGCTCGAGAAGTTTTAGAGGAACACGAGGATGATATTTGGACCTCGATAGTAACGGTGTTAGAGATCTCCCTTCTTTGCAAACGAGAGGGGATCGATATTGAAAGGGCTATGGTGGATGTACTCCAGATAGCTGAACTCAAAGGAGTGGAACTAGATACCGTATTTGAAGCCATAGATTATATCGAAAAAGACGGCTTGAACGTTTTTGATGCCTTCCATGCATCGTTTTGTAGCGGGGATAAAATAATTTCTTCGGACAAGGTATTCGATAGAGTGCTAGAGGAAAGGATAGAACTTTGATCGCCATTACATTTTAATAGTATCGTAACGCTATGGATTGTAACGGATAAGATGAAAACCGTAACTACTCGCATCCCGGAATCCGATCAAAAATGGCTCGAAGAATTAGAAGAGGAGTCCGGAGCCCAGCGTTCTGAGGTCCTTCGAAGATTGATAGAGAAAGGTTTGAAAGAATGGAGGAAAGAGAAAGCTCTAGACATGCTGAAAGAGCATAAAACCACCTTTCGAAAAGCAGCAGAGACAGCTGGTGTGACTTATGTGGAGATGTTGGAGTTGGCTTCAGAAGAGGGGATCGACATAGGCTATGATTTAGAGGAACTGGAGAGAGATCTCGAGAGGATTTGATATGGTAGTCGTTGACTCCTCGGTACTGATACCTCTCTCGAAGATAGCAAAATTGGGATTGGTTAGAGAGAGCTTTGATGAAGTTCTTACCATTGACGAGATCTACAGAGAAGTTGTGGAAGAAGGGAAAGGGAGAAAAGGTACTTCAAAGATAAAAGAGTCCTTTGAAGAGTGGATTGTGGTTGAAAATTTTGATTTGGAGAAGGCTGAAGAGATAGCTGAACTCGAGGGTATAACCACCGTAGATGCGTCCCTATTATTATTGGCTGAAAAAAGGGATTCTATTTTGCTGACAAACGATAGGGCCTTGATCTTGGTAGCTAGAAGCAGAAATGTGGACTACTACTGGTTGACCACCCTTGTGTTGAAGAGAGTGAAAGAAGGAGATCTAGGTAAGAATGAAGCTTTGGATCTGTTAGATGAACTGATCGCGGCTGGGATGAATCTTGGACCGAAAGTGTATTCAAAGTTGAGAAAGAAGATAGATGAGGTTTGAAGGGTTTTGTGGCTAGACATTCTAGATTGTAAGAAAAGAGTTGGAAAGTGAGTGATGAGTATGGCCATAGAAGAAGACGTGCAGAAGTACTTGACATTAGCTTCAGACGTGGTGGGTATCGATAAAGACTACGTTTGGATAAATCATTATCGGGATTTCATCCCTTCAGTCCCGAAACTCACTAGTTGAGGGAAAAGAGGACGAAGTCCTCGCATCCTCGTTATCACTGCGGATGAATTCACAATCAAAGATTCTTTACCTCCTCGTTTATCAACTGCGGATGATAAAGAGTCTGATGTTGTGTATATAAATTTCAAGAAACCCAGCAATCCTGACGATTCTGAACTTTCTGACGATGATATCATAATTCGGTATGAAGAAGGAGAGATCGTCGGTTTGACGATATTACATGCGAGTAAAAGAAAAACTTGACGAGGTTTGGATATCAATTTTAAGAATTCCAACCCGCCTGCTCTCCTCCGTTTTCCTAAAGATTTTGATATGGGGAACTTTTGAAGCTTGGATTGGAAATTTAGATTTGTGCGTTCTTCAATGCGATGAGGAAAGTTCTCAAAAATGTTTTAATAAAGTGATAAGGTATATGAGGTAAAGATATAGCCAAATCGATCAAGAGGAAGATAGTATGAGCGAAGAAGTATCTGAGGGTAAAAAAGAAAAGATCGAATCTAAGATCGCAGATATACTCTCAGAAGAGGATATCGTACAATTTTCTTATTTATATGGGTCGTTTTTAAAGGATAGATTCAATGACATCGACATAGCGGTATATTTAAAAGAGGGGGTGAACGAGAAAGATATCCTAGAATTTGAGATGGAGAAAGGAGTTGAACTATCTAAGGAATTAGGTTTTGAGGTCGATCTCAAAGTTTTGAATGGAAGGAAGATAGTTTTTTTACATCAGGTCCTACGGAATGGAAAGATGTTATTCTGCAAGGACGAGGGGAAAAGAGTGGAGTTTGAGACGGAGGTTTACAGTAATTATCTTGATATAAAATATTATCTAGATCAATACAATGAGATAAGAAGGGAGAGGATCTTAGCATGATAGATGAAGAGTTGATCGAGAAAAAGATAGATTTGATCCTTAAAAATTTGAATTATTTGGAGGAAGTCAAAGAGATTGATGATGAGGACTTTTTGAGATCTTTTGAAAAAGTTCAAGCTACAAAACATTCTCTACAGGAGGTCATAGAAAGCTGTATCGATATTTCGAATCACATGATATCTGGCGAAGGTTGGGAGAGGGCTGAAACCTACTCAGAAATGTTTGAAAGATTGTACGAGAATGATGTGATCGGAAAGGAATTGAATGATAGATTGGGAAATATGGCTAGATTCAGAAATCTGTTGGTACATCGTTATGGAATTGTAGATGATAAAAAAGTCTTACATATCTTGAGGGAAAGATTAGGAGATATATACAGCTTTGTTGAAAAGATAGAGAAGATTTTGGATGAATCCTCTGATTGAATTGGTTGTAGTCGGAGCGTCCTGTTTGGATCGATTCTTCATTAAAAATAAGGTGTGTTTGGTAAGGAGGAGTTGTATCCTAGGTGACGATTACAAGATTAAATATAATTGCTTTATTAGAATTGTCGAGAGTGACGTTGGTCTTTGGTTGTTCCTGCTGAGTTAGACCGAGTCTTCGTGGCTGTGATGCGGGTTTTGAGAAGTTTAACTTAAAAAATATAGTAGGCACAAGAAAAGTGGTAAGTACGATGGAAAAGACCAGCAGAGTCAACAAACCGATCGATATATTGGGGATAAAATAGCCGTTTTTTTACGAAAAATATATATGAGTAAGTGGGCATGTTATAATGGGCAGGTAAAAATGGGAGAAACTAAATTGGATAAAAGAGGAAGGATAACCATCCCTAAATGGATAAGAGACGATTTTCATCTCGAACCTGGTGAAGAAGTGGAGATCAGTGAAAAGGGGGACAAGATAGTCATCGAGGTCAAGAAGCCAAAGGTTAAGAAAGTGAACTCGGAAAAGGAGTGGGATGAATCGACCTTTTTAGATGCGGGAGAGGCTACATTTGGCTCAGAAGAATGAAAGAGTTCTGTTAGACGTTAATTCAATGGCGATCTATCTGGTAGAGGATCATCCCGGGAACGAATATGTGTCCCAAGAGATAGAGAAAGGATTCACTGGAAAGAGAGACGTGGTCATGATGGATTATCTGCCCTTTAGGGTACATTGGATACATACGACGAAATGGGGTATTGAAAGCAAAGATAGTATCGAATCCATCCAAAGTTTTTTAGAGGCCAGGATCGAAGTCGTGGGTATGGATAGAGAAAACGTGTTGAAGACCTTTAAGATAGCTGATGAAAAGGATCACGACGTATACGATTGTTTTTACGTAAGTCTGGCACGACAGGTCGATGCCACTCATATATTGACCACAGATGAGGACTTTGAGAGGTTGTGTGAAGGAGAGGAATTTGAGTATCTAAATCCGGTTCCTGATAAGGTTATAGAGAAATTCCATGTGTTTAACGATTGAGCATTAGATGGTGGTGAGAAAGTAGGGTGTTGGGGGCTAGAGTCACCTTCTTAAGTCCTACTTCACCTTGTATATTTGGTAAGGTGAGGTTGAATTCACGGGAGAATGCAAGTTTTATTAGTCAGTATGAAGATATCATATGATATGGTATGAATGATACGATTGCAATCTAAAATAGGTGAAAGGGGTCAAGTTGTGATCCCTAAACCGATAAGGGAGATGTTCAACTTGAATTCTGGAGGGACTGTATCTTTTCGAGTAGAAGACGACAAGATAATAATCGAGGCGAAGGAAGGCGATGAGATCTTGGATGAATACTTGTCTGAGATAGAGAAAAAAGAGGAGCCGGAAGAGATCGAATGGAATGAAGAGTATTACTCACAATTCGGTGATTGAATTGTATTATTTTGACAGTAATCTTTTCATCTTACCTGCGCTGTATGAGGGGTCTAAATCTCGAGAGGCATCTGATTGGCTGAGGAAGATGGTCGAGGGTGATATCGAGATGAGTACTTCTGCTTTGAATCTGGAGGAAGTCACTTGGATCATTTCTCATGAGGCGAGTAGAGAAGAAGCTCTGAATGAAGCTGAGAGGATACTAGAGTTACCACATCTTAAGATATTGGATGTAAAATCTGAAGACACAGTAAGGATGATAAATTATCAACGGAGATATGAAGGATTGAAGCCGAGAGATGCGGTTCATCTTTCCGTCGCGGTTCGCAACGGCATACATACTGTAGTTTCAGATGACGAAGACTTCGATGGACTGAAAGAGATCGAATGGATCGGTTTGGATTAGATGAGCTAGTGAGTATGTAGCGATGAGGATTGATCGTTTGGAGTTGATATTTTTAAGTAAAAATTCCGACACGCGCTCCTCCGTTCCCCTATGATGTTTTTCAGGTGAATTTCGGCAATAATGCCGCTTGATTTGAATATCAGCGCGGTTGATCCGATTATCAAAGACGGTTGATATCGTTATGATAGACGGTTGCTATCAACTATAGATGATATATTTCAGGAACTCGTTCCTGATAGTATCAGAATTTCGTTTTGGAAATTCTAATGCTGAAGGAATACCTTCCTTCAAGTGTAGGAATAATTAGAATTCCTACAAAGTTGGAACTTTCACAGAAAGTTCCGACAATCGATGGAAAAGTTTCACTTTTCCAGTAGATATGAACTGTCATCCGCAGGGCTTTGCCTGAGGATATTTCGGGAATTACATTCCCGATAGTATCGGAATCTGTGATTCCGAAAATAGAGGAATATTTTATTCCTCGACTTGTTGGAATTTGATATTCCAACTCACTTGGAATTTTTCTAAAAATTCCGAGACTCGTGATAATTTCACTTAAGAAATTATCACTAAATTAGAATTATTACATAATTCTGATACTCGAAGGAATTTTTTACAAATTCCTGTAGATGAAGGGGAGCTCGTTCCCCGCCAACTGTTGTTGATAAAATTTGAAATGAAATCAACCGTAGTTCATAATGGTTTTATGTATGAGTCGTGATGCAAGTAATTAGGTCTGGATCATGGATTATCCACCGTAGATGATAATGTGATTTCCGGTTGGTGGAGTTGCATCAAGCGAAGCTTTCGTGACTTTGAGGAAATTATTCCTCAATACACTCGGTCAAAGACACTCGTGACTTTAAGGGGATACCAGGATGATTTTGATAGGGAAACGGCTTGGGACATGATCGAGATCTTAACGATCTTTTCGTCTTTGAAACACCCTCAAAATAGTAAGATTTAAAAATTAGAAACATATGTATCCAGTAACGTTCACAGAGAGGGGGCATACGATATTTGGCCGCTGATTTGGCCCGAGCCGTTATGGCGATGAGGATAGGATCGGCGGTGGGAGCTGGTGGTATGTGAAGATTCTGGAGTTTATGTTCGGTCCAATCCTGGGTCTGTGGTTTTTGCGGGATGATTTGTGAAGGAGAGACGGTGGTTGGTTTTATTAGATAGATATTTGGAAATTTTATTAGTTAGGTAGTTGAGGTTTGTTTTAAGAGATAGGAATTGGATATAAAGGATTTAAGGCTGAAAAAGGTTAATTATTTAAAGGATGAAAAACACAATATATATAATCTCTTAGCAGGAGGGGAACCCTGACATGGAAAGTAATCAATTGGAGAATAAAGATTGTAACGCCCCCGAAGAAGATGAAGATGTACTTTTAGGGATACCTGCATATAATGAAGAGTTATCGATAGGATCAGTTATTCATAAATCAAAAAAGGTCGATGTAGTTGACGATATTTTGGTGGTTGATGACGGAAGCACTGACGAGACTTCCGAGATCGCTAAAGATTTTGGTGTGAAGCTTATAAAACATAGGAAAAATGCGGGAAAAGGAGCGGCGATAAAAAGCATCTTTAATTACGCTTCCGAAAACGATTACGAGTACCTAGTATTGATCGATGGAGACGGTCAGCATAATCCCTACGAGATCCCTAACGTTCTTTCACCCTTGGTTAATCCCGGAGCCGATATGGTTGTAGGAGCGAGATGGGGTGAGATGACGGAGATGCCGTTTTACAGGAAGATAGGGAAGAACATCCTCGATTACATGACTCTTGGTGGTGCAGAGGCCAAGGACACGCAGAGCGGTTTTAGAGCTTTGAACAAAGAAGCTATCGAGAAAGTCGAACTCAACCATCATGATTTCACCATCGAGAGCGAGATGGTCGCCGATGCGGAAGAGAAAGGTCTAGACATCACTCATGCCCGTATTTCCTGCAGATATGAAGATGTCGACAACGCCAGCACGAAAGGTCCTATAGCCCACGGCATGGGCGTTTTGCATAAGATAATAAGATTGACTGTCGAGAGAAGACCGTTGTTTTACTTGGGCATCCCGGGTCTGATATTTTACATCGCTGGACTAATCACTGGTATCCAGGTGATACGGATCGCGACAACTCACCGGGTACTGTCAGTCGGATGGGGGCTATTGACTATAATATTCATCATAATGGGATCTATCTTCGTGACCAGCGGTTTTATCTTGAACGAGATCCGAAGATTGATGAGGCAGGAGTCTAGAGAGCACTATAAGGATAAGGAAGTGGTGCAGGAGTAGTGCAATATCGACCCACATGTATACCCACATTTGTGCCCTTAAAAGTTAAGATATATTTGAGAGAGAAAAGATATGGCCCTAGAAGAAGATGTGAAGAAGTACCTGGCATTAGCCTCAGACGTGATGAACATCAATAAAAACAACGTCTGGATAAATCATGACAAGGAAGCTGATGTGGTATATATAAACTTCAAGAAACCCAGCAATCCTGACGATTCTGAGATGACGGACGATGATATCATAGTCCGTTATGAGGGAGAAGAGATCGTCGGTTTGACGATATTACACGCGAGTAAAAGAAAAGCTTGACTGAGTTTAGAATTTAACTTTAAGAATTCCGACCCACCCGCCCTCGAACAAAATTTATTTTGTGATGTGGAGTAACAACGTTACTCCTTCCGCACCTTCCAAGAAGATGGCGAGTGAGGGGAATCCATTCCCCGCTACCTCCGTTCCCCTATGATGTTTTCAGATGAATTTCATCATGAATGCCGCTTGATTTGATTATCATGCGCGGTTGATATTGTTATGATCTACGGTTGATTTGATTATGAAATACAGAGAGGAAAAAGTTCCTCTCATATTTTTCGGAATTGGAATAATTCCAAAATACCATCAGAATAACCTGTTATTCTGATTAGGTCTCGGTTTCGTGAAAACGCTCGATATACGGTGGATGTCAACTATAGATGATATATTTCAGGAATACCTTCCTTCAAGTGTAGGAATAATTAGAATTCCTACAAAGTTGGAACTTTCACAGAAAGTTCCGACAATCGATGGAAAAGTTTCACTTTTCCAGTAGATATGAACTGTCATCCGCAGGGCTTTGCCTGAGGATATTTCGGGAATTACATTCCCGATATCGAAGGAATTTTTTACAAATTCCTGTAGATGAAGGGGGACTAGTTCCCCGCCAACCGCAGTTGATAAAATTTCAAGGATTTCATCCTTTCATTTCTCCCGTTTGACGGTCGAAACAAAGGGGTAAATCAACCGGATTTGATAATGGTTTATGGGGTGAGGTCGAGCGGGATTTTGAAGCTCTGGATGGGAGTGGGATCAACTGTAGTTGATAATTGCGCCGGAACAGGTTCCGACTGACACTCGGTCAGAGACCTCGTGATGCGGAGGACTACGTCCGAGGATTCTCGGAATTGTGAAACAATTCCAAGTAAGCAGGAATTTGATTCCTGCGATCGACAGGATGTAATCCAGTAGATATGATTTGCGGTTGGCGGATGGAGAACGGTAGAGGTTTAAGGATGAGTAGGAAAGGTAGTTGGAGAAAGTACATGCCGCATCCGAAGGACATATCGGAATTAGAGGTTCTAAAGATCATTTCAATATAAATAAGTATGATTTCGATAAGGAGTTTACTAGATTTTTGTTGATTATCTGTTGATTTGAAAATTATACTTAGGAGGATAATCATTTGAAAACGAAAGAAGAAATTTCTGATTTGGATGAAATAATCGAAAAATTCGAACCTCAACATGAACCTCTTCAATGCCTTCCGGCTTGTTTAATGAATATCCATAATGAGTTATTTAGGAGAAAACGTAAGGAAGAAAAAATATCCCTTACGGAAGCTAGTGAGATATGTGGTTACAAAAAGGGGCTGGGATCCAACGAACACTTTTTAGTTGAAAAAATAAACGAAAGGATAAGTCCTCTTAACTATGAAGCAAAGGAGGAATATTCTATAAAAGATGGATTACAATTCCTCCAGAGAATATTACTTGATAATAAACTTTCCTTTCCGATAGTTACTTTATCAGGTAACTACTTTGAAGATATCACTTCGACTAGAGGTCCTTCCTCTCGTAGAATTGGGCATTCAGTAATAGTTGTTGGACTCGATAAGGAAGAGGTAATCTATTATGAACCCGCCGAAAATTTTATTAGTTCAGCAAAGACTAATTCTAATAATCCAAGACGGATGATAAAACCTAGATTTCAGAAATTGTGGAATGATTTTGAAGATCCTAATTGGGTTCTTTGGTATGAACCTAGAAAAACACGGATTTTGGAAGAGTTCTTGGAGGAAGACGATGAAAGAAAAACAGAATATCATCTCGAAAACTATAGAAAAAGATAAAGACATAGACCCGATCGTCAAAAGGGTAGTGCGGAGATTTATTGGGAACTCCGCTTACATAGGTGAAAAACTAGAAAGAGATCAGTTCAGAATATACCAACTTGGAATTACCTCTATGGATTACGTGAGAGACTTAGAAGAAGATGAAACTACAACGTGGTTTGAAGATTTTGAAAATGTTTCTAAAATCAAAGTTGATATGGACTCTAACGGAGAAGATAAAACTAGGGTTAAAATCCATATTCCGGACAGATCAGAGGTGCAAAAAGAGTTTATAGATAAGAAAAAGATACATGCGATGAAAACAGAGAAAAAATTGATGGAGATCATATATTCCAAGATTTCGGAGATACCTGAAGTAAGATTGAGCTTCAACGCGATAATCGAGATATTGAATTATCTGTGCGAATACGAGGAGATAAAAAGGCGATCCGTTCGAGCATACAGAGACGATAAACAGGCTGATAGATACCTCATGTTTCTGAAAACTTATGATTATATCGAAGAAGATCGGGAAAGAGATCTGTTTTATCCGGGAAAAGAACTTAGAGAACTTCAGAAAATACCAAACGGTGGTCTGAAAAAGGAAAACGAAGTGAAGGTGATCAAAGACCTATTGAAAAGAGGTTATTCGTACATTGTCGATGAGCTTAATCTCAAACATGTAATACCTTACTCTAGGATATCGAACAGCTACTATTTATCCGCTGTAGAGTCAAATAAGATACTGAAGATGGATGAGAGCTACCTGAGAGACAGGATGATGAATATCTACGAGCATTCAAGGAGGAAAAATAAAATGAAGACACTGAAGCATCTGAAGGATTTGAATGAAGTCGGTGTCCTGGAGAAGGAAAGAGATAAAGTTTACGGCCAGGACAAGGTATTTGAAGATTTTTCCGAAAAACTTTCAGATGAGATGCTCGTGGCTTAAGTGTAGATGGTTTTATGCAATAGATTGGCTCTACCTGCTAGACTTTGTGATCTCTGAGAGATAAGTGGTAATTGATAAGGTGAAGTTGTAATCAAGAGGATGATTACAAGATTTAAATATCGATTGTTTTATTAGAATTGTCGAGAGTGACCCTGATCCTCGGTTGTTCCTGCTGGACCGAGCCTGTGTGGCTGTGAGGGTAGGATCGGTGGGATGAGAGTGTGGTCTATATCGGTTTATGGCCTCTGAACTTTCTTAATTATATAGTTGAGAAATAGACTTAGTTTAATATATATACTTAACTCAATAAATGGTAAAAGGTGTCTCCGAGGAAGAAGAAAAGATGGGGATAAACCAAAAGATCGAACGAGAAGCTTGAGAAAACTGGATTTTAAGTTTTCAGCTTCTTACCTTCTTTTTGGGAGCTTTCTTCCAACACTAACGGTCTTACAAATATATTTTTGTGTGAAAGTACTGGGATTTTCCTTTTACCTTCTTCTTTAAAGTCTACAACTCCGTTCTCAAAGAGGATCCTCAGGTCTTCGAAAACATTGCTTTTTTTCCTTCCAAGTTTTCTCGACAGCTCGCTTATCCCGTTTACTTCTTCGTTCTTTATCGTGTCAATTATTTCCATTCTCTTCTCGGTAAATACCTCTCTACTATCCTTTGGATCGAGGATCAAGACGTTTTTGTAATTGTGTTCCGATAGTGTTTTCATCTGCTCTATTAGCTCATTCATGATCATTCCTTCCTAGTATTTCTATCTCTGTTACTACTATTAGTAGGGGCGGGCATAAAAAGGTTATGGTGTTATCATAACGAAGGATAATGATTGACTTCATGGAATTTTTGAATATTTTAAGATATTTCTGACGTAAAATGGCACCATAAGATTTGGTATCACAACAGAGTCTAGTGGTTTTGGAACTGACAGTAATTAAATTACATCAAAAAGAGGAAGAACTATGTCTGAGGAATACAGGTACGTACTGGGTAGTTTCGAAGGAAAAAAGCACCTGCTTTTCTGTAGGGTAACTCCTGATTTTAATCAACCGGATGAATTTGTGGTAAATATCTCCTATAGGACCTATGATTTTATAGACGAAGAGTTCAAAAATATCCAGATTGTCCGAATAGACAATAAAGGAAAACCTCTTCACCTGGATGAACTTTGGAAAGATGGAGAACCAAAAAGATTTCTCAACTGGAGTGGATCAAAAAGGGAACTATTTTACAGGGCGTAGGAATTTTGACAAATTCCTCCTCATCACAAAATAAATTTTGTTCAGACATTGGAAAAGATACAAGACGAATGGAGAAAATATGCGAAAAAATGAAAGAAAAACAAAGGATACAAATCCTGAGTAGATTCTTTGAAGAGTAAAGAAGAGGGGATCATGGATCTGACCGTTTTAGATGCGAGCAAAAGAAAGGCAAGATGATCGGTTTTGTACTTTATAAGTAAATTCCACCCACCCGCCCTCCTCCGTTCCCCTAAAGTTATGAGAATTTCATCAAAAATCACATAGTTTTCGATTATGATCTACGGTTGATTCGATTATCATGTGCAGAGAGAATTAAATTCCTCTTTTCTCTCGGTTTTGTAAAAACACTCGAGATGCGGTTGATTTCATTATGATAGACGGTTGTTATCAACTACAGATGATATATGAACTGTCCACCGCAGCTGATAAAAAACCGGGGTAAATCAACCATAGATGATAGAGGTTTTATGGCAGGTAAAAGTGAGATTTAGGATCTCTGGATGATAGGATATCAACTGTAGATGATAATTATCAAATTCGGTTGGCGGCTGGAGAACGGTAGAGGTTTAAGGATGAGTTATAAATTATTTTTAGAAAACATAAAAAATCATTGGAAGACAAATTTAATATAGGTTTTAAAAGAATTAATTGTGAAGTTACGATAGTTATGAGAGATGGTTACCGTGGTAAATGAGTTATCTGTAGAAGAGAAAAAGGATGCAAAATCCAAGATAATAGATGATCTTCAGCAAGAGGATAAAGTCAGTTTTGCATATTTACACGGTTCCTTTTTGAAAGGTGAATTCAACGATATAGATTTGGCGTTGTACATTTCGGAGAGATATTTTGAAAGTATGGATAAAAAAGAAATATTGGATTTCGAGCTGAGAAAGGAAGTAGAAATTTCTAAATTTATTGGATTTCAGGTTGATATCAGGTGTTTGAATGATGCGCCTAACAGTTTTTGCTATAGTGTGATAAAGGACGGGGACCTGTTATTTAGTGAAGACGAATCAGCTAGGTCGGATTTTGAATCCCTGGTTTTGGTAAAACATCACGACTTCCAGCGTTATAGAGAGAGGTACAGAGAACAGGCTATAGGTGTTTGAGCATGAAGTTCGAGCGGGATTGTATCCCTCCAGTCCCGAGGTTCAATAACCGAGGAAAAAGAGGACGAAGTCCTCGCATCTTCATCAGCATTGCGGATGATGAAGAATAAAGTGGTTTAACTCAGTAAAATATAATAGGAATAAAAAGCGTAAATAAATTGTTGATGGTGTGAATATGCCGAAAACTGACGTGAAGCGAAGTGAACTGCTTGCTGAAATCCAAAGACTCGATCACGAAGAGCAGTATAGGTTACTTGAAGATTTAGTGATGCTTTTGAAAAAAAAGAGTGAAAAAAAACATGATATAAGCGAACTCAAGGGACTTGGAAGTGAAACCTGGAGATCAGTAGACGTGGACGAATATATCGAAAGAGAGCGGGAATCATGGAATGGTTGAGGAATCTACAGGGAGACACGATTTGTATAGATACTGCTCCCTTGATCTATTATATGGAAGATGGGCTTCATCTTGAAAAATTAAATCCTCTCTTTGAAAAGATATCACAGGGCGAAATAGAAGGTTTATCCTCTACGATTACTCTTTTGGAAGTTCTTGTTCACCCATATCGTGAGGGAAATAAAGAATTGGCAAAAGCTTATCGGGATATATTACTGAGTTCGGAAAATTTTTTGATTTTACCAGTTGTGGAGGATATTGCAGAACAAGCAGCTGAATTGAGAGCTGAATATGGAATTAAAACCCCAGATGCTATCCAGATCGCTACAGGAATCTTTGGAGGGGCAGAGGTATTTTTGACCAATGACGATAAGTTAGGAAAGGTAGAAGAGATAGAAGTACTAGTTTTGAATGAGATGTGAGAAAACTCGTTTATAATTTGATTTAAAATCATCAGATGTGTGAAAGTTTTAAATACTGTAAGCATTGTAAATATTGTAAATATGAAAGCCGAAAAGAGAATCCCTGTTACTGAGAAAAGATGGGAGAAATTACACTCCATGAAAAAGCCTGGTCAGACTTATGATGAATTATTGAAAGAATTGATCCAGGAACATAATCGTTTAGAATTGATACAGAAAGCCAAAAAAGTTAGAGAGATGGATGAAGAGGAACTAGTGGAAGTAGATCTCGATGAATGAGACTTCGTCTCAATCATCACTCAAGCAAAGCTGTGCGGATGAGTGGGAAGAAACAGGAGAAATATAGATTACTCATAACAGAAGACATTCGAGATTTCCTTAATTCTTTGGATGATAAGAGTCAGAGAATCATCAGAAACAATTTGAAAAAATTAGTTTCAAATCCTTATCCCGGTTCTGGAAAAGGTGATAAGGAGAAATTAAACTTACAAAATGAAGAGATATATCGATTACATATTGGTAGGTCTTGGACTGCTTTTTATCTCATAGTTGAAGATCAGAAACAGGTAAAAATTACCGAAATAACCTCGATAGATGAAGCTCATAAAAAATATGGAGATCTGTGAAGAACTCTCTCAACGAAAGTTTGAAAAAATTAACTATTTTTATTATTCCGACCCGCCCGCCCTCGAGCA
>CAYWJQ010000011.1:0-82778 GCA_964458595.1 uncultured Thermoplasmata archaeon
GAGAGAGGTACTTCTAGTCCCAAAAATAGGAGTATCATAACTCTAGATTACATGGATAAAGTTTTTCAATGCAGCCCGCTCGGGTAAAATAAAAAAACATTATTTTCTAGAAAAGAAAAAGGAATGAACTTGACTTATTAGGTTAGAACTTTCAATCAAACTTCTATATCAAGTTAGAGGCCTTTTCTATCAACTGTAGTTTCTCTTACGATTCCCTACCCTGATTTTCCGAATCTATATTGAAACATATTTCCTTTTCCTCTCTACCGAAGATGTTTAAGTACTCTCTCTAGCCACGTCTGGAAGATGAGCCCTTCAATAGCGGCCTATTTGAGTCTTTAAAAGGAAAGCAAGCCTTTAGATGGAAAATCAGTAATATCAGAAATTAGATATCAGTTAGGGTGTCAGGTTGAAGTTCTCGGGCCATCAAAGGAAGATCATCACGGTATTGGTTGTGATATCGCTTTCCGCCGGTTTATCGGGTTGTATCAGTATTCATGAACATCAGGAAGAAAGGTCTACTTTTGTTCATGTACATGTGATCAGAGTGGTAGATGGAGACACCTTGGAGGTGGAGTAAGAGAATGGAACTCAGAGCACCGTTCGGATCTTGGGTATAGATACTCTAGAGGTCCATACTGATGTTGACACGAGCGAGTGGGAAGGTATAGACAACGAGAGTTGGCTGAAAGAGTGCGGTAATCGAGCCTCTAATTTCGCTGAAAGATGGATATCCGATGAGGTGAACCTGACTTTTGATGAGGGTGAATGGAAGAGAGGGTATTATGGGAGATATTTAGCTTACGTTGAACTAGAAAACGGGAGGGCTCAAGGTGCAGAACTGGTCAAACACGGCTGGGCCCGGGTTTATACTGAGGGTGACTGTGTGAGGGAGGATCAGTACCTGCTGTTGAAAAAGAGATTACTGAGTTAATTAAAAAGAACAGAATTGAGGAATATACTAAAAATGTCTCTAGTAGAGGTCATAGTGATAAAGTTAAACACAAAAAAGCACAAATAGAGTTATCTAACATAAACAATATTAAGGGTAAAGAAGCTAAAGTTGATGGTGATGAATCCCAGATTAGATTTAAACCGGGTACTACTGGCAAACTAGTTTCCTCGGTGAATTCCTTCCCAGAAAGATGTGTACTGCCTATCGCTAAAACAAACAGGCTCGATACGGAAATAAAAACCGCCAATCTTCCCGGGAGGTTTGAAGCAACAGAACGATTGGTAAAGACCTCATTGGTTAGAGGGGATAAATATGAAGATTAGAAAGCTTGTAATTATTTCCCTAGTAATGCTATTGATCTCGACCCCAGCTATCGGAGCTGAAGAGGCCGCTTCTGAACCAATAAAGGCGTATAGATCTGTGTTACAAAGTGGAGAGAAAAAGAGAATCGACAATAGTAGTGAACCAATAAAGGCTTATAAATCTGTAACATCAGTACCTACTATAGACGGTACTTTAGAGTCTCACGAATGGCCGGTCCTAGGCTATCCTTTTTCAGATGATTCTATCCATGCTGAATTTAAAATGGAACACGATGAAGATCATCTCTATATACGGGTAGGTGTCGTGGAAGTCCAAAACGAATCGTTTGACAAAAAATTACTTTTAATCCATCTAGGGGAAGCAAGGAACAAGGCTATAGGTATTTTCACCAATGAAAGTGCGAGACTCGTTAACATCGAGGATTCGAATATCACGGTCGAATGGGATTCAGACCTTGGTGTTACCGCCGCGTGTAACTATACTGAAGAACATGTGGTAGAAAATCCACGGTCAGATTACACTGAACCGAATCAATACATCTTTGAGATCAAGATGGATCTGTCCTATCTCAATGTAACAAACAAGCATGCACCATTCGATCTGGAATATACTGAGAACTTTGAAAAGGGGGTGGATTCAGATAAAAGCATCTCTCTGAGCGAGGATGGCCCTGAAGATATACGAGATGAGCTATATCTCTCCTCGGAAAGCGATGAGATAAAAACCGGTTTAAAAACGGGTCTTTGGCCTCCCACACTCCCTACTCTGGCTGTGATGATTGGTTTACCGATAACAATCGGTGCCGTCGGCTTCTATATTTTCAGGAGGAAAGGTGGACGGAAAACAAAAGAAAAAGAGAGTGTCTAATCCCCTGTGTTATGCTTCATTCAAATAACAGCTTGTTACACGACGCACTTTGATTTACTCGGAATTAGATCGTTCCTATCTCATTTCTTCAGTTCCTTTCCGAACTTTTCCTCAACGGATTCGATCTTACCCGATATCCTGTTCTCGGCACCTTTCCTATCGTCGATTATGATATTCGTCTCTATCCTGTCGGAATGCTTTCTCATCTCTTCGTGACAATCACCGATAAGCTCCATCACTTCGTCCCAATCTCCTTCGACGACGGTACCCATAGGAGTCAAACGGTAATCTATACCGCTTTCGTCTACCATATCTATTATCTTAGAGACGTAATCGCTCAAGCTCACCCCTTTATCTAGAGGAACTATCGAGAATTCCGCTAACATATCCTATCACCGTTTCGTATAAAGGGGTTATAGATTAAAATAGATTACGGGAGTTTATTTAGAAATTTATAACTTAATACATAAAAATATCTAAGGCGGAAAGAGCGTAGGGTAGTTAAACCCACTCATAATTATCTGAACCAAAATATATATATAATGTGCATAATGTGGTATTGGGTGATAAGCCTGATGAAGGAAAAAATAAGAGGGAGTGTATACGGAATAGGTCTGGCGGTAGCACTCTTTGCATTGATCTCGATCTCGGTACTGCCAGCCTCCACAATGGCCACCTATAAAGAGGCTGGAGGAAGCAACCAAGAGACGATAACAGCGACAGCGAGTAGTCAAGTGAGAATAGTGGATGGTAATTTTGTCTTGGATACCACTTTTGACCCGGGAGACGATAACGACGGTTGTGCCTGCTATTGCGGTCAAGGGATAGTGATGCATGATTCAGGGACTTATATCGACCATGTGGTGAAATTGACCGCTTACAATGAAGCAGAAACCGATCAACAGTACGAATTGATTGCCAATTATCACGATCATTATGATACATGGAGCAACGACGGAAATCATTACAGAGAAGATACGTGGTATTACCATCTTAATGAAGTCAATGGTCATACAAAATCTGGTTATTACAGTGCTCTCTATAGCTATTATAGTCAAATAACATAATGAAAAGTGTGATAATATGAGAGAAAAGCGGTTAAAAAGGCTTTCTTTTCTTTTCATATTTTTACTCTTGTTTATGTCGGTCTCAGGACCTATCGCAAAAGGAGCGGATAATCCTTTTGAGGAAAAATCGTGGGAATGGAAATTCAATCATGGAATGATGCAGATAATCCATGAAAATGAAACGGGATTGATAGTAAAGAGAGAAGGAGAGACTTACGATCACATCAAAGTCGATATAGTTTCAGAAGAAAAGGGATGGGCGGAGATGAAGATCACCTGGGATGAAGAAGATTATCACGGTCCAAAGAATTACTGGAACGATCATGACATACCCGATGTTGATAATCTGACATTCATGGTTAAAAAATCCACCAATATGGCCTACTTCAAAGGAACTGATGAGATTTTTGGATACAATCCATTTTATATATACAACTACACTGATTTTTCTGTTTTAGATGGGGAAGAAAACACTGAGCCAGTTCGGTTGGGTCTTTACCGAAAGATGAGATTCTCTAAGGGCGTTTGGAGCCCCAGAAGGGGAAATTCTAGGAAGGGATACCTAAATTGCTATACTCCAGAGGATAAAGTGAAGTTCATGAGATATCCGGATTCTGATAATCCTAGGAATTATACGATTTCTCTTCTAACCGTCAATTCAAAAGGACATTATCCTGTCCATTTTAACACTTTCATACCTGCCCAGTATCTGATAGATAACGTTACGACCGAAAAATATGTTAGATTGACGGGTGTGATAAAAAAGGAAGAATCTCCGGAGGTGTATGAGTTTTTAAAAACTGTAGACATGAGTGTAGATAACAATAATGATGGTTCAGGTGGGAATCTTAAATCATCTATTACTACTTTACCGGATTTAGTTCTCATAGCAACTATAGCTGTATTGGTAACAATATCTTCGATAATCGGTTATTTAGGATACAAAAATAAGAGTGAAAAAACATGAAGATGCCGATGTTCCTCAAGGACGTTTTTTCGAACAGACTCTTTTTGACGGTACTGGTAGTGATCCCTTTCCTCTTGACTATAGCTTTCAGCAACGTCTTATTCAATCCGGATCATCTCGGAGGGAAATTCGGTGCCTCAAAGGCTTTAGAAGAATATAATTGGGGGCAGGGATTCAGCAAGGATAAAGAGAAGATGGTGGAACATTTTTATGAAAATTTATTGAACGTATCAGCAATAAATTCTATACTGCAAGATTTAGAGGAGGTTAGATTTCTCTCTTCGGTTTTCAGCACGTTTAACTCTTTATCGAAGGTATGTGTCTTGTTGGGCTCTTTAGGTTTTATAGTCTCGGGAGGTAGGATGATCTCTAACGGGAGCGTGGTATATCACATCGTCAATAAGGAATCGAGAAATGAAGTATTTGCTGAGATGATGGGTTATCCTCTCATCTTTTTACTGCTACCAGTCTTTATGGCGGCTTTGAGTGTGAGTTCCATAATGTTGAGGTATTTCATAGAGATGAGTGCCGCAGAGATATTTAGTATGACATTTGCCTTTATACTGCTGAGTACAGTACAGGGATATGTATTGGGATCTTTCTTTTCGGTATTATTCAGAAACGAATCTATAGCTATTCTAGGAGTTTTGGGATTTATCTTCGGCTTGTCGATGTTTCCTAAAGGTGAACTTATCGTTCTTCCTCACAAACCTATATTACAGAAATTGTTCTATGGTATCTCTATCGAAAACGCGGCTTACACAGTTTTAGGCTTTAGCCTGATTTTTACTCTTTTGCTCGCAACATATCTCCTATTCAAAAGAGGTGATTTCTATTAACAAAAAGACGTTCATGACCATATTAAGTATATCGATGATAGTGTTCTCCATCTTTTCATTATCTATTATCGAACATTCAGACCCTACCGTTTTCTCGCCTAAGGGAGACGTGTGTTTAAAAGAACAGAAGTTTGTGACTGATAGTTCCGAAATGGGGAATGAAGGTTATCTCGATACGGCTTATACCGGCGAAGCTATGAAAAGACTAGAACCCGGAAGATATCGTGTCATCCTACATTCGGTGGGTGAGAACGTAATAATAGTTATGAGGAGTTCAAAAGAGACCGTGGAGAGAAGATTTAACGGAAGCGAAAATGCCACGTTCAAGATGGATGTTGGCACCTACCTTTGGGTAGGCATTGTTATCGAAGATGCGCCGGATGTTTCTTACAATCGGACGACAAAAAGGTTGACCCTCCATCTAGAAAAATTAGATGAGGGATATCATCCGACTTCTTATGGTCTAGTAGCTCTCGGCATAGCAGGAGGTGTTATACTTGCAGTCAACACGGTCCGTGTTCACCGCAAAAAACGTCAGTAAATCCTTCAGGAACGTTCAAGCCCTAGATGACGTGAGCTTTTCATTATCGCCCGGTCTTTCCTTGCTTTTAGGACCTAACGGCAGCGGGAAGACGACGTTAGTTAGGATAGCATCCGCACTGCTCCAGCCAGATACTGGCAGCGTTGAACTTTTGGGGCACGATCCTTTCGACGAATTCAGCAAGGTCGTTGGTGACGTGACCTTTGCCTTTCAGAAGCATCCGGTTTCCCCTACGATGAACGTTAGTGATTTCCTGGAAGGTATAGCCAACGAGAGAGATGTGGAAGAGTATGGAGAAGTGATAGACTCCTTCGGTATAGAGGACTATTTGGACAAGAGATTCAAGAATCTCTCGGGAGGCTTCAAGCGCAGGGTCACTTTAGCACAAGCGTTCATCGGCGATCCCGAACTCGTAATAGTTGACGAACCCTTCGCCAACCTCGACTTAGAATCAAGGATGCACATATCTAGACTGATAAACAAGATATCTAGAGAAGAGAACGTTTCTTTGATGGTTGTAACGCATGTACTGAGTTCTCTTAAAGCTGATCATGTGACTCTGCATTACGGCGGCGAAGTGGCCGTTTCTAAGCCTTATTCCGAGCTTGGACTAGATGAGATCGAATCATATATCTTAGAGTTAGATGGAAAAGAGATAACTGTGAAAGATCAGGAAAAATTGAAAAACCTTCTAAAAAAAGACGCAACTCTAAAATCAGTGAAACAGAGAGATTTCGAGACCTATCTCCATAAGATGATGAGTGAAAAAGGTAGAGAGGACGAACAAAAAGAAAATTTAGTACAGTTGAAAAAGAAAGAGGATTAAATCAAAATTCATCCCAATATCTCTTTCATCCTTTTATCGTAATCTTCATCAGGGTCGATTTCTATCTCTTCTGTTTCTTTTGCTATCTTTTTTAATTTTTCTACATGTTTTATCACGGATCGATTTTCCTCGTCTTGAAACATGACTTAATACTCACGTTTTAGCCCTTATTCCCGGTCTGTTTATGATCAAATCATAAAGAGTATTAGAAGTTTTACTTCTGATACCTTTAAGGTCGTGGGATATCCGTGGAGCAAGTTCCACTTTATCCTCGCTGTCGTTCACATCTTTTTGGGACACTGCCCTTCACAATCGATAGTTGAAGTAATACAATATTTGAAGATGCTATTTCAAGGGAATCGATAACGCTCTTTCTAGAAGTCTACAGGAATATCAAAGAGATTCTGATACTTTCTAGAATATAGTTCTAGATAATAAAAGGGTATTATGAAAACCACCTCTGATCAGAAGGTAACTGCTTTCGCCCAATTGGTGTGATCACACCTGAAAAAGTGGAACATTATATTCAGGGATCTTAATCTCATCCTTACACAAATAATTCTAATGATTCAATGGCTATACAATAGGAATCAAACCATTTCTCGGAGATTTCTCAAACTTCTCCACAGGAATTCTCCTAGGGGTCCTTCGATATCAGGAAAATATATTAATTTTTCTGAAATATTTACAAGACTTTGCTGGTCAATTAGTAAGGATGTCCCAAGCTCTAGCCTCCGGAGTACTCACCTAAACCGAGATTGGATCGATCCTCCTTACTTTTACCTCTCTCATCTCAGATTGGATGACCCTATAAAAACAAACCTTCTGATAAAGCAGAGAACCGGTAGTGAATTGTGATGGTGAAAAAAGAATCGAGGGTGTAGGATATCTGACATCCGTCGGATTTGACTTGATGAGTTATAACGCTCTTATCGAAAAAAAAAGAAATAATAGTAATGTATTATACCATCCGAGGTAGGATGTGAGTATGTCAGAAGAAGATAAAGTTAGGTTGATGGTGATCCTGATCGTCGCGATGTTGGCGGTGACGATGATAATTGCCGGGTATTATCAGGAGGAAGAGCAAGAGATAGATGTTGATGAAGGATACGGTGAGATCGAAGCAACCGTCCCTCCTCAACCTGAAAATACAGATTTGGATTATAACACCACCTTAGCATCCTACATAAATGATAAAAATAACTCCCTCGAACTCTCGATCGAAATAGATGATTGGTACTCAAGTGATGATAGTTACCTAGGTCAAATATATATATCCGTTAAATCGGATCTAGAATCTTCTTTTGATCCTGAGGTTCTCAAGATTAAGGCTAGGAATATAGATGCATCAGATATAAATAGAAATCATATAGATTTCTCACGTTCGTATGGGGACTTAGTGAACTTAGAGAGATGGCCGCCTTCTAAAGTGAATGGTGGTGTAGCTGGGGATGGTTATTGTTTTGATGGATTTGATATAAAAAGTAATGATTTTCAAGCGAACAATCTCACAATTTGGAATGAATACGTTCTATCAGAAGAATATGGACAACTTGAATCGCCGATAACTATAGAGATAACAGCTGTTATGAAAGGACTAGCTAAAGATGTTGAATCGACCGTCCAGGTCACTTTTATTCAGGAGGAGATAGAATGATTAAAGGAAAAATTATTGCTGGAGTAATTGCCCTTCTAATGGTGAGCATGGCACTAGGAAGCGTAACAGTTAGTAGCGGAACAATTTGGTATCAGGCTCCAAAAGAGGAGCACGATTATGATTTTAATAAAACTATTTCAGCTAGTGATACCACTTTTTCGGAAGATAATTACCTAGCCTTATGCGCTGAAGTGGATGATGTTTACGGACCAACTACCTCTTATGGAGATGAAAGTGATGAGACCCTGGTAGAGATTTGCGTTGGAGCAACAGGTCATTCAGAATGGTACGAAGATGATTATGGATCTATTTTACATCAAAAGCCCCATAAAGTAAAAATCGAAGCCACCCTCTCTAGTCATGAGACTCCAGGTCATATAGATTGGCAGGAAAGCTATAACGATGGGTTAAATGTTGGAGGGAATAAGGAACCATCAAATTGGAAATATGATGGGCCTATGAGTAACACTATAAAAGAGAGCGCAAAAACAATTGTTACATCTACACCAGAAGGTGCTATTGCAATGACAGCTGCTAATTTTGCAAAAGCAATAGATGAAGATACTGACAATACGAAGTACATTGAAGACATAGATGGGGATGGTGGGAAAAACGCTCTTATTCGCCAAAAGTGGGATGTGAATAAAAACGATGATGACTTTGTTGATAGTAATAAAGTAGCTTTGGGTGTCTGGGAAGGCACGATGAATTTTACCGTGTCCTCAAAAATTTATTGGACTATTCCAGCAGATCTTCCAAAAGAATCCTATTCAATCTCCCTTAGCGCATCTCTGCTGATGAGAGAAAATGATGGGACACAAACAACGGATAAATGGGGCGCTGAAACTGCTTCAGTAATATTTACCATGAAAAATGGTGAAATCAGCTCTACGGTCGGGTCGACAAATGAAATTTCAGGTGATGGGACATCTACTAATCCCTACTGGTACGAAACTAGTAATTTTGATGGTACTGGTTATATAACTCCAGAATTTAAAGTAAATGCTTATAGCCCCAATAATCCCGAGGTTACTCTACGGATAGACTGGAAGAGTGATGGAAGCTATGACACCATTTTATCTAGAAAGGCCGATCAATTTCCGGTAACTATAGATCATACTTATTACATCTCTAGTTCTTCTAGTTACAAGATCGAGTTTGACCTATCGGTACCAGATTATCAAGGAGGATGGGAATGCCACAAGACAGTATATATTCAAGGTCACAACGATGAAGATGACGGTGGTGGAGGTGGGGGCGGGGGTTGCCCCTATGTATCGCCGTGGACCGGGGACAAGTACAAGCGTGAGAACAATCTACTGATGGATTCTGAGTTTGAAAACGGTGAAGTTACAGACAAGTATCTACTGGAGAACGGACTGCGACCGAAGAACGGTAGTTACCAGATGAAGATAGAGGAATTCGAGAATTCGGAAGATTTTATCGATCAACTACAACTCTATACATTGGACCATACAAAAGATACCGAGCTTGGACTCACGCCTGAAGAGAAATTGGTCAGTTATTCCAAAAATGATTTGAATAAACCTAAATCGGCGTCTTTGAACGACAAATCGATATTGGAAAAAGTGAAAGAAAAGAACGACAAAAAGAGAGCGACGATAGAAAATAACAAAACGTTTTATCTAAAATTCGGAGATATCACAAACTACAGATGGTCGCAGTCAAAACTGGTGGTTACAGCTTCAGGCTTCGAATCTCATACGGAAAGTGACTTTTCGACCAATGCAGAAATAAAAAGTCTACGGTCGTTATACTTTAGCATCAGGACAGGCGACGGCGAGTGGACGGATGTGGACGTCGTCCACCCGAGGAATAATCCTTCAGATTATGTCCTACCACTCAAGGAAGCGATACAGGAGACCGGTTTCGAGAAAGGCACTAGGGATTCTTCTCTACAAGTGAGAATAAATTCAACAGCCAAACACAATATCGACAGGATAGCGTTGGATGACTCCTATCCTACGCCGGTAAAGAAAAAGGAGGCAAGTATAAGGGAAGTAATTAAGATAGAAGGAGATGGAGAGACGATATATCAAAACAAGAGTCTAACAGAGGACGATAATGCAGTTATGCACCTTGTTCCAGGAGAATCATGTACGGTAACATTCAATATACCGTCTCAGGAACCAGGAAATGCATTTGAGGAAAGAGATTTCCTAGTGATGACTAAAGGATTCTATACTAAATACGAGGGATAAAAAAATCCACAAACTCTTTTCATTATATTTTTTTGAATATAACTAGATATTTTAAGAACGATAGAGTTACTCTCAAACAATTTTTTTCATTTGAGATCGATAGGTTAGGCCTCATAAGCGATGAAAGGAAATATATTGATAGTTGATTTTAAAAATCTTTGCAAGCCGGCTAAATCTTCATAACGGCGTTATCGAAAAAAAAAATAACAGTGGTGCATTATACCATCCGAGGTAGGATGTGAGTATGTCCGAAGAAGGTAAAGTTAGACTGATGGTGATCCCTATCGTCGCGATGTTGGCGGTGACGATGATAATTGCCGGGTATTATCAGGAGGAAGAACAGGAAATAGAGGTTGAGGAAGGATACGATGAGATGTCTTTTGAGTATATAGATATGGACGATTTACCAGGGTATACAGGGTATATAAATAAAACTACAAACGTTACCACCTATATAGAAGATACGACCCACATAGAAGAAAGTAAATTAGAATTTGAAGTTATAGCTAGTGGGATGAGTGTAGAAAAATATGGTGGTTATTATATGATTAATATCTTTTTAGATGCTGAAGGTGAGTTTACAAAGAATCTTTCACCTGAGAGCTTTCAGTTCAGGGCTGAACAACTAATTGATGAAGATATAAAGCAGGAGGTAGATGATCTTCCAAAATTAGAATTCCACGGTTCTGAGACAGCTATAGATAATGGAACTTCTTCAGGAACACAAAAGACATGGGTAAAAGGGGAAGGTGAGGCATCTTGGGGATTTGATTTACAGGATGAAGATTTCAAATCTGAAACTATGATAAGATGGTTTATTCCCCTAGGTAGTGAAAGCCCATATACTATTGAGTTCAAGGCTGTTGTTGGTGGTTTTTCCGAAGAGGTAAAGAGTACTATTCACACACATATTGAAGTACCAGAAGGAGGGGTTTAAGGATGACTACCAAACGTAAAGATCAGGATAAATGAGGCCCCGGTGAGGTGAAAACAAACGTGAAAGGGAGATTTGTTTTCTGCCGGGGCCTCGTCCCTTTAATCCTGTTTCTAGCTATTTATAGGTTTGTTTCTTGCAGGTGGAAAATTTGACAGCAAGACCTAAATATCACAAAAAAATTAAGAAGACGTCCCTAAAAGAAAGGGATGAAAAATGAGGTGAACTCTTGAGTGCGCTAGCTCTGGCATTGGTAATGTCAGTAATGTTGAGTTTGGTAGCAATACCCCAAAATGCAGTAGCATCTACATCCTGGTTGGAAGCTGGTGGTGCAGGAGTTGATACAGAGAATGCCGATGGGTCTGCCGATGTAATAAATGGAGGAGGCTATTTTTATTTAGACACCTCCTTTGACCCGAATGCCGGTGATGACGACGGTGGAATACTGGTTGCTGGTGGCGACGTGATAGAAGCGACAGAGTACAGTGGTGGTATTATTACCTACGAGAGAGATTACTCGAGAACCGACTTTAGAACAGAAGATGCAGATAATGTTGACGGTTGGTTTGTCTATGCTAGAGATTACTCTGTAGACTCTAATCATTACAAGCTAGAGTCAACTCACACATGGACAGACAACGGTTACAAATATATTGAATCCACGTTTGAATGGGATGGAAAAATGATACAGTATGACTATGCCAACCCAGGTGGAGTTGTTTTTGACAAGGGTGGCGAATATACAAGCCTGACGGTAAAACAGATAAATCCCACGTGAGAAAGATGTCAGCTAAAAAAACCAGTTTTGGCATAAAAACTATTTCCGCCCTTTTTATTTTCCTATTGATCATTACTGCTGTCACACCTACTCCGCTCCAAGCTAAGACTGAAAATCCGTATGGAGAAAACACATGGAGATTTAATGAATTTGACTTATCTGTGATATATAAAAATGGAACCGTGTTAGAGACCAAACATCGTTGTGAAGTCTTAGATCATCTGGAAGTCAAGGTTATCAGCGAAGATAATAGTTGGGCTGAAGTCCGATTGAAGTGGGAAGATTATGTAGGAGATCGAGATTATGTAGGATATTACAATAATAAAAACAGGACCATTCCTGACTATGAAAATCTGACTTTCAAGGTCAAAAAATCGACAAATATAGCTTATCTAGAGGATACAAACGAGAAGTTGGGGTTCTTCCCGTTCTACATCTTTCATTATACTTCAACGGATGTTACGGGTGATGATAACAGGGGCATTATAAACGCTGATAGGAAATATGAAGTGAGTTATGGGACATTTAATGATGTAGAATGTCTGAGTTTTGAATCAATGGAAAAAATAGATTATTATGTGAATTACACGACAACACTTTATAAAAATCATACTAGTAAGACTAGGCAATTTGCAGAGGATAGGGATATCTTGGATCTTTCTGCAAAAAAACATTATCCAGTTAGTGTGGACTTCTTTATGCCTGCGAAGTTCATGCTAGAAAATACGAGTCAAAACGAACAATATATTAGGGTTACTGCAGGGTTAGAAAACCAACCAGAGGCGAAACAATACCTCAAAATGATAGACATAGGGATGAACGCCTTTGAACAGGCCAGACAGACCTTTTACATAATGGCTGCAATATTGGTGATAATAGTGATCAGTTCGATATCCGCCTATGTGATGTATCAGAAGAAGGGTGAATCCTGAATATGAAGGTCAGTTTATTTGGGAAGAGACTGTTGGCCAACAAATCCTTGTTAGCCATGTTGATAATTGTCCCGATAATTTTGTCTTTCATTTTTGGCCAGATATTGTTTGACGATTATTATAAAGGCGAGAGCGGAGAAACATATATGGAACGGGTTGGCTTGCCTAAAAATCAAGATGGTGGACTTACTTACACCCCAGATTTGGTGTACAAGGAAAAGATCAAAAATCCCACGGCCCAGGGAAAGATCCAGATGATGGAGGAGATGAGATTTACCTCTACATATTATCCGTCTCTGCAGAACTTATGTAAAGTTTCCATCTTGTTCGGCACAGTTCTAGCGGCGATAACGGGAGGAAGCTTGATCACGGAAGGATCGATAATTTATCAGATAGTGAATAAGAAGTCTAGGACCAGTGCTTTTCTCGAGTTCTTTTCCTATCCCCTTCCTTTTCTGTTGGTCATCGGTGTGTTATCGGGCTTAGCCGTTTCAACCATGGCTCGTCAGGTGTTTTCCGAGGACCTGATCACTTTTTCCAATAGCGTTCTTCTGCCGATTGGCCTGATAGTGATCAGTTTATTGGAAGGCTACCTGTTCGGTCTGTTCTTTTCTCTGAGTACCAGCAGTAAGATGATCCCCGTTTTAGGTATACTGGGCGTTGTATTTGGGACCTTGTTGAGTATCGAAGCTACCAAGATATTATTACCACATTATTTCTTTATCTCAAGCAGTTTGAATATTTTGTCTGTAGATCGGCCAATTCTATTGGTTTTAGGTTTGTGTATATGGGTGATTTTGTTTGGAGCGAGTTATATGATCTATTTGAGGAGGGATTTCTATAGATAGGAAGAAGATCTACGTGCTCGTTCTGATAGAATTGATCATATTTTCAACCTTCACCGTTTTGTACCTGGATGGAGAAGGTGTTCCTTTTGCAAACGAACGGACCATCGATAGCGATAAGAAGATAGAGTTCGATTCAACGGAGGTCAACAGTAAAAACAGGTCATGGTACAATGTCCAGACGATCACTGGTTTAAAACCAGGAAAGTACGTGGTGAGTATTGACCCGATAGGGGAGAATATCACTGTGGGATTGAAGACATCTTATGATACAGTGGAGAAGAATATAACTCACTCTTGTCAAATGAATATCAAAGTAGGCTCATCCGTTTGGCAGGCTATCTTGATAGAAGATCCACCGGCTATCGATTTTGATATTCCTGGGGGCTCTTTCACTATCGATTACAAAAAGGTGGACGAGAATTATGAGATCACTACTGTTGCTATCATAGGTGGTGCAATAGCAGGAGGTGTTATACTTGCAGTCAACACGGTCCGTGTTCACCGCAAAAAACGTCAGTAAATCCTTCAGGAACGTTCAAGCCCTAGATGACGTGAGCTTTTCATTATCGCCCGGTCTTTCCTTGCTTTTAGGACCTAACGGCAGCGGGAAGACGACGTTAGTTAGGATAGCATCCGCACTGCTCCAGCCAGACACCGGCAGCGTTGAACTTTTGGGGCATGATCCTTTCGACGAATTCAGCGAAATAGTCGGCGATGTGACTTTTGCCTTTCAGAAGCATCCGGTTTCCCCTACGATGAACGTTAGCGATTTCCTGCAGGGTATAGCCAACGAGAGAGATGTGGAAGAATACGATGAAGTGATAGACTCCTTCGGTATAGAGGACTATTTGGACAAGAGATTCAAGAATCTCTCGGGAGGCTTCAAGCGCAGGGTCACTTTAGCACAAGCGTTCATCGGCGATCCCGAACTCGTAATAGTTGACGAACCCTTCGCCAACCTCGACTTAGAATCAAGGATGCACATATCTAGACTGATAAACAAGATATCTAGAGAAGAGAACGTTTCTTTGATGGTTGTAACGCATGTACTGAGTTCTCTTAAAGCTGATCATGTGACTCTGCATTACGGCGGCGAAGTGGCCGTTTCTAAGCCTTATTCCGAGCTTGGACTAGATGAGATCGAATCATATATCTTAGAGTTAGATGGAAAAGAGATAACTGTGAAAGATCAGGAAAAATTGAAAAACCTTCTAAAAAAAGACGCAACTCTAAAATCAGTGAAACAGAGAGATTTCGAGACCTATCTCCATAAGATGATGAGTGAAAAAGGTAGAGAGGACGAACAAAAAGAAAATTTAGTACAGTTGAAAAAGAAAGAGGATTAAATCAAAATTCATCCCAATATCTCTTTCATCCTTTTATCGTAATCTTCATCTGGGTCGATTTCTATCTCTTCTGTTCCTTTTGCTATCTTTTTTAATTTGTTTACACGTTTTATTACGGATCGATTTTCCTCGTTTTGAAACATGACTTGATCTGCTCTTTTGATATGGCTTCTAAAATATATAGTTTTCACCATATTCTAATTAAAGATGATAAAAGTAGGTTTCCGAACTCCTCCATCACTTAGAGGAACCCAAAAATATTAAAATTCGGTAAATAACTCTAGCAACAGTGATCTGATGTCCCGGATAGGAATAATCGGAGGAACCGCACTCAAAGATTGGGATGAGTTCGATGTTCAGGAAAAGCTCGATAAAAAGACGTCGTGGGGCACGCCTTCTTCACCTATTTTCAAAGGCGAGTTGAAAGGCGAGGAGACTTTTTTACTGCTGAGGCACGGCAGAGGTCACGATATCCCTCCTCACAGGATAAATCACAGAGCCAATATACACGCTCTTCAAGAGGAAGTGGACGAGATAGTAGGCATCTGTTCCGCCGGGGCTTTGAATGAAGATATAGACGTGCCCTCGATCTCGATACCCGAGGATTACGTCAACTTCTGGAATCCTATAACTTTTTACAATCAAAAGATAAAGCACGTGACTCCGGGACTGTCGGAAGAGTTGAGAGACGATCTGATAAATGCGGCGGAAAAGTCCGATCAAGAAAAGATATCGCAAGACACCGTTTATGTCCAAACTCACGGACCGAGGCTGGAGACGGAAGCCGAAGTCAACATACTGAAAAACTATGGTGATCTCGTCGGCATGACGATGGCCCATGAAGCCACTCTGAGCAAAGAAGCCGCTATAGATTATGCTGCCGTGACGACGATCGACAATTACGGCAACGGCATAAGGGAAGAGCTGGATTATGAAGAAATAGTCGACACGGCGCAAGACAACTGGGAGAACGTGAAATCTATACTTGTAAGGTTTTTGAAGCAGAGGTAGATATCCATGGCTTTAGCTGTGAAGAATACTGAATTGTTCGACAGAGATGGAAGATGGGACGTTTTGATAGATGAGGGTAAAATAAAGAGTATAAGCCGCAGTGAAGAAGCGGAAAATGTTCTAGACGCTGAAGGAAAAGTACTCTCGCCCGGATTCTTCAACACTCACACTCACGCCGCGATGACCCTGTTCAGAGGTGTAGCCGACGATAAGAATTTCTGGGACGCGTGGCCGAACATAGTCTGGCCTCTAGAAGAAAATTTGACCGCTGAAGACGTCTACTGGGGCACGAAGTTAGCGTGTTTGGAGATGATAAAGAGCGGCACGGTAGCTTTCAGCGACATGTACTTCTTCATGGAGAGAGCCCTCGACGCGGTAGAAGAGATGGGCATGAAGGCTGTACTGAGCTACGGCCTGATAGATCAGAACGAGGGATCTAAGCTGGAAGAGGAGAAGGAAGCTACAAAAGAATTCGTAGATTATGCCGAAGACTCAAATCTAGTCGAACCCGCTGTAGGTCCTCATTCCGTTTACACCGTCTCAAAGGAAGGGCTGAAGTGGTCAGCCGAGTACGCTGAAGAAAAAGATATCTTGATCCACACCCACTTGGCGGAAACCGAAAAGGAGAGGAACGATTTCATGGATTCTCACGACAAACCTTTTACGGAATATCTCGACGAAGTCGGCATGCTGAACGAAAAGCTCACAGCGGCACACTGCGTATGGCTCGAAGATAAAGATCATGAACTTCTGGCCGAAAACGGCGCCACCGTATGCCACAACGCTTCTTCAAATATGAAACTAGGAGTGGGAAAACCCATGGATTACGGTAAGATGAAGGAGGAAGGAGTCGATGTGACTCTCGCAACCGACGGAGCGGTATCGAATAACAATCTCGACATGATCGAAGAGGCGAAAACCGCGGCTTTACAGCAGAAGATGTCAGGAGACGCGACCCTGATGGATGCAGAAGAAGTGTACGACATGATGACGGTTGGAGGAGCGACAGCGTTGAACTTCGATTCCGGAGTTATAGAGGAAGGTAAATCGGCGGACCTGATACTGATCGAAAAAGACGTCAAAGCGATGCCGGACCATGATTTAAAATCGAATCTTATATATTCGATGGATAGTTCTGCGGTCAAAGACGTGATCATCGACGGCTCGATAGTTATGAGAGATAGAAAGGTCGATGGAGAAGAGCAAATAATCGAAAAGGCGACCAAAAAAGCTAAAAACTTGGCTTCGAAGGTGATATGATGCTGGAAAAATTGAAGAAATCCGTGAAAGAATGCCCAGTTGTTAAGATGGACGACTATCACTATTTTATACATCCTCTTTCCGACGGATTGCCACTCGTCGAGCCCGACTTGCTCCACGAGGTCGTGTTGGCTGTAGGAGAGAAAGCCGACCTGGACTGCGACTACATACTGACGGCGCAGTCGATGGGCTTTCCTTTAGGTGCGGCCTTATCGATGGAGACCGGGATACCCTACAAATTCATAAGAAAAAGGGAATATGGGCTTGAAGACGAGGTTTCTATCGACAAAACGACCGGATATTCCGAATCCGAGATGTATCTGAACTTTGTGGAGGAAGGAGACGAAGTGTTCCTGATAGACGACGTTTTGAGTACCGGTGGGACGTTAAGGGCTATAGTTGAAGTGCTGCAAGATATCGGTGTAGAGATCTGTGATGTGATTGTGGTCTTCGAGAAAGTGGGCGTGAAAGAAGAGCTTGAAGAAGAATTGGGCGTCGAGATAAAGTCCTTGCTCAAGGTAGAGATGGACGGATCGGAAGTGAAAATTGTAGATTGAAAATATTTTTTAGATCATCATCCACCGGTGACGGGAGGCATCACCGCTATCTCGTCACCGTCTTTGAGATTTTCGTCCTTGTCAGTTCTGTCCTTGTTGACCGAGATGAGCAACTGTTCTTTCATATCTTCTAGATCGGGATACTGGTCGTAAAGTTGTTCCATAAGATCGTCGACTTTCGACTCTTTGTCCAACTCGACGGTAAGATCTTTTTCACCGACTATGTCTCTGGCGGACGCGAAAAATTTCACTATTACCTCTAATTTCGCTGACATCATGCTTTCATTTTTGCGCGCCAGTATATAAACTTTTACTCTTTTTTAAAATATATCTTTGGGTGAATGGATGTTTAGGTTAAAGAGCAAGTAAGTAGAGACCACGCTTTTAACGGGCACCCAGCTCTATCGTGATTACAATAAAGCTGACAAGCTGACGGAGTTAAGGTATGTGAAGTCCGACGACGAAGTCACCTTCAGCTTTGAATACGGCTATAACTGGAACGTTAATATAGTGAGCGTGACTGATAAGAACGGCAACACTACGCACTACGATAAAGAGAACCGGCTGGCCTCGGTGAAATATCCGAGCGGATCGACGATGAAATATAAATATGATAAGAAAGATAATTTGCTGGAAAAGAAACGTGTAGTGGATGGTGAAGTCGTGAGCGAGGGTAGAACAGACGAAGGACCTTGTCCAATATAAAATGAGGTGAAAGAAATGAGTTCTAAAAAATCAATTTTGGGAATATTGTTCGGGATGGTATTACTATTGAATATAGGTTACGTAAGCATAAATGATTTAGATACCATTTCTAACCAGCCGAATTTGGTAAACGGTGAGAAGGATGAACTCGTCCGGATTTGGAACGTTAATCTGTCTTCTGAAGATGTTTTCTTTCCTACTACTGTGGGGCCAAACGGGAATACATACGTGATAAAATCCCAGTATCCATCACCCGGGGTATATTGTTTCGATAGAGATGGAAGACTGAGATGGAAGTACGAGGAAATCAATAAAACTCATCTGCAGATATCCAACCCAGTTTTTGGAGAACATGGTAATATCTATTTTTTCCATAAAGAGGGAGGTAAAGACACATGTACGCTCTCCGCACTGAACCGTTCCGGTCATCTTTTATGGAAGGAAAAGATATTGAACGGATCATTTCGCTCTGAAGGCCCTCTCGCTGTACCTGGAGAAGGGATCTATGTAGCTTCTTCCAGCGGATACATCTACAAATTCGATGAAAAAGGAGAGAAAAAGTTTACTCGGGATATCTCTAACTCCTCGCTTAGGATCTTAGGGGAAATAAAGACCGATCTGTATCTCTTCGGATCGAGCGAAAAGAAAAATAGACTGATAAAAACAGATCTAAAAGGTCAAGTTGAATGGAAAGTCACCGTACATTCGAACTATTCCCTTTCTGAATATTCGATAGGTGAATCCATATATCTAGGTCTAAAAGAAGAAGTAAATCCGATATCCTGGAATTCTACCATCCGAAGCTATAGTAAAGATGGAGAAAAAATTTGGTCTCATCCACTCGGTCAAGATACTCTTCTTAATTCAATGGGTTATGAAAACGAAGGTCTTTACTTCGGCTACAGCGATCTTTCCGATTCTGCTGACGGGGATACAACACGTGAAGAAGGACACGTGGTGGCTCTCAATCCTAACTCAGCAGAGGTTAGATGGAATTTTTCTTACGAGTACGGTCCTGGAGAGATGTTTGAGGATCTTCTTATCGAAGAGAACAGCATTTATACATATGTATGGGATTCGAGTTATGGAAAAGAAATCGTCTCAGAGATTTTATGTTTTGACTCTGATGGCACTCTGCGGAGCCAATTGAGCGTGACAAATAAGGAAATTAAAAGTTTTTGCGTCGGGAATTCAGGGATATTTTATGCAGTAACGGAAGACGCCAATCTATCGGCTTTCAAATTGGATAGAGAAAAGCCCGTTGCGGAAGCGGGAGATGATATAACAACTGAAGCTGGCGACAAGACATTCTTAGATGCAAGCAATTCTACTGATGATACAGTCATAGCTAACTACACGTGGAGGGTGAAGGAAAATAGTTATTATGGGCCGACCTTGAACTATACATTTTCAGAACCCGGAACATACAACGTAAGCCTGACGGTAGAAGATAAAGCGGGAAGAAAGGACAGCGATAGAATAACAGTGAAAGTCCAAGAGAAAGAGGATGGATTCATCCCTGGATTCACCTTCCCTATAATAGCCGTAGGGATTTTCGTTGCTTTGATATATACCTGGAGAACGAAGATCACTTGAATATCAAAAATAAAGGATCTAAATCTACAAAAAAAACAACTCCAGATATATTTACTAAAGGGATCCGAGCGGATTGACGATGAAGTATAAATATGATAAGAAAGATAATTTGCCAGGAGTATAAAAATTAAGACATAACGATAAAAGTATAGATAGTTAAGAATCTAGTTAAAAATGCAGAAAGTAACCTTATATGAGGGAGATTAAGAAAGTGAGAAAATGAAGAATATGCAAAAATTGTGTGTGATAGGGATATCGCTCCTGCTTTGCAGTATGGTGCTAACCATTCAGCCGATTAAAGGAGGCACAGAAAAGCCGAAACGAGATGATATGGGCCTAGCCAGATATTCGGCCGAGGAAAAGCCGATCAAAGAAGTGAAATCATATAAAGATAAAAAGTCCCATCGAACTATCAAGATCGACGGTGATACCGATTTTAGAAAGACGGCGAAAGCGGAAGGATGGGAAGGAGAAGGAACCAAAACCGATCCATACCTCATAAAGGGTCTTAAGATCGCAGGTCGAGACTACGGTATATACATAGGGAACACGACCGTCCATTTCAAGATAAAAGATTGTTGGATAGGGTCGGGGCCGCCGAATTTCACCAGCGGATGGTTGGACAGATTAGGTGCTGCTATATATTTAGATCATGTTGAAAATGGAAACATCACCGGGAACACTATACCTCTAAGTACCTTTGGAGTATATCTAGACCATTCATCTGGAACGACTCTTCATCATAATTCCATCAAAGATAATTCCTGGGGTGTATTTCTCTCTTCTTCGACCCATATCACACTCAAAAATAATCGATTGACCAACGATACCGTAAATATAGCGGGGAAAAAATTGAGATATTGGAACACCCACGTCATCCCGAAAACGAATATGGTCAACGATAAAGAGATAATTTATTGGAAAGATAGAGAGACGGGTGATATAGCAGGAGAACCCGGCCAGGTGATATTGGTTAATTGCACGGGGGTGACCGTAAAAGATAAGAAATTAACAAAAGTAGAAGTAGGCTTTTCCTCGAACAATGAGATCGTAGGCAATCTGATCAAAATTGAAAGCCCTACACCGAACTCCTATGGAGGGATATCACTTCATACCTCTTCTAGAAATAAGCTGATCGATAATGAAGTCAGGGGATTACATCACGGAGTGATCCTGCGTAATTCTGACGATAACGTGATAACCGGGCTTAACGCCTCCAACAACGCTTTCGGTGTATATCTCTGGAATTCCAGTGGAAATTTCCTAGATAGAAGCAGATTAGTGAATAATTCAGCAGGAATATCTCTCGCCAAGAGCGATGACAACAGGATAAAGAATAATCATCTCATGAATAGACTCATAGGGATCAGGCTCGAAGACTCTAAAAACAACCTTATAACCAAAAATACTATCTTCAATAATTCACGGGGTGTCACCCTCATAAATTCGAGAGCTAACGACATCTATATCAACAACTTTATCGATAACGGGCAGCAGGCATATCTATCCGGCGGTTCTAAGGGAGAAAATGAATGGAGTAATGAAGAAGGAGAAGGCAACTATTGGTCGGATTATGACGGGTTAGACGATGGGAGTAACGACAGAACGGCGGGAGACGGAATCGGCGACACTCAGATCCCACATCCAAAGACGGACAAAGACGAGGGCTACTATCACCTCGACAATCACCCGTTGGTGCGGTCTTGGCCCGAAGTGTTTTTACCATCTTCACCTCGACAATTAAAGACGGATCCTGGAGAAAAACAGGTGAATCTGTCATGGAGTCCACCCGAAGATACCGTTACAGATCGAATAATCCACTACAAAATATATCGAGGTCTCAGCAGAGGGGATCTAACCTATCATCACAGCGTAGAAGGAGATATCACCTCATATACCGACGATAACGTCACCGGTGGACAGACCTACTATTACAAAGTTAGCGCGGTCACCGAGACAGGTGAAGGAAATCTAACTGATGTCGTGAATGCGACTCCATCCGATACCGGAGGAGAGAACGGCTCAATACCGGGATTTACATCGCCGCTGGTGATGATAGCACTCTTCTTACTCCTGATATATCAGTATAAGAGGAAGAGAGCATCGGACAGGATATCTTAGTTGTAATATTGAAAAGAATAGGTTAGTTCCTCCTCTCTATAGAATAGTATCAAATGACCGAGGTCGGTGTAATCTTTCAGTTGATTTAGAACCAGATAATATCGGATAAAGAATCCCATCTCTTCCAAAATTATTATATGCAGACGTTCCTTCATTATATCCGATGGATTTCAAAATTCAGGTGTCGGATCACAAGCCAAAGGTTTCGAACAATCTAGAGGAGATCCTGGAGGATTTTCTCCTCGATATCGGATACCTCTCGGGAAGGAAGAGCGGAGAAGAACTCTACGAGAGCGTACCATTCAGGTTGTGGACTGATTGTTTTCTAGAAAAACCGGATAAATTTTGGACTATGGACGAGATCGCTACGATGCTGGACACGACGAAACCCACGGTCTACAGGCATCTCAACAAGATGAAAGCTCTTCAACTTATAGAGGAGAAGGAATTGACGCTCGAAGACGATGGAGAGGTCAAGAAGAAAGGACATAGGCTTCGACAGGGAGATTTCTCCAAGGCATGGCATACCACCGAACTGAACATCGAATCTAACATGAAGCGTCTTAGAGAAACTGTCGAGCGGATAAACACCCTCTCCTCTGGAAAAAAGATAATAACCAGCCATACCTGTCCGAACTGCGGAGAAAGAATAGAAAAGATGAAGGACTCCGACATAGGTGATTAAAACATGGTAAACGATAGGAACGAACAGCTCATCGAGGGCTCCCACTACAGGATACGGTCTCTGACCACTAAAGAAGACATCCTCGAGACCAAAGGATACTTTAAGGGGTACATACAGATAGGAAAACATCAGGCCATGAAGGTAGAATTGGACGGATCTCACGAGGAAGAAGGAACTACCAGAATGATACCCTGCCATATGATCGCAAATATCGATATCCTAGAGCAGGGAGAATTTGAAGAGGAAGATGAAGTAGAAAATAATTCTTATTTCGGGTGAATAAAGATGACGATAGAAATAGATGGCGACTCGTTGGAAGCTAAGATAATAAAACAACTGATGGAAGGTAAACCTCTGAGCTTAAAAGAGATGGCCGACGAATTGAAGATCTCCAAGGCTAAAGTCAAAAGAGCGGTTAAAGGCCTCGCGTCTAGAGGAATAATAGAGATACAGGAACTGCCGGACAAGAAGTATCTCCGACTGAAAAGGACCGATATCAAGTTCTACGGCACGGATTCGACTCAAGAGAAAAAGATGAAGAAGAAAAAGAAGAAACAAGAGGATGAAAAGGGATCGGAAAAGAGCCGAGAGATGATGTACAGGTAGGACAAAAATCACATACAAATCAGGCAAAAATATATATATGTGGTAGGAATTACGTTTAATGTCATAAGTCAGAAAGCATCACGATAACACCCTCCCACCCCCCTTTCCTATTATTTTTTGATTGCTTTTTTATGAGACGATTTTCCACACTATCGATTTCTCATGACGTATCTCCTTCTGAAATCTATATAGACAAAAAAAAACAGACTCTTCTTTAAAGCAGGAAAAACGGATGGGGCCGCCGAAATTCGAATTCGGGTGCCTACCGCCCCACGGTAGAAGGATGGACCAAGCTACCCCACGGCCCCGTGATGAAAAATAAGAAAAGAGAGTTCAGTATTGCATCACTTCGTCTATCAGATCGGTATGACTCAACAGCATCCTTCGACAGCAGTATCTATCGATACCTAAGTCGTCGAGGACGTCCTCTGGGTCCTCTCCCTGGTCCACTCTATCTTTGTAAACGTCATACACGTTCCCGATTACTTTTCCACAGGTGAAACATCTTACAGGTACAATCATCGGAATATCACCTGTATGACTTCTGTCTTTTCGTTCGCGCTCCAGGTCCCATCGGCTGCTTGGGGAGTTTCCTTCTTGGATCTGAAACGAGCAGGCTTCTGTCGTATTCTTTGAAAAGTTCTTCCAATTCTGGATCTTCCAAGAAATCGACTAAACAGTTCGCGATAGCTGTTCTTGCGGCGTCGGCCTGACCCATGATGCCTCCGCCTTCTACGTTGACTAGGATGTCTACTTCATCCGATCTATCACCGACAAGCTGTACGGGCTCTTTGATCTTCAACTGAGCCATCTCCGGTTCGTATATCTCTAAAGGTTTAGTATTGACCCTTACTCTGCCCTTGCCCGGCTTTATTGTTGCCTTAGCTATCGCCTCTTTTCTCTTACCAGTTCGGGTAATAGGTTCTTTATCAGTCATATATTAACACCTAAAATTTCGCTCCAAGATGTTCGGACACTTCTCCCAAAGTCAAACCCAACTTACCTGTAGAGTCCTTGACATCTGGATCGATTATCTCTTTATCTTCAAACTCTGAAGGCGTTCCGATATACGCATATAACCTTTTAAATGCTTTTCGCCCTCTCGGTTTCCTGTGAGGTATCATCCCTCTGACGGTCCTTCTGAAGATCATCTCCGGTTTTCTAGGAAAATTCGGTCCGTTCATCTGTTTCCCTCTCGCTCTCTTTTTCTCGTACTTATCGAGTATGTTCTGTTTGTCTCCCGCGATGAATATCTTCTCGGCGTTGACTATCCTTATCTCTTCTCCATCTAGGATCTCTTGGGCGACTTCGCTCGCGAGCCTTCCTAAGATCTTGTCCTCTGCGTCATACACCTTCATTCTGTTCACCCCATTATCTGTATTTCACTGCCTTCAGGTTTTCGTTCTGCCAGCTCGCGGAGATCTAAATACTCTCCGCCAGCTTCCGCTATGCTCTCTTCCGCACTCTTACTGGCTTTGAACGCTCCAACGGTGACCTCTTTACTGAGGAGACCGGCTCCGAGCACTTTACCCGGAATTATGATCGTATCTCCGTCCTCAACGTTCCGCTGGATCTTAGAAAGGTTGACTTCGGCCCAATGTTTGGATGAGCGCTCTAACCTTTCCGCAACGTCTCGCCAGATAGGTGCGTTTTTTTCCCTTGCCTGATTTTTTAAATCTTCGATCAGGCTTACAAGATTTGGATTCGTTTTTTCTTCTACTGCCATATCTGACTCCTCCGACATGGGAAAGGAAAATCTAACAATTTTCCTTCGCCATCGTTTTTTGAATAGTGTCTCAATGCAGTGATGGGGGTTATTTATAAATGTTGTTGTAGCCTCATTTCCGGCACGATAACTTAGCGAAGCTTTGATAATAATCTTTCGATTCAATAGATGTCCAAAAAAATCTTTTACTCTTTAACTATTTCAACTCCTATCTGATGGATCAACAGTGTTGATGACATGGCTCACGACGAAACTTCCGGTGGAAAGAAGGACGACCGACTGGTAAGAGCGATCCCCAAGTTCCTATCTAGATTAGGTATCCTCGACGAGAAGAGGGGTACCGAGGCCTTGAGTCTGGCGGCTCCGGTCATACTGACCGGCGGATTGAGAGTGGCGCTCAGACTCACAGATTTTCTCATGGTCGGTATCGCTGTCGGGGCGGCAGGAGTAGCGGCTTTGGGCTTTGGATTTCAGTTCTTCTTCATCGGATTCGCCTTAGCTTTGGCTATCTCAAGCGGGACCATAAGTCTCGTCTCTCAGCATCAAGGGGCTGAAGAATACAAAGAAGGGGATTTTGTTATAAAGCAGTCCATATGGCTGGCTTTCTTGATCTCCGTACCCTTGACGATCGTGACATGGTTCTACGCCGAAGAGATGATAGCCCTTTTAGGGGCCGAGCCAAACGTGATAGATCTTGGAGGAGCTTATTTAAGGATACTCATGGCGGGCTTATTCTTTCGTTTTTTCTCCATGATAGCCGCTAGAGGATTCGCGGGGGCCGGCGATACGGTAACACCGATGTATGTTCAGGCTTTTGGAGTACCGTTCAACGTGATTTTGAACTGGTTATTGATCTTTGGGATCTCTTTCTTCCCGGAACTCGGGGTTTTCGGTGCGGGTCTGGGAACAACGATCACTAATCTCATCGTGGCTCTGATCCTTCTCTTACTATTATTATCGCACAAGTACGACGCCAGGTTGAGACTGGGAGGAAAGCAGTGGGATAACCGCGTTGTTAAAAAGCTCTTCACGGTTTCCATCCCTCTATTGAGTATGAGGATGGCAAGGACTCTAGGGAGGTTTCCTTTCCTGTGGATACTCGCTACTTTCGGGACCGGTGCGGTAGCCGCGTTTCAAGTCGGAAGAAGAGTCCAACTGATGGCGATGCAGCCCGCCTGGGGATTCGGTACCGCCGCGAGCACTCTGGTCGGTCAGTCGTTAGGGGCTGAAGAGGAAACTGAAGCTGAACGGTATGGTTGGGACACTTTGAAGATATCTCTGGCGATCATGCTCCCGATGGGTCTAGTGATAGCGACCTTCGCGGGCCCGATATCCACAATATTTTCAGACGATATCGGAGTGATTAGACTCAGTAAATTATTCATCTGGGTGAACGCGATCGGCGTCCTGGGATACGCGGTAAATAGGATAATGAGAGGAAATCTGAGAGGGGCCGGAGACACCAGATGGCCGTTATATGGTAACCTGATAGGGATGTACGGATGGATGCTTCCCGTCTCCTACATCTTCGGGATAGTGCTCGATTACGGATTACCGGCGATATTCGTAGGGCTTTTAGGCAATCTGTTCATACCGGCCATAGTCAATACGATCAGGTTTAAAACTGGAAAATGGAAAGGCGTGAGCAGGAAGATAAGAGGCGTAGATAAGACGTGATATTCTCTATAATTGTTTTAAAGTGAAAATCTGCTTTTTGGTGAGAAGGGTGATACCGAACGGAGCGGTACTTTGGGTTGAAGGTCTTCAATATTAGTGTAAAATCCCCAAAGTTGGAAATTTCATATTTTCTTCAGTCGAGCATAACATGACCAAGGTATAGAATTATAGCCGTGATTACAAGATATATTTTACTTCCGTGGACTTTATAGGCCCATTTCTTCACCTTTCCCGGCATATTATCGATCAAAAATAAGACTCCAGTTATCACGTAAAACCAGATCAATGATAACCCGAGAACTAGAACTACGTTCCATTTTGAGATGACCAGGTAAGCATGATATGTTATCACTAGAGCCGCCAAAATTCCAATTATATAATGTAGATTCTTCATCAAGCCGTGGAGGCCTTTCAATCCACCCTTAAGACCGTGTTCCCGATCGATATTCTTCACGATGCCCTTATAGATATACTTCCATGGAAGTATGAGAACTGCCAGACCAAACAACATATAGTTTAGATTCCCGGTCAACTCTACAAATTCCTCCATACCTTCCTCTTCATTCTCCTCTGCATGAGTTGAGAATGAAGACATCATTATCAAAAAGAGGATCAAAACTGCTAACCCGATCCGGAATGGTCTGGGATCGATATCCATTTATCCCTTATATGACATCATTACTTATCAAAATTGGGACTAAAATAAAAGAAAAAATATTTAGTGTATTATCTCCGCGTGCTCTTCAAAGGGCATCTTGGCCAAGTGCGGTGTCATCTCTTTGAAACCTTCGATTATCTCTTCGATCTCGTGGAACTTTTCATGGCTCTCTCTACTATCCCAGTAAGTTATCATTATGTATTTCGTAGGTTCTAGATCTATCTTCTCCCGTTCTCCTCTAAGCATAGATCCGCCATAAGCAACGTCCGTTGCCTTCACAACTTTTGTACCGATGAAACCTTCTTTGTCCATGGTGAACTGACAGAGTTCTTCCATCATCTCTTCGACCTCTTCTTCATGCCCGGGTTTTACTGAAAGATAGTTCAATGCACTGACCATAGGTCTTCCGATCCACTCGTGATCATCGAATTCATCTACAGGCAATTCTTCCACATCCACCTCTTTATCCTCTAAAAAGTCCAGTGCCATCTCCGTTCTTTTCCTTCTTGGACCGCAGTACACTCTGACTTTTTTATCCTTCAGGAAATCCAAGTAAAAACCAAGATCCCAAACCGGTATGTTCAAAGCACCCTCGATATGGTTCATATAGTATTCTTCCCTGGTCTTCACATCTATTATCAAACTCATCTTATCCCTCTTTATACCAATGACAAGAGAATATAAATAACTTCCCGTTCCAGCCTAACTCAGATGATCAAGTATTCCAGACTCAACCATATGATGAATATGGTGAACGCTCCCAGCAGGAAAAATAGAGGTCTCCCTTCTTTCTCTTTGGGTAGAACGTCTCTGCTCACCATGAACAGCATCATACCTAAAATAAAAGCTAATATGCTTCTCTCCAGGTGAGCGCTGACTTCGAAAATGATGCCGAATAAAGTACCGATAACAAAAGAACTCGATAGAAGAGCTTTATCTATCTTTCTGCCGGAAGATTTGTGGATCCCGTCCAGAGCTATGGAGGAAGACAGCGTGTGGATAAAGAAAGGAATCGCAGTAAGAAAACCTAGGATAGGTTCGAGCTCTATTATCGTAACAAGAACGAAACCTTTGATGAAATGATCTATGAAAAAGCCCGCCACGTGAAGGTGGTAAAGATCCAGCTCTAAAGACTCTGGATCCTTGACATGCTGGTAGAGATATTTTTCTGACATGAAAAAGACCACGAATCCAAGAAGCATCAAAGGGTAAACCGCTAGAGTGGGAGTGAAATGTACGGCTTCCGGCAGAAACACTAGGAATATTATGCCTAAAAGAGATCCGCCGCCATAACTCAAAAGAGCCTCGTGCGATCTTGAGATACACATAGGAAGACGGTTACAAAAAAGATGGAAGCTGCTCAGGAAGACCGCATATGCTAATACCAATATCTCCATCCCCGAGAGCAACATATCTTTTCAATCTACAGCTTGATTTAAATAATTATTCCGAAGATTGAGTTTTTAACCCGTTCTAACCTAACGGTTCAAGTTCGTCTATGGCGGCGGTTACCAACCTGCTGAGCGTTGGAAACGTGTGTATACCGGTTTTTATCTCGTCGACCGTGCCATCTATTGCCATGTTATTCACCGTTTCCTGTAATAGAAGAGGGGCCTCGGGGCCTATGATATGGAAGCCTAACAGTTTCCGGCTCCCTTGCTCAACGATCGCTTTCGCGAAACCCTCCTTATCGGTTATCTTTCCTTTTATTATATCGTCGTATCTCGCTTTACCGACCAGTATATCGTGATCTGCAGCGGCTTCACTTTCGGTCATGCCGACGGAGCCGATCTTCGGATCGGTAAAAACCGCATTGGGCGCGCTGTCGTAATCGAGCGATTTTTTATCGCTTTTCTTTGCGTTGTTCCATGCCGTCTCCGCTTCAAGGTTAGCCACGTGTTTGAACATGGCCTCGCCGGTTATATCTCCGAGCGCCCAGATATTTTCTTTGGAGGTCTCGAGATGTTCGTCTACCTCGACGTAACCTCTCCCATCGGTCTCTACTCCGGTCTTGTCGACCTCTAGTAGGTCCGTATTCGGTCTTCTACCCACCGCTATCATCACTTCGCCACCGGAAAAAGATTCTCGCTTTCCATCTTTCGTTTTCCCTATAACCTCGTAGCCCTCATCTTTCTCTTCTACCTTTCTCGCCTCCGTATTCACTTGTATCTCCAAACGTTCAGAAAGCTTTTCTTTTAGATAATCCGAGATCTCGTGGTCCTGGTTTTTGACTATCTTCCCGCCTCGCTGAATGATCGTCACTTCACTCCCCATCTGAGACATGAAATGAGCGTATTCGACCCCGATATATCCTCCACCGATGATGACCAAACTTTCGGGTAAAGTCTCCAGTTCCAAGATGCTTTCGTTCGTCAGGTAATCTACCTCTTCGATACCCTCTATGGGTGGGATCAAAGGACGAGCTCCGGCGGCGATGAATATCTTATCCGCCCTCAAAGTCTTTTCATAGGTCTCTACGGTGTAATCATCGACAAATCTTGCTTCAGTTTCGTAATAATCCAGCCCTTCTAAAGAGCAGAGGTTTTCTTTCTGTTTCTCCTGCCATCTCCTGCGAGTGTTTCTGATATTATTCATGATCTGCGGAAAATCGATATTTTCGATCTCAAGGTCTACACCGTCTTTTTTCAGACTCCTCGACTCCTTCAATCTATCGGCCACGTGGATGAGTTTTTTAGACGGTTTACAGCCGTAGTTCTGGCATGTACCCCCGACCGGAGGTTTGTCTACCAAAGCGGTTTTTAAACTTTCTTCAGCCGATCTTTTAGCAACGTGTCCTCCAACTCCGTTTCCTATGACCAAGACATCATATCTTTCCATCTTTTTCACCTTCCTCACAAACCTTTCATCTCTATGATATACATTATACTCGTCAGAAGCACAAAGATCAGTAACATGATCCACCTTTTATCGATATCCAACGCTTCCGGTATGGTCACGCGGCCCATATCGTTTTCATTCAAAAAGTTAGTCATCGAAGGATAGAACGACGCGAATAGACCGGCCCCGCTCAGCATCCCTAGGATGCCTAACAGGGCATGCACCGCTCCGGTGCCGAAAGCTCCGGCGGCTGTCCCGGGACATAGACCCAGCAGTGCAAACCCCCCTCCGAAGATCAGGGACCCGACTATGATCGCTTTAACTCTGCACGGTTTAGGCTGGAGCTCCGGCGGCAGGTATCTCACGATCAGATGGATACCTATCATCCCGGTCAGTATGGCTGTAAACATGATCTTAAGGACTGTAAAATCCTTCAAAAGAAGCTGATCAACTATGATATTGAAATCGGTTGCACCTCCCCGATCCAATAAAAATCCGAAGCCGATCCCTATCATTAAGCCCAAAAAGAGCTGTAGTTTTCTATTTTCATGTATATCCTCAAGCATCTATAACCCTCCGTATAAAAGAAAAGCGGTGAGTATGCCTCCCACGAAGAAAAAAATAAAAGCCAACCAACTGCTCATAGCCAACTGCATGGTCCCGCTTATCCCGTGGCCGCTGGTGCATCCTCCGGCCATCCTCGCTCCGAATCCGAGCAGCAATCCGCCTATGAAAGCACCTATGAATCTGACTGTAATACTAGGACCTATAGAGTTCTCCCAGATCAGCGGGACCATCTCTATCCTAAAACTGCCTGACAATATCGAAGAGATGAACGCGCCTATGATCACTCCGATCACTAGCATCCATTCCCAATCTACTTTGGGTACGAATTTCTTGTAATACGGTTTTTCCTCCACCTTTTTTCCTCTGATAGACTTTTCTATCATACCTGAACTTCTAGCGTAGGCGGTGGAACAGCCTATAGCCTTGTTAGATAGTAAAAAACTGAGCCAAACTAATATGCCGATCCCAGCCCCGACAATATAAGGAGACCATAATCCTGAATATAATAGACCCATGATGATCACCCTATCCTATGGCATTAACACTTTATATAAGTTTCATGAAACTTTGTTGAGATATATGTCGAATCTAACCCCGCCCATCTCGGAGTCCTTGACCTCTATATCCCCATCGTAAGTTTCTAATATACGTTTTACGAGATACATGCCTAGACCGGATCCTTTCGACCCTTCTCTTTTATACCTTTTTTCTAAAATCTTTTCTTTCTTGTCGTCAGGTATACCCTTTCCATCGTCTTCGAAAACTACGACAAGGTCTTCTCCTTCTCCATACTTCGAGATTTCGATATTCTCGCAGTTGGAATGGGTTAGAGAATTTTCTAAAAGGTTGGTAAATAGTTCCTCTAGAAGGTCTCCACCGCGAACTTCTTCTTCTAAATCACCTTTTTTCACATCAACTTCGGATTTCTCCAACATCGAACTCACATCTTCGATACCTTTTTTGATATACTTATCTAGTTCGACTGTCTCTATCTCATCTTTTCTATCGACTTCTCGAAGTTCCTTTATCTTGTCGATAAGATCCTCCTCTTCTTCAAGTGAGCGCCGGGCCTTGTTCAACAGTTCCATCCCTTCCTCCGGTAGATCTAGATCTTCCATCAATCGGAGATAACCTTTCGTGATCTGGAGTTTATTTTTCACGTCGTGTCTCAACAGGGAATGCAGGAACTTTTCTCTTTTCTCTGCTCTCCTCCGTTCGGTTATATCTCTATCTATCCCACGGAATCCTTTGAGTTCGTCCTCTTCGTCGTAGATGGGTACAGCGGTAGATTCTAGAAGTTTTACAGAACCGTCCTTATGCTGGAATTTCCCCGTGAAGTTTTCCCATCCCTCTCCTTCTTTCAAGTCTTCTCTGAAATCCTCTTTATCTATCTTCTCTTTATCTTCCTCTGGCCAAAGATCCCAGGCACATGCACCGATAACTTCATCTATCTCGTAACCCAATAAGTCCTTGACGGCTGAATTGGAGTAGGTATGTACTCCGTCGATATTCATCTCCCAGACCCAATCCGTGATGGAATCTAGGAAGGCTCTAAAGTTCTTTTTTCTGGTTTTCAGCGGCTCTTCTGAATCGCTCAACCGGTCTATACCTTCATCCGATGCCTCGCCATATTCATTGACCAATACCTCGCCTAGCTCATCGAGATCCTCATCGCTGACGACGTATCTATCAGCCCCTAGATTCAAAGCTTCAACGGCCACATCGGCGTTTTTCCTCTCGCAGCAGATTATGAAAGGGATGTCCTGACCTCTCTCCATTTTAACTTCTCTCAAGAGATCCAAGTCAGCTTCCTCTCCACTCTTGAAAAATGAAACCAAAGCGTCGTAATCTCCTTCCTCTAATCTATTCAAGATCTCTTCCTTCGAGTTTGAGGAAGATAATCTTAACTTCTCATGTCTTCCATCTAAACGAGAAATTTTTTGATCGAACGCCTGATCATCACTTTCTAAATATAATACACGGATTTCGTCCGTCATCAACATATCTTGGATTGATAAAATATTCCTCATGTATCTAATTTTCGTCGAAATATCATCAAATGGTATGAAGATGTTCATTTTCCACTATGGAAGCGAAAATAATTAATTTGTAGGATCAAATAAACCCTCGAGCAGGGGCGGTCGAGATTGGATAGAAGAAGACATAAAATCGTGAAAGCGTTCCTTGGAATTCTACTTTGGCAGTACCACGCATCTTTTATGATCTTGGGTATCGTCTTCCTTTTGAGCGGGATAATGATAGCTAGATATTTCAATAAAAAGGGTTGGTGGTTAAAAGCTCATAAATATCTAGGTTTACTTGGATTGTTCTTCTCATCGGTCGGGATAATCACCGCCTTCTATATGGTGTCCGGATATGCCGATACCCATTTTCGATATTTTCACGGCATCTTGGGCCTTTTTACGGTGACCCTTCTATTTATGACGGCGGTATTAGGATATCTGCAGTTCAAATACACGGATAAAATAGACCTCATAAAGGCTGTTCACCGCTGGTCCGGTCGTATAGGATTCATCCTGATGTTGATAACCGTTTATTTGGGTTTGAGATTGGTCGGGTTGGTTTAACGTTGTTTTAAGTTCAAGATCACGGCTAAAAGAAACATCGATGCCGCGACAGCCGGAAATCTAGGAAACGGTGTGCCGTTTTCAGTCGATTTAGCACCTTCTTCGGTTATCTTTATGGTCTTTTCAATATTTCCACCTTGGCTGCATGAGGCCTTTACGTTTATATTGTCTCCCGCCTCGGCGTTTACCTGATAGTTATACGTGAAAGTCGAAGTGGAAGGCTGACTGTTGTAATTCAAAGTGTCAACATCGTTCCCGTTCTTTTTTATGTTAATTTTTTCTATATAATGGGTGGATTTGTCCTCTACGTTGTGTGTTATAGTGATATTTAGTTGACCATTCTCAACATCGTATTCCAATTCCATACCGGACGGCGAGTGGCCCGAAACATTTTCACTAGATACAGCTAGACTCGAAATGGCGAACACGGAAATCAAGATCAACACGGTCAAGGTCTTGTAGATATTCACATCAATCCTCCAAAAAACCATCTCAATTTTTATATAAAGTTTTTATCCTCCAAATCAACTCTTGATACTTCACTTAAAATAATAAAGGAAGAAAATATATATTTTGAAAAAAACTCTCTATATAATATGTCCAGAAAAGCACAAAAAAATATATAGTCATCAAAAAAGTTGTTTATGCGATTTGCTATGTCGAAGAAGATATTGAGGGTAGATATGGGTGAACTTGAGATCAAAGAAGAAGAGGTTCCCGAGGAATACGAAAAATTAGGGGGAAGAGGCCTTACTTCTAAAATCGTATCCGAGGAAGTCCCGCCCGATGCACATCCTCTCGGCCCGAACAACAAATTGGTACTCGCGCCGGGGATAGTTACAGGAACAGGTGCTCCAAATTCGGGTAGAATCTCCGCGGGAGGGAAATCTCCTCTCACTGGAGGAATAAAGGAATCCAACGCCGGAACGCCTTTCGCTAAAACACTAGCGCGAAACGGGGTCAAGGCGATAATCGTTGAAGGTGAGCCAGAAAAGGATAAGTATTATCTTTTGAAGCTCGGAAATGGAAAAGAAGAACTGATAGAGGCGGACGAGTGGGTAGGAAAAGGGCTTTACGGTGCTTACGAGAATCTTCACGAGGAATTTGAAGAAGAGGTAGAGATAGCTGGAGCCGGTATTGTAGCCGAACTGAATGCCTCAAACGCGGGGATCGCATACACTGATCTGGAAGGGAGATCCTCTAGATATTCAGGCAGAGGCGGCCTTGGGGCTGTCATGGCCTCTCGAGGACTGAAATTCGTGGTCGCTGAAAAAGCTAAAGAAAATAAGATAGAGATCAAAGATAAAGAAACGTTCGAGGAAGGTAGGAAAAAACTAAGGGAAGCCCTTATGGAGCACGATGTCACGAAACAAGGAGGAACCCTTAATTCCTACGGAACCTCCGCTTTGATCAATGTGATAAATGAGAGTGGTGCTCTTCCTCAGAGAAACTTTTCGGAGGGCAGCGATGACAGGTCTTCGCAGGTTTCCGGTGAAAGGAAAGCTGAGATCATAGAAGAGAGAGGCGGCGAAAGACCTCACAAATGTAGTCCTAGCTGTATAATCCAGTGTTCCGAGGTTTGGACCAAGGAAGGTGGAGAAGATCCTGTAGGAGTTCTAGAATACGAGTCCGTCTGGTCTCTAGGACCGAACTGCGGTATCTATGATTTGGATACCATAGGAGAGCTGAACCGCGCATGCAATGATCTAGGTCTAGACACGATCGAAGCCGGAAATACTCTCGCCGTAGCGATGGATGGAGGTCTGCTAGACTTCGGTGATGGAGAGAAAGCTTTAGAGATGATGGATGAGATTTACGATAAAACAGCCTTGGGTAGAATATTGGCGAACGGAGCGGAGTTCACAGGTGAAGCATTCGGCGTCAACCGGATCCCGACGGTAAAAGGACAAGCTATGCCGGCTTATGACCCGAGAGCTATCAAAGGTATAGGTGTCACGTACGCGACCACGCCCATGGGAGCTGACCATACAGCTGGATATGCCATCGCGCCTGAAATAATGGGTGTCGGCGGAGAAGAAGATCCGATGGAAACCGAAAAAGCCGGTCTTTCACGATCTCTTCAACAGGCGACAGCTATGATAGATACCGCTGGTTACTGCCTCTTCATAGCGTTCGCTACGATGGATATAGATGAAGGGATGCAAGGCATGATAGATACGGTCAACGGAGTGCTAGGTACCGATTATTCTACGGACGAAGTCATGGAGATGGGTATGGATATCCTCGAGATGGAAAGAGAATTCAATAAGAAAGCGGGCTTCTCCAAAGAAGACGACAGGGTTCCGGAATTCATGAAAGAAGAAGAGCTCCCTCCACACAACGAAGTGTTCAACGTGTCGGACGAAGAACTCGATCGAGTTTTTGAAGAAGACTAAAAATCCTTCTACTTTTTATTTATCATGTCTGTAAAAATCAAGCTGTTTGCAAATCTGTCTGAAGAAGCAGAGAAGAGCGAAATTGAAGTTTCAGCCCGAGATGTCAAAGAAGCGATGATAGAATTGGTTAATAGCTATCCTTCTTTAGAAGAGGAGATATTCAAAAACAGTGAGCGGAAACAAATAAACGATAAAATCATACTGATTAAAGACGGTAGGAATATAAATTATCTACAAGGCCTCGAAACAGGATTGAAAGATGGAGATGAACTCTCTATTTTCCCGCCAGTAGGTGGAGGTTGAGGATTGAAAGGATCATGACTATAAAACTTGTACTATATGGAGATCTCAAATCTAAAGTCGATGATATTGACGAAAAGATGGGCTCGGTTGGAGCTGTAGAACTGGAAACAGAGGATCTAGATCACATCTCTGACATCTTAGCCCGTTTTGATATAGACCAGGAAGAAGTGAGCCATATCTTTTTGAACAGGGATTACTCTAACATCGAGAGAAAAGTCGAGGACGGAGATAGGTTAGCGCTCTTTCCAAGAGACATGGCTCTACTGTATAAGTGGTATTTCAACGCGGAAGATTAGATTCATGCTCTCAAAGCTGTAGATATACTTTTTCGGAGGGAGACTGCCTTTATTGGTTTATAAAAATCAAAAGATATTTAACCGCCTCCGACGGTAAGAATCTTTGCGATGTCAGAGCCCAATAAACTGAGCCTATCAGGTACGATAGCTATGGGCGTGGGTGCCTTGATAGGTGGTGGGATATTCGCCGTATTGGGAGTCGCCGCTAACTTGGCAGGAAACGCCGCCTTTTTGTCTTACATCGTGGCCAGTTTCATAGCACTCGCTTCCGGCTATTCTTATTCGAAAGTTACTCGAGATTTGGAGGAGGAAGGCGGTTCTTTCACTTTCTTCGAGCACTACGCCGACAATAAAAAGATAGCGGGTCTTGTAGGTTGGACGATCATCCTCGGCTACATAGGGTCCATGGCCATGTATGCTTTCGCTTTCGGATCGTTCGCCCTAGGCATCTTCGGGCTCGGGGCTTCACATTTACTTCGAAGGATTACCTCGATAAGCGTCATCCTACTTTTCATGTTCATAAATTACCAGGGAGTTAAAGAGAGCGGTACTTCTCAGAAAATACTGACCTATTCTAAAGTAGCTATATTGGTAATATTTGGACTGATCGGTTTATGGGCGATCTTCACAAAGCCAGATATACAAACTTTCAGTGGAGGGATATTCGATAAGGGATTCATTTCTCCTATAATAAGCATAGGGGCCATCTTTGTGTCGTTTCAGGGTTTCCAACTGCTAACTTATGAGTATTCCGACATGAAAAAAGGATTAGATACGATGGAGAAAGGGATATACTTGTCCATCGTTATTTCGACTGTGATTTATGTTTTGATAGCGTTCGTAACAACCAATATATTATCTACTCAAACAATATTAGAACATAAAGAAACAGTCCTTGCAGTAGTTGCAAGCAAATTGTTTGCTAGCGATATTATAAATAGAATCTCATTTTTATTGATATCCTTAGCAGCGTTATTCTCGACTGCTTCAGCGATAAACTCGACTTTGTTCGGCACCGCCCGTTTAGCTCATAAGATAGCTGGAGAAGAGGTCCTTCCTAAGATATTTTCCTTCAGAAATAAAGACGGGGTGCCGGTTTACAGCATCATAGCTATAGGCGCGATAACTGCATTTTTCGCGGCTATAGGAGAACTCGAAGAGATCACTAGTTTCGCTTCTTTAGCTTTCGCCGTAGTCTTCGGAGCTGTAAATTTCGTGTGCCTTAAATTCGAAGGATTGGAAAAGAAGAGATTGGTACCTCTTTTAGGATTGACTGGTACCTCTATATTCATTCCGCTTATACTTTGGTTCTATTATCAGAAATATCCGAGCCGGCTAATATTCATTGGAGTTGTTTTTCTTGCTCTTATACTCTTGGAGATGTTCTACTTTGAGAGGGAGATTATCGAAGAAGAGCTAAAAGAAGTCATAAAGCGGAGCGGAACTATGGAAGAATTTTCCCGCGAAAAAATAATCGACTGTCTAAATAGAGCGGGTTTATCGCTTAGAAAAGCAGAAAATATAGCGGAAGAAATCGAAGAAGAAGTTAACCAAAAGGTGCATACAAAAGAAATTGAAAGAGCAGTAGAAGACAAACTGGGAGAAATAGATAGACAGGTCAAAAAAAGATTTAAGGAATATAATGAAAAGTGAAAGATATCTGATTCAGTTTTCAAAAACCACACCAAGACTTAAATCACCATCTTTTATCAGAGAAGGCGAAGATGATGGATGATCAGGACGGGATAATCTTCATAATCGCAGCCGCCCTCCTCTGGGGCATCGGAGATCTCTTTTCAAAATTAGCCGTGACAGCAATAGGTCCTTGGCCGTCAATATTCATAAGGTCCATGTTCTTTTTACCGATCGTGATGGCTTATGTATTTCACCAGGAAGATTTTACCGTCTCCGTGGATCGAGTTTCGATATACCCGATGCTCGCGGGTGCATTCGTCGGTTTAGGGATCATATTCTCTAGATTTTCACTAACCATTTACGAAGTCAGTCTAGTGAAGCCCATCCAGAGATTGAGTATACTCATCACGGTCGTTCTTTCTATCCTTTTTCTTGACGAAAAGATGACGAGAAAAAAAGTCGTAGGTGTAGGTTTAGCTCTTACCGCCTTTTTTCTTCTTTATCCGATCGACTCTAGTTTACTTGATCTCTCTTCAAAACACCTATATTTGATAGGATTGATTTTGAGTTTAGGTTTATCGACTGTTTTCCTCAGGATAGGGATACTCAAAAAAGACGCCGATCAAACCAGATTTTTCAGGTCTTTGATGCAGACGGTAATAATATCTACTGCAGTAATCGCTTTATCCGGCTTGACGGATATTGCGGCTTCGATCAGTTATCAGATTGTCTATCCGGCGATCAACGGAATATTCGGGGCTCTAGCTTTCATATTGTTTTGCAGGGGATTGAAAACTGTCGGGGCAAGCACGGCGAAGCCCATGATGGTGCTTGCCACTATAACGACCGTTGCCTTGGGCGTGGTACTCCTGAACGAGGGTTTATTCCTATCAAAGATAACTGGTATATTTTTAGCGATCATCGCGGTAGTGCTCCTTTCCTCAGAAAGGTCTTGAACCGTGAACAAAGATTTATTACCTGATTAGCGTATCTATATATATGAAAAAGAGAAGGGTGATCGTTTCCGTTATCGCTGGAGCGATCCTGGGTGTATTCTGCATAATCGGCGTGGGAACCCGAATAGGATTCGATGGCAATCTATTGTTCCTCTTCGCAATGTGGTACAATCGGGTGATAATGGGATTACTGATAGGACTAGCCTATGATGTGAAACTGATAAAATCGGACAAGAATTTCATAGTCAGGGGATTATTCTTAGGACTTCTGGTCACCTCCGCGATAACGTTCACCAGTGGCTTCAGAGACTGGCCCAGTTTCTTTGCCGGACTAGCTTATGGGGTCATCATAGATTGGGCCGCTACAAGGTTCGGTTGAATCAGTCTTCAAATAGATAGAGGTACTCGCCGTATCCCTCAGATTCCATCTCTCCCTTTGGAACGAATCTTAGTGCTGCGGAATTCATGCAGTAGCGTTTTCCTGTGGGTTCGGGTCCATCATCGAATAAATGCCCGAGGTGAGAATCGCCGTGCTTGCTCCTCACTTCGGTTCTGCTGTCCATCGCTCCTCTTTCCTGCTGAGTTACAATATTATCTTTCTCGAGAGGCTTACTGAAGCTTGGCCAACCGGATCCCGATTGGAATTTGTCTTTCGAGCTGAATAGGACTTCACCCGAGATTATATCGACGTATATACCTTCCTTTTTGTTGTCCCAATACTCGTTATCGAATGCGGGCTCCGTCCCTTTTTTCTGCGTGACCTTGTACTCTAGGGGTGTGAGGAACTCTTCAAGTTCTTCATCCGAGGCTTCAACGGATATCTTGTTTTCCGATGGTGAAAGCGGGATATCACAGTAATCTCCTCCGCCTTTTTCCGATTTCCATTCATCGTAAAGCTTTTTCTTGCCCTTCTCGGTCAGACCCATGCCGTCAATATCTTTCTTCGTTTCGATTTTACCGTAGCCCGAAACGTAGCCGTTAGCTCTAGCTACCGCTGTTGAATCGACAAAATCTTTCGTATCTGGAAAGATCCGCTCAAAAGCGTTGGAAAATAGTTTGTTCTGGCGAAGATGATATTTCTGATGGTAATCTTCCGCTCGATAGAACTCGGAGAACGGTCTCAATTCGGTGGTTAGAGAGTCATTGTAATTCTCGGCGACTCTTTCCATCGATTCGTTAGCTTTTTCCCGCTGTCCCTTGTGGTAGAAAATTATGGATTTGTACTGTGTGACTCTAGAGATAGTCGGATCATGACTATTCCAGAAAACCTTCAAAAGTTCTTCGTAGGTGATCTTTTGAGGATCGTAATCGATCTGGATAGTTTCGGTATGACCTCCCAGGTCGTGGTAAGTAGGGTTCTCCTTTTTCCCTCCCGCATATCCGACTCTCGTTCTCACTACACCCGGGATCGCACCGAACTTTGAATCCGGGCCCCAGAAACATCCTAAAGAGAAAGTGGCGGTTTTCAAGTTTTCATGCGTGCGTTTGTCCAACTCCGGTATTTTTCCCGTTATCAGTTCCTTGCTCTTTTCTTTGCTTTTGAAAAGAGCGTTCAGAAAGAATGCCGTTAATAAGATCCCGGTTATCCCTATGACCGCACCTATTTTTGTAGATTTTTTCATTTTTTTCCCTTATGGTTTTCTAAACATATTCTTCTATTTCGTCCTATTTTAGTCTTTTTATCGTTTAAAGAAAAAGTCTCTTTTTCGTTAGCCGAAAATTGAGTTTCCTCTGACCGACCAAAGATATATTTATTCTCTCATCCCCTACTACTCCGAGATGGCTAGCAATTGTAGTTGTGATTGTGACTGTGAAGACGATGCAGCGGCAAAGGCATGCCCCGAATGCGGCGAAAAGGGTAAGTCCGTACCGATTGAAGCGGTAAAGAACTTACTTCAGAATGACTTGAAGCAAGGTCTAAAAGATGCCGAGTATAATATCTGTATGGAATCGAGCTGTAATGTTGCTTATTTTAACGGCGATAACACCTTCTATCTAGAAGAGCTTCGAAGACCGATATGGTTCAAAGAGGATTCCGAACCTAAGATCGCCTGTTACTGCAACGATATCACTTACGAACAAGTCAAAAGTGCTGTCCGGGAACACGATCTGACCACTTGGGCCGAGATAGTTTCCCATTATAGGGAAAAGAGGATCTGCATGTGTGATGAGCTGAACCCTACGGGGGAGTGCTGTTCTGAGAACTTCTATAGGATCGTCAATGAAACTCTAAAATCTTTGGGGAAAGAACCCATCCCTCCGAAGGATCAGTGCTGTGGTTGAATATCTCAGGACCTCTAAAAATCTATATATCCATATATCTGGTATTTATATCAATATACCCGATCATACTTTTTGAGAAAATATATAAATTATACAGATAAACTATATATTAATCATACCTTTTACCTACAACCGATGAATATGGAAACGAAAAAACCAATCATGGCCGTAATGGTAGTCGGCTTACTGGTATTTGGTGCACTAGCGATGTCAGGTTGTACTGAGCAAGAAGATGGAGGATCAAATGTTCTAGATCAACCTATAACGGTAGTCGAAAGAAAGGCGGGCTCAGGAACTCGAGAAACATTCATGTCGGGGATAGGAGCAACTTCAGTAAAAACTGACGTGAAGAAAGGAGAGAACGCCGGTGTAAAAGAAACGGTAGTGAATAGCGATAACGCTATTGGATACGTTGGTCTGGGCTATATAAGCGATGAAGCCCCAGCTGTTGAGCTCAATGGAGTCAAGCCAACTGAAGGAACCGTAAGTAGTGGAGAATACAAAATCACGAGAGGTCTGCATATGTATACAGACGGAGAACCAGCGGAAGGATCAGTAACTGCCGAATTCATCGAATATGTGATGAGTAAAGAAGGCCAGCAGATAGTTTCACAGGAAGGTTTCGTAAAAGTTGCTCCAGATGCAGGACCTTATCAAAAGGAAGATGGTTTGAGTGGGGAGATCACTGTAACAGGATCTTCAACTGTTCTTCCGATATCTCAAGCTGCTGCAGAGGAATTTAACAGCCTTTATCCTGATGTTAATGTACAAGTAAGCGGCGGAGGATCAGGACATGGAATTACTGCTCTAGCTGAAGGCAATGCGGATATAGGAGAGGCAAGTAGAGAAGTGACCAAGGAAGAGAAAAGTCAGTATCCTGACACGAACTTTACAGATCACGTGATAGCGAGAGGCGGTGTAGCCGTAATAGTCAGCAAACAAGTCTATGAGGCCGGTATAACGGAATTGACTGTAGAGCAGGTAAGGAAGATCTATACTGGCGAGATAGACAGATGGACTGAACTCAAGGAATAAAAAACCTTTATTAAAATATATTTTCATGTTTTGGACTGTGGACGACACTGTTAGGAACTACATAACCTATATACTGGTATATAGACTATACAGAAAAAAGATATATTAAATGAAGGAATTCACGAAAATACTCTCAAGCTGATTGATTATTGGCATAGTTAACACTTCAGTAAAAGCTTAGGTGGTTTATTTGGCATCGAGAGAATTGAAAGGAAAAATGATAAAAGGCGTTTTTACCTCCATCGCGGCTTTATCCATCTTGTTTATATTTTTCATATTTGTTTTTCTATTTGTGAAAGCTTATCCGGCGATCAAGCAGTTCGGGTTAAATTTATTATCGACGGATTGGGTGATAAGAGCCCAACTTTCCAAAAGCGAGTTCGGATTGATCCCTCATATTTTCGGAACGGTCGCGGTCGGTATAGGGGCGATGATCGTCGCGCTACCTCTGGGGATAAGTGCCGCTATATATCTTTCTGAGTTAGCTCCGAATAAGATCAGGGTTATTCTAAAACCATTGATCGAACTTCTCGCGGGTATACCCAGCGTGGTTTACGGCTTTGTAGGCGCCTTACTACTCGGTCAATGGCTTCAATCTGCCTTTGGATTGCAGACTATAAATTCACTGATGGCCGGTGCTCTTATCTTGGGGGTGATGGCCCTACCGATAGTGGTAAGTCTATCGGACGATGCCTTGAAGGCGGTTCCAAAGGATATGAAAGATGCAAGTCTCGCATTGGGTGCATCGAAATGGCAGACTACTAAAAAAGTCACCTTCCCATCGGCGATATCGGGTATAAGTAGCGCTGTAAGTATGGGTTTCGGCAGAGCTATCGGCGAGACTATGGCCGTATTGATGGTGATAGGCGCGGCTGAGAAGATACCTTGGATAGAAAATCTTCCTTTGATCGGTCAATTACCTTTCGATATTTTTGAAACAACCACCACTCTAACGGCAGGGATAGCTGGATACGCGGGGGTTGCGTATGGAGTATGGGTCAATGTATTATTCGTGATGGGGATCATACTGTTCGTTATAGTGATGTGTACCAGCATAATCTCAGAAGTATTGAAGCACAGAACTAAATTAAAGTTCGAGGGAAAACTATGAAGGCCGGAAAAATAGTCTCTATATGGAATGTTTTCATTTCCGTTCTTATATTTATGGCGGGATTCGGCATACTTTATTCACAGATAGATATCTTGTTTTGGATCCCGGCTAGTGCATTGGCTTTACTAGCTATATCATATTACTTTTCTTCGATCTTTTACTACTTAAAAAATAAAGAAAAGGATTTCGTTTATTTGCTCTTATTGGCTTCCGTTATCCTCTCGTCTATAATCGGATTATATTTTTATCCTGATAGTATCGTTCTGTATGAATATGAGGTCGTGGCCAAATTTTCTGATTTTGTGGTTTATAGTCTCTCGATGATGTTATTCGGGATCATCGGGACGGCGTATTCTTTTGCCCCACAGCTTGGTCTGGGTAAAAATTTCAAGGAGTTCAGGGCAGAAATCTTGATATATATATCAATTCTATTGACCCTTCTACCTCTGTTTTTAATAGTATTCTTCGTGGTCAGAAAAGGCCTTTTTTATGAAGGTCATATGAATATAAGCCTCGCATTTTTGACTCAGCCTATAAAGAACGGGGGAGCTGCCGGAGGAGTATTACCGGCTATACTCGGGACTTTATCTTTGCTGGCGCTGGTGACTATTTTCACTTTACCGATGGGTGTAGGTACTGCCATCTACCTGTCCGAGTACTCCCAAAGAGGGCTGTTCGTTAGGATCGTAAGAACGGCTGTAAATATCCTTCAGGGCACCCCCTCGGTCGTTCATGGTTTGTTCGGTTATGCAGTATTTGTTCTCATCCTTTTCGGTCCGTCGTTGCTCTCGGCGGCCTTAACTTTGAGTATATTGACGCTTCCGATAGTCATAAGTTCTTCAGAGGAGGCATTGAAAGATATTCCTGACGAGATGAGAGACGCTAGTTTAGCGGTGGGAGGTACTAAATGGCAGACGATCAAAAAAATCGTGCTTCCTTCGGCTTTGCCCAGGATAATCACCGGCACTGTTCTTGGACTAGGGAGGGCCGCCGGAGAAACCGCTCCGATCTTGTTTACGGGAGCGATATTTTTTGGTGCCGATATGTTTCCCGGGGTTCTCAGTAGATTTAAAGCATTACCGTACCATCTGTGGATCCTTTTCACTAGATTTGGATTTGTTGGAAAGAATTTTGAGCCCAACGCTTGGGCAACCGCTCTCGTGTTGCTGGCGATAGTATTGAGCATAAACGTTATAGCCATAATAATGAGAGAAAAACTAAGAAAGGAGTTTTGAATTATGATCGAGATCCTAAATAATATATTTTCAGAAAAAGAGAAAGCAGAGACGAAGTCTTTAGACGACGATATAAAAATGCAGATCGAAGATTTTGATCTATGGTACGGTGATGAACAGGCATTGAACTCCATCGATATGGATGTTGAAGAGAACAAGGTCACGGCGATAATCGGCCCTTCCGGATGCGGGAAATCTACCCTAGTAAGAAGTTTGAACAGGATGAACGATACTATATCCTCTGCAAGAACGGAAGGCAAGGTCTGGTTGGACGGCTTAAATATCTACGATGAAATCTGTGACGAGGTGGAAATCCGGAGACGGATCGGGATGGTATTTCAGGAACCTAATCCATTTCCATTTTCGATCGAGAACAACGTTTTCTACGGGTGCGAGGTCAACGATATGGACGTTGACAAAGATGAAACCGTTGAAAGATGCCTGAAGGACGCGGCCTTGTGGGACGAGGTGAAAGACAGACTTGAAGAAAACGCTCTTTCGTTATCTGGAGGCCAGCAGCAGCGTCTTTGCATCGCAAGAGCTCTAGCAACTAAACCGGAAGTATTATTGATGGACGAACCCGCTTCCGCTCTTGATCCAATAGCAACTGCTAAAATAGAGGATCTGATAGACGAATTGAAAAAAGATTATACGGTAGTAATCGTTACTCATAACATGCAGCAGGCCGCGCGGATAAGTGATTATACCGCCTACATGTATCTCGGAGAATTGATCGAGTTCGGCGAGACCGAAAAGATATTTGAAAATCCAGATAAGGAACTGACTGAAAAGTACATAACCGGTAGATTCGGGTGATAAAAGATGGTACCAGAAGAAGTGAGGAAATCATATCATGCGGAATTGAAAAAACTGAAGCATCAGGTCGAGGAGATGGGTAACTTATCGACTGACGCTATTTCTTTAGCGATAGATAGTCTGGTGGATTTGGATGAAGAAATGATAGATGAAGTTGACCACCTGGACAAACAGATCTATAAGTACGATAGAGAGATAGAGCAAAAAGGCTTGGACCTGATAGCGTTACAGGCGCCCGTGGCCAAGGACCTGAGGATGATCGGGACCTGTCTGAAGATCATCACCGACCTGGACAGGATCGGGAGATACTCGAAGGATATCACGAAGGTGACTAAGAGGTTGACGGGAGAACCTCACATGAAAAAATTGGTCTCTATCCCCAATATGGGAGACCTTACTATAGATATGGTAGATTTGTCGGTCAAAGCATTCATGGAGCAGGACGAAGAGATGATCGACGATATATATGAGAAGGAAGAGAAAGTGGATGCGTATTACGACGAGACTTTCAGGGAGATATTGACTTACATGATGGAGGATAGTAACAATATCACGAAGGGCACGCAGTATGTTCTGGTGATCAGATACCTAGAGAGGATCGCCGACCACGCCTGTAATATAGCCGAGAGAGTTGTCTACATGGAAACAGGCGAGAGGGTAGAGCACGAAGTTTGAACAAACATTTTTCTATCTTTCTTAGTTGGACGATAACTTACATATCTATCGACCGTTTTATGACAAGATATGTTGAGATGCGACTCCTGTGGAAACACTTACGATCTTGAAAGAGATATCCAGCTGTGCGAGTGTGGTGAACCTCTTCGGTTGGAGTATTTTACGGGAGATGTGAAAGATGTTAGCGATATCTGGAAAAGATATGGAGATTTTCTACCCTTTGAGGGGAGGTGTGATCTGAGATTGGGAGAAGGAAGAACGCCGATCGTGAAGGCTAACAAGTTATCCCGCCAATTGGATATAGACCTCCATTTAAAAAATGAGACCGTCAATCCGACTTGGAGTTTCAAAGATCGGGGGACATATCTGGGCCTTGTCAGAGCCTTGCGATCAGGTAAAGAAAAGATAAGTACTGTCTCCACAGGAAACATGGCGGCGAGCGTCGCGGCGTACGGTGCGAGAAATGAGATGGAAACGATCGTACTGGTCTCCTCCGATATCGCAGATGAAAAAATAAGCCAAATAGCACCGTACGGACCGACTCTTTTAGAGGTGATAGGAGACTACGGAGAACTTTATTACGAGAGTTTAGGTTTGGAAAGGGATGATATTTATTTTATAAATTCCAATTCGCCATTTAGGATAGAGGGCTATAAGACCATATCTATCGAGATCTATGAGGAGTTAATACCGGACTATGTTATGATTCCTACGAGTTCCGGCGGATTGTTCAGGGGTATCACTAAAGGTTTTGTAGAGCTGCAAAAAAGCGGTTTGATAGATGAGATCCCGACATTGGTGAGCGTTCAGACGGAGGGTTGTTCTCCGATCTACAGAGCATATAAAAGCAATGAGATGAAGGTATCGAGATGGTCGGATCCAGATTCGATCGCTGGAGCTATTTCCAATCCATACCCGCCTGGAGGAAATGACGTACTGAGAAAATTGAACGAGCACGACGGTTTCTGCACGTCGGTGTCCGATGGAGAGATATTAGAAGCCCGAGATACCATATCGCGAGAGGGTATCTACTGTCAGCCTTCTTCCGCGGTGGGAATTGCCGCCCTGAAAAAAATGCGGGAAGAAAAGAAAATAGAAAAAGACTCAAAGGTCATGTCTATCCTGACCGGCTCGGGACTGAAGAGCGTCGGCGGAAAGAGAACGGAGAACAGACGAAAGTGCGAACTTGACGACCTCGAAGGCTGTATCCGAGAAATTTATGACCGAGACTAGATAGCACGGACAACTTTTTAAAACCTCCCTCGGAATGGAGAGACGATAATATGGCCGAAGAAAACGAAGAAGAGCAGGAAGAAGAAGGTGAAGAAGCAGGCGAAAAGAAAGATCTCAGAGAGAAAATACGAGAGAGGATGGAAGAGAGAAAAGAAGAGATGTCAAGAGGCGGAACTAGAGAACGCGGAGAAGGCAGAGGTCAGAATCCCATGGCCCAGATGATGCAGGGCATGATGGGCGGTAGCGGTAGAAGACCTTCTCCCGGAAAAGGAGGATCCGATCAGAAGGAACTTGTCAACGAGATAAAAAACGTGAGAAAGGAACTGCAGGGTATCAAGAACGAACTCGAAGAGATAAAAGAGGAACTGTAAAGAAGAAAGCTACGAAATATTTTTAACTTCCCATGATGATTATCCTCTGAACACCTAGCTAGGAGGAGAGGTGCGATAATATGGCAGGATTGAAATTGACCAGCCCCGCTTTCGAGGACGGGGAGAGGATACCGGAAAAATACGGGTACAACGAAGAAGACGTAAATCCGCCGCTTGAGATAAGAAACGTACCGGACGAAGCGGAATCTCTCGCTTTGGTGATGGACGATCCCGACGCGGTCGAACCCGCGGGAAAAGTATGGGATCATTGGGTGCTTTGGAATATAGAGCCGAACACCGGTCAGATATACGAGGACGAAACTCCACCCGGATCGGTGGAGGGAAAGAATGACTACGGCGACCAGGGTTACGGAGGACCGAACCCACCAGACAAAGAACATACCTACAAGTTCAAACTTTACGCGCTGGATAAGACTATAGATCTGCGACGCGGAGCTACGAAGGACGATCTTCGAGAAGAGATGAAGGGCCACGTGGTAGATAAAGCGTTGCTCGAGGGAACTTACGCGCCCTGAAAACTCAAAAACCTTTTTCCTTTTTTGATTATTATTCGATCCATTCCCCTATGAATTGTTCAACTTCTTCGTCGAATCTTTGCTCCTCGATTTTTTCGCTTTTCAATCCAAGGGTGTTTTTGGGCTTTTTTCCACAGAGTTCTTCCATCTCATTCAAGACTTTTCCTCCGCCGCTGCCGCCGTAGGTGCAGAAATAGCTCACCTTTTCGAGATCGTATTTTCTTTTCTCCATGTAGGTTCTAATAGCAGGTGTAGGTTTACCTACCCAGACGGGAGTCCCGATGAATACATGATCGTAATCGGAGGGGTCTTTTTTACCGCCGTATATTTCTGTCTCTTTACCTCTTAAGGCATCCCAACCGCTCGATATAAATCCAAGTATACCAGTCCTATCTTTTTTATCGAATATCTCTTCCTCGTCACAGCCCATCTCCTTTTTTATCTTTTTCGCGAGTCGTTTGGTGGTGCCAGTTCTCGAATAATAAACTATTAGATGATCCATCGATTTCCTTAACTGTTTCTTTCTTTTTTATTTTTGTGATATTTTCTTCTCGAAAAAACAAAGAGGTGTTTTAGAAGACTTGTTCTAAGATTTAGCGTAGTTTATTCGAAAATTGTTAAACAAACCTTATAACAGGTTGGAACTCTATATTTAAACGGATAGAATGAGTGACTTAAAGATTGGAAAAACGGTAGCGGTTCTCCTCGCTGCGACTTTGATGATTTTTTCAGCTTTGACTATAGGCTTCTCAACCACCGGTACGGCTTTCCAGAGGCAGGACCTGATGGATAATGGACCACCAGGGGATCATCCCGGACCGGGTGACGGAGACGGTCACGGTCCTCCAGAGGATATTATTCCGGACCCCGGACAGATGAAGAGAAAGATAGGTTCTTTTATGGGAGATAAGAAGGGTTCGTTCGTTTCGTTTGAAACGGACGATGATGGCATAAAAAATCACGAATTGGCATTTGTCGAGAATTTGACCTTATTCAAAGAGATATCTATTGAGAATCTCACCGTGTTGGAAGAGGAAGGACATGGTCCGCGATACGGTCTTGAAGGTAATGGAGCGGAAATGCAAATTTTTGATAATCCTTCAGCATTGATCAAGATAGAGGTAAGTCCTCTCGGATCTCCACGAAACATAACTTTCCGATTGGGGAACATGACCGTTGAAGAAACTGCCCCTCAAAGAATAAAGTTCGGATTCGAGAACTACAACAGAAGTGCTTCCTTGACCTCGATAGACCCCGGAAAAACAAGAGATTTTAACAGGAAGGTGAAGAAAGGGAATGTCAACTATACTTTGAAAGAAGAGACCACGTTCCTCTTCAATATCGAGAGCGGTGAGATCGAAGACGCAAATTCGATTTCAAACGACATCAGCAATGCGATAGCCGATGGTAAAATCGGTGGCGAGCTCAGGGTCGAATCATCGGATGGGAAAGTGAAACATATGTCCGTTTCTTACAGGGACGTCCGGATGGTCGCTCAGATGGAAAATGAGAGGGCTTTGGAGATGATGGTGTCCTCTGAAACCTTAGGCGAAGCAGGGACCGTTTTGACTATTGACATCTCTTCATCGGTTATGGATATAGAGACGGCTAAGGATATGAATCTAAAATTCGATGGTGAAAAAGCTTCTTTAGCGGACGATTTTTCTGATCTCGAAAGTTCAGAGGATCCCGCTTACTTAGTCATGGTCGGAGAGGAAAGTACTCAACTATTGGTTAAGGTTCCCGAGTTTTCCACGCACTCCATCACGGTAGAATACTTGCAGGGGGTTACGCAGGAATACTTAGGAGCTCTCACTTATTATCTTCCCTCCGCAGCACTCTCGGCCGGATTGGTTCTATTTGGGATGTTATACCCTCGAGACCACGGTAAAAAGAGTGGAAGCGACGAAGAGGACGATCAGGAGGAGAAAAAGAAAAAGGAGATGGTAGCGATAGGAGCGAATCCGGAAAATTATAACAGGAACGAGGAAAACGAGGATAAGATCAAAGGTGAAGAGGAAGGAGACGAAGGCGAGACCAGCATCGAAAGATATTAAACTCTTTTATTCTTTTTTTGCTAGGAGGACGACAATATGATGAACATAATTTACAACGTCACATTCGCTGTTCTAACGATCTTGGCCTTAGTATTATCGGTAGTTTCCGTTCTAGCATATATCCGATCGAGGAAAAGTAAATTTTTGATGGTTTCTGTGGCCTTTGTATTGTTTTTTGTAAAAGGTTTATGGCTTACTTACTCCCTTTTCAGTATACCGAAAAGCCAGTGGGCTAGTTTCCTCCTCCCCGTTGCAGTTCTAGATTGTATAGTATTGGTCCTCCTCTACTTATCAATTCTCAAGGGGTAGCCGATGACTAAACCCGAGATCGAAGTCGAGAATAGAAAAGAGATCTATAACGTGGTGGAGGAGTATCCAGGTTTACATATGAGGGAGATCCAAAGGAGGGCCGATATGAGTATGAATCTCGTAAGATATCATCTCTCTCAGTTGAAGAAGTACGACATCGTTGAGGAGGTCGAAGAAGACGAATACAAGCGATACTATCCCAAGGGGAAAGAAAAGACCGTAGATCTCGAAGACAAACGATATCTAGCTTTACTGCGGGAGGAAATCCCTCTTTCGATAGTCCTTTATCTTTTAAATAAGGGCGAACCAGCTTCTCACGGTGAAATGAAAGAAGAACTCGATCTAGCCGGCTCTACCCTTTCCTATCATCTGAAAAAGATGCGGGAGAAGGACCTTTTAGAAAAAAGAAAGAGAAAATATCGGTTGAAGCATCCGGAAGAGATATCCAATCTTTTAGTGACGTATGAGCCCCCGAAGGATATAATAGACGAATTCATAGATCTTTGGGAAGGCCTTTCTCTCGGCATGATCTTATGATTTAGGTTTATTCGAATTTTGTTAAACAAAGCTTATATGCTTTCTAGGTGGATGAGTATAATAGTGATGAAAATGAGAAGCAATTATAGTTTAGTATTGGCGATAGTGGTGGCAGTAATGCTGATATTACCGGCGGCTAGCATGGTGATATCGGCGAGGGGTGGTTCAGATATTCAAACTGAAACCGATAACGGAGATCCTCCGGTGGATAAAGGTGAAATGCACAGGAATAGAGTAAGGAACGCTTCTGCGCACGGAGCGGCGACATTCCTCCGAGTAGAAGATTATAGGCCATGGGCAGTTTTAGTGGTGAATGCAGCAGACCCTAAAGGTGTTGATCTCGTCACGGTCGATTTTGAGAATGAGACTCTTACCATCAATGCAAAAGATGAGAACGAGACGAATAACGTGACTATACTGATCAATAAGAACTTTGCGGATGAATATCTAGCTGAGTCGAAAGGAAATCTAGAGATCAATACGACCGACGCGGTGAACTATGAAGGCATGGAAGAGTCTAACGGCACGGCTGAAGGAGCGGTTTATGTCTTCCATATCGAACATTTCAGTACTCAGACTATAGAACTGTCTCAGGGAAATGGAGACAACGGAGATGATGTACCGCCAGTAGAAGAAGGCGAGACTCACAGGAACAGGGCGGAAAACGCTGCGGCACATGGCGCAGCGACCTTTTTGAGAGTTGAAGATTATCATCCTTGGGCGGCATTGGTTGTAAATGCTGGAGATCCCGATGGTGTCGACGCAGTTACAGTCGATTTTGAAAACGAGACGCTGACTATAAAGGCGAAGGATTCCAACCATACCAATCATGTGACGATACTGATCAATAAGAACTTCGCGGATGAATATCTAGCGGATTCTGAAGGAAACCTAGAGATAAACACTAGCGAGGCGGTAAATTACGAAGGACTCGACGAGGATAACGAAACCGACGACGGAGCCATGTACGTTTTCCATATCGAGCATTTCAGTACCCAAACCATAGAACTGTCTCAAGGAAAAGGCGATCCTCCGATCGATATCCCTCCTGTTGAAGAAGGAAATACGCACAGAAATAGAGCGGAAAACGCAGGGGCTCACGGGGCAGCGACCTTCCTCAAAGTGGAAGGATATGAACCTTGGGCGGCTCTAGTAGTAAACCCTGGAGATCCAAACGGCGTTGATCTGGTAACGATCAGTTTCGAAAACGACACTCTAACGATAGAAGCTACAGATTCCAACGAAACTAACAACGTAACTATAGTGATCAACAAGAACTTCGCGGATGAACATCTAGCTGATTCTGAAGGAGACCTAAATATCGAGACAAGCGACGCGGTGAATTACGAAGGCCAAGAAGAATCCGAAGACGGCGAAGGACCGGGAATGTACGTGTTCCACATAGAGCACTTCAGTACACAGACGATAGAGATATCCGCTCAAGACAGCATACCTTTCCTAGGTACGCCGCTGATGCTCATAGCGATAGCGATACCGGTGATGATCTACGCTATCACGAAAAAGGAACAGTAAACTAAACACCTTTCTTCCTTTATTTAAAATAATAAATTTAAAAATAAAAAAGAAAAAGATTAGTTGTTCAATTTTTTCTCTAGATTTTCTATCATCGTCTTGGTCAACTTTTCCAGATCGTATTCCGGTTTCCAGTTCCAGTCTTCTCTAGCCTTTGAATCGTCGACGGTGTTGGGCCACGAGTCTGCGGTTTTCTGTCTTTCATCTGGCTCGTACTCAACTTCGAAATCGGGATAGTGCTTCTGGATCTCTTCTTCGAGTTCCTTAGCTTCAAAACTCAATCCAGCGTGATTGTAACTAGTCCTGACATCTATGTCGTCGTCTTCGGCGTCCATGAGTTCTAACGTACCTCTTATCGCATCTTCCATGTACATCATCGGAAGTTTTGTATCCTCCCTGACAAAGCAGGTGTAGTCCTCACCTTTGATAGCCTTGTAGAACATCTCGACTGAATAATCTGTGGTTCCACCGCCGGGTTTTTCTTTCCAGCTCAAGAGCCCGGGATACCTAAGACTTCTAACATCTAAACCATATTTTTCGTTATAATACTGACCGAGAAGCTCAGCTGAAACTTTAGTGACACCGTACATCGTTACGGGTTCCAGCACAGTATGCTGGGGAGTTTCGTCCATGGGTGTAGTAGGACCGAAAACAGCTATGGAGCTAGCCCAGAAAACTCTGCTGTCGTGATCTCTAGCCAGATCGAGAACTGCCTTCATCCCTTCCATATTTACGTCCCATGCGAGATCCGGCTTTTTCTCACCTGTGGCGGACAGTATAGAAGCTAGATGATAAACTTCATCGAATTCGTATTTTTGCCAGAGTTCCTCTAAAAATTCCTTATCTCTCACGTCGCCCTGTTCTAAAACCCCCTCGTAATCGTCGGGGATATAATTGTGTCCTAAAGCGACGACGTTCTCTTTTCCGTAACGTTCTTGCAATTCTGGAACCAACTCAGATCCGATCTGGCCGAATGGACCAGTCACAAATATATTCTTCGTCATATTGATACCTCTTTTTTATCTAATTTGATATATCTATCAGCTCGTACTTCCGTTCTCCTAAACCCATCTTTTCGGCGTGGCTGAGCTGATGAGTTCCGTCTATATCGTGTGCGGACATGAACTTATCTTCGTCGGCTTTATAATCTTTACCTTCGGCTTCTTTGACTAGGTCATAGGAAGCCTGTTCTAAAGCGACCGGATCGCGAGAAGCGACCACTCCGATATCGGGTACCATGGGTTCTTTTCTCCACGGAGGACAGTCACACTCGGGGGTCACGTCCATGATGTAATTGAAATGGACACCTCTCTCTTTATCTTTCAAAGCGCCGTAGGCGTATTCGGCGATCTTTTCCTGTATCCCTTGTTCGGTCGAGGAATCTTCGACCTCTATAGCGCCTTCGGGACAGACTATCCTGCATTCGCCGCATCCGATGCACGTGTCATGATCTATCTCCGCGTACTCTTCCACTTCGATAGCGTCCTCCGGGCACCATATCGCACATTCGCCGCATCCGATACACTCTTCAACGTTGACCTCTGGTTCAACGTCATAGTGCTGCATAAGTTTCCCTGCTCTTGAAGCACAACCCATCCCTAGATTTTTCAAAGCTCCGCCGAATCCGGTCATCCCGTGCCCTTTGAAATGGGAAACTGCGAAGATAGAATCCGCCTGGAAGAAAGACGCGCCTATTTTGACCTCGTCGAAATGTTTTCCATCTATATCGACAGAGTAGAATTCGTTTCCGTGGAGGCCGTCCGCTATGACCACCGGGGCGTCTATAGCAGGTCTGATCCATCCATTTTCTTGAGCGGTCCTGTGATGATCGACCGCGTTGGATCTGCTGCCCTCGTAAAGCGTGTTGGAATCAGCCAAGAACGGTTTTGCCCCTGCGTTCTTGATAGCTTCGACGATAGGCGAGACTCTCACAGGTCGTAGGAACGTATCTATACCCTTCTCGCCGAAGTGAAGTTTCAGCGCCACGAGTTCCTCCTTATCGAATTCTATGTCCGACCCGGCTTTTTTGTAAAGTTCTTGGATCCTAGAAATCAGATTGTCATCTTTACTGTCTGATTTTAAATCCGTGAAATAAACTTTTGACATATTATCACTAACTTTGTATGAGAATACAAGTTTATTTAATTTATGATTCGGAAGTTTTTTAAGGCTCTGATATCTGATTGGATGTTACATGAAAATACTAAATTATGACGAGGTAGAGGATGAACAGCTCACCGAGATGATGTTGGCCTGTTTCAACCACGTTTATTCTAAGGATCAGATCGAAGAGATGATCGATTCTGATAGAAGAATTCCTGAGTGGGATGGAGAACTTTTCGCAGTTGAAGACGGTAGAGCGGTGGGCTCGGTAGGTCTCATCTATCCTAGGGCGGAAAAATTCACTGGTGAAAGGATAGATGTGGGTGGTATCCGCAATGTCTGCGCACGCCCCTCTGAATCGAACCGCGGTATCGTCACCAAGCTGATGGATAGAGCTCACGAGATATTGAGCGAAGAGGTAGATCACTCTTTCTTGATGACGTCAAAATCTCTCGTGGCTCATAATCTATATAAGAAATTGGGTTACGAAACGGTTCATGTGCCTCCAAAGGCTTACAAGAAGTGTGAAAATAAGAGATCTGATGTAGAATTCAAGGAAGAAAAGGATCCCGAATATGTACGTTCGTTGTATTCGAATTCGGTAGATGACCTGACCGGATTGGTGGTAAGGGAGAAAGATTACTGGGAGATGGCCGAAGCTAGAGGCTGGCCCGACAACGAGGATGTAAAGATAGCTTATCGTGACGGCGAGAGGATAGGTTATGCAATGATGGAGTCTTCAAGGAACAGCCTCACCGTGAAGGAACTAGCGGCTGAAAAAGACGGACTTTTGACCTTGCTGAAAGCGATGGAAAGCAGATGCGATAAAGAACAGATCGTTCTCACCTATGCGAACCCTTCTTATGAGAAAGATATACGGACGGCGGGCTTTTCCTGGACTCAAGATCTCTGGTATAGGGTGATGGTCAAGAACTTGAACGGTGAAAACGACGAGAGTTTACGTTCTTTTGGGCAGGGTGAAACGTTCCATACGGGCGTATACGAGATATACTGAATAAACTCTTAGTTTTTGATACCCTTCTGAAAATTTTAAACGAGATCTATAAAAAATAAATTACGCTTTCACGCAGCCATTTATCATATAATCTTGGAAACTTGAAGCAGCGATGTCTCCAGATAATAGTGAAGTTGGAAGGATTCTCTTTGCTTTAAGTGCTGACTTACGAGTCATCTTTAGAATAAATTTGCTAACATTTAAAAGGCAAAAGGTTGGTTGAAGAGGTAGGTATCGGATGAGATGTAAAAATAGAAGTAGGCTAACTTTAGCGATAGTTTTGGTCCTGATTATCAGCATGTTTATTGTTCCACAGATAGGTGTGGGGGATAAAAGTCAATCAGAAAGAATTAAGGGTAAAATGGGCCCCGATAATTCCAAGATAGATCGTGAAACCGTTGATTCAGAGGGCGCAAAAGAAGAAGTTTTGAAGGATGACTATGAGAAACATGATCCGATCCACATCAAAGGGAATGAGAATTTTACAAAGATGGCTGAAAAAGAAGGTTGGCCTGGCAATGGGACGGAAGAGGAACCATACGTAATTGAAGGTCTCAAAATAGAGGGCGAAGATGAAAATTTGATAGACATAATAAGGGTCACTCTTCATTTTATAATTAGGGATAACTATCTCTTAGGTGGTGAAGATTCTATCTCGTTAGATCGCTGGTCGAAGAATGGGATTATAAAGAACAACGTCATCGAGGGTCCCGAAGGTATGGGTATCTGTATAGATGGAACAAATATGTTGGTAAAAAACAACTTTGTGGAATCAGCCCTTGACGGTATTTATCTTTATCCCTGCACTGGAAGTAGAATCACCAATAATACCCTAAGGGAAAATCAAATAGGTATTGGATCAATTGGGATGTCTAAAAATAATACTTTTGTGGGAAATAAGTTTGTTGATAACGATCATGCTGGATTAGTATTGCATGTATCACATAATAATGTATTGAAACAAAATAAGTTTTTGAACCAAAATATTGGAGTTGACATCTATAAGTCTAACCAAAACCAACTAATGAATAATACGTTTTATAAAAACGGGATCGGTTTCAATGTAGGTTTGGAACCAGATCCCATACCCTCTACTAACAATAATATCCTCCATAATAACAATTTCATAGAAAACGAGGAACAGGTTGTAAACAGAGGAGCCAACCAATACTACAACGAAACACTCGGCCAAGGTAACTACTGGTCGAATTACGAGGAGAAATATCCCGATGCGAAAAAATCTAATGGGGCATGGAACACCCCATACAAGGAAGAAAATTTCACGGACAAGTATCCCATGGTTGAACCGACGGTTCCATATATACAGATAGAAGAGCCGAACGAAGGTATGCGCACGAAAGAACGTAACGTTACCGTGAGTTGGACAGCAAGATACAGATACAAAGACGAGCTGAAATATGAAGTTAAAGTGGACAAAACTGGATGGAAAAACGTAGGAAAATCTACTAATCATACGATCAAAAATTTATCGGTGGGAATGCACAGCTTTGAAGTGAGGGTAGCTAATGTAGAAGAAAGAACGTTTGGGGGAAAGATGGATTTCACCGTGTTGGGCTTTAACATTTCTATTAAGGGTTTTGTTGTAGAGCCATTAAAGGGTAAAACACCCTTAGAGGTAAATGTCTCAGCTGTATTGAAGAACGAAGGGAATGAGAAGGGTGATATCTCTCTATATGTAGATGAAAAAGAGCGTAAGACCTGGACTTTAGGATCGTGGGAGGAAGTTCCAGTAAAAGAGAGTATTAAGTTTGAAGAAGCGGGTACTTACCTCGTCGGTATAGGCGATAAAAATGTTGAAATAACGGTTACTAGACCAAAACCGGATATATCGGTAAAGGGGTTCACTGTCGAGCCAAAGGAAGGCAAGAGGCCGCTACAGGTTGAAATATCAGCCGAAGTCAATAATACAGGAGATGCTAAAGGAGATATATCTCTTTATGTTGGAGAGCGAAAAATAAGGACATGGACGGTTGAGCCGGGTGAAAATATCAGTATAAATGAGAGCTTTGAATTGACGGATATCGGCAACCATACCGTAAAATTGGGAAAAGAAAGTTCTGTAGTCAAAGTAAATAAACAATCTGAGGAGACCTTCACCCGTATATTTGCGGCGGTAGGTGTAGCGGCGATAGTAGTAATGGCTGTCAACATATATTATCTCCGTTCTAAAAAAGAAGGATGAATATGCTCGATAAAAAGGAAAATAATATAATAATCGAGCGCTTTATCATCTTGCCATGCATCCTTCAGAAGAGTTAAGGGGGTCTAAAGGTTCTGATCTGGAAGGAAAAAAGATCATCTTAGGGATCACCGGAAGTATAGCCGCGGTCGAATGCGTCAAGCTGGTGAGAGAACTGATCAGAGAAGGCGCCGACATTCACTGCGTGATGTCGGATTGGGGCACGAAGATCGTACATCCGAATTCGCTGGAGTTCGCCTCTGGAAATGAAGTGATCACCGAGCTGACCGGCCAAGTGGAGCACGTAAAACACTGTGGAAACGTTCCCGACAAGGCCGACCTATTTTTGGTAGCTCCCGCCACGGCGAACACTATCTCCAAGATAGCTAACGGAATAGACGATACTCCGGTAACTACCTTCGCGACCACCTGTGTCGGATCCGATATCCCGATAATGGTAGCGCCCGCGATGCACCAGACCATGTACGATCATCAGATCGTGATGGAAAATTTAGAAGAGATAAAGGAAAAACTCGACGTCACTACCATAGGACCAAATATAGAGGAAGGCGCGGCTAAAGCCGCTGGAAAAGAACAGATCGTTGAAGCAGTGATAAGAAGATTGAACCGCGATCTCGAAGACGAGAAGATAATCGTTATAACAGGAAGGACGGTAGAACCCATCGACAGCATGAGAGTGATAACTAACAGAGCTACGGGTAAGAGCGGAGTCGAGCTAGCCAAGAGAGCTTACCGTAGAGGAGCTGATATCGAGCTGTGGCACGGAGACGTGAAAGCCGAGATTCCGGATTGGATACCAAGTCGGGTATTCGAAACTATAGAGGATTTGTTCGACATGAGTGGGGACCTCGAAGGTACGGTGATCGTTCCCGCGGCGCTCTCTGACTTCACTCCTGTGGAAGTTGAAGATGAAAAATTGTCTTCTTCACAGGATCTAACTCTAGGATTGGAACCCACACCTAAATACATAGATGAGATCAAAGAGAAGGTAGATAATCTGATCGCATATAAAGCTGAAGACAGTCGAGAAGAGGCCGTAAAAAAAGCTAAAAAGATGATAGAAGAAGAAAGAGCCGACGTGGTCGTAGCTAATTCACTTGTTGACGTCGGCGAAGATAAAAATCGCGTTTATATCACTAAAACTGGTGAATGGATCGAGGGCAGTAAACGGAAGATCGCAGACAAGGTCTTAGATCAACTGAAAGGGGAAGACCGATGACCACTACCGCATTCTGCCCGGCTCATATCACGGGTTTTTTCAGCTTACCTCTCGATAGTGATAAAGCCGGAACGAAAGAAGGATCTACGGGAGCCGGATTTTCAGTAGAACTCGGCGTTGAAGCGGAAGTTGAACTTGGAGGTGAAGGATGGGATATAGTGGTCAACGGTGAAGAGACTTCTTTTCTCGTCGTTGAAAAGACGGTTTACAACTTCGCTTCCGGAGGAACCGTGAAGATAGAGACGGATCTACCTTTCAGCCAGGGATTCGGTATGAGCGGAGCCTCTGCTCTAGCCGCCGGGACCGCAGTTCTCGCCGACCAGGATGAAGCCCTGGAGAGAGCTTTACCCGCCGCTCATAGGTCTGAGATTTTCTGTAGGACCGGTTTGGGAGACGTAGTCGCTCAATATCACGGCGGATTTGAGGTCAGAGTCGAAGAGGGTTTACCTCCCGATGGTAAGATCGATGTTCAAAAATTGGATAAAGACGTGATCCTCGCGGTTGCGGGAGAACCCCTTTCTACGCCGGATATATTGAAGGATCCCTTCATGGCTGGCTGGATCAACTCCATCGGAGATGAACTGATGGAGGAATTTTTACCGGAAGACGGCTTCGATAGATTCATAGGTATGTCTCAGCGTTTTGCCGAGGAGACCGAGTTCGTGAAGGAGAAAGTGAAAGGCGTTCTCGAAGTCGGTAGAAAGGCTGGAAAGGGCAGCATGGCGATGATAGGTAATTCAGCTTTCTTCTTTGGAGATGCTGAGGAACTGCAAAATCTTCTTGAAGAAGAGGTCGGAGAAGAAAATGTTTACCTGACAAAGATAGATAACGAGGGTGTAAGAGTAATCGACTGATTCATTCGGCCAGCGTGAAAAGCTGATCGTCTCCGCCCGTATCGAAGAGTCCTAATCTTGCTCCGGCATCTAACCAGCCGTGGGCGTAATTTATACAGGCGAAGGCATCGTCCAATTCTCCTTCTTCATAAAAATGACACGCGTCTTCATGATAAGATTCGATCATCTCTAGAAAATCTTCGGCTAATCTTCTGAAGTGCGATCTTTCCGGTTGTGTTATCTTTATTTTATCCAGAGCTCTTTCCGTCTTCTCGATGTATTCTTCCACACGCTCTTCTGACACCATCTTGCAACCTCTCAGATGACGCTTATGGATTCCCCACCGTCTTTGGTTTCACGCGGTCTTATCTGAACCAAAAGCGGCTCGGACAATCCTGCGCCGGAAACTATAGCTTCGCCGACGGGCAGACGCTTGATCTCGTCCTTCATCCCTTTAGTCATCCCTTCGACGGATTTCTCTATAGCCTTCAGATCGTTGGGATTCGAGACTTTCAAGATGATCTGCGTGTTGCACTGGCTGAGTACATTCTTGTCCACTTTTGCTGGCCTCTGCGTGATTATCCCGAGACCTAGACCAAATTTTCTACCCTCTGAAGCGAGAGTTTTGAACGTTTCGGAGCACTCGACCTTTCCCCTCTGAGGACAGAAATTGTGAGCCTCTTCCGCAAACAGTATCAACGGGGGCACCTTCTCTTTTTTTCTCAATTCGAATATAGATGAAGAAAGTTTGTCAACTATGAATCCCTGCAGATCCGGAGGAGTCCCTTTCAGATTTATTATTGACGCTCTCCCTTTGTTTACTAAATCGTCTATACGCGTGCCTTTTCCCGCGAATATCTCTTTCTCTTTCAGCCTCTCTAGACCCTTTATCAAGGTAGTAGAATTGTCTTCATCGTTACCTTTGAGAACCCTTATCACTTCGCTCAAGGTGAACTCACCTTGTGTGGTCGCCAACTTATTCTTTGCGCTCTCCAAGCTGTTCACGTAGGTCTGTCTTTTGTTCAGCCCGCACATCTCAAGTACTTCTTTTGGATCCATATTTCGAAAGGTGAAACGCAGGGGCTGAGCGGCTTTATTTATCTCTGGATTTGGAGAGAACTCAGTGATCTTGTCTCCGTACCCTTTAGGATCGATATCAAAATCTTCGCTGCCGTCATGTTCACCCGGTTTCGCTAAAGAGGAGTACTCTCCATGAGGATCGAGTATCACCATCGTGACATCATTTTTAAGCATCTCTTCGATGAGAACACCGGCGGTGTAGCTCTTTCCGCTTCCGGTCTTGGCCAGAACGGAAAGATGTTTTTGAGCTATAGCATTGATGTTCATATTCACTTTGATCTCGTGGCCTCTCAATTTTCCTATGTAAGCTCCTCCCTTTCCTTTTTTCAGTCCTAGGACCTCTCTTATCAATTCTTCCTCCGCCAGATGTACCGGCTCGCCGGCTCTGAATGGATTTCCAGGAACTCTTAACAGGTCTTTCTCGTCTCTGTATCCTAGGATATTGACGTAGGCTACGACCGTATCATCTATCTCGACGTCGCCTCCTTCGTTCAGTTCTCTGGCCTTTTCTAACGAGAGATCGCTTTGTCTCTCTATCTTATCGATCTGGCCGAGCACCCAACCTACGTTAGGATGAGCTATCTGTACATACTCTCCCTTATCTACCGGTGAAGAAACATTGAATTTTAAAGAAGTCCTACCTACGTCTCCGAAAGTCACACCTACGCGGCCGTAAGAATGAGCATCTTCATGAGGTTCCTCGGTTAGAGTTTGACTCCCTAGAGCCTCGTCTTCGGTTTCCGTCAGACTAATCCCATCCGTATTGATTTATGGCCCATTTGTTTTAAAAGGTTTCCCTTAGAAAATCGAGATGTCATACAGTTAAGACGAAGAATCGACGGCCAATCTCAATTTCACAACAAATTTATATTTCTATTATAATCCACCTTTCGGGATAAGATAAACATGAGTCATGACAATAATGGAAAAAGCTACGAACTCAGCACCTATAAAAATGGCAGACCAAAACTCAGGATCTTATCCTCCGCAGTATTGAAATTTTTATTTTTTGGACTGTTCCTATTCTTCGGGTTGAAAACATACTATATGGATAATACGATGATAATTCAGAGGGGTGTTATGACAATACTCCCCTACGTTTCGATCGCGATAGGTGCGTTACTTTTAGTTAGTGGGATATACGAACTCCTCCCGAAAAAAGTAAGGATCGATAGTATGGGGATCAAGGTTGAAAGAGGAGGAAACGAGGTGTTTAAAGCTAGGTGGGACGAGTTGAAAACTATCCAAGCTGATAATTATTTTGACTTTACCAGATTCATGCCGATCAGTAATATATTGGCGATGAGAACTTCAAACGGGATCTTGGTGGAAAAACAAAATTCTAAACAAAAACTTTTAGAGAGCAGGTATAAAAAAGAAAAGTTGAAGGAGATCTTCGAATTCATCGTAGCAAAATCATCTACAACCGGTCTTCAAGTAATCGACAACTTAGACTGGATAGATGAAGAAAAGTACGATGATTTACCCCTATCTGGTGAACAGATAAAAAGCACTAAAGAGAAAAGGTTAGATATCGTAATCCGTATCGGAGAGGTTTTGTTGATAATAGGAGCTATATTTTCAGGAATTTCTTACTTCTTTGAGGTTCCAGAGATATTCTTGATGGTCGGTATAATCGGTCTATTCTTTGGTATATTTATAACAGTGATCGGACTGGCCGGCAAGAGCGAACTCGACTGAAATAATAACGCTTCAGCAAAGACATTAGAAAAATCAACCGCTCATTATCACTTCTCTCGCGGCGTCTTCCATCTCATCTCTGATGTCTGACTGACACGAAACCATGATCATCCACGGCTGAGTGGGCCTCTTCTGTAGAGCTTTTGCCAGCGGACTGTATTTCGATAAAGGATATAATTTGCCATCATCCAAGATCTTGATACCGGTCTTAGAAAGTCTTGGCTCCGATAACTTTACCTCTTCATACGGGATGTCCACCAGTACCTTGTTCCCATCCACCCTCTTTTTATCCGCTATCCTTTTTTCGAGTTTTCTGATCTCGCTCAATTTTCCTATTTCATCTATCTCGATCCCCTCGCAGTTCGAGATCTCCTCCTCATCCAGACTTAGACATCTTTTGTAAAGGTCTCTATATTTTAAACGCTCGACTATTTCTTCTTGAAAGCCCCCTTGGTCTTCTAAAAAGGTCATGAACTCCCTGTCATCCATATGGAAAAGTCCATCAGGAAGGCTTTCCAAGCCATCTACCGCTTTGGCCAGCATGAGTTCGGCTATACGGGCGGTCTTGTGGAAATAGACCGAAGAATACATCAGTCCTCTCGCCACTAACATACCTTCTACCGCGGATATACCGCCTTTTGAGATCACAAGGTCACCGTTATGTATCTCCACGGTCTGTATGAGCCTCTCTATATCTATCACTCCGTGAGCCGCACCGGTATAGTGTGAATCTCTCAGAAGGTAGTCTAGCTGGTCTACGTCTAGAGACCCGTGTATCATCTGGTACATGTACTTTTCTTCGCTGAAGTAGCCTTGTCCTTCGTGAACGTTGAAATCGGTCAGCTTTACGTGGTTAGGCTTTTCCTTTATCAGGTCCGCGACCTCTTCGGGGTCTATACCGTGTTTTTCTAATATTTTCGGGATGGGTGGCCGTTCCCTATTTTCGATCCTTCTATCGCCCTTTATCAGCTCCTGGGTGATATCCATGTGATCCTTACCGTAATCGTTTTCGATGATGAATTCGACGGTGTGGCTGAAGGGAGCGTGACCGACGTCGTGCAGGAGAGCCGCGGCTTTTACCACCTTCATTTCATCTTCATCCAACCCAAGCTGCTGTGCCATCTTCTCCGCCACGTGATATGCTCCTATCGAATGTTCTAGTCTGGTGTGGTTCGCTCCCGGAAAGACGAGATTGGTGAGCCCGAGCTGTTTCACACCTCTCAATCTCTGCATCTCCGGACAGTCGATGAGTTCTAGAAAAGGGCCGCTGAACTTCACGCTTCCGTGAACGGTATCTTGAATAGTTTTGTAGGCCATCTCTTTTTAAAAAATCGAAGAAACTTAAGTAAATTCCCCCGAAACCGATTTATCTCAGGAAAAGAATTGTCGTTCAGTGTATCGGAACGATTCTAAGTTGACCGAAGAGGTATCTTCCCAGGAAAAGAAAGAGGTCCATGTTGTCTCTTTCAATTGGCACGGATTCGATTTTGAACTTACCATTTACGACGGAAGTGAAATCGAAACTTTGAACTTGGACAGTATAAACTTCGAAGTATCTCAAGAAAAGGTCTGCGTCGGGGATTTTGATGATGTCTATAGCCCATGTCCAGAGCAGAAAAAAGTAGATAGGTTTAACCAGTGCACCTATTGTGCCCCGGATCACATCCCCAGATTAAGATGCATATTCGAGCCTATGAACTGTGAAGATTGCGAGGAAGAGGGATTTTGCGATGAAGACCACGCAGTTTATCTAGCTTTCCACGGCGTTCATACAAAAGTGGGGATGACTCGTTTAGAAAGACTAAAGGAGAGGCTGATAGAGCAGGGTGCCGACGCCTACGCGGTTTTAGAAACCGTCGAGAACAGAAAAACGGCGAGGGAAAGGGAAAAAGAGCTGAGTCGAGAACTGAACATATCTCAAAGGATAGGTTCGAAAAAGAAATTGGAGCGGATGGATAGGAAATTAGATAAAAAAATAATCCAAAGGAAGTATCGGGCGGTAAAAAATCAAGTAAAAATAGACTCACTCGGATTTTTAGAAAACTACCCCATCTCACTGCCTCTAAGGGCGGTACCTAGATTGAGATCTACATCTGGCGTCCATATAGGCGATAAAATAGGTGTCAAAGGAGAATTTTTGATCTACGAGAACAGCGGACTTCAGGCTTTGAACCTTTCTGATCTCGTGGGAAGAAAGATATTGATCAGGAAGGATAAGGACTAGATCTATCGTAGTTAGGCCCTTCTCTTATACTCCTTCCTGCGAGTATTCCTGTCGCCGCTGCATTGACTATGTCGTGTGAAAGTCCGGCACCGTCCCCGGCAGCGTACAAGTTCGGTATGGAGGTTTGAAGCCCATCGTCTACGCTTAGATGGTTAGCGTAGAACTTGATCTCCGGAGCGTAAAGCAGAGTTGTACTGGAATCCACACCCGGGATTATCTCATTGAGCATCTCTAAACCTTCCTTTATATCTATGACCGCTCTCTCGGGAAGAGCCATGGATATATCTCCTGGAGTATAATCGTCTAGAGTTGGCTGCACTGGATTCCGGTCGATCCTGTCGTGAGTAGATCTTCTACCATCTCTCAAGTCGCCCAGCCTCTGAACTATGGGTTTCCCTCCGCCTATAGTGGTAGCCAATTTAGCTATCGCCTTACCGTATTTGGTCGTGTTTTCCAGCGGCTCGGTCAGATGAGTTCTGACCAAAAAGGCGAAATTTGTTTTGTCCGTCTCTTTATCTTTCATGGAATGGCCGTTGACACCGATAAAACCGTCGTATTTTTCCTTGACAACAAAACCCTTGTAATTTGTGCAGAAGGTCCTAACGAAGTCGTCGTAACTTTTCGTATACAAGTGAAACTTCGGGTCCCTATTGACGTCTATCACTGGATCCATTATGATACTGGGCACTTCGACTCTCACACCTATATCGATGGGTGCGAAATCCGACTCCAGCGGGAATCGCTCGGTGAGATCTTGCACCCAGTCTATCCCCACCCTTCCGGGAGCGAGAATTGTATTTGAAGCCCGTATCTCTTCACCATCTACCGTGATAATCCCTTTGCACTCACCTTCCTCTATGAGGATATCTTTCACTTCGGTTTCGGTCCTAAAAGAAACACCTCTTTCAACTAACTCATCCTTGAAAGAGCTGATTACCGCAGGGGCTTTATCGGAACCTATATGGGCCTGTCTGATCGGAAAGAATTTAGCCCCCAGGGAGGCGGCTCTTCTCCTAAGTTCTTCCTCCTGCTCGTTATCTTCCTTTTTTGGTTTCGGCATACCGTGATCGGATAGGATGTCTTCTATGTACTCGACTAGTTTCCACGCGTCCCTATCGTTCTTGGTATAGTCTCTCAAATTCCCCCCTATGTCAGGTCGAAGATTTACCGTACCGTCGGAGTAGGTTCCCGCACCTCCTATACCGGACATTATGTCTTCTTCCGTCCTATCGTCTATATCTTTTCCTTTATCGACTACCAAAATATCTAGATCCTTTTCACTCAATTCGTAACTAGCGAAGAGTCCTGCCGGGCCCGCCCCGACGATTACCACGTCATGTACCATCTTATCATCTATAATCCAAAATTGAAATAAATCGTTTGTATATTTAATATCTTGGATGATGCGGCCTTTGACTTGTCTACGCTTAATTTTGAACGTTAAGTGCTCACTTTGTCTCTTCTCCGCTATCATCGAAGAAAAAGGCGATTATTTTTTGCACCGCGTTTGTTAAAGAGCCTTCATTTTCATCCATATCGATCACCAGATCAGCCTCTATTTCCTCGAATCCATGCCAGATTATATGGATCACCTTATCCTCCAGTTCTTTGGATCTCTCCTGATTCCTTTGGAGACAGGTTTCGAGCCCTGCGACGAGATAGATAACCTTTACATCGTCTAACTCCTTGAAAGGTTCTCTGAATTCCTTCTTGTAAAACGTCCCGTCCAATATCCAATCTTCACAGCTATCTTGCACCTCCTCGAACATCTTATCGTAGGTATCTCTGCTGAAGTCGTCCGAATGAAGGATCGAAAAATCCAAACCCATCTCTGACAGTTCTTTTCTAAGTTCTTCGGCCAAAGTGCTCTTTCCACTTGCCGGCGGTCCGCAGATTATCAGGATCATCCAGTTTTCCCTTCCGATATAGTTATAATACCTTACTCGATTTTAAAATATATGAAAGTCAACGCCGATTTCCATATACACAGCAAGTATTCGAGCGGTGTTTCCGAGAAGATGGAATTAAATACTCTGAGCGCTGAGGGTAAAAAGAAAGGTATCGACCTTCTAGGCACCGGCGATTGTCTCCATCCTAGGTGGAAGAAAAGTATCGAGAGATTGGAGAAGGAACGGGAGGGACTATTCAAGCTGGATGGTATGAATTTCATTTTGACAACTGAGATCGAGACCAACGACAGAGTCCATCATCTATGCCTTTTCCCGTCGCTATCTAAAGTTGAAGAGCTCTATGAAAGATTAAAACGCTTTTCTTCCAACCTTGATTCGGACGGCCGACCGAGAGTAGACCTTTCTGGAGAAGAACTCGCTTTGATGCTCGAAGAAACAGGTTGTCTGTTCGGACCCGCACACGCTTTTACTCCTTATACCGCTCTCTACGGCAATCACGATTCACTTTCTTCCGCATACGGCAAGTTCTCTTCTGACCTAGACTTCTTAGAGCTGGGATTGAGCGCCGACAGCAGTTATGCCCACAGGATATCCGAACTCCATGATCTGGTCTACCTCTCGAATTCCGACGCACACTCACCTTTCCCTCACCGCTTGGCTAGAGAATTCAACACGATAAAGCTTCATCATCTGAGTTTTGAAGGATTGGAAAAGTTATTTGACGGTAAAAAAGGCGAAGTCATCCGCAATGTGGGTCTTCCACCCGAGGAAGGCAAATATAACGAAAGTGCGTGCAGCAGCTGCTACGACCACTACAGTTTTCAGGAGGCCGTATCCCGGAACTGGAAGTGTAGCTGCGGCGGCTCCATACAGAAAGGAGTGAAAGACAGGATCGAAGAGTTGTCAGATATTGATGAAAAGTCGGAAGAAACACCTCCTTACCTGCCGCTGATACCTTTACAGGAGATCATAGCTAAAGCCGTGGGCCATTCCAGTCCAACGACCAAAAAGGTGAATGAACTTTGGCGAGAACTCATCGAATCCGTCGGAGATGAGGTGCAGGTTCTTTGTGACGCGCCGATAGAGAAGATCAAAAAGGCCACCGTTGAAGAGGTAGCCGAACTGATCAGGGACTTCCGAGAGGAGGAAGTCGAGATCCGACCAGGCGGAGGAGGAAAGTACGGCCAGATACTGAGGGAGAAAGAGGATAAAGAAGGTAACAAACAGAGAGCCCTGACGGATTTTTGATCGATTCCTTCAGAAGATGATCGATCATCCAAAAACTTATCTAAGTTATTTTTTATCTGAAGACTATGAAAGATGCTATACTACTCACGGACGGCTATCTAGAAGAGGCCTCCGCTAAGACCGCCCACGGACTTTTAAGACATTCCGAGAAATACGAGATAACCGGTGTGATCGACTCTGAGTTTTCCGGTCGTAGTACGGATGAGATCATACCTAGATGCAAGAAGGTAGATATCTATCCCGACCTGAACTCCGCTCTAGAAGAAAAGGAAGCGGATAAATTGATCATAGGTGTAGCCACCAGTGGAGGATATCTGCCGGAAAATTTCAGGCCATACATCAAAGAAGCCATAAAGAACGGTCTGGACATAATAGCGGGTTTACATGACTTCTTGAATGAGGACGAGGAATTCAGAAGACTAGCTGATGAACACGATGTGGAGATCGAGGATATAAGAAGATCTCCTCCTTTAGAAGAACTTCACTATTTCCAAGATCGTAAAAGCGAGATAGACGCTTTGACCATACCATTCCTCGGTACCGACGGCGCCTTGGGAAAAAGGACCGCACTCTTGGAAGTTCTAAAAGAGATGAGGAAGAACGGAGATGACGTAGAATGGGTCGCTACGGGCCAGACCGGTTTACTTCAGGGTTCGGATTATGCCCTCCCGCTTGACTCCATACAGGGGGATTACATGGTGGGTGAACTAGAATATCAGATATGGAGAGCCTGGGAAGAAGAGAAGCCAGATTATATACTGGTAGAAGGCCAGGGCAGTATATCCCATCCAGCCTACGTCTGCGGCTCTAGAGCCATCTTGGCGGCGAGTCAGCCCGACGCTGTCGTACTTCAGCATTCTCCGGCTAGAAAATATCGTCACTACGGTTCTGGAGACCTACAGTGGCCGATGCCGGACCTGGAAGATGAGATAGAATTGATCAAAGCTTATTCGGGCGCGGATGTCATAGGCATCACTATAAATCCGGAAGACCTCACTCAAGAAGAAAAGGAAAAATACGTGATGAAGTACGAGCAGAGGTTCAACATCCCTGCGGCCGATGCTTTGGAAAATCCGGGAAAAATAGCTGAAAGGATAGAGGTACAAAAGGAACTTCTCTGATCCCTGTGTCTACTTTATTATCTTAACGCCCTCGCTGTCGGGCACTCCAACCCGGACTCTGAAATCATCTTCCTTTTTATCTGATAGGGCTTTTTCCTTGACCTCTTGTATTTCACTCTTTTTCACCAGTCCGTAAGCCGTGGGGCCCCAGGAACTCTGTCCACCTCCATAGCTGTATTCTATCAGGGATTTGACTATATCGTTTATCGCCGGATGGTATATCCCGTCCTGGAAATCCGAAAATGATTCCCCGACGAGATTCTGTATGTTGGTCAGATGTTCGCCGAATCTTTCTATATCTTTTGTCTCTAGAGAAGGCAACAGCCCCATCAGGATATTGTGACAGATCTTTTCCGGGTACTTTTTCTCGACGGTCAGTTCTTCCATGATTGGTCTTTCCTCTTTCTCGTCGTATCCCTGAGATTCTTTGGGACAGATTATCAAGAACCGCCAATCTTCCGGCATCTCGTGCCTTTTGATAAGGGGAGAGATCTCCTTCTTTTCGCTCTTGCCTCCCTCCAGGATGAATCCTCCGTCTTCAAATCCGTGAGTTCCTATAGCTGAAAATCTTCCACGGTCTAGAATTCTAGCCAGATCCAGCGTCGGTATCTCTTTTCCCGATACTTTCAACATACCGTAACCGGTACCTAACGTCAGCTGAGTCGTCGAGCCGAGTCCCACGTGATCCGGAATACTTTCTTTCACACTGACTTCAAAACCGTCGGAGATATCGAATTCCTTTTTAAGGTCTCTATGAACGCTTTTGATTATCTTCTCTTCTCTAGCGCTGCCTTCGACTTTAAGTCGGTCTCCGCCTTCTTCTATTTCGATCTCGTATCCGTTCTTCAGCGTGACCCCGAAGGCGCCGTACTCTCTTTTGAATTCCCTGCTCAGATCGATGATCCCGAAATGGAGCCTTTTTGGTGTTTCGATCCTCATGATTCTCCCTGTAGGTCCATCCTGTATTCTTTCAATTTTTCTTCGTCTACACGCATACCGAGTCCGGTTCCGTCGGACGTAGACAACCTGCCTTCTTCGAATTTAAGTCCGTCGGCAACTCTATCCGACAGCATGAAGTGCGAGTCGAGATCGGCATATTTTAGCTTGGGTGTGGATTGATAGAGATGAGCTCCAGCGGCTATAGAGACACAGGTCTCTCCCATGCATCCTACCATGCCGTCGACATCATGATCTTCCATTATCTCGACTATCTTCCTTCCGCCGGTCAATCCACCGCATTTCATCAATTTTATATTTATCATATCTGCCAATCCCTCGGTACATATCTTTTCTGCCATCTCCGGACTCTTGATGGTCTCGTCGGCCATTATAGGCATCTCGGTTTCGGCGGTGACTTTTTTCAGTCCCTCCAGGTCGTGCACTTTCACCGGCTGTTCGACGAATTCTATGTCAAGTTCGCGCAGCTTCTGACACAGCGTTATAGATTCTTCCGGAGTGAAAGCCTGGTTGGCATCTACCCATATCTTTATATCGTCTCCGACTTCCTGTCTGACCGATTTTACTCTCCTGATATCCTCCATCAGACCTAGCCCTATCTTGATCTTGAGAGCTTTGAATCCGTTTTCGATGAACTTGTTAGCGTGCTCTACTGCCTCGCTTCTAGTCATCAATCCGATGGTCCTATCGGTCAATATGCTCTCTTTTTTCCCATCGAACATATCTAGAATAGTTCTCTTCTCTAGTTTTCCTTTCAGGTCATAAAGGGCGATGTCAAGACCCGCTAGAGCCGAGGGATCTTCGGGCAGTTCCGCTCTAAAGTCTTCCCAATTTTTTTCTATATCTACATCTTCGTTTTCGATCCTCGATTTCATTATATCCGTTGCTTTCAGGATCGATTCTACTGTCTCGTCGGTGACGTTGTTCGCACTGGCATTTCCCCAGCCCACTGTTCCGTCCTTTTCGATCTTAATGATGACGTTCTCCGCCGTTAAGGATGAACCAGTGGAGATCCTGAAGACTTCATTCCTATCTATACCTACCGGGATGGTCTCAACCTTATCTATCTTCATCTGCATACACCTCTTCATAATATCTGCACATATCGGTCAAAGGACACCTCTCGCATCGGGGGTCTCGGGGTTTACAGATGTTTTTTCCGAACTCGACCATCAGCCTGTTTATCTCGATCCAATATTTTTTGGGTATCTCTTTTTCCAGTATCTTCTCGGTTTCTTCCGGATAGTCCGTGTCTGCGATACCCAAGCGGTTGCTTATCCGATGTACGTGGGTGTCTACCGGGACAGCGGGTTCACCGAAGCCGTAAACCAGAACGCAGTTTGCGGTTTTCCTGCCTACGCCCTTAAAATCCAATAGTTTTTCCATATCTTCCGGCACTTCGTTGCCGTACTCTTCGTGGACCCTTTTCGCTATCCTCTTGACGCGTTCCGCTTTCACGTTGTAGAAACCCGAGGGTTCGATCAATTCTTTTATATGGTCGAGAGGCGCCTCGGCCAGCTCTTTAGGATTGGAATAGCTGGAAAATAAAGCTTCCGATGCTTTATGAGTGTTCACGTCTTTAGTGCGCTGCGATAGAACAGTCGAGATCAAAACTTTGAAAGGTGAACGTTCCGGGGTCTCGTCTTCTTCTGGATCCTTTCCCGGGAACGCTCCTATGTCGAATTCTTCCTTTAAACGCGAGATCATCTCTCCATAATCCATGATATCATCTCATTTTTTTCAGTATGTCGCCTAAAAGGTACATCGATCCTGTCAGGAGTATCAGATCCCCTTCTCTCCACTCATTTTGCGCTCTTCTTAAAGCATCTATGCCGTGGTCGAAAGATTTGGAGGAACAGTAATTTTCGAATTCCTGTGAAAGTATATGGCTATCAAGTTTTCTCTCACTGACCGGCTCCGCTGTAAAGACCATGTCTGATTCCGGCCCCAATATCTCCACAACGCTTTCATATTCTTTATCTTCCAGCATACCGGTGACGAGAAGTAATCTATCGAAGTCGATCTTTTCTAATCCTACTTTAAGAGCTTCGAATCCAGTCCTATTGTGGGCCGAATCTATCATCACTTTCGGTTCGTCCTGGATGAATTCCATCTTACCGGGGAGTTCAGTCTTTTCGATGCCCTGGATCATATCGTTCTTATCAAGATCGACACCCTGTTTTTGAAGTCCTTCCGCTACACCCAAGCTCACGATAGCATTTTCAGCCTGCCAGGAAGTCATCCCCTGGATCTCTATCTCGCCGTAATCGTCGGTTTTGACTCTGAGAGGATCGTATAATATCTCGTGATCTCTTTCGAACGCGTAGTTGAAATCGCATCCTCTCTTCTCACAAGTCTCTCTTAAGTAATATCTTGTATCCTCGTCTTTTTCGCCGGTAACGAAGTAGTTTCCTTCGCTGATTATCCCTGCAAGTTCGTAAGCTCTTTTAGATTTAGAATCGCCGAGATGTTTCGCGTGATCATCTCCAACGTAAGTGACGGCCGAGATATCGTGCGGCGCCACATTGGTGGCGTCTAGTCGACCGCCCATGCCGACCTCGAGCACCGCGAAATCTATATCTTTTTTGGAGAAAAAGATGAACGCCATAGTGGTCAAGACTTCGAAAAAGCTAGGTCTTTTCTCCGGATCTTCCTCTTCAATCTTCTTTATCTCCGGATGTATCCTATCTATCAATGACCACATCTCCTCTTCCTCGATTCTTTCTTCGTTCACCTGAATCCTTTCCTCGAAATCTATGAGGTGTGGCGAGATGAAGAGGCCTGTACTGTGATCCGCTTCATCTAAAATGTTGACGAGAGAACGGCAGACCGATCCTTTTCCGTTGGTCCCGCCTATCACGATAGAGTCGAAATCTTCATGGGGGTTATCGAATCTAGAGAGAAAATCTTCTATCTTGTCCAGACCTAGTTTCACTCCTATACGTTTCAGGGAATAAAGGTATTCCTTGGGATGGTCGAATCTTTCCCGAGGATCTTCTATATTTTTTTCTTCATCACTCATAAAACCACTCAGTGCTTGAATACCCTTTCGCCGGTGAAGACCATGCTCATGTCGTGCTCGTCCACCGCCTCTATGACCTCGTCGTCCCTGATCGATCCTCCGGGCTGTATGACGGATTCGATACCCACTTCAGCTGCCTCGTCGATCCCGTCTCGGAAGGGGAAGAATGCGTCGGAAGCCATGGTACATCCATCTAGGTCAGAACGAGCTTTCATCTTCGCTATCTTGACCGCATCTACACGGCTCATCTGACCCGCGCCTATTCCCGCGGTGTGGTCCTCTCTCGTGAATATGATAGCGTTGGATTTGACATGTTTTATGACTTTCCAGGCGAATTCCATCGCATCCAGTTCTTTTTCCGTGGGTTCTCTCTCGCTCTTGACTTCCAGTTCCTCTCTTTCGATCTTATGTTTGTTCCTGTCCTGGACCAGCAGGCCCTCTGCGATCTTGGAGTATTCGAAGCCTTGTCTTTCCGGGTTCCAATCCGGCAGTTCCATTATCCTGATATTTTTACTGTTCTTGAGTACGTCTACAGCACCTTCTTCATAACCCGGCGCTATGCTAGCCTCTACGAAAATCTCGTCCATCTTTTCGGCCATCTCTTTTGAGATGGGTCTGTTTGCAACGATTATACTCCCGTATATGGACTGAGGATCGCATTCGTAGGCCATCTGGTATGCTTTGGCTATATCATCGTGAGTGGCGACACCGGTAGGGTTGGTATGCTTGATCGCCGCTACCGCCGGCTCCTCGAACTCTTTAACGAAATCTAAGGAGGCTTCTAAGTCTCTTATATTGTTATATGAAAGGGATTTGCCGTGGAGCTTTTCAGCTTTTAGAACGGAACTTTCAGCCGTGTTTTCGGTCCGGTAAAAGGCTGCATCTTGATTCGGATTTTCTCCGTACCTTAGTTCTTTTACCTTTTTACCGGAGACGCGGTAGGAATCCGGGAATTTCTCATCTTTGAATTCTTCCTGGAAGTAGTTCGATATAGCGGTGTCGTATTCCGCGGTATGGCTGAAAGCGTCCAGGGCTAACTGTTTTCTTGTATCTTTTTTGATCTTCCCTTCTTCTTCCAATTCCTCTAAAATATCATCGTATTTGCTCGGATCACAGGCTACAGTGACTCTTTCGTGATTTTTAGCCCCGGCTCTTAAAAGAGCTACTCCTCCGATATCTATATTCTCCACCGCATCTTCCAGATCGTGTTCGCCTGTTATGGTTTCCTCGAAGGGATAGAGATTGACCGCGAGTAAATCTATCTGAGGTAAAGCGTGCTTTTCGATATCTTCTTTATGTTTATTCATCTGGAATAAGAGACCGCCGTGTATTTTCGGGTGAAGTGTTTTGACTCTACCGTCCAATATCTCCGGGAAGCCAGTGACTTCACTAACTTCTGTAACATCCAGACCTGCTTCTCTTAAAACGGAAGCGGTTCCGCCAGATGAGATCAATTCGAAACCGTTATCCACCAAGCCTTTGGCGAATTCTACGAGACCCGTTTTATCTGATACGCTCAACAATGCCTTCCGCGCCAATTACAACACCGATTGTAGTAGAGAAAAGCCTATTTGATAAGTTTTACTGTAATGGGCAAGATCGATATCAGTATTAGAAGGAATGCCGTCCTTGTCGAGATAGCCGGAGAAGAGAAAAAGGAAGGAGTATGAAGGTCTGAGTTATGGGCTATAAAAGGGTCACTGGCATTATTAAAAAATTTTGAAAAAATATTACACTTGCATCGCGATGCAAGTATTATCTAAAACCCAATATATATATATATATCCTCTTTATTACTAGGATGAGGTGAAAAAACAGAATGAAAGATAAAATATACGGTATAGCGTTCGCAGTGGCCTTATTCAGTTTGCTAGCGATCTCTCTAGGAAGTGGTGTAGGATCTGCCTATACCTATAAAGATACAGGAGAAGGAAATGGATTCGAGTGGAGTGCAAATGGTTCTACTTGTACAGTAAAACAAACAGATTCGGGTAGTTTCTATCTAGATGTAGATTTCTCCCCCGGAACCGACGGCGGCGCATATGCTGCTGGCGGCATGGGATTCATTATGGAGAAAGAAACCTACGACAATGGAGAATGGAGCCAATGGATAAAAGAAGGAATTTCTATGACTCAGGGTTATACAGAGGATGACGAAGGAACACTTAAATCAGTATATTATGACATATTAAAAAACGAACACGAGGGTAAGAGTGTAGATCAAAACGACAGGACCTATACCCGGACAGATCATTTCGATTATAAAATTCAACAAACGGTAATTAGCATAATCTCTCCTGATCCAATCTACAATTATAAACAAGGTACTTACCATACTACATATCAATATGATGTAGGAACTGGACCGATATAGGTGAAAGGATGACATCAACGATTTCGACTAAACTAAAAATCATTAGCATTTTTCTTCTTTTATTTTTGGTTATACCCTCTGTATCAAACCTCTCGATGAACACTGAAGCTGAAGATCCAAGTAACCCCTATGGAAAAGGAAATTGGGAGCTCCATTTTGGTAGTTTTCACATCATCCATAAGAACGGTACTGAACTGGAAATGAGACATGATCCGTTTTCACTTTCAAAAGTATCTTTAACGATATTGAAAGAGAACAGTTCGTGGGCTAAGATGAGAATCGGCTGGAAGGAAAAGGAATTCAACACTCGGTATTGGAGGAACCATGATCTAGATTACCATAAAAATATCACGATCATTGTTAGAAAATCCAACAACATGGCATTTATCAAGCCTTCAGATAAACTGATCGGTTTTAATCCATTTTTTGTTTATGGGTATACCAACACAAAGATAACTAATGAAGGAAATGGGAAGGTCACATTAGACTTAGATAAAAAATATATTGCATACTATATATCTGAATATAGTGCCCGATTTTCAGACGAAACTTTTAGAATTAGAAATTGTCTTAATTTTGTATCAAAAAAAGAAATACAATATAAGGAGCTATACTTGGGAAATAATCCAATCACTACTAAAAGTATATTAGAGGTAACCTCAAAAGGACATTACCCCATAAATTTTGAGATTGTTTTACCAGCGGAATTTATAATAAAAAATTGTACCTCTCAAAAGTATGTTAAGTTAAGTGCAGGATTGGGTTCCAATCAGGATGGAGCAGAGGATTTCTTAAATTCTATAAATAATGGCGGAGAACCCTCTTATCTAAATCCATTCCCTTGGAGGTTGATAGCGATACCAGTACTGATAATTCCATCCGCTGGTGTGGGATACCTAGCATACAGAAAGAGAAAGGGATAGGATGAAGTTGAAACCCAAATATATGTTGGAATATTTATATTCAAATAAACCATTAATAGTGTTACTCATTCTAATACCTTTCGTTTTATCTACTTCTTTTGGTTATATTCTTCACAGCGAAGCTAATCTAGGATATGATTATACCAAAGAATTAAATTTATCCCCAAAATACGATCATGGTCAAACATTTCCTAACTTTAAAAATAGCACATTGATAAACCAATTTTATGAAAAACACTTCAACGATTCTACTGTAAGACCTAGTTTAAAATCTTTAAAACAGATAAGATTTTATAGGTCTTTATTCGGTTCTCTTCAGCAAACCTCTAGTGTCTCGATAATATTGGGGGGGATGATTGCATTGATATCTGGAGGTAAGATGGTCAATGATAAGTCTATAATATATTTGATGGTGAATAAAAAGACCCGGTCAAGATCTTTTGGAGAGTTTTTCTTTACTCCTTTACCTTTTCTTGTATCTGTTCTGGTTTTAACTTCTCTATCTATAACAACGATTTCACTTAATTCATACATCGAGGTATCTTCGATAAAGATTTTTGGACTCGCTTTTTTTGTTTTGATGTCAAGTGCGTTAGAGGGATATATTTTGGCTAATTTTTTCGTTTTATTGATCCGGAATAATACTCTTTCATTGTTAGGGCTGTTTGGGGTAGTATTTGTTTTACCAATCTTTTCAAAAGGGAAGTTAGTAGTGCTCCTTTTCAGTTATATAGGTAAGAAGCTATTCTATGACATCCCATTACCCCTGGAAAATTATATCTATTTGGGTTGTTTGATTTTGTTATTGCTTCCTTTGGCAAGCTACTATATTTTTAAGAGAGGTGATTTTTATAAATAGAAGGATTTTCTACACTTTATTTGTCGTGTTGCTGATATCATTCAGTCTATTCACAGTCATCTATTTTGAAGGAGATGATTTTAGATCAGGGAGTACGAGTAAGACTATTAGAATCGAAGCTACTAGTATGGGGGGTGATGGGTATTACGATACAAGGATAGAACCTGGTTTTTCACCCGGCACTTATCGAGTCACCATATATCCAATAGGAAAAAATGTCACGATTTGGATTCGAAGTTACTCTGGCTCGGTAGAAAAAAATTTCAATAGATCTAATAATAAAGAGACAAGTTTCAAAATAAAAATCGACTCGGCAGTATGGCAGGGCATATTGGTAGGGGATGCCCCCGATCTCAATTTTTCATTAGAGCAAAAGACTTTGAAGATAGAATACAGAAAAATCGAGGAGGGTTGGAAAACTTCAACTTGGATTTTGTTAGGGATTAGTGGAGCGGGAGGTGTGACCTTTGCGGCCAATGAAGCCCGTATTTACCGCAAAAAACGTCAGTAAATCGTTCAGGAACGTGCAGGCCTTAGATGAAGTCACCTTCGGTTTACCTTCTGGTCTTTCGTTACTTCTAGGTCCAAACGGCAGCGGAAAGACCACTTTGGTGAGGATAGCTTCTTCGCTGCTAAGACCCGACTCAGGGGAGATCAGATTGTTAGGTCATGATCCATTCACTGAATTCGATAAGATCGTCGGGAACGTAACTTTCGCTTTCCAAAAACATCCAGTTCCCCCGTCTATGGAAGTAAAAAACTTCCTAAAAGGCATCGCAAGCGAGAGAGGCGCGGACGGATACGAGGATATCGTTGACGTCTTCCAGATCGAAGAGTATTTGGATAAAAAATTCAAGAACTTGTCCGGTGGATTCAGAAGGAGAGTGACGTTGGCTCAAGCGTTCATAGGTGATCCGAAGTTCGTGATAGTTGATGAGCCTTTCGCCAATTTAGATTTAGAGTCGAGGATGCACATCTCAAATCTGATCAATGATATCGCAGAAGAACAGGATGTTTCGCTGATGGTAGTTACTCATGTTATTAGTTCTTTAAAAGCTGATTATCTGACGCTGTTGTATTCGGGGCAGGTAGCTATTTCAGAGAGATATTCAAATCTTGATCTTGGTGAAGTTGAATCATATGTGCTGGAGAAAGATGGAGAGCAGATCATAGTAGAGTCACAGGAGAAACTCAAACGATTGCTCAACCAGGGCGCTGATCTCGCTAATGTAAATAAAGTGGATCTTCACTCATTTTTAGAACAGAAATTTGTCGAGGAAAGAGAGAACAGCTAGAGATCAAAGAGCAAGGTGAGGCCCCGGCTGAGGTGAAAAGCAGAATGAAAGAGTGAACTTCCATTTCTGTTTTTCCTAGGGCTTCACTATTTCCCTTATGAAGCCGTTGTGATGGTCTATCAGATTTTTTACTGGATCATCGATTTAGCTCGATGAAAGTTATCTTGGCCGGTATAGTATGAGAAAATCCTCACGTTGAATCTTACTATCTGGAAAAGGATAGAGAAGGGTAAAAATTGGATTGTTTAGAGGATAATAGTTAACCCTTTGTTTCCCAAAATTATATAATCACGATTAGCCTATTTATGATTATTTTATATTGACAGTTTTACTTTTCAAGGCTATGTAGTTGCCCTATCGATGGAGGTTAAAAACTTCCTGAAGGGAATAGCCAAGGATTGAGGTGAGGACGGATGCCTTCCTCACCAATTATAAAACAGATCGTTATAAGAGAAAAGCCTATTTGATAAGTTTTACTGTAATGGGCAAGATCGATATCAGTATTAGAAGGAATGCCGTCCTTGTCGAGATAGCCGGAGAAGAGAAAAAGGAAGGAGTATGAAGGTCTGAGTTATGGGCTATAAAAGGGTCACTGGCATTATTAAAAAATTTTGAAAAAATATTACACTTGCATCTCGATGCAAATATTATCTAAACCCCAATATATATATATCCTCTTTATTGGTAGGATGAGGTGAAAAGCAGAATGAAAGAAAAAATGTTCGGGCATATGAAAGAAAAAATAGACGGAATAGTGTTCGGTCTTACAATTGTAATGATTCTAACGTTAAGTTGCAGTTCCTTGATAGCACCAGCATCCGCTTCTGATTGGTCGTACTATTATGAAAAAGGCGATACAGGATGGGAAGGAAAGGACGTAGATCTCGCCGACCCATATATAATAGCAAATGGAGATGATTTTGATGTTCATTTCGCTGACTCTATAACTTATGGATCTCATGGAGGTGCAGTTGGTGCGGCTGGTCAGAACTTTGAGATGAAGAAGATCAAAGACTCCGGTCACGTAATGCGAGCTGTTGAAGATAGAGATTATAAGAAAATAGAGAATGCCAAAGACTGGGTCAGCGGGGTTTATAATCATGATTGGAAAATAGACAAACATCAATGGAAGAGTAAATATACAGGGTCTCAAGGAAACGGTATTTACTATTATAAAGATGTGTTCACGTTCAATAGTCGTCACGTCGTAAAATACTTTGGTTTCCCTGTTCATCAAGACACATTTCAACAAACATACGTCTGCAAATTCACATATACAGGTAATGGATAAAAATCATAGGTGAAGTAATATGAAAAGGAATATAACTAAAACTCTTTCATTTTTAATTATTTTTTTGTTGACAATAACATATTTTTCTGGGATTTCCTTCTCAAATTCTATCGAAAACCCCTATGGGAAAAAGTCATGGGAATTATCTCAATGTAGTATGACCGTAATTTATCAAAACGGAAGTAAATTGGAAACAAGACATACAAATGAACAGTTCTCCTTTATTAGGAGCACCGTGATAAAAGAAAACCAAAAATGGGCGAAAGTACGTATTGATTGGAAAAAAGATCCTATCTCATTGGGGGGGTATTACCAGAATAAAACCATACCGGATTATCAAAATTTGACTTTCCGAGTTTCAAAAGATAATAATATGGCATATTTAAATAGAACAGGGGATTTATTTGGTTTCTTTCCTTTCTTCATTTATAATTATAATAACACTAAAGTATTGGGGGGAGAGAAGAAAAAAACAATATCTTTAGATAAAGAATATTCTTTAAACTATATAACAAGTTCTGAATTTAGTTATAGTACAAAAAGTTTTAGATTCAACAAAACTCTCCAAATATCTTCGTCTGAATCCATAGAATATACAATGAGAAATGAGGAACTTATGACTCCAAAAAAGATGGAAAGACATAAAATGAGTGTGACATGTATAGGTAAATATCCTATTATGTATGATTTCTTGATTCCAGCGGATTATCTAATAAAAAATACAACTGATGAGAAGTTTATAAGGATAAACGGGATGATAGGTAGCGATCAAGAAAAAGCTGTGAAGTTTTTAAAAGGGGTTGAAAACGGCCCCAAAATAGGAAATTATTATTATGATAAACTACGTTTAATAATCATTATCTTTTTATTAGCTATATTTGCTACCACTTCATATTTGTCATATAGAAAAATCAAGGAGGGCTAAATATAAGTGATAATAATTTAGAAGAAGAAATGATGATATATTCCAATAATATCCTGCTTATCCTGATAATCATTATTCCCTTCTTGATTACTTTATCTTTCGGTTTTTCACTATATAATAGTAATAATCTCGGTTCAAATTATAAAACTAATTACGGCCTGATGAAATACCGTCAAGGGCATCCTTTTAGAACGAATGATGAAAGTAATTTTACCAATCAGATATACAACCAATACTTTAAGGTGCCCCAATTAAATAATAATCTGAATCAAATAAAGAAAGCTAGATTCATAAAAGCATTCCATAATACTTTTAGTAATATTTCAAAGATAAGTATTTTCATTGGTTCCATAATATCAATAATAACTGTAGGTAATATGGTCCAAGAGGGGCATATAATTTATCTGATAGTTAATAAAAAAACAAAACTTACAACATTTGTCCATACATTTACAAAACCTCTCCCGTATCTAATATTTGTCTCTTTTTTGAGTTCATTAGGAATATCTATACTCATATGCAATTCATTCATACACAAGAGTTTCCTAAACATGTTTTTAATATCAAACTTATTTATACTAACGAGCCTTTTGTTTGGATATATGATTGGTACTTTTCTTTCACTTAGTTTGAAGAATTCTAATCTAACTATTTTACTTACGTTACTATTGATCTTCTTAGCATCCATGATAGGAAAAGGAGAATTAGTATTAATGCCTTATAAATATATATACATGGATTTATTTTTAGGAATTGGTTTTAGGTTTTCTAGTTACCAATTTTTTGGTTTGTTTATCATGTTGACTCTTTTACCTCTTAGCTATTTGCTTTTTATAAGGAGGGATCATTATTAACAAGAATAAATTTCAAACGATAATCATTGTTTCATTAATAATCTTTAGTTTTTATTCGATGGTAGTCATAGATGGATACAATAATATCTTTAATACTGTTATTAGAAATAATAAAAAGATACAATTTAACCAGACTGTAATGGGAGAGAATGGCTTTTTCAAAACTAATGTATTAACTAAATTTGAATCTGGCTATTATTCGGTCAAGATACAAACTATAGGGAAAAATGGAACTATAAAAATTATCACAAATTATGATGCTATAGAAAAGAATTTTAACGGAACCGAACATTATGAGTTCAATATCAAAGTGGATTCTACAATATGGCAGGGAATATTAATAGAAGATTTACCCGATTTTAATTTTTCAGATGATTTTAGTAAATTAACTATTTCTTATAAAAGAATAGATGAAGGGTTAAAATTACATGATCATATTTTATTAATTATAGGTGGTATCGGAGGTGTATTAGCTGCAGCGAAAACGGCCCGTATTTACCGCAAAAAACGTCAGTAAATCTTTCAGGAATGTTCAGGCCTTAGATGAAGTCACCTTCGGTTTACCTTCTGGTCTTTCGTTACTTCTAG
>CAYWJQ010000012.1:0-50438 GCA_964458595.1 uncultured Thermoplasmata archaeon
AGGTCAGAAACGGAGTTCACTGGCAAGCTCCCTCCTTTAGGTGGGAGAAGCTGACGTACCGCTCGATATCGAATTTTCTTTCCAACCCGTTGGCGTTCATGTATCTCACCTTACCGTAAACTTCCCTTTCCTTCCATCCCTGGTCGTGCTTACCGAAGCACCAAGCCACACCGGCGAATCCATTAGGGTCTCTACCGTCTAATTCGTACTTGTTGTTGAGATAAAGAGCGGTTTCAAAAGCTTCTTCAGGTGTCTCGCTCCATTCTAGAATCTTCTTCCCCCAGTACATCCGCATATAGCCGTGCATCTTTCCCGTTTTCACCATTTCTTTTTGAGCGGCGTTCCAGTACTCGTCGTGCGTTTCCGCGTTTTCGAACTCTTCTCTTGAATAAACATATTCACGCTCGTCGTCACCGTGTTCTTTCAAAGTTTCTTGCGCCCAGTCGGGCAGACAAGCTAAAGACCTGTAATCGTCACTGTAATACACAAAATTGTAGGCCAACTCTCTCCTGACTATCAGCTGTTCTAGATAGTCATCCACCCCGGGACCGCCCTTCTCTTCGACTTTCAAAGCCACGTAAAGAGGCGAGACCTGTCCGAAATGTAGATACGGGCTCATATTTGAAAGGTAGTCTTTAGCCGGATCGTTTGAATACTCGCCGTATCCTCCGAGTTTGTGTTCTAAGAATTCTTCAAGATGCTTTTTCGCTTCGCTCGTACCTCCCTTGTAACTCTCTACAGCTTCCACGCTTTCATCTATATCCAGTTTGGAAAGAGCTGTACTTAAATCGTCAATCTCAAAGCTGTCAAAATCCAACTCTAGAGAAGGATTTGCCAACTCCCTTTCCTCGACTTCCTTCATGTACTTATCTAACACGTCCTCTATCTTCGGTCTTATCGTTCTGGCGGCGTACTCTTCTTTAGAAGACGCCTCTTCGACTGGCACTATCAAGTCAGTTTCTACCTCTATTAAAGGAATATTCAACTCATCAGCTACCTCGTCACGCCACTCTCGCAGAAAATCCAGATATGCTTTATCAACCACGACCAGAGAAGTTTTTTCCTCGAGCTTCACCACACCATCTCTTGGATGTTCATGTTTTATCACCAGTTTTATCCCTCTTTCCTCCAACTGATCTTTGGTCTCTTTCAAACCTTCCAGCATGAACCTGTAATGTCTCAGATTCGCATCCTTAAACTCGTCAGTTATGCCTAAAAACACCAGCAGAGGCTTATCCAATTCGTTAGCTCTCTCTACAGCGTATTCCAAAGCGTGATTGTATTCGACTCTCTGAGCACGCTGCATCCAATAAACGACAAAATCTCCTCCCCCCTTTTCTTCCGAATTTAACCGTGAGATCCTTTCCTTCTGTATGTCCTCTACCGCGGCCATATCGAGCGACTCCCTTAATATAAGAAGATATAAGGGTTTAATATTTATACCTCATATCTATAGCTATTAATCCCGAAAGGTGTCGTTAATGTCCGAAAGTGTAGAAATACCCGACGATATCGACTCTATCGCGCTCAAATTTTTAGATCTTCAAGGTAAACCTAGAGAAATCAGGATCCCGCCAGACATGTTCGATGTGGTAAAAGAGGACGGGATCAGCTTCGATTCTTCGAATGTTGGATTCACCGACGTTTCCGAAAGTGATATGATAGCTATCCCCGAGCCTTCGACCATGAAGGTGTTGAATTACGATAAAGAGAAGGTCGCCGTTTTCTTATGCGAGATGAGATGGCCCGATGGAACTTCTTTCGAGGGCGATCCTAGATATCTTCTCAGAAAAACTATGGAAGAGCTCTCGGAGAGGAATGTAGAGATACATGTCAAACCGGAGTTCGAATTCCATCTTTTGGATAAAGAAACCTACGAACCTATAGATACGGGACAATATATCGATGGTAGAGATGAATACACCCACATGATAGGTGAGATGACGAAAGCGATGAGAGAGTACGGATTTGAAGTGGAAAAGATACATCACGAAGTGGCTCCAGGTCAATATGAAATAGAGCCCCTTCCTTATGATGATCCATTGACCGCCGCAGATGAATTCGTTTTCATAAGGGAGATCATCAAGAAAAAGGCATCTGAAAACGGAGCTTATGCCACTTTCATGCCAAAACCCCTCGCTAAGGAGGCCGGAAACGGTCTGCACGTGCACATGTCTCTATTCGAGGACGGAGAGTACATGTTTTCCCCGGAGGAGTTGAACGAAAAAGCCGCCGGATTCATGGGCGGACTTCTAGAACACGCTAAGGCACTTTCCGCTGTTATTTCGCCGACGATCAATTCATATAAACGGTTGGTCCCAGGCTATGAAGCGCCCGTCTACATATCGTGGGGTGGAGAAAACCGCAGTGTATTGGTTCGGATACCCGCCTACGGGAGTTCAGAACAGGAAAAAGGCCGGATCGAATACCGTGCTGGAGACGCTTCTTCGAATATCTATCTGATGTTCAATTCTCTTATCCACGCCGGTATCGACGGCATGGAAAAGTCGGCCGATCCGGGTGAAGAGGTCAAAGAGAACCTATTCGATAAGACCGAGGAAGAGATAAAGGAGATGGGTATCGATTTCCTACCCGCAAATCTCGACGAGGCTATAAAGGAGTTAGAGAACGACGAAATCGTCAAGGAATCACTTGGAGAGTCCTACAAACATTATCGAAGGATAAAGAAAGAGGAGATACTCCGCTTCAGCAGGGAGATAACTGATTGGGAGCTCAAAAATTACCTCGATTACTGATACTTCCAGACCGTCGAGATCGTGCTGTAAATATTCAAGAGGCCTATGACGAGAGCGGCTAGTGCTATATTCAGAAAGATCAGTGAGAAGTTCATATAGGTGATATACATCAAAAATCCACCGAGTCCGATCAGAAGAACCATGACCGCGGATTTAATAGCGGTTGATTTCGTACCCTGAGATATCTGGGAAAGACGTTTACTGATCAGATTCTCGTTCAGATCCGCCGCGTTCTCCTCGATATCTTCCACGATACTGGATAACTTTTCCAGATTGTCGATGCTGTTTTCCCCTTCGATCGAGACATTGAATGTGCTGAACATGGCAAGGCCGGGTTCTAATATAAGCCCTCTAAAATCCTCTTCGTTGTTCTCGATGAGATCATTAATCTTTCTAGAGACTCCTTTAGAGAATATATCGTCCATCTTTTCTTCGTCTAGTTTACTCATGCTGTAGACTTCATATTGGTAGTTATTCAGGCTGGGCACATCCAAGGTATAGGATTCCTCTGGAGCGTTCGATTCCGAAGTGGTTATTATGACGTCGTCTTCTATATCTACGTTGGATTCAACAGCATATACGGTTTTGGGCGGTTTTTTCTTACCTTTGCCCTTATCCGGATGTATATATGCTCTTTTACCACCGATATTTCCGAACAGATTTGGCCAAGTCGAGACCAGTCTCAGACTATCTTTTATCTCAAGATCGGAACCTTCGGCGATCTCAGAATACATCTTCCAGATATTTTTACTGGTTCTATAAGAGGTCCCTTTTTTCAAGATATAAAAGAAAACGACGATTGTGATAATGAAACTCACGATTATATCTAACGTGCTTATAGACATCGTTTTACACCCTTTATTTATTATAAACCATTTTTCCATTTCCTCTCTTTGTTTACATCAGTTGTACTTTTCGAGCTCGCGATACATCAATAAATGCAGCGTTATTTAACATGACCGATCGATCGCTCTTTTAAGATCTTCAATAAGGTCCTCTGAATTCTCGATGCCCACTGAAAGCCTGAGTAGATCATCCGGAGTTGAGGTCCCTTCACCTTCGATGGAGGACCGATGTTCGATCAGGCTTTCCACGCTGCCCAAACTGGTCGCTCTAGTAAATATATCTACTTCAGAGGCTATTTTGAAAGCGGTATCTTTTCCTCCTTTTACCTGGAAGGATAGCATCCCTCCGAAATCTTCCATCTGTTTTTTAGCCGTACTATGACCGGTATGATCTTTCAAGCCGGGATAGTTCACTTTCTTTACCTCGGGATGATCGTTCAGGAACTCGGCGATCTTTCGAGCATTCTCAGAATGTTTTTTCATACGGAGCGGAAGCGTTCGTAAACCTCTACTTATCAACCAACAATCAAAGGGTGAGGGAGTCGCTCCCCCGTGTATCTCGATATCTTCGATCCTCTCGAAAAAGTCGTTATCTTCAGCGGATACGACGATCCCTCCGACCGCGTCGCTGTGGCCCCCGAAGTATTTCGTGGTAGAATGGACCACGAGATCGCATCCGAGTTTCAGAGGTTTTTGTAAGACCGGGGTCGGCCAGGTGTTATCACAGACCGAGAGTAGATCGTTTTTCTCGGCGATCCTTCCGACCTTTTCTATATCAGTTATCTTCAAAAGCGGGTTCGACGGGCTTTCGATCCAGATCATCTCCGTATTTTCCCGGATCTCATCTTCTAAATTTCCTAGATCCGTTAGGTCGACATAACTAACTTTTAGATCCCATCTTCTCAAGATATCATCTAGCTGCTTTTTTATCCCGTGGTACATATCGTCGGGACAGATGATGTGGTCCCCCGGTGAAAAGGCCTGAAATACGGCCATCGAAGCGGCGGAACCGGAAGAAAACGCCGCTGCGGTCTCACCTCCTTCTAGTTCCGCTATACATCTCTCGAGAGATTCTCTGTTGGGATTACTATTTCTTGAGTAGATGTACCCTTTGGGATAGCTGCCGTCTTCCGCTCTTTCGAAAGTGGTCGAAAGATTGATCGGCGGACAGACCGCACCGCTGGATTCATCTATATCTCTCCCCGAGTGAACGGACATCGTTTCTATATCTCTTTTCTGATCCTCTTTGGGTCTTTTTTCTTTTTCCATCATCTCACCGCATTTTCATCTAGAATTCGTAAATATCGTCTTCATGACTAGGAACTTGGTGAATTCTTAAAAAATCTTCCATCATCTATCGATATACCCAAGACCTCTATATTTAGACTCTTGATCTTTTTCACGCTCTTATCCTCTACCCCTAATAGATCACCCGATAAAAAAGTATACTGATAAAGTTTTTAATTGATAGGCACATTTAGAACAACAGGTGTGATGATCATGGATATTGATATTGAGGAGTTGGTACCTGAGAGGATAGGTGGCTACTGCGGTATTCTTGTTCCATTTTTGACTTACGGTCTGATCACCGTCTCTGTCCTTACCCATCCTGGGTTCAGTTTATCTGGCGATGCTCTCAGTGATCTAGGAGAAATCGGCGTAGCAAACAATGATATTTTCAACATCGCACTTATCGTTTCCGGGATTTTGTGCATCCTTTTTATACTGGCCATGTTGAGAAAAGCGGAATCAAATATAGGAAAAGTTGGTCTCGTCAGTGTCGGCATCGGCGCTTTGTTTTTGATCTTGACGGGCGTTTTCCCCAAGGGGACTGTCCCTCATATCTACTTGGCCTATCTGTTTTATTCGATATCGGCCGTGGGGATCGCTCTCTACGGGATAGATGAGTTCATCGAGTTGGAATACGCGTGGTCCGTTTTCCTCTGGTCTAGTCTGGCTTTCGCACTGATCTCTGTAGGTTTGGTCCGCACTCTCTCGCCCGAAGGGGTGGCTATCTATGAGATAATAGGATCGATACCCATAATCCAGTTCAGTCTGATCTATGGCACTAGACTACTTACGGAATGAAAAAAAGATTCGAAAAGGTCCTTAGAAGTTCAGATCGCCGGATTCGAGTTGTTTTTTCATCTGTCTCCTCATCTTCCTGTTGCCGGAGAAACCCTTGATGGCCTGTTTAGTCTTCTTGTAATGAGAGAGCAGACCTCTTATATCCTGGGGTTTCTTTCCGCTGCCCATCGCTATCCTTTGGATACGTTCTCCTTTGATGATATCCGGGTTCTCCATCTCTTCTTCGGTCATGCTGTCCATTATTATCCTGAAGTCGTCCAGCTTGTCCTGAGTGGACATTATCTCCTCTTCTGAGATAGAATTCGGGCCCATCGGCAGCATATCCACTATCTTCTGGAGTGGTCCGACTCCGGTCAGCATCTCCATCTGTTCGTACATATCTTTAAGATCGAAATCGCCGGCGAGCATCTTTTTAGCGGTCTCTTCAGCCTGGTCCTCGTCTATCGCCTGTTCAGCTTCCTCTAGAAGTTTCTCTATATCACCCATGCCTAAAAGGCGCGAGGTATAGCTCTTCGGATCGAATTTCTCTAGATCTCTTATTCTTTCGCCGGTACCGATGAAAACCACGGGTGCGTCGGTCTCTGCTACAGCGCTGAGAGCCCCTCCGCCTTTCGCGGAACCGTCCATCTTCGTTATTATGGTCTTAGTTACGCCCACGGCGTCATGGAAGGCTTTAGCCTGAGGTCCGGCCTGCTGTCCTATAGACGCGTCGACTGTGAGTACTACTTCGTCGGGCTTGGCGACGTTTTTTATCAATTTGATCTCATTGATCAGGTCGTCTTCGAGCGAGTGTCTTCCGGCCGTATCGATTATGACCACGTCGTAGTCTTCGAATTTTTCCATACCCTCTCGAACGATCTTGGGAGCTTTTTCCTCATCGGGATCGCCGTAAACAGGGACGCCCGCATCTTCTGCGACCTGTTCTAATTGATCGTAAGCCGCCGGTCTGTGGGTATCTCCCGCGATCAGAGCAGTGTTCAGTCCTCTCTTCTGAAAATATGCCGCTAACTTTCCACAGGTGGTGGTCTTACCCATTCCGTAAAGTCCGACCATCATTATAGTCTGAGGCTTTAGCTCGAGTTCAACACCGTCGCCCAGTATTTTGACGAACTCTTGATGGATTATCCGGATAACGTGTTCTCTAGCGCTCATCCCCGACGGAGGTTTTTCCTCTATACCTCTCTCTTTTATCTTTTCTGTCAATTCTAGAGCTAACTGCACCTCTATATCGGCTTCTATCATAGCTCTCTGGATCTCTTTGGATACCTCTTTTATCAGATTTTTATCGACGTGACTGGCATTGGTTACTTTTTCGACCGCGTTCCGTAGACCGTCCTTCAGGTTTTCAAGGACCATAGGAGATAAGAATCGTCAGTATTGGTTATTAATATTTTTGGTCGTTCTCTTCCGTTCGTCGGGAAAAATTAAGTAGTCCTCCATCCATAAATAATATAGGTCGATGGGCATGGTTGAGGAAAATAAAGGGAAGGCGGAGACTGATGTCGAAGACGGTAGAACGACTTTTAATAAATTAAAAGGTATGAAAGTATACGATGCCGATGGGAAAGTTTTTGGACACGTTAGCGATATCGAGATAAACAAGAGCACGCTCAGCCCGACTAAATTGGTGATTCATAAGGGTTTTTTCGGAGAATACTTGAGGATCAATCTGAAATACATCGAAAAGATCGCGCGTGACGCTATACATCTTTGGATAAGTCCGATAAAGAATTTAGTAGGTGCCAAAGTATTGGATTCCGAAGGAGAAGAGATAGGAGAAGTCAAGGAAGCGGAAAAGGGAAAAGACGGCGAGCTCGAATATATAAGGATGGAAACCAAAGTTATCCGCACGAGGAACGAGTATGAGGAGGAGATCGACTCTTACACAGTTCCCATGTTATCTTTCGAGGACATGAGCGTGACCTTACCCACCCCTCCTTTAGAAGAGGATAGCGTGGCGACCAGTATGGATCTCAATCAAGAAGACATCTATATAGAGGCTGAAGAAATAACCGACGTCGGGAGGGATTGTATAAAGCTGAAGAAGGAAAGAGAGGAGTATATCTGATAAAGGCGTTTTTTTCAAAATATAGCGGAACGAACCTCTACCTAAAAACTAAACCTTATATTTTACAAGTCAATAAGGATAGCAGATAATATGAAAGTACTAACCGTCGGAGGAGGAGCGAGAGAACATACGATAGTCAAGGCACTACAGGAAGATGGAGCGGAGGTTTATGCCGCGATGGGCAACAAAAATCCCGGCATCGCTAGATTATCAGAGGAATATCTTTTAAAAAGCGGATCCGAGATCGAAGATATAGTCGGATGGGCCAAAGATAAGGACGTCGAGATGGCGGTCGTCGGGCCGGAAGCGCCCTTAGGGGAAGGCATAGTCGATGCGCTTGAAGACGAAGGGATAAAATGTGCGAGTCCAAAAAAAGCCGCTGCCGAGATCGAAACGTCTAAAGACTTCATGAGAGATCTTCAATCGAAATACAATCTGCCCGGTAGAGCCGAATACAAGTCATTCGATAATATAGAAGATATAGAGGATTTCCTCAGCCACCATGATGGCGAACTCGCGGTCAAGCCGGTCGGGCTCACCGGTGGAAAGGGAGTAAAGGTGATGGGCGAGCATCTAGAGAACAAGAAAGAAGTGATCGAGTACTGCGAAAAAGTTCTTGAAGAGAAGATCGGCGGTGAATCGAGGCTGATACTGGAAGAAAAACTTGAGGGGGAAGAATACACCCTTCAAGTTTTCACCGACGGTGAAGACCTGATGCCTATGCCTTTGGTTCAGGATCATAAAAGGTTGTTCGAGGGAGACGAGGGCCCCAATACGGGAGGCATGGGCTCTTATTCTCAAGAGGACGGTCTTCTTCCATTCGTTGATCAGTCTATATATGACCAGAGTGTCCAGATAATAAAAGAGACGTTGGACGCTTTGAATAAGGAAGACAGACCTTACAAAGGTGTCCTATACGGTCAGTTCATGCTGACCGCTCACGGCCCGAAGATCGTAGAGTTCAACTGTCGATGGGGCGATCCCGAGGCTATGAATGTACTTCCGCTGTTGGAAACCGATTTCGTAGAGCTCTGCAAAAAGATCGCAGAGGGTGATCTTGCCAGCATGGACGCGTCATTTGAAGAGAAAGCCAGCGTGTGCAAGTACGTGGTTCCGGAAGGCTACGGTATAGAACCCGATGGAGGTAACCTCGTAGAGGTCGATGAAGAAGCTGTAGAGGACGAAGGGGCACAGCTTTTCTATGCCTCTGTCGACGAAAAAGACGGAGAGATATACACTACCACCTCTAGAGCTTTGGCGATCGTGGGCTATTCTAGGGACCTTGAAAAGGCCGAGAAAGTGAGCGAAAAAGCTCTCGACCATGTGAAAGGTGACAAGATCCAGATGAGGCACGATATCGGTAAATCGGAAAGCATCCAAAGAAAATTGGATAATATGAAAGAGATCAGAGGCGAGAATTGATGGACGAGATGGAAGCACTAGAAGAGATAGTCGAAAAGGCGGATGAAAAATTCGAAGATAAGGACACCGTGAGAGAACTGGTGATGAAGTCATCTAGAGCTATAAGAAGGATTTCTAAGAACGTGATCCAGGACATCCACAGGGATAACGAGATCGAAGGGGACTTGAAAGAAGCTCAGCAGGAGATAAACAAGATAAAGAGCATCATCGAGGACCATCCCGAGCTCTATCATGCTGGATTTCTGAGAAACGGCTTCCAAGAATTCGCCGAGGCTCATATATTACTCTCTCTTTCTGAGGGAAAGGAACCTAAATCTCCAGAAGAGCTGGATATCACTCCTTCCTCTTACATATTAGGTCTTGCGGATGTAGTGGGTGAACTCCGTAGGATGGTGCTCGACGAGTTATCCGAGGGTAACGTGGAAGAGGCAAAAGAACTTCACCAGAAGATGGAAGAGATAAAAGGCATGATAATGGATTTCGATTATCCGAAAGCTATCATACCGATACGGAACAAACAGGATACCGCGAGGACCTTAGTCGAAAAAACCAGAGGCGACATCGCCAGCTCAGTCAGGAACGAGGAGTTGATGGTAAAGATAGACGACCTGATGGATGAACTGGGATAGAAAAACCTTTCTTTTCGGCTTTCTACTTTTTCATATCAAAAAACCACGATCGGATAAATTTATTAATATATATTTTCAGAAAAGCAAAAGAATAAATTTCATCGGTGATTGTAAACATCGATGAAAATAGTTCACCGACGTGGAGAAGAAGATATAGCTGAAGCTTATCTAGCGAAGGTCGACACTGACAGATATGTGGAATTCGTAGATTCTGTAGGTGGCGCGGGATCTAGAGACGAGAAATGGGTGATAATCGTATCCACTCTGTACGGGTGCCCAGTCAAATGCAAATTCTGCGACGCCGGCCGATTTTACGACGGTAAAGTTAGCAAAGATGACATGATAGCCCAGATCGATCATGTATTAGAAAAAAATTCAAACTCCCGTGAGATAGACTCTAAAAAATTTAAAATTCAATTTGCGAGGATAGGTGAACCCGCATTCAATGACGAGGTTATAGATACTATACTGGAGATTGAGAACGAGTACGAGCCGGAGAATTTCATGCCCTGTATCTCTACGATCGCGCCCTCGGGTAGAAATAGATGGTTCGAAGATATAGCCGAATTGAACCACGGGATATTTGAAGGCGATTTTCAGATGCAGTTCTCTATACATTCCACGGACGAAAAATACAGAGATGAACTCATGCCGGTGGAAAAATGGTCTTTGGAAAAAATAGCCGAATACGGCGAGAATTTCTACAGTGGAGGTCGTAAAGTCACTCTGAACTTCGCGATAGGCGGAGAGGAGCGGATAGATGTTGAAAAACTTGAATCGATATTCGATCCGAGATATTTCGCGGTTAAGATAACTCCGATCAACCCCACCGCGAGAGCTGAGGAAAACGATCTGATAAATGTATTCGATGAAGAGAACGGGAGGGAGTTAGACAAGGTGAGTGAACTCGAGGATTCTACCTTCGATGTATATCTGAGCATAGGAGATCTGAGAGAGAACCGGATAAAAAGCAACTGCGGTCAGATCTTGATGTCCTATCTCGATTCTGAGGAGTTCGAAGCGGTTGATATTTAAATGATATTTATCATTATCCTTTACGATGAAAGAAGAACTAGATAGTTTCCAAGAAGAGACCGAGAGCTGGCTGCAGGATAAGCCTCGAAGAAAAAGATGGCCTACCGATCTAGATTTTGAGGAGACCGCTCTGCTGATCATAGACATGCAGAACTATTTTTTGAGTCGAGAGAATCACGCTTATTTACCTATCGGAAGAGAGATAATAGAGAATGTCAATTCAATGATCGACCTTTTTCACGAGAATGACGCGAAGATGATCTATACCAGGACCGTTCAGGAGCCCGGTGACGAAGGAGTGATGGGAGAATGGTGGAACGATGTCATAAGAGAAGGGGAGGAAGCAAAAATACATCCTAAGATCGAAGTAAAAGGAAAAAAGATCACTAAACCTAGGTACTCCTCTTTTTACAGAACGGATCTTGATGAAATGCTGGAAGGGATCAAAAATGTAGTCATAACTGGGGTGATGACGAATCTGTGCTGCTCGACGACGGCTAGAGACGCTTTTGTAAGGGACTTTCGAGTTTTGTTCACAGCGGACGGCACCGCTACGTCGGATCTTGAGACCCATTTTGCTACGCTCCATTCTTTATCTAACGGTATAGCGGAGGTATTACAATGTGGGGAAGTGGAAGAAAGGTTGCAGTAGTAGGCGCGGGCCCGGCCGGCATCAGTGCGGCTCAACAGTGTATAAGGGAGGGGATAGAGCAGGTTGTAGTCCTAGAGAAAGACAAGATCGGAGGACTTATCTATCAGGCCAATCGGATAGAGAACTTCCCGGGTTTTGTCGGGTCGGAAGGCCCAGAATTTGTCGAAGAGTTGGAACAAATAATCGATGACTACGGTATCGAGGTCGTCTTTGAGAAGGTCGAGTCGATATCGAAAGAGGAAGATATCTTTATTTTGGAGGCCGGCGAAGGGAATATAAGAACGGAATATCTCGTAAACGCAGTGGGAACTGAACCTAAAAAGACAGGTTTAGAAGGCGAGATCCATCATCCTGGATGGAAAGACTATACTGGAAAAAATATATTGGTGATCGGTGGAGGGGATACGGCCTACGATTATTCACTACGGCTGAATAGACTGGGCGGTGAAGTGAAGATATTGAGACGGAGTTCACCCAAGGCTTTAGATAGTTTAGTAAATGAAGTCCGTGATAGCGGCATTGAGGAGATCAAAGGTGAAGTGGAAGACATAACCGTAGGTGAAACAGGTTATGTCCTCGAAAAGGAAGATGAGAGATTCGATATACCGGTCACCGCTATAGGGCGCGAACCGGTCGAGATATCTATGGATTTCACTATAGAGGAAATCGACTTTCCCAGCGGAAGGACCGATATAGGGGATTTCTATTCTATAGGCTCAGCGGTTCTGGGCAAATACAGGCAAACCTCTCTTTGTTGGGGCATGGGAACGGCCGCGGGGATGAACATCTCGGGTAAAATCGATGGGGATTGTTAAAATATTTCTTGATCTAGTATGGTCAATCTATAAGTGATCAGCAGAGATTTATGTCGCTGATGATAAATAATTTCGAAGAAAAATTATCTGAACAAAACATTAATTATTGACTTAATTCCTTAACTGATAAGGTGAATCGTATGGAAGAGAAGATAGGAGAGGTCTTCAAATATTTCAAGAAGCCAGGGGTCGCGGCGTTGAAGATAGATAGTGGAAACTTGAGTACCGGAGATAAGATCCGATTCGAAGGAGAGCACACGGATTTTGAACAAGAAGTAGGATCCATGGAGATAGACGGGGAGGATGTCGAAGAAGTCGGCCCCGGAGACGAGGTCGGTATCAAGGTGAAACAGAGAGTCAGACCCAACGATGATATATACAAGGTAGATTGAACTCTGTTTCCCGCTCTGAAGGATAAGATTTCAAGTGCTGTGAGTTTCGGTAATGATCATCGGTCTTAATCCTGCGGTGGGAGAGAAGGCGGTTCCTCTCTAGAAAGCCCCTCGGATTCTTTAGGCTGTTGGTTTTGACTAGAGGCGGCGGATTTTGCTAATGGCACGTAATGTGAGAAGAGCCCCAGCATAATGAGACCTTATTTCACCTGTTTACTAGTGCCGTCATATGTGAAAAAAATCGATCTCGTAAGGATCACTTCGTTCCTTACGAGGGTTAGTAACAATATTAGAGTAGTTAAATTATTCCTTTAGGTTTCCGTTTAAAAAAAAAGAAAATTTGAAGGATTTACTTTACTAGGTCGTCTTCCTCGTGCTTTTCTATTATCTTATCCGCCAAATTTTCCAGTTCTTCTATGTTTTCCTGGTCGGGATGACCTTTACTGATCACCGGTTCTAAAAATTCTCCGTCGAAATTTTGAAGGGTGTCTTTTATCTGATCCGCCATCCTGCCGCCCCAACCGTATGAACCGATTATGGAAGCGTATCTGGTTTTAGGTCTCAGCGCGTTCACAAGATGTGTAGCATAGATCGCCTTCGGATGAGCCCCTACAAGGACCGTTGGAGTTCCGACCACGACGGTAGAAGCGTCCACTAGAGACATCGCGAGTTGTCCGAGATCAGTAGTAGTGAGATTGAAAGGTTTCACTTTAACGTCTTTATCGACCAGGTAATCTACGAAATGTTCAACCATCTTATCGGTGCTCCCGTGCATGGAAACGTACGGAACCACGACTTCACTTTTCGTTTCGTCCTTTATCCATTCTCTATAAGCCTCGAGTATGAAATCGGGATCATCGTAAATAGGTCCGTGGCTTGTAGCTATGACGTCCACCTCTATCTCGTCTATCTTATCCATGTGACTCTTGATAGAAGAACGGAAAGGCATCATTATTTCCGCATAATATCGCTTTGCGGCCATATATACCTTCTTTTCGTTCTGAACGAATAGATTGCTCGTGGCAAGATGAGAACCAAAAAAATCACAGCTGAAGAGGATATTGTCTTCTTTTAGATACGTGACTAAAGTTTCGGGCCAGTGTACCCACGGCATATCTAGGAATTTTAGGGTTTTATCCCCCAAAGAGAGTTCCTCCCCGTTATCCATCACCATGAATTTTTCTTCGTCTATATGTAGATGATCCATCAGCATATTTTTGCACTTTGCATTGGTCACTACTTTGGAGCCCGGATATCTTTCTAAAATGGTCGGGATGGTCCCCGAGTGATCCTGTTCTGTATGATGAGAGACTATATAATCTATATCCTCCACATCAGCGTTATCAAGATTTTCTAAAAGCCTTTCTTCCTTCTGAGGATCGACCGTATCTAATAGGGCGGTCTTCTCTTCACCTTTTACTAGATAAGCGTTATAACTGGTACCGTCCGGTAAAGGTATCAACTCGTCGAACAACTCTCTATCATAGTGCGAGGCCCCCACTTCGAATATATCATCCATGATCTTTTTTACGGCCATTTTATCACTTGGTTATATTCATGGGCGAGATGTATTTAATTATTTACCATCGATCTTCGGAAAATTGCATTCGAAAAAAAGCAGGTTAGTAAAAATGGAAAAATTATATACCTCCTATTTGACCTATTACTTCTAATAGTTGATCATCGAACGAATCCTTTTGGTGTTTAAAATATGGATATATTGCTTGTAGACGATGAAGAAGCAGTGTTAGATCAAGCGGAGATATTTTTGAAAAGGGAAGACGATAGATTTGACGTGGATACCGCACTTTCAGTCGAAGAAGCTCTTCAGATGTATGAAGAACGTGATTATGATATCATCGTTTCCGATTATCAGATGCCTGGAAAGGATGGTTTAGACTTTTTGAGGGTGTTGAGGAAAGAAAAAATGGATGATATCCCTTTTATCATACTCACGGGCAAGGGTAGAGAGCAGGTAGCCGTAGAAGCTTTAAATCTAGATGCCGATCGATATATCCATAAAGGTGTAGATCCAAAATCTCAGTACAGTGTCGTGGCTGAGGCCATAGTTCGCGAAGTGGAACATAGTCAGGCTAAAGATAAGATAGAGGATCTTAACTCTCTTCTAAGATCTATAAGAGAGATAAATCAGTTGATAATTCAGGAAGATGAACTGATTCCTTTGATGGAAAAGGCGTCCGAAAAGTTAGCCGAGACTAGAAACTATAAGAATATAGAGATAGGTTTCCTCGACGAAAAAGATGAAAAGATCCAACCGGTTGCCACTTCGGGAAAGTATCCGAGGAGAAGATGGGAGGTCGATAAAGAAGGGGATGGAAAAGCTCCTAGATGCATCAGAGAGACCGTTAGTAGACGCACCCCTATTTTCATCGATGATCCCGAAAGATACTGTGCCGATTGTGGATATTCGCAGACGGATACCCCCCACAATACTGTTCTTCTGCCGATCACTCATCAGTCGGAGCTGATGGGACTTATAAGCGCCTGTTATGAGAAAGGAAAAGACCTCTCAGGAGAGGAGATAAATCTACTTGAAGAAGTAGCGGGAGATCTAGGGATGGCTAGGAAGAAGATAATGATAGAGGAGAAACTCAGAGAGAGCAGAGAAAAGTTCAAGAATCTAGCCGAAACCACTTCGGTCGGCATAATGATATATCAAGATGAGGGATGGGTCTATGCGAATCCGGCCGCCGAAGAGATATCCGGGTATTCATTCGAAGAGTTAAAAGATATGAAATATTGGGAATTCGTAGCGCCGAGATACAAAGACCTGATAAAAAGGCGGGGTTTCAAACGACAGGAGGGGGAAGATATAGAGTCCGGATATGAATTCAAGATCATAACCAAAGAAGGCGAGGAGAAATGGGTATATCTGGAAGGGAGTTCTATCGAGTACGAGGGTGAAAAGGCGGGGTTGATCTCTGTCATAGATATAACTGATCAGAAGGAAAAGGAAGAGGAACTTCGAAGAAGAAAAGAACGATTGGAGAGAAACGAGGAGAAGATCAAAAAACTCCACGACGTGGCGGTCGAGATGGAATCGGTAGTGGATGAAGAGGAGTTATATGAGATGACTATAGAAGCATCTAATAGGATCTTAGATTTTGAAGTCTGTAGTTTAGATATAGTCCAGGATGGAGAGTTTGAAGTAAAAGCTACTATCGGCGGTGTCCAGGAGAAAGGCACCAGATATCCAATCGAAGGTGTGGCAGGAAAGACTTATAGAAATGCTGAATCTTACCTGATAGAGGATCTAGACGAGGAAGAAGATGCTGAGCCCAAAAGAGAATCATACAGGTCTGCGATAAGTATCCCGATAGGAGATTACGGCGTATTTCAAATCTTGTCCGAAACGAGAGGGGATTTCGATGAAAGGGATCTAGAGATGGCGGAGATACTTATCCATCATACGAACCAGGTATTGAAGAGGATAAGGGGAGAAAAGAAAGTTAGAAAAAGTGAAGAGAAATATCGTGAGTTGACTGAAAAAGTCGACGATCTGATCGGAAAGATAGATGGCGAAGGAAAGTACACTTTCGTCAATAAAACACATGAGAAAATATTGGGTTATAGTCCAGATGAGTTGATAGGTAGAGAGGCCCTCGAATTCATCCACGAGGAAGATCAGGAGAAAGTCTTGGAAGAGTTCGGGAAAAATTTAGAAGAGAAAGAAGGGAAGAAGAGCAAAATAGAAGCGAGATTTAAGACTAGATCTGGAGATTATCGTTGGCTCGAGATAAAAGGCAGGTTAGGCTTAGATAAAAATAAGAGATTGATGATCGCACGGGATATAACCGAGCGTAAGGAAAAAGAGAAAGAACTTCTAGAGAAAAAATACACCATAGACTCCTCTCAAAACGCGATCGCGATCGCTGATATGTCTGCGGATGTGAAATACGTTAATCAGGCTATCCTGAATAAGTGGGATTATGATGAGGACGAGATCATCGGGGAAAAACCTCAGAGGTTTTTCCATGACAATGAAAAAGTCGCTCAGGCTTTGGAAGAATTGATGAAGAAAGGAGAATGGAGAGGGGATCTAAAGGCGGAAAGGAAGGACGGAAGCCTTTTCGAGGTACACCTTTCTGCAGATCTTATAGAAGACGAAGGAGGAGAACCGGTGGGTATATCAGCGTCGATGATAGACATCACGGAAAGGACGGAACTTAAAAAGAAATTGAGGGAAAAGGAAGAAAAGATAAAAGGCCTGCATGACATGGCGATGGATCTCCAAGACTGTCGAGCCGAGACCGAGGCTTTCGATCTGGCAGTGAGGGGCGGTAAAAAGATCCTTAATTTTCCGTTCTGCGGGATAATAATCGAGAAAAACGGCGAGGATGTTTTAAAATCCACCTGCACTGAAGAAATAGAAGAGTTTGAACGTATGCTTTCACTGGACGATGATCCTCTTGAAGATATCTGCGATAAAAGGGATTCTAGTATGATAAACGATCTCGAAAATAGCGGCCAGACGGAACTGAAAGACTTCAAGTCCTGTTTGACCGCGCCAATAGATGAAAGGGGGATCTTCGTAGCTTTCTCGAAAGAGAAAAATTATTTCGATAAGACGGACTTGGAGCTCACGGAGCTCTTAGTCTCTCATGTCACCCAGATATTGAATCGTATCGAGAGGGAAAACGAGTTAAAAACTAATAAAAGAAGGATTCAGAAACTTCACGAGATAGGCGCTAGACTGGAAAGCTGCTATGACAAGAACGAGATATATGATCTCACCATCCAAGCCGCGGAGGATATCTTAGATTTCGATATCTGCGAGATAAGCGTGCCGGACGAGGGAGAGATGAAACCTGTCGCTATTTCCTCGGGACACTTAGAAAAATCACCGGAACCTCTACCGATGGAGGAAAGTATAGCGGGAAAAACAATGTTAGAGGATCGATCTTTTCTCATACAGGAAGTCGAGGAAAGCGAGAAGGCAAACCCGACTTCAGATCAATATAATTCGGCGATCAGCGTCCCCGTGGGAGAGCACGCCGTATTCCAGGCCGTGTCGCTCGACAAGAACAATTTTGACGAGGAGGACCTGGAACTTCTAGAACTACTTATTAACCATACAACTGAAGCTTTGGAAAGGACCGAGATGATGTCTAGGGAGGAATTTTTGCATTCTTTACTTCGACACGATGTCGGCAATAAGACTCAGATAGCTAAGGGTTATTTGGAACTTATGAGGAATAAATACGAGGATGAGGATTTCATCGATAAGACGATAGATGCTATCAATAGGACTCAGGAGATAATAGACAAGATAAATCAGATAAGAAAGGTCGGTCGGAAGGAAGAATTAGGTAAGATAAATGTTAAGAATGTCTTAGACAGCGTTTTATCCGAGTACGATACTCAATTGAAAGAGCATGAGGTCGAGGTCAGGGTGGAAGGATCCGATTCTGTAGTGAAGGGGAATGTGTTATTGGAGGAGTTTTTCTCTAATATGATAGAGAACTCCATCAGACATTCAGGATGCGAAGTGATAAGGATAGATATCCAAGATGAAGAGGACAGGTGTCTATGCATCTACGAGGATGATGGTAAAGGACTTTCAGATGGAGAGAAAGACAAGATATTTGAAAGGGGATACAAGAAGGGCGATAAGGCCGGTTCTGGTTTAGGTATGTTCTTGGTCAAAGAGATAGTGGAGAGTTTTAACGGAAGTATAAAGGTAAAAGATTCGGATATGGGCGGCGTTCGTTTCGAAGTTAAATTGAAGAAAGATTGATGGAATTTTTAAGGACTTCGAAGATTTCAAATATCTGTTTTTTGAAATCATAGGGAGAAATAGTATATCAGATAGATCCCCGCGATCATCATCACTATCCCCGAGATCCGGTTTATAGGCCCAACTAATCTGTTGAACTTTTTGATCACTTCCTCTCTGAAATAAACCGTTAAGAGAGAAAATGCAAGCATAAGTACGACCATCGTAAGAAGATAGAGCAGGAGGACTACCACCGTCTGAAGATACCCTTCAGATATCCATGAAGCCAATAATACCGCTAGGAAAACCGGTGCTGTACATCCCGCGGAGGCCGCACCGTAACCGAGGCCGTAGAAAAACGGATCGGCATATCCCTTTTCATCTCTATCCTTGAAATTGAATCTATCAGCGATGATCCTTTTTAAATCTGGAAGGTATGCTCTTATATCCAGTTCCGCTAATATCATCACACCTAGGAAGAAGATGAGCACACCCACTATCAGTTGAAGATAGGGTATGAAATAAGAGATCCATGTACCCCCTATAGATAGTAAAGAGCCGAGCACCCCGAAGATGAGAACTAATCCCAATGACGCCTTTATCCCCATCTTGACCCCTTTTAGAGTTTTCTTTTTCTTCTTTTCTTCATTGTCAGAGCGTAGATAATAAGCTATGTAAGAGGGTAGAAGTGGAAAAGAACACGGAGAGAAAAAAGATGATACGCCCCCCAGTATAGCGATCCCGAAGATGCCGTATTTTTTTAGTCCTCTCCTATCGCTTTCTCCCTTTATTACCTCATCCATCTCGTTACCGAGCTTCCGTTCAGAGACGATCTCACTTTCCTGATATGTGAGATATCTTTCTGAATCGATCATCACGACTTTCGGGACCGAGACCCCTTGATAATCCTGAAATAATCGGGCATCTCCTTGGCCGACTATCCACGGTATCTCTCTTTCCTCTTTGAATCTTTTCAGCTCTTCTTTACTGCTTTCACTGATATCTATGCTCAAGAAGATGAAATCATCCTTATACTCGGGATAGAGGTCCTTAAGATTTTCTTCGACCTTTTTACAATCCGTGCATAGAGGAGTCATGAACTCGATAACTACCGGTTTATTCTGCTCGGAAAGCGTGAAATTCCTCCTCTCAGCCGTCTTTATGGTAAAATCGGGGACCTTTTTGGCTCCTTCAGCTAGCGGAGATGCGGGCAAAAGAAGTATGACTAGAAGAAAAATAAAAATGAAAATCCGCAGCTTTTTATACCTTCCTAAGTGAGTTTTCATCAAATATACAAAACCTCTCGACGATATATAAAGTTTGACGAGATATGGCCATATAGAGATCTTATTTTCATTAGATACCCATAAATATTTTTAACTCTGCAGGAATTAAAAAATATTAATAAATAAGGATACAATCAAAAAAAAAAAAAATAACGGGCATCCTTATATTACAGGCAAATCTATGATCTCCTTTGATATCGGGAACAAATTCCCGGAGTAGATCCAGCATACTTTTACGGAGAATGTTGTGATTCTACCTGATCTAGAAAGGGTAAAAACTCACAACTCTTTTTCTTCTTACCTCTTCCTGATAAATTTATCAGGAAATCAAATTTGATCAATAAGCCCCCCTATCCCGGGATTCCGCTATATCATCTGATCGGTTGTCCCGGATATTACTTTTATCTACTTTCAATTGTTGAAAAGATCTGATCAAGCCCCAGAAAATCAAAAAGAACAATATCAATAATCCCATAGTCCATGCTCCCTTCGGTTCTATATAAGTGTAAAAGTAGATCCAAAAAGATAGGAAGGCCAAAATAATTGCCAAGATCGCGATCTTCAATTGTTTTTTCTTCTTATCATTCATATTTATTCGAGTTAAAGCCATTTTTATATATTCTGGGAAAGTCAGTGTAACGCTTTATCAATCATCGTCTCTTTCTTATCGGAGAAAACAGATATCTTTAGTCTCTATGTTCTTCTATATATTCCAGGTCATAAAGGACTTTACTGCTGACCAGCCCTCCTACCAAGATGTTAGTGTAATAGGTGATGAGTCTCAGCAATAGTATGAATATACCTATAAAAGTTACATCTGCGATGGCCGAATAAGTGATGGTAGCGCCGGCTTCCGCGAATCCACTCCCCCCTGGGGTGATAGGGATCATCGTTACGGCAACGACGACCACGTAACCTATCCATGCCTGAAGAAAGTTCACTTCAACACCCATGCCTCGTAGTAGTATAAAAGGGATAGAGAACTCCAGCGCCCAAAACAAAACCGTGCATAAAAACCCTATACCGAAGTACCTTTTATTTTTGGTCAAAAGGAACCAGAGATGTTTATGGAAACTGTCGATCTCCTCGAACAGCTTTTTTTTCAAATTTGGCTTAAATCTCTCGACCGGCTTCCCGAGGTACGATATTATATTTTTAATCTTATCAGGATCGTAAAGGGAGTAGTATAGGAAAACAATCAAAACCAAGGATATACCGATTATCCCGATCAGCAACCATTTGATATCGATGAAACGTGCAAACAAGTTACCCAAGATCAGCAGGGATAGAAGGACTACACCTATAAAAAAGATCAGATCTAAAGTTCTACCTCCCAGAACCACTACCGAAGATTTACCTCCCGAACTATTGTTCTGCTTTCCAAGAAGATAGATCAAAACCGGTTCGCCGCCCACGTATGAAGGGGTGATACCTCCTGCGAAAGCACCCGCTAATACGATCTCGATCGATTTTTTGATACTTACTTTTATATTCACCGCTTTGGCAAGTGCTTTGATCCTGATCCCCATCACCAGCCATCCGAACATATGAAATGCGAAAGCCATCGCTAAGAAACCCAACCTTATCCTCTGGATAGCTTCCCACAAACCCTCTGTAGGGGTGATATAAATTACTATACCTATTGTTATAAAGCTGACGAGGACAGATATCAATATCGATGTTTTAATTTTCTTCATGGACACTTACGTTGACAATAAAGAAGATATTTATAATATTAATTAAGGAAGTAAATTTTTCACTCTAAAAGTTCAAAATACAGCCCTTCAAATCTATCGATCACTTTTTCCAAAGAATGTTCTTTCGCTATCTCTCTACTTTTCTCGCCCATCTTCTTTTTCATCGATTCATCTTCTAATATCTTTTTTATTTTCTTGCCCATATCTTTACTATCCCTCGGTTGGAAAAGAAAACCGTTTTTTCCGTGATGAACTAATTCAGGAAGAGCGTCTATATCGGTGGCTACGACCGGCAGGCCGGAGGCCAAAGCCTCTAAAGTAACGATGCTCTGTAACTCCGCTTCCGAACTGATTGCGAAGACATCCGCGATATCGTATATGTTCGGAAATTTGTCGAACTCTATAAATCCCGGAAAAGTGAAATATTCTTCTAAGCCCTTTTGTCTCACCAGTTCTTCAAGACTTTCTTTTTCTCTACCGGAGCCGCAGATGATGAAATGAGCTTCCATGTCTTCTAAGACGTGAGGAGCAGCGTTGATGAGGATCTCTAAATACTTCTCCCCGCTGAGTCTTCCGGTATAGAGTACCACCGGTTTATCCGGGATATCTAGTTCTTCTTTGAGTTCTTGGCCGTCATTTTCGGGTGTATATACATCCAGCTCTATACCGTTCGAGATTGGTTTGGCCGGGGATTCCAACCCATGCTGTAGAAGTTTATCTACAGCAGTTTGCGTAGGAGATATGACATAGTCGCATCTATTATAAAAATTGATCAAAAATTTCCATCCCAGTTCTTTGAACATATCGTAAAGAAAACGGGTCTGAGAGACGGCTAAAAACAGGTTCTCAGGCAGGATATGGTTACTTCCCACGACCTGGATATCGTGTTTTTTAGCTTTTTTCAGAGTATTTCTCGCTATTGGATAAGGATCGTGGACATGAACCAGATCTGGCTTAAAATCTTCCATCGCCTTTTTGACTCGTTTTTTTGGGAAAAGTGAGATGTTGTAATGATCGTAAAGTAGGAGAGGGATGGACCTCGTCCTGTAAATTTTGGTTCCCTTATCTCTTTCAACATACCCTCTGTCACTATCTCCTGGAGCGATCACACCCACTTCATGACCTCTAGAAGCCAATCTGGTAGCTATCTTCCTCTGGGAAAGAGCTCCCCCGTCGATATTTGGCCAATAGCTCTCGGAGGCGAACAGGATCCTCATCATCACTCGTTATTCATTAATTTATTAAATAAGTTGTGATTTTTACAAAAGAGTAGAAGTTACTGAAGGGGGAGTGGGTAGATTGTTTTATGAATATATCTTATCTCAAGTATTTTCTCTTACCTGTTTGACAAACACGATTATGACGGCAGCAGTGACGAATGAACCCAAGATTATCCATATCAAAGGTTTTTCCCAAAAAGACCTCTTATCGTTCAATGAATCCTCGTCATCATTTTGAGTTCCGTTCGTTAAATCGTTCAATCTATCTACAAGTTCTGAGGCGCCCATGAATCCGGTCACTCTATTTACCTGTTTTCCTTCAGCATCTTTAAAAATCAGGGTGGGAACATATCTGATCTCGTATTCTTTAGCGAGATCGCTTCTTTCCTGAGCGTCAACTTTTATGAAGATGATCTCGTCAGTTTTATCTTGAACTCTCTGATCCGTGTAAGTCTCGTTTTCCATCCTTTGGCAAGCCCCGCAGTAATCCGTCATGAAATCGATGAAAACCGGTTTATTATTTTCTTTAGCTCTCTGCATACCCTCTTCGTATGAATACCAATCTATCGAACTTTCTGAAGTTTCAGCATCGATAGAGGCAGTGGCGGGCATACTCGCGATCAGGATGACTGTGAGAAGTACCGCTAGAGTCGAGAGTCCGCCCTCATGATTTTGCATACTATTCACATAATCAGTTTTCCTTTAAAACTTTTTCGTAGAGCATTTGATATTCCGCTCTCTAAAAAACCGATTTAAACCAACCGTAAACCGACCGTGTAAAATATTATAAGGGTTATAGTTCCTCTAACGGCGCCCGCTAAGAAGTTTATGAGAGTGAACCATTCTTTGTTCATCCCCACTCCTTTTTCTTCTGGATTCAAAAGAGAGAAGAGATAAAGAGAGATCGAATCGATCATAAGGGGGGTGCTCAAAATTATAAAAAGACCGTAGTAGCCATATTTTTTGACGAATTCTTCAGAGTACTTGATCATCTTGTTAATGAACCCGATATCCGTAGAATATCTTTTTATCTTTTTTCTCGCCGTCATACTTATCTCGAAGACGATAAAGGCCCCTATGGCTTTCCCCAAAGCAAGCAGAAAGATGAGTAGAAACGGATTTATATGATAATTGAAAAGACCAATCTCCACCGGGATCGGTAGGATGATAACGGCCAGGATCACATATATCAAAAAGACTATGGAATAGGAGAAAGGATCCGTCGCTAAACCGCTCAATATGCTTATTAAATCCATCTGGAGATTGAACTCCGATAAGGTTAAAAGATTTTTTGTTTAGGAAAGTTGTTAGTTCGGTTGCTCTATAAACCCCTTCATTTGAAAAGAGCCCATATAAGGATAATCGGAATTGATTTTAATATCTGTTATCGCTAGGGATAATCGTATACCAATTTATAAAGTGAATCGGCAGGATGATAATTTATAGATACCATGCAGGGTAAAACTGGTTGTTGGGCTCACGAAGAACATCATACAGATCAAAACAGCATGTTTGAAGCCGTGGAGACATTAAAAGAAGAACATGGGGAAGAAAATATAAAAGTGAAATCTTATCGTCTTTCTGGGCTTTATCACGGGGACGTCTATGTGAGAGATAAAGACAGGAGAGAAGAATTCAGAGATTCTTGAAATTTCAGTGATATAGTTCGGATTTAGCCTCCGATGGATGGGAGGAAGGAACATCAATTTCTATCTATCTAGTATCAATTTCCCGAGAACCATCACTGCCGCCACCGATAGGAATCCCGCTACGAGAAATATGGCCGCGTCGAAACTATAGATGGTCTTGGTCCATCCTATGATTGCGGATATCGGGCTTCCTAGAAGGATGACTCCCGACCTGAAGACACCCAATTTGGTACCGGTGTTCTCTGAATACCATTTATCCATCAGATAAGAGGTTCTGATGGGATAGAACGCTCCGGTCTGAGAAAATAGTAATGAGATGATTACTAATTTAAAGATTCCATTTGTTATAGTGAGCAGGTATAGCGAAGAAGAAGCGGTTATGATAAGGAACAAGATCAAAAATAATTTGTTCACTCTATCGGAAAGGTGGCCCAGTATAGGTTTGAGAAGAGAGCCGCCCAACAGAACTATCGAAAAAAGGATACTAGCTATTTCCGGACTGAATCCCTTAGCCTTTTGGATATAGGTCGGGAACCATGAGATCATCCCAATCCAAGCGAATGAAACTATGAGATTTATGATGAACATGAAAGAAGTTTCTTTTTCTGTAAGCGACTTCAATCCCATCTTCAGTTGAGAGATACCGGATCTCTTTTTGGGTTCGTCTAGAGTTTCTTCAACGAAAAGGTAAAATAGATAACCTATCGCTACCGCCACTAGAGAATAAAGTAAAAATATATTCCTCCAACCTATCATCACGACCAATATGGAAAGTGCCATGGGAGCTAGTCCTGAAAGGCTTCCGAATCCAGACCGGATGCCGAGAGCTTTACCTTTTTTATCTTTGTAAAGTTCCGAGAGCATCGTCAAGCTCGGTGATGGAAAAAGTCCGGCAGCTAACCCGAGTATGGCAAATGTAACTATCATCATCAGATAGTTTAGCGTGAAACCGATCAGGATCGTCGCGATTCCGAAACCGGATATTGAGAGTAGTATTATCTTTTTCCTGCCGAAAGAATCGGACAGTGCACCTCCTGGGAACTGCATCGTACCATACAGGAACCATAAAGCTGAAAGCGCAACACCTGCCTGGGCATCCGTTATGCCCAAGCTTTTTTCTATATTGACCAGAAGAGTCGGTCCGGTCAATCTTCCAACGAAGATCATCAACCACGCCAGAGATATGAAAGCTAAGGCTATGGTCCTTTGCTTTATCTTTTCCATCGATTCGGTATAAACTTCGATACTTAAAGGTTGGGTGTCATATATCTTCGATCGAATATCTTAGGAGATATTATTTTTAGACATAGATAGGCAGAAGCCTTCCTTCCTTTAGGGGGAAGATGAATCCACAGGAAAGTATTTCCTGCTCTCACTCAGCAAGTGTGCTTCGTGATACCGTGGTGTAGGATGACGCACCTTCAATATAGTCTACTTTCACCCTCCCCGCCCATCAACCATTAAATACTTCCAAACTCTTGTATAGGTACCTTCCGAGAGCAGGTATATCCTGCTTGAGGGATAAGTCCTGTTTCGCTGATATTTCATCAGGCTAAGAACAGGCGGGAGTTGGCCCTGAAAAGACAGGGTTTGAAGTTGACCCAACTCTCCCGAAAGGGATGTCGTCTGTTTGAAAGGGCGCAGATGACTGGGTGTATGTCCTATTAGGCCGTGCCTGCATGGACGACAGTCCTTGAGTGCTGAACCTCGTAATCCGCAGAAAACCGTCAGGTTATCAAAGGAAGCAAAGCTTACTTTTCTCCCTCGACAAGCATGTCTTGGGATTCGAAGGAGAGAAGGAATTTCCAATTCCTGCGAAGCTTCCTTGCACATGTTTCTGGAACTTGTTCCAGACATCGTACGGATGTAATCCTTAAGACCGAAGGTGCAGGCGTCCCCAGTAATGGGACGTTCTCTTGGCGAACGAACTGGAAGCCCGTCTCCTTTAGGCGACGGGAGGAGGTCACATCGGTATTTCATTCCCGAGGCTTGAGTATGAGATGCCAGAGTAATAGCATCGAAAATCCGAAAACTATTACGAAGAGACCTACTGAGCTCAGCGATATCTTTAGGCTCATCTCGTCTGCTAAGAAGGAGAAGAGCAGGACTCCGATCGAAGAGCCTAAAGTTCCTACGGTGCCTCTGACACCCATGGCTACACCTCTTTCTTTTTCGGTAGTTCCTTTGGCTATCAGGTCTAGAACTATCGGAAAGTACATTCCAGAGGAAAGCCCCCAGGTCATCGTCAGGAGTAGAAAGAGGTAAAACGAGTCAGTCATGGAAATCAGTAAGATGGAAAGACCCGTTCCCAACATACCGATGGTTAGTACCGTAACGTCTCCGATCTTGCCCAGTATCTTTCCAACGGCCAGTTTGATCAGGGTCGAGCTACCTGATCTCATCGACTGTAGTATGCCGATTTGAAAGCTCAGTATACCCACGCTGCCAAAGTAGATCGGTACTAAAGAAAAAGCCATGGAAAAACTCATGAACATCACGAAAGAAACTCCAAAAGCGACTGCAACTCTACCTCCTTTCAATGAGATCTTGATACCCCTAGCATAGGCTCTGATCGTTTCCACAAAGATCCTTTCGAGAGAGTACTGTCGATCCTTTTTTCTTCCAGATCCATTTGAGGCTTCCATGTAGTAGAAGATGATCGACAATAACACCAGTAGGATAGATATGAGTGCGAAGGTCAGAAAGAGATCGTACATGCCCAGGTTTCCTTTTATATAACCTCCGGCCGGCGGACCTACGAACCATCCCAACCCGACGAAAAAAGAATAGATCGACAGTGACTGCTTTTGAATCGTCACATAAGATGGGATGGTCACCCAAGTTATTGAAAAACCGAGGCCGAAAAACATCTGCGCTAGAAACAATAATTTAGGTATCGGTTCCGAGATAAGATAAAGCCCCGAAGCTACCAACATCGCTAGACCACCGAATAAAACTATCCGGTTGTAACCTATGATCTCGGAAAGAGAACCGATAGGTATTCTGAATACCGTATCGGTGCCGTAAAAGAGGAAGACTAGGATGCCCGTGAGAGCCACGCTCATGCCGATCTCTTGGCCGTAAAGCGGGATATACGGCATGATCATGCTGGAACCAGCGGAGGAAACAAATGCGAATAGAGTCAACAACCAAAAGGTTTTTTTCATTTTTACTCAACTCTTTTTCCCATAGATCAAGGAACAAATTTTCAATAGTAAGGTTTGATTAATAGATTGTGATAATTATTCAAGCAGAAAACTATTTGGTGACGAAATAAAAATCGATTGTATGAAAGAAAATATTACGATTCAAAAGGAGACAACTTCTAAACCAACTTTTTTACCAATATCCTTGAGAATTCCATCTAATACTCTAAAAGAGACAAAATTTGGATTTAAAATTGAAGAGAATAAATCCGGAAGAATCAACTTTTTAGCGACAAATTATTACGGGGAAAGCGATTGTAAATTGATAAAGTAGGAGGATTGTAGATCATTAGATCTTGAAAGATAACTAAGTTTGGACTGTTTACATAGGATAATTTTTTATATCTCGCTCTACCATATTCTAACTAACCTTTAGTAAAATATGGTCAAAGGAGAACAATGGCAATAAGGATGGCAATAAGGACTTTATTGGTAGACGATGAAAAAGCCTTCTTAGAGCAGGCCGAGATGTTTTTGGAGAAGATAAATAATCAAATAGAAGTTCATACTGCCATCTCTGCCAAAAAAGCTTTAGAGATGATGGATGAAAAAGACTTCGACGTGATAGTTTCGGATTACCAGATGCCAGGAATGAATGGTCTCGGATTATTAGAAGATATCAGGGAGAATAGAGATAGTGATCTGCCTTTTATAATGTTCACTGGAAAAGGTAGAGAAGACGTTGCTATGAAAGCCCTGAACCTTGGAGCGGATAGATACCTTTAGAAAGGCGGGGAGCCAAAAAGTCAATACGAGATTTTGTCAGATTCTATCTCTCGAGAGTATGAACATCATCACGCCCAAAAAGAAAGAGAAAAATACACTTCTGAACTCGAATTTTTGAACGATATCTTGCTGAATGTAAGCAGGATGAAATCTACCGAGGAAATTTGTGAGTACATCGCTGATAAAGTCTATTCACTCGATAAGGACGATTACGTCATCGTCTCACTTTATGATCATGAAAAAGAAATCATCCGAACCCGGGCTATGGCGGGTTTTGATGATTACCCACAACTTGTAGAGAAGTTTATGCATCCTGACGAAGAACTGAAATTCGATCCAGAGATACTGGACGAGTGGTCGGATATATACAGTTCCGGAAATCTAGAGTTGATGCCTGAAGGACTCTATTCATTGGTAAAGGGTATTTTATCAAAAGGTGAGGCTGAAGATATCGAAGATCTTTTGGGGGTTGAGGAGGTTTATTCTGTAGGCTTTGCTTTAGATAAAAAACCATACGGGAGCTTAACCATATTGAAAAGGTCTGAAGAGGGAATTGAATTTAGTTCAGCCATAGAAACCATCGCTAGTCATCTTTCCGTTAAACTTCAGAAGAGGCAGTACCAGGAAAAGGTAAAAAAGAGTAAAGAAGAGATCAAAAAAAGTGAAGAGAGATACCGAAGATTATTTGAGAGCTCTCAGGACGGAATGCTGATAATCGACGCTGAAACGGGTATCATCAAGGACGCGAATTCGTACTTGCAGGACATCTTGGGGTACACGAAAGAGGAAGTGATCGGGAAGGAGTTATGGGATCTAGGTATATTTGAAACCTTAGTTGAAAATAAGAAGAGATTTGAAGAACTGGTCGATGAAGGATATATACATCACGAGGAGCTAACACTAAAAACGAAGGAAGGAAAGCAAGTTCCGGTGGAATTCGTCAGCAACACTTACGAAGCAGGCGGAAAAGAAGTCGTGCAGTTCAATATCAGAGAGATATCCGAGAAAAAAGAGGCAGAGGAGGAGTTGAGGGAGACCGAAGAAAGATTCAAAAAACTTTTCAATGCAAGTCCTGACGCAACTTTCCTTCTAAACGAAAATGGCGTTTTTCAGGAGGTGAACCAAGCCGTAATAGATCTTTTAGGCTATAAAAAAGAGGAGATTATAGGTAAAAACATGTTAGAGGTTCCTTTCTTACCTTCGGAAGAGAAAGAAAAGATAGCTGAAAAGTTCAAAAAAAGACTACAAGGTGAAAAGATTGGTCCCTACACGATAGAAGCAGAAAGGAAAAACGGTAAGCAACTTTTTGCAGAAGTAAATGCGGATCTGATCGAGGAGAAAGGCGAACCAATGGGATCGATTGGAATCGCTAGGGATATCACCGAAAGGAAAAAAGCAGAAGAAAAATATCGCACTATATTCGAATCAGCCAACGATGCGATATTTATAATGAATGAAAATAGATATATCGACTGTAATGAAAAAGCTTTAGAGATGTTTAGATGTGAGCGAGAAGATATCATAGGTGAACCTCCGTTTAAGTTTTCGCCGGAGAAACAACCGGATGGGAGAGATTCGGAGGAAAAGGCGATAGAAAAGATCAAATCGGCGCTAGAAGGTGAGTCTCAAAATTTCGAGTGGGTCCATTTGACAAAAGACTGTGAGACTTTCCCTACTGAGATCACTCTAAACCGATATATGATCGAAGATGAGAAATTTGTTATGGCAATACTCCGAGACATCACCGATAGAAAGGAAAGAGAAAAGAAACTTAGAAAAAGTAGAGATAGGCTCAGCAGGTCACAGAGAATCGCAAACGTGGGCACCTGGGAGTTTGATCCGGAAACCGATGATATGTTCTGGTCTGATGAGGTGTACAGAATTTTCGGTGTTCCAATGGAGAAGGATATGGACTATAAGAAATTTTTAGAGCGTGTTCACCCCCATGATAGAGAGTATGTAAAGGAGAAAAGAAAAGAAGGTCTTGAAACCGGTTATTTCGATATAGAACATCGCATTAAAGTAGATGGAGAAACAAAATGGGTGAGGGAAAAAGCAAATATCAAATTTGACGACGAAGGTGAACCTGTAGAAGTAATCGGAAGCACGCAGGACATCACCGATATGAAAGAGGTGAAGCAAAGTTTAGAGGATATGAAGGAGCGAAAAGAAAGACTTGTGAAAGGAATAAAAAGATATCGAAACCTTGTTGAAGCCTCTCCAGATACTATACTTCTTATAGAAATAGACTCTGAAAAAATTATCGATGCAAATAAGAGAGCTGAAGACCTCTTCAAAATGAGTCGAGACAATATCATAGGTAGTCATTTGCCTGAATTCATACCAGAAACAGAAGCGGAGAAGTACAGCCAGATCTTCAGCCAGTGGGAAACTGAATCGATAGATACGAAGAAAGGGGAACTCCATATTATAGACAAAACCGGTGAGGAGGTCCCGGTCGAAATCGGTGCCTCATCTTTAGAACTAGAAGATGAGATGGTGGCTTATGGCGTTTTTAGGGACATATCGGAGCGGAAAGAAGCTGAAGAGAGAGAAGATTTCCTACATTCCCTGCTACGACACGATGTAAGAAATAAAGCAACGGTTGTAAAAGGCTATCTTCAACTCATTCAAAAATATGAGCTTCCAGAAGAGGCAAATGAACACCTCTCTAAGGCAGTTAAAGGGATAGAAGAGAGCAACGAGATCATCGAAAAGGTCCGTTTCTTGAGAAAAGCTCAGAAGGAAGAGATCAGGGAAGTTCGGATCGAAACCGTGGTTGAGGAAGCCGTTGAACAGACTACAGAGATGGCAAAAGATGAGAGTATGCAGATAGAAATCGATTGTATGGAAGAAAATGTAAAGGTTCAAGGTGGGCCACTTCTAGACCAAGTTTTCACTAATATCATAGAGAATTCTATCCAACATTCTGAAGGCAGCAAAATCAGTATCCGCGGCAATACCAGCGAAGAAAAAACCACTTGTATAATAGAGGACGACGGAAAAGGTATTCCCGACGAGCAAAAAGAAAAGGTCTTTGAAAAAGGTTTTACGACCGACGATGAGAGAGGGACTGGATTAGGGATGTTCCTGGTGAAAACTTTACTTGAGATCTACGGCGGGGAGATCGAAGTCAAAGACTCCGAGTTGGGAGGAGCAAGATTCGATGTAAAGCTGAAGAGAATAACACCATAATCTTTAATGCACTTAAATGAGGTTATTAAATAAGCGAGTGAGGGAAAAAATGAATGATATTTTAGAAACAAATATTCTAAAGACCGGTATAGAGGGATTGGATAAGACCTTAGAAGGCGGAATACCGGAAGGTCACGTCGTTCTGCTGACAGGAAAAGCGGGGGTTGGAAAGACAGTCCTCTCGATGCAGTGGTTGTTCGAGGGATGGAAAAAATTTGAACAGCCCGGTATATATATATCGGTTACGGAGCCTTTCACCAAAGCGATGAAAAACATTTCTACCATGGATTTTTTCGATAACGAACCTGTAGAGTCTGGAGATATCCGTTTTACCGATCTCAGAAGTATGATAGAACTGATGGATTTCGGGGCGGAAAGTGATGAACTAGAAAAAGACGATATCGAAGAATTGGTTAGCAGGATCGAAGACCTAGTTGATAAAGTGGGGGCTAGAAGGATGGTGATTGATTCGATAACCGCCATAGGCTACATGATAGATGATACCGAACTTTTCAGGTATCTCATTTTTCGGTTAGGAACGGTCCTGAGTGGGAAAAATTGCACCGTCTTTTTGACTTCAGAATCTAGAGATGGTTCCACACCCTTCAATGTTGAAGATTTCATCTCTGACGGCATCCTCAACCTTCACTACACCCACGGAGAGCAGGCTGTAATACGAAAGATAGAGATCGCAAAGATGCGGGGTGTAGATTTTAAAACCGGGAATTCGTTTTTTGATATAAGCACTGAAGGAATAACCGTATATCCGAAGGTGCCGGTAAATCGAAAATTTGCTAAGACGGACTTCGCGAACAGAATTACTACAGGAATAAAAGATCTTGACGAAATGCTAGGTGGTGGTTATCCCAAAGGACATATCATTTTAATCACGGGTAACACCGGAACAGGCAAAAGTACATTTGGCATGCAGTTTTTGGCTGAAGGTCTTAAAGACGGAGAGGACGGCATCTTTGTTAATTTAGAGGAACCGCTGCCGCAGGTCAAAAAGACCGCTGAATCTCATGGGTGGGATTATGAAAAGTATGAAGAAGAGGGATTACTCCATTACGTGTCTCCAGAGTTGATAGATACCTATCCGGACAAGTTCGTCTATAAGATCCTGAATGTGGTGGATGAAACTGATGCGAAAAGATTGGTTTTGGATTCAGTTTCTTCGCTTCCGTCGGCAGGATTGAGCGAGGATAAATTGAGAGAGATACTTCTGCAGTTGAACTCAGCCCTTAAAGCTAGAGGTGTCACGGCGGTGATGACACACCTCGCAAGCGGTCTTTTCAGCCAAGGCTCTGAAAAATTGATGGGGGCAACACAGGCGAGCGACCTACGTTTGAGTTCTCTTTGTGACGGGATACTGTTATTGAGGTACTTTGAGAAAGACAATAAGATAGGAAAAGCCATGAACGTGTTGAAGATGAGAGGGTCCGATCACGACAAATATATCAAAGAGTTGAAGATCACCGATGAAGGAATTGAGATAGGTGAATCATTAGAGGGTTGATAAGATCACAAGAAATAGATTGGAAGGTATCAAGGTTTATATATTCTATTCAAGTAGAACCGAACCAGAAATATTATCGGCATATCAAGAAGATCTAGCTAAGTTGCGAGAAAAGAACATCGATTATGAAGTAATCGATATCACGGAAAATAAAGAAAGAGCTAGGAAATATGAGCTAAAATCGACACCGTCCATTTGTGTAGTCAGAGATGGAGAATTAGAAAAGCGTTATGAAGGTATAGCTCATATGAAAGGAGTTTTAGGACTCGCTATAATCGGAGCAAAAGGGCGTGCCAAACGTCAAGGTTAAAAAAGTTGTATGGAATATTTGATTTACAAGATCAAAAAGATAAATATATCATAGGAGGAAAAAATGAACGATAAAAAACCTAAAGTTTGGATATTCTATTCGAGTAAGACCGAACCCGAACTACTGACCTTTTATGCCGACGGTCTAGCTTATCTCAAAGACAATGATATAGAGATGGATGTTATCGATATATCAGAAGATGCAAAGAAAGCAAAGGAATTCGGTGTGAGTTCTACACCTACAGTTCTTATAGAAGAGGAAGGCGAAGTGAAAGAGCAATATGAAGTCGTAAGTTATCTGAACGGTATCCTTGAAAGAGATGAGTTGAAGAGGATATTTGAAGAGTCATGAAAAGTTGAAACGAAAAGAATAAGATATTCACTTAAAAAATATGAGGTTAAGGGCGAGATAAGATGAAAGATAGAGAAGAACTTGAAGAAGAGTTAAAGATATACAAGGAAAGACTAGAAGATGCGATGGAAGGCGGAAATCTTGCCTGGTGGGAGATGGAACTTCCTTCCGGCGAAATCAGATTCAATGATAGAAAGGCTGAGATGCTGGGATATTCGCTGGAAAGATTTGAACATTATAGCGACTTCACGGAACTTATCCATCCGGAGGACTACGACAGAACGATGAAAGCCATGGAAGACCACTTAGAAGGGAGGGCGGAAAGGTATGAAGTAGAGTATCGGATCGAAAAGAAAAACGGCGATTACAAGTGGTTCAGAGATATAGGCTCTATAACCGAAAAGGAAGAGGATTACAAGAAAGTAACGGGTGTTGTCATCGATATCGATGAGAAAAAGGAGATCCAAGAACGTAAGGAATTTCTTCATACCTTATTGAGACACGACCTCAGGAACAAGATCCAACTTACTCAAGGATATTTAGATCTTTTAGATATGGATATCGAACTGTCGGATAAAGGCGAAGAATATGTGCAGAAGGCAAAAAAAGGTACTAAAAGCAGTGTCGATCTTATCGAAAAGGTGAGAACATTAATAAAATCGGCTGATGAGGAAATGAAAAAGGTGAGGCTGAACGCCTCTATCCGAGATGCAGTTGAAGCCCACCAAGAAAGAATGGAGGAAAAAGGGATAGAGATAGAAATAGAAAATCTAAACGAGACTTTTTACGTTAGTGCCGGGTCACTATTGAAGGAAGTTTTGGCTAACATCATCGAAAACGCCGTCAAACATTCCGAAGGTGATAAGATAAAGATTTCTAATGAGGAAAGCGATGAGAAAATCATATGCAGTATAGAGGACGACGGAAAGGGGATACCTGACGAGAAAAAAGAGGAGATTTTCGATAGAGGTTATACCACCGATGAAGAGAGAGGAACGGGATTGGGTCTATTCCTCTTAAGAGACCTAGTAGAAACATACGGTGGAAAAGTAGAAGTACAAGATTCTGAACTTGATGGAGCTAGATTCGATATATATCTAAAGAAGGCTGAATAGAAAATGGATGAAAAACTACTCTCTAGGTACAGATGGATAATTCTCACTTTTCTGTTAGTAGCCATTTATTGGTCTATAGAATCTCTATTAGACGCCTTTTTGTTTTTCGATGATAGGTTGTTGATGGAGATCTTCTATCCTAGTTCTCATGAGTTATGGATGCGATCTTTGATAATAGTAGTTATAATTGGATTCGGTATTTACGTCCAGTATACCATAAATAAATTGAAGAGTTCAGAAAAGGAGATCGAGGATCTGTATTCACTTCTGCTTTCGATAAGAAACGTGAATCAGCTGATCGTTCAGGAATCAGACCTAGAAAAACTCCTACAAAAAACCGCAGAGATGCTTCTAGACACAAGAGGTTATATAGATACTACCGTAGCGATCTTAAAAGATGATAAAATAAAACCAGTAGCACATTTTGGAGAGCACGAGAAGAAAGAATGGTCGGTAAGTTTAGAGGACGAGGGTAATACTCCAAAATGTATCAAAGATATTTTAGAAAATAAAGAAATAAAAATAATATATAGTACCGCAGAGTACTGCAAAAGGTGTGAATTTTGTGATCATAAAACCGATCATAAAACTATAGTCATGCCTTTCACCCGTGAGGATAAAGTTGTAGGTGCACTTATTACCTGCCTGAGCAGAGATCGAAAGATAAAGGACGAAGAGATCGACTTGATAAAAGAGATATCCAATGATCTAGCCTTCGCTAGAGAAAAAATACTTGCAGAAAGAAAAAGAAAAGAATCCGAGAGAAAGAAACAATTTTTGAATACGACTTTGAAACAAGATCTCTTAAGCAAGACTCAAATTTCGACCGGGTCTCTGCAGCTGCTCGAAGATGAAGAGAAACTTTCTGAAGAAGGTAGAAAACATCTTGAGAAAGCTTTGATAAGTAATTTGGAAGCGATCGATATTGTGGAAGAAGTCAAAGAACTCGAGGAGATCAACAAAGTCGAACAGGTGGGAAACACAGAGATCGTGAAGATGATAGAAAAAGCTATTCAAGAAAGTCAAGAATTAAAAGAAAGAAAAAATGTCGAGATTGATTTCGATTTCGATAGTGAAAAACTGAAAGTGAAAGGAGATTATTCTTTAAAACATATTTTCAAGAATCTGATCTACGCACGTATAGAGAACGATTCAGAGTCAATTCACATTTCTATCGAAGAAAAAGACGATCACGTTTCGGTCAAATTTGAAGACGATGGAAAAGAGGTTCCCCCGCCGCTAAAAGAAAGTTTTCCTAAAAGCCATTATACCGGAGAATGGACTGGGATCAAAGGTTTTAGATACTATCTCGTTGGCGAGTTGATAAATCAAAATGATGCTAGCATCGAAGTCGATGATTCAGAGTTGGGAGGAGCAAGTTTTGAACTGACATTTGAAAAGATCAAATGAAATGATCAATCAATCCATGATAACTGGAAGTTATATGAAAGGATCTGTATTTTAATTCACAACAATTATTTATAGCAAACTGTCTTTATCTTAAATGTGAATAGAAAAGAAGAAAACTCGAAAGAAGAGAAAGTTTACGAGGTCTTGATTGTCGACGATGAAACAGAAGTTTTGAAGCTGCTCCAGGAAACATTGAAATCTGCAAAAACTTTAGACTGCAATATCACCATAGCAAGCAACGGAGAGTACGGCCTCAAGCATGTAAAAGAGATGGACTACGACCTTGTGATGTCGGACTACAAAATGCCCAAGATGAACGGAGTGGAGTTCCTTAAAGAGGTGAAAGAAGAATCACCCGATACGATTAGATTTATGATCACCGGTCAGGGAGATCTAGATGTCGCTAAAGAGGCGATAAATCAAGCCGATATTCACCAATATATTGAGAAGCCCTGGGATACTGACGAACTTATCTTGACTATAAGGAAAGAATTGGGAATGAAAAAGGAAGGAATGGAAAAGGACGAGGGAGTAGTTTCATCTGTCGACAATGTCAGAGAAGCTGTTGAGACCGTTCAAGCTTTCCAAAAAAAGATAACGGAAAAACCCTCGGAAACTTTTGAGAAAGAGAAGATGATGTTCGAATTTGAAAGTAGTGACGAGTTCAATGAATTCTCTTTCCAAGTTAAAAGCAATGAAAATATCACTGTCGAAGATGTCAACATATTTGAAAACAAATACGTGATAACTGTTGGCATCTATCCAGAATCTTATGAGAAAGTGAAATAAAATAGTTGATATATTATTTCAATTGACTCAAATAAAAGACTATTTGATCTTCCTTAGAGCGACCTACCTTTGACAGCTTTTTGATCAAATCGATATTTTTTCGATCTCATCAGGTTCGAAAGGACCGCCGTGCGAGGCGTATAGTTTGTTTGGTCCGTGTTTCAGAACTCGCCTCATGCTCTTTTTCGCTAGGTCCAGATCATAAGCGAATAGTGGTAGCTGTGCCGATCTTCTCGGAAAAGAACTTTCCATGACCAGGTCTCCGATCAGGGCCTGCCCGGAATCCAATATGATAGAGCTCGATCCCGGTGTATGTCCGGGTGTATTGATCACCTTTCCTTTCACCCCGTAGTCCGTAAGGTCCAATTCATCAAAAGTTATGTCCGGTTCGCAGCTTTCGGCTGAATCGGTAGACATCATCGACATGAAGAATTTAATAAGTTTCCCCTTGACCCCTCTAGCCACAACTTCCTTGCTTTTACCTTCTCTCAAGGCATCTGCGTCCTTTTCATGTACTGCGACTTCTGCATCTATTTTCTCCGTTAGCTCGGGTAGGCCGCCGAAATGATCGATGTGACCGTGAGTTATGATTATCAATGAGATATCACTGGAATCTTTTTCGACCTGTCTCAATTTTTTCAAAATTTTCTTTCCCGAGCCCGGGGTTCCACAATCGACCAATATCGACTCTTCTCCCTCGATCAAAAAAGATTTGACGAATCTAAGTTCTATCGGGACGATTTCCTGTTTCATCTGAATTTCACCTTTTTGAGTATGTGTGATGGTTTATAAAAAGATAGTGATGTCGAATTTTGGGTAATCAGATCAAAACAGAGGGTCTTAATTTCTCTTGCAAACTGCAATTCTATAGAACTCACCAAAATCTATATATATCTATACTCAATCTATAATTAAGTGAGGTATAGGAGGGATTGATTTTGAAAGATAAGGAAGAGATGGATATAAAGGAACTTTTCGAACAGGCGATAGCTTCTGAGATAAACGCCCAAAGAAAATATGGTGCAGTAGCCAAAGAAAATTTTTCTTATGCTCTGCATGACAAACTGGCCTTTTTGAAAAAGCAGGAAAAGGGTCATGAAGAAAAATTGAGAGAACTATTCAAAGAACATTTTCCGAACGAAGAACCAGACATACCAGAGAAGGTGTTGAAACCCGCCCCAGATATCGAAATGGAGAGCGAGGCAATCGGTGAGTTATTCGAAGAAGCGATGGAATCCGAAAAGGAATCTAAAGAATTCTATGAACATCTAGCCGAAAGATTCGATGACGAAGAGATGGAAAAAACCATAAAATATCTCGCACATATGGAAAAAGGTCACTATAAGATGTTGAAACACGAATTGGAGTCTATGCAAAAGTTCAAGGGACGCTGGGGAGAAATCAGAGCATTTTAGAAACATCTTTTCTTTTTTCTTTTTTACTGATTTAAGTTGATTGTATTCTCATATTCAGATACCAAAAAGACTAAGTAGAACATATAACACAATTATATCATGATGGTTGAAAAAATCAAAAAATTCCTTAAAGGTGCATTTGACTACGAGCAACCTTCTGCGGGATGCGGTAGCAGTGGGATAGAAGCGCACCCTGGAATGAAGAAAAAATATAAATCTAGTTAGATACTTCACAAGCATTCTCATATACATATCTACTTTTATTTCTAAATAGATTTTAAGATATTAAATAATATTAAATAATAAAATAATCATTGTTATAAAACGAAAATTTTATATTGATGTACCTCGCTTTAAGTGCGAGGGACCTAACATGGAGATGAATGGGATCATCCTGATGGTCTTTGCTTTTGTACTTTTTGTACTAGCCTACAGGTTCTACGGAAAATTTCTAGCAGAAAAAATATATAAATTAGATCCCACAAGAACACCCCCTTCTAAAGAATTTGAAGATGGTATCGAATATGTACCGACGAATAAAGAAGTGGTCTTGGGCCACCACTTTACATCTATCGCTGGAGCCGCCCCGATAGTGGGTCCAACCCTCGCTGTGATCTGGGGTTGGGTACCAGCGATACTTTGGATCGTATTTGGTACCATCTTGATGGGGGCAGTACACGACTTTGGTGTTCTAGCTATCTCTCTAAGAGAACAAGGTAGATCCATTGGAGATTTCATAGCGGATATCGTTGGACCGGAAGCAAGAGTTCTGATGATGGTGGTGACCTTCTTCTTACTGGCTCTCGTAGGGGCTGTGTTCGCCATAGTGATCGGTGTACTTTTTGATCTCTATCCTGTAGCCGTACTGCCCATCTGGGCAGAGATGGTCTTTGCGGTGATAGCTGGAATTGCGATGTACAGGTACGACGTAAACCACTATGTGGCTGGCCTCGGCGCCTTGGCGGCGATGATCGTGACAATAATAATAGGCGTAAATTATCCTATCGAGATGCCTGCCCAGACCTTTATTGGGTCTAGTCTTGAAACTTGGATAGTCATTGTAGCGATCTACGGCTTTTTCGCCTCTATATTGCCAGTATGGACACTTCTACAGCCTAGAGATTTCATCAACGCCCACGAGCTATATTTCCTGCTAGCGCTTTTCTTTGTAGGATTGATTGGCGCGGGAGTTGCAGCGGATATAAACGTATCTGTTGTGGCACCTGCGTTCCGAGGAAGCGCTGAATCGGGAGCACCACCGTTCTACCCCTTCTTGTTTATAACCATAGCGTGTGGGGCTATCTCTGGCTTCCATTCGCTCGTTGCGAGTGGAACCACGCCTAAACAATTGGAAAGCGAAGGTGATGCACAGCTCGTAGGATACGGTGGTATGTTGCTTGAAGGTATCCTAGCCACTTCGGCCGTTATAGCAGCGACCGTCGGTATCGCCAATAAAGAAGCCTGGTTAGGCCACTACGCTAGTTGGGGCGGAGCTGCAGGTTTAGGAGATAAAGTCGCAGCGTTCGTTGATGGCGGAGCTTATCTGGTCCAGAGTATAGGTATACCCATGGAATATGGATTCGGCTTCTTTGCAGTGCTGGTGGTCAGTTTCGCTATGACGACCTTCGATACAACCGTTAGGCTAGAAAGATATGTGATCGGAGAACTTGGAGAAGCATACAATGCCGGACCGTTAACTAATAGATACCTGGGTACTTTGATCGCAGTCGTGATCATGGCCTTCTTGGCACTTCAAGAATATGCAGGTGCACCTGCTGGTTTAACACTTTGGCCTGTATTCGGAGCGACCAATCAAATCTTAGCTGGTTTAGCGCTACTGACGATTAGTGTATGGCTATATAAAAGAAATAGGAACTCGGTTTACACGGTAGTGCCTATGATATTCATGATAATAACGGCGGGCAGTGCTATGTTGTACAATCTGATCGAAAATTGGATTCCAAATTGGGACACGGCGGGCACTATCTCACTGGTGATCATAGGTTCGGTTATAGTTATCTGTATGATTGGACTTGTGATACTTGCCATAAGGGCCTTTTCACAAGCAACAAAAGGACAAGAACTGGAGGAGGAATAGAGATATAAACCCTTTTTATCTTTTTTATTTCTAAAATATGGATGGTTCTACCATGGAAGAAAACGACGGAGAAGAAGATGAGGAAAAGGACTCTAGAGGATTGAAATTTGCACCCTGGGTAGGAACTGGCTTCGGCCTTGTAGCCGCTGGCTATCTCGCCAAATATTTTCTAGGGATGTTTAGCGGTATGAAGGGAACGATATCTCCAAGTATTGGAAATATTTTCGTAAGTTTAGGCATCATCGTTTTGCTCGTTGCTTTGACAGCAGAGATATTTACTGAGTTTAAAAAAGTCGATTGGAATTTTTAGTGTTTTAGTCGGAAGTATCCGGAGACTATAGCTAAAACTACAGCTATTCCAACCATTATCTGAACAGGAAGAGAAAAACTCCCGCCCTGATAATACATTATCATGGCTCCGACAATAACTATAAGAGATAAAAAATTAAAAACCATCCGGAGTAAATATGTCCTTTTCATTTTACCTCGCTATAATAGGATTGTTAATAAATAAATGTTAGGCACCTAAAGATTGAAATATACGAAAAAAGGATATAATATATGGTAGAGGTCGATATGAATAGTTATAAAAAAAGGTTGGAGAAAAAAACCGACGAAGAACTGCAGAAGATCGCCGAATTGAAGGGCATCAACGGATATGGGGAAATGGAAAGAGGAGAGTTGATCAAACGGTTGGTGGAAGAGTATGAGGTAACGGCTTCTACGACTTGTTAATGAGGATGATATGATGAAAAAGGAATTGATTGACTTCATGAAGTCAAGCCTAGATTACGGCAGTATGAATGAAAAAGATGCCTACGAAGATCAGGACGCATTTTTATTGATGTGTTTCTCCGATCTTTTAGGCGTTCCTAATCCCTATTCATACTATATGGCGGAGTTACTGCCCTACATAGCTGAAGACCTCCCTTCGTGGCAGTGGCGTTTAACACAGGATAAACTCGAGTTCTTAGGAGATGCCGAACAGAAATACGATTTCCACACATTTTAGAGGTGGAACTTTGAAAGAGCTTGGAAAGTTCGTTTTCTTCGCTGGAAAGGGCGGAGTAGGTAAAACTACCTGTAGTTCCATCTATGCGCTAAAATGTTCAAAAAAGGGGTTGAAAACTCTATTAGTGAGTACTGATCCTGCGCACTCAACTGATAAGATTTTAGAGACGAAGTTGAGTGAAGAGACAAAGAAGATAAAAGAAGATCTCTGGGCGAAGCAGGTAGACGCTTCAAAGGAAGCTGAAAGGCATAGGAAGAAGATCAAAAAAGAGATGAAACAGATCGTAGGCCCGGATATGGTGGACAAACTGAAGGGATATCTCAAGATGACTCATAACTCTCCTGGAGTGAAGGAATCCGCTTTGTTAGATGCTCTTATAAAAACAATGAAAAAGTCCAAAGAATATGATAGAGTCGTTTTCGATACGGCGCCGACTGGAGAAACGATGAGATTGTTACAGCTTCCGGAGCTTTTGAGTTCCTGGTCAGGACAATTGATAGAAAGGAGAAAGGAAAATCTAGAGAGATTAGGAAAGGTTGGAGACGAGAGTAAAATCGATATAACGGAAGATCCGCTAGTAAAACGTTTGAAAACTCGTGAAAACAAACTCAAGTTTGGAAGAAAGGTTTTGCTCAGTAAATCCTCTATAGTGCCTGTCATCACGCCTGAAAAACTTTCGATGTTAGAAACACAGGACTCGATCGAACTTCTTGAAAAGATGGGTATAGATATCCCCGGTATAGTTTTGAACAGGGTAGCTGGTGAAGGAGCTTCGGATGAAAGGAAGAGTTATGAGGAAAAGGTATTAAAGGAGATAAACGAAAAGATGGGTAAGGAGATATTGGGGGAGATACCTTTGATGGAAGAAGAAATAATAGGTATTGACCGATTAGGTAAACATACAGAGGAACTCGATATCGTTTGAAGACGTGCCTAGTAAAACTTAAAAATCAAAAACTCTTTATCAATTATATAGAGGGAGAAAAAGTTAGAAGTCTCTTCATGGGTAGGATGGAGGAGAGAAAAAATGACAAATTATCTGAAAGAACCATCGGAACCACCAGCTATCAAAAATGCGATGGCGAGGGTTTCTCAACGGAAAGAAAAAGGATTAGCGGTCTCTAATTTTGCTAGTGGAAATGTTGGCCAGATGCCCGCAAATCTACAGTTCATGGATATGAACATCCAAATGGGAGATGACTTGCCTGAAGAACTAAAGAATTTATCTCAAGCCATTGAGCGTGGGATAAAAAATGCGTTCGAGAAACCAAAAGGATTGTCTTACTCGACCACTGGGGGACTGGACCAACAAAAAGATCTAGCTCTTCGATATTTTGAGCAGTTTCATGATATAAAGCATGGAGATAGAGAGAGAGTCATAGTCACGCCCGGGGGCCAGAGAGCCTTATCCGCTTGTTTGAGGTCTATAAAACCAGGAACGAATGTATTCATGTCGAGATGGGAATACGCTCCCGCGCTGCCTATAATAAGAGAGAACAACTGCGTACCAGTAAAGATAGATGTTGATGAAAAATTAAGACCGGATATCGACGAATTGGAAAAAAAAGTGGAAGAAAGATCCGTATTTTACACAAGCATGCCGAACAATCCTTCTGGATACTTATCTCCAGAACTGTTCAGAGAGATAGTCGAGATAATGGTAGAAAATGACGGAGGGGTGATATGGGACGCACCTTATATATTCACAACGTTGAGATTGGAAGATGGAGAGGCTAGGTTCGAGGACGATTTTCTAAGAGATCAGTTGGAAAAATTTAATACTACTTTAAAAGAACATTCCGAAAATATCTGTCTATTGTCCAGCATCTCCAAAACTTGTCTAGTTGCCGGACTTCGATTCGGTTTCGCCACCGGACCTAAAAAATGGATAGACGATATGAACAATATCCTGGGTCGGGAAGAGTTGAGCAGTCCGACTGCAGGATTTATGATAGGTCAGGAAGTGCTTTCTGAATTCTTGGAAAAACAGGAGACGTACAAATGGTTGGATAAGATCTTGGCGGACCGCTTGAACGTTATGATAGAGAAAGACCTACCGCTCATACTTCCGGATAACGGAAAGTTCGGAAGCCTGTACGTTTTGATGAGGACCGGGGATATGGACGGGAGAGAGTTCATAAAGAGAGCTTATGATGAATACGGTATCGTGCCTATCCCCGCGGAAGCCTTCTATGGTGAACCTATAAATGCTGTTAGACTTTCGCTGGTCTCTACTCCTTGGAGTGAGGGAGATGAGCAGTGGAAGGAGAATGTAGACAATCTTAAAGAGGTCTTGAAAGAGATCATTCGGTAAAGATCAGATGAAAGAGCAGTCGGAAGACATCGTTGTTTTCTAATTTTAGGGTATGTTCTACTTTTATGTAGGTCTTAATTAGAGTCAGACACTGACTGATTATCAGTGAGTAATAGGCTCAGGGGATGGCTGGATCCCTTAAAGATTCTGAAACAAGAAAAAAATTAGAGGCCGATAAGACATTCTATAAATTGACATTTTTATGGATTTGGATCTCTATATCTTGGACAGAGCTGATAAGTCTTTGTAGGCTTTAAAAAGGGTAGATATATTTAAAATCAAGTAGAGTTAAACCGTCGATTTTTAATGATAGGAGGGAAAGATTATTTTTAAATAGTTTAATATTGTTTTTTGAATCAAGGGTGAGATGATGGATATAGATCAGGTTGGAGAATATATAAAAAATTTGGAAAAAGAAAATGATTGGGAAGGACTGATAGAAATAAAGGGAATTACCCAGGAAGCTATTAATTCGCTATTGAAAAAAGGATTTAGGGGATATAGGATCGAATTTGATGATGGAAAAGTGATATATTCAAATTCACAAAGAACTGGCATGAAAAGGATGGTGAATTATTTAATCAGAGAATACGACATGATGGATAAGATCGAAGTGCCTTATGTCTCAGAAACTAATGATTTTCCTGCCTGTGTAATAAATTCGGAAGAAAAATATAGAGACAACACCGCGATGAATAGTGCCGTCAAGTTAAATCAAGGTTATTATTTAGAAACAGGCGTGGGTAAAAAATACAAGAAAGTCAGGATGGAAGAAATCGCCGAGGAAGCTGAGCTAGAAGTTAATTTTGAGGGAAAATGGCGATAGGAGTATCAACAGATTTCTTAATGGAATAACCCAGCTATTGGGATTTACATCTGACAATAAAAACTGCAAATAAAGTCTCTTGATGTAGATCAGCTGACGGATTCTCATAATCATCCTGATTCAATTTGGTGATAGAGAGAAAGTATTATTGATTATCAGATATTTTTTCTAATCTCTTTAAAAAATTTTTATTCTGCCGCTTAATTCTCCAGAATAGATACTTTAGATAAAAAGTCACACCTCCGTAGAAAAATTTTCCTTTCATCAGGTCCTTCAGCCCCTTTTTCGCCGTGTAGTAGTTTTCGTAACATGAAATGACGCCCTCTTGAAGTTCGTATGGGGTCATATTTTTCGGATAAAATACGGTATGGAGGTTGTCATATAGATCCCAATCGTCGGAGAAGATCCTATTTTCTCTCGAAAGCTTTTCTCTCAATGGAGTTCCAGGATAAGGTGTCAGAGGAAAGAACGCTGGAAACTCGATCTCTGTCTCCTGACAGAATTCTAGAGTGTTCTGAAAAACATCTTTCTCGTCGTGTTCCGACCCGAAAACGAATGATCCCTCGATCTTGATGCCGTAGTCCTGGATCGTATTTATGGCGGATCTCATCTTCTCGACGGAAAATCTTTTCTCCTCTGAATAATAGTTCTGAGCTTTTTTGTTTATAGATTCCAAACCGATAGTGAAATTGAAATCGGAGACTTCGGAGCAAAGTTTTAAGATCTCTTCCTTTTCCGCCACGTCTAGACTGACGCTCACCCATACCCGTTTCGGTTCGATGCTGTATTCCCTCATCATCTTTAGTAGGGAGAGCGCTCTTTCTTTGTCAGCACTGAAGTTGGGTTCGTCAAAGCAGATGGTCTTGGCCCCGTCGAATTTCAGTAGATGCTCTATGACTTTTTCATTTGAAACGGTCCTAACATTTGGCCCGAACAAACCGTGGATCGAACAAAACTTGCACCCATAGGGACATCCTCGCGAGGCGCAGATAGAGATCTTATCGGGATTATCTGAAGTCCCTTCCACTAAACTATAGTCTGGCAGGGGGATCGAATCCAAGTTTGTTACGCTTTCCCCCTCGATTATGTCCTCTTCATAATCATCCCTTAACAATGACAAGATGACCTTTTCACCTTCGCCTTTCACGACTTTATCCGCGTGTTTGGAAGCTTCTTTTGGTCTGAACGTGGGATGAAGTCCTCCCAAAACGACCGTGGTATCGGAACGGCAGAATCTATCTGCGATCTCGTAAGCTCTTTTCGCTGTCGCTGTCATCGCGCTGATCAAAAGGAAATCCGGATCCAATCGATCGTAGTCCGGTTTTTTTATCAGTTCATCATAGAACTGGACCTCGTATCCTTTTTTTTCTAGCAGCGTAGCGATCGTCAAGAGCCCCGTTAAAGGAGTTTGGATAGGTTCGATATCCGCTCCACCTTTGCCTTTGGTTCTTGGAGCCACTAAAACTACCGATCCATCCATGGATGAAATAAACCAACTCCGCTCTAATAACATTTATGTAAGGTTGGGCCAACGATCATCTTGGCCTTTGGTTTCATCTCCCTTCTACAATCATTTCCTGTTTAACTTGGTTATTTTTTGCTTCTCTGTGGGAATACCACTTTCTCATAACGACCCCGATGAAGCTTGCTGCGGTCGCCCCGGTCAAGGCTGCGGCCCCTATCCTGATGAAATATAACAAAAGGAAGGAAATGATCGGGCCTAATATGAAGACGAAGCCCCCTCCATAGAACATCAGCGTTAGTGCGGCGCTTATCCTTTCTTTCTTTTCCATAACTTGACTTATTACGAGAGCTGGTGGTGTGACGACTATAACGGGATAAACCAATATTGTTATTATTCTCATGCCGATACCAAGCTCGAGTAGAGCGTAGGTAACTTAGAGGCCCGTCAATATCCCTGTTGGTGCTCCCAAATTGTAGCTGAGAGTCACTAATTTACTGTTACCCATATCATGTTTAGCTCTTACAAAAGGCCAAGCGGCGGAGGATCCGCCGATGGCTCCGATATATCCTCCTAAGATGGCGCCGTGGATCATCCTCGGAAAAAATTTGCCGAAATCCAATTTTCCAAATACCACACCTTCTTTTATATATATTACTAATCCCAGTAAACCCCCTGCAAGGCCGCCCAAAATTATACAGACCTTGTCCGGCCTCTTTTCCGCAAAGTTAGATAACACGGCTATAGATAATGCAGCCCCTATAGGGGCTATTATCAGATTTAGATTTAGATTTCCTTCATGACTCAATCCTCCGATGATAATAGCTAACCCTATCACAAAGAATCCGCCGAGTACGAAGGAGGATAATTTGCTCTTCATATTTGAGTCAAATTATTATAAAACAGATTTAGTATTTTTCGGTGAAAATATTCTTAATCAATTATTAATATTCTCGCGCTTGAAATAAAGAAGAAGATATCGCCGGTTTTTCTCCATAAAATTTGAGGTAAAATCATAGCGATTTAGAGCGAAATAGCTAATTTTATTATTTTTTCAAAATTAAAATAAACTCTTCATATATGTAAGTTAGGGATAACATATATATACTAATGCATAGTTATGTACATTGAGGATTAAAAATGCAAAACAAAGTCTTCTTAGGCGTATTGAGCCTAGGTGTGGCGGTATTATTGCTCCTTGGAGCGGTAACCGTGGCTTATTCCGGCCAACCGCTCGACAAGGATAGTGATCAACAGGACACGGGTTATATACTAATAGAGAAACCCAAAAAAGTGTCCCCGAGCGAGCTAGGTTATAAAGTAGTAGAAGATTACGGTTCTATGCTTTTAGTGAAACCTGGTTCCTCCGGCAATCAATTGCAGATGGCTAATTTCCAAAAACAAGTGAACTTTTTGAACAAAGACATGGATCAAATACATCTTCGGAAGAAGACTATCGATGTTAGTTCGACCCCCGGTCTTTTGAGCGCGCAGAACGCCGAAGATGGTTATTACATGGTAAAGACGATAGGTCCGATAAAACCGGAATGGAAAGATACTCTAGAGAACAAAGGAGAGATAATAAATTATATTCCGGAAAACACGTATTTGATGGATCTTGAAGCTAGCGAACTATCTTCGATCCAGAGTGAAGGATTCGTACAATGGGCCGGTCATTATAAGCCGGTATACAGGATATCTCCGGAATTGAGCGATGCGGAAGGTATGCAGACTTTGGGCATAATTATATATTCAGAGCCCAGCAAAGTCATACCCGATCTGAATCAATACGGGGAGATAATTTCCTTCTCGCAGGAAGAAGTCGAGATGGTAGTCGATGCTAATCACATACAGGATATAGCGGAGATAGAAGGTGTAGGTTATATAGAACAGAAGAATCCGATGCATCTTTTGAATGCGGAAGCACAGTGGACGGTACAGACGGGAACTTCGGGAGACAGATCGATATGGGATCATGGACTTACTGGAGAAGGACAGGTAGTTGGAATCTCCGATACGGGTATAGATTACGACCACGCAGCTTTCAGAGATCCGCAGGGTGATCCGATCGGATCCAACCATAGAAAGATAGTAAGATATGTTGCTTATGCTAATGATTACGATCTCGACAGCAGCGGTCACGGCACACATACTTCAGGCAGTATAGCTGGAAACGATGCACCTTTCGGATCGAATATGAACGATGGCCAGGCCAAGAACGCTAAATTATCGTTCTTCGATATAGGCGGTGCCAACGATGCACTAGATATCCCTTCGAACGTTGCAGATATATTCCAGAAAGCTTATGATGACGGAGCCAGGATACATTCGAATAGCTGGGGTGGAAGTGACAGTTCATATACGAGTCAGGCTAAAGATGTTGATGAATTCATGTGGAATCACAAAGACATGTTAATATTCTATGCGAACGGGAACAGCGGGCCCAGTTCCAACACGATAGGGACTCCCGCAACCGCCAAGAACATAGTCAGCGTAGGAGCCAGCGGAGATGGAAACCAGAATCCAGGAATGAACGATATAGCAGATTTCAGCTCTAGAGGTCCTACGGACGACGGAAGAATCAAACCGACCATAGTGGCTCCTGGTAGCGGCGACGCAGTAACCAGTAGGCAAGGTATAGAGTCGGCGGATTCAGACGGTATTAAAGGATCCAACAATAGTGGTTACATAAGCATGCCCGGAACAAGTATGGCATGTCCGACCGCAGCGGGTTCCGCAACATTGATCAGAGAATATTTCGTAGACGGTCACTATCCCGAAGGATCTATAAGCAATCCTTCAGCAGCATTGATCAAATCAGTAATGGTAAACGGTGCAGTTGAGATATCAGGAAGTGGAGCTTACGAGAACAGCAATTCCTATCCAAATAACGATCAAGGATGGGGTAGGATCAACCTGGAGAACGCTTTAGAGTTCAGTGGAGATAGTAGGCAGTTGAAAGTTTTCGATCAGACTAGCGGTATCAGTACTGGAACGACCGAAACTTACACTGTCAGCGTGACAGATACCTCAGAACCTTTAGAGATCACGATGGCCTATACAGATTATCCGGGTTCGACAACTGCCAGCAAGGCCTTGGTAAATGATCTCAATCTCAAAGTCACCGCACCAGACGGTTCGGTTTACAAAGGAAACGTGTTCAGCGGAACGAATCCAGGTCAATCGGCGACCGGAGGAAGTTATGACGCCCTCAATCCACTAGAGAACGTATTGAGGCTCAGCCCGCAGTCGGGTCAATACACGATAGAAGTCATAGGAGAGAACATCCCACAAGGACCTCAGCCGTTTGCAGTTTCAGTTACTGGTGGATTGGGCGGAAGCGGTCCAGTTGCCGACTTCGATTATACTCCCACGACTCCTGTAGTCGGAGAGACGGTCGATTTCACTGACCAATCTTCTGGAGATATTGACTCGTGGTCTTGGAACTTTGGAGATGGAGCGACCAGCACTTCGCAGAATCCGTCTAACAGTTACAGTTCATCTGGAACTTACACGGTCGAACTTACGGTAACGGACACTAATGGAGAAACCGATACCACTCAGCAAGATATAACAGTAAGTGATGGTTCTCCCACCGCAGACTTCACATATGATCCTACATCACCAGTTGAAGGAGAGTCGATACAGTTCACTGACCAGTCTTCCGACCCTGATGGTTCGATAGATTCGTGGTCGTGGTCGTTCGGAGACGGTTCATCGAGCACAAATCAGAACCCCACTCATAGTTACAGTTCGGCTGGAACTTATACGGTCGAATTAACCGTGACAGACAACGATGGTAAAACGGGCACTACAAGTCAGGATATAACCGTCGAGACACCATCATACAGTTCGGTATCCGGTGGAGACACGAGCTATGGAGAATACTTGACGAACGTACAGTTTAACGGAATAAACAAGGATTCGGGAGACGACGGCGGATACGCTGATTACACCGGAAGCGTAACAAACGACTTGGAGCCAGGACAAAGTTACGAACTTTCGGTCACGATGAGCACCGGAGGGTACTCTGATTATGTGAGCGTAGCCATAGATTGGAATCAGAATTACGACTTATCTGATGATACTGTGATAAAAGTTGGCTACGGAAGCAGCGACCCACAGACGGTTTCCACAACTATCTCCGTACCTTCGGACGCTGTGGAAGGCCAGACGAGGATGAGAGTGATGCAGAGCTACGATAGTTATCATACGGACCCGACGACCGAACAGAGCTACGGTGAGACTGAAGATTACACGGTCAGTGTGGGAACGAGCACGAACTCACCCCCGACGGCTTCGTTCTCGTACTCGCCGACCAGTCCGACTACAGAAGATACGATAGACTTCACCGACGGTTCATCGGACAGTGACGGAAGCATATCTTCCTGGTCGTGGTCAT
>CAYWJQ010000012.1:50538-73578 GCA_964458595.1 uncultured Thermoplasmata archaeon
GGTCATTCGGAGACGGTTCATCGAGCACAAATCAGAATCCATCTTACAGCTACAGTTCGTCCGGAACTTACACGGTACAGTTGACGGTGACAGATGACGATGGAGCGACAGATTCAGTAAGCAAAGATGTAACGGTAGAGACGAGTGGCGGATCATACAGTTCGGTTTCCGGTGGAGACACGAGCTATGGAGAATACATGACGAACGTGCAGTTCAACGGAATCAATAAGGACTCTGGAGACAATGGAGGATACGCAGATTTCACTGGAAGCGTTACCAATACTTTAACACCTGGTCAGTCGTACACCCTTTCTGTAACGGTCAGTACAGGTGGATACACTGAGTATGTGAGTGTAGCGATAGATTGGAACCAGGACTATGACCTCTCTAATGATCAACTTATAAAAGTCGGATACGGAAGTTCAGATCCACTGACCGTATCTAAATCGATAACAGTTCCATCGGACGCCGCAGAGGGACAGACAAGGATGAGAGTCATACAGAGTTACAACAGTTATCATACGGACCCGACGACCGATCAAAGCTATGGTGAAACGGAAGATTACACGGTAAGTGTAGGATCCGGCAGTTCGAATAGTGCACCAACAGCTTCGTTCTCGTACTCGCCGACGAGTCCGGTGGTAGGAGAGTCGATCCAGTTCACCGACGGTTCATCGGACAGTGACGGAAGCATATCTTCCTGGTCGTGGTCATTCGGAGACGGTTCATCGAGCACAAATCAGAATCCATCTTACAGCTACAGTTCGTCCGGAACTTACACGGTACAGTTGACGGTGACAGATGACGATGGAGCGACAGATTCAGTAAGTAAAGATGTAACGGTAGAGACGAGTGGCGGATCATACAGTTCGGTCTCAGGTGGAGACACGAGCTATGGAGAATACATAACCAATGTACAGTTCTACGGTATAAACAGAGATTCGGGAGATGACGGAGGCTACGCAGACCATACCGGAAGCGTGACGAGCAACTTGACACCTGGAAGTTCCTACACTCTGTCGGTGACGATAAGCACAGGAGGATACACCGATTACGTGAGCGTAGTGATAGACTGGGACCAAGATTACGATCTTTCCGATAACACGGTATATGGCCTAGGTTATGGAAGTTCCGATCCATTAACGCTTTCAGCATCCCTGACGGTTCCATCGGACGCTGCTGAGGGCCAGACAAGGATGAGAATCATGCAGAGCTATGACAGTTATCACACGGACCCGACGGCGAACCAGAATTACGGTGAAACGGAAGATTACACGGTAAGTGTAGGTACGAGCACTTACAGTCAAGGACAAGCCGACTCGGGTAATTATCGAGCCGATCTAGATATGGAACAAAATAACCTAGATCAAATAGAGACCCCCGACGTTGCTGATCTGGACGTGATCAGCACAGTCGAAATTAAAAGTCGAGTAAAAACAACCATTTAAAAACTCCTTTCTTTTTATTTGTTTTTTATACGGTATGTTATTTTGGCAGCGTTTATCTTTACCCAGTATCCTTTTGATACCTCTCAATTCTTTAGATTATTTTGAACATCCAAGTTATTTTCTTTTCACCTACTTTATTCCCGATTCTACTGTTTTCCCTTGTACTCGCTGCACTCTAGGCAGTAATAACTCTCGTAATCCTCTTTATAGACTAATACTGACCCGCAGGTATCACAAGTCTCTTTTTTGCCGAATAGAGAAAATGAACTTTCATCATCTTTATTAGAACTTATCTGCATCGACTCAAAATCCACTTTTTTCTCGGGCTCACTGATCTTCTCGTGAGCCCATAATAGGAAATAGAATACCGGGATAGTTCCAAACAAGGTAATAATAAAAGCCCAATCGATACGCATGTTAAAAAATAAAAGAGTCTGCAGTGATCCAAAAAATAATGATATCGGAATAAGTATCAGTATGATCTCCCAAATATCCCATTCGACTTCCATATCCATATCTTTCTAACACCTTTCTGATTTGTTTAAGGTTTGATCTAATTTATGGACTTTGCCTTTCTGGGGCGTCACGAGCTCTACAGAATTCAGTCCCATTTTCTCAGGATCTTCAGTATGTATCGGGAACAAGATGTCAGGATTTATCCTTTCGATCATCTGGATTAGTTCTCCCGAGAAGAGGTGTCCGGAGGCGTGTGCTTCCTTCATCGGCAGTTCGTATAGCTCCAACCAGTTTTCTACTCTCCTTTGATCGACTTCCATATCCGGTGTGAAGGGTTGAGTTCTAGACCATATGAAGGAACTATCGGGCTTAGGTTGAAAATCTATCAAGTTATTCAATCGGTAGTAATCACAGTAAACCGTGAATATTCCCTGCTCTTTCTTGATCTCTTCCGGCAGTATACTGTTCTGGTGATGAACCAATTCTTTTCTCCATCCCCTGTAATCTCTACTCACCAATTTTTCTTTATCCGATTCTTTGGCATCTAGATTTTCAAATGATGACCATCTGCCGTCCGGAGTTTTAACCCGATGTGAGAAAAGACCCCATCCTTTTTTCGGTATCATGATCCTTATCTCGTCCCTGCTCAATGATAGCTCTTCGAACTCTAGGAGTTCGCTGCTTTCGAGTTCTTTGAGCAGTTTCGCCTGTTTCATCCCCAATACCATCTTTCTACCGTTCTGTCGAGACGCTTCGAAGATAGAATACATCCTGTCAAGGTCGAAGACTGGGAAGTTGACAAGGGCTAAATTTTCAGTATTGGAGATATGGTCTGAGATATCTTCCTTCACATCCTTTTCTGTCATATCTTTCTTTTCGTCGATATTTGTACCTTCAGAGATCAGAATGTCAGGTTTGAATCTATTCGCTGCTTCGATGAATCTCTCGGTCTTTTCTTTCTTATATCCATGAAGCCTCAGATCCCCGGTATAGGCGATCCTCGCATCCGAAGTCTCTATCAGATAGCTTCTAGCCCCCGGTAAAGAATGACATACTTCAAATCCTTGGATGTCGAAATCTCCTATAGATTTGGTCTCTTTATCTCCCATTTTTCTGATAGGTCTTTTGACGACCGGCACACGATCAACGCTCTCGTAATTCTCTGCTCTTTTCGTCAGCCTCGTTATACCTCCCTTACTTTTCTCTCTCAGGTGAAAACTTTTCTTGAATTCGATGAACTCATCGAAGGAATTCGAACCGGTTTCCTGCCTGCACTCCATTATCTTTTTAGTGGTGGGTGAGCAGTAGATAGGTATGTCCCTTCTCAGAAAATGGATGTACCCTATGTGATCCATGTGGGCGTGAGTGAGGAAAACCGCATCCACGCTTTTCTCCTTTTTAAGGCTCCTTCCGATATGGTTCAGATAATCTTTCCTGTAGATACCTTCGATATCTGGAAGCAGACCGAGTTCGATGAAATCTTCTATCCCGGCCGCTTTTCTAGGCCTCAAATACTCTGAGAAGTAGGAATTATGCTCAGTAAAGCTCATACCGAAGTCGAACAAGACCGTGGTATCTTTTCCCTACAGTAAGATCTGATTGCCCCCGATCTCTCCTACACCCCCGTGGAAAGTGATTTTTACCATCTTTTCACCTCGCACTTTAAAGATCAGTCTATTATTTTTTCGACTCCTACTTATTTTTCCGTGTGAAAATGATCGCCAAGAAAATGCTTATCATCAATAAAGGCGGAGTTAGTCCCAACGTCTTTTGATGATCGATTTTTTTACTCGTCTCTAATTTATCACTTTTTTCGTTATCACCTACTCCGCCGAAAGCGTACAAAGTCCCGTTGAAGGTACCCACGTAGATATTGTTTGAACCGATCACCGGCGGCCTAGAAGGTCTTGCGTTGAGTTGAGTACTCCACTTCTTCGTACCGTTTGGCTTGATAGCGAATAACCGTCCTTTTTCCGTGGGTACGTATATAGTTCCTTCCGCTCCTACAGACGCCGCATACGAAAATGAACTATTTGGTTCATAACCCCATCTTTTCTTTCCGTTCTCGTCCAAAACCGACAGTGATCCGATACTCACACATATTTTTCCGTTCGGACCTATCGAGACAGGACCATTCCCTGAGGGACTTGAATATCTCCATTTTCTGGTTCCGCCCGGATTTAACGCCTCAATTCCCGAAGTAAAAGGTAGATAGATAGTGCCATTCGGCCCTATAACCGGTGTTAAGGGGAGAAAACTTCTGTGCTCGTGACTCCATTTTTTCTCCCCCTCCTGACTGATCGCGTGTAGATGACTTTTATCACTACTTTCATTAAAGGTAGTTATATAGATAGTCCCGTCGGAGCTGATAGAGGCGGAAGGGGAAAACCATTCTCCATCTGCCTCTAAACTCCATCTTTTTTCACCATTTGGTTTTACTGCATATAGATGGTTATCAGAGGAGACATATACCTTACTATCCGGGCCGATAGAAGGAAAAGAGTTGACATCATCTTCAGTTTTAAAACTCCATTTTATAGTTCCATCGGGATTTACCGCATGTAGATTTCCCTCGTGGACAACATAAATCGTACTGTCGGAACGTACAGCGGGAGCGGAGACCAGAGATGAAGGTGCATTTTCTTTTTCTGAATCTTTGTTGGAATTGAATATCACCCATTTTTTGGTACCGTCAGGATTTAAAGCGGTCAACTCACCTGAACTGACATATACCGTTCCGCCGTTTCCGACAGCGACTCCGCTAATAAAACCATTGTCAGCTTGGAACTTCCAATCTATAGTTCCGTCGACATCGCTTGTATTGTAAGAACTCAGTCGAGTATGTCTGCTGTCGTGACCCCAACACGGCCAAGGAGAATTAGCGAGCCCGGCGTTTTCATCTCCTAGGCGGAGATAAGTGAAGACTCCGATCAACCCACTCAATACAAGTACCGCTACTACAACTAAGCTGGCTTTTTTCTGCATCAAGATCACCTCTTTCCTCTGACGTTGTTATTATCACTTTTTGGTAAAAGGTCTTTCTGGTGTTCAGTTTTGGAGTTTTTAGATCTATCCTTCTCTCCAACGATTTTCTCGATCCGTCTCGGTTTTCGTATCAGATCTTTCGCCGTCCTCATCCTATCAACCTCTCACTTGAGTTACAAGCCCTAGAAAATATATCAACCCAATCTCGAGCTCCTACGAACAAAATTTTGTTATTACAAAAATCTAAAATAATATAATTACATAATTGCGAAATGTGATATGATGAAAGAAAAGGAATACCTGAATTTCTTTCCTGTCAGCAGCGACATGGCGGCAGACGTGCTGGGAAATGAAGCCACCTAGGACTGTCTGAAAGCTATAAGAAAAAGCGGTATAAGAGGCGTCACGGCTCAGGAGATCCATGAAGAAACGGGTCAACCTCTCTCGACAGTTTATTCGGCAGTAAAAGATCTTTGGAGACAGGGCATCATCAAAAAGAAAAAGGAAGAGCGGGATGTGAAAAGTGAACCGGGTCGTCCCTCTGAAGGGGAGGGGGAAGAAAAAAGGAAGAAGAAGATGGGAAAAAGATCACATCGTTACTACGAACCGTGTCAGGAGATATCGATCTACGAGAACAACCCTATAGGGACTCAGGACGATGTCTGGGGAGACATCGTATTCACCCGCGACTACATGAGAGGGATAGGTAGAGAAGTTTCGACGAAGGTGAAGGAATCCCAGTTGAGGGATGAACTGATCGATTTCGTCGAGGATATCTACGAAGATGTGAAGGACGATCCAGATCTGAAGCGAGATCTACCTCAGCAGACCATCTGCCCGGAATGTAAAAAGAGCCATGAAGGGGAGGAACTTTTCAAGGCTATACTTCTTCAGGTCGCTATGGAATGCATGAATTCTCGCCAGATGGATAATTTACTCAAGAAAAAAGATTTCAAAGAGGAATAGCGGCCATCTCGTATCGTGGCTAACCAAAGCTCAAGCTAACGCGGTGATCTCGCCCTATTTGATAGATTCTATTCCTAAGATCCGAAAATCAACGACTTTCTCCCTCATCACCCTCTTTTGGGGGAGCCGGGGGCTCGCGCGAGGAATCTTCAGGCGGAGGAGGTTGTTGACTTTCGTCTTCTCCGACTAGATAGATCACTATGATTATTACCAAGACCACTATGATCAAAGGTATGAGGACTCCCACGGCGATACAAAGCATACTGCCAGTCCAGATATCTTCTAATATGTCATCGGGAGAAGGACCGTTAGTGTCAGTTCCATCCCAAGAACGTAGATAATCGGCGAATGTTTCGCCGGTTTCAGAGTTCGAATATGTAGCATAGGCCCAAAAATTGAAATCGGTCATATTTGAAAATAAAGTTTCTGAGACCCTCATCTCCAAAGTCCCGCCGCTTATAGAATGGTCCGCTGGCCCAGAGCTCATCGAGTCTCCGGTATAATCGATCCAGGTGGCGCTCCCGTCCGAGTACGTTACGTATATATTTTCGGTTTGTTTTTTCTCCTCAGTTATATAAACCATATAGTTATAATTTTTGTTTCCCGAGCTTTCCTTTATGTTCCCGGCCACCTCTATGTTGAAAACGATCTCGTTCCCAGATCTTTTGGTGGAGCCCTCCAAAATATCGACAGCAGAGTTCGGCACGTCTCCTCGTGCATCAGTTCTAGACATCGAATAGCCTATGGCTGAAGCAGCCCCGGAGATAAGCAGTGAAACAATAAGTATCACTCCGGCCGCGGTTAAATATAGTTTCGAACTCGTTATCTCACCCGTTCTTTAGAAGAGAAAGAAAGTATATAATTTTAATCGAAAGCCGATCTCAGAATCGTCCGATCGACAGCGAAGCCGATCAGTATCCCGACGACGAAACCGATCCCGACGGATACCAAACTTTCGAAAAGCATCCCGATTATAGTTCCGATAAGCGCTCCGACGCCTACCCCCGGATGCCGACCCCCTACGACACTTAAAGTAACGGCTCCTATGCCCCCACCGAAGAAAAGTCCTAGAACACCGAAGACTCCTCTTCCGATATAGCTCAATGCGAACAATCCCGCGAGCAATCCAGTGATCCCGCCTACTGCGGCTTCCACGAACCACTCTACATCTTCTTCACCTTCTAAACTCTGGATCACCCCACCCAGGAATCCACCTATGAATGCACCTACTGTACCTCCGAAAAGACCTCCAAATGTACCTTGAATTATCCAACCGAGAGATGCCGCTGCCATCCATCCTCCCACGGCTCCAACGACCACTCCTGCAGCACCGCCGATAAAATAGCCTAGGAGAGAACCCGCCATAAGACCGGCTCCTGCTCCTGTTATGACGGCTCCATACATACCTTTGATAACAAAACCAGCCAGTATCATAATGTAACCGATCGCCACTAAAGCACCGACGGCGGCTTTTGTCTGCCCTCTCATCGAGCTTAAATGCTCGAGAACACTTTTAAGTTTTTTGGAATATATTAAAAAAAAAAGAATTAAGTTATCCGAGATCTGACTTTACAGGAGCAATAGGGATAGGACTAAACTTGCTAGAAGGGTCAATCCGATACCTATCAGGACTCGAAGGGAGATGATCTTGGTCCCGAAGAACGCGAGACCGTAGACTATCTTGCCGCTGCCTATCGCCCCGTAACCTATCATCATCGCTATGATGACGGCTATGCTCACTCCGCTCTGCTGGAGACCCTTTATTATCGGATATACCGCGTAGGGACCGCCCTGCATCAATCCTCCGAGTAACCCTCCCAATATGACTCCTAGAAAACCGGAGCCTGGTCCGAGATAAGAGCGGACGATCTCCGTAGGAAGCAGGATTTGAATAGCGCTGGCTAACAGTACAGCTGCGAAGATCAGAGTCAATAGACTTTTGAAAGTATTCAAACCCTCTTTCACGCTCTGTTCTGCATCTTCTCTTCTCGTCAAGAACATGTATATGTACAGTAAAAGAGTTGTGAATATTATCGCACGTTGACTCCAATTTCTCCCTATTATGGATTCCCAGACCATATCAATCACCGAATACGAAATAGAGTAAGATACTAGCGAGCACAGCTAGACCGATACCTAGAAAAACTCTTATTCCGATTATCTTGGCTTCAAAAAAGGCGAGCCCGAAAACTATCCTTCCACTTCCGATGATAGAATAACCGACGAGCATCGCTAGGACGACCGATAAGCCTATATCTTCTTTCTTCAAACCTTTGATAATAGGGTAAACGGCGTAGGGTCCACCCTGAAGGAGTCCGGCGAGAAGTCCGCCCGTTAGAACCCCTCTCAGACCCGCTTTCGGTCCTAGATATTTTTGGATAGATTCCCTAGGGATCAAATTTCTAATAGCGCTCGCCAGCAGTATAGCGGCGAAGATCAGCGTGAAAAGAGCTAGAAATGTGATAAATCCCTGTCTTACTCCCTTCACCGCATCTTTGGGCCTGAATAGAAATAGGTAGATGTAGAGTACGGTCGTTCCCAGTATTATACCTCTTTGACCCCAATTTTTACCTATTATGTCGGTCCAATTCATATTTAAAATCCATATTTAATCAAGAGATTTGTATTTTACTTACGATATCACGCTGCTTTCCAGGTCTCTAGGATAGTAAGTCAATATATCGACTCCGTTCTTTTTGACCACTACTGTATCGGAGTGTCTGAATCCGGCGTGATCCTCGACGTAAATGCCCGGTTCGACGCTGAGTACCATGTTCTCTTCTAGCGTCCAATCCTCTCCTATATCGATGAATGGAGGTTCGTGTAATCTGGTACCGATCCCGTGCCCGGTATGGTGTCTCCAAGTATCTTCTATACCTTCTTTTTCGTAGATCTTTCTGACGGCTTCGTCGATTTCCTCGAACTTTTTACCGGCTTCCATTTCGTCGAAAGCTCTGTCTTGTGCTCTCAGCATCAGTTCAAAGTATTTCTTCTGTTCCTTGGAAGGTTCTCCTACTATCCAGGTCCTCTCCAATTCGCTGCTGTAGCCGTGAACCGATGGACCGGCTCCATTAACCAAAACATCGCCTTCTTTTATCCTCTTGTTGTCGGCCAAAGCGTGTGGAAGAGCGGATCCTTTTCCGACCTGGCCTCTATACCCGACATATACAGGAAATCCGCCGGTACTGGTCTGCTCGAATTTGTCTCCTACGGTCTTTATCATGGCCTCGGAAGCTTTCATCGAAGCCCTCATCGAAACTTCTATCTCGGACATCCCAGGTTCGGTCTCTTCCTGCAGGTGTTTCAAACCTAAATTGGCCCATTTCGCGCTTTCTTCGATCAGTTCTATCTCTTCAGGCTCTTTCACGCTGAAAAATTTCTCCAACTTCAGCCTTATATCCTCTATCTCCGCGTCGATCAATTCGCTGAGAGATGGGCCAAAATAACCGTACCCGCTGGCGTACCCGTCCTGGTCTACCGCGATTTTCTCGAAATCTTTTTCCTCGATCATGTCTTCGACGAATTTCATCGGATGTCTCTCGCCCGGATAATCGGGATAGGTGATGACCTTCTCGAAATCCAATTCTCTTTGCTCTAGATGTTCCTTTTCCAGCCTGGGAATAACTATCGATTCTTTATCTTCTTCTAAGAGGTAAGCTATAGGTCTTTCAGTGGGTATGAACGGAAAACCGGTCAGATTGTATATGAAATTAGGAGAGAATAGACACAAGGCGTCAAGGCCCTCTTCCTTCAACTCGCTCAAAAGCTTATCTTTTTTTCTCTCGTAAACTTCTTTTTCTAAACTAAATCTCATCTTATCACTATATGCCGGAATGGTCTCGAGAATAGTTATATTTTAGGGATATAGAAAAGAGTCTGCAGGTAGTTCTTTTAAAACAAACCGATTCATAACTTTTACTCCATACCAGTAGGAGTGCAGAAGAGTTCAGACCTCGAGTTCGGTTTCCAACTCCTTCAGTTCACCTTCTACTTCTTTCAGTTTTTGTGCCAGGCGTTCACCTTCGTCTGTGAGGTGATATGTGGTCTTGGCGAAAGGTTTAGGTCCACGGTCCATCTCTAGAAGACCCATCTCTTTCAGTTCCTTGGCCCTCTTCACAGCTTCGTCGCAGTGTTCCGTGAGTTCATAAAAGCTCGTGCTGTGTACGTTATCGTGTTCATAGATATATAGGAGAACGTCTACCGTATGTCTTTTACAAAGCTCATAATCTACATACTCTATATTCGTCATATTGGGCCAGTAATAGCGAAATCAGATATTAAATTTTTGATGATATACCTCTGAATTTTTATATGTTGGTCTATCGGAAAGGATATCGTTGGAAGAGTATTTTATCACAACCGAGATACCGTATGAGTAAATTTTTACCGCACGGATGTTTTGGGAACCGACAGGAGGCGAATAAGATGGCTGAAAAAGATGGTTTAGCAGTAGTATGGACAAGCGGCGATAAAGAAGTGGCGGAGAACATGGTTTTCATGTACACGATCAACGCCAAAAAGAGAGGCTGGTGGGAGGATATCACTTTCATAATCTGGGGTCCTTCTTCTAACCTTCTCAGCGAAGACGAGGATCTACAGGAAAAGATAGAAGAGATGGATGAATTGGGTATCACTTTGAAGGCCTGCAAAGCTTGTGCCGAACGTTACGGTGTATCGGAAGATCTAGAAGATCTCGGCATCGAGGTCAAGTACATGGGAGAACCACTCACTGAGCATTTGAAGAAAGATAAGAAGGTAATCACTTTTTGATGTCTGTTTAGAGGGGCCCGCTTTCATGAAAAATAACTTTTCTTAGCAATCTTTAAATAATATCATATTTATAGTAGATCTTAGAGATATGCCGGCATCATGGAGATATTTTGTTGTCAGGACCATCAATATGCTATTGGTCCTGATGATCGTAGTGTTTATACTTTCTGCAGCTTATAGTTATGGGACGGAAAAAGAGATCAAATCGCGAATCCACAGGATAGTGCGTGTAGAGATCTCAAAGATGGACGAACCGCCCGCGGGCGGTTTTGATAAGTACCGCAGAGAACGGACCGCTCATCTGATGAGAAAACACGACTTTCATCTACCCCGATGGCAGAGAATTTTGATACAGACCAAGGACGTATTGACGCTCGACTTCGGCCATGCTAGGATCATGACATCGAATACGGGATCACAGGATGTTTTAGATATCATAATGGATAGATTACCCAACACTATTTTGCTCTTCACTTCAGCCGCTGTTCTATATACAACTTTGGGGATCGCTATCGGGTTGAAGGCAGCACAGAATGCCGGGAGTAAGCTCGATAAATTCCTTTCGCTTTTCAGTATATCCACAACATCCATGCCTCTGTGGTGGGTCGGGATGCTCGCGGTGACCATCTTCGTCCATCATCTGCATTGGTTCCCTCATCCCAATAAAAATCCTGGATTGATCTCAGAGGTGGGATTTATAGAGCACACTACCGAACTTCTTCACATAATGATTTTACCTTTGATTGTTTTGGTCTTCGTGTTCTTCGGAGCTAGAGCGTGGATAACCAGAAACATAATCACCGGAGTTTTGGAGGAAGATTATATAATGGCGGCTAGGGCCAAAGGTCTGTCCGAAAGAAAAGTCATCTACGGCCACACTTTAAGGTCTGCGGCCCCTCCAGTGATAACCTCTGCAATATATGCCTTGATGATGTCCATAAGCGGAGCGATGATAGCGGAAGTCATATTTGGATGGCCCGGGATGGGCCTTTTATTGAGACACGCTGTTTTATTCCACAACGACGTGCCAGTTATAGTCGGTGCTTCTTTCATGATTGCTTTTGTACATATTTTCGGATATTATCTAGCTGATCTCATATACGGCTTTCTCGACCCCCGGGTGGAGATGAAATTTGGTGGTACCGGGATGAGATGAAAGATTAAATTTTATACCTGTGGGTAAACTGTTTAACATTTTTGAATCGGCCGAGTAAAGTTTATATAACCATTTCTATATCTATAAAGGATATAATGCCCGCATCATGGAAATATTTCGTTGTTAGAACCATAAATATGCTCATAGTCCTCTTTATCGTGGTCTTCATCCTTTCAGCCGCTTATAGCTATGGTACGGAAAAAGAGTTGAAAGCTAGGATTCAGCGGCAGGTACGGGTGGAGATAAAAAACATGGATGAGGAGCCAGAGGAAGGTTTCGAACAGTACCGCAGGGACCGGATCTCCCAGCTCATGAGAAAACATAATCTTCATTTACCCAGATGGAAAAGGATATTTTATCAATCCAAAGACGTTCTCACTCTCGAGTTCGGAAAGGCGAACGATATGAGTTCGTTCGAGGGCTCTCAGCGAGTTCTTGATATAATCATGGACAGGCTTCCAAACACATTACTGCTGTTCACGACAGCAGCTTTCATATATACTACTTCAGGTATAATTATTGGTTTGAAGGCTGCACAGAAGGCGGGAACTATCACCGATAAGTTCCTCTCGTTGTTCAGTATAATGGCTTCTTCGATGCCGATGTGGTGGGTCGGTATGCTGGCGATCACGATCTTCGTTTACGAGTTAGGTTGGTTCCCTAAACCACTAGGGAGATTCGGATTGATCTCTGAGATGGGGCTTTTGACCTATATCGGTGAACTGTTGAGAAGGATGGCCTTGCCCTTGATAGTCATCGTGTTTGTCTTCTTTGGAGCTAGAGCTTGGACTACAAGGAATATCGTCACGGGTATATTGCAGGATGATTACATCATGGCCGCGAGAGCCAAAGGTGTACCCGAGAGAAAAGTCATCTACGGTCATACTTTGAAGACTGCGGCCCCACCCATCATAACTTCGGCCGTGATGGCTTTGATAACGTCACTGGGAGGAGCGATGATAGCAGAAGTGATATTTGGATGGCCGGGGATGGGCCTTTTACTGAGGACCGCGATTCTCAGATATCAAGATATCCCGGTTCTGATGGGTGCATCTTTCATGATAGCCTTCGTGTACGTTTTGGGATATTATATAGCGGACTTGATCTACGGATTCTTGGATCCCCGGATCGAAGTCGGAGTTGGAGCAAAGATGAGATGATAGAGCTTTTAGACGCATCGAAGATCGACTTTGCGTTTAAATAAATCTAAATACTTCGAGTATGATGTCTTTTTTGAGGTTGTATTTATGGGAGGAACTGACATGGGGGCGTGCGGATTGATCTGTGATGAGTGCTCTATCCGCAGAGCTTCTTTTGAACGCGATAGTGCGGAAGAGGTGAAAGACTGGTTCGTCGATATGGGGTGGTTTGAAGAGAACGTATCTGTCGATCGAATCATGGAAGAAGGCCCCTACTGCCAGGGATGCAAAGGCAGTAGAGAAAATCATTGGTCCCCCGGCTGTTGGATACTAGAGTGCTGCGTGGACGACAAGGGATTGGAAAATTGTTCTCAATGTGATAAATTCCCCTGTTTCGGTCTCGAAGAATGGTCTAAAGAAGATGAATCATATTCTAAGGCGTTCGAAAGGTTGGAGCGGATACTCGAGTGCTCTTGATTGTTCAATAAGGTTTGATTAGAGATAAGTTTGAAGGAGGTCTAAAATGAAAGGGACTGTAAAGTTCTTTGACGGGAAGAAAGGCTTCGGGTTTATAGAACCCGATGAAAACGCGGAAGATCATTTCGTGCATCGGTCCGAGATCCAAGAAGGAGTCACTCTAGACGATGGTGATAGGGTAGAGTTCGAGAGCGCAGAAGGGGATAGAGGACCTCGTGCGCTAGAAGTTAGAAAGATAGATTGAAGTTTCGAGAGTTGTCACTTAATCTATAGACCGACAATCTCTTTGCTCTTTTTCCACAGCTTCCTCTGTTTTTCCCTTTTTTGAGATTTCGCGGATGAATTTTTGATCTTTTTCTTGGCGAAGTATTCGCCGGTCGTATCATCTAACTCCGACGTAGTCAATATATGGAGTATATCGTCGGCCGCCTTTTCCGGCCCCCTCATGAAGATGGAAAAAAGCCAGTAGATGATCCTTATGAGGAAAGTTTTTTTACCGAATTTAGTACCAACGGCCCCTGGATGATAGGAGTTCACTGTGATGCCCTCCGAGTAAAGCTTTCTCGCCAACTGATAGGTGAACATCACTTGAGCCAATTTCGAGTTGGAGTAGGCCTTCCAACCGCTGAATCTTTTAGCTCTTTTCATCTGCAGGTCATCGAAATCTAGAGAACCGGTTTTATGAGCGCCGGAAGTCACGTTGATTATCTTTTGGAGGCTATCCTTCTCTTTTTTTGTCAGGAGATACGTCAGGAGAAAATGTCCTAAGTAATTCGTCGCGAACGTTTTCTCGTTACCCTCCTCGGTAATATCTCTTTCGTTGGATATGATGCCCGCGTTGTTGATCAAAACGTTAAGGTCTTCGAATCTATCTTCGAATTCTTCAACGGCTTTTCTCACTGAACTCATCAGTGAAAGATCACAGATGAGAAGATGGATGTTTTCGTTGTCGGAAGCTTCGATTATCTCTTTTCTTGCTTTTCTGCCTTTACTCTCGTTCCGGCACATCATCACGACTTCAGCTCCCTCCTCGGCCAACCTTTTACTGGTCCGTTTACCGATGCCGGAGTTGGCACCTGTCACTAAGCATGTCCGATCTTTTAGGTCCATGCTTTTGTCTCTGCTAAGCATATAGATCATCGAATATATTAGTATTCTCCAACTCCGCGGTAAGGAAATTTATATGAAGTAGGAATGTCTTTATATTGGTTAGAGGTGAGAGTGAATGTTGGACGACGAAGTATATGATCTGATGGAACAGCTGGTCGAGGAGAGCAAGAGTCTCTCCAGGATAAAAGAATATTACAAGGACGATTCCGCCCACTGTGAAGAATGCGTCGATATCTGGAAAAGGCTGGAGGATCAGAAGGAAGAGAACATAAAAGAACTGGAAGAAATACTAGAAGAGCATATGTGAGGTAAAGCTCCGAACACGATTTTCTTTTTTATAGTCAAAGACGTAACCTTTGTTGAATTTTTTACGTCTTTGACGTCTACTGGAAAGAACAACTCTTTCCTGTGATATCAGGAACAATGTTCCTGAAATATCTACAGGAAAGCCGTTGGCTTTCCTTCGAGTATCAGAATTATGTAATAATTCTAATTTAGTGATAATTTCTTAAGTGAAATTATCACGAGTGTAAGAATTTTGACAAAAATTCTAACAAAATCGAAATCGCTGATTTCGATACTTCGAGGAATAGAATATTCCTCTATAGAGGGAATTTCCATTCCCTCGCTTCGAGGAATGTAATTCCTCGTAAAGTTGCGATGGAATAAACGATTCCATCTCTTACTTCGGTCAAAGACTTCGTAATGAGGAGGACATAACGAATTTGTCATTAGTTATGTCTACCACTATAATTTTTTATATAGTTTTAGAAAAAAAGAGAGTGTGGGCATGATCCATATTTGTTAGGATCCAATCCGGAGCGGCAGTTTCAACTGCACCGAAGTAGTTACTAGGCTGAGTTCGTCTGTCGGTGAAACCGCTACTCTTTATCTTCTGGAGGCGGCGGGGGAGAATTCTGTGAAGACCCAGATCGAGAGTCGGGACCCGGGGGCGGCGGCTGCTCCGGTCGAGGAGGATTGACGGGCATTTTGTAATCTTGGCAGTTGTCGCAGTACCAGTTGTCATGTTCTGCGATATATCTCAGGGACGCTCCACAGGTCGGACACTTGTGAGGTTGGGTCGTGGCCTCGTCGAGTTTCATATATCCCAGTAATATCAGTATTCCGGAGATCACCAGACCGAATATAAAACCCAGTACGGTATAGATGATCATCGTAGTTTCGTCTATCTCTTCAGCCCTTCCCTGATCGATTGGCTCTATCAGATCTTCTACGACTTTCTTTTTAAGGATGATAGCTACCACTGCGAAGGCTATCCTGACTATACCTCCTATGATCCCAAGGACAGTGTGTACCGCGTTGAGATATACGAAACTCCAGAAGATACTGGTCATCATCGACCACAGTCCCCAGAGTAGGTAGATCAAGGCCGCGACTAAAAAGAAAATCGCAGCGTATTTCAACATCTCTCTAGCGTCTTTCAACTTCGGCTGCAGCGACGGGTTCGCATCGGGGACAGATAATATATCCATCTTTGATCACCTCTTTCTAGATGATGGCGATATCGATGGCATCCGTATGGTCCCAGATACAATCATTTTTCTTCCTATCTTTTTCATATCATCACCCTAAATTTCTCTCAGCTATAGAGTTACTATAGTGAGGAGATCTTTATCGATCTATCTAACCGATAAAAGTCGGCGTTCCTTATATATATTCCGCAATCGTGGTGAGATATACTCTAACCGGTTTTTTTGTAGACGACTCTTTTAAGGAATACTATAAGGAGCGGGGCAAAGACGAAGCCAAAAACGATAGGGAAGCTGGACTTCAACCCGAAAAGAGAGACCGCCAATATCAAGGCGAGACCTCCATTTTTAAAAGAGGCAAAAAGAGTGTAGCTCTTCAGTTTGTCCGAGGGGACTTTTAAGGCCCTCCCCACTATGTTAGTTATGGATGCTAGACCTATACTTCGGACAGCGCCGATAAGAAATATCGGTAGAAGCAGAGCGGTTTCCGTGAACAATAGATTCCTGTTAGCCCCCACGGCCCCGAAGATTATGAGAAAAAATCCAGTGTTCACGATCACCTGGTCGTGTTCCTTTTCTTTGTAACCTATCTTCAAAAGAAGTCTAGAGATGACCGCCGGGACAACGATCAGTATCAAAAGATTCTTGAGTATAGGCCAGATGCCTATCTCCCGGCCGAAAAGTATCAGAAGGACGATCGGGGTGATCGCCAGAGATGAGATGTAAAGTAGAGCGCTGGAGATCAGGGAGAGTTCCGTATCCCCGTCGAGCATACTGGTGAAAGGGATCACCGCTATAGCTGACGGAACCACGGCATAGACGACCATGCCCTGTATCAATTGGATGTCCTCGAATAGTAAGTATGACATCCCGATCAGAGTGCCGGCGAGAACACCGTAATTTAGCAGGAACACGGTCAAGAAGTCGCTGAAATGTTCTTTCATGCCCCTCAGCTTCTTGAATTTCACCTCTCTGGTGGATAGAGACATTATCGCTATAAGAGAGGCCATCGTTATCTCGTCCGAGTGGCTCGGAAATCCGCCCAAAGCCATGCCCATGATTATGGCTATCAAGGCCATCGCGCCGTAGCTGTAAGGAATACGTAGTATCTTTTCTAACACGGATTTTGAATCAACGTTGCATATTATATTAACTTAGGGTCCGATCAAGGAAAGGAGCGATAGAGTTTTATCAGAATCCTAAGGATTATATTGTTTTATTTCATATCGTTGAGCGAGGAGAGAATCAATATGAAAGGAACCGTGAAATTTTTCGACGAGAGAAAGGATTACGACTTCATAGAGACCGACGGCGATGAGGACGATCACTTCGTTCCCATCAGCAATATCGAAGGAAATCATATCTTAGAAGAGGGCGATAGGGTCGAATTCAAGAGCGAGCTAGACGAAGAAGGTTTTCAAGCTTTGGAAGTGAGGAAGATAGATAGCTAATATCTGTTTTATCTCACCAATTGGATCAGATCTCTTCTAGGTTCTTTTCTGTGAGTTCATTTTCAACATCTCCCGTGTTGACGGTTCCTTGAGATTCGATCATAAGCACATGGGCCTTTTCCTCCGCCACCGGTCTATGTTCAGTACCTTTGGGAACTATAAAGATCTCATTTTCTTGTAGATTTATAGTTTGGTCCTCAAGTTCTATAGCCAAATTCCCATCTATCACGAAAAACAATTCATCGGTGTCCTCGTGCTCATGCCATACAAATTCTCCCTCTACTTTGGATATCTTGATACTTTGGTCGTTGAATTCTCCTACTATCTTAGGGGAGAAGAAATCTTCAAGCTGTCGAAATTTCTGTTCAATATCTATCTTTTTCATATCTCTAGTAGGTCAATACCTATATAAAAAACTTTAAACCGGATGATCGTGGCCTTTAAAAAGAACGTTAGTATTCACTCTCACAAAGATCTTGGATTTAGAAGTTGAATTTATTGGGTGACTTGGAAAATAGGGAAATAGTTTATATATATTAATAAGCCATTATAATCTAACGAGGGCTAAAAGGCATCATGTCGATAAAAACTCTTCTCGTGGACGATGAGAGATCGTTACTGGAGCAGGCGGAGATTTTTTTGGAGAGAGAAAGCGAAGAAATAGAAGTCTTGACCGTTTCCTCCGCCGAAGAAACTCAAGATGTGATCGATAGTGAGGATATAGATGTGATCGTTTCGGATTACCAGATGCCCGATATGAATGGTTTGGATTTTTTAGAAGAGGTAAGAAACGAGAGAGATGACGGTATACCGTTCATAATGTTCACCGGTAAGGGCAGGGAGGAAGTCGCGATAAAAGCCTTGAATTTGGGCGCGGACAGATACATTCAAAAAGGAGGTGATCCGAAAAGTCAGTATGGCGTATTAGCGGATGCGATAACTCAGGAGTATGAAAGCCATAAATCCAAAAAGAAGTTAGAAGAATCAAAGGAAGAACTCAGAGAGAGCCGGAAGAAGTACAAGAAGATCTTTGAGGAAAGCCCCCTAGGTGTTTTGCATTATGATGAGGTAGGCGTTATAATCGAATGCAATGACAAATTTGTGGATATTATAGGATCTTCTCGGGATGAATTGATAGGATTTGACATGTTGGAAGATCTTGAAAATGATGAGTTGATGGAGGAAGTGAGATCTTCTCTTGGAGATGGAGAGGGGTATTACGAAGGTGAGTATACATCTATCACGGCAGGTGAAACCTCGATCGTTAGAGTTTTTTTCAAAGGTATAGAGAACGAACACGGTGAGATCAGTTCTGGCATAGCATTGGTAGAAGATATCAGCGAGAGGAAAGAACACGAGCAAGAATTAAGACGGAAAGAAACATATCTCGATCATACTCCGGCCTTTATCAACGTGATAGACGAGAATGGGAAGATAAAATACCACAGTTATCCTTCCAAAGAGATCGTCGGATTGGATCCAAGTAAATTCATGGGAGAGGAAGGAATCGAATTCGTTCATCCTGATGATAGAGAAAAAACACTGGAGATGTTCTCCAAGGTCCTAGAAAACCCCGGTGAAGAATGCCGGGCGGAATTACGTGGAAAAGTGGAAGACGGCTGGATATGGCTAGAGGTCAGAGCCGTCAATCATTTAGACGATCCTGAAATAAACGGGATTATAGTAACCGCTCAAGATATCAGCGAGAGAAAGGAAATGGAGAATAAACTCGAAGAAAAAAATCGTTTTCTCCAAAATCTTCTCAATAATACCCCCGGAACCGTCTTTCGCTGTTTGAACGATGAGCATTATACGATGAAATTCTTGAGCGAGGGATGTAAGGAATTGATCGGTTACGAGCCGGAAGAGTTAATCGATAATAAAAAAGTCTCTTATGCTGATCTGATAATGGAGGAAGACAAAGAAAAAGTGCGAGAGAAGACTGAAGCAGTAACGGATGAGGGAGATAGATATAGAGTCACATATCGTATAAAAAGTGCAGATGGTGAAGTCAAATGGGTATGGGAGTTGGGAAAAGTCATTGAATCGCATGGAAATGACCAGTACCTTGAGGGAATCATCACAGATATAACTGAGAGGAAGGAGATGGAGGAGGAGATAAAGTATCGGGAGAATCTAGAGAGGATTATCACTGAAGTTTCTACTGGTTTGATGAATATCGAAGTAGAAAAGATCCACGAAAGTATAAACCAGGCTTTGGGAAAGATCGCGGAGTTCGCGGATGCCGACCGCAGCTATGTTTTTCAGTTCTACGAAGATTTAAAAAAGATGGACATGACCCACGAATGGTGCGCTGAAGGAGTAGAACCACAGAAGGAAAACATGCAGAATTTTTCTACCGATGATCTTCCTTGGCTGATGGAGAAGGTGGAAGAGTTTGAGAATATCACGGTACCGAGAGTATCCGACCTTCCTTTTGAAGCTGAAGCGTTTGAAGAAATTTTGAAAGAACAGAACATCCAATCTTTGCTCGTACTTCCGATAGTCTACGATAACGAACTCGAAGGTCTCATTGGGTTTGATTGGGTGAGTGAGGAAGAACGATGGTCCGAGGAAGTTGTAGATCTATTGAGGATAGCCGGAGAGGCGATCCAAAGTGCGTTGAATCGGAAAGAAGCCGAGCAGAGATTGAAGGAAAGAGAGGTAAAGTATCGAACGATATTCGAATCCGCTAACGATGCGATACTCATCATAAAGGAAAACAAATATATCGACTGTAATGAGAAAGCATTGGAATTGTTTGAATGTGATCGAGGGGATATGATAGGCGAAGCACCGTTCAGTTTTTCGCCGGAGAAGCAACCCGATGGAAAGGATTCCCGGGAAAGGGCTAAAGAAAAAATAAATTCAGCTTTGGAAGGCGAATCTCAAGAATTTTATTGGGTCCATGCCACGAAAGATGGTGAACCTATCCCCACTGATGTCACTTTGAACCGGTATACTATCGACCACGAGACGTTCGTTTTAGCTGTAGTTCGAGATATCACGGATAGGAAGGAAAAAGAACACAGGCTTAGAAAAGAGAGGAAAAAGTTCCGTAAGATATTCAACAACGCTAACGACGCGGTATATCTTCATGAACTCACCGACGAGGGGCTTCTCGGCAGATTCGTTGAGGTCAACGACACCGCGGTCGAGATGTTGGGGTACAGCAGAGATGAATTTTTAGAGATGACTCCTGAAGATATAGATGTTGGAATTATGGATGACGAGTTATCGGATGTGTTGGATGAATTGCAAGAAAAAGGAGAAATGAAGTTCGAGATGATCCATCAGGCGAAAGACGGTACGGAGATACCGGTGGAAATTAAGTCTCACATATTTGAATTGGAAGGAGAAAAAAGGGTGTTATCGATAGCCCGAGATATCACCGATAGGAAGAAAGCTGAAGAACGTATCGAAGAAAACAAAGACAAGCTGGAACGACTGCACGAGATAAGCGCCGAACTGCAGGCCTGCCAATCCGAAGAGGAAGTTTATTCCTTCGCAGTACAGGCGGCCGAAGACATATTGGAGTTCGATATATGTGGTTTTGACGCCGTCGAAGGGGATATGTTCGTAACCAAGGGGATATCTTCCGGCACGCCCGAAGACGGTCATACCGAAAGAAGGGTAGACGAAGGAGGGTTGGACAGAAAGACCTATCTGAACCAGGAATCTTATCTAGTCGACGATTTGTTTGCGGACAAAGACGCGAAGCCCGTGGACGACGATTACCGATCCGCTATAAGCGTGCCCGTGGGCGATGATGGGATCTTCCAAGCGGTGTCCAAAGAACCGGGTCATTTTGACGAGGAGGATCTAAGGATGGTAGAACTTTTGGCGAGTCACGTTTCTGAAGCCTTACAGAGGATCCAAGTGAAAGAGAGGGAAGAGTTCTTACATTCCTTGCTTAGGCACGACGTTGGCAACAAAGCTCAGATCATCCAAGGATATCTCGACTTGATGAAAGATGCCGATTCATCGGAAGAAAGTGAAACTTATCGAACGAAAGCGAAAAATTCGCTGAACGAAGCACAAAAGATAATCGAAAAGATACGGAAACTTAGAAAGATCGACGAGGAAGACGAAAGCAGCGAGACCGATTTGAATACGGTGATCGATAGAGTCGGATTAGAAAATATGGCCCAGTTGAAGGATGAAGGAATAAAGATAGATATCTCGGGATGCGATTGTAGAGTAAAAGGAGGGCCGTTGTTGGAAGAGTTGTTCTCCAATTTGATAGAAAATTCGATACGGCATTCGAATTGTGATAGGGTCAGGGTCAGCTCTCAAGCTGAAGAAGACGAATGTGTAGTGACCGTGGAAGACGACGGGAAGGGTATTGCCGATGAAGCGAAAGATAAGGTGTTCGAGAAGGGATTTAAAGCCGGAGAGAACGGAGGAACCGGCCTGGGATTGTACATGGCCAAAGAGATAGCTAGGAGTTATGGGGGAAAGGTTGAAGTGGGAGATTCTGAGATGGGTGGAGCAAGATTTGATGTGCATCTTAAAAAGTGAGAATTAAACGGTGGAAAGGGAGTAAATAAAAGATATAGTGATTATTGAAGAAGACTTGATAAACAACGAAAGTTTGAGAGAAAGATTAGAAGAACAGGGTTTAGGCACTCATATGTGCTGTATTCATAAGGATAAGAGATGAGAAAATCGTAGATTTCGAATGAACTTTTCCGCTCTTTATCCGTTATGAAAGCGGGTGAGGCGCCTTAACCTAGGATTGGTCGCTATTGAAAAGTAGAACAAAAAAAATATTAATGGCGATAGGATTAAAAAAACGGATTGAGAGGGAATCAATATGAGAGCGGGAGAAGGTGCATCGGAAGAAAAAAGTAAAAAACCTATGATCGCGGGAATTTTGATGATCACAGCTTTTATACTCGCTTTGGTGACGGCAGGAAATATGTTTTTTCTTGACACGAGCGCATTAAATTTGGAAGAAGGTATGGGTGGCCAGGTCGACCAGATAGATCAGAGCTTAATAGAGAACATTATAAATATATGCGGTGCCTTGATACTGATATTTGGGGTTTTTCTACTCGTTGGAGGGATATTCGCTATCAAGAGAATTCACTGGGGATTTACTCTGGCGGCGTCGATCATCGGTATTTTTTCCATAGGATTCCAATTCGTAGGGTCGATTCTGTCAGTGATTGCATTGATCTTGGTCTTCATCTCTAAAGATGAGTTCAAAGGGAAAGGTGAGGAATTACCGCCCGAACAGAATCCATCTTTTGAGCAGCAGTGATTTTGCTCTACTGTTGGGAGTGGACGAGAAAAAGGTAGTTCTGTGAAGGTAAATATTCGATAACTGAAAGTAATACTCAGTTCGCTCTGATACGGATCAATATTATAGTCAAAGACGTAACATTTTTGTAATTTTCTAACGTCTTTGACTCATTTCGGGAATTACATTTCCGATGTCATAAGAATTTCTTCAAGAAATTCTCATTTGCTTAGAAAATCTTCGATTTTCTGAGAGGTATAGGAATTTTAAATTCCTACGGTCGGAGGAAAGCTTAATAGTCACGCATAAGCCCTAATTCCCCGACCTTTTAGGTCGTGGGATACAGG
>CAYWJQ010000013.1:0-71519 GCA_964458595.1 uncultured Thermoplasmata archaeon
CCTGTTCAGAAGTGCCTTGAGAAATGCTCTGCACTGACGAAGACACGTTCTCCGAGGTCGAACTCAACTCTTCTGAAGAAGCAGCTACAGTTTCCGACGCGTTACTCAGTTCTTTAGCCGATCTCTTCAACTCTCTGATGTTCTCTCTAGTGCTTTCAATACTTTCATTCACTGCATCTCCGATCTCCGCATATTCTCCTCCAAGCTCTGATGTATCTACACTCTCTTTAAGGTCTCCCTTAGCGAGGGCTTCCATGACCTCTCTGATCTGATTGAGTGCTCCGGTGACTTTTTCTAAACTGGCGTTCACTGACTCTCCGATCTCTTTGTATTCCCCTTCAAATCTTTCCGTATCTATCCTATCATCGAGGTTACCTCTTTCCATCTCTTTGAGAACATCACTTATCGCCGCAAATCCTTCTTGAACACCGTCGACACTGCCGTTTATCGATTCCGCTATCTCTCTATACTCTCCTTGGAATCTATCTGCACTTATCCTCTGGTCCAAGTTTCCTCTTTCGACTTCTTCCATCTCATCCGCTATCGCTTCGAAAGCGTCAGCTATATTATCGAGACTCGAATTAACCGACTCTCCTATTTCTTCGTACTCGCCTTCAAATCTCTCAGTATTTATTCTATCATCAAGGTTACCTCTTTCCATCTTCGCCAATACATCGCTTATCGCTCCAAAGCCATCCTGTACTCCTTCAACACTGTTATTGATCGATTCAGCGATCTCTTTATAAGCTCCGACGTAATTTTCAGCGTTGATCCTTTGATCCAAATTACCTCTTTCGACTTTTTCCATCTCGTCAGCTATGGACTCGAAAGCACCGGCTATTCTATCCAAACTCGAATTGACCGACTCTCCGATCTCTTTGTATTCTCCTTCGAATCTTTCCGTATCTATCCTGTCGTCTAGATTACCGTTTTCCATCTTCGCCAATACATCACTTATCGCTCCAAAGCCATCCTTTACACCTTTGACACTTCTATTCACTGATATAGCCATCTCTTTGTACTCTCCACTCAACTCACTAGCATCTACATTAGTGTCTAGATCTCCTCTTGCTAAAGACTGCATGGACTGTTTTATCTGTGAGATTGAAGTATCAAGGTTCTCCTTCATAGTGTCGAAAGCTTGTACCATATCTCCGATCTCATCGTTGCTCTCTCTGATATCTTCGCCTGAACTGAAATCTCCTTCTGCAAGTTTCTCAGCTCTCTCTTTTATGGCGACTATCGGCTTAGAGAAGTATCTAGACATGTAGAATCCCACTCCGACCACTGCTGCTGTCGCAACACCGGCTAAGATCAGCATCATATTTCTCGAATCATTGGTTCTTTGCTGCAGGTCTTGTCCCAATTGTCTAGCAGCGGCAGTAGCCTCTTTGACAGGTAAAGTGGCGGCTATAGTGAATTGTGAATCACCTATTTTCAAAGGAGCGTAAGACACCCATTTATTTACGCCCTGGAAAGTGTATTCATCTATACCTGTTTGACCTGCTAACATCTTGTTATTGACTATTTTTGCTAAAGACTCTCCAACATCTCCTGCAGCGCTTGCATCTAAACTCAGGATAAACTTATTATCAGGATGACTAACAGTCAAACCCTGCCCATTCAATATATACAAATATCCTGTCTCACCAATAGTAACTTTATTCGTTATTTGAGTTATGACCGAATAATGGAAGGTCATAGAAACTACTCCAGAGAAGTTGCCATCATAATAGACAGGCGCGGATATCTTTTGCCTTTCCTCTCCATCAGTCGAATAGACATCTCCAAAAAACACCTCGCCTTTGCCTAGCTTTTTCGCTTTTTTGAACCAAGTCTTATTGGAATAGTCAGCCGAGGTGTCTGTAGAAATCTTATCTTCTGTTGCAGAAGCAATTTCTGTCCCTTCATAACCAGTGAGGGTGAGCTTGTGATAGGCGGCCTTCTCCGTATCCCCAACACTGATCTTTTTGTTCTGTAAGTAATTGACAAAAGTGGTCTCAACTTGAGATTGAGCGTCATCGACAGCTAAACTTTGCAGCTCATAGTAATAGACACTAGGACATATGATCCAATCTAATGGTTCATAATATGTGTACGCTATAAATTTTAATTCCTCTGGATTGCCCTCTTGAGTCGTGTCTGGATACATATACTCGGCTATACCGTAGGAAGTCCCTGAGGAATACTGATCTGCATTGGCTATAACATCTTTGAAAACAGTTAAGCCAAGATCATCGACTACATCAGTAGAATCATCCTTGATGGCAAAATGTACGGGAGTTTTACCTTCGCTATTTATTATAAATGTATAACCCGTATCTCCGATATATCCAGGCTGAAATGATTCGTACATCGTACCATCGGATTCGGTGAGTCCGCCAGTAGTACCTGAGATCAGACTTTCAACATCATCTTTCAAGTTTTGTCTTTGAGTCTGCGACAGATCTGAAATAGATGATGCGTTATATTTGTATTTAGCTATAGTCTGAGCGGCATTTTCGATGGCTGAACGAGATTGTAAAGCTATATGACCTACTTGATCTTGACTTAGTTCTTGAATAGTTTTCATCTCACCGTTTTTAGCGGCCATATAATTCTCTATAGCACCCATACTAGAGAGTGTCCTAGCATCGACTTCTCTAGCGTTCACTAAATTCTGTATCTCTTCCTGCCTAGCTTTGACTTCGTTCAACAATTGTTGTTCAACTTTATTTTTCAGAGCAGTGGAGCTCTCTGTTTCTGAATATTCTCCCAGATCGTTCATACTCCCTGTAGAGATATAAACAACTGAGAAAAGCGGGATCAAAGATATTGCAAGAAAAACCGCGATCAATTTAATACCTATACTCATACGCCAACCTTCATCATCTTTTTTACCTACCATAGTATATGCCTCATATTAGAAATTTGATATATTAGAGTTTAATACCTCGGGAACTAGTATATAAAAATTATGTGATGTTACCAAAATTTATGAGAGATTCATATATATGTGATTCGCGAGATTTTACAAATCAGAATACATCCAAGACCGGTCAACATACCTCATTATCAAATAAAGGAGACATCTAAAAAATAAAAATACAACATCCTAGATGTATACGCATGATACACTGCACCTTAGAACTAGAATATGAGGATGAAAAGACATCTTCGGTGATAGCCAAATCCTTGGAACCCGACAATGAAGATTTCGTCGAAATGAACGTTGAAGATAACACGATTTTCTGCCGTATAGAAGCTGAAGAACCTTTAGAATTATTACATACAATAGATGACTTTCTCTCCTGTTTAACCGTAGCAGAAGAGGCTCAAAAGTAAGTAAAAAAGAAAAGTCAGTTATTTCCTCTGTTTATGTACCGGACGATATACCCGGCGATCTTGTTCCTCATCTGTTTAGAATCCACATTCGTCAATTCCTCTACCTTATCCTTGTTATGGTCATAATCATCTGCATCAAACTCTTCCGGATACTTTTCGACTAGCTCGATCGCGACACGTTTTATATATGTTGGCCTTATATTTCCCATATTGATTCCTCGTGGATTCACCCTACCGATTTAACTACCCCAATATAAAAGTTGTCCTTAAAAGAAATGAGAAGAAAGAAGGTTTTTAGAACCTACATTATTTCGGCCATAGTCTCTTTCAATCTCTCGATACCTTTCTCGATTTCATCCAGAGAACTGGCATAGGACAACCTGAGGTAACCTTCGCCCTGATCTCCGAACGCCGTACCGGGCAAAAGACAAACGCCGGCTTCTTCCAATATATGGTCGGCTAGTTCCTCACTTTCCATGCCGGTCTCTTTTATGTTGGGAAAGACGTAGAACGCTCCCTTAGGGTATATACAGCTGAAGCCAGGGACCTCATTTAGTCCCGAAACTATGGCTTCTCTTCTCTCAGAAAAATGATCCATAATCATATCGACGAAGTCCTGAGAGTTCCTTAGAGCTTCCACACCGCCTTTCTGGACAAAAGAAGTGGTGCAGGAAACCGCGTCCGCGAGCAGTAGATCCATCTTGTGGATTATATCTTCGGGAGCCACGACGTAACCCAGCCTCCAACCGGTCATCGAGTAGGCCTTGGAAAAACCGTCGATCAGTATCGTCCTTTCCTCGCACTGGTCGAGATATGCGGGAGAATGGTGGTCTAAGCCATCATAAAGCATCTTGCTGTAGATCTCATCGGATAAAATGTAGATATCGTTTTCTTCGGCCATCTCTGCAATAGCTCTCACGTCCTTTTCATTCAATACGGATCCAGTGGGATTTTGAGGTGAGTTCAATAAAATCAATTCCGTATCATCGGTTATCTTTTCTTTTACCTGTCCGGGAGTCATCCTAAAGTCGTCCTTTTCTTTTAGAGGTATCTGGACCTTTTTCGCTCCCATGTAGCCTATCATCGAGTCATATGTGAAATAGAATGGATTCTGGTATATGACCTCGTCTCCTTTCTGTACCGTCGACATCAAACCGAAGAAAAGACCGGGTTTCGCCCCAGGCAGAACCATTATCTGATCCTTGGATGGGCGGAAGCCTCTTGTCTTCTCTATATCTTCCTGGATAGCTTCTTTCAGTTCGGGTATCCCCGTCGTTGGAACATAATTCGTGAATCCTTCGTCCAAAGCTTTCTTGGCGGCTTCCTTAACATTCTCCGGACTATCGAAATCAGGCTGTCCTATCTCGAATCTTACAACATCTCTTCCTTCTCTCTCCATCCTGTTCGCTTTAGTCAGAAATTTTATAGGAGGCTCTCCACGCAGCTTTGAGAAATCGCCGGCTAATCCTCCACTCATCTTGCATCCACCTACGGCTTGGGTATCCTAAGATCGTCTGGCCCTTGTTCGGACAGCTCAAGTTCTGGATATTCATCCTGTATTATATCGTGTATTATCTCTGCGAATTTCACCTTCTCTTTGATCAGGTATTCATGGAATTCCGGCTTAGTCCAAGGTTTGTAAATACCGCCGCCGGCGGCTAAACCTTCGCCGGGCTCTATCTTGAAGTAGCAGGGTGAAGCCACTCTAGCCATCTCAGGTCCTTCGTAGAATCTATTGAAGCCGCCCATCGATTCCGCCAAAAGGATGTGGATATCGATAGGGATGTCGATCGCCTGACGTATCGAGGCGAACATCGGTACGCTTATATCACCCAAAGGATTGAATGTTCCTGCTCCTAGATCTTCAAGAACTTTTCCTCCGGCGGCATTCGCATGTCCTGCGTAAATTGAAACCTTAAAAGTCACGTCTTCCGGTATCACGCCTTTCTTCTTCATCTCGTTGGCCATCCAAAGCATGCCTTCATCCGTCACAAGGAATCCTCTGAATCCGAAGTCGATACATCTTTTTATATCTTTAAACGCTTTGACGAGATTATCAGATCCTCTCACTCTCAGTCCAGACAAAGCTCCCTCAGGAGTTGCTATCTGCCTTCCTGTATTCCAGCTAGCTCTCGGACCGGGAGTCATTATCACTTCCATGTCGTTGTCATGTGCCAAATGGGCAAATCTTTCTAATTCCTCGTCGGATAGATACGTTGCCCCCATGACCGTGCTAATGAGTCTGTGAACTGGGATGTCTCTCTTATCTCTTTCTTCTATCAAAGCTTTCAATGTCGAAGGTCTTTCAACACCAGATATTTCCATCCTGTAGTCGGCGCCGTCCGGAAACGTTTTCTCCGACTTCGGGAAATCTTTCGGATCCTCGCTCGGAACTCCTAAATCTTCCATCGCCTCTAAAATTTCATCCATTTTGCTCATATTCACCACTCTACTAAGCAGAAAGTATAATGTAAAATGACTATATAATATCTTGGAAGGCACGATACAAACGATCTATATATTTTAGAAAAAGGTAAAGAAAAAAGAAAGATTTTTCTATTTTCAACCTACGAATACTGGCCTTCTAGAAAGCAATTTGGGCAACGGTAGGCCTCTTCTCGGCATGTTTCCCTGCTTCTCTTCAAGTATCTCATTTAACTCCTTTAGCGACATATTCACTTCTTCATCCTTCTCTCTGATCCTGACGGAAAGCTCGCCGCTCTCTATCTCGTCCTCGCCTATCACTACAACATATGGTATCCACTCTTTTTCCGCGGCCCTGATCTTTCTTCCTACGGTCCTATCGGTATCGTCTATATCGACTCTATCACTTTCGATATCAGATTCCAACTCTTTCACGTATTCCAGTTGGTCATCTGATATAGGTATGATCCGGACTTGGGTGGGAGCCAGCCAATACGGGAATCGCGGTTTTTCACCTTCGTCCTCTTCCATAACCGCTTTCTCAAGCAGGGTAAACATGACTCTCTCTATAGCTCCACTTGGAGAAAGATGCAGAATATAGGGATGCTTTTCGTCCCCGTTTTCATCTACATATGTGATATCGTAACGTTCTCCCTGTTCTACGTCGACCTGATCCGTTACTAAAGCAGAAGCTCTTCCTAGCGGATCGATAAAGTTGAACTCGTACTTCATGATGAAGTAAAAGAAACGTTCGTCCCACAGCTCTATCAAAGCCGGTTTTCCATACTCCTTAACCATCTTTTCTAGATGTTCTCTATTTTCCTCGAAATAATCTCTAGTCGCTCTTATAACGAATTCCAGCTCATCAGGAACGCTTATACCGATATGATTCAATACAGATTGGGCAAGACCCATCCTTGTCATCAATTCCTCTTTAGCCTGGGGAAGATCGCTACACATGGCGTGGCAGTCAGGCATGGTGAAGGCTCTCAGCCTGCGGAGACCAGTCAGTTCTCCCCTCTGCTCGGCTCTAAACGAGTATCTCGTCAGTTCATACAATCTCACTGGGAGGTTCCTGTAAGACAGGGTCATATCCCGTCCCATCATGAACTGGCCGAAGCAAGCCGCGAAACGTAAGAAGACGTTCTTATCCGGCGTTTCCATCCGATATTGTCTTGCTGGAAATCGATTGAGATGTTTCTTCAACGCTGGATGATCGATATCATACATTATAGGTGATTCGATCTCCATGGCTCCGTACTTCCTGGTTCTTTCACTAACATAATCTTCAAGCAGTCCTTTCATCATCCTTCCCTTCGGGTAATAACGGAGGTTGCCAGGATCGGATCCTTCTTCATAATCCACCAGCTCGTGTCTCTGCATAAGGTCTACGTGTGATGACTCTTCGCTCTTGCTCTTCTTTTCACCGGCTTCATACCTAGCAAAGTTCTTCAAGTCTTCATAATCTTCAAAATCGAAGCCCTCCACCTTCTGACCATCTATATTCAACTCATGGAACTCCCCTTCGGTATCTAAGATGCCCCAAGACGACTCCTCACTTTCTTCCGCTTCGAGAGCTTCAGTCGTAACATCTTCTTCCTCCTCTTCTTCAACAACGATCTCTTTTGAAAGCTCGGATAAAGGATGGCCTTTACAGCTCAATTGGAAGGACTTGTACCAGCCGAAAGGAGACCTGTGAACCTGATAATCTTCACTCAATTCAGTCTCTAGTCCTTTCAAAACCTCGATGGCGGTATCTGGATCGGAAAGATCGGAGCTCAGATGAGCGTAAGGATAGATCATAACCTTTTCTATATCCAGTTCCTCGGCGGTATCTTTGATCTCTTCCACGCCTTTCTCTATCACACGATCGATCTTACCCCGGTCCTTTTCTTCGACGGCGGTGAAGACCGAGAGACATTCTTCCATCTCTCCTTTTTTCATCTCTTCTTCTATCTCTTCCGCCACCGGCGTATCTTTTTTAACCTCGTATTTCAGATAATCCGAGTGTATCAACAATATCTTCATCTATATCACCTTCAAAGTAAAGCTGTTAGATTGGAGATCAAAGTGCCAGAAATGATTATCCCGAACAAAAGTCCGATCAAAAAGGCGATCACGACATTAGTTTTATGATAGGTCTTTCTTCGGTCCGGCTGCTCATCGGACATGACTTCTTTCAACCTTTTATCCCATTCGAGACCTTCTATCGTTTTTTCCACTTTACTCATCTTTATCATCCTCATTTTTGCTTTCTTCTAGATCGCCACTCTTGGCTAATTTTATCAGACCGCTGCAGCTTTCGCAGGCGTTCAACTCATCGTTCCAACATGAATCTTCGCCTTTGCATACCCATCTACCGCAAAAACCACACTGGGTAATCTCCTCCTTTTCTCTGACACCCTGGCAGAGATCACAGACGAATTTGTCCATGGAGTATAGATCATTTTCCGGCTTCTCGCCGGGCTCACGGATCCTTTCTATAGAGTCGATCACTCTATCGAAAGCGTCTCGATCTGACATAGTCACTTAATCCCGTCTTTTAATTAAAAATTTTCCGCCTTTTGATGGCCGCACGGTCAAAAAATTCAGAAGAGTTAAGTACTCCCATCATGTAAATCTGTACGATGACTGCTTACGAGAGAAAAGACGGTTACTATCACAAGGCAAAAGAAGAGGGTCATCGCTCAAGGGCAATCTACAAGATCAAACAGATCGATGAGAAATTTGATATATTTTACGAAGGAAACGTGGTAGTCGATCTTGGAAGTGCTCCCGGCAGCTGGAGCGAGTATGCCGTCGAGAAAGTCGGTGAAGGAAACGTTTTAGCGGTGGATAAACAAAGGATGAGAGAGATAGACGGAGTTTCCTTCCATCAGGGCGATATGACAGAAGAAGAATTCATGAGAAGGATCTCGATAATATCTGGAGACGTAGATGTAGTGATCTCCGACATGGCTCCGGATCTCACCGGGAATTATTCGATGGACCACGCAAGGTCGATACATCTAGCTCGTAAAGCTCTTGAATTTTGTTACCATAATATGATAGACGGAGGAAGACTCGTGGTAAAAGTCTTCCAAGGAGAAGATTTCGAAGACTTCTTGGAAGAGGTCGAGAGTCTTTTCGTTTCCGTTTACGGACACTCTCCGAAGGCTTCTAGAGAATCCAGCTCGGAGATGTACGTGATAGGGAAGAATTTCAAGGAAGGGAAAGTCGAACAGTGATAACTTCATTTGAAAAGCACAACCCTTTTATACTACTTGGATTCTTAAGCCAAATCGCAGTATCAAAGCTTATATTTACGACTCTAGAATGGAGGAAATACATTGGCAGAAGAAGAAGAAGAAAACCAGGATGATGACTTCCAATATATAGTCCGGCTGATGAACACGGACCTCGATGGAGATAAACCAGTGACCTATGCCTTGAAAGATATCAAGGGTGTAGGGACTAGGGTAGCTGAAATAGTAGTCAACTCTACGAGTGTAGATCCGAATGTGAAGATCGGAACTCTAGAGGACGAAGATATAGATGAGATAAAACAATCCCTAGTGAATTTTACTGACGACGCTCCATCTTGGATAGTCAATAGGGAAAGAGACCCGGTTACCGGGACTGATGATCACGTTTTGAAGGGCGAACTCGATACCGTCCACAGAGAAGATATCAATAGGATGCAGAAGATTAGCAGTTACAAGGGGATCAGACACGAAAGAGGACAAAAGGTTAGAGGTCAGAGGACCAAATCCAACGGTCGTACAGGAATGGAACTGGGTGTCGAAAAGAAATTGGCTAAAGCCCAGGCGGAAGCAGGGGAAGAGGAAGAAGAAGAATAACGGGTGATCAAATATGGGAGATCCAAAGTCCAGTCGGAAAAAGTATGAAAAACCGTCACATCCTTGGCAGGAAGAACGTATAAACGAAGAGAACGATTATATCAGGCATTATGCTCTGAAAAATAAGAAAGAATTTTGGAAAGCCCGTTCTATACTCAAAAAGATCCGAGGGCAGGCTAGAAATTTGCAAGCCCGTTTGAGATACGGCGAAAAGCAGGCTAATGAGGAGATGGACGCCCTGCTGGAAAAGTTGAGAGATAAAGGTTATCTGAAAGGTCAAGACCATACTCTTAACGACGTGCTCAACCTGAGTGTAGAAAATATACTCAACAGGAGACTTCAAACGATAGTATATCATAAGGGATTATCTCATTCACCTGAGCAGGCCAGACAACTTATCGTTCACGGCCATATAGCGGTCAATGGAAGAAGAGTAACCGTGCCAAGTTACACGGTAGATAAAGAAGAAGAATCCACTATAGATTTTTATGAAAACTCACCTCTATCAGACGAACTTCATCCTGAGAGGCCAGAGGAGGAAGTCACGCCTACCAGGATACCCAAGATGATAGAGAATGAACAACAGAGTCAAGACGATTATAATAGGAGCTGATAAAGATGGGTAAATGGGGCATAGCTCACGTATATGCGTCTTATAATAACGTCATAATAACCATCACCGATATCACCGGGGCTGAAACGCTAGCTAAATATTCTGGAGGTATGGTGGTGAGACAGGATAAAGACCAGTCTTCTCCATATGCGGCTATGGAAGCCGCGGAAGAAGCGGTCAAAGACGCTAAGGACAAAGGTATAACTAAACTTCACGTCAAGATAAGAGCTCCAGGTGGAAGCAAGTCTAGATCACCCGGTCCCGGTTCTCAGGCAGCGATCAGGGCCTTCGCCAGGTCGGGTGTGAAGATCGGAACGATAGAAGACGTCACTCCTATCCCGCACGATTCCACCAAAGCCAAAGGTGGAAGACGGGGCAGACGTGTTTAGAAAACTAAAGGGTAAAAAATGGAAATAGAAATTAGAGAACTGAAAGAAAAAGAAGCCGAATTGTTGCTTTCGGACACCAATCCTCCGATGGCTAACGCTCTTAGAAGGGTTCTTATAGCGGACATCCCAAAACTCGCTATAGAGGATGTTGAGTTTCATCTTGGTACCATTGGCGGTGAAGAAGACGATAAAGAGTACGAAAGCGCCGCTCCGCTCTTCGACGAGATAATCGCTCACAGGCTCGGGATGTTACCGATCCCTACCGATCTAGAATTGTTCGATTACAAAGACGAGTGTGAAGAGTGTGGCGGAGACGGATGTCCAAACTGCACTATCATCTACAGTTTGAATAAAAAAGGACCCTGCACGGTATATTCTGGAGATCTCATACCGGTGGGTGAGAACGATCTTAGACCCGTCGACGATCTTATCCCTATCGTCAAACTCGACGAGAACCAGGCGCTACTCCTGTACGCTACGGCCGAACTCGGTACGGCTAAAGAACACACAAAATGGCAGCCAACCAGCGGTGTAGCCTACAAGTATTATCCAGAAGTGGACATCGATTCGGACAAGTGTTCTTCATGTGAAGAATGCATCGAAGTTTGTCCGGTAGATATCCTAGAGATGGAAGGAGATGAATTGGTAGTTACTGACGTAGAAAAATGTAAGCTTTGCTCAGCCTGTGTAGAAGAATGCGAAGATGACGCTATAGAGGTTAACGGAAGAGAAGACAAATTCATATTGACCTTCGAAACCGACGGATCGCTGAGCACGGAACAAACGTTGAAGAAGGGTCTGGAAGTCTTACAGGATAAATTCAGCCACGTTGCCGATCTCGGTGAAGATATCTAGAGATCAACATGAAATTTTCCTTTTTATATCGATAGATTTTAAATAGTTCAGTTTCTTTATTTTTCATCGACATACGAGTGACGACAGGAAGCGAAGCTTCCCCAGGAATGATATTCCTGTTCACGCCAATTATGAAAATTGGCGATCCAAAACACTCTCGAAATACGCCCAACTTATTTCTGCGAGTTATGCGGAAAAGGTTTCCACTAACACGCAAGTTTCACTCGTAAACTCGTTCCAACTTGCGAGTAGCCATCGGAGGTGCCGCCTCCGAAATACTTTCGAAATTCGCCCAACTCATTTCTGCGAGGGTAGCCGAGGAATGGAACATTCCTCATTCCCCCTCACTTTATTCGCTCAAAAACCTTTCCCTCATAAAGCGAGGGTAGCCAAGCTAGGCCAACGGCGCAGCGTTGAGGGCGCTGTCCCGTAGGGGTCCGAGGGTTCGAATCCCTTCCCTCGCATACGCAGAAAGGTGATAGCCTTTCGAAGTAAAGGGGGACATCACTCCCCCACATTCAATTACCTTTCCGAGTGTAACGAGGAAAGTGATTGAAAAGAAGGAATCTTTGATTCCTACACATCTTTTTTTAAAAAAGATGCATCAAAAAAGTGTAGGGCTTTCAAAGAAAGCCCTTAAAAGACCTTTTTATAAAAAGATGAGCAAAATCTTCGATTATAGGAAATTTTCAACTTTCTGAACGATAGTGAAAAGTTGACAAAAAAGGGAAGGTTGTATACAGATAGGCGTTAGTTTCCCTTCCCTCGCACTTTTTATGTTTCTGAGTGTGGCGAAGGAACTAAAAAGTCGAAGGAACACAATCTGTTTTGCCCCTACCCAATTTAATCAGCATCTTTATCCGTCTTCCGGAGATGCACATCGAATCTAGCGCCACCCAATTCGGAATCTTTGACAGAAATGCGGGCGTCGTTATGTTCCGCTATCTGTTTGAGCATATAGTACTTAGCTCCACTCGCACCGGTGGTTTCTCCAGTATAGCCTTTTCCCGAAAATAGATCCTTGATCTCATCCGGCAACTGGTCCCCGTCATCAATGAATTTGAAGAATACTTCTTCATCGGTCTCTTCTGCAGCGATCTGGATCTTATCACAGTTTGGAACGTGAGCTCTCATCCTTAAGATGTTAGAAAAAAGTGTCTTAAGGGTATAGTCGCCCTTCACTCTCCCAATCTTATCTGGATAATTTCTTTCTATCACTATACTTTCTCTTTTAGAGATCTCAGATACTTCATCGATAGCCTTATCCATTACCCCGGATATCTCTTTTTCAGAATCCATCTCCGTCTCTTCCATCTCTTTGAGTTTCTTGGCCATGCTTATTATCTCATCGGACTGCTGTCCGGTCTTTAGAGCATCTTTCAAATATCCTTTCTCGGTCTCAGATAGATCAGCCTCTTCGAGCAATTGTAGATATCCTTGGACGGTCTGAACTCTGCTTCTTAGATCCTGTCTGATCAAAGTATTCAAAAATTCCTTTTTTTCTTCCATCTCTTCTTTTTCTTCTAGAAGTTGTTTTTTCTCCTCTAAGGATTCTCGAAGGTCTTTTTGTAAGGAGACCTGTTTAGTTATATCCCTGCAAACGTTTATTATCAATAATATCTCGTCCTCTCTAACTAATCCCGTGGTGGTTATCTCTAAAATCTTCTCTTCTCTATTTTCCCCTTCAATTATATTATATTTTTCATTTATACTCTTTTCTTCTCTTCTGATTATCCTCTGAGTGTTTTCGTAAAATTTCTTTTTATCCTCTTCTTGGAAAAAGCCCATCTCAAAGATGTTGCTTCCCAAGATCTCGTAATTTTCCTTTTCGAAAAAGTTAGAAGAAGCTGTATTCATCTCAACCAATCTTAATTCCAGATCGAGAACGAAAACGGGTTGTCCTATCGATTCAAACAGAAGCTTATACCTATCCTTGCTCTCTAGAAATTGTCTAGTCCGCCGTCTAAATTTCTCCCTCATCTCCTTTTTTAAAGAACGATCTATCCTATCGTCTAGCGCGGTATCTTCAGGAAGGTAAGATAGAAGAGTCCAAAGATCCTCTTTTTCACCGTCCTCTTTTACTGTTTCGAGACAGTCATTGTATTTTTCATAAGCTCGAAGAGGCATTATCTCCTCCCCATAAAGATTTATCAACCTTTTATTGAAATATCGAAGCGTCCTCAAAAGGTAGTCATCATGGTCTTCGCTTCTATCTAATATAGTCCTCACGAGGATTCTACCCTTCGTATCGAAGACTTGATCGTCAAATAGTAACGGGTTTTCCTCCCTGAGATCTTTCTCGACCTCATGAATCTTTCGTGGGTCTATCTCTTTAGATATCTCCTCTACGAAAGAATTAGTCAACCTCAGGTAAAGTTCTGTCACCTTCATCTTGACCACGATTTAATTTCGCTTAACTTTCTCTCATATTCTCTCATAATTTCCTTATTATAAACTATCACAAGATTACATTCCGTTTTTTCCTGAAGTGATCCTAAGAATTCTAGAGATTTATCTTCACCTATCATGGACATCACCATACTTATACAATCGATGATCAATATTGAATTCTCTTCTAAATCCCAATAATCTTCGATATCTGAAAGAAGATCTTCGGTAGAAAAAGAGTTCTCTTCTGTGTCTATATAATCCATGATTTCTATAATATTTGAAAAATCAAAACCTACCTTAGCTCTTACTTTTGACTTCTTATACTTAGTTACACACTTTGGATAATAACCTAATCTTTGGATCGAATCCAATTGTTCATAAATTTCCAAAGGTTTATCTTTTGCCTTGATCGATAACCTTTTATCCCTTACACCCCTCAAGATACTGGGGTTATTTTGTATGAACTTGATTTTCTGAAGTACGGCCATTTTATTTAAAAAAGGTCCATGCTGTTTCAATATATAACTACGCCAAAGTTCAGCTTTTTCAGCGTCTTTATTTTTCATCTTTTTATAAGTCAAGTTCATTATAGGACTATAAGATTCAAGAGTATTTTCTTTTATCGGAAGTTGTTTCATACCTCTCAACGCAGTATCCACCAGTTCACCTTCATCTTCTTCTATTATTTTATTATCCACTAATACATTTCCCTTTTCATCCCATACTAGAAGATCATCTAGACCCATTGCTTCAAGAGATTCTTTTAAAAATATCTCACTTTTTCCCAATCTTTTATCAGGGAGGTGTCTTTGAAATTCTCTAATAAAATTTATATATAAAGATTGTAAATCTTTTCTATCCCCTTCTTCTTTAATATGAACTTTTTGGGGAGACAGTGTGACAGCATATGCTATTACCAAGAATTCTGCAGTAGTTAGTATGCCCCCAAATGGCGGAAAATATGGATAGACCATCAGGATAATATTTGTCACGGCAATGCCCCCCAGATAAATGCCCCCTACCGAAATTACTATCAATTTTATTCGTTGGGATTCTACCTTTGTACTTACTTTTCTGTGAAGATAAAAACCAATGATTATAGCACCAATGATACCTAGAAATAAAGAAAAATTGGCCAAGATTCCAAATTTAGATATAAAAAAATAACTCCATCCATATCTTGTAGAGACAATTTTGAAAGGGGTACTAAAAGAAAATATGATGGTGAAAAAAACTGGGATGAGTAAAACTAACCAATATTCGACCTTTTCTTTATATATGTATGAGAGCAATAAAATTATAAGAGCTCCTAAAAGAGAGAAAATAGGAAGTGAAAATCTGAAAAGTAAGTGAGATAAATCTTTTGAAGGAGCGTTTCTATGAAAAAATATTAATAAATTCCAGGTCGCAACTGCTGCTCCATAAACGGAAAAAATAGTAGTAAGAGATGTCCTTCTTACTTTTGAATACACATACCAGATTAGGGTTATAGTGAGAAGAGCGCCTATCAGATATTGGAGAGTCCAAAGGCTAATATCAACTGATAACATATTAAGCCCGCCTAAGCGATTCAACTATTTCTTTATTTTCAGGAGATATGATCTTTGGAGACTTATATTGGCCTATAGGAACATCTGTTTCCATTTGTTGAAGTGCATATCTTCTGAATGAACCTCTACTTAACACCTCTACATCTATTATCTCGGAGGGGTTTTCTATATTAAAATCTGATATATAATTTCTAAAGTTTTCAGAGGTTTCATATAGAGCACTATAAATTTTTTTAATCAACTTGTTTTTGTTTTCTTTTCTTTCAATCAAAAAACACAATTTTTCATTGGGGTCTGTTTTTTTAGTCACAGCCCAATCATTTGTGTTTTCAAATCCTGCTTTTTCCATCACCTTGAAGGCCATCCGTTCACTCAATCTGATATATCCTCCTATTCCTAATTTCTTCTTTTTCCTTCCCTCAAATTTGAAAATCGGCATCCCGTCATCTCTAAATTCGTGCACGGTAAGTAGATCGCCTTGATCATACCTAACTAGTGGTGTACCAAATGGAGTTCCTATCAATTCGTAGGTCTCACCTTCTCTAAGGTCATCTATTTCGTGTAAATCGTCATCATCATCTTTGAATTCGAGATATCTCCCCTTGAGGATAGGGGTTAGTTTAGTTTTTCTATTTGGCCCACCGATCATACAAACTCCCAATTCTGTAGATCCATAAAGATTAGTGGGAGGGGTATCAAAATGATAAGTAAGAAAATCTTCATAGAGCAGTGCGTCCAATCCACTAGTAGTTGCCCCTTTGACCGGTAGTACCTCTTTAGCGCGGTCGATCTTATTGATTTTCATTTTTTCAATTATATATAATATAAAAGTCAGTATCTTTTTTCCTCCAAAATTCAAACTTTTGTTAGCCTCTTTATAAGTCTTCTCTGGTGAAACGACTGCTTCAGTAAAAAGTCGAAACTGAGACGCGGAGCTACCTCCCACCACATTTATTTTTTGACCTTTTAGAAGGTTCTTAATTATATAATTCAATTTAACTTTCATGTTTAACTCTCTATTTGTGAATTCAATAGAAGGAAACATTTTGAATTCTTTTTTCATCGCCCGATAACTGTACCCAGCAAAATAAGGGATGGGTACACCTAGGTTTAAAATGACATCATTTTTTTCCACCGTAGTTTCTCCACGTTCCTCACTACATGCTAGAATTGGAATCGAAATAGATTCCTCTTGTAAAAATTTCATGAATTCCTGACCCATAGGGAACCACTTCGGTTGTGCGGTAGATCCGGTTGTTTTAAGGCAGGCTCCATATTCTCCGGGTATCCAATCTTCTATCCAATCTTTGAGACCTTCCGCTGTTTCTTCGTAATATTTTTTCCAGCTTTTCCCCTCTGGTTTTGGATTATTTTCCACCTTATTTTCTATCTTTTCCCCAAATCTTTGAAGTGCTGGATAATCTTCATAAGTAGTTACCGGTAAGTCATTAAAATCTTCAGAACCATCCGGTAATAAATGGTCCGCCGTTTTAGTTTTCTTCCATCTTTCGAAGAACTCCTCTTTCCTCTTTCTATTGTACTCCAGCTGTTCTTCAAAATCTTTTTCGAAAAAAGAACAATATTCATCCCATAATCCTTCCCCGGCAGTCATATTTTCCCTCAAAATCTAGTTAAAGATGCAGAGCTTTTATCCGTATTGAAATATCTTTTCTTTTATTTATTATTTTTCATCTTGGAAAAATAATCGATTGAAAGGATATCCCTGGATGATTTTTTGGAAATGGGGTTTAATAGAATTATTTTCTTTATCCCCGGTCCATCTCTCACATCCCCTATCATAAGAAGATATGATCTTAATTCTTCATGAACGGAAAATAAAATATTTTCACATAATTGCTAAAAAATCTACGAAATGTATATATATCAAAAGTATTGTGAACTATTTCCATGGTAAAGCGTAAACAAAACCACGAAAATATTAAGATTTTTAATTTGATAATTAAAAATGGTCTTCAGTATTTGCAGTATAGAGGAGATTCAATATTGAAATAAAAATCGAAGTCGGTTAGATGAGGTGTAAATAATGGAAAATATAGAAGATAGATATATGTCGGGCAGGCATTTTATGCTGGGTAACTACGCGGTTGTCGAAGGTGCATTGGCTGCAGGATGCGATTTTTTTGCGGGATATCCCATAACTCCTGCAAATGAGATCGCCGAAAGGATGTCGGAAAGGTTGCCAAAAGTCGGGGGTAAATTTCTTCAGAGCGAAGACGAATTATGTTCGATTTATTCCGTGACTGGCGCTTCTCTCTGCGGAGCCAAAGCGATGACGGCTACCGCAAGTGCGGGGTTCAATTACATGCAGGAAGGTTTAGGTTACGCCACTTCCGTTGAAGCTCCCTGTGTTATCGTCGATGTCCAGAGATGTCGGGGAGAAAATTATGCTACACAATCCGATGTTATGCAGATGAGATGGGGGCCTAGTGGTGATTACGAAGCTGTAGTTCTCGCTCCTTCTTCAGTTCAGGAGCTTTTCGATCATACTGTAAGGGCTTTCAATATAGCTGAAAAATATAGAGTTCCTACCATCGTGATGTCGGAAACTACCATAGCGCTGATGAGAGAAGATCTTACCATCCCCGAGCCGGGTGAGATAGAGATAGAGAATAGGAAGAAGCCAGAAGTTCCTCCAGAAGATTTCCTTCCATTTAAACCGGACGAAAAAGGTGTTCCGGCTATGCCGGAGTTCGGCGAGGGTTATCACACGCTGTATTCCTTAAATCCACACGATGATGAAGGAAACATAAATTGGGACCCGGACGTGTTTGAAGATCAGTATAAACGAGAAACCGAAAAGATCCAGAATAATATTGACGATATAACCGAAGTCGAGGAATACTATCTTGAAGACGCCGAAGTCGTTCTAGTCGCATACGGCAGCGAATGCCGACCCGCACATGACGCGGTTTTAAAAGCTAGAGATGAAGGTAAAAAAGTCGGTTTGTTGAAATTGGGAACAGTTTGGCCGGTACCGGAAACTAAATTGGAAGAGGTAGCTGATCAAGCTTCGGTCGTATTTTCGGTAGAGATGAATATAGGTAAGTACTCGCGCGAGGTCGAAAGGGTCTGCGGTCCTCATTGTGAGGTCAAAAGGGTCACCAAGAATAGAGGTGCGATCCACACATCAGGTGAGATTTACTCTTCGATAAAGGAGGTAATATGATGGAAAAGATAGAAAGATTGAGAGAGGATTTAAGAGAGAACAGTTTACCGCACTTTTTCTGTTCTGGATGCGGCGCTGCGCAGGTGATGAACTTTTTCCTTCGAGCTTCAGATGAGATCGATCTGGACTTCGACAATTTAGTAGCGATCGGTGGAGTGGGTTGTACGGCTAGAATACCCGTTTATATGGAATGTGACGCATTACACGGTATCCACGGCAGAGTTTTCCCCTGGGCTACCGGTATAAAATTGAAGAATCCTGATTTAGATGTAGTAGTTTTCGCCGGCGACGGCGGAGTTGGCGCTATAGGCGGCAATCATTTTATCCAGGCTGCACGTAGAAATCTAGACGTGACTACCATAGTGGTGAACAACCTGAATTTCGCCATGACCGGCGGTCAGGTCTCTCCGATGACTCCTTCTGAGATGAATACATCGACCACCCCCTTCGGCAACGAGGAAGAAAAATTCGACTTGAGGAAGTTGCATGAAGCTTCAGGAGGTACTTTTTACAGCAGATGGAATACAAATAGGTCAAAAGAAGCTACCGAAGCGATCAAGGAAGCTATAAAGCACGATGGATTTTCGGTAGTTGAGATCCTAGCTCAGTGTCCCACTCATTTCGGCAGATATGCGTTGGGTACGGGTAGTCCAGTGAAAGGTATCGAGTGGATCGAGGAACAATCGATAACGATGGAAGAAGCGGAAAGTATGGACGATGAAGAGATCGACGATCGTTTTGTTCTAGGTAACTTCTATCAGAAAGATCGTCCTGTGTTCAAAGGCAGTACCGTTTTTGACGAGGAGGATGAATAAAGATGAAAACGAATATCCAATTCTGTGGTTTCGGAGGGCAAGGTATCATCTTGTCCTCGACCATCTTGGGTAACTCGGCCGTGAAAGGACCCGGATATAACGCCGTTCAAACGCAGTCCTTCGGCTCAGAAGCACGTGGAGGTGAATGTCAGGCGGAACTCATCGTTTCTGACGAGAGAATATTTTCACCCTCTGCGGATGAAGTGGATTTACTAGTAGCTCTATCTCAACCGGCCTATGAAGAGTATAAAGGTCGGTTGAAGAAAAGCGGGACTCTATTGATCGATCCAGAACTTGTTACGGATGTCGATAGAGACGTAGAACAAGTGATAGAATTGAATGCAAGGAGCATCGCACAAGAACTGGGTAACGAACTAGTGGCCAATATGGTGATCTTAGGGTTCTTACAGGAAGCGACCGATCTGTTTTCCAAGGACATCCTATTCCAGGTGATAGAAGAGAACGTGAAAGACAAGTTCGTCGACATTGATATCAAAGCGGCTGAAAAAGGCATCTCGATAGCAAAAGAGAGAGACGTTGCGATCGGAGGACTGTTCGATGAAGCTGATTGAATTTCAAGGGAAGAAAATATTCGATAAGTACGGTATACCCATACCCGATGGTGAGTTGATTACAGAAACTCCATCTAAATTGAGTATAGATCTAGAGTTCCCGGTAATCATAAAAGCTCAACTGCCTGTCGGAGGAAGAGGTAAAGCCGGAGGGATAAAAACAGCTTCAGCAGAGGAGCAAGTTGAAGATATCTGCAAAGATCTTTTCAAAAGCGAGTTAAAAGGCGAGACAGTGAATGCGTTATTGGTCGAAGAAAGTGTCGACCATGACAGAGAGATGTATCTATCGATCACGATGGATAAGTCCGCAAATAAACCACTGGTTATGGCGGTTTCAGAAGGCGGTGTAGATGTGGAGGAAAAAGCATCAGGTGACGAGGTAGATATGGTGAAAAAACATATCGATCCGGATATCGGCATACCCGGATATTTGCCTCAACGCATCTGCAGAGACTTGAATATATCTCATAACAAGCAGTTCGCACAGATCCTTGATTCGCTTTACGAAATTTTCATGGAAGAGGACGCGTCGCTTGTCGAGATCAACCCGTTGGCGTCGACCGAGGACGGTCTAGTGGCTCTAGATTCAAAGATCATACTCGATGACGAGGCTGAATACAAGCATAGGAATTTCTTTGAGGAACTGAAAAATGAGAAAAAAGAATTGCTCTCTAAAGAGATGAGCCAAGCGGAGATCATCGCCGATAAATACGGTGTCTCTTACGTTTCTTTAGATGGAAACATCGGCCTGATATCCGACGGCGCCGGTACAGGGATGCTGACATTGGACGTCATCTCTGACTTCGGCGGTTCACCCGCGAATTTTTGTGAGATGGGTGGAGAAGCCGATGACGAGATAGTCGAACGTTCGATGGAAGTGGTCCTGAACAATCCCGACCTCGACGTACTTCTGATCACGTTGATAGGCGGTCTCACTAGGATGGATCATATGGCTGAAGGGATCGCTCGTTTCATGGAAGACAGCGATACCGACGTACCGATCGTTATCAGGATGTGCGGTACTAAGACCGAAGAAGGTAAAGAAATACTGGACGAGATCGGATTAGATACATTCGAGGACCACAACGAGGCGGTTAAAAAAGCCGTAGATCTTGCTGGAGGCAGATGATAAAGATGGCTATCTTGATAGATTCTGAAACTAACGTGCTTGTACAGGGTATCACGGGAAGTATAGGATCTTTCCAAACCAAGATAATGAAAGAATACGGTACGAACATTGTAGCGGGTGTGACTCCCGGAAAAGGAGGTCAAGAGGTACACGGGATCCCGGTTTACGACTTCGTCGAAGATGCGGTGGAAGATCACGAGATAGACGCGTCGATAAGCTTCGTGCCTGGTAGATTCACTAGAGACGCAGCGATCGAGGCTATAGATGCTGATATACCGTTCATCGTCTTGAGTGCTGAAGGTGTCTCTACACTCGATATGATGGACTTGATAAATTACGCCGATAAGAAGGGTTCGAGACTTCTAGGACCGGATACCCCGGGACTCATATCTCCCGGGAAATGCAAACTCGGTGTACATGCTAACCAGATGGTCATGCCCGGTAACGTCGGAGTTATGTCCCGAAGCGGTGCGTTGTCATATGAGATCTGCAAATCTTTGACGGAAAACAACATAGGACAATCTACCGTGGTAGGTATCGGTGGAGGACCGCTTTGGGGATCGACTACACTAGACGTACTTAAGTTGTTCAACGAGGATCCAGAAACTGATACGATAGTGATCGCCGGTGAAGTCGGCGGGGACATGGAACAAAGAGCAGCGAATTACATCTCTTCGAATGTGGATAAAGAGGTCGTAGCTATCATAGTCGGTAGATCAGCACCTCGAGGAAAACAACTAGGTCACGCCGGTGCGATAGTTGAAGGTGAGAGCGGTAAAGCAGAAAATAAGATAAAAGCTCTGAGAAAAGCAGGTGCCGAGATAGCAACAAGACCTACTGAGATAGCCGAGATCATAAAAGAAAACTGATATCGATACTCCCATTCATCTATATCATAAAAATGAGATCAAAAATCTCTTTTTTTGATTAATTTTCGATTTTAATATTTTAAATTTGTCTGAGGTATTTCATCTCGAATTGAGGAATTAGGTTAAATTTATAAAAAAATTTAAGGTTACCATAACTCAAATTCAACCAAAAGTTATTAATAATGTTATTATTTTCAATTAGTTATAATGGGTTTTATTATGGAGATAAAAATTGCAAAAAAAGTTAAAAAACTAGAACCATCTGCTACTGAAGAAGTTGATAATAAAGTTAAAAAGATGGAACAGAACGGTGTTGAAGATATCATCTCTCTAGGCGTAGGAGAGCCGTATTTTGATACTCCAGAAAACATCAAAAAATCCGCTTGGGAGTCTCTACAAAAAGGAAAGACGAATTACGAACCGACCGCCGGCGATCACGAGTTAAGAAAAGAGATCTCTAAAAAATTCACAAGAGAGAATGATATGGAAGTAGATGTAGAAGATATCATCGTGACTCCGGGAGCTAAATTTTCTATCTTCCTCGCATTTGAAACTATCCTCGAGAAAGGGGATCAAGTGATGCTTTTAGAGCCATCATGGGTAACCTACGAGCCCGCGGCTCAACTGAACGAAGCTGAAGTCATCAGGATCCCCACTCTAAAAGATAAGGGTTTCAAACCTGACATTCAAGCTGTCAAAGAAGCTATAAACGAAGATGTAGAGATAATAGTCATAAATTCTCCGTGTAACCCTACCGGAGCTGTATACGAACGTTCTACTATCCGCAAGATAACCGAGATCGCGAAAGAGTATGATTCTCTGGTTCTTTCGGATGAACCATATGAGTATCAGATCTATGAAGGAGAGCACTACAGCCCCGGATCAGAATACGATAACGTGATAACGGTCAACGCTTTCTCTAAAAGTCACGCGATGACAGGATGGAGATTAGGATACGTGACCGGGCCGGAAGAAATACTAGAGGGCATGATCAAGATATACCAACATTCAGCTACCTGCGTTAATTCTTTCGCGCAGGGAGGAGCCATAGAAGCTTTAAGAAGCGAAGAATCTAGAAATGCGATAGAAGAGATGAGCGAAGGTTACAAGAAGAGAAGAAAAAGGATGATCGAACTGATCGGAGAATCGAAGTTCTTCGAGCTGCATTCAGAACCTGAAGGGGCTTTTTACTGTTTCCCGTCATATGATTTGGAAAAACCCTCCATAGAGTTCTCAAAGGAACTGCTCGAAGAAGTCCATGTCGCCACCGTCCCGGGTCGAGCTTTCGGAGAGACCGGGGAAGGTCACTTGAGACTTTCTTATTCGACTTCGATGGAAAACATCGAAGAAGCTTTTAGAAGAATAGAAGATCACCTTAGAGGAGATACTAATGATTGAAGAAGTAAAGAAGTTAGAGGGTGCTCGAAAGATCGTAAAAGAGTGCCTGAACACCCGACCGGATGAAAAAGTCCTCGTTCTCACCGATTTCGAAACTAAACAGGTCGGAGAATTAGTGGCGACTGCCGCTTACGAGATCACAGACGAAGTTATTTTAGCGGTGATAAATCCAAGAGAGATGCATGGAGAAGAACCCCCGGCTAGGTTGGTACCTACGATGGTGGAATCCGACGTGATCATAATGCCTCTAAGTTTTTCGATGACACATGCAGAGGCAACAGAAAAAGCTAGAGATAACGGAGCTAGAGTCGTGAGCATGGGAGATTTCGACGAATCTATGCTCGAAGAAGGCGGGATAGAAGCGGATTTCATAGACATCAAAAGCACAGTTGAACAGATAGCGGACATCTTTGAGAAAGGAAATATAGCTAAGGTTAAGACCGGAAAAGGGACCGATCTAAGCATGAATATAGAAGGACGGCCTGGTTTTTCAGAGCCCGGAGTCTCACTTGATCCGGGCAGCATATGTTCTACACCAAATATCGAAGCCAACGTCGGTCCTTTAGAAGGAACCACCGAAGGAAAAATCGTAGTGGACGGGAGTATACCTCATCCCTCTCTCGGTGTTATAAAACGACCGATAAAAATAGATATTGAAGAAGGAAAAATAGTCGATATACAGGACAAAGATGAGAATCCACAAGCCAAAGCCCTAGCTGATCTTTTGAAAGGGATGGACGATCCCGACATATACAACATCGCGGAGTTGGGGATAGGACTGAATCCAAGTTCAGATATCTGTGGAAGCATGTTAGAAGATGAAGGTGTCGCCGGCACTTGCCATATAGGTATTGGAGATAATACCTCCTTCGAAGGAGACATAGAGGCAAAAAGCCATATCGATCTAGTGTTGAGGGACGCTACGATCGAGATCGACGGCAAGATCGTCCAAAAAGAGGGAGAACTCGCTTTGGGCTGACAACATGTTTTCAGATCTAAAAAATTTTAGATCTTTCTATTTTTTTAATAGGGGGGTGCTCCCTAAATAAAATAAAAAAATTAGTAAAACACCCTTAAATTTTCCAATTTTTTACAATTTAAAAATTAAATATTTTTCTTAATCTTGTTATTTTAATAGATTTACTAAATATGGATAAAAAATATATAATGCCTCATTGGTACCATGCCTCGGAGAAATCATCATGGATGAATATTCTCGCGAACTCGCAGAATTTGTCAGGGATTTAAAATATGAAGATGTCGATGATGAAGTGATCGAAAAAACTAAGATGCATTTTTTAGACACAGTTGGAGTTGCTTTGGCTGCCCATGATCGGACCTGGTCAGAGATGGTGATGGAATTAGTGAAAGAATTCAGTGGAGCTTCTCAGTCAAAGATAATGGGTTTAGAAGGAAAATATCCCACATTGATGGCCGCTTTAGCCAACGGAACTATGGCTCACGGGATAGATATGGACGACTCCGGTTCCGAAGGGTGGGCCCATCCTGGATCCTGCATCATTCCAGCGGCTCTTGCAGCGGCGGAAAGAGAAAAAGCAAGTGGGAAAGAATTGATCATCTCAATCCTCGCCGGTTATGAAATAAACGGTCGTTTGGATGATTCTCTCTTCCCCGATCTCAGGAATAGAGGGTTTCACGCGACAGCCGTGATCGGGACTATGGGTGCCGCTACCGCTGCTGGTAAAATAATGGGATTGAATGAGGAAGAACTTATGAACGCTTTCGGCCTAGCCGGGACGCAGGCAGCGGGTCTCGAAGAGTGGTTGACCGCAGGAGATATGAGTAAAAGGTTACATCCCGGCAAGGCGGCGATGAATGGTGTTTTGTCCGCCCTTCTAGCAAAAAAAGGATTCACTGGGCCCAATACCATTTTCGAAGGAAAATACGGACTGCTAGAAACTCATGCTGATGAATATGATATCTCTTGTCTGACCGAAGAACTAGGAGAACAATACAGTATAATGGATGCTATATTTAAACCATACGCGTGTTGTCACGAATTGAGCGGACCGATACGTCTTGCTCTCAAGGCAAAAAAAGAACACGATATAGAATCAGAAGATATAGAGAAGATAAGGATCGGACTAAACCATGTGACAGCCGAGAACCAGATGAAAGTGGCGGAAACGCCTCTTCACGCACAAAATCATCCGGCTGTCGCTGTCGGTATAGCTCTCGTAGAGGGCGACATGCTTTTAGAAGAATTCTTCGAAAGCTATTGCGATCCGCAGGTGAAAGAGCTTGGAAAAAAATGTGAAGTTTATATTGATGAAGAGATCGAAGATCAGTTTCCATCAAAAACCGGAACGAGATTGCAGATCAAAACTGAAGACAATATCTACACATATTTTGAGGAAGACAAACCCTCGATCTCCCACGAGTATATCAAGGAAAAATTCGAGGGTTTAGCTTCCAAGCAGTTATCAGAGAAAAACGTAGAAGAAGTATTGAAGCTGAGTGAAAACTTGGAAAATGTAGAAGATATCAGGGACCTATCTAAATTTTTATCTTAGAGGGGTCCTCACTGTAATTTTTCAATTGAGAAGAGAAAGTAAAAAGAAAAAGGTTTTAAAGAGATTTTTATTTTTTGGATCTACTTAGACTATTCGTATTCAAACAGATTGATGTGAGTCAGAGGACCATCGTTGTAAGACACCATGCATTTGTCGGGTATGTTTATCTCACTCCTGTAAGCGACCGGATCACTTTCTTGCCATAGATTGAACAGACCCATATCTTCATCGTTTATGATATGTTGTGCCTCTCTGTAGAGTTCCATCCTCTGTTCGATATCTCTAGTTTGATATGCCTGCTGCATCTTTTCAGTGTAAGCCGTACTGTTGTAATAGAGAGACCACTTTGCATCGTAATGACCTTGGATGAGCCATCCCATCATATACTTAGCGCTGGCGGCGCCGGGCCAACCCGTGTACATTATATCGGGCTCCGCGGACTTCATAGCGTTCATGAAACCGCCCCATTCAAGGGTTGTTATATCGGTTTCTATCCCTACATCGCTCAGCTGCTGCTGGATGATAGGCATCGGCGAAGTGGAACCCTGCCATGCATAGAAATCTAAAGTCAATCCATCAGAATAACCTGCCTCTTCTAGTAAAGTCCTTGCCTTTTCCTTGTCCTGCTTATATTCTTTCAGATCCGGAGCATAAGCAGTATGTATCTCAGGCACTAACGCTCTTTCATTTCTCAGTAAATCCGAGCCAGCAACACCTTCGATGAGAGCGTTTACATCTATTGCATATGCTATCGCTTTTCTAACTTTTACATTAGTGGTAGGACCATTTCTATGATTAAATGCTACATACATCGTGCCGCCTAATTTGTAGGCGTCGGAAGTGACTCCATCTACAGTTTTCAGATCCTGGTAATTTCGTGTCGAAATACCGGGTACGAAGTCGACTTTGTCAGCCCTTAAAGCGGTTATCGCGGAGGATTCGTCGCCGTAGAATGAAACGACCACTTTTTGGATATCGTTTTTCATCTCGACATGTGCGTCTTTGAATCTCTTCATTACGATCTCGTCACCTTTGGTATAATGGTCGAACTTGAAAGGTCCAGTACCGATAAGTTCTTCTCCGAACTTATCCCAGCCGTTCTCTTCGATGTAATCTTTGGGTACGACCCTTATGTTCTGAAAACCGTCGGAAACCAGGAATTCTACAGACAACTCTTTCATGTGGATCTGGAGGGTATATTCTCCAGTAGCTTCTACTTTATCAACGGAATCGAATTCAGAAGATCTGACCGAATTAGGATTTTTATCTACATCGTATTTATTGAAGTAGTCTTGGTTGTCTTTGCCCATCCTCATGGTATCTATCGTGAATGCTACATCTTCGGCGTTCAGCTCCTCTCCATTGTGGAATTTTATTCCCTGTTCTATCTGGAATTCATAGAGCATACCGTCGTTCTTCACTTGGTAACTCTTTGCTACAGCATGGCCTTGCGCACTGGGTTCGCCTTCGAAGTAGGTAACTAGAAGTGGATCGAATATCTGTTGTAAAAACTGACCCGTTTCTTGTCCAGCCGTATATCGTATCGGATGGAAATCTTTCGGTTCACCAACATACCCTATGGTGAATGTCTTTCCACTTCCTTCCTTCTCTTGGTCCATACATCCGGTGATCGATAGAGCACCGAAGATGAGAAGTCCAACAAGTAGAACAGAAAGCACTCGGTTCACTCTTGAGTTTTTACTACCAATCTTTTCTTTCATCAATTATCACGGAATTGTAATGGGAGATATTATTATTAATAGTTTTTGGGCAGTTTTGACTAAAAACTTAATCATTTGAGCCTTTACGATTAAAAATTTTATGATTTTACTTTGCCCACCATAATTTTACCTCCTCTCCTATATAAGGTTCTGGATACTGAATAATTACTGGTTAAAGAATTTACTAAGTGTTAAGAATAAATCCAAATGTAAAAAATATTCTCCAAAGAAAAAAATTCAAGAGCTATAAATAAATATATACAAAATATTTTTTATCTATTTCTCAATTTTTTGGCAATCTATGGCTTAAAAAGTGAAATTATTTGGATGCCTTTTTTATTATTTTTATAAAACTATCTTGACTAGTATCTTAGGGTAAAATATATATCCATCTCCCGATTACGATTGTTGAAGAGGTAAAAATATGTCCGAAAATCTAAATGAAATGTCGGAAATGGAGCACCCTACATATGAATATTTCAGAAACAGAGAAGCAAAAAAATTTTGGGGTGGAGATAATTTTGGAGTTTCCTCCAATTACAGCGAATTGAAAAAGGTTATGTTACATAGGCCCGGAGAAGAAGTAGACGTAGTTGCTGGACATGAAAAAGATTGGCGTTGGTCCGGCAGCGTCAATAAAGACAGATTATTGGAGGATTTTGAAAGATTAAAAAATACACTCGAAAATGAAGGAGTCGAAGTAGATCTTTTAGAGGAAGCTTATCCAGAAAGACCTTACCAATATTTCATGAGAGATACCTGTATAATCACTCCTGCCGGAGCCGTCGTAGGAAGGATGGCGCTGAATGAAAGAAAAGGAGAAGAAAAGCCGGTTATGAAACGTCTTTTAGATATAGATATACCCATCATATATATGGTCCACGGTTCCGGAACATTTGAAGGCGGAAATTTCATGTGGATCGATGAGGAAACAGCGGTGGTCGGCGAGTCTATAAAAACAAATTTAGAAGGCATCAGGCAGATCAGATACGTACTCGAGATGCAGGGGGTCGAGGTCTTAGATGTTTCCGTGCCTTCTCATTTTAGAAAGAATAACGGTTACGGACATATAGACGGACTTCTAAGTATTCTCGACGAGGATCTAGCCGCGGTATATCCAGAAGGGCTTTCATATAGATTCCTCGAATATTTAGCGGACAAAGGTTTCGACCTGATAGAGATACCCGGTGATGAAAGATCACATCTCGGGATCAATTTCCTCCCCATCGGTCCCAGAAAAACGCTAGCGGTGGAAGGTAATAAGAAAACCAAGAACCTACTGGAAGAGAAGGGGGTTGAGGTCATCGAAGTAGAACTCGAAGAGTTGATCAAAGGTGGAGGAGGACCTAGATGCAGTACTCTCGAGCTTTTGAGGGAATAAAAACCGTTTTTTCTTATTATATATCAACTCGGTGAAAGTCATGAGCGATAAAGAGATAAACAAAACAAATTTGAATGAATTCCAAAGTGAAGAAAATTTTTTAGAGGCCAACGAAGAGGGAAACTTGGAATTCGACGGATCCGATACCGTAGACTTGGCTGAAAAGTACGGAACACCTCTTTATGTTGTAAGCGAAAACAGGATCAGGGAAAATTACAGGAAGATATATGATTCTTTTAATGATCAATACACAAATACCGAAATATCTTACGCTTGCAAAGCTAATCCAAATATAAACGTGCTCAGAACTCTAAAAAGCGAGGGCTGTATGGCCGAAGTTATCTCGACCGGAGAATTGTTTTTGGTAAGGACTGCTGGTTTCGAAGGAAAAAAAATAGTATTTAACGGGTGTAATAAGAATAAAAAAGGTATACGGCTAGCGATCAAAATGGGCGTATTGATAAATGTAGATTCATTCCATGAACTAAAAGTGGTACATGAAGAAGCTGAAAAATTAGATCAAGAAGCGAGGATCGGATTCAGAGTCAACCCGACGGTCCAAGCCGGAACTTTGGACGTTTGGGAGACCGCGATGGAAGAAAGCAAATTCGGTATCTCCATGGATAACGCCCTCGAAGCCTACAGAAAAGCAAAAAGCATGGATCATATCGATATTTGTGGCATCCACACTCATATAGGTTCTCACGTAGAAGATGAAGAACCATACGCTTCAGCTACGGAGAGAGTCATGGATTTTGTCCATAAACTCAAAAAAGAGGATATCGAACTAGAGGTCGTGGATATGGGCGGAGGTTTTCCGATACCATTTCATCACGAGGAAACAACTCCTATAGAGAAATACGCACGGGCGATCGGAGAGACTTTTAAAACTAAGATCGAAGAACATGATTTGAACACTCCTCGATTGCTGTTGGAGCCTGGCGGAAGCATAGTCGGCGATGCGGCTTTGCTTTTGCTCGAAGTGGGCACGGTTAAAAGAAGGGAAAGCAGCAAAAAATGGGCCTGTGTAGATGGTGGAGCTAACATAAACTTGAGAGCGACCCAAGGATGGTATACTTACCAGACAGTCTGCTGCAACAAAATGGATGAACCTAAAGAAGAAATATTCGACATCGGCGGACCTCTTTGTTATTCCGGAGATGTGTTGGGGAAAGATAGAAAGATGCCGCGCCTCGAAGAAGGAGACATAATCGGCATGTTGGACTGCGGGGGCTATACCATGGCGATCAGGAACAGATACAATTCGCATCCCTACCCAGCGGTTATTCTTTTGACCGATAAGGGATCGAAGGTGATCAGGAGAAGAGAAAATTATACTGATCTTCTCGAGGACGAGAAGCTGTTATTCTAAATAATATTTAACTGTGAGCAGCATGAAAAAGGAAAAAATACCTCTGTTGAAAGATAAACATAACCATGTATCTATCTACTCAGCCTTGATCGATTGTCTGGATATCCAAAATATCAGATCAAAATCCGAGGCTATATCTAAAATAATGGATCGGGAAGATGAGATATCGATCGTCCTTGGATGGAACAGCGGTTATTATGATTTTGAAGACAGGGAACTGAACAGATTACAGCCTCTTATCCTATGCGACCTATCATTACACGATATCAGGGTCAATCAACCCGCAGAAAAACTCCTCAAAGACGAATATCCCAAATTGATAGAAAATTTAGAGAACAAAAGATGGGTCGAAAAGAATTTCTCATATGTGATGAAAACATTAGTAGAGCTCAAGTCATTGGATGTTCAAAACGTGGATTCACTTTATGATGATCTGCTTGAAAAAGGAGTCGCATATGCCGCGGATATGCTTTTACCTGATGAACACACGTTGAATATATTAAAAAAATCAGATATCGAAGAGAATACCGAGATCTGGACCGAATTGGACACCTATCGGGACTTAAGTAGATCGGGAAAAAGATACGTAGATGGTATAAAATTCTTTACCGACGGGGCGATAGGAACAAAAACAGCCGCCATGAAGAACGGTTACAAAGACGGGAGCGAGGGGGTTTTACTTTATAAAGGAGATGAATTGAGACAAAAACTTATGGAGATAATAGAAGAAGACAAGCCCGTCTCTATCCATGCGATAGGAGATAAAGCTTCCGAAGAGGTTTTAGACGAATTGGAAGAGATTGAAAATGAAGTATATGATCTTCCATACATAAGGATGGAACACTGCCAATTTATAGATGAAAAGTACGCGCGAAAAGCTAAAGGATTAGATATAAATCTCTGTATGCAGCCTACCTTCAGTTTTGATTCAGCCTACTATCGAGATAGACTCTCAAAGCATTATTTAAAAAATAATAATCCATTCAGGATGTTGATCGACGACGTAGGTTTTGAACCCGGTGAAGATATCTTCTTTGGATCAGATGGCATGCCTCATGGAGCTTATCCTGCCCTCAAAAGCTGTTTATTCCCTCCTCTGAAGGATCAATCTCTGAAACTTGAAGAGTTCGTCGAGGCTTACTGTGTTGATGATCTCGAGAAAGGTCATATCGAAGTGACTATAGATAAAGATGAGTCAGAGATCGAAACCGAGGTTGTTTTGGAATAGGTTTATATATTAGAAAAATTTCAATACTAATCATTCTTCAAGATCGATAAATCTATCCAACTCCAACTCGATCAGTCTTTTTCTTCGTGGTATACCGTCCTTGCTCCATCCATGTTTTTCATAATTTTCCGAAAGCATCTCATCGAATTTTTCTTTATCCAATCTTTCACCACTATAGGGCCCTGAGGAGATGCTTTCCTCGAAAAATCTATCAGGTGGATAGTCATTCTTTCTATCGAAACCCGCATGTACATAGTTGATGTATCTTTCTAGATTATGTATCCTTTCTCCGACCCCCATCAATTCCTCCTCATCCATCTCCCAACCGGTCAAGGCCGAGATCATCTTAGAAATATCACCCCAACCCAACAGATCACCGCTGTTGACGGTGGTGGAAAAGAAACACATACCAACGCTATTTAGAACGGCATGAAATCTTTCATGATCGGCCACCAACTCGGCTTTTCCTTCATAAACATGGGGTATATCGGCGGTTTCTACTCCGTACGTTTCTTTAGCTTCTTTTTTTCCCATCCCACCATTAGAAAATTCCGTTAAGGGGGATCCGCTGCAATGACCTCCTCCTCTTGTAGATAGAGCTGCACCAAGCCCGTATCCCTTTGGCATACGGATCGTTTCATACAAGTCTTGACCTTTCATACTCACAGCCAATCTCTGAGACTCACTCCCAAGTTCTTCAGAGGCTCTATCAACGCCCTCCGCAAGAAGATCTCCTAGACCCTCTCTGTCAGCGATGTCGTGAATTAATTCTATCATAGCTTCATGATCGCCCCATTCTAATTCTAATCCATTATAATCGCTTCCATCTATTATCCCTTTCTCATAACATTCAAAGGCCCAAGCTAAGGATTCTGCCACCGTATCCATGTCCATACCATATTCGTTACAGAGGATATGAGCTTTTATTATCGGTTCTGGTTCAGTAATACCTAATTTGAATCCAAAATTTTGGATCGTATTTGCTTCCATCGCTTCCCCTTTTGTTCCTTCATATTTGCCGGATTCTATTTTGTACTCTGCTCTACAGTCGATGGGGCAATCCTTTACACTGAAACGTCTACTTTCATATCCTTTAAAACTGTGCTTATCTATCTTCTTCAGGTCCTCTTCTTTCATAAATCCATCTTGGTAATGATGAAGTGGCACTCCCCCGATTTCATTCTTTGATTTAACCGACAGGGTTCCGTGTTTGTTTAGAAATCCGGTCGAAGTAGACCTATTGACTTTATCCCAAGTCTCATCAATTATCTTATCAAACTTTTGCTCATCGCTAACTTTCATCTCTTTAGAACCGCTCGCGATTATACCCTTTAAATTTTTAGAGCCCATCACTGAGCCGATACCGCATTTAGCTGCCGCTCTAGCCCTATCCACCATCACACTCGCTCCTCGCACCAAATTCTCTCCAGCCTTTCCTATGCAAAGCACGCTTCCAGAGCTCTCTCTATTTTTAATCATATCCGTGCTCTCAGAAACCGTTCTTCCCCAAATATCATCAGCCGCGTTTATATCTATATCGCCATCGTCTATAGAAATATACACAGGTTCATCTGCTTTACCACTAACTAGCAAAGTACTGATACCGGCTAATTTGAGTTCTCTACTGAAATCCCCTCCAACATTAGCCGATCCTACACCGCTAGAAAAATAATTTTTAGTGTCTATACTCAGTCTAACGGAACCCGGAAATCCCGTCCCGACAAACAGACCCGAACCGAACAAAATCACATTTTTTGGGCATAATGGTGAGGTGTTTTTGTCTAATTCCCTGAAAAGAAGAAGTTGATCAAGGCCTCTCCCCCCTAAAAATTTTCTATACACAGACTCATCTATCTTCTCAGTGCATATTTTTCTATCGGTCAGATCTATTTTCACTAAATTTCCTACTAGTTCTTTGATATCAAAATCAGACATTTTCCTCTCCTTTTTCTAAATCATATCTTCAATTCTCTATCTCGGCGTCAGAGTACACTTCTATTTTAAGGAAGTACAGTATTATTTAGGGTTTAATAAATATAAATATTTTTTGTTTTAACTTTGTTAGTAATTCAACTAAGATATTAAATATATCCCTTCTTTAAAATTTGTATTGAAGTCAAGCCATGAAACGTTACGATAGGAGAGATAATAGATGAATGAAAAAAATGATTTTAAGACGATAGGGATCTTGGGCGGCATGGGCCCGATGGCAACGGTCGAATGTTTCAAAAGTATAGTCGAAATAACTCCAGCAGACAAAGATCAAAATCATCCGCCGATCTTTATCAACAATAAACCTCAGATCCCAGATCGAACGGAATCGATTTTACACGGTGGAGAAAACCCCGTTCCCCTTATGAGGTCCTCTGCTAAAAAAATCGAGGAGGCCGGAGCTGATTTTTTGATAATAACATGTAATACAGCCCACTATTATATAGACGAGATCCAAGAAGCGATCGAAATACCTATCTTAAATATGATCAAAGCCACCATGGAAAGGATAGATCCCGGTCAAAAGGTCGGTCTTATGGCGACTTCTGGAACTATCGAAACAGGGATATATCAGAATTACGCGGGAGATGAGATAGATATAATAACTCCCGATGAAATACATCAAGAACTATTCATGGAAGTGATCTACGGAGATGAAGGAGTGAAAGCGGGACATAGAGATGATAGACTTACCGAAGAGCTTATGAAAGTCGCTGAGAATTTGATCCAGAAAGGAGCGGAAAAAATAATAGCGGGATGCACAGAGATCAGATTGGTCCTGAAAGATTCGGATTTAGAGAACGGTTCCCTTTTGACCCCTCTCGACGTGATCTCAGAAAAGGCTGTCAAGAAATCTCTAGTAGAACGAGAAATCTAAGAGGGGGATCTGATAAGTCAATCAAAAACAGGCATGACGATCGGCGGTGTCTTTTTATTTTTAAATAAAATTTTAAAAACGAAGCTAAAATTTTTATATCTATTATGGTCATAACTTTTCGTGCTTACTCATGTGGGATCTGATAGATTTTTGTGTGGAGGAATTAGAGAAAAGCGATGTTGAATACGGAGATGTCCGATTATCGGAAATAGATAATGAATTCATTAAAGTAAAGAACGGGGAAGTCCAGGCGATAAAAAATAGTGAAAGCAAAGGTTATGGGATAAGGGTTATTGAAGGGGGTTGGGGTTTTGCTTCATCCGATGAGCTTACAAAAGAAGGTATAAAAGAAACGATAGAACGCGCGAGAAAAGTAGCTAGAGCTTCTGCGAAAGTCTCAGATAAGATAGAATTAAAAGATATAGAGATCCATAGAGACGAGTATACCACAGCGCATGAAATCCATCCTTTCGATGTCGGACCTGAGGAGAAGTTAGAATATCTGATGGACGTGGACGAGAGGATGGATATAGGTGAAGAAGTCAAAGTCAGGAAAAGCAGTTTTACCGCATGGGATATTTTGAAGGGTTTTGCAAGCACCGAGGGTGCGAGTATAGAACAAAATCTGATCTATTCGGGAGGGGGTATAAGCGTGAACACCTCGAAAAGAGGAAACTCGCAGAGAAGAAGTTATCCGTACGGCCCGGATTTTCACTCAGAAGGTTATGAATACTTCGAGCGGTTGGATCTTCTAGGAAAAGCTGAAAAAATCGCTGAAGAGGGGATAGAGCTATTAGAGGCCGATCAGTGTCCTCAGGGAAATATGGATATAATTTTGAATACGAATCAGCTCGCACTGCAGATACACGAGAGCTGCGGTCATCCCACTGAGTTAGATAGAGTCCTCGGAACTGAGGCGAGTTATGCCGGGACGAGTTTCCTTACCCCAGACAAACTCGACGATTTCAAATACGGTTCGGATATAGTCAATATCGTCTCTGACGCCACTACGGAAGGAGGGCTTGGAACTTACGGATACGACGACGAGGGGGTGGAGGCCAAAAAGGTAGATCTGGTTAAGGACGGCGTTTTCTTGGGTTACCAGGCTTCAAGAGAAGGCGCGTCTCAGATGGACATCGAGATCAGCGGTAATATGAGAGCAGACGGTTGGGAAAATCTTCCGCTCGTAAGGATGAGTAATATAAATCTAAAGCCGGGAGATTGGTCGAAGGACGAGATCATCGAAGAGACCGATAAAGGGATCGTTTTAGACGGTCCCAAAAGCTACAGTATAGATGATAAAAGACTCAACTTCCAATTTGGAAGTGAATTGGGATACTTAGTCGAAGATGGAGAGATAACAAAACTTCTCAAAAATCCAACATACACGGGCATCTCTTATGACTTCTGGAGGAATTGTGACGCTATCGCCGGGGAAGACGAATGGAGGCTGCATGGAGATTCGCAGTGCGGAAAAGGCGAACCTCATCAAACCATGAAAGTCGGACACGGCTGTGCACCTTCTCGTTTTAAAAATATAAGAGTAGGGGTGGGAAAATGGTAGGATTCCGACGAAATTTCGTGGACTTATCGAACAAAATCATAGAAGAATCGAAAGCTGACGAAGTTGAAATAAGGGTAATACAGAGCGATAACGCTCTCACCAGATATGCGAACTCACGCATCCATCAAAATTTATCCAAAAAAAAGACAGGGGTATCCATAAGAGCAGTGATAGGTAATAAAGTCGGTTATTCATCCACGAATTCTTTAGAAGAGGAATCAGTAAAAGACTGTCTGAAAAGAGCCGAGGCATTGGCTAAGATCCAAAACGGCGGTACAGAACCTATCAGACTTCCAGGTCCTGAAGAAAATGATGAAAAGACTGAAAACTACGTGAAAAAAACAGAAGATACAACACCGGAGGAAAGAGCTGACAAAGTGAAAGAGATAACGGAGATCGCCGCCGATAACGAGGTCGATAGGGTCTTCGGAGCTTTAAGAACGGAAACTCAAAGGCTCTTTGTGGCCAACTCTAACGGAGTTGAACGATCCTCAGAATTTACCTCGTCTAATCTTACCACCACTGCGATCGTCGACTGGAAAAACGATAGAGGCTTCGGGTGGAGTGAAAGTTGTTCCGACGATATCGAAGATATAGACCACAGAAAAGTCGGCAGAAGAGCTATAAAAAAGGGTCTAGATAATCTAGATCCACAAAAGGTCCAACCAGGGGCGTATGACGTCGTTTTAGAACCGTTAGCGGTTAAGAGTCTGCTGGAAAAAATGGATATGATGGGTTTCAGCGGGAAAAAAGTACAGGAGGAGAGAAGTTTCTTGAACGGAAAGTTCGGAGATCGGATAATGGATGAGAGAGTGAATATTTATGACGATGTGTTCGCCACTGATACCATAGGGCACTCATTCGATTACGAAGGAGCCCCTAAAGAGAGAGTAGATATAATAAAAAACGGCGTGGCTAATGAAGTCGTTTACGATTCTTATACCGCCTCGAATGAAAAGGAAAAGTACTCTACCGGTCATGCTCTTCCACTGCCGGATTCCGAGAGTCCTCTAGCGATGAATCTGTTGATGGATACGGGCAAATCATCCTTAAAGGAAATGATCGAAGAAACTCAAAGAGGTATCCTCGTTACCAGATTCAATTACTGCATACCCGTTCACTCAGGTAAAGGGATATTGACCGGACTGACTAGAGACGGTACTTGGCTTATCGAAAACGGTGAGATCAAACATCCGGTCAAGAACTTGAGATTTACCCAGAACCTTGTAGAAGCTTTTGATAACATAAAAAGTATAGGCGGTGAGAGAAGATTGTTCTCTACAGAAACTTATCTAGCGTATTTTACTGTTCCAGCTTTGAGCATATCAGACTTCAATTTCACCGGAACGACAGAATTCTAAGCTATCACAACCATCATGAGAATTTGGCTATATTAAAAATATATAAAGGTAGAAGTTTTCTAGATAGCTTGTATTTCAGGCAAGAACCTCTAGTAAAATCTGACTAAAAACTTCCTGATATCTCTCCTAGCTATATTTATGACAGGCTATTTTTCTTCCATAAGCTTCGATAAGGTCTGGATCTTCATTTTCACATCTCTTACTGCTTCGACTACATCTAGGAGCGAATGCACAGCCCTTCGGCGGATCGACAGGGCTGGGTACATCACCGGTCAATGGTGCTTGGACTTTATCCCGAGGGTCAGGCTTAGGAACGGACCTAAATAACCCTTTGGTGTAAGGATGCTTAGGTTCAGCAAATATCTCATCGGTTTTCCCTATCTCTACGAGTTTCCCTAGATACATAACGCCTATCCTATCGCTGATCGCTCTAACGAGATTTATATTGTGTGAGATGAACATATAAGAAACGTTGAATTTCTCTTTCGCCCTATCCAAAAGTTTGAGGATCTTCGACTGTACGGAGACGTCTAAAGCCGAGGTCGGTTCGTCTAACACCAAAAAGTCCGGCTCTACACAGAGAGCTCGAGCTATACATACTCTCTGTTTTTGACCGCCGCTCAATTCGTGAGGATATCTGATGAGATGTTCGGCTTTCAATCCCATCGTGTTCAATATGTCAACCATCCTCTTGAGTTTCTCTTCTTCCGACTCTACTAGATCGTGTATCTTGAGAGGTCTGTTTAGCTGATCGTACACCGTCATCTGAGGATTTAAAGAACTCTCGGGATCCTGAAAAACGATATTCATCTGTTTCCTCAATTCCCTCATATCTTCTCCTTTCAGATCGGTGATATCTCTGTCGTTAAAGAATATCTTTCCGGAGGTGGGTTTTATGAGCTTCAAGATAGTTCGGCCGAGCGTCGTTTTTCCGCATCCACTTTCGCCTACTACTCCTAAGGTCTCCCCTTTCTTGACGGTTATATCCACACCGTTAACGGCCTTAACCGTACCTTCCTTAGAATCAAAAAATTTCTTGAGATTTTCTGTTTCTACTATATTCATTCTACATCCTCCCAGAAATGACAAGCTACATGATGGCCGGGACCGATCTCTTCGAGCTCCGGTTTTTCCTTCTCACAAACATCTCCGGAATATTCACATCTCGGATGGAATCTACATCCGGATGGAGGATCTATCAATCTAGGCACCGTGCCGGGGATAGTTTCGAATTCATCTAAACTCTCCTTTTTCCCGGGAACGGATTTTATCAAGCCTATCGTATAGGGATGTTTCGGTTCATCGAAAAGGTCTAAAACATCTGCAGTTTCGACTATCTGTCCCCCGTACATGACAGTAACGACGTCACAAATCTCCGAGATGACCGCCATATCGTGGGTGATATACAGTATAGAAAGGTCTTCCTGTTCTTTCAATTCTTCTAGTACTTTGAGGAACTGGGCCTGTATAGAAACATCTAGAGCTGTAGTCGGTTCATCGGCGATCAAAAGATTAGAATTACAGGCGAGCATCATCGCGATCATGACTCTCTGTTTCATCCCGCCGCTCAATTCGTGGGGATATTTTTCATAAACATCCTCCGGATCGGGAAGTTTGACCCTTTCTAGTTCGTCTAAAACTATCTTCTCCGGCTTTTTTCTATTCTCCTTTTGATAAAGAACGATAGATTCTTTCACCTGTTCTCCTGCAGTATAAACTGGATTTAACGAAGCCGATGGATTTTGATAGATCATACTGATCTCATTTCCTCTGATTCGAGCTCTTAGATCCTCCTCGTCTATATTCAAGAGATCATTTCCTTGATAGATTATCTGTCCGTCTCGGATCCTAGCGTTATCATCTAAGAGTCCCAAGGTGGCTAAACTGGTCACCGATTTACCGCATCCTGTTTCTCCTATCAATCCGTGGATCTCGCCCTTTTTTACGCTAAAACTCACATGGTCTAGAGCTTTGACCGTGCCCTCTTCAGTTAGAAAATCTAATGTCAGATCCTTTATCTCTAGTAATTTTTCTCGCCGCTCTATTTTTTTAGTCATATCAACTTCCACCTCTTACTGGGTCGAGAGCATCTCGTAAACCATCTCCCATGAAATTGAATCCCAAGACCGTTATCACGATCGCTAATCCTGAAAAGATAGCCATATACGGATAAAATTGCATAAATTTTGCTCCTTGTCTAACCATCCGTCCCCAACTGGCCGTTGGTGGCTGTGCTCCAATACCCAGGAAACTTAATGTAGCCGAGTATAACAACGCAGAGGGTATTTGAAGAGTAGCAACAACGACTATAGAGGGTAATACATTAGGGAAAAAGTATCTTAAAATTATGTTAATCTTCTTTTCCCCGATGGCTTTAGCTCCTTCGATGTATTGTTCTTGTTTGATCGACAGTACTTCGCCTCTCGTAACCCTAGCGAATCTAGTCCAAACGATAAAACCTACCGCTAGAACAACTGGATATAATCCCATACCTAGTGATACGGAGATACCCACGGCGAAAACCAAGACCGGGAAGGCCATGAACGTATCTACCAATCTCATTATAATCTCGTCAACCCATCCTCCGAAGGTGCCGGCTAACAATCCTAAGACTACACCGATAGTCCCTGAGATAGCTACTATCAACAATCCTATGAAAAGAGCTATTCGCGATCCAAAAATCAATCTAGACAAAGTGTCTCTACCATTTTCGTCAGTCCCCAGAGGGTGTTCCAAAGAAGGGTCTGTTCTAGTCTCATAAACATCGACCTCATAGGGGTCGTAAGGTGCTAAGAAAGGGGCAAATATAGCAGTGAATATCAATGCTATTATTATCCCGGTTCCCACCAATGCCAATTTGTTTCTCTTAAATCTCATCCAGACCATCTCTAACTGGCTAGTTTCCTTCTCCTTCAGATCTTCTATCTCCTTTATCACCGTCTTCTCTTCGGTTCCAAAATATGACTCATCGTCGTCTTTATCCATGCTTTTCACATCTCCTCCTCTTCAGAAGTAGAGATATCTATTCTTGGATCCACAAAAGTGTAAGATACATCCGCTAACAGATTAGCGATCACGGCTAAAACCGTTATCAATAAAACAGAACTCTGCACTAATATGAAATCTCTAGAAAGTGCACCCATCAGTATGAGACGGCCCATCCCGGGTATGTTAAACACCTGTTCTGTAACCATAGCCCCACCGAACATCCAGGGAAGTCTCATAGCTATTACCGTTACCACGGGTATCAACGCGTTCCTCAGACCGTGCTTAGCGACCACGACCGTCCGCTTCAATCCTTTAGTCTTAGCCGTCTTTATATAGTCTTTATTTAGCACGCTGAGCATGCTGGATCTAGTCAATCTGGCGATTATAGCCTGCATCCTTAAGCCCATGGCTGTCGCCGGTAAAATAAGATAGTTAATACCGTCATAACCTCCGACTGGGAAAAATCCAAGTTTAAGACCAAAAACTAATAACAATATGAGTCCCAAGAAAAAGTCGGGAGTAGAACGCCAGACCAAAGCTTGGATGGTTATAAGATAATCGACAAAGCTATTGTGATAAAGTGCTCCTATCACGCCCGACGATATACCAAGAACGATAGAAATCAGTATAGCGAGTCCCATCAATTGGAAACTGATTCCTATCCGTTGTGCTATCAACTGGGAAACGGGGGTATCATACCTTATCGATCTTCCTAAGTCGCCCTGAAAGAGACCCTCTAACCAGTGGATATACTGCATATGAAGAGGTTCGTCCAACCCATACTTTTCCTTAAATTCTTGGACTTGTTCCTGCGAGACCCCTCTACCGAAATGTCTATCCGCTGGATCTACACCTCCCACTCTCAACATCATGAAGGCGATCAAGGTCGCTAGAACTATTATAGGGATCGCTTTCATGACCCGTTTGGTGATGAATCTTTTTCTTTTGCTTTTTATATACTTTTCCAGCATTTATATCACTTTAGATTTTTATTTTATATTGGTAAACTTTATACTTAAATATAACTAATCATCGTTTGTTACCGATATAGCTAGATCCGGACAATTCTCTTCACATAGACCACACTGGATACATTCTTCCGGCTTTACGACCTCAGCAACGTTGTATCCTTTTTCATTGCGTTCTTCTGAAAGTTCCAATACTTCTTTCGGGCAAAAATACACGCAAATATCGCATCCTTTGCAAAATTTTTCCTCAATTTTAACTGACATATAAGTTTCAGCTCCTTTTGGACTACTGATTATATAGCTAGGATGGTTGTTTGATATAAAAAAATTTGGGATATCTGTGAAATTAATTTCTATTCTACGTTTCAAGTGTAAAATATATTCCTATTTGATTTAATATAAAAAATGTGAAACCTGATGTAAAAAAATTAAAACAATGGGTCGATCGAGAGTATTGGTATTTTTTCTACGGCGTAGTGTCGATTCCGAAGTACTCTTATGATCACTTCCACTGTGGTCAATAATGTCGGAATATCATCTATATCGTTTTCTTTATCTCTTCTCTACTGCCGAAAGATCCAGCGACTCGATCATTTTTCCTCGTTACCGCCTTTAAGTCCTTTACAATATATGAGGGCTAAAGATAGTAATATCACAACGATCAAGGGAGTATCCATCGAGGGCAGTAGTCCTCCATCATCCTTGCTTTTGTTGTATTGGATATCCATGGAGGCCGAATCACTTACTGAACCGTCCTCGCTTTTCACCTTCAGAGTGATCAGGTTATCACCGCCGTCGTCCACATCACCGGGCACTTTTATCTCCACATCTACAGTCACGCTTTCGCCTGAAGAGATATAGATAGAGGAACTATCCAAAGAAACGTCCCAATCTTTATCGGCTGTAACGGATAATTCGAAAGTGGTATCTACTTCTCCGGTATTTTTTACAGTGAACTCATATATGAATGAACCAGTAGACTTTACTACCTTCGATCCGGGCGAGGTGACTTTGACTCCCTTTTGCCTTTTAGAAGGTTTCGAAAGTACCATTTTGGCGGTATCGTTCACCGACTCGTTGGACCTACAGACAGCTCGCATTCTTATATATACGCTGGTACCAGCTTTGATGGTCTCTGGTACTGTTACCCTCACATCTACAGTTTTGCTACCATCTCTAGATAACTCCAGGCTCGATTTATTGAGACTAACATCCCACTCTTTTTCACTTGACACGTTCAGATCGAATATACCGGTCAGATCACCGGTATTTTCCACGGTAAAGCCAAGATAGAAAATACCACCAGATTCTATGATCCTATCCTCGGGAGCCTTCACGTTTATACTCATCTCTCTTCGTCCCTCGTAATTGATCACGACCACTGCAGAGTCCCTTATAGATCCGTCCGCCGAACTCACGGCCTTCAATTCTATCATACTGCTGTTTCCATGCTTGATATTGTCGGGGAGTTTTATTTTGACGGTGACTTCCTTACTTTTTCCCGAAGCAAGTCTTACTTGATCCTGCGAACTTACATTCCATCCGCTCTTGGTCGAGTTGGTGATTAATTCATACGTATCAACGGCATTTCCAGTGTTCACGACCGTGAAGTTACAGGAGAGATCACCTTTAGTGTATTGGACTTCCTTTTTCGGACTTTGAACTTTTACTCCCAACTTCGCATCGGGATCGTATGTTAAAATCATATAATCCGAATCACTGACCGTTCTGTCATCTCGACTCACCGCTGTCACTTTAATGCTGCTGTTGGCACCGCTTTCAGCCGTTTCGGGTATAGTGACAGTTACGGAGATCTCCTTACTACTATCAGCTCCGAGCTCTATCACCGAGTCTCCTATTTGAGTATCCCATCCCGCTCCGCTTGATGAACTCAACTCGAAACTTTCCATCTCATTATTTTCGTTCTCTATTACAAAGTTCCAGATATGATCTCCCGTTTCTAAAACCGTTTTATCTGATGGGGATCCTATATGGATAAAACCTTTTTCTGGTTTTTCGTAAACAACTTTCATGGAGGCAGACTTGCTGACGTTACGGTCAAAAGAAGAAACCGCGGTGAGTTCGATGGTGGAGTTTTCAAGATCGGTGACATCTTCCGGTACAGTGATATCTACCGTGACATTTCTTTTACCGCCCGCTCTGACGGATACACTATCTTGAGACGTGGCGAGCCAATCTGAGTTGGAGGAAGATACACTGATCTTATACGTATCTTCGATACCACCGGTATTCTCCAATACGAAATCGAAGGAGTAAGTGGAAGAGTTTTGAACCGTCTTATCTCCCGGTGAATGTAACTGTAGGGCCAGTTGTGGCCTATAAGTCAAATTCATAGAGTCCTGATCGTTCACCTCGGTTTTGCTCTTAGAGACCGCTGAAACACTTACTTTGCTGGATTCTTCATATCCGGCCCGATCGGGGATATCGACTTCAAAAACCACATCTTTCGACGAGCCGGCATCGATAGTTACATTACTTTTTATATTTGCATTCCAATCGGGATTTCCACAATAGGCGCTCAACTCAAAAGTCTCGCTTAGACTACCCTGATTCTTGATATTTACCGCATATCGATGAGGGCCGGTATCCTTTTCTATACCATCAGAAGGCATCTCTACTTTCACGTCATATTTCTTTACGAACACGGCAGTTATGGAATAATTACCCGTCATCTCTATGGTGGTCGTTTTCGATCCTGGATCCATCACTGTACCGTTCTCACCTTTCCACTTGATAAATCGATAGTTTTCGGAGGGGGCGGCTCTTATCTCAACTGACTCTCCAGACAGATATCCAAAAGTGCCCTCTCCAGGTTTTATCACACTACCTCCAGAAGTTGACTTGATCGTCAGATAGTGATCCGAAGTAGCGAATTTGGCCGTTATGTTGTACGAACTTTTCATGGCTATGCTAGTTATATTGTCTCCAGGCTTTTCTATGGTGCCGTTATCACCGGTCCATCTTACAAAACTATAGTTAGATTCGGGTATGGCCTCTAGGTGAACCTGTTTTCCGGCTTCATACTCGAAAGTGCCTTCCCCCGGAACCGTGACATTACCACCTACAGTCGAATTGATCGTCAATTGGTAAGTATCCAGATCAAATTTCGTGGTGATGCTGTAGTCGTTGTTCATCTGGATAGTAGTCGAATTGTCTGTCTTGTTGGCTATAGTAGAGTTATCTCCAGACCATCTCACGAAATGATAGTACTCGTCAGATACCGCTTCTAAATTCAATATGGTTCCGTGCTCGTATTTGAAGGTTCCCTCACCGGGGACCTCTACTTGACCTCCTGAAGTCGAATCGATAGAAAGATTATGAGTGTCTATCTCAAATTCTGCTGTGATAGAGTGATCGGATTCCATATTTATCATAGTCGAATTTGAGGTGGTATCACCTATCGTGGAATTATCTCCAGACCATCTCACGAAATGATAATACTCTTCAGATACAGCTTCTAGGTCTACAGTTTCACTAGCATTATATTGAAAAGTTCCTTCGCCGGGTGCCGTGACGTTTCCTCCAACTGTCGAGTCGATCGTGAGGTTATACCTATTTATCTCGAATACAGCTGTGATGGAGTGGTTGTTTTCGATAGTTATGGTGGTTGAGTTGGAAGTCGTATCCGCTATAGTCCCGTTTTCTCCCTCCCATCTGACAAAATGATAGTCCCCGTGTGGTTCTGCATTTAGATTTACCGTTTGTCCGGAGGAATAACCGAAGGTCCCCTCTCCAGGATCGATCACTTTACCTCCCGACGTGGAATCTATCGTCAGAGTATAATCCGTTAGTGCAAATTCCGCCGTTATATTGTAGGAATTTTTCATGGTGATGGTGGTAGTATTATCTTTCGTGTCCGTTATTGTCCCGTTTTCACCTTTCCATTCGACAAAATGATGATCGGAGTCCGCTATCGCCTCTAAATGAGCATCTTTAGTCGCATTGTACTCGTAAGTCCCCTCTCCTGGAACCGTAACGTTGCCTCCTATAGTCGAATCTATCGTTAATTCGTATGTATCTATTTCGAACTTGGCGGTTATAGTGTAACTCCCATCCATAGTGATGGTGGTTTGATTGGAACCCGGGTCAACTATGGTTCCGTTCTCTCCCGTCCATCCGACGAAATGATAAAACGGCTCTTTTTTTGCTTCTAGATCCACTTCGGTTCCGACGGTATAGTTGAAGGAACCCTCTCCCGGGACGGTAACATTACCACCTTTGGTAGAATTTACTGTCAATTCGTAAATGTCCTTTTCAAAAACCGCCGTTACGGAATAATCTTCTTCCATCATTATATAGGTCTTGTTGGAAGATGTATTTCCGATCGTAGAATTATCCCCTTTCCATCTCGCGAAGTGATAATCTTGATCGGTTACTATCGCCTCTAAAGTTACATTCCTTCCCGGATAATACCCATGATCTCCTTCACCGGGTTTCGTGACGTTTCCACCATTCGTCGAAGTGATGTTTAAATTATAGAAATCTAACTCGAATTCTGCCTTGATATCATAATTTCCTTTCATAGTGATATTTGTTACCCTAGAGGTAGTGTTCTCGATCGTAGTCGTGTTTCCACTCCACTGCGTGAAATGATTGTCAGCGTTCGATTCTGCCTTTATCTGAACTTTTGTCCCTGCTGTATAACCAAAAGTTCCTTCTCCGGGCTCAGTAACATTTCCGCCCATCCCCGAGGTCAAATTCAACTGATAATCGACCTTAGCGAATTCAGCAGTAATAGAATAATCGTTCTTCATAACGATCGTAGTTGTATTATCCGTAGTTTTGTCGATTGTACCGTTATCTCTAGACCATCTGTCAAATTTGTAACCAGAATCCGCTACTGCACCTAGATGGACGCTCTTATCGGCTTTATATAGGTAGGTCCCTTCACCCGGAACAGTGACGTTACCTCCTGAACTCGAATCGATAGTAAGATTATATTTGTTATAGTAAAATTATTCGAACTGATATCCGACGACGTTCCTCCGTGAGTATCACTTACATTAACTCTCACTAGACAATTACCGCTGGTGTCATCAGGAACGGTCCAGTTATATCTGTTCGGATTCGCTTGACCGGTGATATTGCCGGCGATCAGATTCCAATCAGATCCACTGTTATTCGAATAGAAGATATCGACCGTCAAGTTTTCATTGACATCTTCAGAGTCATTCATATTCCACCAGATAGTCTCGGTCGAACCCACGACGAATCTCTCTCCGCCGTCGGGTCTGGTAAGGTTTACCGAAGGATCGGAATTAACTTTCGGAGATGTGTCATCCTCACGTAGACGAGTATCTACGGTTTTTTCAGAAGATACTTCTCCGGCCTCGGAAATCTGTGAAGGAAAAGTCAATCCGACGGATAGAACGGAAACGATCAATAACGATACTATCAAAATAGTCAAGAAGGGACGGGGGCCTTTCATTAACAATCCACCTTTTTATCTTATTAGCTAAAGGTCCGTATAAATTATTTCGGGATGTTTTAGTTTTTTTAGATCAACATATATATAGATGTTGGAAAACTCTTAAATGTGAAAAAATTTTGATTTTGATTTTGGAGTAGAATCTCAGCACCTTCTTTTATTCTAGATTTTGATAAGATGGAGAGACAAAAAAGCGCCGAGAGAGGGATTTGAACCCCCGAGGTGCGAGGCACCACGAGATGTCTGGTCTCCAGATGGAGAGCTCCAATCTCGCGCCGTTCCAGGCTAGGCTATCTCGGCATCGTCGGATTGCTGATTATTTATTGTATATATAGCCGTTCCAGGCTATACTTCGGGACACCGAAATATGAGTGGAATCTACGATTCCGCGTGTTGCTATACTTCGGGCCTCTAATCTATTAGTGTAACCTCTTATTCAATCTAATGAGAACTGATATATAATTTATTTCCATTCTTCAGGATAATCTCCAGATGGGTTGAAGACTCTATCGGTCCTCACCACGATATCTCCCTTTTTCTCTATTATCTCCTCAGCATCATACATCGCCTTACCGAAAGCTAGACCTTCTTTTTTAGCTGATATCAACACGATCTCGTCTCCTTCGGAGAACTCGTCCATCTCTAATATCCCGGGAGCAGCCAGATCGGCTCCGTTCAGCACAGCACCCGCGGCGGAATCTTTTACCTTTATCTGAGGATAGATCTCAAGTCCAGCTTCATAAGGAATTAGCACTTCTTTAAGCCGAGAATCATCTCCTTCCCTATAGAACTCATAAGCATCCCTCAGATCCTGAAGAAGAACGACCTGCTCTTCTGTAAAACCACCGGCTTCGGTCCTCCTCAATTCCATCATATGTCCACCGGTTCCAAGTGTTTTACCTATATCTTTGCACAAAGTTCTGATATAAGTTCCAGATTCACACCTAACCCTTAAGAGATACTCGTTTCCATCAACATATAATCTTTCGATCTCGTATACATACCTCTTCCTTCTTTCTCTTTTAACTCCAGACCTGAGTGGAGGGGTCTGATATATCTCTCCCTCATATTCACTCAATATCTCATCGACCTCTCTTTTATTAACTCGGCCGTGGAACTTCATAGCAGCGATGTATTCTTTAGGAGCCGTGTGAAGTAGATCTAAAACTCTGACGCTGTCTCCGATCCCGGTCGGCAGAACGCCGGTGACATTGGGATCTAGAGTTCCGCTATGCGCTGCCTTCTTATCGAATATCTTTTTGACCCAGGATGATACTTGATGACTAGAAGGCCCTTCCGGCTTATCTAAAATCACTAGGGATCGAGGGATCAATTCATCTACAGAACGTTGACCGGGCTTCTGTCCCCAATCCGATAGATTGTTGTTTCTTCCTTTAACGTACTTCACCGCTTACACCACCCTATTATTTTCTCTACTATCTCGTCGGGATCGTTCCTCTCAGTATCTAGGATCATATCGTAAAAAGAAGTCTCGAATAGATCTATATCGTAATACTCCCGATATCTCTTTTCCTCGCTCTTCTCTCTCTCCACGACCTTTCGCTTGACTTTTTCTATATCCTTCTCGTCTTCCCTATCAGCGATCCGTTCGACTCGGACTTCTAGAGGGGCTTCCAGCCAGACTTTGACCGCTTCCTTTTCTGAAGAATCCAGTAAGTGACCGGTCAAACGAGCCTCTAGAATCATTCCTCCTTCGGCTCTATCTAACATCCTTTGGTCGACTTTTCTGTCTATCTCTTCATCTTTTTCTGCAAGCTCACTGAATTCCTGAAGATCCATTCCTCTCTCTTTAGCCATCTCTCTAAAGACTTCACCTGAAGAAAGAATATCCATGCCGGTTCTCTCCGATAGCAGTTTAGCCGCAGTTGAAGTACCACTGCCCGGAAGTCCGCTGATCGTTATGATAAGATCATCGAAAAGATCTTTCTTGACTAAAACTCATCCTCCTCCTTCAGACGTTTCTTGAAGTCGATCATCTTTAAGACCGACATGAGAACCTGCGTTAAGGGAAGAGAAACGAGCATGTAAACCCCTATCCATTGTGGGAAAGGTAGGAAACAACCTTCTATCATGGGTTTGTTCAAAGTGGCGTTCAAAGCCCAAGGTACTGAGTACGAATGATTAGGTAGACCTCCGATGAAGACCCAGATCCAACCGAATATAGAAAGTATGAAGAACATGGTCAAAGCGATAGACTTCATCTGAGGCTTGAACGTGTTCATCTGAAGCTTAGATATCTCCTGCTGTTTCTTCTCCAGTTTTTTGACTTTGGACTGCTTGTTTGCCTTCTTAGCATTCATAAGTTTCTTCTGAAATTTACTGCTTATCTTCTGACTCTCGGCCATATCGACCCAGTCCATCAATTGATCTCTTATTATGGTGGAGATAGTGATCATTATCGAACCGGCACACATTAGTGTCAAGATGGGGTATTGGCCGTTGAACCCTATCACAGGATCGAGTACGGCTCCGATAGCCCTACCGACATCTTTTCTCAAACCGGTATCGAACATTATCAACAGAGCTAAGAGCCCAAAGAAGATATATACGAATCGGCGAAGATTGAAAATAGATTCGCCGGAAGGGGTTTCCTTTTCTTTTTCCTCCGCGATTTGTTCTTCAGACTCTTCATTCTCCTCAAGGTCCAGATCTTCTAGTTCTTCGTCGGCCGATTCGACATCTTTCACTATTTCTTCGTCTTCGTCGCTGATGATATTACACCTCGATTATAGATCAAACTACTGATTTCCGAAGAAGTCCCTCAACACTGGATGCATCTCCATCATCTGTTCCTTGCCCATCTGTTCATACAGCTGAGTCAATATAGATACCGCCAAGAACAGACTCGTGCCGCTGGCATTACCGACGGAGCCCAACATGTTAACGGAGGCTGCCAAGGCTCCGATGAAGAGACCACTGAAATTCGTCACGGTGGGTATATACCTTTTCAGAACCTTCCTCAGTACTCGAGGATCTCTTCTGAAACCCGGTATCTGCATACCGCTGTCCTGTATTTGGTCCGCGACCGATTCTGCATCCATATTGGTTGTCTGGACCCAAAAATTAGCGAACAGTAAGGCGAACACGGTCATGAATGTCATATGACCTAGGACCCTAGCTACTATCTGGAGTTTGCTGTAGGTCCAAGCAACGCCCTGTGGAGACATAGCCTGAGCATACCTATCCGATATCAAAGGTAATAACCAACTCTGGAGACCCTTGACTCTAGATATGTACCACACCGCTCCTCTGATCGGTTGAGTGGAGCCCTGTTTGAACACACCCAACCATTCCTGTCCTCCTAAAAGCGGAAAGTTCTGGAAGGTAGGGTTGGTATAGAATAACATAGCGAAAAGATTGATGTTTGCTAAAAGGGCGGAAACAAGGATGACCGGGAGTACAGAAGAATACACCAATTTTATCGGATATCTGCCTCTAGCTCCTCTGGCTCTGCCGTGTGAAAGCGGAAGTTCTATCCTACTGCCCTGTACATAAGCGACTATGAGGAAAATGAACAACGTAGTTACGAGTCCGAACAGAGGATTCGAACCTCTGATCAATAGCGTCTGCAGATCACCCCTGATTAGTTGCTGAGCAGAACTATGAGTCATCACATGTACTACTCTGGGGAGGGTTCCAACGGGGCCTTCCATCCTCGAACTGGGAGCCCAGTTGAATATCCCGGTAAACAATCCTTTAGCGACTCCAGCTACGATGAAAAGGCTTATACCGCTTCCTATCCCCCATTTGGAGACGATCTCGTCCATCAAGAAGATGAAATAAGATCCCAAGGCTATCTGTATTATTATAATTATCCGGGCATACAGTAATCCGTTTGCTCCGGCCCCTCCGAACATATTCACAAGTCCAGAGGCTGGCTGTAGGTACCCAAATACCTGAGGTATCGCCTGCACGAGCAGCATCACGACGACCAAAAATTTCTGGGTATTCTGGTAAACCGCTTTATCCTGGGGGTCATTCATGTCCAGGTCGATTATCTCAGCTCCCTGGAAGAGCTGCATTATAATAGAAGCATTGACTATAGGTTGAATACCAAGATGAACTATCGAACCTTTATTCCCGGCAAAAATCATTCTAAACTGTTTAAAAAGATCTAAAGAACCTTCTACATTCAAACCGTAGACAAAAATATTCGTCATGCAAAAATAGACGACCAGAACTAAAATCAGCCATATCATCTTCCGACGGAAATGAACGTGGCCGTCGGGGCGTTTGACCGCAGGCATGCGGTCGATAATAGGTTTCAGTTTATAGAGATTACTTCTTTCTCCTTTCGCCATGAAAATCACGTATCAGCGTTTCCGACCACTTCGCCTCCTGACTCTTCTATCTTCTCTTGAGCTCTATCACTCGAATCTGAGATATTTATTTTCATCTCTTTAGTGGGAGTACCTTTAGCTAACAGTTTATCGAATCCAGCTCCGTCGAGGTCAATCTCGTAGCTCGAGTCTTCTTCTGTTGCGAATCCCTGTTCGATCAATTGATCGATCATCTCTTCGACTTGATATATATTTATCACTTCGTCCTCTTCTACAAGGTGTTGAGGTCTCGTGAATCCTTTCGGGCCGAAATAATCGGGGTCGTCTTTCGCCAGGGATTTCCACTTATGTTTCTTGAGACCAGCTTTGCCTCTGCCTCCTCGTTCACCGGCACCGCGCCCGTTCTTGATGCCGCGCCCGTGTGATCGAGAACCTCTATTTTTCTTCTTTTTCTTTTTACCCATGTTTATCAACCTGCTTAATTTTGATCGGAAGCTAACATATTCTGGATAAGCTCATTTATTTCGGTTCCGCGATACCCCAATGAACCGCCGGTATTATAAGGTTTTTTGGTACCTTTGTAACCACCTTTGGGCGGATTCAACCTGAAGAAGTTGTCTAAACCTTCTATATCGGCCAATTTTATCTTATCCGAGGTGACCGCTATCGCGAATTCGTCAACCCGGTCGTAGGAAGTATGTTCACTTATCGTCTCTTCGAGTTCCTCCGCATCCATATCGGTTCTATTTTCCAAAAGATCGACCAGCGTATCGATGTCTATCTCGCCCCAAGTGATGATATCTTCAACTTTGCGGAGCATCCCTTCATAGCTATCTCTTTCAGGGATGATAGAACAGTGATTGACCTTATTCAATCGGAGCATACTCAGGGTTTCGTTCATATCTTTCTTTTTCTTTCTCGGACTCCTTAATCTAATTACTGCGTAAGCCATCGTTCAGCCCTCCTGTTGAGTCTCTTCTTCTTTATGGATGCCCTCGATTATACCGAGTTCTTCGGCCTGATCTTTTCTGACCCTCATCTTTGCGGTCTCCCTTAAAGCGTCGAACACCGACAGAGCGTAATTTACCGTGGTCCGAGTCTTGCCTTTCGAGAATCCCCAGACATCTTCTATACCGGCTCTTTCAAGGATAGATTTGGCAGTATCACCAACCGCCAGACCGATCCCAGAAGGTGCAGGTTTCAACTTGATGTTAACAGAACCTGCCTGTCCGTCCACTTCGAAGGGTACAGTGTGGGGATTACCGCATCCGCACTCCCATGAACCGCAGCCTCTCCTGATCCTCACCAGGTTCAATTTTGCGTTATCCATGCACTTACGGATCGTTGGACCGACTTCTTTTCCTTTAGCCGTGCCGACTCCGACGTAACCGTCGTTGTTACCGACTACGGTAGTGACTGTAAATCTGACCCTTCTACCCGAATCCGTCATCCTCTGGACCATGTTGACGTCCAAAACGTCATCGTCCAGTTCGGGGAAAAGGGCGTCTATTATCTCAGGTTCCTTAACAGGAAGTCGAGTCGCAAGTGCGTCTTCCATCGTCGTGATCTCGCCGCGTTTGACTTTCCTGCCAAGCCTGGTCTTAGGTTCCCATCTAGCCATCATAATTCCTCCAACTTAGATTTAACTTCTTCAAAATTTTCACTAGTCTGTTCGTCGATATGCTCGCCTTTGACACGTTCTTCCTGGGGTAAAACCTCTGAATCGTGAGGAACTGATACTCCTGCATCTAACATCCCTTGAAGTGCAGAAAACAATCTGCCTCCTTCTTCAGGATGATTCAAACCTACGTCCAGCACAGCTTCATCTATACCTTCTTTGAGAGCTCTCTTGCCCGCGAGATATCCAACTAAATAAGCCGAAGGTAAGTTGGCTCCATGGCCTTCCCAGCCCATGTCCATTATATGCTTGCTGGAAGCTGCAGCCTCGATCTTATCGCCGTCTCTATCATATCGTATGAACTGAACCTGCATATGGTTATTGGACGGTCTGACCACCGCTCTAACTTTACCCGATTTGAGCAGTTTCAATTTCTGTCGATAATCTGTCTTGCCCTCTCTTCTTCGCTTGAGAGGCATCCTGTAAGTAGAACCTTCTGCCATCTTCATTCACCGCCGTCGATCTCGTAATCTTCATCTATATAATCTTCCATCTTGAGGTGGAGAACCATGTCAGCAGTATCCTCGAAAGTCCCACCCTTCGACTTGTTATAAAATTTCCGATATGTCGAACTATCGATCAATCCTTCGTCTCTCATCTTTCTCAATTCCTTTCTCATAGAGCGTATCCTTTTTTTCCAGCTGTCTTTCGAAGATTCTCTAGCGTTCTTGGTTCCCTTTCTTTTGCCGTAGCCCTTTCTCCTCCCCTTGGATTTTTGCTCTTTCTTGTGGTTGATCCTTCCTCTAGAATTACCCTCTTTAGGTTTCTTCTTTATAACGTCTCTGTTGATAAGATCTCTTACCTCTTCTCTCGTGATAGCTTCTATAACCTCGTCGAGCATCGTGTCGTCTATCCAAACACGATCTTTTCCGCAATCAAGTATTTCAGCCGCTAACCTTTTTTGATATTTGACATCCATGAAATCACCTCATGAAGTTGGATTGAGAACTCTGATATCGTTCTCTTCCGCTTTCTCTTCTATATTAAGCCTTTTCCTCATCCCTACTCCGTGAGCGACTCTCACCGCCTGTTTATCTGGATCTATATCTTCAAGATCGTCCGGATTGTGGACGAGGACTTCTTCAAATCCAGAAGGATGTAGGCCTCTAACTTTCTTGGGCGAACGGAAACCGACCTTTGCATTAGAAGGCCTGTATTTCTTGTTCTGCCTTGCCTGTGAATGAAGACCTCTAGGATTTCTCCAGGTATCTCTGTCGAGTTTGGACCTGTAGAACCATTCTTGATGCTGGAAGTTGGGTCTCTTCTCCTTTATCTTTTCTCTCTTCTTCAGCATCTCTTCCGTTTCTTCATCCAGGTCAGGTTTTTTCTTGACTTCGTAATCATCATCTGTCATATTTAACTACCTCCATTCATCTCAGGGCTTTACCAGCCTTTTCAGTTATGTATATACCGTCTTGGAAAACTCTAGGATCAGCTTTGGATATCTTCGTCGTCGATTCGATGTTGGCCGCGGTCTGCGCGGCGGCTTCCTTATCGGGGCCTCTAACTATTATCTGGTCCCCTTCTACTTCAGCCTCGGTCTGACCGACAATTTCGGCCTTTCTAGGCTCGTTCTCTCCAACAAAATTTTTCACGATAACATTATCCTGATCCGCGTTGACTTCCATGGGAAAGTGAGAGTATATGATCTTGAGTTTGTAAACGAAATTCTCCTGAACTCCCTGCACCATATTATCGAGATGAGACTTATAAGTCCCAAGGAGAGCTTTCTCCTGTTTGCTCGGTTCTTCAACGTGCAACACTATCTCGCTATCCTCTATCGAGATTTGGATAGTTGGATGGGTGAACTTTTTAGTCACTTCGCCGTTTTCACCGGAAACTTTGATCTCCTCGTCATGCATTTCAACCGAAACGTTTTCCGGTATTTCGATCCTTTCTTCAGACTTTGCTGCTACAGGCATAACAATCCCTCAGTAAACATAAGCTAGTAACTTTCCTCCGGCGCCTTTCTCTTTAGCTTCGGAATGATCCATCACGCCTCTATTAGTGGTCAGGATCAAGACGCCGAAACCTTGAGCCGGTAGATATCTCGATTCGTAATTTTCGATATCGCCATTCCCGACAGCCCATCGAGGTTTGATGACTTTGCATTTATTGATATTGCCGTTCAATATCACGTTGTAAACGCCCCCTCTTCCATCTTCGACGTATTCGAATCTTTGAAGATAACCATTCTCCTGCATAACTCTAAGGACTCTTCCTATCAGTTTAGAAGCTGGCTTGATCTCACATTCCAACTTGCCGTTTTCTTCCGCATTGTTTATCTTTGATAACGCGTCATTCAATGGGTCATGTTTCATTTTTATCACCTCACGAGTGTTTTTCAAATCCTAGATCTTCCGCTATCTCTCGGAAACATTGTCTGCAGACATGGAGCCCGTATCTACGAATAATCCCTCTTTTTCTTCCACATCGTCTGCATCCCTCTTTTCTACCGTAATCCTTATCCGGTTTCAAACCTTCTTCTTCGCTCATCATTCATACACCTCCAGATCGAATTCTTCTTCTACAAACTCTATGGACTCTTCTTTGTTCATCTTGTGTTCGTCCGGTATACTCTTGGGCTGTTTTCTCCTATTCTTTATCCGCTGGCCATTTCTTCCTATCTCAACGGACACATCCATGCCGAAGACTCCGATCTCGGGATCGTAAGTCGCTTCTTCAAAATCAGTATAATCATCGATTCCAAAGTTGAAGTTGCCGACATGATCAAAGCATTTCTTAGGTAGACTGTGTTCTTTCACCCAAAACGCCTTCTCCAGGAAATCATAGGCCTTATCTTTCCTCAAAGTGACTTTACAGCCGATCGGCTGTCCCTCTCTGATGCCGAATTCCGCGTTCGTGGTCTTAGCGAGTGTCTCCACGGGTTCTTGATTTGTGAGCATCTCGAGGACATCGAAAGCTTTCCTGAGCTTTTCTCCCCCTTGGCCGACACCTATATTGACGACACATTTGATCAGTCGGGGCTCTCTCATAGGGTTGTCATAATTCATATTATTCCCACCTCGGGTATCTCTATTACTGGCGTATCTTCACCGACTACAAATGCGTATTTCTCGACTGTGGTAATGCCGGACTCGAAATGTACGAAGTTGGGTTTGCTGCCCTTCACTATCTCGTATTCTTCGATGGTGCCCAACTCGCCGATATGTTTTCCACCGGTTACTAAAGCCATCTTGCCTTCTTCGAAGTCATAGGAATCAAGTACTTTCCTCGAAGGAAGCTGTAGTTTGAGAACGTCTTTAGTATCGTACTTATTCGCATCTTCGTCCCTAATGTTGCTGCCGTCGTGAAGATTGAATTGAGTTACGCCGCCTTTCAAAGTCTGTTTATCCTGCACTCTCGTCAATTTCCATTCTGCTTGACTGGTCTCGATAGGCAGTATCCTCACTTTACCCTGTTGATCGAACAAGACCCTGAAGTATTCAGATAATTCGGGGAGGGAGATGACGTCCATCAACCCTACCGGTCTATTCTTATCCGTTCTGACTTTTCCGTCGACTTCGACTTTTCTCTCTGCCAAGACCCTCTCTGCTTCTTTAGATGTTTCGGTGTATTCGAGGATGTCCCTCAATACCACTACGAGGGGGACGCTCCTCTCTGCAGGATGAGGGCCTGCACTCGGTTTTGGGGACCAGAAAGATTCTTTAGTCGGGATACCCCACTTGTCGGTGGGAGAATCATATCTTTTATTATGGTTGGTCATTCATTACCCTCCTTGCTGATACTTTCTATTTTATCTTTTCTCCATGGATCGGAAAGATCTAGGTCTACTATCTTAACATTTGAAGGATGGATACCTCGCGGTTCCTTGGATTCGTCCGCCTTCTCCACCGTTACATTTTCGATGAAAATCTTTTCATTTCTTCTATCTACTTCCGCTACGTTATCTACGTGTCCTTTGAATCCCCCTCTCATGATTTCTACCTCGTCACCCTCGATAACGGGGGCACTCCTAGTGTCATATTTCTCCCTCAATCTCTCGGATAACATACACGACATTATCTTTCTTTCTCGATGATGCGGGGCGTTCTCCCGCTTTTTTCTCTGCTTCCTTGGTTTTTCACTCATAACTATCACCTTACATTATCATTGATGCGGTCGCTCCGACACGAGGCCACCTTTCCGCAGCCTCTCTCGCGACAGGACCCTTGATTTCAGAGCCCTTCGTTTCTCCATCTTCTTGAGTCAAAACGACTGCGTTATCTTCAAATTCTACCATCACGCCGTCCGGCCTTCTAAAGGGTCTTTTTTGTCTGACTATAACCGCTTGGGTCAGCTCCCTTTTCATCTCCGGAGTGCCTTTGATAACCGATACGACGACTTGATCTCCTATACCCGCTTTGGGATATCTTCTGTGCACACCGTGGTAATTTATCACGGATACCACTTTAACTTGCTTAGCTCCCGTGTTATCTATACACTTGAGCTTGCTTCCGACAGACAACCCTTTAGTCTGGTTACCTGCAACTCCTTTCATTCTTTTCCACCCTTTTCGATGACGACATATGATTTGCTCTTGCTGATCGGGTTACATTCCATTATCTTGACTTCATCTCCCTCTTCGACCTCTAGACACGGCGGGAGATGACTGGGATAATGGCTCTTCCTCTTTTCATATCTCTCATACTTTGGAATATAATTGAAATGATCCTTCCTCACTACGACTGATTTATCCATCTGAGTAGAATCGACTACACCCTCGATAACGCGTCCTCTCACTGAAAGCGTGCCGTGGAAAGGACAGTTATCATCCTCACAGCTCTCTTCTGGGGGCGTCACTTCTACACCTATATCGCGTGCTTCCTTTTCTGCCATGATATCATCAACCTAATTTCTTTATCCTATCTTCCGGACGACAAGTCAACTTTTTCCCGTCGAGGACTTCTACCCGTCCATCGAAATCCACTTCGAAACGAGTACTATCTTTTGGTATCGTCTTTTCATCACCAGCTTCTTTTATCACCATAGTATTTCTCGTCTCGTTGACCACTTTTCCTTTAAGTCCCTCGTATTCTTCACAGGTAGAACCTACCACTTCGAGTTCGCTACCAATGAATTCATAGGTATACTCTTTTCCTACAGTTTTTCCCATGTTATCGTACCTCTACAGGGAAACCCTTGTCCTCTAGATATTCTTTGACCGTTTCTATATGGTCGCCCTGCAGCTCGATACGACCGTTTTTGGTCGTTCCGCCAGCAGCGCATTTCGTCTTCAATTCCGATGCGAGATCGTCTATGTCGATATCGTTGGTGTCTATACCGTCCACTATAGTGACCTCTTTACCGTATCGTCTCTGATCGGTAAAGATCTCGATCTCCTGCTGTTCTCTCGCGATGTCCTCGCATATGCATATCTCTTTAGGTAGTCCGCAAGTAGGACAAACTTCTTCCGCCATCAATTTCCTCCTTTTGGGTCATTTTTTTCTTCATTCATAATGGTTTTTATCCTAGCAATATTTTTTTTGATGGCCCGTATCCTTCCCGGGCTCTCGGGAGCTCCGCCCATAGCGGCCTCTCCCTTCTCGTGAAGTAATTCATCCTTCAATTCGTATAATTTTTCTTCTCTTTCCGATTCGTCCATATCTCTGATCTCTTCTGGTTTCAACAAAGGCATATTATTCTACCTCCTCTTCGATCTCCATCTCTTCTACGTCATCTTTTGTTTCTTCTGTTTCCTCGGACTCATCAACTTCTTCATCCTCTTCTCCTTCCTCTTCAGATTCTTCCGATTCTTCTTCCTCGGTCTCTTCCTCTTCTACTTCTCTCTGGGGAGGTTGTATCTCGATCTCGTCGGGAAGTTTAGCTTCCGGATCCATGATCTTTACGGTTACCCCTATTATCCCCAGCTTCAGTTTGGCCTGGGCGAAACCTTCTTCCATCCATTTCTTCTTTTCTTCGCCGCAGTATTTTATATGGCCGTCCTGGAATTTCTCTACCCTATGCCTCGGACCGCTAACTTTTCCAGACAGGATCACCTGACATCCTTTAGCTCCTGAATCCATGATCTTTCTCACCGTAGAATGACCGGCCCTCCGGAAGTACCAGCCTCTCTCCAAAGAGGAGGCCAGCTTTTCGGCCATTATTTGAGCGTTCAATTCAGGAACGTCGACCTCTTGAACTTCTATCTGCGGATTATCGAAATCGAATTTCTCCTTTATCTCGTCAGTGATCTCTTGAATCCTCTTACCTTTTCTACCTATAACCAGAGCCGGTCTCTCGGTGTATAGAGTGATCCTCGTACCCATCGGAGTCCTCGATATATCGGCTCCGCCGAAACCCGCTCTTTCGGTCTTTTCTTGAAGGAACTCTTTCAAGATGACACGATCCATCTTTTCTTCTATGAATTTTCTTTCTCTGGCCACTATTAAGCCTCCTTTTCTTCCAATATAACTTCTAGATTAGTCGTTTTAGTATCATGAGGTGTGCTTCTACCCATGGCTCTTGGACGACGTCCCTCGACGGGACTGCCCTGGTTAGCCGCGAGTACCTTGATAATCATATTTTCTGAATCTAAACCCTTATCTTCCGCGTTGGACCTGCATTCCTCTATCTTAGATTTTATCTTCCTGCAGGCCTTCTTGGGAAATCCTCCCGATCCAACTCCTTTTTGATGTGAGACCTGTTTGTCGTGTATCCTGTACGGAACGGCTTTCTCTTCCGCAATTACTTTTTCGAGCGTATCTATCGCCTCGTCTACGTCCTTATCTTTCACCATATTGCAAACCTCCATAGACTCTTTCGGAGACACTTGAAGTTCTTTTCCGTATGCTTTAGCGGTTTTTTCTGGATCCGGATCCATAGAGTAACCCATATCTGATCACCTCATTTGAGTGGTATGTATTTCGAAGACCTTGTCGCTCCGATACCAGGTCCAGAATGTTCAACTTTCTTTCGAGTGAGAGCGAATTCTCCTAGATAATGCCCTATCATCTCGGGTTCTATCTTGACCGTTTGGAATTTCTCTCCGTCGTGTATGGCTATCCTCTTACCGACGAATTCAGGAAGTATTATCATCTCTCTCCTGTGTGTCCTATAAACGTCCTTATCCTTCTTTTCTATCTTCTCTAAAAGACGTTTTTCCTCTCTGTTCAATCCTCTTTCCAGTGTTCTTCTAGCTCTCGCCGGAAGTACCTTCTTCAGTTCGTCTAAAGACATATCTTTGAGTTCGCCCAACGTATGACCGCGATAGGTGAATTCACGCTGATCTCTAGCTCTTTTATCATTAGCCATAATCTATCACCTCTTTTCTTTCTCCTTTTTATCTTTTTTCTTCTTTTTGGAAGATAACCTCCCGACTTTCCTACCGGGCGGAGCGTTCGCCGGTACTGTCGAAGGTACACCGACGTGCTGATGGTCTCCTCCGCCGTGAGGATGATCGACAGCATCCATAGCGATCCCTCTGACCTTCTTCGCTTTCTTCGCTTTACTCCTGAGACTTTTAGCCTTTTTACCGGCTTTCGCAAGGGGCTGCTCTTTGTGGCCGCCTCCCGCTACGATCCCTATGGTGGCTCTGCACCTGTTATCTACACTTTTGATCTTATCGGAAGGAAGTTTCAATACGGTTTCCTTTCTCTCCTGGGCGATAACCGTAGCGCTTGTACCGGCACTCTTGACAAGTTTTCCACCATCAAGTGGTTCCGTCTCGATATTGTAAACGAAAGTCCCCACGGGAACATTGCTGAGTGGGATCACATTGCCCTTCTCTATATCTGCATCGGGCCCAATATCCACGTCCTGGCCCACCCAGAGACCGTGGTTAGCTATCATGAAGGTGGTCTCACCGTTTTCGAATTCGATCTCGGCGAGCGGTGCGGTCCTTCCGGGTGCGTGATGAATATCGATCACTTCACCTTTTGTTTCTTGAGATTTAGGATAACCCGGTTTGGCTAGATGTCTGTGACTCGGTGATCTGTAAGTGGGAGAACCTTTGCCTCTTCTCTGAGCTATTATTCTTTTACCCATATTTAGAACACCCCTATTCTCATACCGATCTCTTCAGCTGAATGCTCTTCCGTGAACTTCACTATAGCTCTTTTACCGTTTTTATCTATTCTGGTGTTGACCTTAGCGACATCGGCCTCGAACAACTCTTCGGCCGCATCCGCGATCTCGGGCTTCGTAGATTCTAGGTCAACTATGAATTCTAATTTATTTTCTTCCTCCATCTCCATCATGGTCTTTTCCGTAACGTAGGGATGAAATATAACATTATAAGGAGATTTGTTATCCGTCATCTATTACCAATCCTCCAGTTCATTTACGGCTTTCACGCTGAATATGGCGAGTCTACCGATAGTACCGCCAGGAGCCATATCCTCGATCGTAAGGTTCTCGGGACTCTTAACGGTGACGCCCGGCAGATTTGAAAATGCTCTTTCTCCCGTACTTCCTTCGGGTAGAACGACAAGTATGCTTTTTGGAGTTCTATATTTCCTATTTCGCCTTTTACCATTTCCGCTCCTTATATTCTTCCTTTCTTTTGCTCTTTCGACATCAACGTAGATTCCTAGACTCTCCAAAAGTTCTACCGCCTCTTTCGTCTTTTCCATATCTTCAACGGCTTTCTCTATTACGAGAGGGAAACTGAGTGAATCATCATCTATTTCGTGACCTCTATTCTGAACGGCCTCTTTCTCAGTCATGGCGGCTAATGCCGACCTTCTAGCTTTATTTTTCGCCCGCCTATTGACATCTTTACCGAGGTCCTTCTCGGCTTTTGGGGGATGTGCCTTTCTACCTCCTCTTGTTTGGGGGCTCTCGGCGGCTCTACTGCCACCATATTGGGTTAGTCTTTGTACTCTTGCCATGCCCTGTCCTACTCCTTCCATCTCGGTCGCGTGTCTCATACCCGCGTCCGGTGAAGCGCCGTAAGGCTGTTTTTTATTAGCCTCCGAAGCTTCTACTGCTTTTTTTATGAGATCGGGCCTGACTTCTTCGGTAAAAACAGAAGGTAATTCGATTTCGCCCTTGGCTTCTCCGTCTTTATCATAAATTTCTGCTTTCATCTATTCAGCCCCCTTGATTTGATTCTGTAGATACATATGTAAGATTCGGCTCGTGAGCTTCGTGCTTTTCGTCTCTAACTGGATCCCTCATCACCACTAATCTTTTAGAAGGTCCGGGTATAGAACCATGTAGGATCGCATACCTACTCTCTAAAACACCATAATTTACGAATCCGCCTTCAGGCGTGATCTCTTCACCGTCGTCCCCTACCTTGAGGACTCTCTTATTGAATTCCGTCCTTTGATGATTACCCATCTGACCAGCCTGAGGTACGGTCGGACGTGTGTAACCCGGCCTGAAAACACCGGTGTTACCGACGTTCCTAACAGATTTACTATTCTTATGCTGGAGTAATTTCACACCCCATCTTTTGACATGACCCTGAAAACCTTTACCTTTTGTTATAGCCGAAACATCGACCATCCTTCCCGATTCGCAGAACTCTTCGTAATCCAATTCTTCCCCGAGGATATCTTCTCCTTTGTCGATCCTTTCCGTTATCGTTCCCCCTCCTATCCTCGACTCCATTATCTCGGGAGTTTTGCTCGGTATACCTAAGACCATATCCGGCTGAGTATGTATTATAGCTCTGATCTCGTCTACGGCGTTTCTGTCGATCTTCTCCCACATCTCATCGGTATTGTAATGATTTGGTATCGGCAGCCTCTTTTCTAAAGCATCGTCGACTTCGCTAGCCCATACCTCCCCCATAGTCTTAAGCCCTTCGTGGGTCCTTTCATAAAACCGAAGACCAGCCACTTTTACGGGAGGGGTCTCGACTACAGTAATCGGTACTCTGACTTCCTGTCCAGATGTCGTGCTTTCCTTTCGATAATCAACGACGAACGCATGGCTCATGCCGGCCTTATATCCAGGAAAACCCTGTATCTTGGGCTCTCCGTCCCATTCCGGCCAAGACCGTATATCTGGAACCATGCTTTTCGCGCGTTTTCGGGGCGAATATCCCATCGAACCTCTTCTCGGATGATGCGTTTCTACCATAAGTACACCTCAATCTAATTGAATCTGCGTAGAGCGATGGAAACAAGATTCCATGCTTTTTCTCCATTGACCGTGACGCGTTCATATTGGGATCCTTACTGGATTGCCCATCCACGTCTGGTCAACAGATGATGTAACCTGCATTACAGGCCTTTCATATTTAAATGTAACGGTGATGACCGCTGTTTTACTGCTTGTTTACTCTCTCCTCCATAGGGAAGCGCGGGGGTATTTTTCATTTTCGGTGCTTAGCCGGAGGTGTAGTATCCGGAGGAAGAAAATCCGGTTTCCGATTGAAGGTTTTATTATACAGGAGTACTTTTTGATCGACACATGAGAGGCATCTACTTTTTGATCGTCAAGTCAGAGGTTGATAAGAAGATCACAGTCGGCGCGCTCGGAGAGCTAGATTTCGAAAGCGGCACGTATATCTACGTCGGATCCGCTCAAAACGGCTTAGAAGCGAGAGTCAGGAGACATCTGAGCGACGAGAAGAGCAAGCATTGGCATATAGATTACCTGTTAGATAAAGCTGAGATCGAAGAAATCCTAGCTTATAAAAAAGATGGAGAGGAAGAATGCAATTCAGCGAAAATACTCGGTGAGAAATTTCAAGAGATAGATGATTTCGGATGTTCCGACTGCGGATGCGACACTCATCTATTTTATAGTAAATGTAAAACAGATGAAGTTGCTGATTCGATAAGAAAGAAGATCGGAAAAGAGCGGTTTACAAAAGAGGGCCTAAAAGAGCTTTAATGTCAGTAACTTTTTTATTTGATTCCTCATTGTAGAGCGTGATTCGCACCGGGGCCGTGGGGTAGCTTGGTCGATCCTTCGGCGTTCGGGACGCCGGTACCCGAATTCAAATTTCGGCGGCCCCACTTTTCTTTATTTTAATCTGTAACTAAAGTTCCTCGCACGTGATTACAATTATAATTCATATACCTAAATCTACTATAGAAAATACGATCGCTTAATAGATATTCAAATGATGGATCAAATGTAACAATCAACCTCTCGAAGACCAAACCCCGTCGGGTACCTCGTCGTAAACATCAGCTTCCTCATCAGTTTTGTCGTCTTCTTCTTTTTGAGCTCGGATCTTATCCATTATCTTGTCTTTTTCAAAGAGCCAATAGTGAATCCTCCACTCTCTTCCGTCGTAGAGAGTTGTTTCTTCTCTCTCAGTGGTCAATAGACCAGCATCCTCCAGCATATAGAAGACGTCCCTGTCTTCCTGTTCTAAAATATTATCTATGATCCTGTCATTAAATCCGAAAAAGTTCAAAACATGCTCTGCCATCATCTGAGCAGCACTAGTTTCCATCCCCTTTTCATCTATGCTGTTTTTGATGGCCGTAGTCAACTCGTCGACCTTTAATGGTTCTGGACTTCTATCATCGGGCCGGGTAGGTCTATCGTCTTTTCCATTTGCCATATTTACAATTCCTCTCCAGGTGTCGTATTAATTTTTGTAAATCATCGTATAAATAGTTTTCCACATCCCATATAAATAAAAGAAAAATAAATACGTTATATTTGGCTTTCACCATCTTCAATCGAAAAGTCGTTTAGTCATCCATTCGGGATCGAATTCCTGCAGATCGTCGTACCCTTCACCGGTTCCGACGAACAGCATCGGTTTTCCGACCGCGTGACCTATGGAAAGTGCTCCACCGCCTTTAGCATCGGCGTCTATCTTTGTCAGTATCACACCGTCGATCCCTACTGATTTTTCGAACTCTTTAGCCTGGTCGACAGCGTCGTTCCCTGCAAGAGCATCTCCCACGAAAATTATCATATCGGGTTCGGCTACCCTTTTGATCTTCTCCATCTCACTCATCAGATTTTCATTGGTCTGCATTCTGCCCGCGGTATCTATAAGGACTATATCCTTACCTCGAGCCTCGGCGTGTTCGAGAGCGTCATAAGCTACCGCTGCTGGATCGCTGCCCTTCGAATGTTTGATCACTTTTGTGCCTAACTTATCGCCGTGCTTCTGTATCTGTTCCAGCGCACCGGCCCTGAACGTATCGGCGGCCGCTAAAACACACGAATATCCCTGACCCATAAGTCGTTTAGCGACTTTAGCTATGGTGGTGGTCTTTCCAGTACCATTCACTCCAACGAACATGATCGAGAAGGGTTTTTCCGACTCCTCTACTCTTTTATTAAAATCGATCTCCTCGGTTTTGAGTGCGGTTTTTACCGCCCTTTCTAAACTCGCTTGAACGACCTCTCCAAGGTCGTACTTGCGGCTTATCTTCTTACCAAGTAGATCTTGTTTGACTTGTTCCTGGATCTCTTCGACAACCGGTAAAGCCACATCTGCTTCTAAAAGTGAAACCTTCAGATCCCAAAGGATATCCTCGATCTTGCTCTCCTTGATCTTGGAGCCCCAACCGTCTACGAAGGCCTCGTCGGGCTCCTCTTCGATCTCCTTTTTACTGGATTTAGTCAATCCAGAGAGCTTATCTTTCAGTTTATCGAACATTATCTCTTTCTATCTTTCCGGAGTCTCTCTTATTGAAAAACTTGACCTCCACCCTCTGCCTGCTGCTGTTGCTGCTGCTGTTGGAGCTGCTGATATTCTTTCCTCAATTCCTGTTCAAGTTCTTGAGCCTCTTCTGAAAGTTCCTCTATCTGTTCTTCTAGGTCTTCTTTGTTCTCCTTGATCTTATCCTTTTTCCTCTCGATCAACTCAACGGCATTCTCAATCTTCTTTTCCGCAGAAAGATCAGCGCCCAATCCTATGAGAACTCGTTCGTTATCGCTTATCTGCGAGTGAAGATAAGAGTCCGCACCTATCGGCACCATTATCTCGGTACCTTCTTCTTTTTCTTTGTATTTCTTCATGGTCTCTTTCGCTTCGTTATGCTCTTCGAGATATCCATCTACCATCTCTTTCTGTTCTTCGAGAGACTCTATCTGATCTTTCATCTGTTCTAATCTTTGCGCCTTCTGCTGTAGTTCCATTTGATTAACCATTATCTTCATTCCTCCGCTTTTATCTTGTCCTGTATAAGGTAATCCTCTACTTCCTCTTCATCTATCTTCTCAGTCTTGTAGATCTCGATATTAGTCCTTTTGACCCTATGTTTGCTGCCTAAGAGCGAGTAGACTTTCTCTACGGCTTCATCTTCGTTTTCGCTGATCACTTCTTTGGTAAAGCGCTGCCATTCACTGCTTTTTCTACCCATTCTGAATTTTCCCTTTACTCTGTGGACTTTCATGATTACACCTTGTAAGGACTTATTATTTGCCGATAAGTGGGAGGAGTATTAAAAATTAACCCCTTAACTTCCGGCTATGGGGATATCTTCCGCGTGATTTCCAGTCTAAACCGATGCAAAGATAAAAATACATATATAACACATCTTCGTAAAAGAACCCAAGTCGCGGGAGTAACTCCCGCAGGAGATGTGCCCTTGTAACCAAAAGGGTGAATCCATAAACAAGAAAAACGTGATATCATGGCAGAAGATATAGTTGATGAAGAAGAAGAGGAATCGATGGAAACGCATCCTAGCATGTATAAATACATAGAGAACGCATGGAAAGCGCCTAAAGAAGGTTATCTCAAGGAACTCCAGAGAAAAAGGTTGAAACAGTGGAGGAAAGATGAGAACTTCAAGAGGATCGAAAGACCCACCCGCTTGGATAAGGCCCGAAAACTAGGATATAAAGCTAAACAAGGATTCGTTTTAGCTAGAGCGAAAGTCAGAAGAGGAAATCTGCGAAAAACTAGACCAACGAGAGGAAGAAGGCCGAAGAGGATGGGCGTGAAAAAGATCACTCCGAAGAAAAACTTACAGTGGATCGCAGAAGAAAGATGTTCTAGAAAATATCCCAATCTCAGAGTATTGAATTCATATTGGGTCGGAGAGGACGGAAAGAAGAAATATTTCGAAGTGATCCTGGTCGATCCGGATCATCCTTCGATAGAGAACGATCCGGATATCAACTGGATCTGTGAAAAAGACCAAAAAGGCCGAGTTTTCAACGGAAAGACCTCGGCAGGTAAAAAAGTGAGAGGTCTCAGGAAGAGAGGAAAGGGTTCAGAAAAGTCCCGTCCCTCGGAAGAAAAGACCTCATGATCTGGATTCAGTAATCTAGATCTTCAAAGTCCGTGAACGGTTCTGGAGGAGCTTCCTCTGGATCCGTGATGAACTCTAAATCTTCTTCTTTTATATTTTCTATCGCGTACTTTTCGTCCAGTATCTCTTTGATATCTTGAGTCAATTCTTCTAGATTTTCTCCCTCTAAAGCTGATATCTTCAATCTCTCCGACGAGGTTTTTTCTAAATCCGATTTGTTCTCTACCTCTATCAATTTTATATCATCAAACTCTGTTTTGATCTCTTTCAAGAGCTTTTCCTGCTGCTCCATGGGGTACCCGCACGTTTCGCTGGGATCGAAAAGGAAAACGATCAGGTCCGCCAAACTCTCTAGAGCCTTGACCGCCTGCATCTCGATATCGTTCCTCTCCTCCTTGGGCCTGTCCAATATGCCCGGAGTATCGATCAGCTGACATTTTCTATGATTCAGAAAGAAATGGCCTATACCGACTTCTTTAGTGGTAAAAGGGTAAACCGCGACTTTGGGCTTCCCGCTAGATATCTGAGAGACCAGTTCAGATTTGCCCACGTTCGGATAACCCGCCACAGCTACAGTCGGATATTCCGGTCTTATATCGGGTAAAGAATTGAGTTTTTTCCTTGCATCCTCCAGAAATTCCAAGTCATCGTTCACCTGATCCAAAAAGGAATCTGTCCTGGCATAGGCCTGTTTTCTTATCTTCTCTATATCTTCGACTTCCTCCTGAGAGACCACTTCTCTCGCGGACTCCATCAAAACCCGTTTAGCCTTTCTCTTCGCCCAATTTATCGATCCTAGAGAGTTCTTTAATTTATCTACACCGACAATTATGTCGATTATCTCGAAATAGAATCTAGGAAGTGTTTCTAGAGTGGGGAACTCGTCCTCATATCTCCCGAGGGTATCTTCTATTATATGGGCTACTGTGTTGAGTTTAACAGACGCCGTTTTTTTGCGTTCTTCGACGCGGTCTCTAGACTCCTTTTTCTTCTTAGAAGCCCTTCCGAAAGCTTTATCGAGTATCTCTTCTGCATTCATCACGGGAGTAATATCGAAATCCATCGAACCTTAATATCGGGAGGGGGTGAATAAGGTTAACGGTTTCGAGGATGGTATAAGGAGGGAAAAAGAGGAAGAAAGGAAACTATTAAAAAGGAGTAGGTGTTACCTCGGGTTGGTGCTCCAAATGGAAGAAGGAGATCTCATATACGTGGATTACGATATATTTGTAATGCCGGATGACGAAGGTGAAGAGCCAACTCTGTTCGACACCACCGACGAAGAGAAAGCTAAAGAAGAGGAAATATTCGACGAAGACGCCGATTACGGTCCTAGACCCGTCTCTATCGGCGGCGATAATATAAGCGAGGGCTTCGGAGAAGCTCTCAAAGATGCGGAAATAGACGAAGAAGATTCTGTCGAAGTACCTCCAGAAAAAGGTATTGGGAACAGAGACCCGGATAAGATCGAACTCTACAGCAGAAGGGAGATGGAAAGGAGAGATATCGATCCTATCGAAGGTAAACAAGTCGAAATAGATAATCGACAAGGCCGTATAATCCAGGCTACATCTGGAAGAGTTAGGATCGACTTCAATCATCCTTTAGCGGGTAAAACTCTGAAATACGATTTTAAAGTCGTCAGTAAGGCCGAGAACGAAGAAGAAAAAGCTGAGGCCATCCTCGAGATGGACTACCAAAAAGGAGATTTTGAGATAGAAAAGACCGAGGAAGGTCTCGATGTGATCCTGCCTGAACAGTGCAAGTACGACCAGAACTGGTTCGTCGCAAAATATAGGATCGTTGGAGATATGAGAGATAACCTCGATGTTGATCGAATAAGATTCATAGAAGAGTACGTCGAAGAAGAGGAAGAAGGAGACCTCGAAGAAGAATTCGACGAACTAGAAGAAGAAAGTGAAGAAGAATTGGAGGAAGAGGCAGAGGTAGAAGCTGCCGAAGAATCCGAAGACTAAACCCCTTTACTTCTTAATCATTAACCCAAAGAGAGCTGTTGAAACTCTATGGCTATTAAGATCACCTTCAAGGAATGGATTCTTCTCTTTATCCTGGTAGGTGTATTCATAGCCTTAACCGGATATCTGATAACCTTTTATCTCAATGTCTCCGGCCCCATGGTCACGATGATAGCACTCATAATAATATTTGTAATATTTAAGCTCTACCAGTACGGTAAAGGCGACGGAGATAAAGAAGCTGATTATATGGGTGAAGATCAGAGGATCGATTGAATTTATAGTGAAAAAAAGTGAAAGGTTTTCGGACCGGGACCAAACTATTTTTTGCCGCTCAATATCGTTATCGGGTTTGCGTATTCATAGCTTGGATATCCGGTCTTATTTTTCTTGAACCTTGCTTTTTCCGTCATGTTTCTCCCGATCTTCGTAGAAAGGCGGAGATATTTATATTATTCCTGAAAATAAAAATAGATAAATTGATTTTGCTTGTAGAAAAATTCAACTTGAGAGTTGAAAAAGGATACTGACTTATTTATCGAATTCGAGATAGATGTCTTCTATTGATTTTCGAGCTCATTCGTTTTTCAATTCCGAATAATCCCACCTTTCCTTGATCTCCTCGATCTTTTTTCTGTAGATCTTTTCAGAAAGCTCTCCCGTGGAAAGCTTCTTGTCCAACTCTTCTATCTCGCTTTCGGCCCTTTCTATCATACTTTTCCTATATCTATCGGCTAGTTTATCCATCGTTTCCAAAAGACGTTTGCCCGATTTAGTCAGTTCATAAACTATCTTGGGTCTTCCCTCAGGCGGAAATATCGCATTCCTCTCTACGATGCCCCAATCATGGAGTTCCTTTAGATGTTTATCTATAGCTTGTCTCGTTAGATCTAAATCTTCGGCTACATCATCCGGATGGTCATAACCCTCTTTCAGCATCTCTATTATCTGACAGCGAGTTTCTGAGGAAAGTGTTCTTATCAGTTTTTTAGTGAAATCTTTCATCGATTATAAAAGGGATAGGAACTATTTAGGTTTTTCAACTTAGAGGTTGAAGTTAACTAAGAGCAAGTTTTCCGTATCAAAAATATATTTTAAGATAGATATAAATACTATTGAATATCTTAGGTAAATATAAGGTGGAAAAAGATGGACAAAGAGTTCCTTGAAAAGTTGGATGAAAGGTTTGCAAATGGTGAGATATCGGAAGAGTTATATGAAGAGATAAAGGCGAGACATGAGAAGAAGAGCGAAGAGGAGGAAGATCTAGCTGAAGAGATAGAGGAAAACGGAGAAGGAGAGAGTGAGGAGGATATCTCCGAAGAAGAAAAGAGTGAAGAAAAGGAAGAAAAAACCAAGAAAGTCAGTATTGCCGGAGCTACGAAGATCGACGGATGCAATTGCGAACTGTTGAAAGCTGCTGGTGCTTCGAAGATAAACGGAAACATCAATGCCGACAAAGCGAAAGTCTCTGGGGCCACGAAGATAAACGGTGAAGCACACTTCGGAGAACTAAATTCAAGTGGATCGTTGAAAGTCAAAGGAAAATCAACGGGTGAAAAAATGGATTTGAGTGGGTCTTCTAAATTCAAGAAGATGGTAGACGTGGATATGATTAATTTCTCCGGTTCCTTTAAAGTAAATAGCGATGTAAAATGTGAGACGATCGAAGGAAGCGGATCGTTCAAGATCGGTGGAGGCCTAGAGGGTGACGAGATCATATTTGAACTCTCTGGAAACAGTAAAGTGAACGATATAAAGGGTGGAGATATAGTAGTAGAAAGCAACGGAGGAGGTTTCTTTTCGTTCGGTTTTGGAAAGTCAGGTTCCCTCAAAGCTGAAACCATCAGAGGTGAAGAGATATATCTAGAGAACACCAAATGTGATTCCGTGAAAGGCGAAAAGGTCAGTATAGGTCCCGGATGCAGGATAAATACCGTAAAAGCTGAAAAATTAAAAGTGCATGAGTCGGCTAAGGTCGAAAATAAAAAGAAAATCAATAGAATCAAAAAATGAGAGCAGAGATCTTTGGATGTATGCTAGCTATTACCTATAATCCCGATAGATTTTTCTCCTACGCAAATTTTGGGAAAATAATATAGCGGGCGTAGGGGGATTCGAACCCCCGGCCTACAGCTTAGGAGGCTGTCGCCATATCCAGACTAGGCCACACGCCCATTTTTGTTTTGGGATTGTCTGGCTAAAGTTGGAATCGTGAGTTCGTTGGCGAGCGATTCCGACGCATATCCAGACTAGGCCACACGCCCAATATGATTGAAATATTTGCTTTTTCTGTAAGTGTGTTCTGCTTGGTTATGTTAAATGTCCGGCCTATCTTCGAGAGCCTTTGTCTCGAAGGTTAGAGGAATACTTTTTATTCCTCGCTATATTCAAGGGCATCTTGATGGCCTTGAGCAAAGTAGGTCTTTGCGAACAAGTGGAGCGAGCTTTAGCGAGTTCCAACGTGTGAATGTATGGGGAAAATTATTTTTTATATTTTCCCCAGTAGGCCAAACGGTCAAGGCGTGTAAGGTCAAGAAAAGAACATGTAATTAAAATTTTACTTTTACTCTCCGGGATAATCTAAGTGTGTTATCTTCGAATTATTTCGTTTCATATTTTATCACCTTCTTCGTTCATTT
>CAYWJQ010000014.1:0-63475 GCA_964458595.1 uncultured Thermoplasmata archaeon
GGCACTTCTTCGGGCATAGAAACATAATAATCTCTGGATATTTAAAAATTATCAGCGGATTATATTCATACCAAATTATTCATCACTATAAATTTGACAGCCTCGGATAAAAGAACTCATGATTCTTTTGTAATACTCACTTAGCCTGGGGAGTACTCACTCTTCGATCTTGTTCCTGTTAGGTTTAAGGAATTGATTTTTCTACAGAGATGTGGGTAAAAGACAGGGCTTTAGCTTGGGGAGCACTCACTCTTCGCTAACGAGCGTAGCGAATTAGGTGGAGGAGGATGTCACGTCCAACACAAAAGTTCTAGTGGACTCTTCTAGTCTCTCTAGATTTTCAGTATCCTATCTTCTCAAGGAAAGAATCAAAACATTCCCGAGAATGAAATTGCTTTTTTTAGAGAGAAGAAATTGGGCTCAGTAGAAAACCTTCGCTAGAAATAAATATGAGTGAAATTGGAGGTATTTTTGATTATGTATAGGGGTTTTAGAGAGATAGTTAGGTCTAATATGGACCTAAAAGTATGTTAGATAGAGGTTTTCTACACAGCTAGAAGTTGAAAAATATATAAATAGAACAAAAGAGGTGTTAAAGCAGGTAAATATGGAGGATAAATGCTCAGATACACGAAATAGCAATAGAAAAAAGAGATCGGGAATATTAGTCAAAACTTATAGCTTTTGGAGATCAAACTTTCTTGCGAGACTTATTTTTTATCTGAGCTTTTTTTCATTTATCTTATTGATGGGGTGGCGTTTAAATATATCTTATCTAGTAACTGGTTCGATAGCTGGACTTATAATTATTATACCTCGTTTTTTATATATATTTTATAAGGAAAAGGATAAAATATTTTCAATTTAAGTTTTTTAAACCTTTGGAATCTTGATTAGCAATCGCAACCCCAAGGCGCATTAGCTGGAGCCCAATTTTGAGGGAACGTTCTCAAATGTTCTCTATAGGCTCCAAATCTGAATCTATCTACCATAACCACACCACAGCCTTCGTCAATGTTTGCTGCTTTATCAAACCGTCCATCAGAGTACCAAGCCCATACGAATCCCATTATAATTCCCAGTGAAGCACTTATTAAACCAGCAAGACTGCCTATAATAGCGCTAATTGCCTCATCGGCCGCCCAATGAGCATATAACTGAGTCCTCGATGAAGACATCCATGTAATCCTTCTAGAATTACCTATTCCTGACATTGGCTCTGACATATATCCTGTTTCTCCACCACATGAGCTAGAACCTCCGCCGCCACCAATTGGCATATTTATTGAATGAGATCCTTTTAGGTGTTTTTCCTCGAATCTACTTGTGCGTTCAATTTTTAACTCGTTGTTTGGAGTTTCTTTGATTTCTATAGTACCCTGCCTTATTTCATCATTTAATTGTTTTACTACAGTTTCAAGGAAATTGAGTCCTTCTACAGATAAGTCCTCCCTAAGATCATTGTCTAAGTTCAATCTAATATATTTATTCTTCAGTAGTTCGATCTCTCCTGTCGCTTTACGAATAGTTTCTCTCTTACCTGGTTTTGGTTTAGGCAAAGGTTCTCTCACATTCGGTCGTCCCTTTGCTACAGGCACGAACATTGCACCTAGCAGTACCACGACTGCAAAGGTCGCAAAGACTGCTATTTTTCGTTCCGTTCCTTTTTTAAACATAGCTCATAGCACCTCGTGGGTCTCAAAAAGAACCACATATATATATTGTGGACAAAATTAGTAAGCCTCCCTTATCACCGCCTTAGTCTACGAATAGATAGTAAAACAGGTCTCTTTTTCTCTTTGGTTGAGTTCTAAATCTGTCCTGAAACTGACATACTTAGCCAAAATCTAGTAAACAGTAAACAAATTTTTTCTTTGAACAATTTCTCTTCAAAGAAAAAATCTAAGCGGCGTTTAAGCACCCTTACCTCTAAACACCTTACAACTTTATGCTAGATAACCGAGGATTATAACAACTCGAAACCCTCGGGCATCTCATCGAAGTATTCCCTGAATCTTTCCGGCCATCCTTCTGGATCGAGACCTTTTTGGGCCAAGAACGCCACGACCCACCTCTCTATACCTATGCCGGAGCACCCGGATAATAACTTCTCCTTCTGGCTTTTGATGTTGAAAGCTTCCGTGTATTTTCTAAATATAGATAGATTCTGAAATTCTAACCACTCGCTGTCTTCTCTCGGCCCTCGGAAGGGAAGATAGGCTTCGAAATCTATCGTTCCCAGGCCGCTTTCTTCCTCTTTTTTCTCTCCTTCGGCCTGCTGTAGATAGAATGGTTCTACTTTCGCCATCCTCCATTCGATATCCATTACCTCTTCAAATACGTGTTTGTATCTCTCTATGAGCTTTTCTTTCAGATCTAGTAGTTGATCTTTAGTTCCTATATACACGGGTTCGATCCTGTGAAATTCATCGACCCTTTCCATCCCGTGACGCCCTCCGGACTCGTACCTCGTACTCGGGGATGTCCTGTCGAATACCAGTACAGGAAGGCTTTCCTCGGCGATGGTTTCGTTCCTGAACGACCAATATATGACCGGGCACTGAGCGTAGCAAACGCCGGCATCGGGCGCCTCCACCATCTCATCTAATTTCTCTCTCGGCACGTTCTGAGTTATCTTTATCTCGTCCACGATCTCTTCCCACTCATCTGGATTCCTTGTCTTGGGTTCCGATATGTAATATGCTTCGTTCGGGATCCCTTCCATATGGCCGGTCTCAAGCCATACATCGAAGGGAACCATCATGGATTCCATGATCTCCTGGAATCCGAGAGGTCTCAGCACCTCTTCCAGCGCTATCTTTTCCATGGTCTTGATTATCTTCGCAGCCTTGGGTCGGTAAAACCACTTGCCTTTACTTGGTCCTCTTTTTATCCAACCCCTTTCCTGCATCGTTTCCGTAGGATCCTTCTCCCAAACCATCTCTTTTTTCTCGGACTCCCACTCCAGTTCCCACATCTCTTCCTTACCTTCGTAGTATTGGGCTTCTATCTTCTCGTTAACCCTGTTGATTATCCTATCCACGTAATTTTTAGAGAGTTCTTCTTCCGTCAAACTGGAGACATTAATCTCACAATCTTTACCATCGATCTCGATATCTTCCGTGTAAGGCAAACTGAGTTTTTCATCCTTCTTCGGTTCTCTATCTAATTCGAATCTGATGTTGTAAGTGTCGATCTTCACTTCTCTTACACCGAGATGATACTCTGGACCTAATTCTTTATTCAGCTTTTTTTTCAGCCTTATCACCCCGTCGTGAGCTCTCACATATCTGTCGGATTCGATCTCCAGAGAGAGTGTGTCTTTCTCTACAGAATGACTTTTTACACGAGCTCCTCCGTTCTCTATATCTTCGGGTACACCTCGCCTCAATAGATCTGAATTCGAATCCGAGATGATCCGACTGACATCTTCTTCTGCCCTTTCGAGTTCATCGCTGAAAGTTATAGTGGCTTCGAGATCGAATCTCATGGTGCTCGCCCAGATAACTTGAAGGGGCTATAAATATTTTTGATGTGTATTTTCGAAAGGTTTAATACGTTTGGAACCATATTATACATTCAGGAGGAAAAGGATGACCGATTATGATGGATTTGGTGCTTCCGATGTATTAGTGAAGAACGTGATGTCTGAGAACCCCTTGATAATAAGAGAAGATGAAACTGTCAGCACGGCTGCCCGTCTCATGGATGAATCCGATACTGGAAGTTTGATAGTTTTAGACGAACAAAAAAAACTATCCGGCGTCCTGACGGAGATGGATATAGTCGAGAAGATAGTCACGGAAGGACACGATCCTAAGGAAGTATCGATCGAAGAGATAATGTCGGAACCGGTTCACACTATCGAGGGAGATAAATTGATACAGGATGCGGCCGAACTCATGGCTGACCTGGAAGTCCGAAGACTCCCGGTGATGGAAGGAGACGACCTCATAGGGATAATAACTGAGAACGATATCTTAGAGATATCTCCTGCACTTATAGACATAACTAGGGAGTACAAGAAGATCAAAGGTGGAGAGGAATTAGAAGAGTATGAAAGGCCGAAGAGGAAAGAGATCTCGGGCTACTGCGAAAGCTGTGGCGTATACTCGGAAGAACTGGTATTAGAGAACGGCCAATTGTTGTGTCCTGAATGCGAGTGAGATGAATGGAAGATAATTATCATCTTGATAAAACTCACCTCAAAATTAAATAGGGGCCTGTGGTATGATGGTACAAATATGTGGAATATCAAGGCATTTGGAAAGGATATAGTCCCCTTTCATCTAGAGGATATACTAAAGATCGATTTGATCGAATATGATTTAATTCGAGGGATAGTATGATGGAAGATATCGACGAAGTTCTACAGACACTGAAAAGAGAAGGGGTTTCTGGTGCGGCTATAGTGGACAAAGAAGGCAATGTTATGGAATCGGACCTTCCCGCGGAAGTGCACGTAGAAACCTTTGGTATAATGTGTGCCACCATAGTGGGGGCATCCAACAGTCTTAATTCTGAACTAGGCAGGAGTCGTGTTAAAAAAACTATAGTAGACTCTGACACCGGCCGTATAATAATAGCTGATGCCGGGGAAGACCTTGTCCTATCTGTGGTCATCGGAGAATCTAAAAGACTCGGCGTTCTATTCGACGAGATAGAGAACGCTGTAGAAAGGATAAAACAGATATCTTAACTCTTTAACTCTCTAAATATTCGATTATCCATCTTAAAGCTTTTTCTGAAGTCTGCTCTTTGACATCTTTTCTATCTCCTGGGAACTGAAATAACTTACTTTCTGTTTTTTCACTTGTCGAAAATCCCATGTAGACCGTTCCAACAGGTTTTTCTTCGCTTCCGCCCCCTGGTCCCGCGATACCTGTAGAGGCGAGTCCGATATCGGTTCCCCGATTCTTTCTGACTCCATCCGCCATCTGCTCGGCCACTTCACCGCTCACGGCACCCTCTTCTTTTATAGCTTCGGTGTCGACTCCCAGTAGGTCCATCTTAGCTTCATTACTGTAGGTCACCAATCCGGCCATGAAATAATTTGAAGAGCCCGGGACGTCGGTCAACCTGTTAGCTATCATCCCCCCGGTACACGATTCAGCCACGGATATCGATTTATCGTTTTTTGTCAGTAGATGAGCCGCTCTTTTCTCAGTTTGGGTATCCGTCTCTAGAGGGGTGTCCAATCTTTTTTCCATCTCGATCTCCTCCAAATATTCGCTTACCTCTCTCGGTACTAGGCCCTTCCAATCTTTGCCGTTTCTCATCCTTTTCCTTATCTCAGTGCCCGAATAATCTTCTCTGTTCACCTGTTCTATTTTTCCCGTGTCGTGTCCGATCTTATCGAACAGATCGAGTACTACTTCTGAGTTCCCGTAAACTTTTTGAAAATCGGGCAGGATAGTTTCGACATAATAGGGCCATGCAGGATGGCAGTTCAGGTCGGGTATGGGGAACATCTCTACCGAATCCATATCTCTACCATGGAGAACTCTATCTATCATCGTGATCCTTTCTCCCCCGGAAAGAGGATTTCTCTTAGTTCTCTGTTCTTGAGCACTTCCCACCCCGATTATAAGAGAGTCACACTCTTCTAGTATCTGTTTGACCGCTTCGAGATGGCCCTTGTGGAAAGGCTGAAACCTACCGATTAACAGTCCCTTCATCACTGACTAGAATGTAAAAGAGGTGTTATAAGTATTATGTTGGGCCTCTTCCGGTTTGGATCAAATGATGATCTCATCTCCCTAAACAATTTACAGATAATTTTAAATACTTGAACTCACCTTATTATAACTTGGTAATACAGTTTTCCTTCCATGCTAAGGACGATATAATAAGTTGGGAGTGGAGGAGGGAAATTTGATCGTGAAACGGACTATATCGATTGAATATATATTCTCTCGATTCAGTTTCATCTCTATTTCGATCTTCAAGAGAAGATCGAAGGAAGAAGGATACCGGAGGAGTGGAAATAATGAATATATTTGAACAAAAAGAAATAGGAGATAATGTCGATAATGAAATAGAACTCAAAAACAAGAGATACTTGAAAGGACCGAACGTGCATGCTTTGTTTCCGGTTATGGAATCTCTAGTCGATCTGGGAGATTGGGTGGAGACGCCGTCCGATGAGGAAATATCTGACAAGCTAGTAAAATTATTACCGGGATTAAAGAAACACACTTGTTCTAGAGGGTATGAAGGGGGGTTCGTGGAGAGGTTGAACGAGGGTACATATCCGGCTCATATAATCGAACATATCGCGATCGCGATACAGAATCACGCGGGTGCCGATGTGACTTTCGGCAAGAGCAGAAGAGAGGATGACAGCGTATACAAAGTTGTCATGGAATACGAATATCCGACTTTAGCCGCTCATGCTCTAGAGAGATCTATAGAACTCGTCAATAAATTGTTGAGAGGGGAAGAAAATCTAGAAAGTTTCGTGAGAAATGTTCTAGAAAAAGCTGAAGACGCCTTCAGAGATGAAAAGATAGGCCCGAGCACTCAAGCTATACTCGACGCGGCTAAAGAAAAAGATATCCCATATCACAGGGCTGACGAAAAATACAGTCTTTTCTCTCTGGGCTGGGGAAAGAATAAAAAGTTTATCTGGGGGCCCGAGACTTCAGAGACCTCGTTGATCGGGACGGAGATAGCTCAGGAAAAGGATATCTGCAAGGAATTTCTACACGATCACGGCCTTCCAGTACCGAGAGGAGAAGTGGCCACGTCAGAAGGTGAGGCCTTGAAGATAGCGGAGTCTATAGGTTATCCGGTGGTTTTGAAACCGGTCAGCGGTAATCACGGAGACGGGGTTTTCGTGGATCTGAACAATCCTGACGAATTGACCGAGGCCTATTCTTTTACGAAAGAACACGGAGATTATTCACTCGTCGAAAAATACCTTCAGGGAGACGACTACAGAGCCCTATTGATAAATAATGAATTAGTTGCTCTAGCCAAAAGAAAGCCGGCCCACGTGGTGGGCGATGGTTCATGTACTATAAAAGAACTGGTAGAACTGACCAATAAGGATCCGAAGAGAGGGGAAGATCATGAAAAACCTTTGACCAAGATATCCTTCGACGAGGAGGTGATGATGCATCTCGAAAGACAGGGATTGGACACTGACTATATACCCTCAGAAGGAGAAGAGGTCATCTTGACGGAGACCTCGAATATGAGTTCGGGAGGGACAGCGGAAGACTATACCGATGAGGTCCATCCCAGTTTGAAGAGGGTTTTGGAAAGAGCTAGTAAGATAGTGGATATGGATCTGGTAGGGATAGACTTGATGGCCGATGCAGTAGACAAGCCGGTGGATGTGATCAATTGGGGTATAATCGAGATTAATGCTAGTCCCGGCCTGAGGATGCATACTTCTCCCTCATCCGGCCAGTCTAGACCCGCGGGAAAGAAGATAGTCGATCATCTTTACCCCTCCGGCGAAGGAAGGATACCAGTGGTAGCTATAACCGGTACCAACGGAAAAACGACGACTTCGAGGATACTGGATTGGATAAGCAGGAGTCAGGGTCATCATACCGGACTCGCGGTCACTGGCGGTATTTGGTCCGACGGAGTCAAAATAGAGGACGGAGACACTACCGGTCCGTGGAGCGCCAACATGGTTCTCCAGGATCCAGAAGTCGATTATGCCGTTCTTGAGACCGCCCGAGGAGGCATGCTCAAAAGAGGTCTAGGTTTCGATAAACCGATGGTCAGCGTGGTTTTGAACATCAGGAAGGACCATATAGGTATAGACGGCGTAGAGGATCGAGACGACATATTCTGGGTGAAATCTCTGCTGGTCGAAGTGACCGACGAGGACGGTTATTCCGTGATAAACGGAAACGACGATTACGCAGAAAGATTGATAGAGAAGGCAAGAGGGACCGTCATACTATTCGGGATCGAAAAGAATTCACTCATCGAGGAACATATCGATAACGGTGGTGAAGCCTTCGTCTACGAAGATAACAAATTGGTGGCTTATCTAGAAGAAAAGGGCAAGAAGAAAATAGCGGACGTTAAAGATCTGCCCTACTTGAGAGGAGGAGTCGAAACTCTACTGGAAAACACTCTAGCCGCGATGGCCGCCGGATACGCAAGCGGTTTGAATCTAGATACCTTCAAGAACGCCTTAGGAGAGTTCCAAACAGACGAAGAAACTACGCCGGGAAGATACAACGTTTTCGATATCGAGGATAGGAAGGTAGTGTTAGACTATGCCCACAACCCCGATGGTCTAGAAAAACTGGGAGATTTCACGGATGAGATATCCGACGGAGAAAAGAAAATATTGGTCTTTACCGGTGTGGGCGACAGGACCGATGAGAGTCTCAGAAGGAACGGTAAGATAGCCGCCGAGAAATTCGACGAATTGATCTTCACTGAAAAAGAAGACCTCAAGAGAGGTCGAGAGTCCGGGGAGATCCCAAAACTGCTCAAAGAAGGATCTCTATCGAAAGTCGACGATCCTGTGATAATCGAAGATCCCTTGAAGGCGTTATCTTTTGCCTTGGGAAAGAGTCGACCGAGCGACGTGATCGTCTGTGCAAATCTAGATTTCACCTCTGATCATCTCGAAAAGGTGGTGGATAGACCGGACGAATTTGCTGATTCGACGGATGAAGATATCGACGATTACAGCATAGAGTTCTTACCGGCTCAGATTACGAATAGAGGTTATCAGTGAGATAGGAAGAACAAATTCGAAAAAACTTTTCTAATTTTTTCTATTTTTCATCTTCTGGAAACTCTGGTTTCCTTTTATCCAGATCGAATCGACAGCCGTCCGACAGTATATGAACCGTGATCCCCTCTGCGTGTAAAGGTGTTTCTGGACTTATCTCAGACACGTTCGTGGATCTTATATTTTGTCCGTCGACCACGATTATATTCCTGCTTCCCACCACCTTGAATTCCTTTTTCTCAAAATTCCAGATAGCCGCCGTGTCCTCTCCCAGGCCGATTCCTAACGTTACCGGGTTTTCCACCACCACGTGGACCAGTCTAGGAAATCTTCCTCTCGCGGTGAAATGCGTATCGACAACGGTTTTAGATAGGAAGTGGAGACCGTGAGTGAGTTCAACGACTCCCGCCATCAGGGCGTTCTGGCTTTCCCCGTATGCTATCATGAGGTTCGTCATGCAGACAGCTCCCGCACTTGTTCCGCCTACAGGCGTTCCTTTTTCGTGTCTCTTCCTTATCGCATTGGTCAACGCCGTCCCGCCCAAAATGGTGGTTATCCTGAGTTGATTCCCACCTGTAAAAAAGTATGCATCAGCATTAGACGCTTTTTCTAAAATCTCATCACTGTTCGCTTCCATCCTATTTTCGGGATTGATAGTGATCGGATTCGCATCCATCTTCTTGAGGACCTTTGAATAGGCTTCGGCGGAATCTTCCGGAGTCTGACTCGCTGTCGGGAGTATCCCTATATTTGGTTTTCCTTCACTGGATTCTCTGACGACCTTCAAAAATTCATTTAAAATGGATCCGTCTTCGGTAAGGTCTAACCTTCCACCGACGGTTATCAATGGACCTTTGGGCATTTTCTTAAACACTGCTCCTTTGATTTGAAATAAACATAACTTACGTATTAAACCTTCTCATGCGAAAAGACCGTCGAAGATCACTGTTCGGTATCTTTTCACTTCACTCTCAACCTGACCTTGTGGCGGCTCATCTCTATCTCTGCCGCGATGTTCGATTTTTCCATGTACCCCTCCAAAAATATCTTCAGGTATTCTCCCATCTCTGGGATCACGGGTATGATGGTGAAATTATCGTCGGATTCTATTATCAGGCGGAAAAGATTCGTTTTCTCCAATCGTTTTAAACATTTCATCGGTTCTGCGATGCCTTTTGCGCAGTAACTCGAGTAAAATTCCGCCCCGATCCCTCTCAGGTTTCTATCGAGTTCTTCAGAAGGCTCCCCTATCTCCTGTAAAAACGCCTGGAATATCCCGATATCGAATAAAAGGTTATCCGGCCTCATCCTGAGGTCTAAAATCGTCTCCAAGTCTTCAGGAGACATATCTTCTTTTTCGAGTATCACGTCTAGATATTCTAAAGCCCTCCTGACTACCTCGGATTTGGAAGTTCTGAGATCGGATTCGATATCTTCCAATCTATCTAGACTTTCAGGATCTAAATTCACGGTTATTCTTTCGTTGGATTTCTTATCCTTTGATGGCATGAAAACCACACTATTCTATTTCGAACTCCGGTACCTATTTATTCTTTTCCTTCGATTATGAATAGAGCACATCTTTAAGATATATTATTCAGAGAATAAAGGATTAAGAAGTTTTATATAAAATTATGAACTTCCTGTAAGAACAAAAAAAAGGGAAAAAGCGGGTTAAAAATAGAGTGGGAGAGGGTGTTTAAAAGGATCTCTTTTTATCCTTCCAGATAATCCATGATGTTCTTAGCTGCCTTTCTACCGTCTCCCATCGCGAGGATAACCGTCGCGGCGCCGGAAACGGCGTCGCCGCCTGCGAACACTCCTTCTCTCGTAGTCATCCGTGAACCTTCGTCTATTATTATACCACCCCAATCTTTGACCTCGACACCCGGGGCGTTCTCGTAGAATACTTTGTTAGGTTCTTGACCGATGGCGATGACCACGGTATCGAAATCTTTCTTGTGCTCGGTATCTTCAAGGATCGTGGGGCTCGGTCTTCCGCTTTCGTCGGGTTCCTCGAGCTCGCATTCGAATAGCTCTATCCCGTCTACCCACCCGTTTCCGTCTCCGATGATCCTCTTTGGGTTGCAAAGCGTATCGAAGGTTACTCCTTCCTCTTTAGCGTGTTCGATCTCTTCGTCCCTAGCTGGAGACCATTCTGTAGTCCTTCGATAAAGGATGTGGCTTTCGGCTCCCATCCTCAGGGCAGACCTCGCAGAGTCCATAGCTACGTTACCGGCACCGATGATCGCGACTTTCTCCATATCCGTTATAGGAGTATCGTACTCGGGGAACTTGTAGGCTTTCATCAGATTTATCCTCGTCAAGAACTCGTTGGCGGAGTAGACCCCTTTGAGATCTTCTCCTTCCAGTCCTAAAAACTTGGGTGATCCCGCTCCGGTCGCGACATAAACGGCGTCAAAGTCCTTTTCTAACTCTTCTAAAGAAACGTTCTGTCCGACTATCCTGTTCATCTTCATCTCTACACCCAGTTCATCGAGATATTCGAGCTCGTGGTCTATAACTTCGTTCGGTAGCCTGAATTCCGGTATTCCGTATTTCAAAACCCCTCCAGGCTCATGCAGAGCTTCTAGTATGGTCACCTGATATCCGTTCTGGGCGAGCATCGCCGCGCAGGTCACACCGCTGGGCCCGGATCCTACGATCGCGACTTCTGCATCTTTACTTCCCTCGATCTCCGTGACCTCCTCTAGATCGTTCTCTCTAGCATAGTCCGCCAAAAATCTTTCCAATTTACCGATGTTGATCGGATCGCCGACGTTACCCATGACGCAGACCTCTTCACACTGCTCTTCCTGAGGACAAACTCTTCCCGTAATGGCAGGAATAGCGTTGTGATCTTTCAAGATCTCTAGACCTTCCTTGAAATCCCCCTCGGCGATGGCCTTCACGAATTTCGGTATCTCGATCTCGACGGGACATCCTCCTATGCAAGGACTTTTCGAACATTCCAAACACCTCTCGGCCTCTTCCATCGCCTGTTCCGGCGTGTAACCGAGTGGTACCTCGTCAAAATCTTCGGCCCTTTCTTCTGGCTCTCTTTCGGGTACCGGTATCCTGTCTTCTTCGGGACTCATCGGCAGCACCCCGCGTGTTCTTCTTTCCAGTTTTCAAGCGCTTTTTCTTCCTGATCTTCGAACATGGTTATCCTTTCCATCAGTTCCTCGAAATTGACTTCGTGAGCGTCGAATTCCGGCCCATCTACGCACGCAAGTCTCATCTCTCCTCCGACTTCGACCCTGCAGGAGCCGCACATCCCGGTAGCGTCCAACATGATGGAATTAAGACTCACCCTGGTGGGTATATCGTGTTCTTCGGTTATATCCGCTATGACTTTCATCATGATCGGAGGGCCGACCGCGTGGACGAGATCTAATTCCTTTTCCTCGTCAGCGATCAGCTCTTCAAGAACGTCGCTGGTGAAACCTTCCCTTCCGTAGGTACCGTCATCGGTGGTGATGTAAAGTTCATCGGCGCAGTTCTCGTCTAATTCACTTTCGCATACCACAAGATCTTCGGTCCTGAAGCCGGAGATAACGATGACCTCGTTACCCGCGTTCCTGAGGGCTTTGGCGACCGGAAACACTTCTGGTGTTCCCACGCCTCCGCCAATACAGACCACGGTGCCGTAATGCTCGATATCCGCAGCCGTACCCATAGGTCCTACGACATCTAACAATTCGTCTCCTTTCTCATAGGTGTCGAGCTCATGGGTGCTTTTACCGACTTTTTGAAAAATCATCTGAACGGTGCCTTTTTCTTTATCCTTCTTATAAAGAGTTAGAGGGACACGTTCTCCTTTTTCGTGCATCCTGATAACGATGAACTGCCCGGGTTTTATTTTTTCAGCTACTAGAGGAGCTTCGACTTCTATCCTGGTCATCTCCTCGTTGAGCCTTTCCTTGTCGACTATCTCGTGCATAGATGGACCTCAAGACAATAGAACGTTGGTCAATAAAAAATTTTACGTAATCTTAATACTTTTTATGATGAATGAGGAGGATAAAAAATTTTTAAGATATATTAAATAAGGGTTGGCTGAAATCAGATCGTGCTTTCGTCTCCGTAGACCGTGATGGGGATAGACCCTGAATACTCGCCGACCTCTACTTCTTTCTCCACTTTCAATTGAAAGAGCGCCATGCATTTTTCTCCCGGCTCTAGAGAACCTCCCAGATAACTTTCCGATTTAGACCTCCATCCCTCGGAACCGATCACGCCCTTTCCTATGAATATCTTATTAAGGTAAAGATCTCCGGTATTCTTCAGCCAGAACCATTTATCTTTTTCTTCCCCCGGGCGAACGGGCCCAAAATTGATGTTTCTCACTTCTCTATGACAGCTCTCGTCTTCGAAAACGGAAAGTTCGAATTCTCCTTCTTGACCTCTCTCCGAGAGCCCCACATAATTTTTTTCTATTTCCATGGTTTCAACCCTGATATCAAGTTAATGTTTCGGTCAACGAAAGCTTGTCTACCTTCTATTAATAGCCTTCTTCTACTAAAAGCTTTATGTTTAGTTATTAAAAATTATGAAAAATTAAACAAAAATAAGATAAAAAGATATTTTATACTCTTTCAGAAGCAAAGATATTTATCAAGACACTTTTTTAATAACAGAATTTAAATAAAAATACCTATTAGTAGGTAGTAGGTAGAAAAAGATGGAATTGGAATGCAAAAGTTGCGGATATGAGTGGGATTATCAAGGGGAAAGTGATTATTATGCGACTTGTCCAAACTGTCACTACAAAGTGAAGATTTCGGCGCAGGCTGAAGTCGTGAAGCCGGATTTTGAGATCGATCGATTCAGTCAGGAGGAAAATAGACTTTTGAATGAATTGGCGACATGCGATGGTCAAGAAGATTTTCAGCAAGTGTGCTCTAAATACGAACAGCAGGAATTCAACGCCATGAAGAAAAAGATCAAAGAAAAAGTCCAGAAGATGAGAGAAGACCTGAGAAAATTCGAGAAAGCCGAGGGCGTTCTTGAAGAGTCAGATTGGCAGTATCCAGAACTGTAGATCACCGGAAAAGGTGGTTGTATGGAGTTAGAGTGCAACAGCTGTGGATATGAATGGGATTACCAGGGCGACAGCGACTTTTACGCAACTTGTCCTAACTGTCAGTACAAGGTGAAGATCCAGGCCAACGCTGAAGTGGTAGAATCCGAGTCAAGGAAAGACGAGACCGAAGAAAGGAACAAAGCTGAAATGGGCATCTCTGCAAAAGCCCGAGTGGTGACTTCAGAGACTGGAACCACGCGGTTCGATGAAAAAGAGGAGATGTTTATCAAGGAGATCGCTGATCTTGAAGATCCGAAAGGCTTGGACAAAATATTTTCTAAATACGATCAGGAGGAATTCAACTCCGTCAAAAAGAAGGTCAAACAAAAGGCTAACCGGATCCGAGAGGACCTGAAGAAATACGAAAAGATAGAAAACTTTTTAGATGAGAAAGAATGGGAATATTCTGAACCATGATCTATGTTAAAAAGGTGTTAAAATGGAATTAGAATGTGAAAATTGTGGATATGAATGGGATTATCAAGGAGAAAGCCAGGAGTATGTGGTCTGCCCCCAATGCGATTACGAGATGGAGGTACCGGCCGAGGCTGAAGTCGTAGCTCCTGAGAGAGATATAGAAAGTATCCTAGAGCAGCATCCTCGGAACCCGAGCTCTCTGATACCTATCCTGCAGGAGACTCAGGAACAGTACGGTTATCTACCGAGGGATGTGATCGAGAGGATAAGTAAATATCTTGAGCTACCTGAAAGCAAGATATACGGCGTGGCGACTTTCTACGCTCAGTTCAGATTTGAACCCCAAGGCGAACACGTGGTAAGGATATGTCACGGGACCGCCTGCCATGTCAAAGGAGCTGACGGCATAACAGATGCGGTCGAAGATACTTTGGATATCGATACAGGAGAGACTACTGAAGACGGCATGTTCACGTTGGAAAGAGTAGCGTGCCTTGGCTGCTGCAGTCTAGCGCCCGTAATAATGGTCGACGATACCGCTCATGGCAACTTGACCAGAGAAAAAGTGAAGGAAGTCATCCAGGAATACAGGGGGAAAGATACATGAGTGAAGAGACAAGAGTGAAGTTAGGTTACGCTTCCTGCGGCATCGCAGCCGGCGCGAGCGAGATATACGACGAACTGATGGACAACCTAGAGGGCAAAGATACAGATGTACGAGTCGATAAAGTCGGCTGTATAGGGATGTGTCACAATGAACCGATCGTCGAGATCGAAGGTGAAGAAGGGAGATATACCTATGGAAATCTAGAAGTCGAAGATGTAGAGGATCTGGTCGAAGATCATCTAGTGGAAAACGTCCCTTATGATGAGAAGCTCATAACAGGCCCAGATGAAGAATATGATTATTTTTCAAATCAAAGAAAAGTCGTTCTCCGCAACAGCGGCGAGATAGATCCCGAAAGTATAGAAGAATACATAGAAAGAGGCGGTTACGAGGCTTTAGAGAAAGCTTTAGATATGGAGCCCCAGGAGATAATAGATACTATAAAAGAGAGCGATCTTCGAGGCCGAGGCGGTGCCGGTTTTCCCACGGGCGTAAAATGGCAGTTCGCCAAAGACGCCGATGGAGATGAAAAATACTTGATCTGCAATGCGGACGAAGGAGACCCCGGGGCTTTCATGGATCGTTCCGTTTTAGAGGGAGATCCTCACGCCGTTTTGGAAGGCATGATAATAGGAGCTTACGCGACGGGAGCAACTGAAGGTTATATCTACTGCAGAGCGGAATATCCCGTTGCATTGAAAAGGCTGAATATAGGTATAGAGAAGGCTAGAGAGAAAGGTTTTCTAGGCGAAGATATCTTGGGAAGCGATTTTTCGTTCGATATCAAAATCAAAGAAGGTGCCGGAGCCTTCGTATGCGGTGAAGAAACAGCTTTGATGCATTCTATCGAAGGAGAAAGAGGGATGCCTAGACCGAGACCCCCGTTCCCGGCTCAGGAAGGGCTTTTCGATGAGCCCACCAATATAAACAACGTCGAGACCTGGGCGAACGTTCCGTGGATAATGAGAAACGGCGCCGACGAGTTCAGTTCCATGGGCACAGACGAAAGCGGCGGAACGAAAGTTTTTGCTCTAGCTGGAAAGGTGAAAAGAGGCGGTCTCGTCGAAGTGCCTATAGGAACCACTTTGAGAGAAGTAATATTCGATGTCGGAGCAGGAATAGAAGAGGACAAGGAATTCAAAGCCGTACAATTAGGCGGTCCTTCCGGCGGATGTTTACCTAAAGAATATTTGGATACGCCGGTCGATTACGAAACTTTGACCGACGCCGGTGCTATAATGGGTTCCGGCGGGATGGTAGTCATGAACGAAGACGACTGCATGGTCAACGTAGCTCAGTACTTCTTAGATTTTACGCAGGAAGAGTCCTGCGGTAAATGTACATTCTGCAGAGTCGGAACGAAACGACTGTTGGAGATGTTGGATAGATTCTCCAAAGGAGAGGGCAGCTCCGAAGATATAGAAAAATTGAAGGAGATGGCCGACAAGATCAATAAACATTCTTTATGCGGTCTAGGACAGACAGCCCCCAATCCGGTTTTGACAACTTTGAGATATTTTGAAGATGAGTACGAATCTCACCTAGAAGAACAGACGTGTGAAGCCGGTGTGTGCAGGGACCTGATAACTTACACTATAACCGAGGACTGTATCACCTGCGGAACCTGCGCAGAAGAATGTCCTTCCGACGCCATATCGGAAGGCGAAGAGAGATACGTTATCGATCAGGAGACCTGCATTCAATGTGGAGCCTGTGAAGAAGCCTGTCCCGTAGATGTAATCGAGGTGGAATAGATGTCTGATAATATCACTGTCACTATCAACGGAGAAGAATACGAGACCGAACCCGGAAAGAAAGTTTTAGACGTCTGTAGGGAGAACGACGTGTTTGTTCCCACGTTATGTGAGTTGGAATATATCGAAGAGCCGTTCGGCGGATGTAGAGTCTGCCTCACAGAAGTCACTACGGATAGGGGCACTGAAGTCACCACTTCCTGCGATACGCCGATACAGGACGGGATGGAGATCAACACTGAAACGGACGAGATCTTCGAAGGTAGAAAGATGGCTCTTGAACTCCTCCTGTCCGAACATTCTGGGGATTGCGTTGCGCCGTGTTCCTTCGAATGTCCTGCAAGTCTTGACGTACAGGGATATCTCGCTCACATAGCCAACGGAAGGCCGAGTGAAGCTGTTGAACTCATAAAAGAGAAGACGCCGCTTGCGCTAAGCCTCGGAATGGCTTGCTTCGCTCCCTGCGAGGATGAATGCAGGAGAGAAAAAGTAGAGGATTCGATAGCGATCAGACAGCAGAAGATGTTCGCTGCGGAAGAAGATATCCAAGATCCGTGGACCCCCGAGATCAAGGAAGAAACGGATAAGAACATAGCTATTGTAGGCGGCGGTCCTGCGGGCCTTACTGCGTCTTACTTCCTGAGACTTGAAGGTCACGACGTCAAGATCTTCGACATGATGCCTGAACTCGGAGGCATGATGCGATACGGTATACCGGAATATCGTTTACCAAACGATCTGCTAGACAAAGAGATAGAATGGATACTCGATCTTGGGATCGAGGCCGAGACCGACACCAAATTAGGCGAAGACGTCTCACTAGAAGAGCTCAGAGAGGAACACGATGCTGTATTCATGGGTACCGGCGCTTGGGATCCGTGGATGATACCGATAGATGGTATAGATCTACAAGGAGTCATGGGCGGTATCGATTTCCTGATAGACTATAACTCGGGAAAAGATCTGAACCTCGGGGAGAAGGTCGTAGTGGTAGGATGCGGAAACACAGCGATAGACGTCGCGAGGACAGCCAAGAGGATGGGAAAAGAAGTCACAATAGCTTACCGTAGAAGCGAAGAGCAGGCACCTGCACATCAAGATGAGATCGACGAAGCTAAAGAAGAAGGAGTCAATTTCGAATTCCTAGTGAGTCCGAAGAAAGTCTGCGGACCAGAAGACGAGGAATGCGTGGAAAAAGTCACCTGTTCTCCGATGGAATTGGGCGAACCCGACGAGTCCGGAAGACCGAAACCGATAGAGATACCCGACGAAACGGTCGAGATAGAGAGCGACAGCGTCGTACTCGCGATAGGTCAGCAGCCAGACGATGAACTGTTGGAGGAAGAAGGTCTAGAAGTGGAAGATTATACACTCGCCAAAAATTCCAAGTTCCAGACTAACTATGAGGACGTATTCACCGCTGGAGACGCGAATCTAGGTCCCTCTTCGATCGTGGAATGTACCGGAATGGCTAGAGAAGCGGCTTACGCATTGGATGCTTACCTCCAAGATGGATTAGAGGATTATGAAATCCCAGAAGATTACCAGGAACCGTTCGGTTACGTGCACAGAGACGAAGTTACAGAGGAAGATCTGTGGGATTATAACAAACAATCGAGGAACGATATGCCGAGCAGGGAACCCGAAGAGAGAATAAGCGACTTCGACAGGATCGAACTAGGTTTTTCAACGGAAACGGCGAAAGATGAAGCCGAGAGATGCTTGGAATGCGGCTGTTTAGATCGCTTCGAATGTGATCTCAGAGATTATGCAGAGATATATGGAGCGGAACAGGAGATTTATGAGGGATTCAAGTTCGACAGAGAAATAGATGACTCGCATCCACATGTCGTGAGAGAGCCAAACAAATGCGTGCAGTGCGGCTCCTGCGTGAGAACTACCGATGAAGTGCACGGCGAAGGTGTGGTAGAATTCGTCGAAAGAGGCTTCAAGACAGTAGTAGAGCCCGCTTTCGGCGATCCGTTGAATGAAGTAGATAGCAAACTGGTAGGTGATCTAGCCGATGCCTGTCCGACCGGTGCTTTCGAAGAGGTGAAGGACGATGTGAAACCAGGTCCTCACGAGTTGGAAGTAGCTGGTGAAACATACTGTATAGGATGTGCTCTTACATGTCCGGCAGAGATCCATTCTATTAACGACAGACCGGTGATGATGAAGCCTGCGGAAGACACACATTATCAAGGTCATCTCTGCGATATCGGCAAATTCGAGACTTTGCCAGACGGAAAAGACAGTGTCAAAGCTGAAGAAGAGGACTGGAAAAAGGTCGAAGAGATACTGGACGAAGGAGATGTTGATATAGTAGTCGGTACTGACACTACTACTGAAGAGGCTGAAAAACTGGTAGATCTGGCCGGAAAAACCAGCGGAGTCATCACCGCCGATATCGAAGATCAAAAATCGACTTCCGACCTCGAAGGATTGATGGACTCTGAGAAGGTATATGTGGATGAAGCTGTTTACGATCTCGCTCCGATAATGAAGATGTTCGTCGAACGGGCGAAAAGCAACGGCACGGAAATAGTCGACGATCCGGATAATCTCGGAAACGGTATAGCGGTGGTAGAACCAAGTGATGAAAATGGTTTTGAAAACAAGATTGTGGTCCATCCAGGTGCAAACGCTCACGGTCTAAATGAACTCGGTGTTTCCAAGAACGGGTTGAGCAAGGATAAAGTGATAGTATACGGAGATGAAGGAATACCGGTCGAGATGTTAGAGGATAAAGAAGTGATCCACTTCACCGGTGAAGGAAGTACGGAATTGAGTGATCAAGCTGAAGTCACATTACCGATACGATCCTGGGTCGAAAAGCAGGGAACTATATCTAACGCATTCGGTGAAAAGATAGAATTGAAACCACTGTTGGAAAACGGTCGTTCTTCGAATCTGGAGACTCTAGAGAGAGTGATGGACTTAGCTTGAAGTAGATTCTAGTTGAAGATCCAAAAACCGTTTCTTTGATCTTTTCTTATTTCAAAAAATAAAAAACCAGGAACGGCCCGATACGTGCAGAGGAAGCCGCCCTTTCTGGTTGCTGTATCCGAAAGGAGGATATTCATCATACCCGTGAGATGGGGTTTCTCCCTGAGCAGGGAGGGTACCGGGCCGCGCTTATGGTTACATCCCGTTCTATGGTTATTAAGTTTTCTTTTATGGTGTTGGTTTTAGTTATAAGATGATAAAAAAAGAATCTAAAATCAATTTCAATATTCACATCGAGAAAGATTTATTATACCTCGAAGGCTGATTTGGTGACTAACTGATGAGTCTAAAAGACGAGATACGAAGAGCTCACGAAGATACTTCCAGGAGCGAAAGGACCGATCTGATCACCACGTGGAAGGAGCGTGAGCCTTTAGATGATGAATTGAAAGAAGTATTTTCTCTCATATTTCGCACCCAAGGATGCAGTTGGGCATACGAAACCGGCTGTTCCATGTGCGGTTACTATACCGATACGAATCCACGGGTAGATAGATCGGATCTAGAAGATCAGCTCGACGAAGCCCTTTCAAAGTACGATGGAGAGGAGATAGTCAAGATATACACTTCCGGCAGTTTTTTAGATACGAGAGAGATCGATGAGGAGTTGGCGAAGGAGATACTCGAGAGTTTTGATTCGGAGAAGACGGTCGTGGAGACCAGACCCGAATTTATAGAGCCTGAACGAGTAAAAGAGTACGCAGATCTGGTGGACGAACTCGAACTTGCTATAGGTCTTGAATCCGCTAATGATTTTATCTTGGAGAACTGTATATGCAAGGGTTTTTCTTTTCAGGACTATAAGGACAGTATAGCGAAAGTCCCGGATGATGTATCGATAAGGACCTACCTACTTCTAAAGCCGCCATATTTATCAGAAGATGAAGCGATTGATGACGTGGTAAACTCGATAGAAAAGATCGAGACTTTAACGGATATAGTTTCCATCAATCCCGTCAATGTTCAGAGAGGAAGCTTGTTGGAAAGACTGTGGCATAAAGACCTCTACCGCCCGCCTAACCTATGGTCCATAATCGAAGTCCTTTCTGAAGTGGAAACGGAACTACCGGTTTTCGTATCTAACGCCGGCCTAGGTACTGAAAGAGGAGCGACCAGTTGTGAGGAATGTACTGAGCTGTTGATCGAGGTTATAGATAAATTCAATAAAGATCAAGATGAAGAGATATTAAGTAAAGTCCCTTCCTGCAACTGCCGCCGGAATTGGAAAAAGAAAAAGAAGATCGAAAAATCTCTCAATTTTAGGGGTTCCTTGAAAATCCTAAGCGACAGATACGCTGGATATCTCTGAATGCCTCATCATTATCTTTCTAGCTATAGATAGGTTTCTACCGTCTTTTCCAATAGCCCTTGCTTTGTTCTCCTGAGCGACTTCTACAGTACCGTGTTTAACGTCATTCTTCTCTTCGATGGTGACGTCTTTGACGTCGTAGCTGTAAAATATATTTTCAAGCAGTTCTTCCGGATCGTCGCTGTACTCTATAACGTGAACGTTCCTATCGATCGAATCGCTGATCTTGGTGACGTTCTTACCGCCCTTTCCGATAGCTTTTTGGATAGAACCTTGGTCCACTAAAAAAATCACTTTTTCCGGGATATCTATACAGTCCACGACTTCTGCGTCGGTCACTTTCTCGAATACTGAGATGTACCTAAGGGTTTTTTCGTTGAAAGTTATATCTTCAACGCCTTCTGTCATGATTATTCCGCCTTGATTGAGAGTATGTTTGAATTACCTGGGTCTAGGATCGAGATAGTAGAAATCGCAAAAGGTTTTCCCGCCGCAGCTCCAAGTTCATGATTGTTACCTTTGAACCTGTAAATAGGGACATCCTCGTACTCTTCACCTTCGGTCAGCCTATCATCGGGACAGTTCGAGGCGACGATCAACAGTTTACATTCACCTTCTTCGACGTTCTTCATCGCTTCATTTATCCCGAAGTCGGCCTTTCCTGTATTGATGGCCATCCTTATTTCTCTATTCACATCCATGTTCGTTCCACCTTTATATAATCATCATCTCCATGAAGGAGCTGGTATTTATGATTTTTTAAATTGTCTATCTCAGTCGCTTTCTTCTTTCTGTTTGGCGGGCATACCGGTATATTTGACATCTACGTCTCCGGTTCCTTGGGTTATCGGCTGACCTACGATAACGTTTTCGGCCACGCCGCTGAGTTCGTCTTTTTCACCGAGTATAGCTGCCCTAAGCAGATGCTGACTGGTGATCTCGAAAGCTGCCCTCGCCAGCACGCTGGTTTTCTTACCCGAAACTCCGTGTCGTCCGATCGCCTGAAGTTCTCCTTCGTTGGTCATTATATCTGCGACCAGCATGATATGTCGTATATCGACTTCCAGACCCTGCTCGTCTAAAGTGTTCTTAGCTTCATGGATTATCGAATTTCTAGCGGCCTCTATACCGAGAACGTTATATATCTCATGAGGACTGTTCGTGGTAGTCTTTTCGACATCGACTCCATCCATCTTCAGCACTTTTTTGAGATTTGATCCTTCGGTATAGATGATGAACTCTCCGCCGTCTCTTCTGATAACGCCTCTTTCGACGTTCTTTATACCTTTGATCTTCATCTTCTTCGCGTTCTCGACCGACTCGTGCAGCAGACTGAATTTACCGCCCTCGATATCTATTTCGATCTCGTTTTTATCGAGCGTTACATCGCCGTGGATACTCTTTTTCTTCTTCAATTGCTGTACTATTTTGTCAAGGTCTAGATCATCTTTTTTTATCCGATCCATGTCCGGTTTTATTATCACGTTAGTTTCGGCCATGTCTATTTCTACATCGGCTATGTCCTTCAAACGAGTTATCTCAAGTTCTGAAGCTATCCTTTTCGCTTCTTCTCTATCCCCTTTGATATCGTCTTCCAGGTGAACTTCCATCGATGGGGTACTGGGTTCTTTTCTAGCGTCGACGATCTCGATCATCCTTGGAAGTCCTTGAGTGACGCCGATCTCGGCGACACCCGCGTGGTGAAATGTTCGCATCGTCATCTGTGTGCCCGGTTCTCCTATAGACTGAGCGCCAACGATGCCGACGGATTCTTTCGCATCCACCTGCCTGTCCTGATATCTATCGTGGATCATCTCGACGATATCGTCGTAGTCCTCTTTAGATATCTCATCATCCTTTTCGAGCTTGTCAGCCGCGGCTTTTATTATCGCTCTGGGCAGATCGTAGCCCTTTTCTTCAGTTATCTCGTTCAGCTCTTTTGCGGTGCCTTCTAGATCTTCAAATTTGTCGGGGAGAAAGTCTTCCGTTTTCTCCGGTTCTTTTTTCTTTTCCTTCTTTTTGGACTTCTTTTTCTTCTTCGACTTCTTTTTACTGCTTTTTGTGCTCTTGCTTGTTTTACCTACCAGCTTTTTAACTTCTTTCGCTTTCTCTTCAGAAAGAACCTCTTTCAGATCTTCCTTCGTGGCGGATTTAACATCTCCTAGTATGAATCCCTCGTCGGCCAATTTTTTCGCGGTCTCTTCGTCGAGGTCCCTTCTGATAAGCGCCTGTATAGTGTCCTTTTTAGCCATCGTTAATCCCTCCTTTTCTTGAAGTCACGGATAAGATCGTCCATATCCACCGGGTCACCTCTTTTACTTTTCATCGGATCGACTCCGTCTTCTCCATAGTCGAACTGTATGATGGTATCGGCTGAATTTCTTACCGTGCCGTCAGTGTCAACCATCAGGTCCTCTAGAGCGTTGATCAACCGTCTCTGCATGTAACCTGAACGGCTGGTACGGACCGCGGTATCGACTAGACCTTCTCGACCACCCATACTGTGGAAAAAGTACTCGACGGGGTTCAAACCTTCTTTATAGGAGGACTTAACGAAACCTTTCGATTCCGCACCGAGTTCTCCTCTTTTGAAGTGAGAGAGGGTCCTGTCCTCGTATCCTCTGCTCGGCCTTTCACCTCTTATAGCCTGCTGGCCCAAGGCACCGGCCATCTGCGTAAGATTCAGCATACTGGCACGAGCGCCGGTCCTGGCCATGACCACGGCATTATTACCGAGTCCGAGATGCTTACTAGCGATCTTACCGGCATCGTCTCTGGCTTTACCGAGTTCCTTCATGATCTTCAGTTCGAGTGTCTCTTCTAGACCTCGACCCGGGAGTTCTTCAAGTTCTCCCTCTCGGAAAGCCTCGATCAGTTCTCTGACCTTATTTTCCGCTTTATCCAAAATAGAATCGATCTGTTTTTTAGCTTCTTGGGGAATCTCCTCGTCCTCTATACTTGTTGTGAAACCTCTTAGAGTGATGACCCCGAGAGCTATAGTAGTTATCTGGTCTATGAATTTCCGAGCCTTTTTCGTTCCGTGATCTCTAGTTATCTTATCGACTATCTCGCCCGCGAAGGCACTGACCGCGTTTTCATCTATAGTTCCATTCACCAGTTTTCCGTTGTCCACCTTCACGTAAGCGTCGATATCGCATTCTTCTTCATCGCAGCTTTCGCATTTCTCACAGATAGAGGCCTGGAACTCTATGTTCAGGTCCTCCGGTAAGAAATGGCTGAATATATCTTTCCCGCTCCAGAATTTCTGACCGTCCTCTTCGATAGGATCGGGGAAACTGCCGGTCTTGAGATTTGAAAATATACTTACTACCTCTTCTCTAGTGAAATACGGATCTTCATGAGTGAGGAAGAAAAGACCGCTTATGTGATCCTGTATAGCGCCTATGATCGGCCCTCCGAATCTCGGTGATAATATATGTTCTTGAACTCTCATCAAAACTTTAGCTTCGGCTCTAGCCTCCTCGCTCTGGAGAACATGTAAATTCATCTCGTCGCCGTCAAAGTCCGCGTTGTAAGGAGGACAGACCGCCAGATTCAATCTGAAAGTCTTACCCGGCACGACCTTGACTTCATGCGCCATCATGGACATACGGTGCAGTGAAGGCTGCCTGTTGAACAGTACGATATCGCCGTCTTTGAGCTCTCTCTCGATTGTGAACCCGGGTTCGACTTTTTCTGCCACGGTCTCCGAGTTCTTAGAAGTGACTTTTATCCTTCTACCGTCCGGCCTTATCATGTAATTGGCGCCGGGGGCGTAATCTCCGTCTTCTCTTGGAGAAGGTCCTCGACTCACGATCTCTTTTGCATAATCGATATTCATCGGTGTTACTTTCAGAGGGACCGTCAATTCTCGCGCGGCCTTCTCTGGGACACCAACCTCATTTATCGATAACCATGGATCGGGAGATATCACGCTTCTAGCCGAAAAGTTCACCCTTTTCCCGCTAAGGTTCTGCCTGAACCTTCCTTCTTTTCCTTTCAACCTCTGTATAAGGGTCTTCAACGTCCTTCCGCTCCTATGACGAGCGGGAGGGATACCTGAAGTTTGATTGTCGAAGTAAGTAGTAACATGATATTGAAGTAGATCCCAAAGATCTTCAACGATCAACTGAGGAGAACCGACGTCCCTGTTCTCCCTAAGCCTCTGGTTGATCCGAAGTATATCGACCAATTTGTGGGTGAGATCGTCTTCTGAACGATCACCGGATTCTAATGTGATCGTCGGTCTAACAGTCACTGGAGGGACCAGTAGTACTTTCAGAACCATATATTCGGGTCTGGTCACGTCTGGATTGACACCGAGAGGCCAGAGATCTTCGTCCGGGATCCTTTCAAGCCGCGCTCTCACTTCTTTTGAAGTCAGTTTGGTATTCTCCTCTCTGAAAGTCGTCGGTTTATCTAATTTTATCTTGCGCTGCTCTGTCTTACAGTGCGGACAGACATTATTTTTCCGAGCTTCTTTGGAAACGTCTTTAGCTAGAGAACGGATGTCTAGAGGGTCAGCCCCCATGTTCTCCATCTCGTCCATCCTTTCCCTATATTCGTTTCTTTCCTTTTCTTCCAAAAGGATACGTCCGCATTCACTGCAGGTCGCTCGCAGCAGTTTTTTGATCTCTTTCACATAACCGATATGGATCACGGGCATCGCGAGTTCGATATGGCCGAAATGGCCAGAACACTCGTCTACTCTGCCGCCGCATGTCTTGCAGCGAAGACCGGGTTCGATGACTCCAAGATGGGGATCCATCAGACCCATCTCGATCGGGAAGCCGTCGTCGTCGTATGTATCGGGAGTGATTATCTTGGTGGACGAGAGGTTTCTCTTTTCCTCCGGGGACATGTAAGCGAATTGGATGCTGCCTATCTTCTTGGAAATACCTTGTCTATCATTCATCGTTGATCCTCCACATTCAAACGCATGGTGACTCCAAGTGATCTCAACTCATCCATCAGAAGCTTGAAAGCGAAACTGGTCTGGATCTGATGCACGTTGGATTTCTCGCCGCAGACGGGACATCTCAGCTCGCCGTTGCTGTCCAATATAGCGATATGACCACAGTCGGAATTACCACACACGTATTCGGTCGTACCGTCTGATTGGTCTAACAGCCTATCCTTGATGACCATCGCCGTACCGTGACCGATCAGACAGTTCCTTTCCATCTCACCGAATCTTAATCCACCTTTTCTAGAACGTCCTTCGGTGGGCTGCCTGGTCAGTATCTGGACCGGTCCTCTGGACCTGCTGTGCAGTTTACCGGCGACCATATGATGCAGTTTCTGGTAATAGATAACGCCCATGTAGATCTCGGCTTCCATCATCTTTCCGCTTCTTCCGTCGTACAGTATCTCCGTACCGTTCGACTTGAAGCCCGCTTCTTTCAAAGCCTCTTTAAGAGCTTCCTCGCTTTCTCCGCTGAATGGCGTGCCGTCCACGAATCTACCTTTCAAGGACGCCACTTTTCCTCCGAGCATCTCCAGCATGTGAGCGACGGTCATCCTCGACGGCATAGCGTGCGGATTCACGATCAGGTCTGGAACGACCCCGTCTTCGGTGAAGGGCAGATCTTCCGGTTCGACCAATTTTCCTATAACACCCTTCTGACCGTGTCTTGAGGTGAACTTATCGCCGAGTTCCGGCACCCTTTGATCCCTTATCTTAGTCTTCACCACACGACTACCGTCCTCGGACTCTGTAAGCATCACCGAGTCGACCCAACCTTTTTCTCGAGGTCTGACGGTTTCCGAGGTCTCTCTTCTCTTCTGAGGAGCCATCAGATCAGTATTCTCTTCAAGGAATCTAGGCGGTGAGGTCTTACCTACGATAACTTCTCCTCCGTCGACACTGGTTTCGGGATTTATCAGACCCTCTTTATCCAATTTCTTGTACTGCTCGTCGCTTCTAGCTCCTCTTACGTCTGGATCTGGGATCTCGAAATTATCTTCCTGCCCACCCGGATATTTCCTTTCTTCGGTGGTGTAAGTTCTGAAGAAACTAGATCGAGCGAGCGCTCTGTCTATAGCTCCCCGATTCATTACGATCGCATCTTCCATGTTGTAACCGTGATAAGGCATCACCGCGACTACGAAGTTCTGTCCCGCGGGCCTATCATTATAATTTACGAGTTCCATGGTTTTGGTCTGCAGAAGTGAGAGCTGAGGATAGTGCAAGAGATGCTCTCTCGTATCCGGTCTGTATCTATAATTAGATGCGTTGAGTCCCAGGGCCTGCTTCATCATGTTCGCGCCCATCGAACATCTCGGAGCGGCGTTGTGTTCCGCGAACGGAACCAATCCAGTCGAAGCACCCAGCATCAAGAGCGGATCGACTTCCATGTGGGTATGCTCGTCTTCGATCTTCATCTCGACTTCCATCTCTTCTTCGCACTTTCTACACTTCAGTCTAGCTACGTCGTCACCTTTGCCCATATTGAGCCATTTTATATCTGCCTCGGATAGTGGTTCTTCGCAGTGTTCGCACATCGAGGGTACGTCGAAGGGATATAGAGCAACGTAAAGTTCTTCTTCCTCTTCCGCGTCTATCCATTCGATATAGCCTTCTTCAAAGAGCGATTCGACTGTTCTTTTGCCTTCATGTAATTCTTCTATAACGTCGGTAGTGAAGTTTACACTTCCATCTTCGACTATCAGGAGAGGTCTCCTCACTCGACCTTCGTCGCAGTTAAGGATCACCTCGTTCATCTGATCGTCGTACCGTAGATTAAGCTGATTTGACAGCTCTCCCTTTCTCCTGCTCGATCTGACTTTCTTGACGAACTCGTTAGGATTTTTGACCAGCCCGACCAGGTCTCCGTTGAGATATACTTTGGTGGTTCCTTCGCTCTCCGAGCCCATATCTTCTAAGCCCAGATCGTGAAGTTTCCATTGAACTTCCATCGGTTCCGCTCCCTTCGACACGTTGATCATAAGAGCGGATGTTTTCACGAGTCCGCAGTTCTGTCCCTCGGGAGTTTCATTCGGACAGAGCCTTCCCCAGTGTGTTGGATGCAATTCTCTCGCGTCGAAATGTGGTTGACTTCTCGAAAGCGGCGATTTGACCCTTCTGAGATGGCTTATCGCAGCCATGTTCGAGGTCCTGTCGAGCAGTTGGGATATCCCGGTTCTTCCGCCGACCCAATTTCCTGTAGCCATCGCGTGCTGTAACTTGTTGCTCAGCAGATCGGGCCTTATGGATGACTTGATCCTGATATCTCCTTTTTTCCTATAGTTCCTTTCGAGCTGATATTTTAGATCTTTCAAAAGGTTGACTACCGAAACCCTGAAGAGATCCGACATCAGGTCTCCGGCGAGTTTGATCCTTTTATTAGCGTAATGATCTTTATCATCGGGCTCTCTTTCGCCCATGGATAATTCGAGTATCGCTCTAGCCATCCTTCCCAGGAAGACCGCTTTCTTCATCCTATTTTCTTTTTTGTCTCCAAGATGCGGGAGCAGCGATCTATCCAGTATAGATTCTATCTTTTTCCTTCTGTATTCTTCCGCCTGCCCCGTGGCGAATTTTCTCTCTAGATAAGCTAATGCGTCCTCCTGATCGTAAACGCCTTCAGGTGAGTATTCTTCTTCTTCCTGACACATCTCTATATTGGCGAATACGGTGCTCGCCATCCCCTGCTCGGTGACGATAGAATTGTATATCTCCTCGTCACTGTCCATGCCTAGGGCTTTCATCAGTATCACGAGAGGTATGTCTCCTTTAGCGGAGGGGACAGAAACAGCGATCATCCCGTCCTTCTTTTTCTCCATAACGGTCAAAGCTCTGAATCCGTGTCTCTGAGAAAAAATCTTAGCTACTTCCAATTCTCTACCATATTTTTCATTGATCTCGCACATCACCCTATTGGCGGCCATATCTTCTACGGCCATGAGATTCCTTTCGGTCCCTCCGATAACGAAATATCCTTGAGGGTCGACCGGGTCTTCTCCAAGTTCGGTCAGTTTGTCACCCTCGGACATATCTCTGAAATCTTTACTTTCTATGTCCATATTCAGGACTTCCTCGACCGTGTTGTCAAGATTGTTTTCGTGCAGATTGCAGATTTTGGACCCCACCATCACCGGCAGTCTTCCTATAGATATCCATTTAGGCTCTTCTTCAACGCCGTCACGGATGATGCTGAACTTCATCTCCAGTTCAGCGTCGTAGTAAAGATCTCTCAACCTGGCTTCGTGGGGCGTCAGCTTGTGTTCTGAGCCGCTGGCCTCTTTGATCGTGGGTCTCCTTATCCTGATCGTTGGCTCGGCATTAGGAGCTATCCTGCCGTCCTCGCCTTTCTTTCTACCCACTCTTATCTGGATGTCCTGACCGTCGACTTTTTCCGGATCGAGTTTTATCTTACCCCATCCGCCTTCGTCGAAACCGATCCTTATATTATCCACTATCTTTTGAGCTCTGCTGTTAGGATTATCAACGGTGGGCAAAAAATCGTTATATGATTCCATGTGATGGCCGACTATATTAGACTCCTCAAAGAAAGCATCCACTAATTCTCTCATAATATATTCCCCTTTTTATATTAACTTCGTTTGACTACCAGACGATAGGCCTTTGCGACCTCGGCCGTCCGGCTTTTTCTTTTTATCTCTATGATTCTTCCAACACTGATGTCCCCGTGGACTTTTTCCAGTTCCTTCAATGCTGGATCAGATTTGCGGATCTTTGGCAAATTCTCTCTCTTGACGTTCAATTCCTCTAGAATCTCTTCCTCATCTTCTTTCGGCACAAGGTTGTGTTCGGGGACTAGCCCGTGCTCCAATACATTTACATCTTCCTTACTACCCATTTTTTATCCCCATATGATAATCTTTTTCCTCGGGAGGAAGTTATCGACGGGCCTGTGGGGATTTCCGAGAATCGCCTTTCGACGATTCATTTTCGAACCCCAGGCCATCTGGTTAAAAGCCAGATGCTCTATCCAGGGAAAGAGCACAAAGTCTCTCTCCTACCTGGCTGAGCTACAGGCCCATCAACAACGAACTGCAACTATCGACTTACTATTACCATGTATTTAAATGTGTTCCTTTGAAGCCGCATTCAGCGGGGATCTTTTTTAAATTTCTATCTTTTGATCCAAACATCGTTCAAACTCATCTTCGGAACTTTTAGTTCTCCGTCTTCCAAATAATATTCTATATCTCCACCGCTTTCGACTACTTCAGGCTCTTCGTTCGGATATCCTAGAGCTACCATCAATTTCAATTCGTGACCGTCCGGGATGGGAAGAATATCTTCGAGTCCCTCTTTTTCGATAGCTCCCAGCATGCAGCTCCCCAACCCTTCACTTTCGGCGGCGAGGCAGATGTTCTCGGCGGCGATCCCTACGTCCATCTCTAGACCTTCGTCTGTATCTTTCGTTATCGCCACGTAAGCTCTCGGCATCTCGTCTTCTGAGGGATCCCAATCGAGGTATCCGGCCCAGTTAGTGTATCCGAATACCTCTTCCAGATCTTCGGTGATAGTTATGAACTTCAGAGGCTGGATGTTAGCTCCGCTGGGGGCAAGCCTAGCGGCGTTCACGCATTTTTTCAGGACGCTTTTTGGGACTGCTTTATCTTTGTATTTCCTTATGCTTCTTCTTCTTTTTATCGCCTCGTATACCTCCATTTTAAAAACACCTTCTGCAGACCGCCTACTTCTTAAATGGTTTATAAAAATTGTTTCGATAAGCTATAAATAAGCAGATAGTAAGGCTCCCCTACTTTTGGAGTTTAGGGCAAAAAAATTTATAGCTTTATCGAGTTTTATAATTCAATTCCGCTTTGTTGAATTATATGAGGGAAAAAATGAACGAAAGAAAAGAAACTGTCCAGAAGTTGTTAAGTCTGTTGATCAGCCTCACTCTCTTACTCGGATTTATCGGACCCGCGGCCGATACTTTGGCGGGACTGGGAACTGGAGACGAGGTTACTGTCAGCTCCGAAAATTCTGAGGATATCAAATCGATGGAACTGCAATCTGAGACTAATTCCACTAAAACAATTGATAGTGAAACGAATTGGACATCTGATACTACAGTTGATTATAATCTAATAGTCACTAGTGACGGCCATCTTAGGATTATCAATTCAACGGTAACCATTTATCAAGATAAAGAAGGTCATCTATGGAATATCACAGTTAAAAATGGTGGACAATTGACATTAATAAATAGTACGATAAAAACGTCATCGAGTTCTTTAAGGCCTTTCTTGAAAACAGATATCAACGTATATAATAGTTCTAAATTGTCTTTAAGAAAGGGTTCTGCTTTAACATTCCCAGGTTATGTTAAAATAAATAACTCAAATCTAACTATGAAGAATTCTAGGTTCGATAAATTGAATGAAAGTGAGATATCTGAGTATGACTATCTCTGGGACGGAAGCGATAATGATGCCTCCGCAGATAAGGACGACAATGATGACTGTCCTAGGCTGATAGTTAAGAATCACTCCAATGTATATATGGAGGAAGCTGAGATAAATAATTACTACGGGTATTCAGCTGAGGACTTTCCCGAAAGAAATGATAACTCTCCTTACGGGAAAAATGAAAAGATTAATTCCGATGAAATGACTTGGTATCCTTTAAATCCGAGTACAGATGAACCTATTTGGAATCTTCAATCAAATGGGACAGACGACCCTTATGTATTGGAGGAAAACAACGTTCTGCACTTAGAGGAATGGTACCTTTATAATCCCGTAATCCCCCATAAACATCTTGATGAATATCCATATATAAATCCAATAGATAAAATCAGCTCTCTCTATGTAGAGATTAGTTATAATACGCAGGAAAATTACACTGACGAGGGAAGTTTGACATATTATAGTCCAAAACAAGGAGAATATGTTAAAGCGTTGAATCTGGAAAGATCTTCAACAGACAATACAAAATCTAAAGATATATGGGAAATAGATTTGAGAGACTTCGACAAAGCTTTACGAAACGGAAAGACCAGATTACTTCAGAATTTGAGGTTAAATGTAACCAACCCCAGCCAAACCGAGACAGATCTCACTTCAATAGAAATAGACGATTTAAGATTGATATCAGCTTACGATAATGATATTCACATAAAAGACTCAGATTTTACGGCGATAAACAGTTATATAGATATGGATTACAGGGAAAGCGATATAGATCCAAGGAATAATAGGACTAAGGTAATAAAAGCAGATGAAAAAACATATCTTGAAGATTCTAATATGAAACACAGTGTATTGAGACTTTATAACAGTTCATTCAAATCTTATGGATTGAAGATTGCCGACGATAAAAAACCTAGCCGGGGGATGCAGGACGCAGATCCGTGGATATTGAACACAAAAACTTCCCGAGATAGAACTTGGATCTATAGATGGGTAGAACTTCAGATAACAAATCAAGACGGTATCGCCTTACCTAATGCCAAAGTAAAACCCTCTCCCGATTATGATAGGCTGCCATCAGCTTTAGCTAATAAAACAGATCAAATAAACGATCTATCCAATAATTCTAAGGCTTGGGAATATCTAAACGAGACTGGCATGGGACATTATGATGCTCAGAATGATACATTTGTTGCAAACGAGAATGGGAATATCACCCTGTTCCTGAGTAGTGATAGGATAAATTATCCCAATGATTGGCCCAATAGCAAATTTGTAGGTAATTACGAATTCAACATTACTTACCAAGATAGTTCCCAGAATATATATGAAAGTGTAACGGAAAGCATGGACAGTTTACCGAAATTCCCCAACATGGATAACCCGTATCAATTCAACCCTAACGTAGATATAGACCTTCCTGATCTTAAAGCTTCGAACATGAAGTTCACCGTGGACGGTGATGAAACAGGTTATGTCGCTAATGATACGGCGGGTGAACTTGAACTTAATGTTTCAAATATCGGCGATCGTGAAGCTTATGATGTCAACGTCTCTTTCTACAGGGATCAGATAGATCAGCAGCATTACATATATTCGAAAGTTATCGATAGACTTAACGCCTCTAAGAGTAAGATTATAAATGTCTCCTGGGGACCAACTGAGATAGGAAATTATACAATAAAAGGAGTTATCGATCTAGATGATAATATAGTGGAGACTGAGGAACAAAACAATCAGGATAATTTTAATTTGACAGTTGGCGAGAAGCCAGAACTTTTCATAGAACAAATATATTCTGATAAAGGTTTTGAACTGATGAATACAACTCAAGTGAATCTTACAGCGGATATAACTAATAGTGGTGGTACGGATGTATCTGAAGTAACTGTGGGTTTCTACCATAATGATACTTCCAATCAAAATAAACAACTCATTGGGAATATAAAAGTAGATGTTGAGGGTAATGGTTCTACTACAACAACTCCTGCCGTGGAATGGGATACGAGTGACATAGAGATAGGGGACTACAATATCACGGTGGTTGTCGATCCAAATCATGAAGTCGATGAACTCAACGAAACCAATAATACAATAACTAGAATTTCATCCATTCTAACTAAACCTGATTTAACTCCCATTAATCTAGAGGTCAATCCTGATTTGGTCAGGATAGGGAATACTGTAAATATAACAGTGAATGTCACTAATCAGGGTCAATGGTCCTCGCAAGAGATAACTGTAAACTTTACTGTTGATGGAACTCAATTTGCCTCTAGAACTATCCCAGCTTTAGATGGAAATGAGACCAGTAAAGAGATAAGCGTAGAGTGGGTAGCTGATATTACAGGTGGGCAGATAAATCAAACTAGGACAATAACAGTAGAAGTTGAACCAGACCCAAACGAGGGAGATACAGGAAATCAAACCAAAAGTTCAGATGTAACAGTAGAGAGATATCTAGATTTATCTGTAGATAATATTGATATAGCCTTTTCTGAGGTCCCAGAGGGTAAAAATGTAGAGGTTACAGGAACGATTCGAAATGTTGGTGATTTAGATGTGGCTAATTTAACTGTCGAACTTTATGTAGACGGGATTTTGAAACTAGAAAAGAACAGATCCGATCTGACGATAGGCGAATCTATGGTTGTCACGTTTAATTGGAATTCAACATTAAGCTCATCGAATTTGAATCAAGAACAGAGGAATTTAACTTTCAAACTAAACAATACAGCAGAGGTAAGTGCAGAGGGGGGTACAGAGTTAGAGGATGAGTATCCCAGTAACAATACTGAGACCGCCTTTATAACGGTCTATGAGGCTCCCGATTTAACCCCAGTAGATTTCAATGTTAGTCCTGATCCCGTGAGGATAAATGAGACAGTGGATGTAAGTGTAAAGGTACAAAATCAGGGTGAATGGACTTCCGAGGATGTGACTGTAGATTTCTTGGTAGATGGATCTGTATTTGCTACTGAAACTTTACAGCCTTTAGAGGGAGGAGAAACTAGCCAAGAGATAACTATAGAATGGACGGCCGATATGACTCAAGCTGGAAAGAACGAAACTAGAACCATTAAGGTTAAAGTATCTAAGGACCTCAATGAAAATAATACGAGTAATCAAGAAGTAAGTCAGGATATATTGATAGAACGATATCTCGACCTTTCCGTCACCGATCTGAGTGTAGAGTCTTCGGAAGTACCTGAAGGGAAAAACGTTCTCGTGTCGGGAGATGTTTCAAACACTGGAGATTTAGATGTCGCTAATTTCACGGCGCAACTTCTCGTCGATGGTGAGGTCGCGATGGAAAAAACCGAATTTGAACTGGATTCGGGCGAATCGATGCCGATCACCTTCGACTGGGAATCAGCACTTAGTTCAGAAAACTTGACCAGCGAAAACAGAGAGTTAACGTTAAACATAGTCGATAGTGCGGAAATAGATAACGGCAAAGAAGTTGACGATCAAACTCCTGCAGACAATTCGATGGAGATGTCCGTATCGGTTTATGAGGCCCCGGATCTGACCCCTATCGATTTGAAAGTGAGCCCGGACCCGGTAAGGATAAACAAGACGGTGGCCGTAAGCGTTAAGGTCGCCAATCGTGGTAACTGGCCTTCAGAGGAAGTCACTCTCCACTTTTCAGTCGATGATAAAGCACCTTTCTACAATGTAACACTTTCTGGATTGAACGGTGGTAGTACAAGTCAGGAGATAACAGCGGAGTGGACCGCGGATATGACCACTGCAGCGAAGACTCAGGACAGGACGATAAATGTTTCGGTCGAGGCCGATTCATATGAAGCTAACTTTGACAACCTGACCAAGACTTACAATATCACGGTCGAGAGACGTTTCAAGATAGACGTAAAAGATATAGAAGTAACGCCAGGAGAAGTTACGGCAGGTGAGGAAGTTAATGTTCAAGCCGACATCTTGAATGTTGGAGATCTCATGGCCGATCAGTTAGTAGAACTTTATATAGACGAACAGGTCAAAAAATCAAAAGTTATAGATAATTTCGCCGTAGACGAGGAGAGAACGGTCACCTTCACTTGGAAGTCCGATCTCAGTTATGAGGGCATCAAGCATGAGACGAGATCGGTGAGCGTTAGGGCAAGAGATGACGAGGCGTTGACCACGGTGACCGTCAATTCGAAACCCGATCTGAATTTCGTTTCAAAAACATGGTACCGAGAGGACAAAAAAGTCAATATGAGTAAAGATATCCAATTGGTAGAGATGGATTCTTTGAGATTTGAAGGCCAGATAAAGAACGAGGGAGGGACTCCTATACAGGGTGCCGTAGTGGAGTATATATTCCCGGACGGTACGAAAAGAAGCCGGATGATAAACGCCTCGGTGGGAGAGACGGTTAACGTAAGTGCTAAGTGGACCGTGGATTATCTAAACGGTGGAATAAATATCTGGGTTAATTCCACTCAGGACCCCACGGTAGCTACGACTTATGATGAGATCGTGATACCGAATATACAGGTCAATCCGCTGACGCCGATGATAGATAAGGATATCCCTAAGAACTTGCGGCCCGGTGAAACATATGTGTTCTCGGGAACTGTTACGAGAGAGAGCGACGGAAAACCCGTGAGCGGTAAAGACGTAGTGGTTACTATACAGGGTAAAAATGGTAAAGTCTTGGAGAGTTCATCTGCGAAAACGAACGACCAGGGTACTTTCACCGCGACCCTCAGGATGCCCGGCGAAGGCGGGGATTACAAAGTGGTATATGAGACCAAAACCGCCCAGCCTACGGAGAAGTCATACTCTATCTCCGTCGAGTCTGAAACGCAGGGTCTCATGGGTATACCGTGGTGGATAATCGTTCTGATAGTGGCTGTACCCGCGGCGGGGATAAGCTCTTACTTCATATACAGGGAATTCTTCGGTGTGAGAGAGATGGTCGAATGCGGAAACTGCGGCGAGACCATCTCAGCGGATGTGACGACTTGTCCGAAGTGCGGCGTTGAATTCGATACGGAAACGGTGAAATGCAGCGAGTGCGGTGAATGGATCCCGGCTGATTCGGACGTCTGCCCTGAATGCGGCGCCGAATTCATCAAGACGGGCAAAGAGATAGAAGATTACACCGAGAGGATGAGAAAACAGTTCAGGAAGTTCGTGAACAAACAGAAGAGAAAGGCCGAGGAGAAACTGGATAGAGAACTCTCGAAGAAAGAATTCATGGATTGGTGGAAGGATCAACCGTCCTTCGTGACCTTCGAAGAATGGGTCAAGAGAAAGGAGATACAGAGAAGAGAGGGTAGCAAGGAATGTCCCGAATGCGGAACACTCAACAGTGTCGATGACGCGGTGTGTCAGAAGTGCGGAACCAGCCTGATAGAACTAGGCAAGGAGCCTGAAGAGGAAGTCAGTGAAAGGGACTTCGAAGAGGAACTCTCCGACGAGGTATCCGAAGATCTGGACCATATCTCGGAGATAGAAGAGGAAGAAGGCGAAGAGATAGAAGAAGAGCCTGAAGAGGAAGAAACAGAAACCGAAGAGGAAGAAGAGCCTGAAGAAGAGGAAGAAGAAGAAAAAGAAGGCCCCAAGAGAAAGAAAAAGAAGGTCAAAAAGAAAGTTGTCAAGAAACCTCCCGAGGAAGAAGAGGAATAGACCCTCTTCACAAAACCTCTTTTTTATTTTTGTTTTTCTTACTCACAATATATCAGGACCAAATAAGTTTATAAGTGGTCACGTTTAGAGCTCTGTAAAGAACGAGTGACAATATGTTCGAGATACTGGAAAAAGACGGCCTGGCCAGGATCGGTGAATTCACCACACCTCACGGCAGTGTAGAGACCCCGGCGATAATGCCGGTCATCAATCCTAACTTGGAGCTCATCTCTATCCGGAGGCTTGAGAAAGAATTCGGAGCTCAGATGCTGATCACTAATTCATACATCTTATTCAAGGAGAAAAAATTGAGAGCGGAGGTCAAGGAAAAAGGAGTCCATGACCTGCTGGGTTTTTCTGGCCCCATCATGACCGATTCGGGCACGTTTCAAGAGCATGTTTATGGAGATATCGACGTGAAGCCGGAAGAGATCCTGGAGTTTCAAAAGGATATAGGGTCGGACGTTTCGACCATTTTAGACGAATTTACAGAACCGGACGATTCTAAAAAGACTGCTTCGGAAAAGATAGATAAAACCGTAGATAGAGCGAAAAGAGCGAGAGAGCTTTTCGGCGATAAAGAAGGTCTTACAGCGCTTCCTATCCAGGGATCCGTTTTTTCGGATCTTCGAGAAGAGTGCGGCAGAAAGATGGGTAACCTGAATGGAGGCCTTTACCCCATCGGAGGCGTCGTACCTTTGATGGAGGATTATAGATTCGACGATCTAGCCCGCGTAATCATAGCCTCAAAAAAGGGTTTAGGAGCTAGAGGGCCTGTCCATCTTTTCGGCGGTGGTCATCCCATGCTTTATCCTTTGGCCGTGTTTTTGGGTTGTGATCTTTTCGATTCCAGCTCTTATGCAAAATATGCTAAAAGAGAAGATCTGATGTATCCTGAAGGTACTAAAAAGCTGGAGGAGTTGGATCATCTCGGATGCGAATGTCCTGTTTGTACATCACACTCGGCTGAAGAACTTAAGGATAGAAGAGAAGAAGAGAGAGAAAGGCTGATAGCGGAACATAACCTCTGGGTGTGTTTCAAAGAGATCAGGAAAGTAAAGCAGGCCGTAAAAGAGGGGAGTCTCTGGGAGCTTGTCGAGAGACGAGCTAGAGGCCATCCCAAACTTTTGGACTCGTTGAACGTGCTCGACGAAGAGTACGGCTATCTGGAAAGATTCGAACCTCGGAGCCGGAAAAGAGCTCTGCGTTCCACCGGCGCCGAGACCGAATTTAGACCTACCTTGAAGCGTATAAAAAGATGGGTGGTGGAAGAGTACGAACCCCCGAACGAAGGTCCGGTGATACACTTCGATATCGCTCGTGACAGAAAACCATACAGCCGATTTTTGAGTAAGGAATTAGAACTTCTAGGAGATTATGGAGTGAACCTTCTAGTATCTACTCCGTTGGGTCCTCTTCCGCTTGAATTGGATGAGATCTATCCGGTAGCTCAGTCGCTATTCTCTTCTAGATTTTCCCCCTTGTTCACTCTAAAAGAGTACAGAAAAGAGAAAGATATAGAAGAGATGATCAGATGGGAAGGGGAGGAAACCTTAGAAACTTTGTCGAAAAAAGAGGGTCTGTGTTTCGATGAGATGAAGATCAAAGCTATCGCGGACTATCAGTTCTTTGAAGGGGCGGGAGATCTGTTGATCGAGGGCGAACTTGAATCCGTGAAAAACAACAAGGGCAGGATCAAAAATGTGATCTTGAACGGTGAACACATACTTTCTATAAGATACTACGACGGCTTTTTCACTTTAAAGAAAGCCGGGGCGGAGATATTGAAAGAGCATACCGACCATCCGTTGATGAGAACCCGTGTAACGGAAGACAGCGTGGAGTATAACAGAGAGGGAAAAAATATATTCGCTAAATTCGTCACCGATATGGACGAGAGGCTGAGACACGGCGATGAAACTCTAGTAGTCGACAAAGATGACGAACTGGTCGCTGTCGGTAGGGTCTTTCTGACCAAAGAAGAAGTCGAAGTTTTCGATACCGGTTTAGCGGTCAGGAATAGAGCAGGATTCGAGTAGAGAAAACCCTATCCATCAATATAAAATAGTACCGTTTAAATGTGATTCCGATGCGAATAGCCGTAGTTCTAGATGACAAATGCCAGCCCGAGAAATGCAGTTACGAGTGTATCAATTACTGTCCCATGGTACGGACGGGCGATGAAACTATAGTCAAAACAGAGGACGGGGTGAAGATATCTGAAGAACTGTGCGAGGGCTGCGGCATATGCGTCGATAAATGTCCTTTCGATGCGATAAAGATAATCAATCTTCCAGAAGAACTCGATACCGATCTAATACACCAGTTCGGTGAGAACAGTTTCAGGCTCTATCGACTTCCTCTGCCCGAGGAGGGTCTGGTTACGGGCCTTCTTGGAGCCAACGGGATAGGTAAGACCACTGCGATAAGGATGCTGTCGGGCGAGATCACCCCCAATATGGGTGATTACGAGGAAGACATTTCTTGGGACGGTGTGATAGAAAAATATTCTGGTACCGCCCTCGGAGATTACTTCAAATCCCTCGCCGACGGGGATATAGAGACTGCGCTGAAACCCCAGTATGTGGATAAGATACCCGCGCACTATTCGGGCAAGGTGGAGGATCTTCTCTCCAGGATCGGAGACGAATACGAGAAGTGGGTGGAAGCGCTGGAGATAGAGAACACGCTGGATTCTAAGGTGACCAATCTGTCCGGCGGGGAACTTCAAAGGGTGGCTATAGCCGCCACGTCTACAAAAGATGCCGACGTGTATTTCTACGACGAACCCTCCTCTTATCTAGATATAAGACAGAGATTGAAGGTCGCTGAAGCGATAAAAGAGAAGAGCGAGGACAGTCGGGTGATGGTGATCGAGCACGATCTGGCGGTTCTAGATTTTCTTGCGGACAATGTTCATGTGCTTTATGGGTCTAGAGGCGCTTACGGCGTTGTTTCACATCCGAAAGGTGTAAGAAAGGCCATAAATTCCTATCTTAAAGGTTTCTTGGATGAAGAGAATATGCGATTCAGAGAGAACGAGATCACATTTGAAAAGCGCGCCCCTAAATCGGAATGGCATTCGAAACCTATCGTGGAATATGATAGACTCGTCAAAGAGTGGGATTCGTTCGTATTGGAGACCGAGGAAGGTGAGATCCCCGAGGGTGAAGTCATAGGAGTGGTAGGACCGAACGCGACCGGTAAAACCACTTTCGTGAAGATGCTGGCCGACGTTATCGATCCAACTGAAGGAGAGATAAAGAAAGACATAACGGTGAGTTACAAACCTCAGTACATAAAGCCGGATTATGAAGGAAGGGTCATCGACCTTTATAGAAAAGAGATCGGTGGCAGGTTGAACGAAGGTTTCTTCGAGTCCAATGTTTTAGATCCTTTAGAACTGGAAAACTTGTATGAAAGGGAAGTCCCGAATCTCAGCGGTGGCGAACTCCAGAGAGTCGTACTCGCTCTTTCTCTTGGAAGGGATGCCGACCTATATCTGATAGACGAGCCCAGCGCTTATCTTGACGCTGGCAGGAGGATGACAGCCGCGAAAGTGATCAGGAGATATATGGAAAAGAGCGACAAGGGCGGCATGATAGTGGACCACGATGTCTACTTCATAGACTACGTTTCCGATCTGATCATGAATTTTTCGGGCGAGCCCGGTATAAAAGGAAAAGGCGAAGGGCCATATGAGATGAGGAAGGGTATGAACAATTTCCTGGAAGAAGTCGATATCACATTCAGGAGAGACGCCGATACTTTCCGTCCGCGCGTTAATAATCTGGGTTCTAGATTGGATAGAAAGCAAAAATCAGAAGGAGAATATTACTATATCGATTGATCTACGGAGCGGTGACTCTATTCAAGGATAGACTTTCCTCTTCCTCGATCGATCTTAATTCCATGAGACCGTTCTCTCTCTCCTCTTCGGACACCGTATTTTCGAGCAGTATCTGCCCTTCGGGATAATCCAGCTGCTTCAAGTTTATCCTGTTTTCTTTATTCAAAAATAGAACAGATATCAGAGAAGTCACGATATCCTTTTTTCTTCCGTCGTGTATCATATTGAACGTGATGACTTTCTGTTCATAACAGCATATCCTGTCCCATATCTTCGATATATCGTGCTGGATATCTTCTTCGTGAGAGCGTGTGTCATAATCCTCCTTCCGCTCTTCTAACTTTTTCTCCCGTTCTTTCTTCTTCTTTTTCCTCACCCGCTCCATCTTCTCCCTATATTTGGCTTCTCTCTTAGCCTCTTCGAAGGCGTCGACTAGCTTTATAAGAGACACGGGTTTTTTCTCCTCTCTTCTGACCGCCTTCTTTAGAGGAGTTTCTTCCTCTTCGAGTATTTCTTCTTCATAATCCAGATCTTCGGGTTCATCGTAGACCTCTTGGTCCCAAACCTCCCACTCATCGAAGAACTCTTCTTCGGCGGGTTCTTCCTCCTCCTCTTCTTCCTCTGCGGAAGAAAGGACCTGTTTACACTGCATCTTGAGTATAGACCAGGCCATGTTGATCAGTTGACCCGTCACGACGAAATCCAGATTTTCTTTTCCCTTCGCCTGTTTGAGATACATCTCGGTGAAAGATACCAGGTCTATCTCCCAGGGATCCATCTTTTCATCTATGACCAACTTGAAGACGGAAGCGATCGCGTTTTCGAACGGATCGTTAGAAAACTCTTTGCCGTCTTCGTCCATGTTCTTTATCATTTCGATGTATCGATTGATCCTTTCTCCGTTCCTCTCTTGATCTATTATGGATTTGTGAAAGGTGAGGTGCTTGATGACCTCTTGAGTGGAATTATCGACCTGGATCGACGCGTCTTTCATCTCGGAGACCAAATCACGGCACCTCCGTTTCCAATTTACTCACGTCGGAAAATTCTGGAATATCTTTTTCTCTACCTTCTCCGACATTGACTTTCATTATGACATCTGAGATACCGTTCTCGTTTATCGTCACGCCGATGATATGATCGGATTTTCTCAAAGTCACTTTTCTTAAAGAGATCTGGATGAACTGCGCGTTCTCGGAATTATCGCTGATCATCTCGGCTACGTTCTCCGCGTTCACGCCGTCCAGGTTCTGGTCTATCTCATCCAACAGATAGAACGGCGAAGGATCATACATCTGTATCGAGAAGATGAACGCCATGGAGACGAGTCCTTTCTCACCTCCAGAAAGCGCGTCTATCAGATGAACTTTCTTACCCGGAGGTCTAGCTTTGATCTTCAATCCTCCTTCGAAGGGCTCTTCGGGGTTTTCGAGTTCGATGTGTGCCTCGCCCCCGTCGGATAACTGCTCGTAGACCTTGCCGAAGTTCTTGTTTATCTCTTTCTTCACTTCGAGCAGACCTTCTCTCTTCTTCTCGTCGAGCTCTTCTATCATATTGTCCAATTCGTCCTTTCGCTTGTTGAGTTCGGTGAATTCCTCTTGAAGCTCTTCCTTCCTCTCTTTCTTCTCTTTGTAATCGTCCAAAGCTCTCATGTTAACGGGCTGCAGTTCTTCCATCTTGTTCTTGCAGCGCCTGATAGTGTTCTTCAATTCCTTCATGGAGGGAAGTTCTTCGTCCGAGAAATCCGTATCGTCGTCTATATCTTCCTTAAGATCATCCAGCTTCTCCTTCTCAGTGCTCAATTTTCGTTTGGAGCTGATTATGTATTCTCTTTTGGATTCGATCTCCGTATCGAGCTGATCGATACTGTGTTTTTTCTCCATCTTTTCTTCTTTCTTTTCTTCAAGTTCTTCTCTCAACTCGTCTAATTCTTCGTCTACTTCAGATTCTTTTTCCTCCAGCTCCTCCAGTTTCTCACTTTTTTCCTCCATGACTGACTTGGACTTCTCTATCTGGCTTCTTTTCTTCTCTATCTCCTCTTTCAACTCTTTCCTGTTCTCCTTTATATCTTCGATCTTATCTTCGAGCTGGGTTTTCAAGTTCTCTTTCTTGTCGAGATTCGAATCCAGTTCGTTTAATTCTTTGTTCAGATCGACTTCTTTGTCCTTTAATTCCCGAAGACGCTTCGACAGTTCTTCGGGGCTTATCTCCTTTATCTTTTCGCCGACCTCTTCTTTATCCGCTTTTAGATCCTCGACCGTGCCTTCCAGATGCTCGACCGATCCCTCTAATCTTTCTTTTTCTTCTTCGAGTTCTTCTTCCTTCTCTCTCTTCTTATCGAGTTTTGCTTCTTTTTTGTCGATCTTCTTCTGGAGCCTGCTTATATGAGATTCGAGTTCTGACTGCTTCTGCTGTCCGCTCTCCGTTTTCAACTCCTGCATCTCGTCCTGTATCTCCTTTATCTCTTCCTGCACCTCTTTCAGACTTTTTCTCACCTTTTCGAGATTCTCTCTACTGCTCTTCAGATCTTTGCTCACTTTATCCAATTTACCTCTGTCCGGTGCGCTGAACCCTATCATGTTCTTCTTGGAGGTCCCGCCGACCATAGCTCCGCTCTTTTCGATCTTTTCGCCGTCTAGAGTCACCATCCTAACGCCGCCCATCTGAGATCGGGCGGAATCAATATCCTCCATTACGACAGTATCGTGGAACACGTACCAGAACACGTTCTCGTACTTTTCGTCGTAATCTACGAGTTCTATGGCGAAATCTATGGCTTTATCATCCTTCACAGCTCTGAGAGCTTTACCCCGCGGTCTTCCGCTTCTCATCTTGTTAAGTGGGAGAAAACTCGCCCTTCCGGCGTTATTTTTCTTGAGATGTTTGATCGATTTTGAAGCTACTCCGTCGTTGTCCACGACTATAGACTGCATCCTTCCACCGGCGGCGACTTTCAACGCTGTTTCATATTTCTCATCTACATCGGCTAGTTCCGCTATAGTGCCGTGGATACCGTCGAGTTCGCCCTTGTTCCTGGCTTCTAAGATGTTAGAAACGGCTCTATTGTAACCTTTCTTTACCGACTTAGCGGCTTTTTTCTCCGCCTTCAGCTGCTCGTATTTCCTCTTGAGACGGTTCACCCTCTCTTCCAAGTCTTCTTTATCTTCCCTGAGATCGTCCTCTTTACTCTTCTTTTTATGGAACTTTTTCTGTAATTCCTTCAATCTTTCCTCCTGCTCTTCGTTCGCTTCGCTCAGATCTTCGAGTTCCATCTCCTTCTCTTTTTTCTCGAACTCTATATCTTCTTTCTCTTCCTCCAATTCGGCTATTTCTTCTCTCACCCTTTCGATCTTATCTTTCGTCGTTTCTAACTTGATCTTTTTGTCAGATAATTTATCGTTCTTTTCGTCTATCTTTTTCTCCAGCTGGAGCGATTCCTTTTTCAATTCTTTTATGCGTTCGTCGGAGTCGGACTGTTTGTCCTCTATATCATCGATCTTTTCTTCTAGTTCTTCCAGTTCTTCCTCTTTATCCTCTATTTCTTCCTCTATCTCCCTCTTTTCTTTTTTAACGTCGGAAAGTTCCTGCTTCTTCTCTTTCAGGACTTCTTTGAGCTTCTCTCTTTTATCTTCGTTCTTTTCTATCGTGTACTCCGCGTCTTCCTTTTTATCGTCGGCTCTTCCTATAGCCAATTTTAGCTCGTTTATCTTGTTCTGCAGTTCTTTGCTCTTTTCGCTGCCCTTGTCATCGAGTTCCTCTTTCAATTCTCTTATCTCTTTTTCGAGTCCTTCGATATCGCTCTTCAGTTCTTTCTTCTTTTCTTCCTTTTTATCGATCTGACCCTTGTTATCTTCTATATCGTCCTTGATGGAGACTATATTCTTTTCCGTGTTCTGCACCATCTTCCAACTTTTTTTCTTTTCTGCCTCTGAGGCTTTGTCGGACAGCTCCTGATATCTGAGTGCCTTCTCCCTGTCTTCTTCGAGCTCCTCGACCTGCGTGGATATCTCGTCTAGAAGTATATTTATCCTTTCAAGATCGTCCTTCACTTCCTCTTTTTTCTCCTCCGCCTCTTCTATCTCTTCATCGTAGGAACTGATCCCTGAGATATCGTCCAGTATCTTTCTCCTCTCGGTGGAACTCATCTCGACGATCCTCGATATATCCCCCTGCTGAACGATGTTGTACCCTTCTGGAGATATCCTCGCGTGCGAGAGCAGATCTTGGAATTCGGAGAGCGTGGAAGACCTCCCGTTCACGTAAAAATAGGAATTATAACCTTGAGAGTTGTCTGATTTCTTAACCCTCCTGGTAAAAGTGACTTCTTCATCATCGATGGGTATGGTCCTATCTTCGTTCTCGAATGTCAGTCCGACTTTGCACTCTTCCGCGGGTTTTCCGTCCTTCCCGCCGTTGAATATGAGATCTGTCAGACGTCCGGCTCTTATCTCTTTCGAACTTTTGGGACCGAGTACGAACAAAATAGCGTCGGCTATATTCGATTTCCCGGAACCGTTGGGTCCGGTGATATTAGTATAACCTTCCTGGAAAGGTATCTCCATCTCTTTACCGAACGATTTAAAATTCTTCATCCTGACCTTTTTTAGATGCAAAATTATCTTCCTCCGAGGAAACGGACTGAGGTGGGACCTGCCACCTTATCTGTAGAGTGCATTTAGATTCCCATCCCGTGGGAGATATGATTGTCCGACGTATTCTGTTTAAACGTCGGACGATAGTCTAAATGAGTGTGTAAGTATAAATAAATTATGGTCAAAAATTATCTCTATTATCGACCACCTATATTACAAAAAAAGAAAAATAAAGGGTTTAGTAGTGCTGATAGTTTACTTTAAGGGATTCACGACTCGTCTTCCTCGAACTCTAGAGATTCATCACTCTCTAAGGATTCAAATCCTTCCTCGGATTCCGCACCTTCTTCTTCAAAACCGGGCAATTCTTCTTCGGACTCTAGTTCCTCTTCAGATTCAATTTCTTCCTCCATTTCACTTTCTTCACTCTCTTCGGGTTTTTCTCTATATTCTTTAAAGTAAACGTAGACCCCGACTAGAATTATCAATATTATCAACAAGAGTACCCCTAGCATTGCCATCCAAGGTGTTTCCGTTTCTTCTACATCTAATGTCTGTGCGGATGTGGTATCAGTTCTGCCCCCATCGTCTTCAACAAAGAAGTAATATTGATTGATTCCCGCTTGAAGTTTTTCTTGGGTGGTATAAACTACGCCGTCCGAGAAGCTCTTGCCCGAAGTTCTAGTCATCTCTTTTTTCTCACCGTTGATTACCACATAAACATTACTCGGCGCTTTACCATCTTCATCTCTGTAAGTCAACATAAATGTAAACATATCGTCGGTTGTACCTTCTTCTAACGAAACATTAGTGTTCTCGATAACGGGTTTACTGTTTTTGTTTTCTACCCCGACGGTAAACGTTTGCGAAACAGATCCCCCTTCACCGTCACGGACGTGGACTTCTACGTCGTGTGTTCCTACATGTTCTTGTGATGGCGTCCATGCTATCATGCCTGTTTGCGAGTCTATCGACATACCTTCTGGTTTTTTGACTAAGCTGAATGTCAGATCGTCGCCGTCGATGTCTTCAGCTATGACATGGTACTCGTAGGCGCTGTCTTCCATAACACTGGTGATAGGATCGGAGACTATCTCTGGATCATCATTGGTATTTTTGACCGTCAATTCGTATTCTTGTACGGCTGAAGTTTCACCGTCGGTCACTTCCAATTTAATAGTGTGAATCCCGACATGGTCGTCGCTCGGCTTCCATGTTATCGTTCCGTTAGACCCGATCATCATGTTATCAGGTGCGGTCATCAATGTATAGTTCAGGGAGTCGCCGTCGATATCATGTGCCTCTACTCGGTAAGAGTATTCTTCATCTTCTACAGCGATCTCTATGGGTGAACTTGTAATCTCAGGAGCATCGTTTATGTTGGTGACCATTATTTTGAATTCCTGAGTAGTGCTTCTGCTCGTATCTTGACTTTTAGCTTTTACCACCACGGTGTGATTGCCCACTTGACTCGCTGTAGGTGTCCAAGTTATCTCACCGGTCATCGAGTCTATCGACATACCTTCTGGTTTTTGTACTAGAGAGTAGGTCAACTCCGCTGAATAATTTGTCGGATCAACGGCTTCAGAGTTGTAGTAATACGTCGAGTTCTGGGCTATCGTATCGACAGGTTCACTAACGAATTCAGGATCTTTACCCGGTCCGAGAGTAACCGTCTTCGGTTGATTTATCATCTCAGTGGTAGACCTATCCGGGCTGATGAATTCATGCGGGGAATAATCGGTCATACCAGAGGCCGTGTAAGTTTTGGAATGCAGTGGAACTGGCTGAGTCAAACCTCTGTAATCGGTTGTTAGATTAGCCACCATTATTCCCTTTGAATCGTATATCTTTACCGTTTCATTTTCAACAGGATCTCTATATACATCTACTAACTTTGCCATTGTATACCAGTAGACATCGAGTTGTGAATCGTCTTCTATCCTGAGTTCGTAATCGGGTGCTTCCGTTGTTTCATTCGCTCGAAGTACGTCGTACAAGGAACCATTGCTCTGACCACTCAAGTAGAAGTCTTCGTAATCGGTCTCACTAGGCTTCGACAAAGTAGAGTCATGCATTTCGAAATCCGTATCTCCAAGTGCCCTGACACCAACATTGGTAACCTCTATACTGCTGTCTAAGATATTAAAGGTCGAATCATAAGCTTCGATACCCACATCAGTACTAGAGATATCCACATTCGAAATAGTGGGCTCGTTAGTGGATTCCAAGTAGATCCCGAAGTTGTTCGCGTTTTCTATGGTGGTCTTCCTGATAGTTATAGTGGAAGAATCATATATCTCTATACCTCCGTAAGAGCTGTTGGAGATGATCGTTCCATGTATCCCGGCTTCACTATTCCTTATCATGATAGAATGACTTCTATCCACTATACAATTTTCCAGTTGTAGATGACTGCCTCCGGCCACCTCGAAGGTGTAAGAATCGCCCATATTGTATGATGATATATGGGTATTATGTCCTTCGAACTTACCAGAGGAATCCACGTGTATTCCAAAACGATTGTTGACTGTAGTTCTTATGTATAAGCCTCTCTCGGTCTCCCCGTCCGTGGTACCTTTTACATCCTCTATGTGGAATGTTCCAGATCGGACCTTTAGATCACCTCTGAGGACAATCGTGTTGGTCATCACGTAAGTATCGTCCGTCACTTTCCAATCGGTTCTAGAAACCTGGTCAGTGTAAATTCCATATATCAGGTTATAAGATATTCGGTTGTTCAGAAGGTTCAAATCGCTTCCAGATAGAGAGTAAATCCCTCCACCTTCGTGGTTACTGTGAGATCCTCGATTGTAAGTGATGATGTTATTATCTATCTCCGCTGAAGAGTTCTCTGAAGTGAACCCGATATAGTTATATCTGATGGTATTGTCTTCTACGATGAGATCTACATGGTCATTCCAACCTGAATTTGAGATAGTGATACCGTTGTTCCAGTTATTTTCTATCGTGTTGTCCCTTATGAGTGGGCAGGACGATTCGATATAGATTCCGTTGTCCTGATCATAGGGAAGGTCCCCTGGATGAGATTCGTGAGTGGTGTTACCGTTGTCAGATATCACGTTATCTTGGATTACGGGTCTAGCGGTGATAGTGATTATTTCTCCTCCAGAGTACTCTTCTTTTGTGAACAGAGAATCTTGCAACCTCAGTCCCATATCTTCATTATCGAGTATTTTGCTCTCAGAAATGAGCAGATCTCCACCATGGGTTATATCGAGACCGTCTCCTTCGTTGTTTTGGCTCAGTAGTCCTGTGATGGTACCGTTGATCGGTTGGGATCTCCCTCCGCTCATCAGGTACAGGCCGTCATTGGTATTTTTCATTATCATGTCGTTCTCCATATCTACCATCATTTCGTCGGTAGTAACAGCCCACATCCCATAGCCATCGTTAGACCTGATATCCATATTTGACGTTGTAAGGTCTAAAGTTGGAGGCGAGTCTAAGAAGACTCCTGTATTTTCATTTTCCATGACCTCCGTGTTAGTGATGGACACTGTCATATCTGATCCAGAGACGGAATGGATACCGTAACCATAATTGTTGTTGATTGTAGAGGAATCAATAGACAAAGTCATCGTTGAGCCAGAAATTATTCTAGCTCCAGCGGTACCGTCTTCACCGTTTTTGATGATTTCTACATCAGTCATGGTGAAGTCAATGGAAGAACCCGATATGGCTTCTACACCATTATCGTCGTTGTAATTTATTATAGAGCTAGAAAGAGTTACATCCATCGATGATCCGGAATCAAGATATACTCCGTGGACATCATTTCTCCAGGCTTCTATATCAGCGAGTTCCCCGCTTAGACTAGTTGCTGAATGTATCTCTATGCCGTTATCACCGTTATCGTTTGCAGTGATGGTTTCCATAGTGGTGGAGATATAGTAGTTATCCGATACGATCAGGATACCTCTGTTGGAATTGTTCGAAGCTGATACCTCTGTGAGGTCCGCGTCCACGTAAAGGTTTGATAGGATTTCTATACCGTCATCGCCGTTATCGTTCGCCATGATCGAATCCATGGTCGTAGTGATATTGCCGTTTACGCTACGCATATGTATGCCATCGTTATTGATGTTGCTTGAAGCCATCACGCTTGAATAGCTAGAGGTGATATCTTCGCTGGCTTCTATATATATGCCATAATCCTCATTGGCTAGTGTTTTTACAAAGGCCAGACTTGTAGTGATGTCGCCGTTAGGAGTCTCCATGTGGATGCCGTCGTTACCCATATTATAGGAAGCTTGTACATTGGAATAGGTTGAATCGATGTAACCTTGTTCGGAAACTACCAATATTCCGTAGTTTTCATTCCAATTAGCGGTCACGGAATTCATCAATTGTAGTGAAGTTATATTGTCCCATGCGGAGATCATTATTCCGGTTCTATTGTTCCACGAAGCAGTGACGTCATCTTTTATTACGCCTTCTAATTCACCATTTCCGGCCATGGCGTATATACCGTACCCGATGTTCGGATTACCGTTGTAATTGGCCTCGCTTCCTTTTCTTATCTCTAGGTAGGTAAGGTTTTCATCAGCATAGACATAGATTCCCGCGTAATCATTATAGGAAGCAGCCACGGTATCGAATGTGGCGGAACAGTCTTCAGCCGACTGTAGATAAGTTCCATTGCCTCCGCTGCCGTGACCATTATAACTTGTAACTGAATCGATCATAGTGAAACTTAAGTCAGTACCAGCTTCGCCGTATATACCGTATTCATCATTTTCAGAAGCGTTGACATTTTCTAACGAGGCGGTGACGTTTTCCACTGCCTCGGCATATATACCGTATCCCAAATCATCAATACCGTTCTCATTGGCTGTGACATCCATCATATCTAAAGTCAAGTTTCCGGTGGACCTGAGCATTATACCGGTTCGATTGTTGCCGGAAGCGGTGACATCATGGAATTCAGCGGTGCAATCATTTTCTCTCGCCCAGGCCCAGATGCCATAACCGGCTCCTCCGTCTCTGCGATTATCGTTTGAAGTTGTTTGAGCGAAATACAGATCAGTACTGGTTCCTCTGATCTGGATTCCATAAAAATCATTCCGTGAAGTCGTCACGTTTTCAAAATCGGCGGTGCATTTCCTTTCTGCTGCGGCTATAATACCGTATCCGGTGGTCCCGTAACCATTATCGTTAGCCATTGTATCGGTGACTTCTACATTAATATCATCACCCGCAAAACCACCAATGAGATCATCGTCGGTCGTGACGAGTATACCAACAAGTTCATTGTGAGAAGCGGTAACGCCGTCAAAATCGGCGGTACAGTTTTCGCCTCCTCTGGCAAAGACTCCAAAACCTTCTCCAAAGTTGCCATTGCCATTATCATTGGCCTTAGTATCATCTACGTCCAACGTGAGGTTACCATATCTGGCGGATATGTATATTCCGCTAGTCCTTTCAAAATATCCCAGGGACCCTGAATAACCGTTACCGGAGAGATTGCTGTCATATATGTACCCTTCGAATTCATACGCCGTTTGTATACTGACGCCAGAATAACCATTGTTTGTCAAGTCGCTCTGCAGTTCCATGGAAGCATTTCCAAATACTTGTAATCCGATTCCGAATTCGTTGTTATTATTTATCGTGTTGTTATTTCCAGTCAAAATTATAGTCAGATTTCCTGCCGTTAGTCCGCTTATACCGTTGAGATTCCCTGAAATGTTATTTTTGTAGATATTATCGCTAAACATCTCTAATTTTTGTTGAGTTTCAAATCCGATACCATTCCCGTTATTCTCGACTATCCTATTGGAATGTATAGTAGCGTTAGCCATATAATCCTTCCAATAGATACCATGATTTCCGTTGTGAGAGATGTTGTCATTATTGTATATTTTAGGATCATTGAACTCAACATGTACACCGCTCTGACCATTATTTGTGATGTTGTTCTCGTAGACCTCGGACTCTACCTGTTGGTCATAGAAGAAGATTTCTTCTGCACCGCCCTCTGGGTTAACGATCCCTGGACTTTTCCTATAATCCGCACCATCTCCAGCATAGGACCTGATGTTGAGGTTAAATCCATCAGAGATAGCGTCACCACTTTTTCCGGCGATGTTGTCTAAGATGCCTGAATTACCGTGACCGAGAGAAGCCATCAGATGACTGGTGGGTGTCATTGAGGGAGAAGATCTCAACCAGTCTCCATGGAAGGATGTATAACCTATGTCGGTTGCTATATTTTGCCCGGAAAGGAACAATTCACCACCATTTTCGAAGAATGCAGTTAGATTTTCCCTTTCGCTCTCGTTTAAAGTGTCCATTTCGTCGGCGGTGAACCAGATCACGGTCTGGTTCTCTTCAAGAGTCTCGTTCGGAGGCGTTCCTCTCACAGAAGTATCCCAGTAATATCTATCGGTTGCTTCAAATCCACTGTAACTCAAGGAAGTGTTATAATATCCCTCGTAATCTTCTCCACCGTCATCATCTACCAACAGAACGCTGTCGGCAGAACTGTTGAGCCAAGTAAGAGTTCTGTCCATAGTTTCATTTCTCGTATCTTCCCCGTTGATGGCTTCAAATCCAAAGCTCAAGTAGGTCACGTCATATCCGTAAGTAGAGTTGCTGTATTTCAATCCGGCACTTTTTCCATCGTTAGAGTCGAGATAGATGCCGTCATCGGCATTATCATAGATGGTATTGTTCTCGATCTGAAGATCAGCTTCTCCTAATGAGTAGATGCCCTCTCGGTCATTTTTAATTATTTCATTATCACTGATCTCGATCGTTTCTCTAGGAGCGATTGTGTAAATCCCTAGATCATTATTGTAGATCATATTGTTCACTATTTCCGAACTGTACATCTCCCTGAGATAGACACCTTCACTATTACCGGATATATTCGAGTTATTCAAGGTGATCTGAGAGTGTACCGCAAAGACACCCCTCAAATTCCCTGTTATCAAACAGCCGTCCCTGATCACCGGGCTGGAATCTCTTAGAACATATACTCCGTAATTGTAATTGTTTATAACCGTTGAGTTTATCATCTCCGGTGCTGTACCGTCTACAATAACACCTACATATCCGTCTTGAACCGTGGCGTTATCCAACATCACGTTATCGGAATCAAGCCAAAGACCGGTGTTCATCATCATGCCGCTGTCCCAGCCGCACTGTTCTATCGTACTGTCATAGACCTCGAGTTCACCACCTTCTTGGACCCAGAACTCGTAAGCTGGCCCTGTATTGCTTGTGACCAGTGACTCGTTCTGTATCACCAGATGGCCTGTACCCGTAACGTTGATACGATACTCACCATCCTCAGAAGAGTCCAATCTCCATTCGGTGTTGTTCATCCACTGAGTTCCAGCGACCGTGACGTTGTTAGATATAAACTTAGTCGCACTTCCCGGTATGCTTTCCATCCTTCCATGGATATTAACATTCCAAATATCCATCGTGCCGTTCTTCCAGGACTGTTCACCTGAGTCCATAACAGATACGTTACCGTTCATCATGACGTCGTTGTTGTAGACTTCCGAGTAAACATCGACTGTCCAATCGGCTGTGGAGGACCCGTCCGTATAAACGCCGTATTCTCCATTATTGTTCACTATATTGTTTGTCAATGAACCATCGGTGTTGCCCACCATCCGGACGCCCAAACCGGTTGTTGTGTAACCGTTCTCCATTATTTCATTATCTGTAAGGTCAACTTCCGCTCCAATCGCATTGACACCATATGTGTTATTGTAGATGTAACTATTGGAGACTGAAGCGTCTATATTTCCTCCTCCGCTAGCATCCAATAATATACCGTTCTGCGATCGATTGTGACCTATAACTTCCTCGTTATCGAAATTTGCAGTGATATTGGAATAAGCGCCAGCATCGGAGCTAGTTGTGACTTCGATATTGGCTTGCGTATTGTTAACCAATCTATTATTCCAACTATCCACCTGCATTTCTGATATGGGCAAGCCGCCGGAAAGCTGGCGAGCCTCAGACACAAATAGAGATCCATAGGTATTGTTGACTCCTGTATTATCGTAGACCTCTGCAGTCATGTTGGCGGTATAATTGTAGTCATTGTCTTGGTCCGCCCATTGGTAGGCTACCAAACCCCAATCTGCATTGTTGTAAAATTCATTTGAATCAGCGGTCAAATCGGTCCGGATGGTACAATCACCATTATAGGCTACTGCCAGTGGGATGACTCCAATTCCTATACCCTGGTTATCCGACCCATTGTTTCCTGTTAGAGTCACGTTAGGATAAAGATACGCTTGACCACCACCTGTGGGATCAGGCTCATTTCGGAAGGTTACCCTCAATCCATCCGCACCGTTTTCTAATACTCTATTACCAGTTAGAGTTACGTTAGAATAAAGATAACTTTGAGCACCACTAGAGGGCTCATTTCGGAGGGCTACCACCAATCCATCCCCGCCGTTTTCTAACACTCTATTACCATCGACCGTGATATTGAATGAATAGCTCTCGTCAACGGATGGGGCTATATCCGGCCGGAGTCGTATCCCTTCATCATCATTATTATTAACATCATTATTTGTGACGTTTATAAATATTTGCTCATCCCTTGAGCCGGGTCTATCAAAATCGATCCCTTGGCCATTATTTACTATAGTGTTATAATGGATGTCATAGTCGCCTGTCATCTCATAAGAATCTTCTACATATACACCGGAATTTCCGTTATCAGTGATATTATTGTGAGAAACGTCCATCTCGGTACCGTTGAAGCCATAATTGTTCCTAGTGACATTACAATAAGTGACAGGTGGAGAAGAACCGTCGAAACTGACACCTCTATCTGCATAACTTATATTTGCATGGTCGATGAAAGAATTTGTCTCATCCGCGGAGGAGTTGAAATATATTCCTCCCCAGTCTCCTATCGATGGATTACTGGCATTACTCGTGAATAATATCTCGTCACCTGCACCGTCTGCCTCTAGAGTTCCATTGATATACATTGTTGGCTGAGTGGTATCGTTAAAGTATACCTCAGTTCCTGGCTCTATAGTTAGAGTATCTCCGTTCTGGACATAAACGTCTTCAGTTATATTGACAATGCCGCTCCAGGTTCCATTAATAGATCCATTTTCACCCATTAGAGATATATCACTACTTTTCGAGTGTAGTGAATTTAGTGAATTTTCTTTATCAGCTTCTTTTTCTTCTTCTATATCAGCATTAGACCTATCTTCTTTAGGTTTGAATGGATGATCAAGGTCGTCGAACCTTTCTTTAAACCATTCCTCACTGCGATCTTCCTTTTCAGTGGATTCGCTTTGAATCTCATCCGCTAAAAAGTGCTTCTTTTTTTCTTTTTTCAGTTCTCTTTCTTCAGCAATACCAGTTTTTTTCAATCTTTTCTTATCGGGAGTACCGTCTTTTATTTTGAAATCGTTCCCATCGTCCTTTTCCTTCATTTCTTTCAAGGATTGCTGTTCTCCTTCAGCTTTTTCTTCTTCATTTTCCGCTTTCTCTCCGTCATCTAAAGCATCTGAAGAACTTCCTTCAGAGATAGATACTCCGACAACAGAGAAGCTGCTCAAGACTAACATAAAAAATATAGCTAGACATACTATTTTTTTCATATGAAACCCCACCTCTTAGCAATAGGAACAACAAACAAAATAATAAGTTTTTTCCTTATTTAACCAATTTTGATTTATTACATGATATGAAAAAATCCGGCGAGCCTGTTAATGAAAAAAGTTTCTCCACACTAGTCTCAAAGAAATGTTTATGGAACTGGTGATATTTAAAAGCGAGATTAACAAGTGAAATTAAAAACCTTAAAATAAATGAAAAAATGTTTTCCAGATGGGCCCTACTGCAAACTCTGACTCTGGATCTTCTTGAAAAGCTGAAGAGCCATCTGAGACTGCATATCACTGTTCTCCAACACTGAATCGAAAACGAAGAACACGGTCATATACTCGTCAGACCCAACTCTCTTTTTATTTTCTACTTTTTCTTCTTCTTTAGATATGTCCTCGATCATTTTATCACAGATATCATTCGGCTACCCATACTTTGTACTTGATGTCGTTATCTTTCAATTCCTCTATTATTCTGTCCTTTATCAATTTCTCCGGTTTATGGACCAGGGAAACTCTGTCCTTAAGATCTTCGAAAGACTCGAATTCGCCGTTCTGTTTTCTTTTGTCCAGTATAGCGTTCATCTTTTTCTTGCCGAGTCCCGGTAGAAGTTGAAGCATATGATATTTTTTCGTGATGGGGTGGGCGTTATTGTAGAACTTCAAAAAGCGGTCTTTTTCATCATCTATTATATCTTCGAGGATGTACGGAACTTCGCTCTGAGCCGCATGAGTCAACTCATCCCAGCTTATCCTGCTTTTGACGTGTTCTATCTTCTCTCTCTTATCTGTGTCCTTTCCGATGTAGACTTTATCGCCGACCAAAAAGTTCTCTCCTTCTTTCGGGATTAGTTCAAAGAGTTTGAACTCATCTTTGCCCAAAGCCAGAATTAGGCTTTCGTGTTGATAATCCTTCGAATCGGGTCTGCCTTCTGGCAGATAGTCTATTACGAAAGCATAATCTTCCATCGTTCCTCCCTCAAAGATATTTTTTGATAGTATTTATTATTTTTTCTGCTTCATCATCCGATGGGGTATATCTATCCTGCTGGAATACGGTTCTTACTCCATCCATATCTTCCGGCAGTATATCGGCTAATTTAAAAGCGGATCTCTCATCGACGAAATCGAATTCTTCCATCAACTCATCGATGAGATCTTTCGTATCTTCAACGGAGAGCTTGACGAATTTTTCGGCGTGGCTGAGGGACAAGCTCTGTTCATATCTCAATTCTCTTTCCTCGGACTCCTGGGAAAGTAATTCTTTTACCTCTGCCAACGAAACGTACCTGGGATTTTCTTCGGTCATAAAAAGCTACACCTCTAATCGGTTTTTTCCAGATGCTCTGATCTGGTTATCACCTTTTTCTCTTTTCCTCCGTCCTCGACCTTGACGACGAAGGCGTCTCCCTGTTTTCCGTCGATCACACCCATCTTTCCATGGAATCTTCGGTGAGGCTGACCTTTGTGCACGCTCGGTTCGATCTTTATCCTTACTTTTTCACCTTCTTCGAACTCTTTGAGAGCTCTATTTACAGGTATTTGTCCTCTCTTGCTGGGATCTTTTCTGAGGATATTGCGCGTTCCCTGTCTGGTTCCTTTAGACCTTTTCATCTTTATCACTTCCTTCACGATAATGTATTTTTATTACATCTAACCTATCTACTTCGCATCTGGTTCCGAGCAGCTCAGCTAGATTTGGCTGAGTCCTGCCCTCGTCCCCATGGATGAATTCCTTCACGTAAGTGCCCGCTTCACATGTGATCTCGAGCGTAGCTCTGTCTTCATCCAGAGAGACCAGCTCTATACCCCTAACTGTCCGTTTTCTTACTTTATCGGATCGTCGATGACTGACACGGTTAGGGGTTCTTTGTGAAATTTCTCTCTCCTCCAATTTATCCTTGACCTTTTTAAATTTTCCCCCTCCGACGGGTTCGCCGAGTACTACCTCGACTTCGTACGTCTTGACCGCTCTAGCCTGCTTGATCTCTTTGACTTTGCCTTTCTCTGTCTTTTTAAGAGAGCTGATCTTGACCTTATCGCTCTCGTTCACCCTTTCTTTAAAATCCCCCAGGTCTACTTGTCTTCTTCTTGGTTCTTTGATCTCCATGACAAAAGGTCTTCCGTTACCCAGCATCTTCGCGTCTATATCTTCTCTTCCCATCCCATGGAGAGTGAAGTCTTCACCGGAAGTCATCTCCTTGAGAGGTTCGCCTATGATCTCTTCTACACTGGTTTCGTACATCTTGCCGGTCCCGCCGCACCTTTCACATCCTTTCCCCCTGCATCTTTTACACAGCCACTTTGTCTGGGGTATCTCCCTGCTCAGCTTATTGTATCTCCCGTAGACGTAGAATGGAGATATCTCGATCTCGACGGTATCGAACCTAGTATCGAGGATCGCCTTTATATCAGGCGTTTCCAGATCCACTTCTTTACCTATCTTTTCCTGGACCCTTTTTCCTACTTCTCTGTTGACTTCGGATTTGATCGGCTCGCTCGTAGACACGTTGAGTTCGGTCCAGAGCATCTCTTCTTTTTCCTCTATCTCCGGATCGATCCTAGATCCTACCAGAAAATTTTTGAATTCGTACGGCTCGAAGTCCTCGGCGACTATCTCCGCAAACTTACCGACTTCTTCGAAAAGATCACCGCAGAGATCGCACTCGTCCGGCTCTTCCGGAACTTTTTTTCTCTCTTCCTCGGAAAAAAGCATAGCGTAAGAGATCCTTAGACTCTTTCCTCTCTCGTCGTTAGTTATACCGTGGCCCAGTTGAGCGAACAGTCTTCCCAGACAGTGGTCGCATAGATCCTTTTCTACGGCTTTTTTAATTTTCTCTTCGGAGACCATCCTCCTCAATCTTATCCTTCCATTTATTTATCGTTTGCGGCCGTAGGTTCAAAAATAGACCGCTTTTTATGTAGACTACTGCCCCAGGTCATGTGCTAATCTATGGAGCCTTTCCTTCGTTATCAAAAGCGAGGTGATCACCACAGTTATGAAGCCAGCCTCGATTATGAATCCCTGCTGGATGAAGACGCCGATGATGAAGGTCATGAAAAGGGCGACCGGCGTGGTTATTCCGATGGTCTTTATCTCGTACTTCAAATAGGCGAGTAAGATGGAGAACCCGCCGAATATCACCACGCCGACCTCGATGAATCTGAGCCCTATAGAGGCCGAAAGGAACGAGAACAACACTCCGGATATAGACGTCAGCGGAAAGGTTCGGACCCCAGCTATGACCCTGGGCTTTTCCCGCTCGTGTTCTCTTTCCAGTCCGATCAGTCCACCCATCCCGACCGCTAAAAGAACATGTAAAACGAAATCTAGATCGATCGTCGCTGGCCCCATATTAGGTAAGAGCGTGTACAGCTTATTTTTTATTTTCGGCCGGTAAAAATCAAATAACCCTTTTCAAATACTCAAACGATGAACTCGAAGAAATCTAGATCGGCTGCGGAAAGGTTTCTATCCGAGGAACCCGTTGTGAATTCTTATCAACTCGCTAGACTGCACGAGAACGGATCCGAGCTTTTCATGGACGACGAGTCCGACCCGGCGGGCGTTCTGATATTGAAGGGTGAGATAGCGACTCTTAGGGGAAGCTTTGAGGCCGCGAAAGATTTACTCGAAGGAGCTCTCGAGAGGAACAAAGAATACCGCCTCCACTCTTTGGATCCCAATTCGTACAAAGCCGCTCAAAAAGTATTAGAGATAGAAGAAGACGATAGATCAACATGGCATCTCCAGAGGAGATACGAGGAAGTCGACGAGATCGGTAACGAGGTTGATCCCCTAGACGGAGAAGACGCTGAGACGATAAACGAATATTGGGGAGTCTCGAACGAGGACTCTACCGATTACATCAAAGAAAGGATCGAAAAAGGACCCGCATACGGTATAAGGAGCGGAGAAGAACTCGTAGCTTGGTGTCTGACTCATTATGTAACCGACTCCACGATGATGTTCGGGATGCTTCACGTAAAAGAGGAATGGAGGAGAAGAGGATTCGCAAAAGATCTGACCAGGGCCCTCTGCAAAGAATCTGAAGAACGCGGTTTGGTCCCCTCTGTAGAGATATTCAAGGATAACGAAGCATCTCTATCTCTGGCTCAGAGCCTCGGCTTCGAGATAAGAGCAGATCATCACTGGTTTGATGGGGTTAAAAAGTAACGACTGAATTTTTATCTTATCCCTGTATCGAGCCGTTCGGCTCATCTTCCAAAACTTTTTATATACTGACCACACTATTTTGTCATACAAATTGTCAGACATGGTGGGTCCATGGGAAGAAAATTACCGAAATATTTGAAAGACGACGAAGTCCGAAAGTTGTTGAACGCGCCCGACAGGGAAAAAACGCGCGATAGATTGATCCTTCGCATCCTTTACCGGTGCGGTCTTCGAGTTTCTGAACTTACGTCTCTCAAGATCGAGGACATAGATTTTGATGAAGGTATGATCACGGTCAGAGGCGGAAAGGGTGATAAAGACCGCGTAGTACCGATAGACGACGACACGTTAGATCTGGTACAGCTCTATAAAGGGGATGCCGACAAAGGTATTCTTATCCTGTCCCAGCGGGGCGAAGAGCTCTCGAGCAGACAGGTAGAGCGGATAGTGAAGAAGTACGCGGATAAAGCGGGGATAAAGAAGAACGTTTACCCGCACATGTTGAGGCATAGTTTCGCCGTACATTCCTTGAAATCCGGGATGAACTTGAGGAGCGTCCAGAAGATGCTAGGTCATTCTTCCTTGACCACGACCCAGATATACTTGGATCTGACCGGAGAAGACGTGAAAGAGGATTACGAAGAACATCCGCTGCCTGCCTAAGATTTATATCGATATATTGCATAATGACCTTACAACGAACTGAAAGGTGCTGATCATGAAAGAGGTTTTTGAAGAGATAGAACAGATGGAAGAAGATATGAAAGACTCGCTCATGGATATGATCCGGATCCCGGCGATCGGACCGGGGAACGACGGAGAGGGCGAGATAGAGAAGGCCGAATTTATAGAAGAGATGATAGAAGATTTTGGATTCGATTCCATAGAAAGACACGACGCAGAAGACGATCGTGTACCGAGCGGTGTAAGGCCCAACATCGTCGCTACTAAAGAGGGTAAAACCGATAAGAACCTCGTTATCATAACTCACATGGATATAGTTCCCGCGGGCGATAAGGACGAGTGGGATACCGATCCCTTCGATCCGGTTTTCAAAGACGGGAAGATATACGGGAGAGGTGCTGAAGATAACGGACAGGCTCTGATCTCCAATATTTATGCGGTCAAAGCGCTGACCGAGGCAGGTAAAAAACCAGAGTACAATATCGAAGTGATGATTGTCTCGGACGAGGAGACCGGAAGCGAGTACGGTGCCGACTATCTTCTAGAAGAGGGTGTGATCAAAGAAGACGATCTGATATTGGTTCCCGACCACAGCGAAGAAGAAGGCAAGAAGATAGAGATTGTTGAGAAAGCCGGAATGTGGGTCAAGATCGAAGTACACGGGAAGCAGGGACACGCCGCGATACCAGATCGAGCAGTCAACGCGAACAGGGTCACGGCGAGATACCAGAATCTCGTTGACGAGGAACTCCACCACGAGTTTTCAGATGAGGACGAACTTTTTTCTCCGCCTAGAAGCACTTTCGAACCCACGAAGCGTTTGAGCAATGTTCCAAACGTGAATTCTATCCCGGGAAAGGAGGTACAGTATTTCGACTGCAGGATACTGCCCTCTATCGATCTGGATCGCGTCAAAAAAGTGTTCGAAAGAGCGGAGGATCAGATCGAGGACGAATACGAGGTTGATATCGATCTGGAATATGTGAAGGAAAGCGAGGCGCCGGACAGGACTCCTGAAGATTCTGAGATCGTCGAGAACTTGAAAGAAGCTATCGAAAGCGTAACCGGATTCGACGTAGACGTTGCAGGTATAGGCGGCGGGACCGTGGCTAAAGGTTTCAGAGAGAAAGACATACCGACGGCGGTCTGGTGTTCCAATAAAGCTCTAGCACATCAACCCAATGAACATGCTGTTCTCGATTATATCGTGAGGGACTGTAAAGTCTTCGCTGAATTGGCTACCCAAGAAAGAGAATAGAATAAGATGAAAAAGTGCTTATCTACCAGTTTTTAAAAACCCCAGAAATCCTTTTCTTTTTGCTTTATCTCTCTCACTTCTTTTAGTATCCTTTCTTCGTCGAAAGTGATATCCAGGTCTCTCAATTTTCTAGCGTCTCCTTCCGGGATGTCGATGTAGAGCTCCTCTTCTTCCTCTATCTGTCTTCCTACCGTCACGCCCGAGATGGCGATAGCTACCTCATCTCCCTGTTCAGCAGAATCTAAGGAATGTTCTCCGCTCCTTATGCTCTTTATCCGGCCTAGGACTTCACCGTCTTTATTCATAATTTTTCTATCCGGCCTTATATTTCCGGCTAGAACTCTCACGCCGACGATCGCGGGTTTTGACATCCTGAACGTATGATCTCTCAAGATACGGAACTTGGCGGGATGCACTATCTCGGCTCTTCTTTCCTTTTCGAGTTCTTCTTTTCTTTCTTCTTTCCACTCGTTGTAGTCCTGTACCAAGCGATAAACTACGTCGTGCTGGAAGACCTCTATACCGAGACTCTTCAGCTCTTCCTTTGCATCCGGAAGTATATCGACGTTGAAAGCTAATATGACTCTCTCGAGAGGATCGTCGATAGCGGCGGCATCGGTGAGATCTTTTTTAGAGACGTCCCCCACACCGGCTTTCAGGATAGGGATATCTTCGTCTTCCAACTCGAAGGCTAAGCCCTCTAAAGAACCTATAGCATCGGCTTTTATTATCACGCCTTCGTCCTCTGTTTCGATGTTGGCTTCGCTTTCTTTTTTGACCTGCTGCAAAACACTCTCCGGATCCTGATCTCCTATGACCTTGATCGGAGCGCCCGCGAGTACCCCCTCGCATTCTGGAGTGACAAGCTTTATCCCAGCGGCGGCGCCAACTTCCTCTATCTCTTCGAATTTCTCACTGGGATCCCTTATCTCGTCCATCGGTCTAGGTCTCATCAGCGATTTGACCTTCGTGCGGATAGGCTCGTTCCTCGTACCTATAACGACCTGGTCGTTCTTTCGTATGACCCCGTTGTGTATTATGGTGTCGAGAGTGGTCCCGAGCCCGACCTCTTCTTTCACTTCGAGGATAGTTCCTTCGCCGGGTCCTTCTTCGACTTGTATCTCATCTTCTAGATAAGTCTGTGCTAGACCTATGAGCGTCATCAAAAGATCCTCTATACCTTCTCCGGTCTTCGCACTCATCGGAACTATACCTATATTTTCCGAGAAATCGTTCACTTTGTCGTATCTATCGGCGGAAAAACCTTTATCGTACAGGTCGCCGATCATCTCGTAAAGTGAATCCGTCATCCTGCTCTTGGCTTCATCGGTTTGGTCCTGCAGGTTTTTGATGAACGGCCTGTCCTCTGACTTCCAACCCGGGACCTTGTCGAGTTTGTTCGCTCCCACGACGAAGGGCGTCTGTTCTCTCTTTAGTATCTCTAAAGATTCCAGAGATTGAGGCATGAAACCGTCGTTTATGTCGACTATGAGGACCGCTAGGTCGGCTAAGGCGCCCCCTCTAGAGCGGAGATTGATGAAAGAATGATGTCCCGGAGTATCTATGAAGAGGAGTCCGGGCAGTTTGAAATCGATCTGGCATCCGAGTTCGGAGCACGCCTGTTTTAGAGATTTTACTGGTATCTCAGTGGCTCCTATATGCTGAGTGATAGCTCCGGCTTCTCTCTGCTGAACGGTCGTACCTCTGACTCTGTCTAAGAATGTAGTCTTGCCGTGGTCTACGTGTCCCAGAACACTGACTATGGGTTGGCTCGTCCGCATATTCCACGTTATAGACCAAGGTTATATATTTCTTTTTTTGCCCCTCTTTTGGTTTTTTGGAGATCATAGATGCCAATAAAGGCACTTCTTACGGTGGAAGGGTAAAAATTTTTATACCGAGCACCTTCATCAGGAAATCCCGTTATTGGGCCTGTAGCTCAGCCAGGTAGAGCGATCGGCTCTTAACCGATCGGTCTGGGGTTCAACTCCCCACAGGCCCGCTTTTTGAGTTTATCAGTTCTCTTATATTTATTTGAAATTTTTATGCTTTGAAGCCAATACATCGAAAAGAAGCGGATCGTAACTTTCTAGATATTTTGGGTAGAAAAGATTTCATGACCAAAAAAACCATCCATACTGGAGTGGCTTGAGATTTAAACTTCCTCGAAGGTAGATCTATCGTCCGAAGTTATGACGTTGATATACTAAGATTGACTAAAAACTGCTTTTTTTTTGGTCGCCGTTGAATCAGATATTTTGAAAGGTTTTGGAAATGTTTTAGCACCCCCACAGACGCCGTCGAAGCTTTCCGACGGTTCTCTCCCTCAATTCTCGGCCTACGGCCGAGTAAAAGTTTGAGCCT
>CAYWJQ010000015.1:0-59752 GCA_964458595.1 uncultured Thermoplasmata archaeon
TCTTGGTTAGGAAATGCTCTCTTATCTGGTAGTTCCTCAACCTTCCCGCGGTTTCTTTAGAGCGCTCGGAAATTTTGTAACAGTCGCAGTTTTAGAATAAAATCGAAAGAATTTGATGAGAAAAAAATCGGGTGAAGTGTTGGGACATCAAAGGTTGTACGGGAACATCACGATACTGCTTTAGTTTTCGTCGAGCTGTTTTTCGATATCTTTAGAGGTGGGTGTGACTGATAAGCCGCCCAGACTTGTACACCGCAACTCCCTGGGGATACTCTTACCGACCTTATCCATGGCCGCGATGACTTCATGGAGAGGTATGACAGGATCAAAATCCGCCAGAGCCATATTTGCGGATATGAGTGCATTACTCGCTGCCATTACATTTTTGCCGAGGCACGGGACCTCTACTCGATTGGCGACGGGATCGCACGTCATACCAAAGATGTTCTGCAGCGCGATGGACGATGCACTAATAGCTTGATTTAAAGTACCATCCGCCAAAGTAACTAGAGCCGCGGCGGCCATGCCTGAAGCGGCTCCACATTCAGCCTGACACCCTCCTACTTCCGCTGAAAAAGTAGAACCGTTGGCGATAAATACACCTATCAGACCAGCAGCTAACATGGCTTTAACTTGCTTTTCGATCGGAACTCCGATCGCTTGAGCCGCACCGGATACAGCCCCGGGCAGAACACCGCATGCCCCTGCAGTCGGAGCGGCTACAATAACACCCATAGAGCTTTTCATCTCCATCATCGCTGTAGTATTTAAGGTGATGTAGTTCGATAGATCTCCAGATAATAATTTTTGTTCCCTCAGCTTGTCCAAATATTGTCCGGATTGGTATCCTAAGATCCTATCATCGAATTCCGTTCCTTCCAATCCTTTATCTATAGAATCATGTATCACTTCGACGATCTCCTTCATCATTTCGAAAACTTCATCTTCAGAGATATCTCCTCTCCTTTTTTCGTATTCGGCAGCGAGTTCATATAACTCTAGATCCTTTTCTTCATTGTACTGGAACATCTCTTCAGAGTCGGTGAAAGGTACATCTAGATCCCTTCTCGAAGGGACGGGAAGAACCGGTGATATCTTTTTTACTGAATCTATGTTGAAATCATCCTTCAACCGATCTAGAAACTTTTTTTCTAAGGGTCGTTGAGATTTGATCTCGATGAAGTATATACCATCTGAACTTCTACAGCTGATATAATCGAATTCGATATGATCGCTTAGATGATCTTTTATTTCATCTCGAGTCCATATCAGAGTTTCATGATAATCTCCTTCTATGGATAAAGGGATGTTATCTATCTCAGTTATCTCTATCATACCGCCTCCTTTGGAGATAGCGGTTACGACGTGTTTTTCCTCTGAATTTTCAAGTATCAATCTATATTTGTTCGGATGTTCGTCTCCTATTTTTGCAGTCCTCATCTCGACATCTATATTTCCCTTTTGGATCGTTTCTTCCGCATCCACCAGTCTTTTGTCCCGGATATCATATCCCAACAGACCTCCGAATAAGCCCATATCGGAACCCTGATCGGTATGGGTAGTGGCTAACGAACCGTTCGGATCGAACTCGAAGACGACGCTTTCTATATCTCCATCCATGATCTCCCGAGCTATCTTTCCGATCCTGAAGGCGGCGGCGCAGTGGGAACTCGAAGGGCCTCGCATGATCGGTCCTATCACGTCGTTAAAGATGCTCGGATGATCAGAAGCAGATGATATTGTGTTCTCTTCACTCCCTTTGATAGGATGATCTGAATCTTTCATGATTCTAACTCCTTTGATATCGGGTAAAAGTCTGTAATTTTCCTGTACAGACCTTTGGAGACATGGGTTTGAAAGTTTTTAGTATTTATCCTTGGGAGGAGTTAGCGTGTTGTTTAGTGCCATCTTATTTGAGTCGTAAGTGAGTGAATAGGGTCATGGTGAGGACGGTCAGTTTATAGGTGGATGAAAAATGCGTCTAGAGTACTCCCTGCGAATTGGATTTGCGTCTCAAAAAAGTCCTATCAAGAATATATAAATATTTGAAACTGGATTGCTTTGTATGGACTCAAGCAACATGGTGCTGGAAGATAGCAAATACTGGCACTTCAGAGAGAAAACCCATTCTCCGATCTTCAAGGCTCTTTGGAAACATGTGAGTACCAAGGGAAATCCATCAGGATATTACCTGGTCATGGTTGAAAGGGAAAAGGTGATACAGAAAAGCGAGGAAGAGGGGCAAGCGATCCTTTCGACAGAAGATGACAAAAACATAGAGTTGATCTTGATAAGGTCGAAACCGAAGGAAAAAAGCCAAGAGCATGTCATAACTGATGAACTGAACAACAAGAACGAAGCTATCGAGGAAGCAAAGGATTGGATGGACGAATATATTTACATAAAACATCTGGAAGAGAGTTTTTAGGACTAGGGTTGTAAAAGTTCGTGTTGTGGTATAATCAGGATTTGTATAATGATGATTATTTTATTGAGATCTATTTTTTTGTCCCTAGTATATTTTTCTAATCTAGAATAGACTATTTTGAAATAGACTAATCTGTTTTATACAAAGAGGAAACAGATTGATGGTAGTCTCTCAATCGGAATCTGAAATAACTTCGATCTCCTATTCAGCTTTCCTTCTATCTTAGCGGCTTTTTTGTTTTGTAGTGTGATGGAATTTCTATGAGCCAAAGCAAAAGGTATAAATATTTATACTCAGTATACTCAGATATATGTCAACCACAAAAACCATAAAGATCGACGAAGAAACGCACCAACGGATTAAGGAATTCATGGACAAAAAAGGTCTTTCGACCTTTGGTGAAGCTGTGAAGGAAGCGGTGAAAGGAGCCGAGGGAGTCATAGACGAGACTGGCTGGATAGTTTCTACGCGGGACACACTTTCCGGACAGCCCCGGATCAAAGGCACACGGATCGGCGTATTGAATGTTGATCAATGGTATTTTGAGGAAGAGTTGTCGATCGAAGAGATATGCGAGAACTATCACGTGGAAAAGGAAGGCGTGGAAGCCGCTGTAAAGTACATAGAAGAGAATGAGGACGAGATCGAGCTGTTGAAGAAGGAGCAGGAATTGGCTGAAAAAGCTTCACGAGAGAGGGCTAGAGAGAAACTGCAGGAGCTTGACCTATGAAGGTCTGCCTAGATGAGAACGTTCCGGACCACGTGAAGATCAGACTCGAAGCCGAAGGGCATGATGTCGAGTTCGCTAGAGATATCGCCGGTCAGGGTACAGCGGATAAAGAACTGTTGAAGCTGTGCGCGCAGGAGCAGCGAGCGTTGTTGACCAACGATAGGGATTTTGATAGATTGGATGAAGTTTTCCATCACGAAGGTATATTGAGGTACGGCTTGAATCAGCAGACCAGAGAAGGATGGAATAAGATAGTGAAAGGTATCGGTCTGATAGATAACCATCTAGATATGAGAAACGAGCTTCAGTGGCCGAAGCAGTGGGCGGAGAAGTTTGGATGATCTAGAAGATTAGAGTTCTTATCAGACTTTCACAACGTTTAAGTATTCTATTTTCTATATGATTATTGAAATTTAGAGTGAGATGATGAAAGGTATGCAGGATAGTTTGCATGCGTTCAGAGAGGTTTTAAGTCCGCGGGAGTGATCGGTTGAAAGAAGATAGGTTGAAAGATAGACGTGATGACAACATACGTGAAGCTTTGAGAGCAAGAGAATTCAGTGAGGAGGAAACATTGAAGATGGGGTTCGATATGATAGATTTTGCTATGAAGTTCAACAGGAGCGTGAAGGTTGAAGAAGATTGAAGAGGTCTTGGAAACCACTGTGAAATATCTGAATCGTGAAGAGATAGATTATGTTTTCATAGGCGGGATAGCGGTGATGGTCTATGGAAATCCAAGGACCACCGTTGATCTCGACTTGGTGATCGAGGTCGATGAAGAGGAGTTGGAAGATTTTGCCGAATATCTCAGTGAGCAAGGTTTTTTCGCTGATTCTGAGGATATGAAGTGGGCTTTTCGAGAGAGGACTCACTATTCCGCTGAAGAAAAGGATTCGCTTTTCAGACTCGATGTGAAAGGTGTTTACGAGCCTAAGGAAAGGGTAACACTGCAAAATCGAAATAAGATCGAATATGAAGGTATGGAAGTTTACGTCGCATCCCCTGAAGATACGATCGCTAACAAGCTTTACTACGGCAGCGAGCAGGATGTTGAGGATGCGGAGAGTATATACGTTCGTCAGAAAGACGATTTGGACAAGGAGTATCTGGAGGACCGGTGCGAGGCACTCGGGGTGATTGATAAATTAGAGGATATGGAGAAAGAAGTTGAAGAATTGATGGATAGATCACGGTAAATTGTGTTGAGTGTGTTTAGAAAAAGGATCTTTTTCAAAGATATTGTGGAGGGGGCTTCCTCCGCCCTAACGAGCGCTTTGGATTTTGAGATTGCCGATCCTGTCTGAACCTTCGCGATACCGGTGGTCCGAGCTGTTTTTTGTTGTGAGGTTGGTAGGAAAACAGACGCAGATCGTATTTTTGGTAAATGTTGGGTATTCTAGTGAGAAAACCTTATTGGTGCTGTGAGAGATACAATAGAGAAATAGGCTATATAGATGGATTTAGCGGCGTATTTAAAGATGTGTCCATCCGTTGACTTTCGGACCTACAGCTCAGAAGTTTTTTCACCAGACCTCTTCTATATTCTTGGTCCCTTTCAGGTAATCTTCGTAATCTATATTGGCAGGGATCCCGAACTCGTTCAGCAGATCTATGAATTCGGTCAAGGGGAGATCTAGTTCGTCGGCCGCCCTACCTAGAGAGATCTTACCTTCTTTGTATAGTTGGAGAATACGATATTTTCTGCCGTACTCTATCAACTCTCTAGCCGTGGCGGAAAGATCTTTTCCTTCTTCTTCCGCCACTCGGTTCAGGATGTTCTTTTCCTCTTCAGTAAGCCGAAGGCTCATAACTTCGCTCATTTTTTACCTCCTTTGATCTTTTCTTCAGCGCGAGGAATAAAATTCCTCTGGCTCACAAAACAAGTTTTGTTCACATCTCCGATGATCCTCGCTTTGTACCAGCCGAACTCTTCCAGTTTTCTCAGTTTTTCAAGGGCTATATCTTTATCTACGATTCCTTTCTCCTCGGCCCTTATCAGAAACGAGATACTGGTTGCGAAAGGAATCCCCGTGACCTTCGCAGCCTTGATCAACTGCCCGTCGTCGGTAGCGATAAGATCGGCGTCTTTCTTTTCAGATAACATCAGCACGGCGGCCTCTCCTTCATCCATGTTGAAATCTCTCATCAATTCTTCAACGGGCCCATCCTTTTTTACAGGTTCTACTCGAATTTTTCCTTCTTCGATCAAGGACTGGATCATCTTGGCATCGAAGGAGTCCTTTTTTGCGGTAGCTTCTTCCTCCACGACTTTTGGAATCGTAACGTTGATTTCTCGGGAGAGGTCACCTAACAGTTCTATCTTTGCTAACAGTATCAGCGTCGAGGCGTCGAAGACGAGCATGTATACAAAAGTAATACAAACGTAATATATAAACCTGTTTACCAACTTAACGGGAGCGTTAGGTCAGCCTCTTCCCACCCGGCGGCCTGCTCGCGCTCTAAGATTGGTTTTCGAAGGTTATGAGTAACCAATTGACACTATGGAGTCAGTGGAATAATTCTCCTAAAATATATATGGGATTTAACCTATCCTATCATAGTTAAAGAAGAGGGCTTACATGGGAGAAGAAAACGATATAGACGAAAACGTTTGTGTATCGTGTGGTCATAAGTTGAGTATGCATATAGATGAAGGAGATGGATGGAGATGTCATTCTTTGGGTCCAGATTTCCATCAATGCGAGTGTTACCTGCGCAAGAATAGGGCAGAAGGTGATATATCTTTTTATGATCTCAAGGAGAGAGTAAAGGAGATGAAAGAACGTCTTGAAGAGATTAGTGTAGAAAGTTGAAGCTTTGATATTTAACTTGGCCAGTTAGAATTTTTTTGTCTTCAGGCGGAGGAAATGGATTTCACAAGATCATCGACACTTTTTTCTGTTTCACAATGTTTAAGTATTCTATTTTCTATATATTCTAGGCCGGTCTGTAATCCCCTATCTACACAGTAATTTTCCTCAGATTGTTATCACAGTCACAAATCAGTATGAACTTCGGGAGTATCAATGCCCAGGATGCGGACTTTTGACTGTGTTCCATCGAGCCATTCTATCTGAATAGTGTCTCCGTCTATCACATGGATCACATCGACGGTGGTAGGTCCTTCTGGTTGTTGTAGGAATTCGATGTATCCTGTGGAAGTGAGGAAGAGAAAGGTTATAGTGAGGATGGTCAATGTTGTGGTTCTCATGTTATCTGGATGGGGATTTATGGGGCGAAGGATATATGGGTGTTGCGGGTAGGAATGTTGTTTTTAGGCTTAGTCGGTAGAGATGGTATAGCAATCTCTTTTTTTGGATCGTTTAGCGATCTCGGTGATACGGTAGAGTTTGAGAGAATGGTTTATCACGGATAGTAAGGAAAGGGTAGAGCATCGAGGGGAGGGAATAACATATCTCTCATCAAGATTCGTTTTTTATTTTTCTAAGCCATTCTAATTGTGGATGATTTTGTAATCGTGGGTGAAATTTTTTCTTGTATTCAAAATTTTCAAGGTCTAAATCACCGGTCTCGTAAAAATAATCAATGGCATCGTCAAGACCAATAGATGATAGATCCTCTACTATTTCTTTTGAGAAGGAGGTAACCTCTGGAAGTATATCTTCAAGAAGGAATTCACTTCTTATCAGATGTTCCATCTCCCCTGATACTTCGCCTTCTGGTAACCGTTTTTCTATTTTTGCGAGTGAAGAGTAGGGCATGTTCATCATGATGATCTCTATCGTTACGAGTTCTAGAAATAATCTATTATCAAATCTTTCTCTAGAGATAGAATGCACATCGAATATATCCCTAGGATTCAAGTATGTTTTTGAACGGGAGATCATAGTAGCGAATTTGTTAGCAAACAGTTCTTCCTTTTTTGGAGTCATCACTTCGATCCTTTTTCCTTTTGTCAAGTGATCAAAGGATTTGAAGGTGTCTTCTTTCAGATCGGGATATCTTCGCATATAACCTATCTCGATTTTGATATCATTTTCTATCCCTCTTTCAGAGGTGTAACTCAAGTGGAACCTGCACTGATTGTGTTTTGGATTGATATTCAACTGCTCGTCCTCGTAACCTAGAGAATCGATGATCCATTTCAAATTCTCATCTATTCTGTCTCGAACTTCACCCCAGTCCTCTTCGTCGATATGTCTATAATTGAAATCTATATCCTCGGAAAGCCTCGGTTGATCAAGATAGAGAAAATTTAAAGCTGTTCCTCCGTAGAGCGACAATCTATTAGACAAAAATTCAGATCCTTCTATGGAGTCTAATAGATCACATAGGCGATCTATCTTTTCTCTTGTTTCCTGTGAAAATCCTTGCAGAGTCATTTAAACACCTCTCAGCAGATCATCAAAACTTTCCGGGACGTAGAGTCCCCAGTCTTCTACCAACTTGCTTGGAACGTTTCGGTCGAGGTAGACCGGTTTCCAGTCATTCGAAGGTCTGAGTGTATCTAGTTCTTCTAGTTGTATATTGTCATAGTAGGGCGAATTTTCTGAAAGCAATTCCAATACATACCCACACTTCAATTCGAGAGTCTTATTCTCGTAAGCCGAAAGAACATCCCTTATATCTTTTAGAGATAGATCCTTGAGATTCGCTAAGCTTTTCAAACATTCTTCCCATCCTCCACAGAGATCAGCACGGGACAAGCAGTCTACGAACGTTCTATGCGGGTCTGTAACGATCAATTCTGTATTTTCATATTCGATCGGAGTGATATGGTCGATATCGAGCTTGTTTACCACTGGTACGTATTCTGTGCCTTGGAAGTTAAATTTCCTGAATCTACTTTTTTCATTCACGATAACAAATATTCTATTGTAAGCCGAATAAGCGGCCCCGTGAAGTTCCAACGCGGTGTGGTATCCCAGTGTGTTTCCATTTTTGACTTTGTTGCCGATCAAGTAGCGGTCCGGCTGGAACTCTTCTTCGAGCTGGTCTAAAGGGATGCCGTAATACATCCCCTGTCTGATCTTCCCTACCTTTCCCTTTTGGGTGAGTTTGTGGACATACTTTCGATAATAGTATTCGTCGTCATCTTCCATATCGAGCACCTTTTTAGAGATATTTTTCAGATCCTCGACATTGACCACTTTTCTTTTCAGGATCTCCTTGTAGAATTCTTCGATCTTGCTCATCTTTTCCCTCTGCAGATATGGTTCATTACGTACTATTAATTAGGACAATATTACACATGTTTACATTTAAACTTTTTGCAGGTGATCGTCATAGTGTACTGTTTATTGGTACGATATGTGCTTTATCTACAGAGTCAAATTGTTTAGATATAATCAGCATTAGTATAATAGTGATTATTGTTTGAATCTGTTTCGGTTTAGGAGGTAGTGAGGATCTTAGTAAAATATCTGAAGCCGGATCGGTCTAGGTGTTTTGGTATATATGACTTCTGGACTCTAGCGCAAGAAATTTATAAGGTTTAGATTTTAGTGGGGACGGGAAAGGATGAAGTTATCGGGTAAAGGCAGAACTAAAGTCATCGTTGTCGGAATAGTTGTTATCCTAGCGGTAAGTGTTGTTGTTTCGTATTATCTTGTAGATCGACCTGTCGAGATCGAAGTCGATGAGGGGAAAGCTGAAGAATCGGTAGCGTATCTTCGTGAAGACGAGCCCGGTAAAAGATTAGATCTGATCGAAACTGCAGAGACGGAAGTGGAAGATTACGGACATTTGAGCTTTCAAGTTGAATTGAAATCTGTTCTTGAATGGTCCCACGCCCAGGAAATATCTTTAGGGTTAAAAGCGAGTGGAGATTTCGATGAAGAACTCGACCTAGAGACGTTTAAGTTCACAGCGGTGGAAACTGAAGAGAACGACGGCGTGCTGAACCACATCGACTTTATGACGTCCTATTCGGATATAGATAACGGCGATATCTGGCCTCCTAGTGAAAATTTAGGAGGAGTAGTCTCTAGTGATCCCGACCACCCTGCTTATATCGGGTACGATCTCCATTCCAATGATTTCGAAGTAGAAAATGAGATTTCGTGGGAGATACCAAAAGAAAATATAGGTGAAGATTTTACACTGGAGCTTCAAGCAGTGGTCGACGGTAAGATATCGGAGAAGATTGTCTCTACTGTTCTGATCCATATAGAAGAGCCTTACACCGTCTTTAAGATCCTAGGTGAAGATGGTGGTGAATACGGTTATCCAACGGAACTAGATGTGGGAGAGTACGGGACTATTTCTGCCTCTGTTAAAAACCGGGAACACGAACAGATGAATTATACTTTAGTGGTAGGACTCGGTGAGAAATACGGGGATATGGAAATGAAAGGGGAGCTCCCGGCGGATTACAACTTCACTTTCAGCTCGAACGAGACCGGTTATAGGACAAATCTCTCTTTAGACCATGAAGAGGTATGGAATCAGAGCATGAGCTTCTCTATAGAAGAGGCGGGAGAGTATAGGTTGTCATTTTTCCTGCTTAGAGATGGAGAGGTGTACAGACAGCTTCATATCCGGGTAGAGGTCGGTTAAGAGGAGGATCTTGAGGTTTTGAATCCGAGTTTAGAAGTGTCAAGGGTTATGGTATAGGAGATTACCACCTATTATGAATCTCTAGATGCTATTGGTAATTCTCATCTATGCTCAACACTTTTTGCGGGTGATCGTCATAGTGTGCTGTTTATTGGTGCGATATGTGCTTTATCTACAGAGTCAAATAAGTGGTCTATTGGAAACTCGGAGTTTCAGTGTTTTGTAACAGAAAGAGCTTTACTTTATCGATCTCTCCATCCTTTCTAGATCGAAGAGGACGAGGTCTTTCGCTGTAAAATCTTTTTGAAATGATTTGGCGAAAAGAACGAACTCTTCTTCTCTGTTTTGACTGTTCCACCTTACTTCGCCCTTCTTTTCTTTCAGCTTGTAGTAAAGCGATTCAGGATCGACATCTTCCGACCATTTGCACTCGCCGAATAGGATCCTGTTCTCGTCGGGCTTCAACCCTACTATATCGATCTCCTCTTGGTCATACCACCATCTACCGACTTCATGGTAATCGTAATCGTCCCAGACGAATTCCTTACATATATCTTCGAAAAGAGGTCCTATGTATCTGGGTAGTTTTTCCATCACTTTGTCCGCCAATTCCTGCGATTTGCCCCTTTCTAACAACATCTGATTGGGATTTATGAAGTTGAACCAGAATTTGAAAAAGTTATCGCTCAACTTGTATATCCCTCTTCTCGATTTCGTTTTCTCTTCCGTGACCGGGACCTCTCTTTCCACCAGTTTTAGATCTCTTAAGATCGACAGGTATCTTCCGACTTTACTTCTCTCGATTCCAGTGTGATTCACTATCTCGTTGACTTTGGTCTTCCCCTCAGCTATAGCGGTGAGGATCGAGAAGTAAAAGTGGGGCTTTTTCAGCTCGTTGCGCAGAACGAACTCAGTGTCTTGAAGTAAGAAGGAATCGTACTGGAAAACTTTTTGGATCAGGTTGTGTTCCAGCGTTTCGTTCAAGTCTGCTTCGATGAAGTATGGAGGTGTCCCTCCAAAAACGGAATAGAATTTGATCGCCTTTTCGATATCGATGTCGATCTCCTTGAAAATGTCTGTGAATGAGATAGGTTTAAGGAGAAGCTGGGAAGTCCTTCTACCGTACAGCGGGCTTTCGTGACCCATGATGTCTTCCATGGCACTGACAGCGGAACCGCATATCATCAAGAATATCCGCGTGTTCGAGAGGGAACTGTCCCAATGGTCCTGAAGTATTGAAGGAAAAGAACGGTTCTGCTCCACGATGTAGGGGAACTCGTCTATCGCTATTATGTATCTATCATCCTCTGTCTTCCCGGCAAGGTATTCGAAAAAACTGTCCCAGTCGGGCAGAGTCGTTTGAGCTAAAGTTTCGTCTTCGAAGAGTTCGGCGAGATCCTTTGAAAAACGGTCTAGAGTCATCTTTTCAGATTCTTCTCTGGCTAGAAGTCTTACTCCTTCCTTGTCCTCTATGAACTCGTCTATCAACCGACTTTTACCTATCCTCCTCCTACCGTATATCACTGTGAACTCCGCTCTGTCGGAGTTGTGTCGAGAATTCAATGTTTCTAGTTCGTCGGTCCTGTTCAGGAATTGTTTAATCATTATTAAGTTAATCTAGATTATACTATTTATTGGTTTCGACTGGTCGGTAAAATACCATCTATAGAAAACTGTCTAGTTTTTGAAGTGGGTCTCTAGATGAAGAATGTAATACTTTTTAAGTATCAGTGATGTTGTTAGGGCAGGGATCGCTCAAGATCGTGTTGAGGTATAATCAGCATTAGTATAATAGTGATTATTGTTTGAAATTGTTACGGTTTTTAGTGCAGGATATACATCTACTCCTCCATTTGATCCGAGCTTAAAATGTGAAAGTATCTATTTGGATTTAGATGATCTCTTTTGTAACTCGTGTAAAGTCTTCAGACACTCCAAGATCTATCTCCGTAGACGCCTGACGAAAGTTTCATCGATCTAGGTTTACATATGATCTCCCTTATCTCCATCCCTTTTTTCTTGTTGAAGACGCAGTCGGAATAAGAAGGTTCAAGGAGTATGGACGAATCCAGACCGGTTTCGGTTCCACCCATGGCGATGATCTCTTCATCTGTGGGTATCTCTCCGGAATCGGCGGCGGTCATGGATGCGAAAGCCGCGACTTTGATACCCGGGCTGAAAAGGAATAACGTTTCCTTGAAAACATGCTTATAAGGACTTATGCCCAAGTCTCTGCTCATCGAAGCTTCTAGGCTGCCTGAGATATCTGTCGCTTGGACCACGTTTACTCCCGAGTTCTTCAGTCATTCTTTGATATCTTCGTCGAATTTGAGAGCTTCTGGTCCTTCTTCCTTCCACTTTTCCCATCTCTGTTTCAATTCAGGTATCTCTTTCCAATGTTCAGCGGGTGGTTCTTTCAACCAATCCGATAATGAGTCCGGGTCGCGGGGTCTGAAAGCGACGCAGGTTATATCTATATCTGCTCTTTCTTCTTCGACAGCTTTCAGAGTTTGCAGGGCGCTTTTACCTGTTAGTGAAGGGACGACCATATGATCTATCGACTTTTTCCCTGCTCTTTCTACACTAAGCTGTATCGTTTCCCCGGTGTTAACCGGTCCGGGCCTATCAAAATAAACCACACTTTCCTCCATCCTATCGGACATGTTATTAGAATGGTTAATATATATCGGTTATGGGATAATTGAGGTTGGTAGGTTTTTGGGATAGGGAAGGGATTGAGATATTATCGATCAAAACTGACGTCAATTTAGAAGGAATTGCATTCCCTCACTCGACAGATCAAAAGATGCTGTCGATGTATGCGAACGTCGTCAGTTAGCTGTGGGATTTCAAGGGAATAAAATTCCCTTTTTCACTAGGACCTAGTCCTCGTGATTCATCCCTCGCTCCCTCTTCAGGATTTCATCCGTTCGATCCTCGGATGTGATCCTGCGGATCGGTCTAAGACGCTCGGGATCAGACGCTGTTCGTGTATGATCTACCAAACGCTGTTTGTAATTTTTGGCATGATAACAGATGGCGATTGCAGAGGAATTGAAAATTCCTCCTTTTCCTCGGTCGAAGACGCTCGGAACGTAAAGATTCCAGGAAGAGGTCCTGCATCGTAGTCGACGGAGATGTATTTGAGATTTATTAATTCTGGACAGATTGATGTCTGACGCAGATTGTGTTTAAAAGACGTCTGTTGGCAGACGCTGTTCGTAATAACTGGGTGGGGGTTGGGTTTTTAGGAAGTAGGAGTCTAAAAACGGTTAGTTCTCGAAGGTCAAAGCCAGGAGTAGGCCAGTGAGAGTTGGGCTTACTTTGGTTTGTTTTTCAACTGTTTCTGTTCTAACCAGTTCTCTGTTCTTTAAACGGTTGGAAAGACGGGAGACTGTGCTTTTTGATAATTCCAGCGAGGCGGTTAGATCATTGTAGGAAAGATTATCTTCTTTGACGACTTTTTCTAGGATCTTTTGCTCATTTTCGGTAAGATCGAAAAACACGTAAGGTAGTTCTATCGGTTTCATCTCTCTTTCTATCATCTCGTAATTGTATGTCCTTCGGATACGAGAATTAAAGAAAACAGTACAGGCAGTAAGAGCGACTAAAATAGTTCTTACGCCTCCTGAAAGATTTACGATCGTTTTCCCGTCTGTTTCTTTCAAAATGTTCGAGATATCAAGGATTAATCCTGTAAAATCCTGCGTATCTAAAACTATCTTTTCGATCTCAATATCGCTAGAAAAGTTTTCGACCGTTTCTTTGAGCTGATTGAAAGCTCTTTCACCTCTCTTTTCTTCAGCTCTTTCTTCAGGTCTGAGTACTATCAGCTTGTCTCCTTTTCCGATGCCTTCCTTACCTATGAAGGAAATCACAGGAGTGGTTTCGAATCCTAAAGGCGTGATCAATATTTTGTTTCCCTTTTGGGTAGTGCTCTCTTTTTCATCCTTCGACCCCGGATGCTTTTTCGGTGCCATATAATTAACAATACAACTGTTCTAATTAAAAGCTATCGTTTTAATTTTCTAAAAAGTTATTATCTATATTGCAATTTTTTAAAAATAAAAAATTATATTAACATCTTCGATGATGGGTTGATGATATGAGCGGAGTGCGAAATATACTAAAATATTGCATTTACGGTTACGAAATTCGCAATCCGAAGATAATATATATTTCGAATATATTTACCGATAGGAGGGATCCCGATAAGAGCGAAGATCTCCGTGGAGAAGATCTCTGATATGCCTCTTCCATTTGACTATCAATACTGGCATTACAGCATGTTGTTGGATAGACTTCAAAGTGCTGATGGAGATCTTGCGGACTTTCTACATTCACATACCGGGTACAAATTCTACACTTTCTCTTGGCTGTTATCAGACGACATGAGACCTAAAGATTCGGGTCTGCAGTTCGATTCAGCCCATTTCTACATCACATCTCCGGATAAGAAATTCATAGAAGGTTTTGCGAGCGGTTTGCTTCAAAAACCCCATTTCAATCTGGGTCATACTGAATTTGAGGTCAGGTCCGCAGAAGTTTTGGAAGAAAGAGAGATAGGATCGAAGGAGACGTTCAAGTGTTTGTCTCCGATCTATACAAAAACTTGGAGAGAGGATAAAGGAGACTGGGACCTTTTACCGCTGAAAAATCCAAAATGGCATGAAAACATCCACAATAATCTGCTGGATAGGTATGAAGAATATTATGGAGAAGAACCGCCAAACGACAATTTCGAGATCACCCAATTTCATACGGAACCTGAGTACAAACGTGTGAACTTTACTAAAGAGGTTGATGGCGAGGAAAAGGAATTCAGCCAAAGATGCGCAAGGGTTAAGTTTGATGTAGAAGGTAGTCCGGAACTGTTGAAGCTTGGTTATCAGGCCGGGTTTGGACAGGGAAATGCTAGGGGGTTTGGTTGTGTGGAGGTGGTTGATGATGCTTAGAGCGCTGAAACAAATTGGAGAAAATATTGGAATTGAAAAGGGTTTTGAGGACGATTTATTAGCTCCTAGAGATGGAGATATTATCTCTATCCTTGAAATCAAAAACGGAGAAATAGATCAGGTAGAAACTATCGAATATGATGAAGATTCAGATGATAAATACAAATATTTTTACGCGGGGGGGAATTCTGCCTTAGCAGGTGGAGCTTTAGGGATAGGCGGAGTTAGTCCATTTTTCATAGATGTTTCTAAAATCCAAAAAAAGAAGGTTAAAAGTAGTGATGGTTTTAATGAATACTATAAAAAGAAATATGATGATGAGATAGTCAATAACTTATTGGAATTTTTCAAAGATGAGGAAAAAAAATTCCAAAACTTAGAATCTGACTGGGCATATATAAAAAAATTTGAAGGCGATAAGACTGATGAAAGACATGAATTTTTTATCACTACCTATGCTACAGCCCCTCAGAATAAGAGTATCGATTGGGTAGAAGGTGATTGCAGTCTTTGTGGAAATTCTGGGGAGATGAGAGATATACGGTTGCCATTCTATTCTCTAGAAGTTACTAATTACAATTTTGGGTTGGCTAGCAACGAGGTAGATAAAGGGCCATTAAAATTATGTCCAGAATGTGAAGGAAAAGTAGCAGCAGGATGGAAATATCTAAACAATATATTTGGGAATAATTACCTCCTGGTTCCAAAAGCTCGTTATGAGACTATGGAAGGTCTTGGTTTGTTTGTAAAGCTAGCTGAGGAAAACGCTAATGATTTTGAAAAATTGAATACTTTAATCGGTGAGAAGGAAATATATGATACACTAGAATTCAAATTTCTCGTAACTGAAAAGCAACAATCTAAATTGAATATATTAAAATCAGTTTCCAATTACCATCTCTTTGCAAAAAAATTTAAAGATGAAAATTTAGTTTCAGATGAAGAACTAAAGTATTTCCCTAACGAAGGGATTGATGTCCAGATAAGAAAATTAAAGAATTATTTTGACTTAGAAGAGATTCTTAAATCCTTCTTTGTCAACGAAAGAAATTATTATTTTGACGAATTATATGGTCAGACTTTCCATTTCTATCAACTTTACAATACTGATCTACCAAATGATCTAAATTCTAAATTCAAACATCTATTGTATGCACATCGTGATGAACTATTCTCATTCATCTATGAAACTGATCCAAACGCCCTTTCAAAAGATAGTCTTAATGAGATCGTTGAGACCTTTCTACGATATGAATTGAGAAATATAGATACTGACAATAATTTTGAGTCAGGAATCGTTCGAAGAAACTTGATTGAAGGTTTGAATTATTACTATTTCTTATGTTCCAAAATATTTGGAGGGTCAAATATGAAAAACAAAACAAAAAAATTGGAAGAGTATTTTGAGGCTTTTGAAGAGGCAGAAACTAAGGATAAGATAAGAGAACTAGTCAGTGACGATGAGAACCAACAACTTGTCTACTATCTAATAGGCCAATTTATCAGAAAAATCGATAATTCTCGGTATAATGAAAACAAGAACAGTATATTTAGTGACTTTGTTGAGTCTTTAAATAGAAAAAATGCAAAACAAAGATTTGCTTCAGAGATACTGCAAGGACAAACATATTACATAGAAAGATTAAATCCAAAGGCAAAGTTCATTTTCGATATTATAACCGATAATCTAGATAGTCTTTTCAAGCAAAAATCTTTTTCAGATATCCTGATAGCCATGGTTTCTGGCTACTATGCTAATAACATATTGAAATCTAAAAAAAGAGGTGACTAAAAATGTCAGAAAATGTAGAAAATATGTATCAAGGTCTATTTGTAACGGAAACGGTTTTGGGTAATCCAAACGGAAGTTTTGTGAACAATGAACCTAGAAATATAAATGGAAGGGTATTCACCACTGACAAGTGTATAAAGTACAATATAAGGAACTATCTGTACCAGAACTACGAGGATACTGAAAATTTAGAGGATTTTGTGTTCTTTTATCCCAGAGAGTCAAAAGAAGCTGAGGAGCATCAGGCTAGTTATATGACCAAAACAAATGTATTCAAGGAATATTTTGATAGTGATTTCGATGATCTTATTGATTCTTGTGTGGATGCTAGGATTTTTGGAGGGACATTCAGTTTCAAGGAAGGTGAAGAGAAGTCCATTTACGGCCCAGTCCAACTGAGTTACGGTCTGGATCTAATCGGAGCAGATATAATTAGCCATAGAATGGGAACACCATTTGCTTCAGACGAAGGACAGCAAAAAACTACTGGTGAGAAGAGAGTTGTAGATCATGCAGTAATAGCTTATGATATAACTGTTAATCCCAATGTAGCAGAAGATCTACTAAAAGAAGAAGATCTATCTAAGTTCAAAGAGGGGATAATAAAAGGTACAAATTTAAGAAAATCTACTAGTAAATCAACAGATGCAAAGCTTCTAATCATGGCAAAATTTTCTGAGGGCAAGACATTAAACTTGGGAGAATTAAAACATCTCATAGAAGTTGAAAGTGAAAAAATCACAGATCCAGAAGAAAGGACAAAAGAACTAGTACTTAATTTAGGTAAAATCAAGAAGAAATTAGACAACTTCAACGAATCGATAGAAGAGATAGAAGTTTATAGTGATGAAGGAGTGGAAGTGAAAAATTTCTATGAAGATGGAGACGATATCCAAGTAAAATATCAAGGATTCCATAAGCTATAGAGGAGAAGGCTATATGGAAACTATAAGTTTCGATATCCAAGCTAGATTCGGGTCCTTCACGAAGCCTTTCTCTACAAGTGGAGGACTCCTAACCTATAAGGTTCCCCCAAAAACATCTATCAAAGGCATGCTAGGATCAATAGCCGGTTTTGATTTCAAAGAAAACTTGAAATTTTTAGAGAGGTTGAAATTAGGGATAACTCCTCTATCTGAAACTCGAACTAAAACCACTACATTCAACAGTCATTACGGGAATCCTAGAGGAAGGATGGTCAATATCAGGCAAGAAATATTGATTAATCCTTCCTATCGAATTATAGCTGATTTTTCAAAAATCGAAGATGACGAGAGAGCCATAAAACAAATCAACTCCATACTAAAAAAGAACGGTATAAATGAAACTATTTCTTCGCTCTATGAGGGGTATCGGCATTTACTGGCTAACAATATAAGTTATTATGATATTTATATGGGGCGAAATAATTTTCCCCTTGACCTAAAAATGGTAGATGTCGACTTAGAACCAGTAGCAGATCCTTATGAGAATGAATTTGAGGCAATAGGTATTGTTCCACATGAGATAAGTTCTGATTTCAAGGTGAAAGAAAAACCAAAAAAAGAATCCGGATTAAACATCAGTTCACCAGACACACTAAAATTCCATATCTTGAAGGATATTCCAATACACCAGAAAGAGAACCGGGAGTACACTGAGATGAAAGATTTTATCATGAAGTCGATTGGAGAACGAGTAAAGTTGATTGTAATACCAGAGAAAAAAGATTATGACTACAAATATCTTCAGGACAGTGATGGAAAGCTATATGTTTTATTCTGATTAAGATGTTTGAGTATATAATCAAAGGAGGAAAAATTTCGATAAATGGGGTTGAAAGAACAATCCTAGCACATAAAGAGACAGATTACAGTGAATCCATTTGTGAACATATAAAAAAGACCAAAACAGTATTTAAATACATAGTAGAGAAAGATAAGATTTTGGAGGAACTTTATCTATCATTGAAGAAAGAATACAATATAACCTACGATTACAGTGAATTCGAGGATATTCTTCTTGAAATGGTGGAATTTCATGATTTCGGAAAAGTCAATCCAGTGTTTCAAAAAGAAAGACTCGGTAATGATGAATTTAACGACATTGAGAGCTCAACAGAAAATCATATTACTGAAAGACACTCACTAGTGAGTGCTATTTTCTTTGCTATACATCTCGCTGAAGAAAAGAATCTAAAAGAAAATCCGGTTTTACTATTTTTGCCCCATATTATCCATGGACATCATACAAGGCTCAGGAGTCTGTTTGAAGAAGGAGCAGATACCGGAGTCGCGAGTATTTTAGAAGATGAAAAACATAGTGATCTTGAACCAACTATACTTTATCTATTCCAAAAAATACCAATTGAAATGAAAAAACTAGAAAGTCTTATTCAAAAGGTAATCAATATCTATAGATCAGATTTTTTTTCTGCTTTAGACGAGGATTCATCATCTCTTTCATTTTTATACAACTATCTATTTTCAGTATTAATCAGATCTGATTTTATAGCAAGCAGTTATTCTAATTCTGAAGTAACTAAGTTAGAAAACGAGTTATTTAAGTACTATCGTCGTGTCGATGATGAGATGCTCACCCGAATGGATGAAAATATTGAAAAAAAGCAACAGGAATATATTGAGAAGAGAAGTTTAAATCCATTAAATTCCTATCGACTAGAAATGTATCAAGAAGCGATCGATTCTCTCGAAAGAGGTCTCAAGGAAAACAAATCAGTTTTTTATCTCCAGATGCCCACGGGAGGGGGAAAAACTCACACATCCCTTGAATTGACACTACAGATTTTAGATGAAACGGATGCAAATAGGATCATCTATTCACTTCCATATATAAGCCTGTTAGAGCAGAATTATGATTACTTCAAAAAGGTTTTGAAACTTACTACAGAAGAGATGCGATCCATCTATTCCTTTTCTGAGATACCGGAAAAAGATGAGGAAAGAATACTCACCTATGATGACTTTTTCGAATATCCAGTAATATGTACAACAAATGTGTCCTTACTTGAATCGATAGTTAAATTCGATAAATCTAGCAAATATAGATTTGGAGCATTAACGAACTCGGTTATAATACTTGATGAGGTGCAGACATTACCAGTAGAATATTGGCCTGAATTCAATTACCTCCTGAATGAAATGGCTGAAAATTTGAATTCATATATTTTGATAATGAGTGCAACTGTTCCAAATCTAGAAAAACTGAAAATGTCTAGAGACATGGATAATACTTATGATGATGAATGTCATTACCTTATATCTGATCCAGAAAGATATTATAAAAAATTTGAAAGAAACACCATCGTTTCTGATGGTATGAAAGAAATCGAAAAAAGTAATTCAGAGGATATAAGCGATTTAGTTGATTATATTCTTAAAGTAAGTAAAGATGAATTCGATGAAGATAACAATCATGGACTTATAGTAGTGAATACTGTTAGGACTTCAAAAAACCTGTATAAAGGATTAAAAAATAAATTTGAAGAAAAAAAATCAGATTGTTTACTACTTAATTCTACGATCCTATCAACAAGAAAAAAAGAAATCGTGGATAAAGTAAATGATATGGAAGATGACCAGCGGTTGATCCTTGTGAGTACACAAAGCATTGAGGCTGGTCTTGATGTTAGTTTTGATTTTGTTATGAGGGATCTTTCGACCCTTGAATCGATAGAACAAGTCAGAGGGCGGTGTAATAGAAATAAGGAGATAAAAGAAGGGCATGTTTACCTGACCAAGATAAAATCGAACAATGTCGAAGCTTCTAAGGTTTATCCTGATTGGAGGTTGAGCGAAACTGAAAAAATATTAGATGAATCAAATTACTCCTACGGATTTGAGGATATGGAGGAATATTTTGAAAATACCATTGAGACAATAAACGAAGAAATTAGCGAGGATTTAGGGCTAACGGCGGCAGAAAATATAGAGTGTTGGAACAAAATGAAATTTGAGGAAACGAACAGTCCTAAGAACAAACATAAAAAAGTATTCCATGTGGACGTGATCGAAGAAAACAAGAATAGTTACACGTTCTTTATCGCGACATCACTAGATACAGAAAATTTTGATGAAAAAGAAATCGAGTTCCTCGAGAGGGAATTTGATATACAAATCGACGAATCGGTCGATGGAGATAAGGTTATGGAGTTGTATAAAGAAAAAATAAGAGAAAGTCAAGAAGATTATTCTAAAAAGAAAATGATAAAGAAACGTCTTTCTTCTATCATGTCGAAATTTACTATTTCAGCGGTAGTACCAATTGAGGAGAAGGAATTAGAATCCACACTTGAGAAAACAGGGCCTTATTACAAGATACCAGAGCATTTGATTGGAGACGAAGAACATCAGATTTATTCATTGGATAGAGGCTTCAATAAGGATTATTTTCAAGAGAAAAACAACATAATATGAGAAGAAAAGATAGAATAACCGGCGTCGAAATCGCATACTACTTCATCTGCCGCACTAAGATCTGGCTCTTCCACCACAACATCCAACTTGAAAGAGAACACGAAAATGTAAAGATCGGCAAACAGATCCACGAGGACCGCTATCCTAGAGTCAAAAAGGAGGTCAACATCCGAGACAAGATGAAACTTGATTTCGTGGAAAAAGGAGATCAGCTTTACGTGCACGAAGTCAAAAAGAGCAACAAGATGGAGAAGTCGCATCTATTCCAGATGTACTTTTATCTTGATTATCTGCAGGAGCACGGCGTTGACGTGAAAGGTGAACTCCACTATCCTGAACTCAACAAGAAGAAAGAAGTGGAGTTGGATGAAGAAAAGAAGAAAGATCTGAAGGATGTGAAGGAAGACATAAAAGAGATAGTTTCAGGCGAGATGCCCGAGCCTGAAAAGAAAAAGATCTGCGATAAATGTGCTTATCAGGAATTTTGTTTTGCCGAGGAGGGTTAGAAGATGAAAAAGAATGATTATTATATAACTCAGGATGGAAAACTCAAGAGGAAAGAGAACACGATATACTTTACCAATGATAATACTAAAAGAGCTATACCCGTGAACAACATCTACAGCATCTACGCCTACGGTTCGTTGAGTATGACTTCAGGTGCGATAAAGTTTCTAGGTAAAGAAGGTATTCCTGTCCATTTTTTCGATTACTATGGATGGTACAAGAGTACATTGTATCCGAGAGAGACATTGATCTCCGGTGATATGGTCGTAAAACAGTCTGACCATTATCTAGACGATGAGAAAAGGATACCGCTAGCACGAAAATTTGTATGGGGTGCAGGGAAAAACATACTGAAGAATCTCAATTATTACGCTAAGAACGAAGCGGGATTGGAAGAGTGGATCAGAAATATAAAATCACTGCTTTCTGATCTACAAGATCAGGAAAAGATCCCTTCGATCATGAGAGTCGAAGGGAAGATAAGAGAAACATATTACAGAGCTATAGACGAGATGATGCCTCCCGAATATCAGATCGAGAAAAGGACCAGGCAGCCGCCCAATAACAAGATGAACACACTGATAAGCTTCGGCAATTCGAAGTTATACACTTCGGTTTTGTCAGAGATATATAATACACAGCTGAATCCCGCCGTCTCTTTTTTACATGAGCCTTCTGAGAGAAGATTTTCTCTTTCTCTTGATGTCAGCGAGATATTCAAACCGATCCTTGTGGATAGAGTTATCTTCAAATTGATAAATAAGGGAATGTTGAAAGATAAACACTTTGAAGGTGAGATAGGTGATATGCTACTTTCCGATTCAGGTAACAAATTGTTTTTAGAAGAATATGACAAAAGGATGGAAAGAACGATCAAGCATAAAGGATTGGATAAAAAGGTGTCATACCGCAGGTTGATCCGACTGGAACTATATAAGTTAACGAAACATTTCTTGGGGACTAAAGAGTATGAACCTTTGGTCATGTGGTGGTGAATGTTGTGTATGTTGTAGTTGTCTATGATGTTAACGTAGATAGAGTGAACAAAGTCAGAAAATTTCTAAAAACCCATCTGACCTGGGTACAAAACAGTGTTTTGCAAGGAAATGTAACCAAAGCCGAACTGAGAGGTATGAAATCGGAGTTGAAAGGCATAGTAGATACTTCTGAGGATAGCGTGCTAATATATAAGGTTAGTACGGAAAAATACATAGATAGAGATGAGATAGGTACTACAAAGGGCGAAACGGATAAAATTATCTAGCTTTTTCGTGCTTCTTTAAATAAGCACTACAGAAAGACGGAAGCACGAAAATCGATGTGCATTTTTCGGAAATTTTATTACTTCGGATCTGCATGGTTAGATAAGGAAATTAGGCCCTATGGAGGAGGATAAAAAAGGTTGTAAAATTTGTAGAAAAAAGACGTTCATACGCCCCTATATGAGCTTGGTTTGAATCAGACCTTTGAGGAATTGAAATATTCTATTACAGCAGATAACATTCAAACACAGGCGAGTTTGAATCAGACCTTTGAGGAATTGAAATAAATCAAAAACTCAGATAGATATATATCTGTTTAACAGTTTGAATCAGACCTTTGAGGAATTGAAATATATTTTGCCCTAAGTGTTTATACGACAACTACGAAGTTTGAATCAGACCTTTGAGGAATTGAAATTTATATGATGCAACAAATGAATTAGAATCTGGAAAAGTTTGAATCAGACCTTTGAGGAATTGAAATGTTTCAGTGTTATAGAAGCTTGGTAAGGTATCTTTTGTTTGAATCAGACCTTTGAGGAATTGAAATACCAACCATCTATTTCAACTTCTACAGGTATATTTGCGTTTGAATCAGACCTTTGAGGAATTGAAATAAGGTAAGAAAATAGCGTAAATATAACCTAGACGAAAGTTTGAATCAGACCTTTGAGGAATTGAAATAAAAAATTTGATGTAGTGATTGATACAGAGACTATGGTTTGAATCAGACCTTTGAGGAATTGAAATAGTCATAAACAGCAGTATCAAAATCTAATGCACCAGGTTTGAATCAGACCTTTGAGGAATTGAAATTTTTTTACATATATATCATAAGTATAAGGTTTAGATGTTTGAATCAGACCTTTGAGGAATTGAAATACACAAAGAGAAAATTTGGCGGGAGAAACCACCTTTGATCGTTTGAATCAGACCTTTGAGGAATTGAAATACGGGAAACATTGAGTTGATATTTACTGACGTAAATGTTTGAATCAGACCTTTGAGGAATTGAAATTGATAAACCCATGTAAGAGCTGAAATAGACATGCACGTGTTTGAATCAGACCTTTGAGGAATTGAAATGATTAACCGTATATATCCCCCCGGAAGAGTAAGTATGTTTGAATCAGACCTTTGAGGAATTGAAATATCCCGACGATGACACGACGAACACGACGGATGAGGGTTTGAATCAGACCTTTGAGGAATTGAAATTCTGAAGCATTTCCCCTTAATAATCCTTGACCTGCTCCAGGTTTGAATCAGACCTTTGAGGAATTGAAATCCGTATAGATCCACCTTATCTCCCATTTTTATTCTCTCCGGTTTGAATCAGACCTTTGAGGAATTGAAATATAAGGGAGTCGAGGTTATATGAAGATGGGAAAAAAAGTTTGAATCAGACCTTTGAGGAATTGAAATCCTCACTCTCAAGCTCATCTATAACTTCTGAAAGACTCGTTTGAATCAGACCTTTGAGGAATTGAAATGTCTAATTGTGAAGCTTATAATGAATACAAATTCAAGGGTTTGAATCAGACCTTTGAGGAATTGAAATTATTCTTGACTAGTATATTCCCCTCCCATCGTGGCAAAAACGTTTGAATCAGACCTTTGAGGAATTGAAATAATTCTTTCGCCAATTCTACGGCTGAAAGGCCATCTGTTTGAATCAGACCTTTGAGGAATTGAAATGCACGATATATCGCCTAAGAGAGCGTTTGAAATCGGAGTTTGAATCAGACCTTTGAGGAATTGAAATTATCCCCTCTGAATCTTCCCATATATCATCCCTCCAAGTTTGAATCAGACCTTTGAGGAATTGAAATGAATATGGTGTTGCTTCTAACAGCGGCTCCAGCGTTATGTTTGAATCAGACCTTTGAGGAATTGAAATGAGGAGCCAGAGGAGATGATGAAGAAGAACACTATCGTTTGAATCAGACCTTTGAGGAATTGAAATGTTTACCCAAACGTCGTATCCCCATCAACAGAAGAAGTTTGAATCAGACCTTTGAGGAATTGAAATTAGAACCTTTCAATACTCCTATCTTGAACCATTTAGTTTGAATCAGACCTTTGAGGAATTGAAATAGATAAGGCCGGTATGGATCTTAAAAGCTCTCTCGAGTTTGAATCAGACCTTTGAGGAATTGAAATCTCCAATATGTTTGGAGGGGTTTTGTGAATCTTCTGAGTTTGAATCAGACCTTTGAGGAATTGAAATTGAAGAAGCATCATGTATCTTGTATTTCCAATATAGAGTTTGAATCAGACCTTTGAGGAATTGAAATTCTCGATAACTGTCCAAAAACCCATTTCAATTTTAAGTTTGAATCAGACCTTTGAGGAATTGAAATTGTAAAGGAAGATGTCTACCACGTCACCGATGCGACCGTTTGAATCAGACCTTTGAGGAATTGAAATTCACCGCAATAGATCCGGGTGACCCCAATCTTGAAGTGCCGGTTTGAATCAGACCTTTGAGGAATTGAAATCTCCCTCCTCACAGTGGGGACATTCAACGTTTTTGAGGGTTTGAATCAGACCTTTGAGGAATTGAAATAAGGTGGAAAAATGGATGAAATTGTATTGGAAAATGGGTTTGAATCAGACCTTTGAGGAATTGAAATTCATATACGCTCGTCTCCAGGTCCGTCGCTGCGAAGCTGCGTTTGAATCAGACCTTTGAGGAATTGAAATACGTTGGGAAACAGAATAAAAGACGTGGAGAGACATGTTTGAATCAGACCTTTGAGGAATTGAAATTAAAACTAACTAACAAAAATTTCAACACAGTTATACGTGTTTGAATCAGACCTTTGAGGAATTGAAATCGGGAAGGTCGAGGTAGTACCCCAGTTTCGTTCATAGTTTGAATCAGACCTTTGAGGAATTGAAATGTCGACTTGGACCTTCAACTTGGTCGTTTCGCCGGATGTTTGAATCAGACCTTTGAGGAATTGAAATATGTGAAAACTATGTTGCCTTTCTTGCTGGTCGGGTCGTTTGAATCAGACCTTTGAGGAATTGAAATCAACAGCACTATAGGATTGAAGAAAGTAGGATAACGGTTTGAATCAGACCTTTGAGGAATTGAAATTACAATTTTTGGGGTTCTTTGTATCACTTTAAGCCTTCGTTTGAATCAGACCTTTGAGGAATTGAAATAAGTCATCAATAGAAAGAAGGCGAAGAGATTTTAAGGAGTTTGAATCAGACCTTTGAGGAATTGAAATCACATAGGTTAATAAGAAGCCATAAATAAAATATAAAGGTTTGAATCAGACCTTTGAGGAATTGAAATGAACAACGTAAAGACTCAATGGAGTCAAGAACAGCACTGTTTGAATCAGACCTTTGAGGAATTGAAATATAAACTTGAGATGTCGGTTGATGAGATCAAAGGCGCACGTTTGAATCAGACCTTTGAGGAATTGAAATGTGAATTATCATAGTTTTTATGATAATTGTTTTCATAAGTTTGAATCAGACCTTTGAGGAATTGAAATAATCAATGTAGTACCGTCTATCGAATTCCGAGCCTTGTTTGAATCAGACCTTTGAGGAATTGAAATAGTACAAGGACCGTAATACTCCTACTCAGTTTTGGGGTTTGAATCAGACCTTTGAGGAATTGAAATTAAAAGAGGCAAATGAAAAAGTTGCTGGTAAATTCGAGTTTGAATCAGACCTTTGAGGAATTGAAATAATACCATCCAGACTAATTTATTATACCATTTTTGAGAGTTTGAATCAGACCTTTGAGGAATTGAAATTAGTATAACATTTCAGGATGGCATGTTATGGTATGATGAAACGTTTGAATCAGACCTTTGAGGAATTGAAATAATATAAAGACTCGATAGATGGGAAAATATAGACGTTTGTTTGAATCAGACCTTTGAGGAATTGAAATACAATTTTTGGGGTTCTTTGTATCACTTTAAACCTTCTGGTTTGAATCAGACCTTTGAGGAATTGAAATTATGAGTTCCGGTTGAGGTATAAGTATTTGAATCAATCGTTTGAATCAGACCTTTGAGGAATTGAAATCCATAATAACCTGACTGACTTGAACCGTATGATTTAGTTTGAATCAGACCTTTGAGGAATTGAAATCGTTTTTGCGACATAGTGAGCCTGTTATAAAAATATTAGTTTGAATCAGACCTTTGAGGAATTGAAATCGATATCTTCCTCTTTAATCTTCATCCAGACCCCTCAGTTTGAATCAGACCTTTGAGGAATTGAAATCTTGGAGCTTCGATTGTTGGATATGAAAATTTTGATTAGTTTGAATCAGACCTTTGAGGAATTGAAATGATAACGACACATCAACTCAAGATTTTGAATGGATAGTTTGAATCAGACCTTTGAGGAATTGAAATCACTTTCATTCTCGAATATTCAGGTATGGGTTCTCCGTTTGAATCAGACCTTTGAGGAATTGAAATACAGATGAAGATGGTGGAGGTGGCGGAGGAACGACCGAGTTTGAATCAGACCTTTGAGGAATTGAAATTTATTATCACCACTATCATCACCATTTTGATATTGGCTAGTTTGAATCAGACCTTTGAGGAATTGAAATGTCAAATTATATTCAGTATCGCAGCTATCACATTTAAGTTTGAATCAGACCTTTGAGGAATTGAAATACTCTAGGTGGTCTTCTTCTATTGAACAAATAATAGGTTTGAATCAGACCTTTGAGGAATTGAAATCCTTAACGCGCGTACCCCCCCACATAGTCTATAATATGGTTTGAATCAGACCTTTGAGGAATTGAAATATCTTAGTCCATATTGTTATGTATGTCTTTATTAATTGTTTGAATCAGACCTTTGAGGAATTGAAATCTGCAGCCGCTGCGATCGCTGCGGAAAAGAAGGCGACGTTTGAATCAGACCTTTGAGGAATTGAAATAACTCTTATAGTCATATCTATTCCACCTCCTCAGAAGTTTGAATCAGACCTTTGAGGAATTGAAATCTCACAAAGGCTCATACTTGCTCAACTCCCATCCTTGTTTGAATCAGACCTTTGAGGAATTGAAATGATCAAAATTGCATTACGAACAGGCGAAGTGTAAGCTGTTTGAATCAGACCTTTGAGGAATTGAAATTAATCTTGAAGATGGCTATAGTCATAATCGTGAATATCGTTTGAATCAGACCTTTGAGGAATTGAAATAATGGGAAAACAAGATAGATAGAAAATACGTCGAAGGGTTTGAATCAGACCTTTGAGGAATTGAAATTGTCTTATCAACTCTACATAGTTTTTATATTATTTAAGTTTGAATCAGACCTTTGAGGAATTGAAATGATAATTTTCAGCATTGATGTCAAAAGCACTATCAGAGTTTGAATCAGACCTTTGAGGAATTGAAATCGGATTGTAAGAAGGTCCGTCCTCTCCGGCTAGGAGAGTTTGAATCAGACCTTTGAGGAATTGAAATAGCCTCTAACTCTACTGATGTATTTCTTGGAAATTCAGGTTTGAATCAGACCTTTGAGGAATTGAAATTATGGTTTACGAAGTCGCAGGTCAGTCAGAAATCGAATGTTTGAATCAGACCTTTGAGGAATTGAAATACCACCATTTCTGCTCCAAAGAGTGCAAAAAGGAATAGTTTGAATCAGACCTTTGAGGAATTGAAATGAGCAAGGCTTGCCACCGCCCCCCCGCCATTTGGTGGTTTGAATCAGACCTTTGAGGAATTGAAATCAATCGTTGCAGTGTCCTTTGCGTTCGCGCTCTTTTGTTTGAATCAGACCTTTGAGGAATTGAAATAACTTCTATAGTTATTTTATCGATACCTTACATTTGTGTTTGAATCAGACCTTTGAGGAATTGAAATATATGGCACGAAAGGAGGTGAAATAGAATGGAATTATGTTTGAATCAGACCTTTGAGGAATTGAAATGGTTCTTAGCGTTGATGTAGTTATCGATCTTCTGCGAGTTTGAATCAGACCTTTGAGGAATTGAAATAAACTTAAACTCCTCTTTTAACTTGAATAGTCTTGCTTGTTTGAATCAGACCTTTGACGACTTTGAATCTCGTCACGAAAACATCTTAAAATCTGATTGATCTATAGGTTTACACCTCCCACCCCACCACCCACCAGACGCTGATCGTATTACGAACTACGTCAGCTATAATCACATCCAGACATCAATTTTTCATATCTAAGTCATCTTTCTAAGATGTTCAGTCGGCGTCAGTTATCCTAGTAATTATTACGAACGACGTCTGGTAACTCGTACACGAACGACGTCTGCTACCTGACGTAGATCATAATCAAAACAGACGCTGTTCATAATGATTATTCACTAAATACAGCTTGAATCTCGTCACGAAAACATCTTGAAATCTGATTGATCTATAGGTTTACACCTCCCACCCCTCCACCCCACTACCGTCAACCACATTTCATAATTATCATCTCCGGTTGACACCCCACCCATCCAGACATGTTTTCCCACCTCTTCCATCAACTACAGCTCATATATCAAATACGGTTGATTTACCCCGTTTCATTATCAAGAACGGTTGACGGTTCATATATCATCTGTAGTTGATATCCACCGTATATCGAGCGTTTTCACGAAACCGAGATATGAGAGGAACTTTTTCCTCTTTGTATTTCATAATCAGATCATCCGCAGTTGATAACGAGGATGAAGAGGGATTCTATTCCTCGTCAACCGCGGATGATAACCAAATCAACCGTCGATCATAATCAAGATTTTCTAATATTCTGTTCAAATCGGATCTCTAAGTGATTTCACCTCTCCCTCTAACCAAATCCCCTCCCGATCTTCGCAAAAGGTAGCAGATCTGATTGTATTTATTTCCTATATTTTTTGGAAAACCTACAACACTTTATCAACTCTCTTTTTGAATCAACTTTTTTATCATAAAATATTTATTAGTATTGATTTAATATCTGCCAAGATGACAAGTTCAGTAGACTATTACTATTGCCCTAAATGTGATGAAGTCGTCAAGAAAAGTAAGGTAAGAGGGACCAATAAGGTGATTGAAAAAGGAGAAGGACTCTACTGCAACGGTAAGTTGGGATCGACTGATCATGAGTTAACAAAATTAATCAAAGAAAATGGTCCACCAACTCAAAAATATAACCTGAGTTTAAAATTCCTTGCTATTTCTACGATCGGCTCATTTATTGTAGGCTTTTTAACATGGCTATTCACTGCCATTAATGATTTCTCAGAACCATTAGGACTAGGTTTTATCATCTCTTTCATAATATTTATACCCTCGTGGCTAATAAACGAGTTTTACATTACTAAGAAAAGAACTCATGAAGAAATAAAAATAAAAGCTCTTTCAGAAAGTAAAAAAGAAAAATTAAAAAAGGCCTATGGTCTTGATTGGTACTATAGTTTTTTAAATGGTAATGATTTACTTCTCTTTATTGGAGTGATCGTGGTAATTACGATTATTGTTCCCTTACGGATCTTGTCTAAGATCGATCTCAGTCCCAAAGTTAACATGACTTTCTATTTTATGATAGGTCTAGGGATATTCTTTGTACCAGTCTTCTTTTACATGTATCTAACCAAAGGTTCAATGATAAAATTAGTCCCGACTGATGAAAAAGAGACTAAAAATATCATTAGACGTGTACTAGCAAAAAATGGAATACCGTTCGAAGAAAAGAAAGAATCTTATCAAAATCTTGGAAAAGGGTCAACACTGATCGATTTCGATAAAAAAAGGACTAAAGAATTCGTATTAGAAGAGCTGAATCTTAAAATCCTAACCTTTGAGGATTATAGATCCCATTACATCAACCTTACTTACAACAGGATTGAAAGGTGGTTATACAAAAGGAAAGAAGGAACAGATATGATAGAGGAAATTAAGAATTCTATCGACCAACACATTGATGAATATTGATTACAGGTAATATTATTATTAAAGAAACCAATTAAAATCCATAATCTCACGTTTTTTTGGCTTGAGGATCGGATCACCCCTCTCACTTCCACCATCTTATTTTTTGCAACTCACGTTCAGGATTACATCCTTCTGTCACTCAAAACAAGTTCTCGTAACTGAAAAGGATAAAATCCTGCGCACGCGAATAACGTCAGTTTCTTATCTATGTTTTGCCTAAATTTCTCGTTTTGGCCTTTGTTTTTCGATCTAACCATAATCTCGGTGGCTAAAAGCAGAGGTGACTCATAAAGGAACTAAACCTCTGTAATAACATAAAGAATAACACTGTAAACTCTAAAAAACTATAAATAACACAAAACTAAATACCTATATTGAGAAAAAATCACAATAAAAAAAGATAAAAAACAAAAAGAGGGAAAATATGTTAATAAAATTTAGTGTTAAAAACTTTAAATCTCTAAGAGAAAAACAGACCCTGAGCATGGAGGCTAGCTCCGACAAATCTTTAGATTATAATCTGATAGATTACGAGGACAAAGCGGATAAGGATTATCGGTTGTTGAAAAGCAGTGTGCTCTATGGAGCAAATGCATCCGGAAAAAGTAATGTTAGGGATGCATTGTTGGTTCTTAAGAATTTAGTTTTAAAATCTCACGAAAATCAGAAGGGGGATGAATTGTACCACGAACCTTTTAAATTCGATCCTGAATATATAGAAAAACCGACTGAATTTGATATTGTTTTTATCCAGAACGGTATCAGATATAACTATGGTTTGACTTATGACGAGGAGAAAGTAATCGAAGAGTATCTGTATTATTATCCAAAAGGTAGAAAATCGCAAATCTTTGAAAGAAAAAATGCGGACGAATACAAGTTCAACAAGGACAAAAAGGACCAAGAGATGATAGAAGAAAGAACGAGAAAGAATGTTCTATATCTTTCAAGCTCGACACAATTTAATTACGAAAAAACTAGTAAGGCTTTCGACTGGTTCAATGAAACCCTACAAGGTATCGGTCCTGGAGAGCATCCTGAATTAACTGAATTCACCTTAAAGACCCTCAAAAAGAACGAAGAGTTCAGGAAAAAAGTTCAAAAAGCTCTAAAGACCGCTGATTTCGGGATCTCAGATGTGAAAGGACAAATCAAGACGGTTCCTTTCGATGAAGTAGAAGAGATGCCTTCGGAAATTAGGGCTCTAGGTGATGAAGACGAAGAACTTAAAGAGCTCGATATAAAGACTATTCATGAATTGGAAGAGGTGGAAGGAACTCTTCCTTTATTCAAGGAGTCCGAAGGTACTAGACGATTTTTCTCTCTGATAGGCCCCATTATCTATGCTTTAGAAAGAGGTGAAGTTTTAGTTATAGATGAATTAGATACAAAGCTACATCACCTCTTGAACAAATTCATTATCGAACTTTTCCACGATCCTGAAGAAAATCCCAATAATGCTCAATTGATTTTCACAACTCACAATACAAACTTGCTTGACCAAGATCTCTTCAGAAGAGATCAGGTCTGGTTCACCGAAAGAAATCCTAAAACAGGATCTACCGATCTTTACTCATTGGTCGAGTATAGTCCAAGAAAAGATAAGGACATAGAAAAGGGGTATTTAGTGGGACGATACGGAGCGATCCCTTTCATAGGTGACGAAAAAATACTTGAAGAAGGGAGCTAGAGTAAAATGTCTAGAAGGGTCAATCTAAGAGAACCACAAGACAAACTAGTTATCGTCTCCGAAGGCAAAAAAACGGAGGAAAAATATTTTAAAAATTATCGAGAGAGGGGTTGTGGCCTTGAGATAAGAACTCCGAACTCCTCTAAAACCGATCCAGTGGGGTTAGTAAAATATGCCAAAAGACAGATAGGAAAACACGGACTCCGGCCGGATGGAGATGACGAAGTCTGGTGTGTCTTCGATGTAGACGAGAACGAAGACAATATCCAGGATGCTTTAGATATGGCAAGAGAAAACAGTATAAATATCGCTCTTTCCAATCCTTGCTTTGAAATTTGGTTTTTATTACATTTTAAATTCCGAGATACCAGTTTGACCTGTAATGATGCTATTAACGAACTAAAGGATCATCTACCTAATTATTCAAAAAATCAAGATATATTTTACGAAATTGTAGATAGAAGAGAAGATGCAATTTCACATGCAAAAAAATTGAACGAAATCCATCAGGAAAGAAATAACGAGTTATATTCTCCGGAGAGCAATCCTTCTACTCAAGTTTTTAAACTGGTCGAATATATTTTAGATTATACAGAATGTGGTGAATAATCAAATTTTGAATTTCCTCTAAACAAAAAAGGCATGAATCTCATCTCGAAAACATCTTAAAATCTGATTGATCTATAGGTTTACACCTCCCACCCCTCCACCCCACCACCGTCAACCACATCTCATAATTATCATCTCCGGTTGACACCTCGCCCATCCAGAAGTATTCCTCTGTCCTTTCCGTCAACTACAGCTCATATATCATCTGCGGTTGATTTACCCCGATTCATTATCAAGAACGGTTGACACTTCATATATCATCCGCGGTTGATATCCACCGCAGATGATAATCAGATCAACTGTAGATGATAACCAAATCAACCTTCTATCATAATCAAAATTTCCTAAAATCCAGCTTAAATCAGACCTATGAGAGAGTTCACCTCACCTTTCAACCCAATCATCTCCCGCTCTTCGAAAAAGTAGCAGTTATACTAGCTTTTCTTAGATCATATGCACTCTCTCTTCATTCTATATCCCGTAACTATCCGTCTCTTCAAAACCCGCTTGTATATCAAAAAAGATCTCTTTTCCCATCAGAATAAAAAGTATTATTCCGCTGATCAAAGCCCCTTAATTACTACAAATTCGAATAAAAGTAAAAAATGAAAATAGAAAATCAAAACTACTTATAGACTATTTCTTCTTCAACATACTGATAAGTTCTGATGTAGATATAACTTTAACTTCCCCCTGATCTTTCAGCCTCTTTTCGTCAGACCAAAGGATAGCATCTTCACTCATGGCAAGAGCAAAATATTCAGTATCATCAGGATCCGGACAATATTTGTTAGCTTTGATTAGGTATTCTTCAAAGTCCTCCTTGGGAACGATATCTATTCTTTTTCGGAATAAGATCAAAATAAATTCGAATTCTTCCTCTGAAAGTCCAGATTTTTCACAGATTTCCTCTTGATGATCTTCTACTTCTGTGAGAAGGAATTCAGGAGCTATCAAATTTAATTTTTCGGAATAAAAAAGTTCTCGGGTTTTTCCTCCAGCTATCAATGCTGAAAATAGAACATTAGCGTCCACTATGAGTTTCATAGTGATCTACTCCAAGTCAGAGTATAATTCCTTGTATCTTTTGTGCAAAGAGTGATTTACCTTGGCTCCAAGCTCTTTTGCTTCTTCTTCAGTTAATTCACTTTTAGATGCAATATTCTCCAACATAGACAGTTCAGTCAACTTTTCCCGAAAGGAGTCCCGAGCAACTTTTGACCAATCGATAAAGTCTGCTCTCTCCATCTGCTTCTTTAGATCATCAGGAACTTTGACTTTGACCTCTGTCATCACTACCACATGATAAAAAGCATTACGATAGTATTTATACCTGACGCTAATCGGTTCTGTAAAGTTATAGAATACAAATCATCAACTTTAAAGAACATTCCAAACGTAAATTGTCATCTGAAAAATACCTTATTAGATTGGAAACCCCCCACTTTATCCCTTCTCTTATCCATCTTCTGATTCCCTCACTTCCCGAGGTTTACTAACCGAAGGTTAGGAGGAATCGCCAACCTTTCAAAGTTGGCGAGAAAAGGAATTTTTAATTCCTACGAATCTTCTGATTCCCTCACTTCCTGAAGTGTAGCTCCTTCGTCTTTTTCTATCTGCTCTTTTCCTTTTTCGATCACTTCTAAAGTTTCTTCAGAGAGTTTTCTTTCTTCATACATTATATGTCGCAGTGCGTCTCTCACTAGTTCGCTCTTGTTCATATAATATGGGTGAGATTCTAGGAATTTATTTATTTCATCTTCCATCTCGTTCGGGATTTTAACATTTAATGAAGTCATGGTTACACTATAGTATTACTAAGCCTTCATTATAAACGTTTTGTTCTCGATCTCCAACTCTTAAAGATTAAAAACATCTTGAAAACTTCTTAGAATTGGTTTGAAAACCTACTAAAGATTGTTTCTTTCTTTTAAAATCAGCCTAAAACACCTTAAAATCAAGATCGCTGACTTCTCTTTCATCACCTCCACCTTTCTCACGCCTCAACCACATTTCATAATTATCATCTCCGGTTGACACTCCACCGATCCAGATATATTTCTCCGTCTTTTCCATCAACTACAGTTCATATATCATCCGCGGTTGATTCCCCTCCTCTTTTTATGAGTAACGGTTGACACTTCATATATGAGTGACGGTTGATATTTTGTTCATCACTAAAACATCCTGCATAACTCACGAGGTACACTTACTGAGGTATATCAGGGACCTCATACTTGATACCTAAAGAATAATTCCTGCACAATAAAGTAAGTTCATAAGTCATCTAGAACAATTAAATTCTTAAAATTTTCTATGGTATATCTCTGAACACATCAAATAAGGATTGTTTCATATGAGGTATCTGATTTCATATCTCCCTCATCCTATAACGACCTAGTTCCAGAATAGTTATATGGTCGACTAGATTCTCGACTTCTATCTTCTCGACGAACTCTTTCAATTTTTTAGTGATCTGATTCGCAGTATAATCGTAAGGCAATCTTATTATCAGAACACCATGATGAGATCCTTCTGGATACCACAGAATGTTTCCAAAATCTAGATCTCTACTTACCAAAATAGCCTTTTGTTCTTTTGCATATTTAGCGATTTCCTCATCACTACTTCCTTTAAATCCCGCAGTTCTAGCATGTTCTACTTCATATCCTAAATCTTCCAACGCCTCTATGGAAGAGTTGGGGATGTTCTCATCCAAGAAAAACTTCACAGTCATGCTGGTACATCCTTAACCTTTTCTCCTCTAACCAAACCAGCAGCGTATCTTATCACGGCTCTGATCTCCTCCTCTGTCAATCCATATTCTTCCTCGATCTCTTCAAATGTCATACTGCTTTCCAGCATCCCAAGAACTTCATCTACTGTTATACGAGTCCCTTTGATGACTGGTTTGCCATGTCTAACGTCCTCGTCAATCACGATCTCAGCCATACATATCCTTAATCGGACAGCGACATATTTAAAATCACCGAATAATATGAAAGGCTCTCTGAATTTCCTCTAAGCAAAAAAGCATGAATCTCGTCACGAAAACATCTTAAAATCAAGATCGCTGACTTCACTTCCGCTCACCTCCACCCTATCTCGTTCTCCACCAAATCCAATCCTTTCTTCACAAAACTCAGCAGTTTCTACTGGAATTGCTGTGCAATTCCATCGATATTTGGAATTTTCTTTGAAAATTCCGAAATAACCTGCCCAATATTGCACGCGATCTATAAGAAAACTAGAAGTTTTTCAAACGAGTTCCTACGCTTGAAGTAAAGTATTCCTTCAGCATTAGAATTTCCAAAACGAAATCCTGATACTTCTCGGAATCTCCGATTCCAAGTTAGAAGGAACTAGTTCCTTCACTATCGGGAATGTGATTCCCGAAATAAACCTAGCAGCACCTCTCGCACCACTCTACACAGATCGTAAGGCGTGAGAATCACGAAAAACCAGATATGACTAGAATTTCTACCGATGATACTTTCCCGATAATTTTATTCCGAGAAGAACAGAATAAAAAACTTTATCGAGTTGTACGGCAATTCAAATAATGCGGAATCGAAGGGAGTGAGATAGAATGCCGAAATGCGGAATCTGTGACAAAGAGGTCGATGAACAGCCCATGATAACTGAAGAGGGAAATTGTTCAGTTTGCGGGGCTGAACTACAGCCTGTCCAGAAGTGAATGGACAAAATTTAGAACTTATAAAACCTATTCAACTTTCTATATTATTTATCGTATGGGTCTTCAGAGCCGTTTTTCCTGACTCGTAATCCGATGGAGATCTTTCACTAGGCCTTTTCCCCGTAAGCCACCCAAAGCAATTCTAGATCGTCGTCCCCCTCGTCCTTTTTCACTATATGCTCCACATTTGGAGGAACGTGAACCGACATATTTTTCTCCAGTTCTATCTCTTCCCCGTCGATAATCGCTTTGCCAGTACCTTCCACGACGGTAAAGACCTGGTGCCACGGATCCAACTCGTCCTCGTTTATCTGTTCGCCCCGCTTTATGGTATAGTAAGCGTGTCTAACCCCGTGTCCATAAGCTATGGGGACGGCACTGCCTCCATGGACTTTACGCGAATGTTCTCTGCCCAGCTCGGTAACGGTGGGATATTCCGTAGTAAAAAAGTGAGTCAAAAAATGATAAAGCATCTGCAATTTCTCTCCTTCTAGATCTTCACCTTCTGGCAGTTCAAAATCTAATGGTGCAGACTCCGACATGTGAGATCTTCCGGTCGCCGTCATACCGTTCCATTCCCCCGATCTCAACTTTTCGAAAGTCTCCTCCGACATGGTCAATCTCAGGTCTTCGATGCCCTCCTTATCCTTTTCAACGTACACCTTCTCCTCTTTCAACTCAACCATATAATCTTTCTTACCGCCTATAGACATGTGTATAGATCCTACTAAATCCGATGGTTTTTTCTTCTGATAGCACTCAGCCATCTCCTTTAATATTTTTAGCATGGTATTGAAACTAGATTATCTTATTTAAATCCTTTTTCATCCATCTTTCTATCTCTCATCATCAAAGATTTATCGAAGCATGATTAGGGTTCCATATAAGCTGCCTCCATCGATCCTAACCCGTTTCGAAGAGATCATTTAAGACCCGTGTCTGGTCTGTAACAAAATCCAGCAGTTACCTCCCAGATTTCAAAGTAATCAGTCATGAAACCATAAGTCTTACCATTCCACGGCTTTCTGTCTGGCCACGATAGATAGGATAAGCCCCACGAATCCGAGTCCGACAGCGGAGATGAAATTGGCCGCCGGATTATCACTTATCAAAGTCACTACCAAAAAGACTATCAGACCTATGATCCCAAAGCCAGCTCCGATAGTTATCATTATCTTACCGGACGCTACCGCTTTCTGAAGGACCAAGCCTCCCAATATCACAACGATCCCGCCCAGTGAACCGATCATCACGAGGATCTGAAACACTATCGCCAACGATTTTACGCCGGTAATATCGATCGCTATGTCTCCGAGTCGAGCCCATGTGGAAGCACCGGTGACTCCGGCGATCAACATCAAAATACCGCCCACTAGAGCTATCATACCCGCTCTCCTATTCGTTTTTAATTTGCCCATTTCTATCACCCTACACCAAATAGTTATTAATCTAACCTTATTTATTTGTTGGCTATCTTGATATCATTACTTGAAGGCTTTTCTACACAGCCGTAATACGGCAAGCTTATATAGATAAATACGGATATCGAGCATGGGTGAATATGATGGAATGCGTTATAATATACTGGTCGAGATACGGGCATGGTGAAAAACTGATCGGATACCTGACCGAAAAGCTGGAGAAAAAAGAGATGGAAACGAAGAGCTTCAAACCAGACGAATTGGATCCGAAGGATATGCCCGAAGCCGATTTTTACATATTCTCTTCTCCGACGGAGATGTTCAGGATCAAAAGAGGTATGAGGAAATTCATGAAGAAGTTAAAGAACATGGAAGGCAAAAAGTACGGCATAATAAACACTCACTCGATGAAGAGGAACTGGTTGAAAAAGATGGAGAAGATACTCAAAAAGAAAGAGATGAAAAAAATAGCTCAGACGGATTTCAGGATAGAGAAAGAAGGTGCAGAGGAAGGAAAAGGGTTACCAGAAGGTTGGGAAGATCGTTTAGACGAATTCGTCGATGATATTCTAGCTAAGATCTAGTCCTCAAAGGAAAAATCAGTAGATCATAGTTAGAAACTAAGAGATATAGAAATAATAAAAATAAAAAATTTTTTGTTATCTCAAGAGATCAGTTCCGTCTCAAGCCTGATCTTAGTAGCTGCTAAGGCTTTCGAGACGGGACAATCGGTCTTCGCCGCTTGGGCCAACTCTTCAAATAGGTCTTCGTCTATGTCTGGGACCTTTGACTTATTTTTCAGATGTATCTCAGTGATGGCGAAGCCTCCATCCACGTTTTCGATCTTCACGCTGGCTTCGGTCTTTACGCTCTTCGGTTCATAACCCTCTTCTTCAATATTGTGAGCCAACTGCATGGAGAAACAGCCCGAATGTGCGGCAGCTATCAATTCTTCAGGATTTGTTCCCTCACCCTCTTCAAAACGTGAGATGAAATCGTAGCTGCCTTCAAATGCACCACTACCAAGCCTCATCTTACCTTTACCGTCTTTCAAACCTCCCTGCCATTCCGACTCTGATCTTCTTATCGGCATTTTTCACACCTAGATTTCATATCACTCTGAAAAATTTAAACTTTGTTACTATCCCTACACTATAATCTAATGGATATAACAGGTCGCCTTGAGGAGCGACCAAAAGTTATTTAGGGAGAAATGGTCAATCGAATTAAAAATCGCAAGAAAATCAAGTCGGTCAATCAGGGGGGTTATGATCGATGATGATTTCCGCGAGCGTTTGATGATGGCGGTAACTTCCGTTAACGGCTGCCGTTTTATTGCTCCTTTTACCATTCAAAAATGGCTTTGAAGTCCGGCATACCCTCTGAAGAACTCGGTTCTTTACTTGACGGGGCTCTAGAGGATTCTCCTGATGAAGAAAAGATTGCTTTACATTATGCACAGCATTGGACAGGCAACGATAGTGAAGCCGATCGGAATTTTAAAGAAAAGCTGGTTGAAACTTATGGGAAGAAAAAATCTGAACCTATCGACTTTACGATAAGGTCCATTGAATTCGGTAACCTGTTAGTAAGTACTTTCGATTACTTTCTTTATAAGATCACCTTTGGATTATTAGGGAGTTGAAGGGATAATAGAAAGAGGAACTATAAGGAAGTTGATGATCCCCTGCAAAGGATTGATATCAAGTTATAGTATCCTAATATTTTTCCATTTTATTTTTGAGTTTATCATTTCTAGAACTAATTTTCTGCGAATGATTTTCTAACAGCTTCACTCATATCATGGTGAATGGAAATCATCTTGTAAAGTTCTGTATAGCCTTTCGATCCCCTAAGGATTATCTACCGAATTATAACTCCTTATAATCCTGGATATTTTTGGAGAATTAGGGTTTTCCCAATAATAATCATAGAAAACTTCCATAGATTTTTAATAGTACATAAAGGCTTTAGTTAACTAAAGTCTTTAGCTAATTAGAGAGGGCGTTCAATGAATGATGTAGAAAAATTTCGATCGAAAGTTAACAAAGAGCTGAGAAGCGGTTTGTATTCGCTGATAGTGCTCTCAGTAATTGAGAGAAAAGGCCCCATCCATGGGTATAAGATTATCCAATATATAAAAAACAAAACCGATAGTGAATTAAATCCTAAAGATGCAACAGTATATCCTCTTTTACGCTCTCTACAGAAAAAAGGTCTGTTGAGTGCTTTTTGGAGTGAAGCAGTAAATGGCCCTCCAAAAAAATGCTATGAGCTTACCGAAGAAGGAGTAGAAGCCCTTCAATATGGATTAGAAGATTGGAGAGAACTGACCAAAATCGCAAATGATCTCTTTCAGATGAGAGGTGAAAAAGATGTTTAAAAGAATGGAAGAGAAGGTGAGAAAACCATGATAGTGTTAGTCCTCGTAAGCTTGATTATAGCTGGGTCGGGGTTGGGGATGTATTTTATAGCTCCTAAAATAGGACCTAATCCGTGGTTCGGCTTTCGGTTAGGATATACCATGAAAAGTGAAGAAGCTTGGAATAGATCTAATAAATTTGCAGGCATGTTACTAACGATTGGAGGTATTTTTCTAGCCTTTGTTGCATTTTTTATCGGCCCTGGAGAACAATTGATCTTTATATTGGTTTTAAGTGCGACGATAGTTCTAGTCGTCGTTCTCAGTATAGTTAGAGCGATCCATATCGCTGAAGAAGTCGATCGGGAGGAGATCAAAAATGAATGACAAAGCAGAGCCGATGAAAGGTCTAGAGGTTTCTAAAGCATACTGGATAGCTCCCTTTGTAATTTTTATCGTATTCGCTTTAACTAGCCTATTTTTCTACGAACGATTACCAGAAAGAATAGCTGTTCACTTTAATTCAGCCGGTGAGCCAGATAATTACTCGAATAAATTTTCATTTACGCTTGGTATGTTGGGCGCTGGTGGATTTTTTGTAGCTCTGACCACCGTTATCCTGTTCGTTGGAAAGAAATACCCCATGTTCTTCCATAAGGGAAAGTTAGGTCTCGGGCGGGAAGATTATCTTAGATTTACCACTATGGGACTAATTGCTGGATTACTTGTGATGCTATTATCTTATATCGGGACTTTATATTATGCCTTCTATGAGATATTCCCTCCTATTTGGTTTTTAATATGGCCTGTAGCTATACCGATCCTATGGCTGTTACTTCGATATAAACAGATGGGTAAATTCAAATAAGATCCTGAATCGAGTCCAAATAGGACAAATCGGACCGATATGATTGAACGGTATCTGGGATCAGACAATATTAGAAAATGATATAAACCAAAAAAACGTAAATAAGATGATTTTCTAAATTCAAACAGATCAAAAGCTGGCATATCTATCAAAGGGAGGGCCGGACTATAACCCATTTCTGATCCATGTCGAAATATGTAGGACTCGCTTATCGATCGTAACAGGCTGTACCTTCGACTTGCACTAATATATCATCGTTGACAAATTCTGAAGTTATCACGGATCTTGCGGGGTAATTACCTTCTTTAAAATACCTCTTCCAGACGATATGCATATCTTTGAAATCGTCGATATCTTTGAGGATTACTGTTAATTTTACCACGTTCTGTAGATCCATCTCCACTTCTCCTAAGTACTCTTCCAAGTTCTTCAATGTCTGTTCTACCTGTTCCTCAGTAGTGGTCAGCACATCACCATCTTCGTCGTTGACTCCTCCAATATGGCCGATATAGACTACGTCATCACCTATAACTAACGTAGACAATTCGTAGCTGTCGTACGGCGGAAAAACGTTTCTTTTTATGATATTATCACCTCCTCTTCGAAGGAAGCTCTTGTATTTATTCTTATCTGCATACTCGCGATTATGTTGACAAAAAATCATCCATCTATTTTATACAATAACACCTAAAATCTTCCTGAGATTTATAAACAGCTGCTTTAATCCCCTTCTAGATGAAAAAGTTGAACGTAAAAGATCTCGATGTTATTTTCTTCGATTTAGACGACACACTATTCGATCAATAGAAAGCACATGAAAAAACTCTCCATCAAATGAGGGATGAAAATGGGGTCTTTGAAGGGATTATTCTAGGAAAGATGAGAGAGGCATTCAAGGAATCCGATAGTAAAGCTATCGATGAGTTCAGGAACGGTATATCGATGGAGAAACTTAGGCTGAACAGGAGCAGAAGATTTTTAGAAAAATCGATGTGTGCGAAGATTTCGCCGAAACATTCTAAGAAAAATTTTATAGAATATATCCCTCTATACCGGTGGAAAAAGAGCTGGGCTGGGGAGAGGAAAGAAGACCTACATAGGGGAAAGTCCTTTAAACCTGACAATAAAAGTTGGAGAAATAAAAAGGGCGAAAGAATTCTTAGAGGGGCGAAAGCCGAAAATGTGCAAACTGTGGATAGATCTCGGTGATGAAGAGGTACGATCCGCTGCTCAGCTTCTATACCACCATTCGATAAAGGAACTGGAGGGAAAACAGGTGCTGTGCGCTACAGATCTCGGCGAGGTGAACATCGCGAGTTTTAGATTAGAAGTGTTCACCGTAGGTGTCCCTGACGAAGACGATAAACTCGTATTGATAACGCCTGAAAAAGAAGTGCCGAACGGGGGTCTCCTGTATTAAGTACGAACAGTGATTATACCTACCGGAATGACCTTTTTAGCAAACTATCTTCTAAGCCCGAAGAGGCGTTCTTATCCTGGACCTTTTCCAAGTTAGCTTTCTATTTCACCGTATTTGCTGGTAACAAATTTCTACCTGATGCGCCGACTCACTTTAAGTATTTATCGAACCAGTCCATCATCTCTTCGAGCCTCTTGATCCTCTTCTTAGGTTGACCTTGTCTGGCGAGGTTGTGATTCTCGTCTTCGAAAAGTACCAGCTTTGAGTCAACGCCGTGATATTTAAGACCGGTGAACATCTGTATAGCTTCGGCTTCCCAGCACCTGTAATCCTCCCGAGATGTGATGAACATCGTCGGCGTATCCACCTGGTCGGCGTACTTCAGAGGAGAGTGATCCCAGAGCTTTTCATGATCGTTCCAAGGATCTCCCAATATCTGATCTTCGACGAAATAATATCCGATGTCGGAAGTAGCGAATTTCGAGATCCAGTTGCTTATACTCCTGAAGGAAACCGCCGCGTCAAACCTATCAGTCTGTCCTATCACCCAGTTCGTCATGAATCCACCGTAGGAACCGCCGGTGACTCCAAGGCGTTCTTCATCGATAAAATCGTATCTTTCCAGGGCCTCGTCCATCACGTTCATTATGTCTTCGTAATCTATTCCTCCATACTCGCCGGTTATATCAGCAAAGTCGTCTCCGTTAGCGGAACTACCGGACGGATTGCTGAAAACTACCGCATAACCATCGTTGACCATGATCTGCATCTGGTGGAAGTGTACCGTACCGTATACACATTTAGGACACCCGTGTATCTCCAATATGGTCGGATATTCCTCGCCCTCTTCGAAATCTACGGGTTTCATTACCCACGCATCCACTTCACGACCGTCCGATTCGACTTTAAAGTACTCGGGCTCGGAGATCTCGACATCCATATCGTTGAAATCCGTTACCTTTTCTTCCTCGCCATCGTAAAGATAAAGCTCCTGCGGTCTTTGTTCGCGAAGCCCCACATACACGAACTCGCCGTCGTGAACGTCAAACATGTCTATAGAGCCTTCTTTCTCCACTACGGGCTCGACTCCTTCATCTACGTTGAACTTGTGCAGTCCTACGTCGTAACCTTCGGTTATCAGGAAATAATAGTCGTTGTCTTCCACACGCGCAAGTTCGCCCCCTCCGTAGCGCACGTCTGTCAGAAGTGAATTTCCGAAGGAACGGTCCATGTCGGTCAATCTTTGATAGTCGTCATCCTCATGTCTATAAAGATGGAATTCACGATTGGTGTTGATACCCATCCTTTCCATATCTGTCGCTTCGAACAAGATACCTTCGTCTACGTACCTCGCTCTGTCTATCCGTAACACGTCCTCGGTGAGCTGCTCCATCTCGCCGCTCTTAAGATCGTATTCGTAGAGATAGTTCTCCACTTCCATCATATCTTCGTACTCGGTGACCACGAAACATATCTTCTCTCCCTCGATATCGAAGTCCGTCACATTCTTGTAACCGCCGACTAACTGCTCCATATCTCCTTCTTCAATATCTAACTCGTGAAGATGCAGGCGCTTCTTGTTGCTGAAACCTCTCTCGTTGGACCAGAAGGGTATCTCGTCTAACTCGTGGTAGTCTTCGCCCTCTACCAATTCCTCTTCGTCTTCCTCGGAATCCTGCTCCTCTTTCTCTTCAGCATCCTCCCAGACATTAGCGAATATCCCTCTCTCAGACTTCTTTAAACCGCTCACCTGCTTATCTACTGTGAACAGGTGCTCGGCTTCGCCCCCGTGGATGTTGATCTTGAAGAACCTGGTCTTTTCTTCATCTTTGTCCTCATCTCCTTTCTCCTCGTCGACACCCATATCTCTTCCGGAAGTGAACAGTATCTCCTCTTCATTCAACCAAACGAATTCCGAATCTTTACCGCTGTTCGTCAGTTTGTACATCTCTTCTGAATCCGTCTTCAGTATCCAGAGTGTGGATACGTACTCGTCTTCATCTTCGTCTATCTCGTGGTGTGAGAAACAGACGTGTTCTCCATCCGGTGAAAAGTTAGGATTCGATAGAAAAGTGTAATCTGTCAAGTCTTCGATACTCAATTTAGACATTATATCACAACAGCCAATTCATATTGAAGAATATAAAAAGATTTTGAGTCGATATCATTTTTCTTGGATGAGCCTCTTTTAGTGTAAAGAGTCAGTTCTTTTACAATAAATCAAAACAAATTAATATCTCTATAATGTTTTCTTACAAAGCTGATTCAAAGATTTAATCATACACTAAAGAAGAGTTCTTCACGATCTTGTTCTTCTGATCTTAGAACCACATATTGGACATTTTTCCAAGCCAACTTCCTCGCTCACATCGAGTTCAGATCCACAACTTTCACAGAATGTGAATTCGTCACTATCTAACACAAAGAAAATATCCTTCAACTTGGAATGGTAATTATCAGCGGTCTTTTCAAAACAATAGTGATGATATTTCACGAATCCGAGTAATACCAGTGTCATCAATATCGAAACTAAATACACTCCTCCGTAGGCGGCCAAACCAACAACGAATAGTATAGGGGAATAGATGATTAGAGTAGAGACCAATATCTCCGAAAAAAAACTGAAATTTATATCAATGGTGTTCGCCCTCTTTTTGAATTCGAGTTCAGCTGATCCTCTTTTGTTGTCTTTAGCTGACCACCAAGAACCGAACTTAACTTCTATTTTTTCTTCACTAGAATCTTTGACTTCGAAATTAGCATCTTTCGCAAGCTGATCTAGAGCAGGTTTTGTAAGCTTTTTCGGAGCGTTATCGACATCTATCTTTTTTTCGAACATGGGCTCTCCTTCCCTTTAAAATCCCTCATTTGAAATAGTCTTTCACATCTCCATTGAAAAGGTAGCCTAGAAGGAGGATGTTCACAAATAGGGAAATCGATGAACCTCCTTCTCCTTCTAATTGTATCAGATTGATTATCGGTATCGCAATGGCTATCAAGACGATCATTATGGCACCTATTCTGGCCCACGACAGACCTTTCCAAAGACCGTATGCGATGGGAAAAGCTGCCATTCCAACTATCAACTGGTGAAAGAAATCTAGATCCCATGTCAATCCTGAGGCCACAATCAACAGAGATATTATTCCACTTATTATGAACAATACAGTTAGAATTTTTATACCCAGAGGTCTTCCTTCGCTCTCTTTTTTAGGATTATCTTCTCCAAAAGCTGGAGTATCTGACCCTCCCCATCCATTTTTGGATTCCGGATCATCCTTGTTTTGAAAATCCTCGTCAGCATCAGATCCAGCGTTTTCATCCATTTCTATAATCGATAAAGTATTGAGATGTTAGGTAATAAAATTTTCGACATCCCCGGTCTAGCTACAGAAACTTTTTTTAAAAATTAAGATATCGGTTCCTTAAATATAAATAACAAAAAATAATAAAAGATCGGAACTCTAACAGAACTACTCTTGGTCACTATCTTGAAAAGAATATAGTAGAACTTGAACGAAATAAAAAAAGTACAAACTTCATCCAAAATTTTAATACATATACAAATATTAATGTTACAAGATGGGAGAACTAAAAGAGAACCTGGCTTTCCTCCTCATAGGGCAGAGCGGAGGCGAGAACCGATTCAGGATAATCGAACTGCTTAAAGATAGACCTTCCAACATCAATCAGATATCTAATAAACTCGATCTGAATTATCGAACTGTCAGACATCATATCGACGTGCTGATGGAACACGACCTGGTCGTATCGGCGGGCGAGGATTACGGTAAAGTGTATCTTCTGAGTTCCAAATTGGAAGACAACATGGACGTATTTGAAAATCTCAACCAGAAGCGCGAGGACATCGAAACTTCCGATGAACTGTATCAGAAAGTTCTAGAGCAGATGCATAACGGTATCATAATCACGGACGAAGAGAAAGACGTGATATTTATCAATCAGAACGGAGAAGATATTTTGGGTTATCCGAGTAAAGATATCTTGGGTAATCCAGTAGATTTCTTCAAGGAAAGTGACTTTTTTGAAAAAAACATAGAAAAGATTTCCGGCGGAGAAGAAGTGTCCGGGATAGAAACTACAGCGGTTTCCGAATCCGGAGAAGAACTCTATCTGCGCGTCACTTTAGACAAGATTGAAGATGAAGAAGTACTCGGGTATTCTATCATCTTTGAAGATCTGACGGAACAAAAGAGGATGGAGGAAGAGATACGAGAGAGCGAGAGGAGATTCAAGGTATTGTTCGACGAGTCTCCCATAGGTATCTGGGAAGAGGACTTTTCCGCCGTGAATGAGAAGGTCGACGAACTAAAAGAAAACGGCGTAAAGGATATAGAGAAGTACCTAGACGAAAATCCGGAATTAGTCGAAGAACTGATGAAAGAGGTAGAGATCATCTCGATCAACGAATCCGTTTTAGATATGTACCGGGCGGATTCCATAGAGGAGTTCACTGACGGTTTATCGGATATATTCGTCGAAGATTCTATAGCTTCCTTCAAAGAAGTGATCAAGAAGATAGCCGAGGGCGAAACTGAATACAAAACCGATAAGGTCGATAAAAGATTGGACGGTGAAGACATCCATATATTCCTACAGTGGTCCGTAGTTTCCGGTTATGAGGACGATTACTCTCGTGTGATAGTATCCACCATCGACATCACGGAACGGAAAGAAAAAGAGCGGAACTTAAAAAGAAGCAAAGAAAGGCTGGACAGGACCCAAGAGGTAGCGAACGTGGGGATGTGGAAACTCGACCTAGAGACGGAAGACCTGACCTGGTCGGACGAAACCTACAACATTTTCGGGCTCTCGCCAGACGAACCTATGGACTATCAAAAATTCCTAAATAATATCCATCCTGAAGACAGGGATTACGTTGACAAAGAATGGAAGAACGCCTTGAATGGAGCGGAATACGACATCGAACACCGGATCCTCGTAGACGGAGATGTCAAGTGGGTGAGAGAAAAGGCAGATATCAAATTTAACGAGGAAAGTGAACCCGTGAACGTGATAGGAAGCGTACAGGATATAACTGAAAGGAAAGAGGCGAGGGAAAGAATAGAATTTTTGAATTCGTTGATCGAATCTACGAAGGACGTGAACCAGGAACTCCTCAAAAACGACGATTTCGATGAAGTCATTCGGGAAGTTCCGTCGATCTTGTTAGGTACGAAAGGATTCACCAACATAACCATATCGATGTTCAGAGAAGATGATATTATGCGGCCGGTTTCCAATGCAGGTATACATGATATCGGAGATTGGGAGCTGACAAGAGGGGGAAAAAGTGAGTATGCACCTGAATGTATAGTGAGGTCTATAAAAAATAAGGGTGAGGTCATCGTGGACAAAGAGAAACAGTTCTGCAATGATTGTGTTCTTTCAGACGATATCCCGGAACATCAAACGGTCGTAATACCCATGTTCAAAGAAGGTACTATAATTGGAACTATAAGAGCCTGCTACGAACCCGAGATAGAGATAGATGAAAAATCTCGAGAACTTCTACGCGAAGTGGCGGAAGATCTTATATACGCCTATAAGATCAAACAATAGAATCAAGTCGTTCTCCGTTTAGATTAAGATATCGGTTCCTTAGATATAAATAACAAAAAATAATTCTAAGCTGGGTAGAGAGAATCTCTCAGGAACACGAGAAGTCAGAGAACGAAAAAGAAAAAGGCCTAGGAAAACTGATGAAAGACCTGGGGATTGTCGGATTTTCTAGGTTGTATGGAACTCTTTTAGATTTGATACTGATCTCGATCCTGACAAAAACACTGGGCGCCTACGGCTATGGGTTATGGGCTCAGATTAGTGTCACCCTGCCGCTTTTCGCGATGGTTTTGAAGTTAGGGATGCCTTTTTCTATAGTCAGATTATTCCCTGGAAAAGAAATAGAAGAGATGGGAGAAGATTTTTCTTCGATACTGCTTCTCATCATATCGCTCTTGATCCCATTTACAATCATCCTCTTCCTTTTTCCTGATATCCTCGCCAACGCGGTCTTTGACGGGCATATTATAATAGTTCAGATCACGGCATTACTGATAGTTTCGAATTGTCTAAATCTTCTTTTTACATCCGTTTTCCGCGCTTTTAGAGAGATGAAAAAACTCGCCATCCTCAACATCCTCAAAGCGACCGTCAAGATCAGTCTTATAGCCCTAGTACTGTTCTTTGGATACGGATTGATCGCTGTGCTTATAGCCATACTTATCGTTTGGGTCGCATCCACCTCGATACTTTTTTATATGGTAAAAGATAAGATCCCGTTGGGAAGACCAAAGATATCCCCCTTAAAAGAATATCTCTCTTTGGGTCTACCGACCATACCGGCGGGTATATCAGAGGTAGCTGTCATCATAAGCGATAGATATTTGATCGGATTCTTTTTAGGCGCTACGTTCGTGGGTTATTATTCACCCGCATATTCTTTAGGTGAGACCCTGCCCAAGTTCATAACCGGTGTTTTAGCTATAGTTCTTCTACCCACCTTATCGGAGTATTATGAAAAAGGAAATATGTCGAAAGTGAAAAAGATATTGAATCTCAGTACGAAGTACTTTTTATCATTCTCTGTCCCTTTGTTCGTCGGCTTTACAATAATCGGGAGGAGTTTTCTAGCCAGGTTCACGACGCCAGAGATCGCGGCGAACGGATACAACATCCTGGTTTTGAGCTCTGTCGTGGGTCTATTGATGGGTCTTGAAGCAATATTCGTTCAAGGTGTTTACCTCAAGAAAAGAACGAAACTGATAGGGATATTTTGGGGGCTGGCTGCGGTTTTGAACATTGTTGGTAACATAATATTCGTACCGAGGATAGGTATCCTAGCCGCCGGCATCACCAGTATACTTTCCTATGTCCTTATCACCGGTTTCGTGATGTATTTTACCGTGAAGAAGCTATCTTATTCTATAGATCACCTGATGATCGCAAAAATTGTTCTATCCGCAGGTCTGATGGGTGTTCTGTTGATTCTGGTCAGAATTTATATATGGGGAAATCTGTTGTTTTCGATTTCTATAGGTGTGAGTACATATCTGATTTTTCTATACCTATTCAAAGGCATAGGTAAGAAAGAGATAGACTTTCTGAAAAAAACATGGATCCTATAATAAGACCAAGGAGATATCCATTATCTATTCTCTTATTTCCCCTGCACAAAGCAGTTCTCTCCACGAAGTTTGTGAGAAGATACGGAGATTCATCGATAGAAGCGGACTGTACAGCTCTTTTTTTTTTAAACAAAAATAAAGTATCGGATCCTAACTCGACAAAGGACCGTCCATGTTTCTCGTCATAACGGTGATAGGTAGAGAAGGGGAAATATTTTTATATTTTAACCACTTTATTGTGATTAAAGTGATTACTATGAGTGTAGATAACTTGACCAAAAAGTTGAAAGAATTCACCTTTGGAGAGATAACACAAGATGAGATTCTAAAAGAGATCAAGAAAGCGTCTCCTCTAGAGATATCCAAGGCGGAGCAGAGACTCCTGCAGGAAGAAGAGGATATAGATGAGAGCAAACTCAGGGACTTCTGTAGTGTCCATCTGAAGGCAGTCGAAGAGGAAGTGGAAGAGATGAAAGATCGATTAGAAAAAGGCCATCCGATCCACACATTGATATCAGAACATGAAGAGATAATCGAGATGTTGGACAAATTGGACATATTGATCGAATCCATGGAAGAAGGAGAACTAACAGCTGAAGAGAAAGAGGAACTGCAGCATATCGCCGAACACCTTGTCGAAGCCGAAAACCATCACGACAGGGAGGAAGAAGCACTCTTTCCAAGGATGGAAAAGAAAGGAGTAACCGGGCCTACGAGGATGATGAAGATGGACCATGAAGACATGTGGCCTAAAAAGAAAAAACTAAAGGAACTCTCTGAGGAGCTGGAGAAAAACAAAGAGAAGATATTGGAGTTGGCGGATCATCTCTCTATTAAATTGAGAGATCACATCTTCAAGGAAAACAACATACTATATCCATCAGCGGTGGACGAGTTGAATGATTGGGATGAAATAAAAAAAGAAGCCGATGAGATCGGCTACTGCTGTTTCACACCGGAGGAAAGTGGCGTCGGCAAAGGAGATGGATGAAATGAAGATAGAAGAGATGGTCTCAGTCCTTCAAAAATTTGACAGTCACGGTATATCTCAAAAAGAGGCGCTTGAGAAATTGAAAGATGCCGAGCCCATTGACTTTTATGTGGCCACCTTAGAACTCTACGTTGAACGGTCTAAAGTCAAAGAAGGAGATCCACCTAGGATCAGCAAATTGTTTAAAGAACTATACAAAAATGATTTTCGTAAAATTACAGAAGCTCTAGAGAATGACCATCCAATAAAAAGGCTGATGACCGAGCATGTATATTTTGAAAAACTGTTAAACGAATTAGAGGATATAAATCTTGAAATCAAAGAAGGATCCGGTAAAGATAGAGTGGTTAAAATCAAACCGATAGTGAAGGCTTTGAAGCACTTGGAGGAACACGTACAAAAAGAAGAAAAATTGATCTTTCCTTTATGGTATGACAAAAAAGGGATCGGTAAGACCATCTTATTATTAGAGGAGGAACACGAAGATATTTTGGGAATCCACAAGAAATTGCTAAAAAAGAGCCAAGGAAGGAGAGAAAATTGGCAGGAAGATGACTGGGAGGACCTTACTGAAAAGATCGATGAATTGATAGATGAGCTCCGTTTCCATGCTTTCCACGAAGGGGATCTATTTTATCCGATAGTGACGAATGAGCTCGATAATAGAGAGTTCGAGAAAATTAAGAAAAAGATGGAGAGGATTGAAGAGCAAAATCCCGACCCACCTTTATCGGAAAATCTTAGTTATCTAGATTTACCGGTTCTTCGAAAGGGTTAAAAAAGAGATGAGATCAAGAGAGGGTTCTCATTAAAAAGATGATATTTATTTCTTTACGTAACATTACAAAAGATAATGTTTAAGTATCGTCCTTCCATCATGATATAAGAACATATTTAAGAGAGAAATAGCTTTGATAGGTGAGAAATATGCAGAAAAGAATCCCCTCCGAACTGATAAATTATCTAATACTTAAGGCCATGGAGAATAGGCCGACTTATGGGTATGAACTCTTGAAAAAGCTCAAAGAGAAGTCTAATGGCCATTGGGATCCCAGTTACGGAACTGTTTATGGGGCTTTGAACAGGATGGAAAACGATGAGTTTATAGAGAGAACAGATATGGGGGAGGAGGACAGGAAGTACTATCAGTTGACTGAAAAGGGTGAACAGGAATTGAACGAAAGGGAAGAAGATATAGATAAAATAGGGGTTCAATCTCAAGATATGGTTTTGGGGTTTTTGAACGTTTACAGGGATATATTTGGGGAGGAAAAATTTAACGAATTGATCGATAAGATAAAGGAAGAATTTGAAATCTAGATTTTAATTAATGCTTTCTAAGCGGATGGAAATTGTAAACTTTAACAAAACTTCAGTATAGCATAAATTTAACTTCAGCGACTTTAGTCAAAGCTTTAGCTCGTCTAGCATCGTTCGAAATACTATTGGCTGTCTTCATGGCCCGTTCAAGTATATTTTTGGCCTTTTCTTTTTCGCCCTTCTCAGCATAACTGCGGGCAATACTAGAAAAGGCTTTTACTCTCTCGTAGCCCAGGGGGAGTGATATCCTTTCAGATAATTGTAGAGATTGCTCCAAGATTTCGTCCGTCTTTTCTTTGATACCGTTTTTGATCATCGCTCGACAGAGTTCACTATAAGTACATGCTTTTGCGTGATCTGTTTGTATCGTATCTGCGATAGACAAAGTTTCATCTAGTATGACTCTAGCCCTCTGGGACTCGAACTTTTCTACGGTGGTAAAAGCGATCTTCTCCAGCGCTTTTTCTTTCTGTGAAGCGAAAGAGATGTTTCTCGTGATATCGAGTGCCTTCCATTCCTCCCCGCTCTTTGATAAAGCGCCTGCGGTCTCTGCTTGTGCTCTTGCTCTTCTTTCCAATGAAAATACTATCTTTTCACTCAGTTCTAGTGCTTTACTTAAGATATCTTTCGCTTTCTTTTCTTCGCCTTCCTCCGCTAGACTCTCAGCGATCCTAGCGAGAGCTGTTGATCTTCCGTAGTTATTCGAGATGTCTCTGGCCATATCTAAAGCTTTGTCTTCTCCTCTGATCTTAATCATGGCGTCAGTGATTTCAACTAAAGCTTCTGCTTTTTGATCGACGGAAAAAGAAACGTGTTCTACCCGTTCAAGTGCTTCGTCGAGAAGGGTCTCGGCTCTCTCTTCATCGTTTAGATCCGCTTGTATACTGGCGACCCTGCTAAATACCATAGCCCTTGCCGATCCAAAAGATGCCTCTCCAGCACATTTCAAAGCTCTTTCAAGCATCGATTCGGCCATTTCTGTTTGATCAAAATCGAGTAATAACTCAGCAATATCGCAGAGAGCTTCGCCTTTTTTTCTACTGTTAGATATCTCTTTAGAAGCCGCAACGGTAAGATCTAAAATCTCTTTTGGCTTTACTCTTTTATTCTGCTCGGCAACCATCTCTGAACTGCTTCCTCCCAGAATCCAAAACTATATCTGATAACTTCATATTTTAAATTTTGTCCTTTAGAGACTCTGTAGAAAAACTCCCAACAGAGCGAAATAATTGAGCATCTAGGAGAAAAACAGATTGTTATAGACCGGAAAATAGGAGTATTATAACTTTAGATCACTTGAGACAAAGGTTTTCTACACGGCCCCTTTAGAGGCTAAGAGGCCCACTCATCCCACAGGAAAATAGAATGAATAATTTGCAATATTGATAGATATTATTAGATGTAGAAGCGTAAATAAAGCAATTTTTAGCTATGACTCGAAATCAAAACCTTTTCTAGGGGAGGTTCTATGAAACTATAAAAGAAAAAATTATTTATATTAAATTTTAGCTGAAAATTTTGAGCGAGATGATCCCTAGAAAAAATATTAAAGATTTGAAAAACCGCTGTAGGGAAGCGTATAAAGACGCTGAAAGCATCATCCATGGATGGGTTCATGCCTATAGAGTTGCTGAAGAAGCCAAATGGTTAGTTAAAATGAAAAATAAACCCAAAGAGCAACAGGATCTGGCTTATATTGCGGGTCTGCTGCATGACATAGTCCGACCGATCGATGAAGAAAGATGCCATGCCGAGGCGAGTGCAGAAAAAGGTAGGGGAATATTAACTGATCTAAACTTTGAAGATCATCATATCTCAAAGATATGTAAAGCTGTTAAAGATCATAGGTATCCCAAGGAGGACTGGGATTCTACATTGCATCAATCTGTATTTTTAGCTGACGAAATATTCGAGCAGATGGGGGCATATATGGATTTTCGTGGTTGTGTCTGGGTAGGCGAAGAATTCCATACTAGTCGTAAAGATCCTGAAGAATGTGTCGAGACGATTTTAAAACATTATGAGGAGGGATATTCTAGATATTTTGATAGGGAGTTCGTAGAAAGGATGTTCCCGGAATTTACGGTTCCAATAGCCTTATATCAACTGAAATGGAATGAAAGATTTAAAACAGCCTTGAAAGATGGAGAAAGCTGGGCAGAAGACATGGTCGAAAGACTTGTTGAGAAGGGAAAAAATAAGATGGATTTCGAAGATATAATTGTCGGTTTTGAAACTCGTTATCCAGAACAAGTGGAATGGAAAGAAGAGGCGACGTCCTATATCGACGGTGGTTTAGTTTCGAGTAAATTCAAGACTATGCTGAAAAACTGAACTTAACTTCTAAATTCTAAAATCCAATCCTCATCAAAAACGATTTATCTGTCATAGACTGGGGGGTACTGTCCTTTTCTCCTCCTCGGGATGGCCATCTCCGTCTCCATTTAGAATTATGAATCAGCCTATTGAGAGATTACTAACTGTCCAAAGATCAAGAAAAAGAAATTTCCTTAAGCCGATATCCTGATATATATCCTACTAACACTCCTGCGATCAACCCTGGATATGAGTATAAAACAAAATTCCCCATAGATATATTTCCTAGTTCCTGAGAAAAATAAGTTACAATGAATATTCGTAATCCCAATCTTGCTCACATTCTTCAATAGTATCATAGTCGGGACTGCCGCCACCGCCACCACCGTTTATCTTGTCTTCACCAGCAACTAATCCGGTTGGCTCATTTGTGATTCCCGGTTATATTTTCTTCATCATATTCGTTATTCACGGTATTCACTACCATACCATCCACTACACGTTTCTTTTCTAGCAAATTATCTTTTTTATCATATTTATATTTCATCGTCGATCCACTCGGATATTCCACCGAGGTCAGCCTGATCTTTTTATCGTAGTCGTAGTGCGTAGTGCTGCCGTTCTTATCAGTCACGCTCACTATGTTACCGTTCCAGTTATAGCCATATTCAAAGCTGGAGATGATCTCGCTGTTGGACTTCAAGTTCATAAGATCGGTAATCTTTTCGACTTTGTTATACTCACGGTAAACCTTAGTGCCGGTCCGAACATTTTGATCTAGAAGAAAAATCTCAAAGTTCGATCCTGTCAACCTGCGTCCTGTCGAATTTCTGATCGGAACTTATTATTTTGTCTTCATGGACCTCGGCGCAATGAAATGCATCGAAGGGTGTCAACTCGTGCTCGTCCATGTAGTGGGCGGCTCTCAAAACGACTTCCTCATCTCCCCTATATTGGACAAGTTCCAAAAGGTTGGCAAAAACTGTCTGCAGGTCATCTATCCAGTCGATTGTGACCAACGAATATTCCAAAAACACAGAGGAGGTGGCCACCAGCCTGTTTTCATATCTTTCATATTTTTCTTCTGCTTCTTCATGTAATCTATCATCAGAATGAGTCAGGGCGATCAAAAAGTCGGTATCTACGTAAACATCCCCATTATCTACCATCTATTCTTCCTCCAGAGAAGGAGCTTCTTTTCTAGCTTTTTCTTCCGCATGGTCCATCAGATCCTCTCTCGTCATTTCCTCTGGTAACTCTGACATCTTCTTTTTTAAGGTCTCTAAAGGCTTCGAAACCGGGATGATCTCCAGTCTATCGCCTACCGTAAAATAACGATACTTATCCCCGTGTTCCTCCCGATACTCCCGGGGCAATACTATCCTTCCGCGTTCATCCGCCTTCAGTTCACTTTTCATTTTCCCATTTATAGTAAAAAGATGGGATTATATAAAATATTTGGGCGTAATAACTTTTTATGGGATGATTTTGGGCTGAAAATAAGTTAGAGTCGCACTTTCATTTGAGGATCACGTTTTTTCATTCTCACTAGTGCTATGAATGGTAGACTTCACGTTCTTAAGCTCGGTCAGCTTATCAGCTTTGTTGTAATCCCTGTAGACTCGAGTGCCCGTCGGTAATGCGGTCTCCACCAGATTCCCTTTGGCGGCGTATTCGTACGTCGTGATTTCGCCGTCATAGTCCACAACCGCCTGAAGACGGTTCAACCCGTCGTAATAATATTCCGTTGTCCTGCCGAACTGGTCGTTCACTCTCATTAAATTAAGTCCTTTTTATTTGAAACAATCAGTTGATCCTGAGTAAATCAAGATTTACTCTATAAAAAATTTCCAGATCAGATAACTAGAGTATATTATTATTAATACGTTACCTATAATACTGATCGTTTTAGATATATTATTATTAATCTCAATATATTTGAAAAGATATAGTAACTCTAGTACTTTTAAAATGACGCCACCAAAGCCCAGTAAGCCAAAAAAGATGTCAATTTTATTCATACTTATCATACCTCTCTTTCTTATGTGATTTTACTTAAATTTTTGCATGAACAGGCTCAGTTGTTTTATCTCCTTTATTTTTCTCTAATTATGTCCATCTCCCGTCTATACGAGCCTCTATCTCCTTACTCCTCCTAACTTTCCTCCTTTTACTTTCTACTGCACTTAACCCCCCTCTAGATTTTCCTACTTTACTGCAATTTAAAATTCCTAGATCTCTAAATTTATATCCGTTACTCCCGGAAGATCTCTAAAATCTAATCTACCCGCTATATCCCGGTAATGTCGCGTCGTCGACGAAAAAACCTATAATAGTATACGTCACCTGTGTTATTTCCTTTTTATTCCAACATTTTATACATCTCTGGAGGAGTATGATAAACCCTCCAAAACAGCCCACAGGGGTGAGAGGGGGGCTATCTGAGAGCTTGACCGGTTTTGAAGTATTTACAGATATAATTATTAATCTAAATATTTTTTAATCCTGTGAAATTCTGGATAGGGTAAAATCGTATAAATAAGGTTTCTTTTAATATTAAACTTGTTTAGAATTTCATTTCCACGTATTTCATCACTATACTCTCAAAATAACACGTATTAATTTAAAGGAAAACAACAAGGAAAAAACAGAAAATCCTAAGATGAATTAATTAATAATATCCTATAAATAATCTAATTTTTGGATTTTATCATAACTAAAGTACCGGTTTAGGAGTGGTTATTAAAGCAAGAATAAGAGAGGATACTGAGAGTGAACACATTAAATGTTAGAAAAAACTATAGTCGATATAGTCCCCTCTCACTTTTAATCGATTCTATCTGAGGAACATCTATTCTCTATTTACATCTTTTAAACTATTAACTAAGTTAGCCCTACTAGGCTTTGACAGGTAAGGTTTGATCGCCTGAAACTCCCCCTCTCGGTGATATGCCGTGGATTTTTTCCTAGCTCTACTAGGTGATAGTGGGCAAAAAACCGGCGTAGATCGTGAGAACTCAACTTCTTGAAGAGTCTCGTCACCGGTCTCCTCGTAGGCCGTACTCCCCACACTTTCAACCTTCTTTTGAATCCTTTTCAGCGTGTAGAAATCACCGTAACGGTTGGGCAGGAGAGGGACCTCGTCAGATAGATCATTCATCCAGATGACCATGTTGAGGGTGAAGGACATAGGTCTCCCACTACTTTTTCTGTATGGTCAGTTTTCCAGCCACTTGGAGGAAATTCATCAGTATGTCTCGAGTTTTAATCCCTCTATTTTTTCAAAATGCTTGTGATTCCTTGTCAGGACTCGTTGATCCGTATTGATAGCTATGGCTCCGATCATAACGTCCTCTCTATCTATTTTATCCCCGTTTTTTGTAAGGGCGGCACTTATCTCTCCAGAGAGCTTTCCATCTTTCGGATCAAAGCTTTCATGGGTCAAGCCGTCCAGCAGTTCCCTGAGCTCTCCCAACTGCTTTTCCGACTGGTTTGAGAGATGAGCGCCTTCCCAGAGCTCCATTATGCTTATAGTTGTTATGACCGGATTTTCTTCTCCCGAATCAAACTTTTCGACCCACTCCTTTACTTCATCATCACCTTGGAGCAGATCTATAACGAAAGTCGTATCTACGATCATTATTTAGACTCCTCGTACAATCGACTCAATCTTTTTTCATGATGTTCCCTGTGCTCATCACGCCTTTCACGGATTGTATCCCTCAATTCAGACGCTTCTTCATCACTTAAGATCCCATAATAGTTTTCCAGCTTAACATCGCTACAGATCCTCTTAACGAGATCACTGAAGCTCTCGTTTTCCTTCTTATGCCTTTTTAATCTATCATATGCGTCCTCGGAAAGTGAAACCGTTTTCGTGGCCATATATTATAGATAATACACAGATGTGTATTAAAATTTATGCTTTATTTGATATGTAGAATAACTTATTCTCTCCTAACGCCCTTCAAGCTCCGCACGAGGTTGGACCTGCTCAGATTCGACAAGTATGACTTGATGGCCTGGAAGCTCTTCCCGCCGCCCTGAGCCATCACATGCCGCGGATTTTTCCCGAGCTCTACCAGGTGATAGTGAGTGAAGAACCGGCGCAGATCGTGACTCGATACCTTCCTGTAGATCTCATCACCGCTCTCCTAGTGAGCCGTGCCCGTAACCTTTCTTTTCTTGTCCCTTATGGCAAATTGATATCCATCTTTAGATAGGGTAAGTGAGACCAGCCTGTAGTGACAAGTGTGAAACACCTAGGGAGTTAGTTCAGATAGTATATCAAAAAGGAGCAAAATGGTGGTCAAATTCGTTTATAGTAAAAGACACGACATTTTGTACTTTTTAGTGTCTTTTACTAGTTGTGGATGTTGGAACTTTAGTTTAAAAAGTTCCAACTTCCACTATAATCATGGGTTGAGACCCTAGCTGGTCCTAGGGGTTGTTACGCCTGAAGGGCGTGTTTCTTGGTCGTATGAATGCCATGGGTAATAGAAATATTGGCGGTACTATTACAAATTACAATGTAGTGCCCAAAAGCAGTAACACCCCACCACGGATGAAGGATGAAAAAGAAAAATTATCCCAAATTGGAATAAAAACTTTTGTTTGCATAAAATTTATAAGAGATATAATCAATATAAGTAATACTATGGCACGGACCACGCTGGCAGTAAAAGAAGAGACCAAAGCTGAATTAAAGAACCTCGGCAGGAAAGGAGAGTCCTATGACGAGATAATCGAAAGGCTTCTTAAATTGAGTGAAGAAGAATTGGAACTCATTAAAGAAGTGAATCGGCGGATAGAAGAGACCGATAGAGAGGAGTACGTTGGCCTTGAGGAAGTATGATATTCTCCTCAATCCGAAGGCTGAGAAAGAACTCAGCGGGCTCTCATCTGATATTTCTGATCGGATAAAGGAAAGATTGAGGAAACTATCTCGATCTCCTAAAGATTCAAAATCCGGAAAAGATATAAAAAAATTAGCCGGGACCTCCGATCCAGTTCTTTACCGTTTAAGAGTAGGAGAGTACAGGGCGATCTATTGGGTGGATGAAGAGGAAAAAGAAGTGTTAGTCGAGAAGATCGCCCCTAGGAAAAAGGCCTACCGAGATCTATCTAGTTTAGGTTGACAATGTTAGACTAACATCACTCCCTCCTAACGCCCTTCAAACTCCGCACGAGGTTAGACCTGCTCGGCTTCGAAAGATAGAGCTTGATCGCCTGAAAGCTCTCCCATCCACCTTGGGCCATGATGTGCCTAGCATTTTTCCCGAGCTCTACCAGGTGGTAGTGGGCAAAGAACCGGCGCAGATCGTGACTCTGCTGTAGATACCAATCACAGGTGTCATCAT
>CAYWJQ010000016.1:0-57771 GCA_964458595.1 uncultured Thermoplasmata archaeon
TTTTCCGAAAATAGAGACGAGGAAAATATTCCTCAAAGTTGCGTCTTCCACTATATTTCTGCCAAAAGCTTGTCAAGGCTGCCTTCTCCATATACATCACTGTATACATTTAAAAATCCCAGTACCATATCATCCGCCTGATCACCGATATCTTCTATAGTCTCTCTTCTTTCCATGACTTATAAGGTCTCATAATTCTTGCTCGCTCGTTTCATCTTCTTCTACTTTTTCATCTTCTTCAAATTCTGATCCCTCGAAAGGTGCATATCTCCAGTAGATCAAAGCTATGGCTAAGATTATCGCGATTAATATGGGAGCGATATACATCCAATCGTCAGTACCATCCTCTCCATCTCCATCTGTTGGACCACCATCTCCATCACCATCTTGATCTCTTTCTTCTAAAATCACATCGAAGGTTTCTGAGTCCTGATTGCCGACGGTATCGGTTACTTCAAGAGTGATCAAGGTTTCCTGTCCAAAGGCGGAGGAGTTATCTATTGTCACAGTGATGGTCTTGACAGTTGACTCATTAGTCGGAACCGTGACTGTATCGGGGGCGTTCACTTCGAAAAGTTGATTTGTAGATTCCACTTGCAGATCAAATGTCTGACTCGTGGTTCCTTCGTTGATGATGGTAATATCGAAGTTGAAAGTACCTAAGGAGGATATAGTCTTATCAGATGGGAGATCTATCTTTACACCGTAATCCACTTCGTTTTGTATAGTGATGTTGCCAGAATCAGATTTGTGACCGTTCGCCGTCAAAATTACACAACATCCGTCTTCTTCTACACCTTCTGGAACTGAAATGGTCACATTTACTGGCATGGACTCTTTTGCCCCTACAGTCACCATCGAAGTCTCTAGATCAGCTGTCCAACCCTTTACATCTGTCTCAACGCTCAAATCGTAAGTATCCTGAATATTGCCAGTGTTGTTAATATAGAAAACACAAGTATGATTCCCAGTAGTTTTTACTTCAAATCCTGATGGAGCAGAAATAGAAACTCCATATCTCTTTTCTAAGGTGACGTTCATCGAATGAGAATCAGTGACACCCTTACCCGCAGCTTTAACAGTTATCTTGTCAGTAACGCCTCCAGCATCATCTGGTATTTTTACTGTTACATTTATCGTTCTAGTCTGCTGAGCAGGAACTGTCACATTTTTAGGTAAATCTAGTATCCAGCCCTCCGAATCACTCACTGAAAATTCGTAGGTATCTTCAATATTTCCCGTATTCTCTATAGTGAATTCATAATCGTAAGAACTAGAATAGTTTTCTACAGCATCATCTGGACCTTTGACTTCAACAGCATAGTTTTCCTGTAGTTTGACTGATAGGGAATCGGTATTAGTCGTTCCGCTGTTCTGACTATCAACGGTTAAAGTGATTTCATCGGTTACCCCTCCTGCATCCTTTGGTATGGTCAAGTCAACATATACAGCTACACTATCCTTCGCTGGAACCGTGACTGTTGACTGTACATCCATAGACCACCCTTTAGTGTCACTAACAGATAAGTCATAAGTATCTTCAATATTACCCGTATTCTCTATGATGAATTCATAGGTATAGTTCCCAGAGACGGATTCGGTCTGATCAGATGGGGCTGTCACCTGGACCCCATGATCTTCCGCTAAAGTAACGCTCATGGAAGATGATGCACTATCCGTACTGTTCTGACTGTCTGCTTTCAAAGTTATCTGGTCTGTGACACCTCCAGCATCCTCGGGTATCGTCACATCTACCGTTAAAACAACACTATCTATCGCTGGAACTGTGATATTATCCTTAACATCCACAGACCATCCTTCCGTATCACTTGCAGTTAGATCATAGGTATCTTCGAAGTTACCATCATTCTCTATGGTAAATTCGTAGCTGTGCAATCCAGCAGTATTTTCAGTCACGTCATCATGGATAGAATCTACATCCAATGCATACCCGCCTATAGCATACAACCTGTTATCTCCAGAGCCTACGTAGATCTTCCCTTCATTCCCGATAGCCGGAGATGAAAATACATCTCCTTTTGTCCTAAATCTCCACTTCTCTGTTCCGTTTGGATTTATCGTAAATAAACGATCACTATCTGAACCCACATAAATCGTGCCGTCACTACCAACAGCAGGTGAGCTACTCACATCTTCTTTGAGAGGTCTTTTCCACCTCAGTGTTCCATTCTGATAAAGGGAATACAGATAACCGTCATTGGACCCTACATATATATTACCATCTGCCACAGTTGGAGAAGAGCGAACATTACCAGTCATTTGGTTATAACTCCATTCCGATGAGCCGTTTGTAGAAACAGCATATAAACCGGGTTGATCGGATCTAAAATAGATAGTTCCGTTGTGTATCGCAGGTGATGAATGGATCGAGCCCCAGGCCGTTTTTTTCCACTTGAGAGTTCCGTTCGAATTGATCGCATAGATATTCTGGTCGGTAGAACCTACGTAGATGGTACCATTACCATCAATAGCTGGGGATGAAGTGATCCGTCCAGAGGTTGAAAAATTCCATTTTTCAGTTCCATTACGATTTACAGCATAAAGATTACCATCATCTGAACCGATATATATTGTACCATCTACCCCTACGGCGGGAGACGATATTATATTACTACCGGTTTGGAATCTCCATTTCCTTGTCCCGTTAGAATTTAAAGCGTAGAGATAGTCATCAGTATTTCCGAAGTATATCGTACCTTTAGAACCCACTGCAGGAGAAGACCATATCTCACCCCCAGTCGTGTAATTCCACCTTTCTGTACCGTTAGAATTCAGGGCATACAGATTTCCATCATTAGATCCAACGTAGATTGTACCATTTAGCCCTATAGTGGCTGAAGAATTTACGGCACCAGATGTCGAATAATTCCATTTTTCTGTTCCATCCACATGGCTTGTATTGTAGGAACTATGGCCAGTATGCCTCAAACCACCTTTGAACATCGGCCATGGGGTGTCCGCCAAAGGAGTAAGAGGCCATTTTTTCAACAATGGATAATTATCCAATTGATAGTATCCATCTCCTTGATCGTCAATAGGATGAGGTATCTTCGTATCTCCAACACCGTCTCCGATCTCTCTACCATTGGAACCATCATCTAAACCAGCATAATCATCCCAGTAATTTCCAGTCCCGTTTCCATCATCCCAAGTGTTGTGGTAAGAACTATTATCATAAGAAAAAACATACTGGATACTGCTATTGATGAAGTTGTTGTGATAGAATGTGTTATCCGTTGAATCGTAAATGGAAAGAGCGTAATCATTCTTTTTTAAATCTGATTTTATCAATTCATTATCTCCTGATGAGAAAAGTAATACCCCATATCCATATCCGTCAGATTCTATGTCTCCTAGGCCACCCTCTATCGAGCTGATAAAAGAAGAGGATATAGTGTTGTTAGCAGAGTTTCCTATGTATATGCCATAAGCATCTCCACCTTTCTGAGCACCCTCTCCCCCTTTTAGATCCCTTATTATATTATTATTTATCGTACAGTTCAAAACAGAGTTAAGGAAAATGCCATAAGCAACACCTCCATTTCCCCCAGCTTCTCCACTATCTCCTCCTTTTATATCTCTTATAATATTATCATTTATCGTACAATTCGAAACTGAGGTAAGGTAGATACCATAAGCAATATCTCCACTTCCTGGCCCACTTCCATCTTTCCCTATTATATATTCACTGCTACTATTCACAACATTTGCGTGATCTCCGGTGATGTAAATCCCGCTTCGACTGCCGTTCTTTACAGAGAACCCAGTTATGTTGACCCAATCTGCAGAGATATCCACGACTCTACTTGCACCCTTTCCGTTTATAGTGGTATTCTGTCTGCTCTCGCCGATAAGGTTGACGCTTTTATCGACCGTCACGCTCTCTTCATAGCTCCCGTTTGCTACGTAAACCGTACTTGAGTTCACTGCATCTATCCCGTCCTGTATACTGTCGAAATGATCCTCCTGCCATCCCGGAGTTGAACTGTCGAAGTCATCGTCCACCCAGACAACTTCTTCAAGATAGCTGTGACCCATCTTACTCTTTTTGTAGTGATTGTGGATCGTAGTGTTAGATAGACTATTATTATAAAGCGCTACTTCATCGATCAAGCCTGTATAGTAATGAGTATCTTTATACATAGAAGCTATACCGATAGTCAGGTTAGCAGGAGAATTGTAAACGCCCCCATCATAGGGTTCATAACTAACGTTCTCACCATCCTTGAATAAAGTCAATCCATTCCCGTCGTAATTCAGCGCGATATGATGCCATTCATTTGGATAATATGCAACATCAGGAGTACTCTCAGCTTTAGAACCGTTACAAATCGATCCCTTAATTTCTGGTACAGGTGCTCCAAATGCCCAATCAAAGTCCACTCCATAGGACCAGCTCAGATCAGAGCTCTCATTTCCCTTTCCTATTATATGACCAGGCCAGTCCTCTTGTTTAAACCAAAATTCTAGTGTAAAACTCTCATTCAGTTTTTCATCTAAAGTTGGATCATCGGGTATGCTGATATACTCTTGCCCATCAACGTGCATTGCCTTATTTACGACCCCGTCTGTTAAAGTGGCGTTTCCTACGACATTCCCGTCATTGGATCCAACGGAATCTACTATATTATCGTTGGTAACGTTATCCATCTTCCAATAACTTATCAATCCTAAAGAACCGGAACCTTGACTTGAAATCCTATGTTCATTAAGTGTTTCGCCATCTCCTACAAAAATAGCTGTTGAACTCCCCAATATCAGAAAAAATGCCAAGCATATAGTGATGATCTTGATTGGATACATGCCTTCCCCCAACCAAGTTATACATTACAGAGGTCACTACATAATGTTTTCGAAATTTCTTTTAAATTTATTATATCTTATTCTTTATTCATAGATCTCTTCAAACATTTATAAAATTGTTTAAAGGACGATACAGCCATAATCACCGCAAATCCCACGCAGACTCCATAAAACCATATCCTATCATTTGACTTCCTAAAGCCATCTATAATAAACCCCAGTTCATCCAATATCAGTCCCATGCCCGATCCGAACAGGACTGCATTTATCCTCAGGAGTAAATCACCCTTGTATTTTATAGAAAGCCATGCAGCTATAGTTATCAAAAGTACTCCATAGGCTATGTGATGTATATGGAATCCTCCCAATACAAGGTTTCCTCCAACAGAATAATTCACCCCCTTTCCAACCGGAGCCTCAGCTTCGAAGAGGGCCACCCACAAGTTAGCGATAAAAAAGGATATCAAAAAAGAAACAGAAACAAGAAATGTGATATCATCTCTTCTATCACTGACATCGTATTCTAACTTTCTCAGGATCTCAATTATCCTTTTTTTCATCATCCGGTTCCTCAAGTAAAATATAAAGTCATCGTTTCTATTTAAAAATACTGTTCCCATAATAATCTAGAGCGAGACACCTCGTTTTCAGCTCTAAAATATTGAGAGGTTAACGGGTTTTAAAAACCCTCTAATAATATAAAGGTTTCAACCTACTTCTATCGCACCTACAGGACAGTTATCTTCCGCATCTTCTAAACAGTTAATATCGTCAGGGACTTCCCCTTCACTATCATCCCCCAAGCGATACTCTTGGACTACGGTAGAGTTCGGATGGCCTTCAACTTCAAATACCTGAGGGCAAGTCGACTCGCACATACCGCACGCGATGCAGGTGTCTTGATCTATCTTCACTTTTTTCATATTAACATCTCCTTGATCCTGATAAATTGAAAATATCACCTATAAATCTTATCACGGGATCGGCCGAATCTTTACCCTTTTTTTAATTAATCGATATAAATATGCAAAATTTTTTATTCTAGTTTTCGATTGAAAAATCGATTTGAAGGATGAGTAAAAAAACAAAATTTCGAGCTTACCAAGAGTACAACCGGTCCGATATCTCTATCGATCGAGCTGATCTCATAAAGCGTGTAGGAGCTTTTGTTATCGATATGATAGTGATCAGCATCTCGATCCTACTTATTCTTTTATTGATGAGCATGTTGGATTTGATCTCATTTTCCTACGTTTTCTACATTTTTAGACTGCGAACCGGACTATATGAAAGTCTCGACTTATTTAACTCTTCAAAAGACATAATCATACATATCGGAACGAGCCTCTTTTTCTTGGGATATTTCATCATCTTGGAATCAAAATATTCGTGGGGGCAAACGATCGGTAAAAAAATATTGAATATCGAGGTAGTGGATAGTGAAGGAAACCAACCTTCTCTTTGGGAGTCTTTTCTTAGAAACTCTACTAAATATTTTCTCAGGATACCCGTGATCGGGATACCTTTCGGGATACTCGAGATCCTGCTTCTTTTCAATTATTCAGCTAGGACCGGTGATTTCATAGCCAACACTGCAGTGGCTTCCGGCATCTATAAAGGAAGTTTTACAGAAGTAGATGAAGGTGATGGTTATAGAAAAAAATAGATCGATAGTGATGGTTTTAGAAAGGATGAAGAATACTTTAAGAATACCTCAGCTCAAACAGAGAGTGTTTCAAGAAAAAATCATTAGGAAAACAGTAAATATTTCCTAGAAGAGTTCGAAAAAGGGACCGAAAGTATAGAAACACCCAAAGATAACGAACATCCATTATATAGATGGAAGAACGACACTCAGTCCTGACGATCTGGACCTATCCCGCTAGTGATCTTGACGGCTATCGCATAAGTAACGCCGAAAACTATCGCAAACGATAGAGCTTGAATTATCGATACCGGTCCGGGTAAGAGATAATAATCGATCAATATCCAGCCGGTTAGAACTATGATCGTAGTTACGACTATCTTGGAAAGATTGCTACTCATGGTTTCCACTGCACCTACATCTCTTCATTTTAGGGAACATGCCTAGTGACGTCCTCCTTCACCCTAGAAGGGTGAGGCTTCCTATGGAGCCATTGACTCCTTGCACAAGCCCGGAAGTTGCATTCCGCTCGCCGACTTTTGTTTTACCCAAACACAGAGGTCGGGTCGTCGCTTCCAGCTCAGGGGGCCGCGCCACAACACCATGTCGATTCATGATCGGCCCCTGCCTGCAAAAGTGGTCTTCTCAAACTTTCTGCAGGCCCGTGTTTGGAACTCCACTTAAAACATACAACCCCAGATATTTAAGTGTTCATCATAGGGGTGAGTGAAAGCGGCATTCATCCCTACGGCAGAGCCATAGGGTTTTCTGCCTTAACAAAAGTATAAAAGTTTTACTAGGATAAGGTCTTTCAATACCGTGTGAAACGATCGAAAAGATAAAAATAATACTTCACCGGTTATAACGAGATTGGAAAATGACTGAACTATCTTCCAAATACAAGGATTTGAGCAAATACCTCTCATATATATTGAGACATCATCCAGAGGAAGCCAACCTCTCCGTAGATGATAGGGGGTTTACTGAATTAGAAGACGTTATAGATGCCGTGAAAAAAACGAAACACTCTTGGGCTTCGAAAGAAGACATCTTATATCTCATCGAAAAAAGCGATAAGGAAAGATTCGAGATCGTAAACGCCAGGATACGGGCTCTTTACGGCCATTCTATCGACGTCGATATCGAAGAAGGTACAGAACCACCTGAAAAATTATACCACGGGACCTCACCAGATTCGATCTCTTCTATCTTCGAGGAAGGTCTAAAACCGATGGGGAGACAGTACGTTCATCTCTCTAAATCTGTCGAAGAAGCTAGAGAGGTCGGAAAAAGACATCATCCTCGACCAACTATAATCAAAATAGACGCTTCGTCGGCGTGGCAAGACGGGATCAGATTCTACGATAGAGGAGAAATATACCTAGTCGAATACATACCTCCCGAGTACATGGACATAATCGATGATTAACGTAAATTCTTGATGGATAAAAGAAGGTCATGATGATCATGGCCCTTAAAAATTTCAGAAATGGTCAAATATTATATACCACTTATTAAAATAGACTTTATGGAGCTTGAACAATATAGCCTCGAGGCTAATCGGTGGGTGTAGATGTTCGATCTAGACGATATAAAGGAAAATATTGAAGAAGAAAATAAAAAAGAGAAGAAAACCCGCAAGAGATCAGAGTTTAAGGATCTCTATATTCTTTACTGTGGATGGGGAGTTCAGCCCGATCAGTACGTCTTCGCCGAGGTCATAGCCTGTGGGATAAACGGGAGAGAGATAACATGCAGATTGGCCAAAAAAGAAGAGAAAAAGAGTGGAGGAAAGGGGTTCAGATTAGTTCCCGGAGAAACTTATGGAGAACCATTCAAATTACATAAATCTAGATCTAGGAAAGGAAAGTTATGTTTCAAAGGAAGATATCCTTTCGAAAGCGGAAAGAAAAAAGACGGGATGAAAAAAGGAAAGTTTTATCCTTATGAGGGTGAGGTAGTAACGCAGGAAGACTGAACTAAAGCACGGGAGATTAGGTTCGATAGACTAATCTTCTAATTTTAAATATAAAGTTTTTTTCCAAAATTTATATATATTTTAAACTAGATTGTTTAACAATCATATGAAATGTCTGCTTGTCGACGATGATAAGGCTGTTTTGGAACAGGCCGAGATATTCCTTGAAAAAGAGGAGAAGGGATTGGAATTAGATACCGTCTGTAGGCCTGTAAAAGCTTTAGACCTTTTAGAAGAGTACGATTATGATGCCATCATTTCAGATTATAATATGCCAGAGATGAACGGAAGCGAATTCCTAGAGCAGGTCAGAAATAAAAAAGATCTAGACACGCCGTTCATTTTCTATACCGGCGAGTCACAGGAAGAAACAAATGTCGAGGAGATAAAAGACGAATACGATAAATATATTCAAAAAAGGACCTTCTCTAAAGGGAACTACAGGTCCCTGGCGGAAAACATTTTAGAAGCCGTAGAAAAAACCGAATGACAGCTTATTTTGTTATACAAGATTAGTAACGTGACCAAAATTTTTTATATTTTCGGAAGGGATATGACTATGGATGGAAGATACAGATGAAGATCGATGAGATGAAGATTTTATTAGTTGATGATGAGCCTGATTTTCTCGAGCAGGCTGAAATATTTCTCAAAAAAGAAGATGATCGTTTCGTTATAGAGAGCGCTACCACGGTAGAAAAAGCTTTGAATCTGATCGAGGATAAAGATATAGACGCCGTAATCTCGGATTATAGAATGCCTGATAAAGACGGGATCGAGTTCCTTAAAACCCTGAGAGAGGAAAAAGATGACGATATACCATTTTTACTTTTTACAGGGAAAGGGTGGGAAGAAGTAGCGATGAACGCACTTAATTTGGGAGCGAACAAGTACATATGGAAAAATGAAGAACCGAGTTTGTATGAGCAAGAGAATGAAGAATCCATGAGTCAATACGGCCTTCTTTCTGAAGAAATAATAAACGAGATCAAGAAACATAAAAATAAGAAAAGATTAGAATTGACCCAGCAGACGATCGAGGAGGCAAAAAGCGGGATATATTGGATAGCTCCGGACGGTCAGATCTTGTATGCTAATAAATCCGTTAGAGAAAACTTGGGGTACGACCAGGATGAACTGCTCGAAATGTCGGTATCTGACATAGATACTAATTTCGACGAGGAAATGAGAGAAGAGGCCTGGGAAAAGATAAAGGAAGAAGGATCGAGGACTATAGAAACCGTGCAGGAGAGAAAAGACGGAACTACTTTCCAGGTGCAGGTCACCAGCAATTACGTGAACCATAAAGATAGAGAGATAGAATTCGCCTTCGTCAGGGAAATCGAAAAATGAATATGCTGGTACTCTCGGCGAAAAATTAATCATCATCTCTTCCCTTTTAAATAAATTTTCATAAAAAGGAGAAAAATATTTATACTATAAGCTGGGTCTTTTCCTTTGCCAGGAGGGCTACAGTTGCCAAAAATCAACAAGCTCGGGTTAATAGTTATCGTTTCTTGGCTTCTTTATTTTCCATTCACACTTCTGTTTTGCTATCTTTTCGATTATTCGATCTTTTTTCTTTCTATATTTCCAGTAGTTCTTACAAGTTCATGGATAGGATCAAAATATAGTCTACTCTCTGCTTTTGTTGTGATAATCTATAATTTTTCCATATTCTATAGCTATGGCAATTATGCCATTCTTTCAAGCGTCGAGTTCATCGGGGGATCTGCGGTTATTTTAATTCTAGCCTGGATAGTCGGTAAGCTCAAGGATATCAATGACAGACTTAACAGTGAGTTGAAAAAAAGAAAAAAGATGGAAAAAGAATTGAGTGAAAGAGAAAGAAAGATCAAGAAATTACACGATATTGCCTCAAAATTGGAAACCTGTGAAGAAAAGGAAGAGATCTACAATTTAACTTTAAAAGCCGCCGAAGATATATTTGATCTAGAGATATCTGAGATAGAGGTCCCGGAAGATGACGAAATGATAGTCATAAACTCTTCTTCTAAATTTCCAGAAGAGGGTCTTCAACCCGTTCCACTTCACGATAGTATAGCCGGTAGGTCTTACTTGAATAATCGGTCATTTTTGATAAAAGATATGGAACATAACAGATTCGCCAATCCTTCCTCTGATGAATATAAATCGGGTTTAACAGTGCCCATCGGAAACAAAGCTGTATTTCAGGCGGCATCAGACGAAAAGAACGCCTTCAGCGAGGAAGATATAAACGTTGTAAAACTGCTAGCCAATCACGCCGCGGAGGCTCTTGAAAGAGTGGAGATAAGAGAGAAATCAGATTTTCTGCACTCGCTTCTTCGACATGACGTCAAAAACAAGGTAGAAATAATACAGGGATATCACGAACTCATGGATAACTTTGACCTGAAAGATGATTTTAAAGAATATTTAGAGAAAGCTAAAGAAGAAACTAGAAACAGCATGGAACTGATAGAAAAGATAAGGACTCTCAGAAAGATGGATGAAGAGAAAAGGAAAGATATAGAGGTGAATGAGGCTCTCGAGTCTGCGATTAATAGAAATGTTTCCGCCGCCTCCGAAAGGGATATAAAGATAGATCATGAAAAAATAGGATGTAAAGTGAAAGCCGGCACCCTTATAATAGAACTGTTTTCTAATCTAATAGAGAACTCGATAAAACACTCTGAGGGAGATCTGATCCAGATCTCAGGCATAGAACGGGAAGATAAGTGTAAAGTTTTGATAGAGGACGACGGAAAAGGTATACCGGATAGTGAGAAAGAGGATATATTCAAGAAGGGGTTCAAGAAAGGAGAAAACTCGGGCTCGGGCTTAGGAATGTATCTGGTCAAGGAGATCGCTAACAATTATGGAGCGACGATAGAAGCGAAAGACTCGGACCTCGGTGGAGTCTTATTTGAGATCACTTTTGAAAAGGCCGGGTAGATATCCACTTTCTCTACTACGCAAATTTAAATATCACGTCAAATCTTTTGAATGTAGATGGAAGAAGGACGATTCAAGAAAGTTATAAGTTCTCAGATGCAGAGTTTAAATACGGGCATGGTCTCTCAGAGGAAAAGCATCAAGAAATTATTAGATGAAAAAGATCCATCCGTCAAAAAACGAGATGGAGAAATCCATGCTTTCAAAAAGGATCATCTAGAGGAAGTAGATGAAAATGTACCCATCCACAAGAAGGACGAATTGAAGTTGCCTATCATCGTTTATAATGAACCTTCTCTCGATCAAAGTTTCGTCAAAAACAAAGTCGAAGGAGAAGTCATCAAGGGAATGGGAGATTTTAGACGCAAGAAAATCAATAGAGAGAAGATATGGTTCTCGAAACCGTTGGTAGCGGAGTTGATCCGAGAATATGACGATATATTCCAATTCGTCTGGACTCCTAAGTTGAATAGAAACCTACCTTCCGAATAACTATCTATTTCGAGATAGACATGATATCTAAATCTAATCGAAAGTTTCGGTATTACCGGGATCCATGGGGTAGATAACGGTACCTCTCCTCACTAGATTTGCCTCTTCTCCGTCTAAAGAAATCCTGAAACCGAATACCCGCGTGATAGGTATCGGACTTATATAGGTATAAGTTATGATTATCTCGTTCTTGGTCCGAAAATCCATCCTGTAAACCTTCATCCGGCCGGGTATTTTACCTATCTTCTTTAGATCGACTTGAGCCAAGACCTGCCCCGTATACCATTCTGAAGGATCCTTTTTCATCTGTTCAATCACCCACTCGGTATTGAAAGAAGGACCGATAGTTTCTCTTACCGGATCTCTAGTTACCAGATAGCCACCTAAAGGACCGGTGTAATAGAATTCTTCTCTGTGCATGTTTATTTCTGTCATAGAACCGGAACTTAGAGCGATCGTAGGTACAAAGATAAGAAAAAAGACCACCATCGCCGTTTGAACCTTTTTGATCCTTGTTTTCTTTTTCCTTATATTTTTAAAAAGGTTATCGCTGTCTTGAAGGGAAGTAAAAAAATCGAATGAGCCTTCCAAGTAATTTTTATCTTTCCATAACCAACCGAGCAGTATCAAGAATATCAAGGGGAAAACCAGGTAGTATACGAAGTACAAAAAGATACTAAAGAGAGAGACTTCTTTCATCATGATCACCTAATCTCGTCCATCCGAAAGGTTTAATCATCATCTGATGACTCTATAGAATAGCCATTTTCTTTCCAATCTTTTATCCCACCTTCGTAATCGATGACATTTTTGAAACCGAATTTCTCAAGTTTCTCGGCAGCTTTCGGACTGGCTTCACAGTCGAAACTCTCGCAGTAAACGATGATCTCTTCGTCCATATCCAGCTCATTTTTTCTCTTACCGATGTCCCCTAACGGTATATTTATGGAACCCGGGATATGTTCTTTTCCGAATTGTTCTCTAGAAAGAACGTGGATCAAAGTAAAATCCTCATCGGATTCCATCTTGTTTTTCAATCCTTTAGCTGTTATAGTCCTCAATCATATCACCCTATTGATAGATAAAAGGTGGACTTCAGTATTAATATTTTTTCTCGGTTCGTCAGAGAGGGGATAGTTACCGTGCTTATAAAAAAAGGAAAAGTTTAATAAACACACCGATTGATGAGTTGAAATGCAATTTATTGCTGGTGTAATTGATGAACGATTCCTCAGTAGAAGACGAAGGTAGGGGAAATACATCTGAAGAGGAGACCAGTTATGCCGAGGCTCCCCCTCTTAAAGAATGGATGGACGAGACAGAAGTGAACACCACCGAAGATGTTGAAGTACCAGATCTTCTAGCCGATCAAGTGATAGGTCAGGACGAAGCCGTGAGTGTAGCCAAAAAAGCGGCTAAACAGCACAGGCACGTGATGTTGATAGGCCCTCCTGGGACCGGTAAGTCTATGATAGCTAAAGCTATGACCGATTTTCTACCGAAGCAAAAATTAGAAGATATCTTATGCTTCCCCAACGAGAAGGACGAGAACAATCCTAAGGTCAGAACCGTACCCTCCGGGAAGGGCGAAGAGATAGTAAACGCCCACAAAGAGAAGGCTAGAAAGAAGGAGAAACAGAAGAACCGGGGTATGCTGATGATACTCGCCCTAATAGTGGGAGCAGCAGTTATAATCTCCATATTGCAAAGTAATTTTATGATAATGTTTTTCGGGATACTGGCTGCGGCTATGCTTATGATAGCCATGCGGGCCAATCCCAGCGGCATCGCTGGAGGGGATGGTCAAGAGCAGACGCCAAAACTATTGAAAAGCAATGAAGCCGGAGAAAGACCTCCGTTCATAGACGCTACCGGTGCTCAATCGGGTGCACTGCTCGGAGATGTTAAACACGACCCATTCCAGAGCGGTGGATTGGAAACTCCGCCCCATCAGAGAGTCGAGGTCGGCGCCATCCACGAAGCACACAACGGAGTTCTATTCATAGACGAGATGAACATGTTAGGACTGGACTCTCAGCACAGCCTCCTGACGGCTATGCAGGAACGGGAATTCCAGATAACCGGGCAAAGTGAGAGAAGCAGTGGAGCCATGGTAAAAACAGAACCGGTTCCGACCAATTTCATACTTGTAGCAGCGGGAAACCTTGACTCTATATATGGACAAAAAGACGAAAGAGGAGTACAGCACGGAGGTATGCATCCCGCTCTAAGATCTAGGATCAGAGGTTACGGTTATGAAGTGTACGTGAACGACACGATGGACGATACCGAGGAAAATCGTAAAAAACTCATCAGGTTCATAGCTCAGGAGATAGAAAAAGACGACAAAAAGATACCTCATTTCACCAAAGATGGGGTAGAAGAGATGATCAGAGAAGCTCAAAGAAGGGCGAATGAACGCGGAAAATTGACGCTTCGTCTAAGAGAACTTGGAGGTCTCGTGAGAGTAGCTGGAGATCTCGCAGTGGAAAGAGGACACGATATGACGACTGCGGAAGATGTGGTCGATGCGAAAACAACGGCTAAATCACTGGAACAACAGGTTGCCGACAAACACATCAAAAAGAAAAAGGAATACAGCATGTACAAAACAGAAGGCGACGCAACCGGCGTGGTCAACGGTCTAGCCGCCATGGGCGGTGACCAGCAAGGAATGTCAGAATATTCTGGAGTCGTCTTGCCAATAGCAGCAGAAGTTACTCCAGCGCATTCTAAAGAGGAAGGCGAAGTTATAGCTACGGGACGACTTGGAGAGATAGCCACTGAAGCTGTTCAAAACGTATCCGCACTCATCAAAAAATATACCGGAGAAAACATCTCAAAATATGATGTCCATATACAGTTCATAGGGACTCAAGAAGGTGTGGAAGGAGACTCAGCTTCGATATCCATCGCGACCGCTGTTATCTCTGCCTTGGAAAATATCCCGATAGACCAAAATGTGGCCATGACCGGGTCTCTAAGCGTTAGAGGACAAGTACTTCCAGTAGGTGGGATCAGTTCCAAGATAGAAGCCGCAGCGGAAGTCGGTATGGATAAAGTCTTGATCCCTAAGATGAACGAAAAAGACATAGTGATAGAAAAGAAGTACGAGGATATGATAGAAATAGTCCCAGTTGATAATCTTGGTGAAGTTTTAGAACATGCCTTGGTAGGTGAAGACAAAGAAAAACTTCTCGACAAATTGGCTTCGCTATTAGAGATAAAAAGTCTTCCCTTACCCCCGGGCGATAAGCCGACACCGCAGACCTCTAACAACTCAGGATAGGTGAAAGTAAAATTGGGCGCCTTCGATCTCTTATCAGATGAAATCCTTTCTGTACTGACCGATTTAGGGATTCAAGAGGAAACCAAGCCACAACAGGACGCTATCCCTCCGATTTTAGACTGTAAAAATACATTAGTTATAGCTCCAACTGGTATAGGGAAAACTGAGGCGGCCTTACTCCCTATTTTGGACAATATCTTGGAAAAAAATAACAACGGATTCTCTCTCCTTTACATAACGCCCTTGAAAGCCTTAAACAGGGACATGATCAAAAGGGTCAAAGAGTTTTCCAAGAGATTGGATTTTACGGTAGGAGTAAGACATGGAGATACCGGTCGCAAAGAGAGAAGAAATCAGGCTGAAAATCCTCCAGACGTTCTGATAACGACTCCGGAAACTCTACAGATAATGTTCACAGGAAAAAAATTGAGGAAAGGCTTGGAAAATGTCGAACACGTGGTCGTGGACGAGCTGAACGAACTCGCTGAAGACGAAAGAGGGAGTCAGTTATCTTTAGCTCTTGAAAGACTGGTGGCGTTGACCCGTAGAAATTTTCAAAGAGTCGGCCTTTCGGCGACCGTGGGCTCGCCTCAGAAAGTCAAAAATTTCTTGACAGGCGTGGATAGAGAGGGTGTCATCATCGAAACGCAGGGGAAAAGAAAGCTCGATGTCGAAGTTGAAAAACCCGTTACGAAAGAAAAAGTCGATAAAAAACTTTCTGAGATAATGAGGTGTGATATAGAAAAAGCCGCCTCATTGAGGCTTTGCAAAGATCTTATTGAGGACCATAACTCCACTCTATTTTTCGTCAATACCAGGGATGCGGCCGAATCGCTCTCTTCCTCCTATACATTATGGAAGGAAAACGGCTCCTTCGAAGACGATTTTCCCATCGGAGTCCACCACGGATCTCTATCGAAAGACTCGAGGATCGAGATGGAGAAGAGGTTCAAAGACGGCTCTTTGAAGGGCTTGATATGTACTTCCTCGATGGAGTTGGGCATAGATGTCGGGAAGACGGATCTAGTCCTCCAATATCAATCACCCAGGCAAGTTACTAGATTGATCCAAAGGATAGGTAGATCAGGTCATAAGATAGACGAGGTCTCCAAAGGGAGGATCATCGCTACCACGGACGATGACATACTAGAAGCGGCCGTGATATCTAGAAAGGGTAAAAACAGGGACTTAGAGAAGACAGAGATACCTGAAGAGCCGCTGAGTGTTCTCGCCAATCAGTTGATAAGCACCGTTCATACGGAAAAAGAAATAGATCCAGATAAATTTTTTAAAGTCGTTAAAAAGGCATATCCATTCAGATCGCTCGAGAAGGAGACCTATGATAAACTACTGGAACAGCTAGCCGAGATAAGAGTGATATGGAAAGAAGAGGAGAAAATTGGAAAAAGAAGGGCCTCTCTGAACTATTTTTATGATAATATATCTATGATACCTGACGAAAAGACATATCTTCTGAGAGACATCTCTAACGATTCAGTGATCGGAACATTGGATGAAAGCTTTGTAGCGAGCAATATAGAAGAGGGAGAAGTCATAACCCTCCAAGGAAAAGCCTGGAGGATAGTCGATCTCGAAGAAGAAGAAGTGCTCGTAAATCAAGTCGGTAACATAGGTAAGATACCCGATTGGACCGGTGAAGATATCCCCGTTCCTTTTGAGGTTACTCAAGAAGTAGGTAGGTTGAGGAAAAATAAAATGGAGAATCTCACAAAGGATTACCCGGTCAGCGAAGATGCGAAGGAAGCCTGTAAAGACTATATCGAAGAACAAAAGGGTCACGAGATACCCACCGACTCCAAGATCGTGGTAGAGTTGGAAAAAGAAACCGCCGTGGTGAACGCATGTTTTGGGACGAAGATCAATGAAACTTTGGGTCATCTTTTCGCTTCGATGCTTTCAGCCAGGTTGGGAGAGAGTATAGCCTTACAGACAGACCCGTACCGGATAATGATGAATCTCCCTAGAAGGATTGATATAGAGATGATAGAGGAAGTTCTAAAAGATACTGATCCTTCGACTCTCTCAGAGCTACTCGAGAAAAGTTTAAGGAGTTCCAACTTTTTCAACTGGAAGTTTCTTCACGTAGGAAAAAAGTTTGGAGCGATCGAAAAAGATGCGGATTGGCGAAAGATAAACATGGATAAGATAATCGATACCTTCGAAGATACCGTGCTTTATAAAGAAGCCGTCCGAAAAACTTTCCGCGATAATATGGATATAGAGGGTACTAAAAAGATACTGAGAGAGATAAGGGATGGAGAAATACAGGTAGTCAAAACACGGGGGATATCCCCGATAGGAGAATCGGGTCTTGAAAAACATAAAGAGTTCCTCAGCCCCGATAGAGTGAGCAAAGCGGTCTTAGATTCTCTTAAAGAACGTCTTGAATCCGAAAAAGTGATAATGAAGTGTCTCAAGTGTGGTAACCGTAGAAGAAAAAGAGTGAGAGACGTTGGGAAACCGAAATGCCCCAACTGTGGCTCTGCGATGGTCGCCCCTTTAAGGCCCTATCACGACCCTGATATAGTCGATAAGAAGGATCAAAAGCTGGATAAAGAAGAAAAAAAGCAGCTGAAGGAATATTATAAATTAGCCGAACTCGCGAGGGTTCATAAAAAAAGAGCTGTGATGGCTTTAGCAGCTAGAGGGGTAGGACATCAAAAAGCGGGTAGGATACTCTCTAAACGCCACCGCCAAGAAGAGGATTTTTTGAAAGATATCATCGATGCAGAAATACAGTATGCTAGAACCAAAAGATTTTGGGATTGACCTGAGGAATGGAGGGAGACCTTTAAAGGAAAGTTTATTATTTTTCACAAAGAGTTATTAATGAGTTGATACATTGGAAGGTAAATTGTAATCTCCAGGTGGCATGAGGGATAATAATGGCCAAAAACGATAACTCATCCCGTGAGAACGCTATAAAAGATTTGATAAGTGTTCCTTCTATCGGCAAATTAACGGCTCGTATTCTTGTAGAATCAGATTATGATTCTTTATCCAAATTGAAAGAGGCAGAACTGGCGGATCTGAAAAATATAATTCATATCGGTGAAAAAAAAGCAGAGGACATATTCCACGAGTTAAAAGAAGAGTCCTACGAAAAAGAAGAGAGGGAAGAGGAGATTTTAGATGAATTTAGATGTCCTGAATGCGATAGTCTGATAGGCGTCGAAGAAGAGAGCTGTCCAGAATGTGATGAAGATATAGAAATAAGGGGAGGCGTCATCGTACCCGAGCACGGTATGATTGAAGAACCGAAGAAGAAACTAGCCGAAGTCGAAGAGAGATTATGGGATGGTGATGAAGACGCAGAGACATGGTTTATCAGGGGTGCGATACTTGACAGCATGGGTGCCGATCAAGAGGCTCTAGAATCATATAATCGGGTCATAGAACTTGATCCTTTTTTCGACCATATATGGAATTCTAAAGCCAAGGCCTCACTCAAAGTCGGAAAGAACCGGGAAGCGGCTAAAGCTTACAAGCTGGCCTTCGATATACAGGGCTTACCTGAAAACATCAAGTACCAAATAGAAAAAGAAAGCACGACCTCGGCTCAGGAGATAAAAGAATTACGGGAAAAAGATGAGAAAGAGAAAAAAGCCTTTGAAAAGATCTCTGAGGCTCGGGAAAATTTAAACGGCCTGGTGAAGAAGGATATTGACATCTCTGAGATCACCTCTCTGCTCGACGAGGCTATCGAAAAAAGATTGGAAGATGAGCCAGAAAAGGCTTTGAAAAAGGCCGAGAAGGTCATCGAAAAAGAGAAGATGATATCTTCCGTGAACAAAAATATCTCTGAAGTGAAAGATAGATTGGAGGACGTGGAGTACGAGAAGGTGAAAGAAAAAATAAAGAAGGATATCGACCAGATAAATGAATTGATCGATAAGGGCAACTATTCTACGGCAGAAAAATTAGCAAAGAATCTCTCTTATGGGATGGAATTCGAGAGGAAAAAACAGGAGAAAAGAGAATTTCTGTTGGAAGAACTGCAGAACAAGATCGAAAAAGTCGAGAAGCTGATGGATGAACTTTCAGCAGGGATGAAAGACCTCATCGATATAGATGAAGAGATCTCAAAAGCGGAAAAAGCCCTTGAAGAAGATGACTTTGAAGAAGCTTTCGAGTTGGTCACTACCATTTTAGATAACGAAAATAAGCTAAAAAATATCTCGGAGTTGATGGATAAAATTGAAACTATGAGCATGGGGTTGGAAGGTATCGACGCTCACGACGATTTCTTAGGGGAACTAGACGAAAAATACGAAGAAGGAAAAGAGCTCTGTAAAAGCGGGAAATATGCGGAATCTCAAGAACTACTACAAGATCTTTTGAACGAGGTGGAGGAAAAAATAGATCAAACGGTCAAAACCACGGAAGAAGAGATATCGGAGCTCATGGAACAGATCGACGATCATCTGACTGAAGCCGAGGAAAAGGGATTAGATATAGAAGATTTCGAGCAGGAATATCAAGACGTAAAAGAAAAATTCGAAACAGACCAAATGGAAGAAAAAGAGATGCTCGATACATTACAGAACTTAAAGAAAAAAGGAGACCACCTTTTAGATTTTAGACCCAATATTACAAAGATCGAAGAAATGATCGAAGAGTACGGGGAGTACATCGACAAAAAAGAGTATCGAGAAGATCTTCAAGACATCTCTGATAGCTTCGAGAAAGGTAACTTTGAAGAAGCCGTTTCCAGATCTAAGAGCCTAAGGAAAGAACTCGAAAAAGAAGTAGAGTCAGTTAAAGAAGAATCGATGTTGGAGGAGGAAGCCGAGGAAAAGATAAGCAGAGCTAGAAAAAAACTTGCGGATATCAGAAGAACAGAATTTGATATAGGGGAAGTCAAAGGGATGCTCAAAAAATCCGCCGAGGCTAAAAAGGAGGAGGATTTGAAAGAAAGTATAGAATACTCCGAGAAGATGATCGAAACGGTAGATGATATGTTAGAGATCTCCGATCTAAAAGAAGAGATAAGAGATAAAATTGACACCCTTGAAGGAAAAGATCTGATCGATAAAGAAAGATATCTAAAAGAATTAGAGCGTTATTTGGAAGCGTCCGATATAGGTGAATATAATCTAACCTATAAGTACTTGAACGAGATGGCCGATGATCTTCAGAAAGCATTAGAGGAAGAAAAATCATTACCTCCTTCTGAAGAAGAGGAGATAATAAACTCATCCGAATATATAAAAGATAAAGTCAAAAATGTAAAGGAATTCAAGGCTTTGATAGAGGAGAGCGGGGTAGAAGTACAGTTCGATAAGGAGTACCTAAAGAAGGCTATAGTGAAGATCAAAGACATGGAATACGAAGAGGCCGGAAATATACTCGACGAAGGAAAAAACGCCCTGATAGAGCGGTTAAATGAAAGGCTGGAAGAAAGATTGGACTCCTTGGCTTATGAGATAGAAAAATTTGATAACGAAAGCAGTCAGAACAGAGCTAAGGCATTGATGGCCGAGTGTAAGGATAGGTGGGAACGCGGTGATACCAAGAAGGCGCTTGATCATCTCGTCGAACTCTCCAATTTCGTAGAAAGACTGTCTGAAAAAGATGATCTACTGCAGAGAAGACGGTACTCTATCCATAGAACAATAGAAGACATCGAAGGATTTATAGAAACCGAAGAATTCGAACGACTGCTAGAAAAATCAAGTCAGGAAGACACGGATAAGAAAAAGATCAGGGAGATAATAGTAGATATAAAAGACCTGCTCGAAAGCAAAATGAGGGAAGCTATCGATGATGAATTCGAACATATAGAGAAAATATTAGATGAAGGACCCGAGGGAGAAAAAGCGATATTGATAGGGGATCTCTCTAGGGCGAAAAAAAGTCTTCGGGCGGGAGAATTAACACGTGCCGCATGGTATCTCGGGGAGTACAATAGGGTCCTGAGCGGAGATGAGTCCAAAAGTGAAACTGAATAAAGAAATCGATATCCAAGTTTTCGATGAGGTCTATACACCTTCAGAGGATTCTTATTTCCTTTTGAGCCTGATAGAATTAGCTGGATCTGAACGAGTACTAGAGATCGGCTGTGGATCCGGCATGATCTCTCTGCACTGCAGTGCTAGGGGCTGTGATGTTCTTTCTGTAGATAAAAACGAAAAAGCCGTTAGAAATACGAAAGAAAATGTCGAGGCTAACGATCTAAACCTTCGGGTAAAGAAAAGCGATCTGTTCTCCAGTGTTACACAAGAACGATGGGATCTCATAATATTCAACCCCCCTTACCTACCTAGAGATCGATATCTAGATGAAGATGAGAGATGGGATGGAGGAAAAGAAGGAGATGAAGTAGTGACCGAGTTCTTAGAGAAAGGTAGATTTTATTTGGAAGACGATGGCAAGATATATCTTTGTTATTCGGACCTAGCTCCTGAAAAAAACATAAAGGAGAAAATCGAAGCTCATTACGAGATAGTTGAAAATGAAAGAAAAGAGTTTTTTTTCGAGACATTACATGGAGTTTGCCTAAAGCTGAAATAGGCAGGTTGAGATCCGATCTTCGCTTAGCCGGTAAGCTCTTTTATGATCTATTCGACGGGATATAGCCAATCATCATATTCTTTCTTCTCGCCCCTTACCGCTTCCAGATACGTTTTCTGTATCTCGTCCGTTATAGGGCCTTTTTCATCCGATATTTTTCTTTCGTCAACTTCTCTAATCGGAGTCACTTCTGCGGCCGTACCGGTGAAGAATGCTTCATCCGAGATGTATATCTGGTCTCTTGTTATAGGAGTAAAATTCACGTCATAGCCCAGATCTTCAGCTATCTGTATGATCGAATCTCTCGTGATACCTTCGAGTACTTCCGCAGATGGTACTGTATAGATCTCCTCATCTCTGACTAAAAATAGATTCTCTCCCGTTCCTTCCGCCACGTAACCTTCTGGAGTCAGCATGATAGACTCGACATAGCCGTTTTCGAGAGCTTCCATCTTCGCCAGAACCGAATTCAGATAGTTGCCCGAAGCTTTAGCTTTGGTAGGGAATATATTGGGATGGTGCCTCGACCAGGAAGAAGTCTGCACTTCAACTCCTTTTTCTAAAGCTCCTTCACCCAGATACTCTCCCCATGGCCAGACAGCTATACTCATCTCTACCGGATTTTCGAGAGGATTCACCCCGAGGCTTTCGTATCCGCGGTAAGCTACGGGCCTGATATAACAAGAGGTCAGGTCGTTTTTCCGTATCAGTTCATCTATTATACCTATTATCTCTTCCTTTCCGTAGTCTAGATCCATGTTGATGATCTTGGCCGAGTTGATAAAGCGATCTATATGGTCGTCTAATCTAAAAACTGCAGGATTTCCATTTTTTTCGTAGGCCCTTATCCCCTCGAAAACCCCTGTTCCATAATGAATCACGTGACTGAGTACATGGATATTTGCCTCTTCCCAATCGACAAATTCGCCATCCATCCATATATAATCTACTTCATTCATGGTAGCTTTTTATTGAATCGAAAATAAAAGTTTTTTCGGTAGAGATTCTGCATTAAAAATAAATAGAGAGATAGGATTTTAAAGGATATGAACAAAAGGATATTTTCGATCGGTCTAGTGATTATAATAATAGGTCTATTTCTAGCGATAGCTTTCTGGCCCTTGACCGGTATCAGCGGAGAACAGCTATCAAAAAAAAGAACCGACCAGGGTTACAAAGGATACGGGAAAGGAGATAAGGTCAAAGTGTATGGAACGATAACCGATTTAGAGGGAACAGATCTACCGAGTTGGGCAGAGGACCTCGGTTTGGAGGATACTGTACTTGTGGAACTAGACGGTAATTTCACATTTATCGTAAAAGGATCCTCTCAGATACAATATTCTGAAGGGGACTCAGTCTACGTCAATTTAGCCTTAAAAGAAGGGGTACTGACGAGTTACTGGCAGGCTAACTCTAAAGACGATATCAAATCGAAAACAACTATCGATTACATATTCTACGGCTTAGTAGGTTTTGGAATAGCCGTAGCGGCCGTTGGAGCTGCCAGGGAATAATTTAAAATAAGGACGGATTTCATTCACTGGTTGATGAGTGCTAAATCTAAGAACAGCCGATACAGCATGAGCCACGAAGATTGGACTGAAAAATACAGGCCGGATGATCTCTCCCAAGTCGTCGGAAACAAGGAAGCTAGGAGAGAACTGAAAAACTGGGGTAGTAAATGGGTCTCGGGGAAGCCTTCCAAAAAGGCGGTTATCCTCGCCGGAAAACCAGGAATCGGAAAGACCTCCTCCGCTCTCGCCCTGGCGAATACCATGGGTTGGGAAGCCATAGAGATGAACGCCTCGGATCAGAGGAACAAGGAATCTATAAAAAAATTCGTTGGGAGGAGCGCGGTAGACGATACCTTTTCGGAGTCGGGAGGTTTCACCCCATATAAAGAAGGAAAAAGGACCCTTTTGATCATAGATGAAGCCGACAATATCTTCGGATCTGAAGATAGAGGAGGTATAAGCGAGGTCAAATCTACTATCAAGAAGACGGAACAGCCGGTCATCCTCATAGCCAACGACTACTACGATTTGACGAGCCGCTCAGACGAGTTGAAAAGTTTATGTAAAAAGATAGATTTTGAGCCCGTTGAAAAGAGGGACATCATAGTTCTATTGAGAGACATATGCAAAGAAGAGAACATAGAGTGTAGACGACAAGTGCTCGATTCTATAGCAGATAATTCAGAAGGTGACGTCAGGTCTGCGATAAGAGACCTTGAAAGTGTAGCTTCGGGGAAGAATAAGATCACTCAGGAAGACCTTTCTGTTTTGGGAAGCAGGAATAAAGAAGCTGAGATATTCCCCACGTTGAAAAAAATATTGCAGAACAGGAACCCATTACAGGCAAGAAAAAGCGTTCGATATCTGAATGAAGAACCTACCGATCTTATAACGTGGATAGATGAAAATCTACCCAGAGAATATGAAGACAGCATGGAGCTTTACTCGGGTTATGAATGGCTCGCTAGAGCGGACGTTTATCTCGGAAGAGTACGAAGCAGACAGAACTATAGGCTGTGGAACTATGCGTCGGACCTTATGACTGCGGGTGTATCTTCCGCTAAAAACCATCGACACGAAGGATGGACCAAATACGCTTTTCCGACGTGGATAAGAAAGATGAGTAGATCGAAGTCGGAAAGATCGATGAAAAGGAGGATCAGCGAAAAAATAGCTCCTAAAATACATTCTACTACCGAAAAAATCCGTTCCGAGTTCTTCCCGTATTTCGTTTATTTTTTCAGGGAAGATCGAGAATACAGAGAAGAATTCGTTGAAGAGGTAGACTTGGAACCAAACGAGGTCGCTTATCTTCTGAACGTGAAAAAAAGTTCTAAAAAAGTGCAATCTCTTTTCACCGATGAAGAGGATGAAATAGAGCGAAAAGAGCAAAGCTCGGATGATGAAAAGGAAGAAGAGCAGGACGAAAATGAAGGACAAAGTTCTCTGCTGGAGTTTTAGAAATGAAAGAAGAAAAAAAAGAGATTCTTAGAAAACACGGATACGCGCTTACGGGAGAAGAGAGCGGAGTCAAATTGTGTCAGTGGGTAGGAGAAAAATTGATAGACGGAGGCAGCTGTTACAAAGAAGATTTTTACGGTATAGATTGCCACCGCTGTCTACAGATGTCACCAGCCGTCGATGTCTGTAATCAATCCTGCCTCTTCTGTTGGAGATATCAAGATCATCGCGGGAAGAATAATGTAGAATTCGATGATCCCGAAACTATCGTGGAAAAGAGTCTAGAGGCTCAGAAAAAACTCGTTAGCGGCTTCGGTGGAGACGATAGATGTTCTCGGGATATGTGGGAAGAAGCTAAGGAACCGAATCAGGTAGCTATAAGTCTAGCCGGCGAACCCACACTGTACCCTCAGCTGGGTGAGCTGATACGAGAGTATGAAAAAAGAGGTATGACCACTTTTTTGGTAACGAATGGAACTAGACCTGAAGCTTTAGAAAGACTTGCAGAACTCGATACTCTTCCCTCACAGCTCTACATTACTCTTGCAGCGCCCGATAAAAAAACTTACGATAAGCTCTGTATACCCGATTCTGAAAGGCTTTGGGATAAACTTATGGAAAGTCTAGAGATCATGAGGTCACTCGAAACAAGAACGGTTGTCCGCCACACGCTTGTGAATAGATGGAATATCGGATGGGAATCGGAATACTCAGAGCTCTTGAAAAAGGCCGATCCCGACTTTATAGAAGCTAAAGGTTACGTTTTCGTGGGCGATTCTAGAACACGGATGTCTTTGGAAAACATGCCATCCCATGAAACCGTTAAGGGCTTCGCTAAAAAGATCAGTGAATTGACCGGACTGGATATACTGCAGGAGAAGGAAAGAAGTAGAGTAGTTCTCCTGGGTGAAGAAAATTCGAAACAGAGATTGAAATAAAGCGATAGAAGTCTGAATCTTATTATTCTCTTTAGCATATGTTATTTTTAACATAGATCCAAATCAGCTAAAAGCCAAGATCCACTAATGAAAAAGAGAGGTTGATTTTTTCCAGACGTATAATGAAAATTGGTGTTTATCCACCCACCGGTACGGGATTCTTGCGTAGGAGGTGATCCATCTGCAGGTTCCCCTACAGATACCTTGTTACGACTTAACCCTCCTTGCTGACCCCAGATTCGAACATCCCAAAAAGGATATCCTCATCTAGGATCAACTCGGATGGTTTGACGGGCGGTGTGTGCAAGGAGCAGGGGCATATTCACCGCGCCATTTTGAGGCGCGATTACTACCGAATCCAGCGTTCATGAGGGCGAGTTACAGCCCTCAATCCGAACTGGGACCGAGTTTCGGGATTACCTTCCTCTCTCGAGGTTGGAACCCATTGTCTCGGCCTTTGTAGCGCGCGTGTAGCCCGGGAGATTCGGGGCATACTGACCTACCGTAGACCTCACCTTCCTCTGACTTAGCGCCAGCGGTCCCCCTAGTGTGCGCTCATTCTAGCGAATGGGGTAGTAACTAGGGGCGAGGGTCTCGTTCGTTATCTGACTTAACAGAACGCCTTACGGTACGAACTGATGACGGCCATGCACCACCTCTCGGACATTCAGGCAAAGTCGTCAACTTGGCCCACATTCGTCCGTCGCCCCCGGTGAGTTTTCCGGCGTTGAATCCAATTGAACCGCACGCTCCTCCGGTTGCGGTGCTCCCCCGCCAATTCCTTTAAGTTTCAGTCTTGCGACCGTACTTCCCAAGCGGTGGGCTTAACAATTTATCTACGGCACCGGATGCCCGCGTAAGACTCCCGACACCAAACCCACATAGTTTACACCCTGGACTACCCGGGTATCTAATCCGGTTCGCGCCCCAGGGCTTCGTCCCTCACCGTCGGGTCCGTTCTAGCCAGACGCTTTCGCCACTGGTGGTCCTCCTAGGATTACAGAATTTTACTTCTACCCCAGGAGTACCTCTGGCCTCTCCCGGCCCCAAGTCTAGCAGTTTCTCTGGAATTCGAACGGTTGAGCCGTCCGATTTACCCAGAGATTTACCAGACCGGCTACGGACGCTTTAAGCTCAATAAAAATGGCCACCACTCGGGCCGCGGGTGTTACCGCGGCGGCTGGCACCCGTCTTACCCGGCCCTTATTCCAACTGCACTTTAAACAGGTGAAAAGCCAACACTGGGTGTTGGCACTTGGAATCCCCTCATCGTGGTTTCCCACAGTGTGAAGGTTTCGCAACTGCTGCACCCCGTAGGGTCTGGGATCGTGTCTCAGATCCCATCTCCGGGCTCCCCCTCTCAAGGCCCGTACCCGTCATTGGCTAGTGGGTCCGTTACACCCACTACTACCTGATAGGCCGCAGACTCATCCTTGGGCGCAGATGCTTTCGATCTCGGCGCATTCCAGCCTCCGAGATCTATGGAGTATTGTCCTCAGTTTCCCGAGGTTATACCCCACCCAAGGGTAGATTATCCACGTGTTACTGAGCCGTTCGCTGGGCGCGCAAGGCACCCTCAACTCGCATGTCTTAATCAAACCCCAATAGCAGTGGCCGCCGGCAGGATCAACCGGAATTGAGTAAAGGAAGTACAACGAATTGACGGAATTCGTCAGTTACGCAAAGTTGGTTGAATCCAATAGTGAATACCCTGCACGGCGGGTGGATAAATTACACCTTTCATTATACGTCTGTCGGACTCAAGAGATCTCGGAGCGACCGGCTCCGGGTTTCTTGAATCCCCATCTAAAGCGTTTTTTTCCCACAAGGGGACATGTATTTAACTTTTTGCATCGCCCCACTTGTGGTAGCAATAAATCATCAATCTTAATCGCTCTGGATTAAGTCCATTATACAAGGAGGTATTTAACCCTTTCCACAGAAAAAGATAAAACAGCTATAATTTAAAATTTAAGATCACTCAAGGGTCTGATGTTTTGAGCTCTTTAAGATCGTCTTTCATCTTATGTAATATCTCCTCATGAACCTGTAAAAAAGACATCGTGACCGGATCTTCGATATCTTCCTCTTGTTCCCTGATCTTCTCGACCTTTTCATCGATAGCCTTTTCTATCTCTTTCCATCGGACCCACTCTTTCTCTTTCATGAAGTTCGAACTCCGTTTTTAAGATATGAGGCTATTAAATTTGTATTTTTTCCTTATGTTTTGAGTAATCCTCTACACTCCTCACGTTTTTCGAGAGCCAAAAACTTTTTATCTCTCAATATTCTTCCAACCGCGATGGCTCGAGAACGTTCAAACATGAGGATATTCATATACATACTTATCTCAGTGGTGTTGCCTGTCGGAGGAATATTGATCAATCATCTCTATAAACCAGACCATATACTGCTCTCTGTTTTCTTTATAGTATGGATGGGCTTTTTCCTGATGACTCTTGAGCCCTTCGATACCGAAGATGCTGAAACTATAGAGCCGTAAGTCAGTACTCAAAATCTTCATCATCGCCGACGATGGCTCAGTAAGGGTCTAGTCATCACTCATCATCAGTTAAAATTAGAACAGATTTAAATCTGTTCATTAGAGACTTTTTTAAAGCAGGAAAATCTCAAAAGCTATATAAGCGGTAATAAGGTTTCTCGATACCATGTTGGACTTCAACCGTGATAAACCGATCATAGGCGTAGTGCACATGGAACCGCTGCCGGGCAGTCCAGATTTCGATGATATGGATACCGTATTAACTAGAGCTTTAGAGGATGCTAAAGATCTAGAAAAGGGAGGCATCGATGGTCTGATAATAGAAAATTTTGGAGACAAACCCTTTAAAAGATCGATAGGAAAATTACCCGTCTCAGCTTTCACTAGAGTGGTGGACGAGATAAAAAATTCAGTAGACCTCCCTACCGGGGTAAATGTGTTGAGAAATGACTGGAAAGCGGCTCTATCTATTTCCAAGGTTCTAGAGTTAGATTTTATCAGAGTGAACGTATATACGGGAATGGATTCGACCTGTGAAGGTTTGATCGAAGGAAAAGCCGCCGAGATACAGAGATTCAAAACGGAACACGACGTCTCGTGCGATATCTTGGCGGATATACAGGTCAAACACGGAAAGAAGATATACCCAAAAGATATCGAGATAGAGGCCTTAGAGGCCACGGAGAGAGGGCTAGCCGACGGTGTGATCGTGAGCGGAGATCGGACAGGTGAAGCCGTTAGAAAAGAACAGCTCGAAAGTGTTCAAGATGTGATAGATAGACCTGTATTGATCGGATCGGGACTTGATCTTGAGAACATCTCCGACTTATTACCTCACTCCGATGGAGCTATCATCGGAACATATCTGAAGATGAACGGCTCTATATCGAATCCCGTATCTAGAGAAAGAGTGAAGAAGATCATGCAAGAGGCGGAAGATATCCGGTAAAGATGAGATAGACTCGTTTACGACCGAAATTAGCATTAATCTCTTTACATTTCTTATCAATATGTCCGTAGAAGATAAAAGATTCAAGGTCAGGACCGAAAGTGAGTTAGATATAAAAAATATAACTGAAAAAGGAAAAAAGATAGTGAAGGAAAGCGGTATAGAAGAGGGAACGGCGACCTTTTTTGTCGCGGGTTCTACCGCTGCGATAACTACGATAGAATACGAGTCTGGACTGGTACATGATATCTCTGAAGCTTTCGACAGGTTATTCCCTGAAGATATTTACTACAAACACCACGAGAAGTGGCACGACGGAAACGGCCACTCCCACATAAGAGCATCTTTTATCGGGCAATCCTTCACCGCTCCTATCACCGACGGAAAGCTCGAGTTGGGTACATGGCAGCAAATAATATTTTGCGATATGGACGTAAAATCTAGAGAAAGAGAAGTGATAGTCAAGTTGATGGGTGAGTAAACTCAACTTTCTATGGATATATCGGCCAGCAGCGCTTCTAGTTGGATCTTTTCGTCGGATCCCTCGACGAGTCTGAATTCGGTCTCACCTATCCTATCGACCAATTCCATCTTTTTCTTATTATTTATAGGGACTTCATAGATCTCGTCGTGTATCTGCTTGATCACATCCTCTCCGGAGAGTCCGTTTTCTACCATCAATTCATCTAATCTGTTTTTAGCTTTCATGAAATCGCCCTCAGCAGCGTTTTTGAGAAGTTCTCTGATATCTTCGGGTCTAGCGATATTTGCGCTCTCTCTGACTATCTTTTCGGTTATCTCCGAAGTTGTAGAGGCCGCTATCTGCAGTAGATTAGTTATCCTCCTCAAGTCTCCTCCTACCACGTTGATTAACAGATCTTTAGCATCTCGTGAGACTTCCAGATCTTCTTTATCCGAAATATGTTCTATCCATTCCTCAACGTCTTCGTCAACTAAAGTTCTGAATCTGAAAACGGCGCATCTCGATTGTATAGGATCTATTATCTTGGAAGAATAATTGCAGGATAAGATGAAGCGACAATTATGAGAATACTTTTCCATGGTCCTTCTGAGGGCAGCTTGGGCTTCTGGCGTTAGAGAATCGGCTTCATCCATGAAGATTATCTTGAATCCTATATCACTGACTGTGGTAGTCTTCGCATATTCTTTTATCTTGTTTCTGATAACATCTATACCTCTTTCGTCCGAGGCGTTCAATTCGAAAAAGTTAGACCTCCAATCTTCTCCGTACATCTCTTTAGAAAGTGCTATAGCGGAAGTGGTCTTTCCAGTACCCGCAGGACCAGCGAACAGTAGATGAGGCATACTTTTCTTCCTCACATAAGCCTTCAGCCTCTCTATGACCTTCTGCTGGCCGTATACTCCTTCCAAATTCTCTGGTCTATACTTTTCGGTCCAGATCTTTCTCATCGTACCACCTAATGGTAGAGAACGCATCGTTAAATTTTTTCCCCTTACGAAGGAGGAAAAGTAGTATACAATTCATAAAAATAAAATAACGTAAAAACAATGGGTTATAACGATAAGATGGCAGAAACCGACGAAGATAAGATCGAAAAGCTGGTGGATGAAAACACCAGAAAAGAACTAAACGAAATGGCGCGGGAGGAAGGGATCAAAAGCCCTAAAAGGCTGCCGAGGAAAAGAGCCGTCGCTAAAGAGATCGTCAAAGCCAAAAAAGCTAAAGAATATGCAAAAGAGCCGACAGGACTATATTTTTCTGACTGACAAAGAGAGCTAACGACTCATAACTTTTATTAATAGGAGTCAGTTATCACAGTCAAATGAGACTGAGAAGAGGACCCAGAAAAGCCAGTAAAATCCAGAAAAAGAACCTGATCGAGAACGCCAGGAAACTAGCCGACGATCCTATGCAAGTCATACCTGCCTGTGGAGACGATTGTCTTTTTTGTAAATTCAGCAGATCCGAAAAGAAGATCAAAAAAATAAAGAAATATTCTGATGATGAAACGAAATTAAAGAAATACGCAAAACGAGGCACGGAGCTTTCCAAAGCTGTGGCGGCTACGATCCTGTTTGGAATCCAGGAAGAAGCCGACCAGGTAACTACGGCAAAAACCCCAGAGGGGGAGATCGCGTATGCGAAGTTGGGGAAGACCGATAAAAAAAGATTGATAGGCATTCAGCATTTTGAGGATCCTAAAAAAAGATTGATAGCGTTCAGTAAGGAATCGGAAAAAGGATATTACTTCTATTCTATGAGCGACGAAATCATATGCAGCGGAAAAGAAGACATACCTCCAGAAGATTTCGTCGTGGAGGCCATAGAAAGAACTCCATATGATTTCGAAATGGATGGAGATATGTATACATGTGGACACGATAGGGAGGATAAAGAGAGAAGTAGACTGGAACTAAGATGGGAGAGCGCGGGTAAACTCTTCTCTATCTGCGAAGATTGTGCTGAGGATTCAATCAATTTATTCCAAAGACTTACCGAAAGGATGCTTTCCGAAGATAATTCAAAGTCCTTTTCCATAGACGCTGCTATTGGCATGAGGTGTGAAGGAGATTGCGATCATTGTAGGTTAAGCGAGGATATCTCGGTCTCTCAGGATCTCGGGGAAAAATATCTTGATGGGTTGAACGATAGAGAATTTATCCATCAATATTCAAAAGAGGCGAGAGATGTCCTGAAAAGCAGAGGTAATCTCTTCATAATAGGGGACGTCTGTTACGGAAGGGAGGCAAAATCCTTCTTAAAAGATATCGATCACGAATCATGGGAGAGACCGCCTCTAGTGACTTTGATAAAAAAAACCAGAGGGGGCGTTCTCGATGAGGGGACCGTGAATGAATTTTTAGAAGAGTACTGGGAAGACTACAGAGGCCCTGTTTTGAAATCGGTATTAGAGGACAAAGATGCAATCAAAGAGATCTTAGATAAAGATCTTAGACCAAGGGAGAAACTTAGAGAACTGAACGAAAAAAAGAAAAAGAAGGAGGAACTCGACACGCTTCCCAAGTTTAAAGAACTGCCTTCCGAGGCCAAATTTACGGACGACATAGCCAGAACATATAAGGTAAAAGGGGAAGAGGAAGCTGTAAACGAGATAGAGGATCAGAGTATATCCGACACTAGATTGAAATCCATCGCTTACGGTTTCTATGTCGCCTTCGGCAAAGGAGATTCGAAGAAATGGAAGTACGAGGAAACGGTGGTGGAATCAGGGGAGTTCCTATCGGATCATATAGAAGAACTTTTGAAATCTACGGGAGAAAAATATGCTGAAAATCTTCAGCGGGTGGTCAAGATGAGCGGGTCGACAGAAACCGTGATTCTAGAAGATGGCACTAGGATGAGATGATAGGAAGTTAATGTCCTTAAGATTTTGATTTGCGTCAAATTTCGAATCAAGGCAAAATGAATATATAGTGTCTCAAATAACTATTATGATATGACTAATTCCAGCGAGTTAGACGAGGATAGTTTAAGTATAATAAAGGGTGTCCTTGAAACCGCCGGTAAAAAATCAGCGGAATCTATTTCTATGATGATAGGTTCCAACGTGAAAGCCGAAATAAATAACTTGAATTCCGATGCCTTTGAACTTTACGAAAAAGAGATAGAAAAAGAAAAGATGGCCATGATCGTCTACTCCGAGTTAGAACAAGGAAACGAGGGGTTGACGCTTTTCATCCTCTACGATGAAAGTGCTAGAAGGATGGCAAATATATTGATGGATAGAGATAAAGATGAAAAATTCGGTGATTTCGGGGAAGCCGAAAAGAGTGCCGTTAAAGAAGTTGGTAACATAGTTATTGGGAATTTTTTGGGCGAAGTCAGTGATTATTTTAATACCTCGATAATGCATTCACCTCCGGAAGTAATCCACGATATGGTCGGAGTCTATTTTAATGATGTCGTTGGATACACTGCGATGCTGGAAGATGCTATTATAGCCGATGTCAAATTCATCGCTGAGGGGGAAGGAATAGAAGGGAAGTATCTATTGATTCCAAGCGATGAACTGACCAATAGCTTTATAGAACACCTTTCGTGAATAAAAATTCAATCTAGAGATAAGGATGGATAGAAAAGATGAAGTAGAAGTCGGTATCGGTCAATTAGAAGTCAGTCGTGGAAGTGCCACGATGGTCGCGAGATCCTTGGGTTCCTGTGTAGCTTTAGCTATTTATGATGAAGATAACGAAGTGGGCGGATTAGCTCATGTTCTAGTCGCTGAAGGAGATAAAGAGAAGAAAGAAAAACCCGCCATGTATGCAGATAGAGCGGTGCGGAGATTAAAGAGGAAGATCAGCGAATTAGGGGGTAGGAAAAGAAATCTAGAAGCTAAGATAGCAGGAGGTGCTCAGATGTTTTCATTCAAATCTAAAGGAGCGGTGGGGGAGAAAAATGTCGAAGCAGTAGTAAATGAACTTGAAAAACAGGGAATAAATATCGCTGGAAGAGACACCGGGGGAGATAAGGCTAGAACCGTGAGATTTAGAGTGGGGTCCATGTCGATGGAAGTAGTTGTCAAAATTTAAAACTTATTTGTCTTAAGTTCAAAGCCCATTTTTCAAAAAAGGTATAAATACCGTAAATTTCGTGTGAATGTTAACAAGTGAGAATAATGGAGTTCGATAAAACCCATAAAACCCAATTGAAAGATATACTAGAGGAGGCAGGAGAAAGAGTGAGCGATTCACTCTCTATGATGATCGGTCAGCCCGTGGAAACAGATATAATCGATTTCCATAAAGATTCGATCGAATTTCAATCGAAAAATGATGAAATGGAGGATAACTTGGACGTGATCGTTTATTCCTTACTAGAAGAAGGGGAAAATGGATTCGCGCTTTTTACTATGGACGAGGAGAGTGCTAAAAAACTAACTAATTTATTAATGATGAGAGACGAAGATCATGAGATCGAAAATTTCGATGAAGAAGAGATAGATGCTCTTACCGAATCGGGAAATATAGTTATCGGCAATTTCCTCAGCCAGGTGGCGGATCATTTCAATACCGAGATAATGTTCGATACTCCTCAAGTGACGCACGGCGAGGACGGGATGGGATACGGTGAATTTATAAATAGAGACGAAAGTTCCGAACACTCTTTGATAGCCGATATCCGTCTGAAAGCCAAGGACGTGGGCATCGACGGAAGATATATCCTGATACCCAGCGATTCTTTAACAGCTTTCTTTATAGAATTCTTTGAGAGTTAGAAATAAAAAAGAAAAAGGGATCTTTAGCGCCTTGAAGAACTTTTGTTGAGCTATAGAGATTGTTGATCGCCGAATTGCTGAGCCTTTTCTAAGCCCTTTTCTGACAGATTTTTAACCATACTTAAGAGGTCAGTCAGTAAAACCAATCTATCTTCATGTTTGACTATACCTTCGAGATATTCCTCGTTGACCGGACTCTCTAATGCATCTGAAGGAGGTTCTATTTCATCCGTTTCAACCGTCGGGATTTCCGTAACCTCAGAAGTCATGACCCCTATATTCTCGACCTCGCCATAAAGGATCATCAATTGAGATTCCTCCTCGGATAATTCGATATCGAGCCCCAATACTTTGGGTAAGTTTATCACCGTTATGATCTCTCCCCTTCTGTTGATTATACCTTTGATAGTTTCTGGAGTGGACGGAACGGGAGTCACTTCCTCCAATTGGATTATCTCTCTAACTTGTGAAATAGGACATGAAAGATAATCGTCACCTATCCTAAATATAACTATCTGGATCGAGTCCTCCGAAGCTATCTTTTCTCTTATACCCATAGAAACACCTCAACTCTCATCTATCTTAAATTCCTTCACCATATTAGAAAGTTTCTCCGATAGATTATCTAACTGCTGAGCTGAGCTAGAAAGTTCCTCCACAGAGGCGTTTTGTTCTTCTGCAGCCGCGGCTGAAGACTCGGCTTCATTTGAGTTCTTGTCGGCTATCTCGGCTATATTCTGGATCTTTTCTGAGGCCTCTTGTAGATCTTTAGACACGTCTTCTACCGCTCCAGAAACGTCTTGAATCGAGGTAGAAACTGTATCAGTTGCCTCTCGTATCTCTTCTAGCGAATTCAAATTTTTTTCTGTGACTTCGTTGACTGTGTGAGACCTCTCTGTCACGTCTTTTACACCTTCGACAACGTCTGAAGCGTTTACCTGAGTCTTTTCGATCATTTCCTTTATATTTTCCGTCTCTTCCTGCGTTTCTTCAGCTAACTCCCTCACTGAGTCCGCTACAACGGCGAATCCTTCGCCGTGCTCTCCGGCTCTCGCCGCTTCTATCGAAGCGTTGAGAGCTAATAGATCGGTCTGTTCAGCTATGTCAGAGATGGTCTGTATGACTTCTCCTATCCGGTCGGATTGTTCATCCAATTCGAACGCTTTCTTTTTAGTTTCTTCCAGTCTTTCCTGTAAATTTTCTACTTCGTCCCTCGCCATCGTTGCATGTTCCGCACCTTCTTCAGTTTGGCTGGCTACTTCTTCCGCTGAGGCCGCTATATCTTCTACTGAGGAGGATGTATTTTCCATATTGGCCGAGATGTTGTCTACCTTTTGTTCCAGTTCTTCGGTCATCCTCGCCTGTTGAGAAGTCCCTTCTGATATATTCTGAACGGACCCAGAAACGTTTTCAGAAGTAGAGCTCATCTCTTCTGAAGAGGCGGCTATCTGTTCAGAAGCGTTATCGACATCAAAAGATACGTTTTGAACTTCGGACAAGGCTTCTCTCGTCTTTTTGACGCCGTCCTGTGCGGTTTTTGTCATCTTTTCGTAAGCCCCCTCGAGTTCGGACGCATCGACTTCTACAGTTAGATCGCCTTCCGCTAGACCGTTAATCAGTTTTGCAACTTTCTCCATCGATTCTCTAGTTGCTTGCAAAGAATTGTTGACAGACTGAGCTATCTCTAAATATTTGCCCTCGAGCTCAGATGTGTCAAGATCCTCATCAACCATACCTCGGGCCATCTTGTCCATTACGTTGCCGATAGATTCAAGTGGTCTATTAACTTCGGCTAGTATCTCATTGTTGGTGTGGAGTATTTCCTTCCAGATACCTTCATAACCTTCTTCATCTATGCTGGTATCTAGTTTTCCTTTAGCCGCCGCATTTTTTAACTCCTCCATATCTTCAGAGAAGTGTTGAATGGTATCGATGGTTCTATTGATCGATTCTTGAAGTCTTTTATAATCACCATCATAGTCAGCCTCTATCTTTTCAGGCATTTCTCCTTTAGATAGTTCTTCCAACCTTTCGCTGACCTCTTTTATGGGCTCTTCGATCTGTTCGATGACTTCGTTATTTCCTCTCAATATCTTTCTCCAAACACCATTGAATTTTTCACTGTCCACTCTTCTGTGGAGTTCACCCCTATCGCTCAATTCGAGTAATACACCGACCTCTTCTACAAAGTCACTTATGGTATCCAATATACTGTTAATGGAGACTTTCATCTCATTGAACTCGCCTTTGAAGTCTTCTTCCATTTTCTCTCCGGTCTGGCCATTTGCGATATCTTCCAATTCGTCTGAAACTCGTTCGAGCGTTGCCGTCATCTCTTCCATACTTTGGTTGATATTTTCTGCGATCTCTTCATACCTTCCAGAAAGATCAGAGGTATCGACTCTCGCGTTCAGATTTCCTTTTGAGAGTTCTTCCATTGATTTACTGATCCCTTGGAATGAACCTTTCATGTTATTTTTCATCTTTTTGAATGAAGCGATCATCTTCATCAGTTCGTTGTCGGAATCCAACATACCCCCTAGTTCGGATTCTTTGACATCCATTTCATGGCTGAAATCACCCTCAGCGAGTCTATCAGCCTCTTTTTTAACCATTTTGACTTTGCTAGTGATGAAACGCTCAATGTATAGACTAGAAATATATGCATAGACAATGGTTATCGGGATAAAGATTGCTAGTCTTCTCAGCCCTGAATAATCAACAAAAGTTATACCGAAGAAGGCGAAAGAGGCAGCTACAAAATAAACCCAAACCAGAACCACGAACGTCAATGTCCTTTTAAATACCAGATAGGATAGCCCCATAAAAACGAGTGCATAGATAGACAAGCGGATCAGGTTCCAAATAACTTCCATCATTAATACCACCTCATCTTGAATTTAAAAAACTCTTCCTTTCCATATTCATAATTAAAACCTCAGATTATAATTGCTGTGATATAACTTATCTTCTAAACTGTTTATTAAAGTTTACGTAGTTATATCTAAAAGAAAATTTATGAGATAATTAAATAATCTAATTTTGAGATATCAAAGATAAACTATTCAATTATTTATCAGGAAAATTTATCTCTTCAGCTGATTTCTCATCCTTAATTTACTATTTATAGTACCCTGATTAATCATCACCTGATTCGATATAAACCCCTCTTTATCGACTCTCTCTTCTTCATCCTTTAGTCTTCTTTCTAGTCTTTCTATTTTTTCTTCCAACTCATATAATTCAGCCTCGTATCTATCCTTTTCTTCCCTACACTCCTCCAGTTTTTCTTCAATTTTTTCCCTTTCCAAAGATTCCATGCTCATGACACCCGCTTTGAAAAAACAACCCACTTTATAAGATAATAAACTTCTTGGAATATCGAGACCGATATCGAATCTCGATATAGGACTCTGTTAGAAGAATTTTATGTTTGAGCTTCCTCCAAATTATCATAGATAAATTTCATCATCAAAAGTATATTCAAGATGTTATGCATTTTCTTTTTTATAAATTCTAAAGCTTCCGAGTCTTCGTTTATCTCATATTTCTTGGATTTGACATATTCGTGTTTTTCCAGTAATCCTCTATCCTCTAGTTTGTGAAGCAGAGGATACATAGAGCCTGAGCTCAATTCTAGATTTATATTTTCTTCCAACAGTTCCATCAGTTGCTTACCGCTTGTTTCACCGTTATAAGCGATTACCAATAAGACTAATTCTTCCAAACAAATATTTTTGATATCTTCGGATAAAGTTTCCTCGCTAATTAGACCCTTGAATCTTTCAAATACCTCCTCAGATTCAAGGTTCTCCAAACGATCTTCCAAAGTTCTTATTTGTTCAGTGAGTCTTTCTTTTTCGGCTACATCGAAAAATGAGATTATATATTCATCAGTGTTTTTTAAGCCGGAAAAAGAGAGAAGGATGTCTTTTCTGTTGTTGTATTTGTCTTTGATAGTCGATCTGAGATTATCATATTCTGAATTCCCATCTATGTTTCTACTTCGATGGTACTCTCTTATTTTATCTTTTTCAGCTTCTTCAAAGTACTTTGTGATTTTATTCCCTTCGATACGTTCTTTAGTATCACTTAGGAGATCACAAAAGCCCTCATTAGCTATTGAGATATTTAATTCATCATCTATTATCGCCGAAGGAACGCCGAATTTTTCAAATATTTCAATATATTTATTTTTAGTTTCCTTTATCTCCTCTAATACTTTCTTTCTTTCGGTGATATCTTGAAATACAGTAGCAAATCTATCCTTAGAAGTTTTAAAGGCGCTTATCTGAAAGTGCTTTTCTAAAGGTTCAAAGTAGGTTTCAAAAACTTCACTTTCCCCTGTTTCAACCACCTTTTCATATCTCTCTAAATAGGGTGATGAATCTGTATCATATAATTCGCTAGCTTTTTTCCCAACAGTGTTTTTTCTATCCTGATCTAATATAGATTCAAACCCTGGATTTACGTCTTTTATTTCGTAATCCACTGCCTTACCATCCTCATCGTATATGATTTCATGCAGAGCCATACCCTCGTTCATATTTTTGTACAGATCTTCATACCTTTCTTGTGCTTCTTTAGTTTCACTAATATTGATATACGAAACGAGAACTTTGCTGTAGTCATCTTCATATCTCGGCACTACCCTCCAGGTAACTAAAAGATTTATCTTCTCTCCGTCTAAAGTATAATTTATATCTTCTTTTTTAAGGAAAGTCTCTCCGTTTGATATTTTTACTAGTACTCTTTTAAAATTCTCTTCGGACTTTTTCGAAATGATGTTTTTTAAATTGTTCAAAATCTCTTGTTTATTTTCTGCCCCGTACATCTCTAACGTTTTATCATTGACATCCAATACCTTAACCGCTTTAATACATTCCTTTACAAAATCTTCATTTTCATCTAGATACTTTTCAATATCGTCGACTCCCTTTTCTCTTAACTGATCTAACTTTTTCTTTACCTCACTGTGATCCTCTTCTCTGAGAGCTACAGGTGAATTATAAAATAAGCTTTCGAATCTATTTTTACTCTTTTCCAATTCTCTTTTCGTCTTTTCCCTTTCACTCACGTCATCGTATACGGCAGCCACTTCTTCAGAAGGCAGTTTGAAAACATAGTTCTCTCTCCACCCCTTTCTATCTTCATCCTTATATTTTTTAACGGGGTGGTTTTCACTTTCACCGCTTTTATATACTTTTTTAAGTACTTCATCCAAACCAAATTCATCCACATTCGGAAAGACTTCATACAGACTTTTTCCTACAATATTCTCCTTTTCCACCCTATCTATCCTTTCGGCCGCCTCATTGATATCCTTGAAGATGAAATCTTCACCATCATCTACTACCTCATATATAACTACGCCGGAGTTTAGATTTTCAACTAGTCTATGATATCTCTCCTTGCTCTCCTTCAACTCCTGCTGTCTTTTTTGTTCTAGAATAGCATAAGATATATCGTTCACTAGATTAGATAAGATCTTTTTTTCCTCATCGTATAAAAATCTCTCTTCAGATAATTTTATATCAAGTATGCCTCTGATCTTCTCTCCATTCAATATAGGAAATAAAACAGTCCTATGCTCATCGGGATAAGAGCAATACTCGCAATCGATACAGACTGAATCATCGTATCCTAACTTCAATATCTCTTCCTCATTCACACATTTTTGGATACAATCGGGAGCTTTTTGAAGATCTTGGAAATCAAACTCGATTTTTTTTAGATCGTGCTCCCCGGTATGCGTTACCGGTTTTAAAACATCATCTTCGTCTTTTAGATATGTTCTAACATCGAGATAGTCCAGATTGACTTGAAGTTCATTACAGACCATATTTAAAAACTCATCTGGTTCCTCTAACTTGTCAATCTCCATATTGATGTTTATAGTCGTCGTTAACAAATCCTTGATCAGATTGGATTTTCTTTGGTATTTGATATCTTCAGTTATATCCTCAAAAGTTGTTATAACGTGCTTCAAATTGTTTTCTGAACCAAATATCGGTCTAGCGTTGACAGACAAATATATTCTTTCATTATCTGATCTTTCGATAGAAAACCTTACATCTTGAACCTCTTCACCGGTAGATTTTGCAAGCTTAAAAGGAAGCCTTTCTTTAGAGAATTCTCCTCCCTGCATATCCTTTATCTTCCACTTGGGTCCATCATATTTTCTTCCGATGATCTGGTCTTTCGGCGCCCTCATCACTTTTTCGGCCTGTTTATTGGCATATTCTATCTTTCCATCTGGATTTACAATCATAACTCCTACCGGGGTCGTCTCTACTAGCCCCTGCCAAATCCCTGCATCCTCTATTGTTTTCTCCGAAAGTTCATCTATTATTTCTTCCCCCCTGATAAAGCGGCCGATCACATTTCCGATCCTATCGGTGATATCTTCAAGATAATGCACCAATTCATCATCGAAATATTTTCTCTCTTCGTCGTTCAACTGAAGAAGACCTATATTTTCGTCTTTATAAGGTATCGGGACCAAGACCACCGACTCATAACCCTCTCCATGACACCGATCTCTAGTTCTGGACTGCCTGTCTTCTTCAGACGAGCTTGAGAGCAATTCAGTCGTACTATCAGTGTGAAAACTTCCATTGCCTGTAAAGAAAGGCTGTTCAGGATCGGTTCTACCTCTGATGACATTTCCACACATACATTCGAGAACGGGATTGCCTTCAGCATTCCTAATTATTTCTTCATCTTCATCTCTCTCACAAAGAGAACGTTCAAGCTGCACAAATCTTTTAGAAAAACCCTTCGTTTCATAGTATGGATAATCTTCTCCTTCTTTAAGTCTCATACCCACTGCATCGGCCCCGGAAAAATCCTTTATTTTATTGACTAGATCTTCTATAACGTTCATCGGATTTTCTGAGTTGGTCAATGATCTTACTATTTCCTCTTTAAATCTCTTGTATTGAATTTCCGACCTCCCAAAGATGTCATGCAGGACGAATAAAATCCGATCATCAGTTTCGTCCTCAGATAAGATATTCACGGTAGCTTTTATTTCCTCTGGATAGAGTTCATCTTTTATCCCTAATTGACCAGTCCACAATCCACTTTTAGTAATTTTGTTCAGTATTTCTTCCGCACTACCTTCTTCATTTAACAGCTCAGAAAACCTTTTACCGACCATGCTCTCTTCGATGTCGAAAAGATCGAGCATCTTATCTTCGTAGGTATCGATAAACCCCTCCATGTCAGTGATAAAATAAGTATCTTTTTTCGAATTCAGGGTCTTTATCTCACCCGGTTCTCTTCTTTTAGCTGAGACCTCTTTAAGATTCTCATCGACACTTTTACTCAAAACACGATATTTTGATTTTAGTTGGTCTTCCTTTTCAGACAATTGTTCTGATAATTCTCCACTTTCAGATTTTAAATCTTGGATAGTCTGCAGTTGATTACAGACCTTGATCAATTCACCTAAGTTTTCTTGAGACTTCAAATGTTTTCACCCAAAGAGAAGAATAAGGAGTGCGAAGTTTATTACTTTCCTTTAAGCGGTTATTAATAGATTAAATTATGTATTTATAATCTTTGGGACCCTTTTTAGTCTAAGTTTTCAGGTAGATTTATCAGAATTAGTAACGAATAAATAAGCCATACTAACTGACTTATACATGACTGATGAGGATTTTGTGTGTAAAAAATGTGGTGAATGCTGTTCTTATGAAATACCTCTAACAATACTAGATATACACAGAATAGGGGAAGAATTGGGATTATCACATGAAGAGGTATTCTCGAAGATTGTCCAAGAAAAAAGCTCTACAAAATCCTCTCTATTCAAGATCGAAAAGAAAGAAGATGGCTCTTGTATATTTTTGAGTGAAGATGACAGATGTGAGATACACGATTTCAGGCCTAGAGTATGTGAGTTTTATTTTTGTGATCTGAGTGATGAGGAAGGAATGGAATCCTGGACGAGTGAATACGTACTAACGGGAAATAAATCCAAATTATGGGAACAAAGTATCGCTATACAGGTAACGAATGTTTATATCAAAAAACATAGAGCCACTTTCTATGAAGAAGAGTTCGAGAACGCTCTAGACTCGATATTAGATAATGTGAAAACAGATCCTGATGAAAAGGTCCGACTTGGAAAGAGACCTGAAGGAAATGTCTGCGGCATGGTTTACGATTGTTCTGAGTGTGAATACAGAAAAGGTGAGATGGCTGAGGAAACGATCATCACTCTGTCAGATGTAAAAAGGATCAAGGAAAATCTAGATATAACTTATCAAGAACTTTTCGATAAGTTCATCTCAAACGAAAAAAGCGGAGCAGGTACTCTGAAGCTTAAAAGAGATGGTACCTGCGTATTTTTCGATGAAGAGGAACACTGCACTATAGAGCATTTTAGACCTATGCACTGTAAATTCACACCTTGTCCAGGAGAAGTAAATGACGATATCGAAAGCTGTCTTTATTTAGGGTCTGGAAAGATAGAAGAACAATACGAACATCACGTTAGTTTAGAAGTCACTAAGAGATATGTCGAAGAGATCGGCTTAAACTTCGACGAAAAGAGTTTTTCAGAGAGTTTGCACGAAATAGAACAGATGATAAATGATGAATCTAATCTCAGAGTGTTCTGTAAAAAGATCTCTCCTTACAGGTATGTAGATGATACAAAAGAATTAATGGAATAGAGTCAAAACCTAGATTTACGATTGTTTCATTCTTCTTTTTACTTACTTATATCTAGATGAGAGAGAACTATGTATTCCTCCGACTCTAGGAAAAATTTTGTGCCTCTCATCAAGAACGTTCTTTTGCCTCCGTTTCCGGATATTGAATACTCCATGCTGAAAACATCTCTTTCATCGTCTCTGAGATCCTTTAATCCTTCTTTAGCTTTTTTAGTTTCTTTAGAACCGTTATCCCATGTCTCTTCGATCAGGTCAAAATATCTGTCACCTATCTCAAAATCATTGATCAACTCATTCATCCTTGAAAATTTATCCCATGCATCGTTTTTTCTGATAACATTTCCATGACCATCTAGTACAACTATAGCCGTAGGCAGTGAATCGATTGTTTTCTGTATCAGCTTATTCGAGGTTTCTAGATCCTTTTTTAAGTTCTTTCTTTCCACTTCTTTTCTTATTGCTCTTGCCAACAATTTGTATTTTTCAGATATCGGATCTTCCTTTGTTATGTACCTATCAGCTCCATGATTCAAAGCTTGCATGGCTACTTTTTCTTTACCTTTGCCAGTGAAAAGGATGAAGGGTATATCTATCCCTTCTTTTTTAGTATGTTTCAATAGATGGATACCGTCCGCTTTAGGCATATGATAATCTGATACTATCGTGTCATAGTTATTTTCTTTTAATTTCCTCGCTGCTTTTTCGAATGAAGATGTAATATCTAGATCGATATCTTCATTTTCTTTCTCCAGGAATATCTTCGCTTGCTCTCTTATCTCTTCTTCATCATCTACAAATAGGACTTTCATTTTTATCGCTTCCTTTTTTGTTTTGCCTCTTTAAAATCACGTTTTTCTTTTTCTGTTCGTATTTTTTCCATTATACATCATGCTTGAATCATCATCGAATCCGAATCTAGCTGAAATCACTCCATCATTACAAGAAATCCTAGTTCCTTCTAAGTCCAGTCTATATGACTTGACAAAATCATCAACACTATCTTTATCTTCAATTTCAGTCTCTATCAAGCCTAACTGTACCATGTTTTCTATCCTTCTATGACTTACAGCTTTCGGCATATCATCTTTAACTATCTCATCTTCCAACTTTCGTTCGTTATTCGTACGAGCCATTATTGCTTGGATATATCTGTCAAAAATAAGATCGATAATTTCCTTGTTCCTCAACACTTGGTTACTTCTAGATAATTCTCTATTTTCGTCATAGCTATATTCATAGAGAAATGCATTTATTATACGATAGACCTGATCAAATTCTTTTTGTCGTTTTACGATCATTTCGTTATGGAGATCATGAGCTACTTTTATTTTGCAGTCACTAGCATCTATCAAGATGAGAAATCGGATTTCAGATCCTGTTTCTTTGAGTTTCTCATCTAATTTAGATTCATCAATATCGTTTTTCTTGATATCACAAACGAGCCCATTTAATTGTTCACCTCTAAATTTGGAACATATATCATCTGGACTCTTCGCAGTTTTTACATCTATCTGATCGTTTATCCGCTCGATACGTTCTCTCCATCTTGCCTTCGCTTCCTCTTCTTCATCTAGCAGCAAAATTTTCATTTTATTTCACCCTCTTTTTAGATGTATATCGAATCTAGATCCTCCTAATTCAGATTCTTTTACTTCTATTTCTCCTTCGTAGATATCTAACAACATTTTTACTAAAAACAAACCTAAACCTGTACCTCTTTCTTCATCTGTGGTGTAACCCTTTTCAAATATATCTTGCTTATCTTCTTCAGGTATGCCCTTCCCATTATCTTCGAAGATACAAACGACTTCATCTTCTTTTACCTCACCTCGGACCTTCAACTTACTTCCTTCAGAATGTTTGATCGAGTTCTCTATGATATTCAAAAATACGTTGTTGATGAGCGATCCAGCCTCCACCATACATCCTCGCTTTGGGCAGTCCCGCTCAATTTTCATTCCTGCGTTTTCTCCAGTTCGTTCTGCTTGTTCTACAGCCTCATCAACTGCAGAAGTTATATCTACTTCTTCAATTTCCTCATCTTGTGCCTCTCTAAGTGTTCTAACTTTCTGGATCAAGTTTAGACTTTTCTCTATTGACTTTTTAGAATTTTTCAAGTACTCCTCAGCCTCTTCTGGAAGTTCATAGTCCTCTAAGAGGTGAAGATACCCTTTTACCACTCTATTTTTGTTTGCAACATCATGTCTCAGTAAAGAATGCAATAACTTTTCTCTTTCCTCAGCTTCTTTGCGCTCAGTGATATCCATCGTTTGCCCAACTAGGCCCTCTATATTACCATCTTCATCTCTTATCGGACGTTTATTTGTCAGAACCCAATTTATGTTACCGTCTTCAACAGGTAACTTTTCTATTCGATCAGTCACTGGTTGGCCAGTCTCTATCACCTTTCTATCATCCGTCTGATAGGATTCTGCAAATTCTTCTGGAAAAAGATCATAATCGTTTTTTCCTTTTATCTCCTCTTTAGAAACACCTAACATATCACAAAGGGCCTCATTAGCCTCTACAAATTTAAGGTCCTCGTCCTTCATGTAGACATATGAAGGAATGGTCGAGAGTAAGGTAGACATTCTCGCACGAGCTTCCCTCAATTCCTCTTCAACGATTTTCCTTTCACTGACATCTCTAGAAATTACAAGCGCTTTTCCGTCTGGGAAGAATCTTCCTGAGGATTCAATCCATTTGTAAGACCCGTCTTTGCATCTAAATCTTGCTTCGATTGTCTGTTTCTCTTTTTCATTCTCTAGAGCCTCTTCAAATAATTTTACCACTTTATCTCTATCGCTAGGATGAAAAAGCTCAAATGCATTTTTTCCTACAATGTTTTCAACATCATAACCCAGCACTTCTCTATGAGCTTTTTTATTTCCGTAGAGTATCTTTCCTTCTTGATTCACCATGGTTATCACATCATTCATGTTCTCTGCAACTCTCCTATATCTTTTCTCGCTTTCCCGAAGTTCTTCCTCAATCTCTTTTCTTTCGCGGATATCTCTGAGACTTACGAGGATCCTTTTTTCTCCATCTATTTCGATCATTGCTCCTTGCAGTTCAACTGGTATTCTAGTTCCATCTTTACTTACATTAATGGTCTCTAATCGTCCCTCTTCAAATGAAAGCTGATCTCTTTTTTCTGGAAGGAAGATCTCTTTTTCTTCAGGTACTATCTCCTCAACAGTCATCCCTTCCAATTCTTCTTGGCTATAACCAAGTAGTTCACAAGCAGCGTCATTCACTTCTAAAATATTTCCGTCAGTATCTTCTAGGAATAGAGCGTCTGCTAATTTGTCAAACAAATTCCTATATTTCAATTCAGCTATCCTTCGTTTTTCTTCCTTTTTCTTTTGTTCAGTGATATCTATGCAGATCGCTACGGTTCCCATTAAATTGTCATCTGTATCATAAAACGGAAATCTCGAAGTCTTGATGTGACATTCATCTTTATCTTCATGATCAACTTCCATTTCATACTCTACAGACTGTTCTTTTTCAATAACTTCATTTTTCTTTTCAACTATTTTCTGATAAGAAGACTCACCCATGAACTCGGATTCATCTTTTCCTATCAGTTCTTCTTTAGGGATACCTGCATAGTCAGAAACCGCTTCGTTAATTTGAATATATTTGCCTTCCGAGTCCTGCAGCATTACCGGATCTGAAAGTTCTTCAAAGATTTTCTTATACCTTTTAAGCTCCTTTTCTCTTTCTTTGCGCTCTGTAACATCTCTCGCTACAACTAATTCTCCTTTGAACTCATCGTTTTCAAAAAATGGCGTGCTTTGAACATCAACATCTACCCTCTCTTCGTCCTTGTTTATAAATGCTGTTTCGAAATGTTGTCTATCTTTATTTCCCTTTTTCACTCTTTTTTCTTTTCTCTGCAACAGTGATTCAAGTTCTTCTTTCGGGAGGAATTCCATGATATTTTTACCTAAAATCTCATCCTCTGTATAACCACTAAATTCAAGACCTGACTTATTTACAAACTCAATATCACCTTTTTTATCATGGATGAAGATTAGATCGCCCGTAGTTTCTACCAGCGTGCGATACTTTTGTTCATTTTCTTTAAGCTTTCTTTCAGCTTTGATCTTTTCTCGGGCAAAGGCAAGATCATTAGCTACATCTTTCAATAATTGTTTTTCTTCTTCGTCTATATTTACATGTTTATCAAGACCGATATACATGATACCTATAGTTTCATCTCGCTTTTTCATCGGTACAGAGATGGTCTTTTCAAACTCAGCTTTTTCAGTAAAACCACTATCAGGACGATCCTTAAATTCGAGAACCTTTATCTCATCTTTCTCTATCGCTTTCTCTATACCTAGAGGTGCATCATTAACTCCATCTTCGGTTATACACCACTCTGGTAAATCCTTAGTTTTTCCACGTTCGATAACTGGTGATATCTCCCTAGATTCCTCATCTAATAAACCGATCGTGCATCCTAGATAGGATCTAGCTCCGACAAGATATTCGGACGCATTCTGCATTATCTCTTCTAAATCATCACTCTGCATTATCAAATGGTTTACATTCCTGATAGCTTTTAACAAGGAATTTAGATGTTCAACTTGCTCTTCAGCCTTCTTCCTTTCAGTTATATCTCTTTGAGATGCCACGTAACCCTTTAGGGAGTCTTTTTCATCTGATAGTGGAGATATTTTCATCTCACAATAGAACAAATCACCGTCTTTCTTTTCGTTCAGATGAACGTCTTTATAGGTTCCATTGGAAGATATACTCTCTAAAATTTTCTCTTGCAGATTCTCGATTTTTGATTCTGCGTTCAACATTCCCAAAGATTTTCCTATGATCTCTTCTTGACTATATCCAAACATCTCTTCTGCTGATTCGTTTACAAAATTGATGTTAAGATCTTCATCGGTACATATTATAGCTTCAGAAGAGTTGGTGACCATCGTGGAAAACTTTTGTACCTCTTCTTCAGACTTTTTTCTCTTCACTTCCTGTTTAACAGTTTTGGCTAAAACCCCATATTGGGACTTCATATCTCCGCCTTTCTGTATGTATCTATCAGCACCTATATTTAGCGCCTCTATAGCTACCTCTTCCCGCCCTTTACCTGTAAAGATGATGAACGGTATATCACTATCCTTATCCTTCCTTATGGCCTTCAAAAACTCTAATCCGTTCATATCCGGCATCTGATAATCCGAGACGATGACATCGTAATCGTTATTCTCAAATTTTGTTAGTGCTTTTTCAGCTGAGATTGAGGTGTCTACCTCTAAGCGCTCATCTTCCCGTTCTAAGAATATCTTAGATTGGTCCAACAATCCTTTTTCATCATCTACGAACAGGACGTTCATATCTAACACCTCCTTTTTAAGTGGACATCGAATCTAGCTCCGCCCAGTTCAGAGTTCTTAACGTCGATACTTCCATCATAAATGTCTAGTAATCTCCTGACCAAATACAGACCGAGACCAGTTCCTCTCTCTTCATCGGTAGTGTAGCCTTTCTCGAAGATCGTTTCTTTATCCTCTTCAGGTATTCCTATACCATCGTCTTCGATCCTGATGACTATCTTTTCTTCGGAAAGTTTAGGTTCGATCTTGATATTATTTGCTTCCGAGTGATTGATGGAGTTCTCGATCAGATTTGAAAATAACTCTTTCATCAGATTACCGCCTTTCACTTTACACTGATCTATTTCTGATTCTAAGTCTACTTCCATATCATTTTTCACCAATCTGCTTTTACTGTCGCTTACAGCTTTCTGTATCTCCGAAATAACTTCTATTTCCTGGATATCTTCGCTTTTAGCTTTTCGGAGATTTCTGACTTTCGAGATTATGTCAAGGCTCTTTTCTATAGACTGTCTAGATTTTTTGATATATTCAATTGCATCATCATCTAGCTCGAACTCTTCTAAAAGTTCCAAGTAACCTTGGGTAACTAGGACTTTATTTTTTACATCGTGTCTGAGAAGTGAATGGAGCATATTTTCTCTCTCTTCAATTTCTTTTCTTGCGGTGATATCTTCAACAAATGAAAGAGTTCTATTCTCAGATAACCTGATAGCAAATATATCCCAAATCCTTTCTTTCCCGTCTTTTCGTTTAAACGGAAGTTCTACTCTTAGCTGCCCTTCTTCTTTCAGAGTTTCGAATTTCTCAGCCGCCTTTTCTTGCGTTTCTGGTTCATAAAGATCCAAAATATTCATGTCGAGCAGTTCCTCTTCAGAGTAACCCGTTATCTCACATGCCTTTTCGTTAACCTCCACATAGTTCCCTTCATTATCTTCTACAAAAACACCATAAGGTGAATTTTCAACATATTTTTTGAATCTCTTTTGCGCCTCTTTTCGTTCAGTTATATCTCTCGCGATCACTATCTCACCCTGGAAACCGTCTTCTTCAAATGTTCCGACGTTTACCTCAGTGTATATCTCTTCTCCATCTGAAGTGAACAAATTGATCTCATATGGGTCTATTTCTTCGGGTCTTTTCTTCCTTTCTTCAAATTTATCTAATGCTTTCTTTCTTCCTTCATCGGAAAAGAATGGCATTTCAGAAATTGATTTACCGACTATTTCTTCTTTTTCGAAACCTAACTTCTGAATAGCGGCTTCATTAACATCTACAAAGACGCCTTCCTCGTCTAACAAGAAAGTCGGATCGGGAGAAGACTCAAAGGTTTTTCTAAATTTTCTTTCAGATCTTTTTAATCTTTCTTCAGCCTCTTTCCTTTCTGTTATATCTCTAGCCACACTCAGTATTGCGTGTTTATCTCTATAGGAGATGAGACTGGAATTTATCTCCACTAGTATTTCTTTTCCATCTTTAGTGATATGCTTAGTTTCAAAAACCGAAATGTCCCCTTCCTTCACCTCTTCCATCCTTTCTTTGATCTTTTCTGCAAATTCTGGTGCATCGATATCTTTCGGAGACATAGAAAGTAGTTCTTCTTCAGAGTAACCGAGACGTTCAACAGCTTCTTGATTTACAGTCAGAAAGTTTCCTTCCATATCGTGGATAAATACAGCATCGTTCATCCCATCTATAAGACTCTTATACTCTTCTTTAGACTGTTTCAATTTTTCTTCATACTCTTTTCTCTTCGTGATGTCCACGCTAAGAACTATAACCCCTAAGATCTCTCCTTCCGCGTCTCTATAAGGGACTTTATGAGTGATCACCCATTTTTTCCCTGATTCGGTTTCCATTTCTTCTATAATACCTAGTTTTGGTTCTCCAGATTCGATCACTTCTAGATCATCTTCATAATAATCTTCGGCCTTCTCGGGATATATGATCTCAGCGGATTTTCCTTCTATCTCTTCAGGACTATAACCAGTAATCTCAGCAGCTGCTCTGTTAACTCTTACCAAATTATTCTTTGTATCTTTGTACCATATCATCGCTGGTACCGATTCCAAGATAGTCTCTAGCTCTTCTTTATTCTGCTTTAATTCCTCTCTTAACTTTTTTCTATCTGTTATATCCTGAACACTTCCTATCACTCTTTCAGGATCCCCTTCCTCATCAAACTTTATATCAGCTTTTTCTCTCACCCACTTGACATCTTCATCCGCAATTATCCTGTGCTCTACGTCGTATTCCCCTTCTCCCAGAGCGTTATTCCATTCATCATCAACGTAATCTCTATCTTCAGGATGTATCATATCTAAAAACTTTTGATAGTCCATCGGTTCATCAGGTAGCAACCCGAATATCCTATACGTTTCATCCGACCACGTCAGTTGTTCCGTTTCTAGATCGATCTCCCAGCTTCCGACTTTTGCTACTTCCTGTGATCTTTTGAGTCTAGATCTGCTTTCCTTTAGATTTTCTTCAGCTAACTTTTTTTCCGTTATATTCGAATGAGATATTATAACTCTAACTTCTCCATCGATTTCAAAGCTAGAAGCGGTCAACAGGAACCACCTTTTTTCATCTGGAGAATGGCAGGGATACTCGTGCCTGAACACCTCTTTTTTGCCCTCTATTATACTTTTGATGCCTTCATAGACCTCGTCAGAACCCTCACTAGACATCCCTTCAGATCCTTTTGATATCTCTAGATAATTATGACCTATCCCGTAATCATTCCAACCCAACCCTTCTTTTTCTGCAAATTCTTTCCATCTTTCGTTTATCTTCAATATCTCACCGTCTTCATCGATCACTGCAATATTTGCTGGTATGGAGTCAAGAGACTTCTGCAGGAATTTTCTAGACTCTTTCAATTTTTCGTTAGCTTCCACCCGGTCTGTGATATCGGTATCTGAAACGTAAACTAGGCTGTAATCATCTTCATGTCCAGGAACTACTTTCCAGGTAACGAAAACATCTATCTTTTCTCCATCTAAAGTTCGATTCACATCTACTCCTTCGAGATAGGTTCCCCCATGAGCGATTTTTAAAAGGGTTCTTCTAAATATCTCTAAGGATTTTTCGGTCAATACCTCATCCAAATTATCAAGGTATTCTTCCTCTTCTTCAGCATCGTAAAGTTCTAAAACTTTATTATTAAAGTCCAGTATCTCTACGTTCTTCATACACTCTTTTACAAATTCGGGATTATCTCGAAGGTAGTTATCTAGATCATCTACCTCCTTCTTTTTTTTATCAATCATTTTTTTGACTTCGCTGTAATCTTCCTCCCAAATTGCATTAGGCGATTTTTGAAAAATACTTTTGTATCTTTTTTGGCTTTCTTTGATCTTTTTTTCCTTTCTCTTTCTTTCATCTATATCCATCTGAGTTCCAATTGCCCGATGGGGATTCCCATCTTCATCTACTTCGTACGATTTTCCCTTTGCCAAAATCCATTTCCACTCTCCAGATTTGGTTTTCAGTCGGAATTCTTTTTCAAAAGGCTCTGCATTTTCAATATATCCTAATATTTCCGGCAGAATCTCTTCTTTGTCTTTAGGATGCATGAGTTCCTTCCATGTCTCATATAAGTTATCTAATTCTCCCTGATCATATCCCAATATCTCATAATACCTGGGGCTAAAATAGACCTCGTCAGTATCTAAGTTCCAATCCCAGAAACCGTGTTCTGAGGCATCCATAGCCAGCTCTAATCTTTGCTTAGTTTTTTCTAATTGTTTCTCCGATCTTATCTTCTCCATAGCAAATACCAGATCATTTACTACTTCCTGAAGCAAATCCATCTCTTCTTCATCGAGTTCAACCCCACTTTCTAATCCGATATGGAAAATTCCGACCACATCGCCCTCTGATTTCATAGGAAAAGTAATCGTTATATGAGAGTCCTCTTCATTTTTAAATTCACATTCATCACAACTATCTGTATTCAATATCTCAGTTTTTTCGCTTTTTAATGCTTTTTTGATACATTCAGGTGCTTCTCCTTTACCATAGGAATTAACTTTCCAATCTTTGAGAAATTTGTGTTCACCGGACTCAGCTAAAGTAGAAATTTTACCTTCGTCCTCCAAAAGACCTATAGTGCATTCTTGATAAGACATCGTTTCTACCAAGATGTCACATGCCTTCTGCATGATTTCATCTACATCGTTACCTTGAACTATAGTTTGATTTACGTTTCTGATAGCCTTCAAAATGGAATTGAGCCTTGTAATTCGCTGTTCTCTCTCTCTTTGTTCCGTTACATCTCTTACATTTTCTAAAACATATTCTACATTATTTTCCTCATCAAAAATCGGGATAGTGTCAATATCTTTATGGCTACCATCTATCGGATTTATGTCCTTATACGACCTAGGTTGACCATCTTCAAAGGTTTTCATCGGAGGGCAATTATCACAGGGTTCATCGAGATCCTTCAGGACTCTATAGCACTTCGGTCTTTTATTACGCTTTTCTTCTGGAACCCATTCATGGTCTTCCCAGTTACAAAGAGCGATATTATGGTTCTCATCGATCACCATCAATAGACTGTTAACACCTTGGAACGTTTTTTGTAAAATATTATAGTATTCATTTCGTTCAGCTTCAGTTTTTTTCTTTTCTGTTATATCGTCTGCCATGGATAAAACGGTAGCCCTACCATCTGGTAATTTTCCAATATATGAAGAAGAGAATTTCCATTCTCTTTTCTCTCCATCCTTTGTAGATATAGTATAAATTCCTTCTGCCTTCCTATCATTTATATGAAACAAACTTTCAATATCATTAACTATAGTTTCCTTATTTTCTTCATAAGCTAGGTCAACCCATTCTTCTATTGTGTTTATCTCTTTTTCATCATATCCTGTTATCTTTGTCCAGGTTTCATTTATCGATATGACTTTTCCATCCTCAGCATGGAGCATGGCTGGATAAGGTGCTTCTTGTATAGACTTTTCAAAATGTTTTTCCCTGGCTTCTAATTTTTGTTTTGCAGTATGATGTTCAACCTCTTGTTTTACCGCCTGAGCCAATACACCATATTGGGATTTTGGATTTCCCCCTTTTTGGATATATCTATCCGCCCCAAGATTCAGTGCATCCATGGCAACATCTTCTCTACCTTTCCCTGTAAATACCAAGAATGGAGTGTTTACATTTCTCTCCTTTCTCAATATCTTTAAAAACTCTAGACCGTCCTTTCCAGGCATCTGGTAATCAGAAACTATCGCTTCAAATGATTCTTGATTTAATCTACCCAGGGCTTTATCCGCGCTGTTTTCTGTTTGGATCTCATAATCCTCTAAAAGATTATCTAAAAATATTGCCGCTTGCTCTAGGAAAGCGGAATCGTCATCGACCATCAGTATGGATTTTTCAGTTTCCATTTATACCACCTAACTCGGATATTGGTTTTTGAGACATTCTTATAGGAATAGTGTATCCAGTAATAGCCAATAATTTATTTATAATCTTTCTTATCAAAACCTCAAGATCAAGGTTTCTTTCGCTATAAATTTTTTTCTTTAGAGAGTCTATCAAGGAGATAAAGTTGTCTATGCTATCCGTATTATTTTTTCCCATCATGTAAATAAAGGAAAAGTTTTTTGTCCTTTCAGGCTTCGACCTCTTGGGCCATCGATTCAGCTTTCTTGATATCGTTCTCTGCAACACTACCCACTAGTTCGAGAAGATCAGTCAATAGTATCAATTTTTTATCTTCCTTCACTATGCCTTCTAGATACCTCTCATTCACTGGGGTCTCTAATGCTTCGGAAGGCTCTTCTATATCCTCTGTATTAACAGTAGGTATCTCAGTGACCTCCGAAACCATGATGCCGATATTTTCATCCTCGCTGTACATTATCATCAACTGGGAATCATTCTCGGAAAGTTCCAGTCCGGTATCCAATACCATTGGAAGATCGAGAATAGTGATGATCTCTCCTCTTCTATTTAATATCCCTCTGATCTTATCAGGTGTCGAAGGAACGGGAGTCACTTCTTCCAGCTGGATTATCTCTCTCACTTGAGAGATAGGGCAGGAGAGGTAATCCTCTCCTACCCGAAAAATAACCACCTGGAGGGAGTCATTTTCACTTATCTCTTGCTGTATTTTCACAAATAACACCTCTATTTAGTGAGTATCGTATTCCCTGACGATATCGTTCATCTCCGTAGCTAGACTGGATAGCTGCTGTGCGGCGCTCGATAGATCCTCAACTGAAGCATTCTGTTCCTCCGCAGAGGCCGCAGACGATTCTGATTCTTGGTTGTTTTGATCCGCTATCTCGGCTACATTCTCTACTCTATTCGAAGCATCCTGCAGATCTCCAGCTACTTCATCTACCGCTCCTGAAATGTTCTGTATTGACTCCGAAACAGAATCAGTGGCGCTCCTGATCTCTTCTAGTGACTGCATGTTCTTCTCGGTAGCCTCATTTGCTTCTTCGCTCTTTTCACTCACGTCTTTCACACCTTCTACTACATCTGAGGCATTCACCTGGGTCTGCTCGATGACCTTCTTTATATTTTCAGTTTCTTCCTGCGTCTCTTCAGCTAGCTCTCTTACCGAATCCGCAACAACTGCAAATCCTTTTCCGTGTTCTCCGGCTCGAGCCGCTTCTATCGCCGCATTCAACGCCAAAAGATTTGTTTGTTCAGCTATACCTGATATTGTCTCTATTACTTCTCCTATCTCATCGGACTGATCGTCTAACTCAAACGCTTTATCTTTGGTCTGTTCCAACCTATCCTGAAGTTCGTCCACTGTCTCTGATACATCTTCAGCATGCTCTTTACCTTCATCAGTTTGAGCCGATACCTCTTCAGCCGAGGCAGCTATATCTTCAGCGGACGCTGAGGTCTCTTCCATAGTGGCGGAAACACCCTCAATAGTTTGAGATAGATCCTCCGACATCTTTGCCTGCTCTTGTGTACCTTGAGATATATTTTGAACTGAAGACGAAACATTTTCTGAAGTAGAACTCAGTTCTTCCGAAGAAGCTGCGATAGATTCAGAAGCGTTATCCAGTTCCTCCGCAGTGCTCATTATATCTTCGATATTATCTCTGAATTCGCTCACCATACTGTTTAAGCCCTCTATCAGTTCACCGATCTCATCGTTTCTTTCTTTTTCTATCTGTACCGTCAAGTCGCCTTCTTCTATCTGAGATACACCATTCAGTATTTTATCGACTTCGTTCTCAAGATATCTTTTCTGTTCTTCCTGTTCCTTTTGTAATTCTTTTTGTTCAGTTATATCAGCAACATATTCGAGAGCACCTGTCACTTCTCCTTCATCATCTGTGAGTGGTGCCCCAGTATACATTATGGGGATCTCTTCATCTCTAGAAGGTTTTGAGACCGTCTCTTCTGTTATCTGTTTCTTTTCTCTCATAGCCCTTTTGAGAGCGCAATCCTCAGTTTGACAATCTCCAGTATTGAATTGATCATAACATTTTTCTCCTACGCAATCGTCAGGATCTCTTCCAACAACTTCGCCGCCAGCTTCATTTAAGTACTGCACATTGTAATCCTTATCTATCGTCATCACCGGGGTAGGTATACTTTCTAGATAATCGACTTTTAATTCTGCTTCTTCCATTGCTTCTTCCATCTCAGTGATATCTTTCACAGTAGTGAGAATACCATCCATATTACCTTCGCTATCATGTAAAAATATCGAAGAAGCTAGATAGTGTTTTTCTTCTCCATCGCTGGTGGTGATCATCCCTTTTTCATCGTGAATCTCTTTATTTTCCTTCAGTGAACGCTCGGTGATAGTACCCTGACCTCCGAAAGCTTCTCTAACGTATTTTCCTACGGCCTGTTCTTTAGGTATCTCGAAGTACTCTTCCACAGCTTTATTCCACCGCTCGACCGTACCTTCTTCATCCACCATCAGCATGGGGACATCATTGTCTTCGATGATCGAATTTATCTTGTCTGTTTGCTCTTTCTCCTCTGTTATATCAGTTACATATTCCAGTCCTCCGACGACATTCCCTTGATCGTCTTTCACCGGCGCACCAGTATACCTTATCGGTATCTCTTCATTCGGTGATGGTTGAGAGATAGTTTCCGCCTTGACAGCTCTATCTTCTCTCATCGCTCTATCGACTGCGCAGTCTTCAGTTCTACAATGTTCCGTATTGAATAGATCATAACACTTTTTTCCTATGCATCTATCGGCCGATTCACCTACAACCTCGGCTCCGGCGTCATTCATATATTCAACATTGTAATCCCTATCTACCGCCACAACGGGGGTCGGAATCTTATCGAGATAATCGACTTTCTCCTGCATCTCCGCCATCTTGTTTTTACACTTCTTCTTTTCTCTCTTACATTTCTTTAATTTTCTTTGAAGCTCCTCATTATCGAATAAGCCCATTATTTTTCACCTTAGTAAGAGGCTACTATTAGTTTGTAGCTTAATAAAGTTATTAGAAAATCGAGCTCAACATCGAGACTCGATATGAGAAAAATAAAGGAAAAGTTGTTTGACCTATTTCTCCACCTTTTCAGCCATGGATTCCGCTTCCTGGATATCCTTCTCAGCTACATTACTCACCAGCTCAAGAAGATCAGTCAATAGTATCAATTTTTCATCTTCCTTCAATATGCCTTCTAGATATCTCTCATTGACCGGCGTTTCCAGTGCTTCAGAAGGTTCTTCTATATCTGCCGTGTTTACCGTAGGAATTTCAGTGACTTCCGAAACCATTATCCCGATATTTTCATCCTCGCTGTACATTATCATCAGCTGGGAATCATTCTCGGAAAGTTCCAGTCCGGTATCTAATACCTTTGGTAGGTCTAAAATAGTGATGATCTCGCCTCTCCGGTTCAGTATTCCCCTGATATTATCTGGAGTGGATGGAACTGGTGTCACTCCTTCTAACTGAATTATCTCTCTCACTTGAGAGATGGGACAGGAGAGATAATCCTCTCCCACCCTAAATATCACTACCTGAAGAGCGTCTTCTTCCGCTATCTTTTCTTGAGCTCCCATCATCTCACCTTACTCCAATTCGTATTCATCGACTAATTGACTCAGATTATCCGCAAGGCTCGAGAGCTGCTCGGCTGAGCTCGATAGCTCTTCTACGGAGGCGTTCTGTTCTTCTGCAGATGCTGCGACAGACTCAGATTGGTTGGAGTTCTCATCGGCTATCTCAGTGACCGATTCTACCTTAGTTGCCGATTCCTGCAGTTCCTCAGCGACTTCATCTACCGCGCTAGATATCTCTTGTATAGATCCTGAAACCGAATCTGTAGCCTCTCTTATCTGCTTCAACGAATCGAGATTCTCTTGAGTCACTTCATTGACTTCTTCGGATTTTTGACTTACGTCTTTCACACCGTCTACGACGTCGGAGGCATTGATCTGCGTTTTCTCGATTATATCTTTGATATTCTCTGTCT
>CAYWJQ010000017.1:0-57338 GCA_964458595.1 uncultured Thermoplasmata archaeon
AGGCTCAAACTTTTACTCGGCCGTAGGCCGAGAATTGAGGGAGAGAACCGTCGGATAGCTTCGACGGCGTCTGTGGGGGTGCTAAAACATTTCCAATTGTGCTGAAGAACATTTGTATAAAGAATTGCGGAGCAAAGATAAATATGTTAGCAGTTCTAGAGGTCGAGAAAATGATGAAACATGATACTCCGCACAGATTTAAAAATGCTCCCGGGGGGATTCGAACCCCCGTGATCGGCTATCCCTGGCCTTTCATCGGCCTCGAAAGGCCGAGATGATTGGCCGGACTACACCACAGGAGCAATTTGTGAAGCAAATTGCGACTTCGGGGAACCTGTTCCCCGTGAGGACAAATTACGAAGTAATTTGCGACTAAGTGGAAAATCCTATTTTCCACGTTAGGCAAATGTGAGCGTAGTGAACATTTTGCGACTTTGGGGCTACCTTTCGTGCTAAGAGCTTTTTGATAAGGAAGGGGTTGGTTTAGATAAGAACCACAATAAATACTTTACTCTTTTTACGGCCTTCCTCAGATATAGATGTATACCCGAAAGATTTATAGTTTTTCTAACGATGAAACGACCGGTGGTTGTTTGAAGGAAGAGCCGTTCGTATATGCTCATAAGAAAGAGGAAGAGATAGTCTGGATGAGTCAGAACACTAACCAGATCGAGACTACTCCAAAGATAAAGGAAAATATAATCGAGGCGGTGGAGGAAGAAAAATACAATCTGTACCCCCACAAGCAGGGCATCCTCGGTTTGAGGGAAGCGCTCCTTCAAGATATAGGACTAGAGGAAGATTTTGACGCTTTGATAACGAACGGAGCGATAGAGGCCACCTACGGGATGACCAGGGCTCTACTCGACAGCGGAGACAACGTCGTTTCCTCCGATCCGAGTTTCATGCCGATCCATCATCAGGTGGAACTATGCAACGCTGAGATGAAAGAGATAGGCGTTTATAGACCGCCCTACAGGATGCCGGTGGAAGAGGTGAAGGAAGAGGTAGACGAGGACACGGAGATGATCCTCCTGATAGATCCGCTCAATCCTCTTGGATCTTCATATGAAAGAGACGAAGTGAAAGCGATATGTGACATAGCCGAAGACGAAGACCTTTTCGTCATAGATGACATAACCTACCGTGATTTCGCTTACGATCACACGCTCGCTACCGAGTTCGTTCCCGAAAGAACGATGCTCGTTTACAGCTTCTCCAAGAACTGTGGTTTCGCCGGCATGAGATTGGGAGGACTCATAATGCCAGAACGATATTCCGATCTCATTCACAAGTACAGGACTAACGTACTTTCGGCCAATGTCCTCGCACAGGTCGGTGCGAAAACGGCGCTTGAAACCAAGGACGAATGGCTCGACGATATGGTGGAACGATCCCGAAAGAATCAAGAACTGATAAAAGAATGCGTCGAAGATATCGACGATCTCTTTTTACCCGTGTATCCCTCACATACCAACATGTTCGCCATCGATATCTCGGAGACGAGGATAAGTCCTGAAGATCTGCAGGAAAAACTGCTATACGAGCACGACGTGTTCGTAAGGTCCGGCACATACGTATCTAAAGACTCGGGTGAAGACTTCATCAGAGTTTCGTTCACTGTGCCTGAAGAAGGCGTAAGAAGATTCACGGATGTTTTACCCGAAGCGGTCGAAGAGTTGAGATGATGGAAGCAATAGGAGAAGGTATCTACAGGCGAAACGACAAATACTATACGATCAATCTCACCCCCGGTCAGAAAGTATACGGAGAGCCCCTTGTCCAAAAAGATGGTTTCGAATACAGGGAATGGAACCCGGAAAGGAGCAAACTCTGCGCATTTCTTGAAAAAGAGGGTTCTCTCCCCGTCGATCCTGAGATGGATATCCTTTATCTCGGGGCAGGTGACGGAACTACCGTTAGTCATCTTTCCGATATAGTCACCGACGGTAAGATCTTCGCGGTCGAACTCGCTAGGAATCCCTATAGGAATCTGAATACACTGTCGAAACGGAGGAAGAACATCTTTCCCATAATGGCGGATGCAAGAAATACCGAAAAATACGAAGATATAGTCGGCAGTGTAGATTTTCTTTACCAGGACATCTCTCAGCGCGACCAGCCCGAGATATATCTAAAAAACTTGAAATTTCTGAAAGAAGACCATTTCGGCATGATAGCCGTGAAAGCGAAAAGCATCGACGTAAGTAGGTCTCCAAAGAAGATTTTCGATGAAGTCCAAAATCGTCTACAAGAGAAAGTATCGGTGGAAAGCAGGGTAAATATAGGAGATAGACACAAGGGACACGCGATGCTAGTTATAAAGAAGTAGATACAAAGCTGTTTTATAACCCCCTATATATTCGAGATATGATGATAGGTGAGATGAAAGAGCAAGTATCGGTAGATTTTTTCAACACCAACCTTGGAAAGATCGCTTTGTTTGTAATTCCTTTTTTGATAGTTGGACTTTATTTCTTTCTTCTTTATCTCTCGGTCCCTGACAAAAGTATATTTTGGGTGGTCGGCACTGGTTCGGTAGCATATTTCATCCCGCCCGCCGGAAAAGAGACCGTTATCCCTCTCACTATAGGCGCTTTAAGATCTCAGTTCAATCTTTCTGCCCCAGCGGTGATAACTCTTGTTTCCGGAACTATCGCTTTTATGGATATCATCACAGCTTATTTCCTTCTCTGGAATTTTTATATCGCGGAATCGATCCCCTTGTTAGGTAAATGGATAAACAAGTTCGAGGAATACGGAGCGAAAAAGATGAAGGAAAAGACATGGATATCCAAGATAGCATTCGTGGGAGTAGCTCTTTTTGTTTTCTTTCCTTTCCAGGGCAGCGGTGGAGTGGGCGCTTCCATACTCGGAAAGGTGATCGGCATGAACAAGTACCAGGCCTGGTTTTCGATAATAACCGGCGCTTTCGTCGGCTGTTTCACTCTCGGTATAATCTCGTTTTACTTGAGCGGAGCCGTACTCGATGTTTTCAAAAGCAGTATCTTCAAGGGTATAGGAGTATTGGCGATCTTGATGATCATAGGACTTTTCCTTTACAAATTTTCTAAACAATATCTATATGGATCTGAGAAGGAGGAAAATCATGGAATTGGAAGATAGAACTATACTGTTGACCGGCGCCGCGGGCTTTATAGGCAGCCATTTAGCTGACGCTCTAGTCGAATCCAATAAGGTGATCGGCTACGATAACCTTTCGTCGGGAAAAAAGCAGTTAGTGGAACATCTGCAGGATGAGGAGAACTTCGAACTGGTAGTGGGAGACGTTCTAGATGAAGAGGCACTGGAAGAGCAGATGGAAAGGTGTGATATGGTTTTCCATCTCGCTGCAAATCCGGATGTCAAAGTCGGTGTAGAAGATACATATGTGCATTTAGAACAGAACATCATCGCAACCTATAAGATACTGGATACGATGAGAAAAAAAGATGTAGATGAACTCATCTTTACATCGACCTCTACAGTATATGGAGAGACGGAGGAGATACCTACACCGGAGGACCTAGGCCCTCTAAAACCGATATCTCTCTACGGTTCTTCAAAATTAAGCAGCGAAGCTTTGATCTCCGCTTTTTGTCACACTTTCGACATAAAATCTGTCTCGTTCAGGTTCGCCAACGTGGTCGGTCCGAGAAGTACCCACGGCGTGACCTACGACTTCGTTCAAAAACTGAAAGAGGATCCGAACGAACTCGAGATATTGGGAAGTCCCCCTGGAACGACTAAATCTTACTTCTACATCTCCGACTGCATAGACGGTATGCTTCACGCGACAAAACACGCCGAGGAGAGAGTGGAATATTTCAACCTAGGTTCAGAGGACTACATCAATGTTAAAGAGATAGCCGACATAGTCACTGAAGAGATGGGATTGAGCGAAGTAGAATACAACTGGACCGGAGGCTCCGACGGCGATAAAGGAGGCTGGAAAGGTGACGTCAAGACGATGCTCTTATCTCTCGAAAAGATGAAATCTATCGGCTGGACTCCCGAATACGGCAGTCGAGAATCTATCGCTAAAACGGTGAGAGCACTAATAGAATAAAAAGAACAGATTTAAAGAAGTGAAGCAATCACGTTCACCGGATCAGCTATCCACAGCGCCACGAAGAGACAGCTGAGGAAATATACGTAATAAAGGATATTGTACTTGTACTCGTCAACCTTATCGAACAATTCTTCAGTCATACTGTTACCTCAAATTCGTCATACTTTTTTATGACATCCATTTAAGGCACTACTTTCATATATATAATTTATCCAAGACTTTAGGTTTTATTCCCTTTCTTGAGGCGAACGAACCGATCTGAAAATATAGATTTGACCAAAAAATTATAAGTAGTTAACTTGCTATTTCTTTATTGACCGAGGAATCTGAATGGATAAAAAAATCCATAAGAAGATAGAGAAGAACGATGAATCCATGACCATCGAAGATATCCAAGAGATGATCGAAGAGATACAGGAGGAGAATCCGGACCGAGAAGTGTTCTTCGATGGAGACGAATATGCCATCTGCAGCAGAAAGAAAAAGGAAGGATAACCTTTGATTCTGATAAAATTGGGCGGTAGTGTTTTGACGAATAAGAATAGAAAATATTCATTTAGAACTCCAGTGGCAAAAAGACTTTTGAAAGAGATCAAAGAAAGTTCTATCGACGAGTACGTCATCGTACACGGAGGAGGCAGTTTCGGGCATCCTGGAGCTGAGAAATACGATCTGAATGTGGAGGAACCCGACGCCTCGGCCGAGGGGATATCGTCCGTACAGTTGGACATGAGAAGGATGAACAATCACGTCCTCGAACTTATGCATGAACAGGACATGTGGGGCGTTTCTATCCCGGGAGGTCTCATCACCCTTTTCGAGGATGGAAAACTTCAGGAGATAAACGGGGAGATCGTACAGCGTTATCTTTCTTTGGACGTGGTACCAGTCACTTTTGGAGATGTGACCATCGATAAAAAGAGGAAAGTCACCATATGTTCGGGGGACGATATAGTACTAGGTCTCTCCGACCTAGCTGAGAGAGCGATCTTTGTAAGCGATGTCGACGGGATATACAAAGACGGAAAGCTGATTGAAGAATTTGAAGAGGAGATGCTTCCGCTAACCGGTGACGATCTCGAGGGGAAAAAAGACACCGTCGACGTGACGGGAGGCATGAACAAAAAAGTCGAAAAGATGATGGATATCTCCGATAACTGCGAAACCCAGATCGTCAACGGAAATAAAAAAGATAGATTGAGAAAGATTTTAGATCGAGAACCGATCGTTTCTACTGAGGTGAAAAGATGATAGAATCAAGAAAGAAAGATCATATGGAGATATGCTTGGAGAAGGATGTCGACGCCGGAAGAAATTATTGGAAAGATATCAAGTTCATCCATAACTCAGCTCCAGAGATAGATATGGATGATATAGGTCTCGGTGTGAAATTTTTAGGTAAAAGTTTAGACGCGCCTATCATGATCGCCGGTATGACCGGAGGTTATGATGAGGCCGGCGACTTCAACGAGCGCCTGGCTTCAGCGGCGGAGAAAGCCGGGATAGGACTGGGCGTGGGGAGTCAGCGTGCCGCTCTAGAAAAGGAATCTTTGAGAGCGAGTTATGAACCGATCTCGAAACATTCTCCACCTTTGGTATTTGGAAATATAGGCGCACCCCAACTCATAAGCCAGGAAGGCGAAGAGCCCTATGGCCCTTCAGAGGCCCGAGAGGCGCTTGAGATGATAGATGGTGATCATCTCGCGGTGCATTTCAACTATCTTCAGGAAGCAGTGCAGCCTGAGGGAGATCTGAAGGCGAAGGGAGTTCTAGACGCTCTCGAAAAACTGTCTGAAGACGTGCCGACTATAGCGAAAGAGACGGGAGCGGGAGTTTCATCGAGAACCGCTAAAAGGTTTCAAGATGCGGGAGTGAAAGCGATAGACGTCGGTGGATTAGGCGGAACTTCTTTTTCCGCGGTAGAGCATTACAGGAACAAGGACGAAACGATGAAGAAGATATCCAAGAACCTTTGGAACTGGGGGATACCGACCCCGGCATCGATAGCGAATTGCAGAGACTCAGTTTCCATACCTCTCATAGCCACCGGAGGCGTTAGAAACGGGATACAGATCGCGAAAGCCCTATCGATGGGTGCGGACATCGTAGGGATCGCGGGAGAAGCCCTTCGTCATTTAGACGATGGCGATCGCTCTCTACGAAAATATCTAGACCGGCTCAAAAAGGAACTGAAGACCGTGATGTTTTTGCTTGGCTGTTCTGAGATAGAAGAACTTTTAAACCAAAAAAAGATAATCACTAGAGAACTTGGAGATTGGATGGAGTGATTTAGTATGACGCTGATGGATGAATTAGAAGAGAGAAAGGACAAAGTAGAACAAACCATAGATGAGATATTCGAGGATGGAAAGGAGCACCCACTTTGGGAACACATGGCATATTATCCCGAAGCCGGCGGTAAAAAGGTCCGTCCTTTCCTTACGATGATAACGACAGGGGCATTTAATGAACCCGAAGAAAAAGCCATCCCTTATGGAATAGCTGTCGAATTCGTTCATAATTTTACTCTTGTTCACGACGACATAATGGATAAGGACGAACTGCGAAGAGGAAAGAAAACTCTCCACAGAAAAGTCGGCGAATCCCATGCGATCAACGCGGGCGACGGACTCTTCGCTCTTTCTTTCAAGATACTCTCCGAAACTGATATAGAGGGCGAAAGGATCAGAATGCTGCTTGAGGAACTCTCTTCTTCAGTGATAAGGATCGCGGAAGGACAAGAAGAAGATATCAGTTTTGAAAAAACGTTAGAGATCAGCGAGGACGATTTTATCGAGATGATCGAGAAGAAGACCGGCTATCTATTTAGAGCTTCAGCTAGAGGCGGAGCTATAGTCGCGGGTCGTAATCAAGAGGAAATAAGGAAGATCGGCGAGTATGGAAGAAAGATGGGGATAGCCTTCCAGATACAGGACGATTACCTCGATCTAGTAGGTGATCAGGATAAGATCGGTAAAGACGTCGGCAGCGATATAAAGGAAGGAAAACGGACCTTGATCGTTATAAAGGCTCTCTCTGAACTGCCTGATGACAAAGAAGAGAGGTTGAAAGAGATATTGGAAAGCGACGATAATTCGGATGAAGAAATCAGGGAAGCGATAGAACTGATAAAAGAAGCGAACGCTTTACAATATTCCAAGGAATTGGCGGAAGAATATGCCGAAGAGGCCAAGAAAGAACTGGACGTCGTTCCTGAAGGAGAAGATAAAGAGCTCCTTGAAGATCTAGTCGATTTCATGATCACCCGGAAAAAATAGTGAGTCCCCTTCTTTTTCTAAAGATCTTTATCCAAAAGACTGCCTTCCGATTTCTTCCATCTTTTTAGAGATTCTTTTTTCCTTTTTCTCGAGTTCTTCTTCTTTCTCTCGGAGTTTTTTTTCCAACTCTTCCAACTCTGATTCCTTTTCTTCCAGACCCTCTTGTTTGTCTTCGATCACACGCTTCTTCTCTTCGAGGCTCTCTTCCAATTCTTCTACTTCTTCTTTTTCGGATTCCAATTTGTCTTCTCGCTGTTCAAGGTCTTCCTCTTTTTTCTCCAGTTCCCTCTCTCTTTTCTCTATCTCTTCGATTTCTTCCTCATATTCCTCTTCCATATCAGAAACCTTTTCCTCTTTCTTTTCTATCTTCTCGGCTTTCTCTTCTAAGTTAGACCTACGTTTTTCGAGTTCGTCCTCTCTTTCATTCAACTCTTTTTCCAGCTCATTCAAAGATTCTTCCTTCTCTTTCAGCTCATCTCGCTTTTCATCTAACTCTTCTCTTTCTTCTTTCAGATCTTCCTCCCAATCTTCCAGTTCGTTCTCTTTTTCTTCCAAATCCAGATCCCTTTTGTCCATTTTTTCTTCGCGAGCGCTTAGCTCCTCTTCTTTTTCTTCAAGCTTTCCCTTTTTGTTTTCGAGGTCTTTATCCAATCGATCTAATTTTCCTTTTCTATCCTCTAGTTCTTCCTGACGTTCGTCCAATTCTTCTTCTCTCGTTTCTATTTCTTCCTCCATCTCGGAGAGTTTTTCTTCTTTGTCTTGTAGGTCTTCAGCTTTGCTCTGCAATCTAGCCGATTTTTCTTCCAATTCGTTCTCCCAACTCTCCAGCTTCGTTTCTTTCATCTCTACTTTATTTTCTCTTTCCTGGAGCTCGTCTTTGAATTCCTCCAAACTTTCCTCTTTATCTGCCAGACTGGATTCTTTATCCTCCAGTTCTTCTTCTTTTTTCTGTAGATCGTTTTCCCACGTACTTATATGGACATCTCTATCATCGAGAACTTCTTCGAATGAATCCAATTTGCTTTCTCTTTCCCTGAGCTCAGTTTCGTATTCGGTCAGATTGCCTTCTAACTCTTCTATTTGCCTTTCCAATTCGTTCAATTTCTTCTCTTTCTCTTCTAATCTTCTATCCTTCGTTGAAAGATTATCTGCTCTTTCATCGAGTTGATCTTCCCACCCTTCTAACTTGACCTCTCTTTTCTCTAAATCCGATTCGAATTCACCGAGTTCGTTCTCCCGATCTTCCAACTCTTCACGTTCATCTTCGATATTTTCTTCTCGTTCTGCCAGGGTTTCATCCCATCTTTCGAGGTGCTCTTCCCTCTCTTCGACCCTTTCCTCCAGTTCATCGAGCCTCTTTTCTCTTGCAGAAAGTTTTTCTTCCAACCTGGTTAAGTTATTCTCCCAATCCTGAAGTTCATCATCTCTCTTTTCGATTTTAGATTCTTTTTCCGTCAAGCTCTCTTTTTCATCCTCCAGTTTGTCCTCCCTATCGTCAAGATTTTCTTCCCAGCTCTCCAGTTCTTTTTCTCTGACGTCGCACTCGTTCTGTCTTTTTTCGATCTTCTCTTCTAAATCTTCTAATTCATACTCTTTTTCCTCGAGTTGATTTCTATCTTCTTCGAGTTCATTTTCTCTCTCATCTAGATCATTCTCTTTTCTCTCGACTTCTATTTCCTGTTCTTTCAGCTTCTCTTCGCGTTTTTTAAGTCCCTGTTCGAACTCGTCCAGTTCGTCTTCACGTTCATCGAGCTCGTTTTTACGATCTTCCAGATTGCCTTCACGGTTTTCCAGATTTCTAGCTTTTTCGTTAAGATTTTTGTTCCTTTCGGCCAGCTGTCCTTCCCATCCTTCGAGCTTGACCTCCCGAAGATCCAGTTCCTTGCTCAGATCTTCTAATTTTTCCTCTCTCTCATCGAGTTTTTCGACTCTTTTTTCTATCTTCCCCTCTCTCGTTGTCAATGAATCTTCGTAAACATCTAATTCTTCTTCCCTTTCATCCAGCGTTCCTTCAAATTCATCGAGTCTTTCAGCCCTTTCATCCAAAGTATCAGAGAACTCGTCCAATTTTTCCTCTCTCTCAGACAATTCTTCTTTCGTTTCCTTCAAAGTTTCCTCTCTTTTCTGCAGATCTGTAGTTTTTTCTTCGAGTTCATTCTCCAATTCTTCGAGCTTTTCTTCCCATCCCTCCAGTTGCGTTTCTCTGATATCCAATCGATTCTTTTTTTCATCGATCTTCCCTTCTCGCTCGTCCAATTCTTCTTCTTTTTCCTCGAGTTGGTTTATATCTTCTTCGAGTTCATTTTCTCTCTCGGCTAGATCATCTTCTTTTTTCTCGAGTTCTCTTTCCTGTTCCTTCAGCTTCTCTTCGCGTTTTTTAAGCTCCTGTTCGAAGTCATTCAATTTATCCTCACGTTGGTCGAGCTCGTTTTTACGGTCTTCGAGATTGTCTTCACGCTTATCCAGATTTCTAGCTTTTTCGTTAAGATTTTTGTTCCTTTCGGCCAGCTGTCCTTCCCATCCTTCGAGCTTGACCTCACGAAGATCCAATTCTTTGCTCAGATCCTCTAATTCTTCCTCTCTCTCGTCGAGTTCTTCGACTCTTTCTTCTATCTCCCCCTCTCTATTGTCTAACGAACTTTCTCGCTCATCTAGTTCATTTTCTCTTTCTTCCAGCGCATCTTCAAAATCTTCAAGCGATCTCTTTTTACTCTTGAGATCTCTCTCTAAGTTTCCCAATTCTTCTTCCCGCTCTTCCAATTCATCTCTAATTTCGAGAAGCTCTGATTCTCTCTCGTCTACTCTCTTCTCTTTTTCCTTTATGTTCTTTTCCTTCTCTTCCAACTCTCCTTCCCAACCCTCTAGAGAGACTTCTTTGAAGTCAAGCCTTTTAGATCTCTCTCCCAACTTATCTCTATCTTTTTCTAACTCATCTTTCTCTTCTTTTAAATCATCCTCTGTTTCTTCCAGCCGTTCTTCTCTTTTATCTAACCTTTCTTTTCTCTTCTTTATCTCGGCCTTTTCTTCTTCGATCTCATCTCTAGCGCTTTCTATCTCTTCTTCTCTTTCGTCCAATTTGCTTTCTTTCTTCTCAAGGTAGGTCTCTTTTCTAGAAAGCGCACCTTTCTTGCCAGCTAAGCTTCTCTGAAGGTCCTTCAATTCCTCCTCCATCTCATCCAGTTCTTGCTTACGTTCTCGCAACTCCCGATCTCTCTTTTCTAGATCACCTATCTCTTCCTCAAGATGTTTTTTTTGTTCACGGATCTCGGACATCTCACCCTTTATCTCTCGAAGTTTCTCTTTTTTCTCCGAAAGTTCTTCCACTTCTTCAAGAAGTTTTTCTTTTTCCTCCTCGAGTTTTGATTTTTCTTTTTTTATCTCTCTGACTTCTTTTTCCAACTTTTTCTTTTTTTCGACCTGGTTCTCCAACTGGTTGACCTGTTGCTCTCCAAACCAATCCAATTCTTCCTTTTTAGCGTTCAGATCTGTTTTCAAGAATTCCAATTTCTTTTCTTTTTCCTCTATCTCTTCTTCTAAAGAATCTTTTTTCTCCTCAAGATCGGATATATCCTTTTCTCTACTTTCAAATTCTTTTTCCCTCTCTTCGAGATTTTTTTCCTTTTCTTTGAGTTCCCGCTCGAATTCCTCGATCTCTTTCTTTTTTTCTTCTAGATCCTTGACCTTCTTTTCTCTTTTTTCGAGTTCTTCTTTCTTTTCTTCAAGTTCATCTTCTTTGTTATCCAATTCTTCTCTTTTCTCTTCCAACTCTTCTTCAGTTCTTTCTATCTTTTTCTTTTTCTCTTCCAGCTTCTCTTTCTCCTCTTTCAATTCACTAATACTGCTCTTCAATTCCTGCTTCCGTTCTTCTTTCTTCTCTAGGTCCTCGCTTACCTCTTCTAGCTCCTGTTCGGTCCTTTCTAATTTATCTTTCTTTTTATCCAATTCCTTAACATTTTTTTCTAAACTCTCTTTTTTCTCTTCCAATTCGGAGATGCGCTGAGAGAGCTCCTTGAATTCTTCTTTGGTCTCGTCTTTTTCCTCGCTCAGTCTTTCGAGCCACTCTATCTCTTCTCCCTTTAACCTGTCGAGTTCTTCCATTTTCGATTCGATATCTCTCTCCAAATAATCGAGCCTTTCTTCTTTTTCTTCTATCTGGTCTTGGAGCTCTTCGAGATCTCCTTCTTTTCCTTTGAGTTCCTTGTTTTCCTTTTCCAGTTCCTCGACCTTCTCTCTTAGGTCAGAGATCTCTTCCTGAAGTTCCGCTATTTTCTCGTCCTTTTCTCCAAGTATTTTTTCGGATTTCTCTCTCAGGCTCATCTTATCTTACCTTCAAATATCGAAAGCGTCCAGGATCCTTTGATACAGCTCAAAATTTTCGGTCTGCGCGAATTCTTCTATCTTCTCCTCGGGCAGATCGCTGAGAAGTTTGTCCAGAACAGTCAACATCCACTGAAGTTCTTCTATAGTGATATCCTCTTCTAAGAGGTTCTTTTTGAAGGCTTCATATTCCTCCTCGGACTCCAGGGGAGATCCACACGCGGGACATATCTTGACTTCTCGGACACCCTCCTCGAAAGCCTCTCCACAGTTTTCACATTCTTCTTCGTTTTCATCCACAAGAGCGGCACAGTTCGAGCAAAAAAGGTCTCCTTTTTCACTACGCATTTTTTCAGACATTCTATCTTACCAATAGAATTAATATTGTATAAACCTTTTTGGTTAAAAAATCATCAGCATATTTTATTTAGCTCTCGTTCAACAAATCATTCCTAGCCTTGTATAGTGCTATCGTCGTATGGGGATGTGTGATCTCGTTATTATCCAACATATCGTAGACCTCTTCTATAGGTAGTGAGATGATCTCTATATCTTCTCCCCTGTCGTGGTCTATCTGCCCGCCTCTTTTCGCCTCCCCTATAAAAAGATATGCGGTTTGATCGTTAAGACTCGCCACGGGATGATAATCGCAGAGTCTTTTACAGGAATCTAGAACGTACCCGGTTTCCTCTTCAAGTTCTCTCTTCACCGCTTCCTCCGGCGTTTCTTGCTCCTCTATGAATCCTGCCGGGAGTTCTATCACCTTTTCATCTATAGGATACCTGTAATTTTTGACCAGGACTAGCTCTTCATCTACTACGGGTAGAACCCCGGCGAAGTCGGGCAGTTCGAGCATGGAATAGGTTTTCTCTGTGCCGTCCGGGAGGACGACATCGTCTTCGGTAAGAGTGAAAAAAGTAGAACGAGCGACTACACGTGATTTTTTCTTTTCCCATCGAGACATGGTAGGGTAAGTGAATAGAGATATTTTTTTATTACCCAAAGAAGAGAGTCTCTATCAGGAATGCAGAACCCAGGATTAGGAATAGTAATCCGGCTAGCAGATCTATTTTTTCCCTGGCGAAAAGATCTCTCAGCTTCGAACCTAGAACCACTCCTAGGCCGATTATAGTCCCTAAACCGGTTAAAGCACCCACCAATACGAGTAAGGGATCGCCGTATCGAGCGGTGAGCGCAATCACCAGTAATTGAGTTTTGTCACCAAGTTCAGCTATTATCGCGAAAAAGAAGGAGGTGGTTAAAGCTCCTCCGTTCTTTTCCTTTTTAACCTCGTCCTCTTCGTCCTGCAAAAATATAGTATGAACTCCGAAGAGCAAAAAGATCAGTGCCGCGGATATCTTCACGTAGAATACCGGTATATATTGAAAGATGATGGTGCCTAAGGCTACTCCGACGATAGTTATGATGCCCATGCCGGAAAATATACCCCAAAAGACACTCCGCTTATCATATTTTGAGGCCAGCGAGATGGTCATCAACTGGCTTTTATCACCGATCTCCGCTACGATAACCGATGAAAAGGTTATCGCAATGACCAATATCCAAAGCATCGGCTAATTCTCTCGCTAACCTTATAAATAAATTTTCCTGATGTATCTTCATCTCCTTTTCTGCAAGCTCTTCGAACCGGATTAGATTTATATCCTAAAAGTCCATAACTAGCAATGGTGTTACCCTGAAGATATCACCCCTGATTTCTCACCCACATCATGTCGATTTTTTCAAAAATTTAGTCGGTGAAATAGACGAAAGAGGATCAGATGTACTCACCTTCGTGAGAGGGGATGACGTCACTAAGAGTCTGTTGAGATCCTACAAGATGAGATTCAGTGATTACGGCGATACATCTAGACGATATTTAGCCGATTTCGCATCTTCGTTCAGAGATAAAATTTCGCTGGTAAGAAAAATCAGATCGTATGGACCGGATCTTATTCTTTCCGTGAACGAACTTCCTCCATCTCCTTTCGAGTCTATTTTGAGCATTCCCTCCGTCGTATTCGTAGATACCCGCCTGGAGCAGAAGAGGAAGAAAGCCATATTAAATCACGCTGACAAGGTCATAGTCCCAGATTGCTATCATTACGACATACCTGATGAAAAGGAGCTCAGACATTCCAGCTATCATTCTCTCGCATATCTTCATCCGGATAGGTTTACTCCCGATAGAGGAGTGTTAGAAAGACTCAAGGTGAACTCGAAGGGATATGTCGTTGTCAGCTTCGAAAAAGAGGAAAAACGAAAGTCTTCTAAGGAAGATTTCCCGCAGAGAAGAGAAAAGATCGATCTTGTTAGAGATTTAGCCGAACACTGCAGGGTCTTTATCGACGGCAGAGGCTCTATTCCCCCTCCTTTAAGGGAACATCTTCCTCCCATCCCGCTCACTAAATATAATGACCTTTTAGCGTATGCGGATCTGGTGGTCGGTGACGATCCGGAAGTCTCCTCTGATGCCGGCGTTCTAGGTACGCCGTGGATATACATTGGGGAGTCTTCACCTTCTTTCCTGGAAGATCAGGAGGTCCATTACGAGATAGGAAGTCAGGTGGATGAGATCGAGGATGCGAAGGAACTCTCTTTTCTCCTTCTAGAGGGTGAGATCGAACCGGATTTTGAAAGTTCTAGGAAAAATATATTGGAGGATAAGATCGACCTGACCGGCTGGATGATAGAACTAGTGAAAAAGTACGAAGAGGGTTTTTGAATACTTGAAAAGTAAAGGTAGAAACTTTTTTAGATATGGAAACTATCTACAGAGCGAAGATGCCTGAGAACGAGTGGTTCGAGGATCAGATATTCTGGGAACAGTTCGAGTCGGCTCTATTCCCCGAGGAAAGGTTGGAGAGAACGTCTGAACAGGTGGATAGATTCGTCGATCTTCTCGCGTTGGACGAGGGCGACAGCGTACTAGACCTGCCCTGCGGGATAGGCAGACATTCTTTGGAATTCGCCCGGAGAGGATTCGAAGTCACGGCCTTGGATATAACCGAGGAGTATCTTAACAAAGCCGAGAGCAAGGCTAAAAGAGAAGGTCTCGATATCGAGTTTATCAGAGAAGATATGAGGGAATTCAAGAGAGAAGAAAGTTTCAATGCGGTGATCAACTTCTTCACTTCTTTCGGCTATTCCAAGGAGAGAGAGGATAATTTGAAGATATTGAGGAACGTTCACACCTCTTTAAAATCCGAAGGTAGATTCCTTCTCGACGTGATGGGCAAAGAGATATTGAGAAGGGTATTTACTGAGAGAGATTGGCGCCGATTGGATGAAGGTTATTTTCTAGAGGAGAGGTCTTTCAACGAAGAATCGAACATGTTGGAAAGCAGATGGATACTGATAAGAAACGACGGCGAGGTAAGAGAACACGAATTTTTGTATAAAGCTTATACCGCATCGGAGTTGGAAAGATTGCTGAGAGAGGCGGGCTTCGCCGAGATAGATATCTACGGCGATCTTGAAAGAGCTAGTTACGACCAGGACGCCTCTAGACTGATAGCGTTGGCAAGGCGGAAATAGAGTTCGATACCGTAGGATTTCAGGATAATATTTTATAAATCGATTTTACTGTCGATTCAGTGAAAAAAATTGAAAAGATACGTTAGAGCCGCTAAAAACACAGGTTGGCTTTTGATCGCCAATACTGTCTCGAGAGTGTTCACAGCCGCATTTATCATAATACTCGCTAATCATCTGATGCCCGAGAGCTTCGGAATCTATAACTTCGCTTTTGCCATTTCTTATATCGCCTCGGTGATCCCGGAGTGGGGTTTCGACGCTCTTTTAGTAAGAGAAGTCTCCAGGAGAAGGGAAAGAGGGTCTTCGATGCTCTCCGACGTTCTCTTCATGCGGACGGCCTTGAGTGCGGTAGCTCTCTTCGTTATATTTTTTCTATATCTTTTAATCTCTCGAAATTGGGATACCCCACTCACCTTGACTATATTGATGACCGTCGCCGGGATGCTTTTTCTCGAAAGGATATCTGATTCGTTTTTCGCTTATTTTCGAGCCAAAGACAGGATGGATCTCCAGTCGATGATCACTGTTGTCTGGAAGGTATTCTACCTGACTCTCGGTTTTCTAGCTATCTCTCTCGGCATGTCTCTATTTCCTATACTAGTTTTCCTTCTGATATCCGCTGTGATCAGACTACTTTTATCGGTAACCGTTTATCTTGCGATCGAAGACAAGATGATCGAAAAGCCCAATGTCCATAGATGGGGAGATCTTCTGAAAAGGGCTTCCCCCTTCGCTCTCATAACATTCCTCGGGATGGTATATGGACACCTTATAATCGTCTTCCTGGTTTTCTTCGGAGGGGAATACGTGACCGGCGTTTACAGCGCGAGCTGGAAGATAATCGTCTTTTTGGGTTTGATCCCTCAGTCTTTCGGCAGTGCTCTTTACCCGCTTTTTTCTCGCCAGTACGCTTCAGAAAATAAGGCTCTGAGCCAGACTTACCGCCACTCGGTGAAGTATCTTTTAATTATTTCACTTCCTATAGCCGTCGGACTGTTCTTCACTGCCGACCTGTTTTTGGATATCATCTTCATCTCGGAGTACGGCCCCGCGTTTGACCTCCTGAAGATACTGGTCTGGATCCTTCCCTTTCTTTTCATGAACGCGAGTCTCAAGATGATACTTTGGGCGGGAGAGATGGCCCGTTCGGCTGCGAAGAATCTTGCCTTAGCTACCTCGATTCTAGGTGTGGGTGGTGTGGTCCTTATCCATCTGTTCGGGGCCGCCGGAGCCGCAGGTATAGTGGTCATAGCTGAGATAGTGCATTTTTCTGCTAACTATGATAGGATCTCTAGCCGTTTCGGCGCTATAAGTAAAAAGATTTTAGCGGGTCCCTTCGCGGCTTCTTTATGTATGGCAACCCCTCTTCTCTTCATCAGCTATTATATGAGAGTTCAACAAACTCTGGTTCTAGCTTTTCTAGTGATATCGATTTTTATCTATATCTCGATCTTGTTTCTACTCGGGATGATAGGTCGAAGAGATATCGAGATGATTAGAAGACTGATAGAAGATACTATTTGAGAAACCAGGGACAAAGATTATATCCTATATGTTCAGTTAAACATCTTGAATGAAAGATCCCTATGGAAGAGAGATAACTAATCTTAGGATCTCGCTCACCCAGAAATGCAATCTAAACTGTTTTTACTGCCATGAGGAGGGTGAAAAAAACAAATCCGATACCGTTCTAAAACTCGACGAAGTCGAAGAGATCATAGAGACCTCTTCGGAACTCGGGATGTATAAAGTCAAATATTCAGGTGGTGAACCTCTCTTACATCCGGAAATAGAGCGGATAATCGAACATTCTTCGAAATATATGGACGATATATCTCTCACGACCAACGGCGTTTTACTGGGTCGAAAGGCCGAAGAGTTGAAAGAGGCTGGACTCGACCGCGTGAACGTGAGCCTAGACGTGGAAGATCCAGATACCTACGAGAAGATAACTGGAAAAAGGAAACTTTCTCAGGTAAAAGAAGGCATAATAAAGGCCTCCGAGGCAGGTCTTTATCCCGTCAAAATAAACATGCTTCTCATGGATGGCTTAAACGACCATGCGATCGATGACATGATCCGGTTTGCGAGCGAAGCTGGAGCTATCTTACAGATAATCGAGATGACTAGCAATGAAGAGGAGATCGAGAAGGATTTCTATAAAGACTATCATCTCTCTCTAGACGATCTAGCTTCTGAATTGGAGGATAGGGCCGTAGAAACTGAAATAAGAAAGATGCATGCGAGAAAAAAGTACTTTTTAGATGATCCTGAAGTCGAGGTAGAACTCGTGAGGACCATGCACAACTCCACTTTCTGTGATAACTGCACCAGACTGCGGGTTACGTCGGAGGCTGAGCTCAAACCGTGTCTGTTGAGGAGCGATAATCATGTCGATGTGAGGGAGAGCTTGAAAGAGGGAAGAAACATAAAAGATAAGTTCGTCGAAGCTATAAACAGAAGAGAACCATATTGGCGTGAGTGAGATGGTAGAGGAAAACCAAGAAAAAGTTATAGTTACGAAAGAAGATTTCAAAATTGACGATCTGAAAGAAAAGGTTTGGTCGACCGAGGACGGAGCGGTCGTAGTATTCAACGGCGTCGTCAGGTCGAAAAACGAGGGAAGAAAAGTGGAAAAATTGGAGATGCAGCGATATGAAGGTATGACCGAGGGTGAACTCGAAAAGGTGAAGGAAGAAGCGATAAACAATTTCAAGATAAGCGATCTTTTCTTGATACACAGATACGGGGTATTCGATGTTGGCGATAATTTGGTGGGTATAGTCGTGAGTGCTCCACATCGGGACGAGGCTTTCGACGCGTGCAGTTACTGTATCGACAGGATAAAGGAAAAAGTCCCGCTGTGGAAAAAGGAAACCGTAGAGGGCGGAAATAGTAGATGGCTTGATGGAAAGAAAGGTGAGTGAAGATGGGTATGATAGATATAAGCGATAAAGAAGAGATACCCCGTTCAGCGACCGCCGAGGGGAAGATAGAATTGACCGAGGAGAGTATCAGGGCGATAAAAGATGACCGCGTCAAGAAAGGAGATGTTTTCCAAACCGCGGAGATATCATCAGTTCAAGCCGTCAAGAAGACGCCCGAGTCTATCCCTCATTGTCACCCGATACCGATCGAAGGGATAGATGTCGAATTTAAGATAAGCGAAGACATCATCGAAGTGAGATGCGAAGTCAAAGCCGTGTATAAAACCGGTGTGGAGATGGAAGCGTTATCTGGAGTCAACGCCGCACTTCTCACTATCTGGGACATGGTGAAGTATCTTGAAAAAGATGAAGAGGGTCAGTATCCTAAAACGGCTATAAAAGAAATAAAAGTTATAGAAAAGATAAAAGGTGAATGAAGATGGGCCACGAAGATCACAAACATAAAGCTCCCGATGTTGTCAGATGCGGGGTTATAACCGTCAGCGATACCAGAGATATAGAGAGTGATGAATCCGGTGAAAAGATCAGGGAGATGTTGATGGGAGAAGACCATGAAATAGCCGGATACGAGATAGTGAAAGACGACAGATCCGAGATAAATGAAGTGCTGGAATCCATAGAAGCGGATGTGTACATAATGAACGGTGGAACCGGGATAAGCGGTCGAGACGTGACGGTAGATGTTTTGGATCAGGTTATAGATAAAAAGCTACCCGGCTTCGGCGAGATGTTTCGAAAGTTAAGTTATGAAGAGATCGGATCTGCCTCTATCTTGAGCAGAGCATCTGCGGGAGTTAACGAGGACAAGATATATTTCGCGATCCCAGGTTCTACTTCCGCCGTCGAACTCGCGATGGACGAACTTATATTACCCGAGATCGGTCACATGGTCTACGAGGTGAATAAATGATGAAAGAACAGCGTCCCTTCGGAGAGTTAATACCTTTTGAGGAGGCGATGTCGACTCTTTTAGAGCATATCGACCCGATAGAGAGGAAAGAAGAATTAGAATTGGAGGAAGTCTTCGAGAGGGTCCTAGCTGAAGACGCCGAAAGCGATATGTTCGTTCCTCCTTTCGCGAGAGCGGCTATGGACGGTTTCACAGTCAAAGCTGAAGAGACTTTTGAAGCGGGTAAATTCGATCCGGTCGAATTAGAGAACGTCGGTAATATCCATGCCGGAGATACGCCGGAGAAGGAACTCGAGGAAGGAAAGTGCATCCAGATCGCGACCGGGGCCCCTATGCCGGAGAGTGCTGACGCGGTGGTGAAGGTGGAGGTCACCGAAAAAGAAGGTGACAACGTGAAAATTTATGATCCCGTACATCCCGGTGAAAATGTTTCGCCTAAAGGTGAAGATATAGAAGAAGACGAAACGGTACTGGATAAGGGAGCCTATCTGAGTTCCTCGAGGATCGGAGCTCTAGCCGCCGTAGGTAAGGAAAGAGTAAAAGTCTACCAGAAGCCGAAGATAGGAGTGATCCCTACCGGAGACGAGGTAGTCCCCGTAGATGGGGAGCTGCGGCCGGGACAGATATACGACGTAAATTCTCATACCCTTTCTTCCGTCGTAAAAAAGAACGGCGGTATTCCATTCACCGAAAGCGTGGTTCATGACTCTATAGATGGTCTGAAGGAAGGCATAACTGAACAGGTCGAAGATATGGACATGGTGCTTTTTTCCGGGGGCAGCTCTGTCGGCGACAAAGATATGTTGATCGACGCTTTAGACTCCATCGGAGAAGTCATCTTTCACGGAGTGAAGTTGAAGCCCGGGAAACCGACACTATTCGGCAAAGTTGAGGATACACCCGTTTTGGGGATGCCCGGTTACCCGACCTCGTGCTTGAACACCGCTCAACAGCTGATAAGGCCGGCGATCCGAAAGATGTCTAGACTGCCTGAGCCGGCTAAAAGAACTGTCGAGGCCGTTCTCCAGAAAAGGATCACATCTCCATTAGGGCGTCAGCAGTACATGACAGTTCAATTGGAAGGAAATGATGCCTATCCCGTGTATAAACAATCCGGAGCGATAACCAGCATGGCTCACGCCGACGGATACTTCGAGATACCTGAGAACGCCGAGATGGTGGAAAAAGGTAAAAAAATATCTGTCGTTTTGTTTTGATTCACTCTGCTATCTTTATCTTTCTTCCTCGATTAACATCTTCGATCATCCTTTGACCCACTCTAGTGTCTTTCCTTATCTTTATAGAGCCGTCCTGACCCACCGTGACCGTCGAGAGATATTCTCCTCCAGAGTAAAGATCGACCGTTTTTCCGGCCTTATCTTTTCCCGCCTCGACGACGACTTTTTCTTCTTGAATAACTACTTCTACGAAGTTTGAACCCTTTTTTCTAGCGGCGCTTTCCTTTCTATCAACTCTGCTTTTAAGCGGTTGAACGTCTATCTTGAGGGCCAGATGATCTTCGATCTTTGCGATATTTTCACCGTTTTTACCGAGCAGTGAAGGTATCTCGCTCTCCGGCACGTACACGGTGATACGATCTGATGAATCGACTTCCACTTCGACCCGTCCTCTGACGTACTTGTTTATCTCTCTCTTGATCTCCTTTTCGGCCATGTCGTAAACAGGTGTGGAGCTTTTTTCATCGGTCACCGGCATAACCACCACCTGTTCTCCGTATGAATAGACCTCGTACTCGGTTATTTCGGTCTCAAAATCTTTGACTTCTATGACGGGTCTCGCTAGGTCCTCTTCCATCATCCCTTCTGGGACTTTCACTGTATATGTGATATCGTACACTTTATCGATCTGTGCTTCTTCAACGAAAACTATAGTATCTACCACCTGCGGGACCATTCCGAGTTCGACCCTTCCGATCAGTCTCTGTAAAGCGTCGATAGCTCGATTAGCGTGAGTTACACCTATCATCCCGACTCCCGCAAGTCTCATATCCGCGAAGGTCTCGAAATCCGGTGTTTTCCTAACCTCGTCGTAGATGGTGTAATCCGGTCTAACCAGCAGTAAAAGATCCCCCGTGTCTTCCATCTTACCGTCTAATTTGCTGTATTGGGTCACCTCATCTCCTACCTGGAGATCTCTCGGATCTTCCATCGTTTTGATCGTGAATTCACCTTCTTTCAGATAATCTGCGATGGCCTGCGCCAACGTACTCTTTCCCGCGCCGGGTGAACCCGCGAGTAGAACCCCTCTCTGTCTTTCGGAGAACCTCTCTTTCAACTCTTCTGATAGTTTATAATCATCGAGATCTACCTTGGCTACTGGTCTAACGGCGGTTATCTCGAAGCCGTCGGAAAAAGGTGGTCTAGCGATAACTATCCGTATGTTTTCTAGTTGAACTACGGTAGCTCCCCCTTTATCGACCTCGATAAAACCTTCCGAGGATCTCTCAGCGTTTTCGATGATATTGTGAGCTAGAGCTTGTAAAATTTCGCGTGATGATACCCCTTCTTTTATTATCTCGGTATCGATATCTCCCGGCATCCCTTTTTTTGCCGTCGGTTTTGTTCCCTCCCTTAGGTGGACGGACATAGTGTCTTCAGTGAAGTAATCTAATATTTTGTTACCCTTTTCTTCCTCCTTCAGAACCGGTTTCAGGTATTCCACTTTAATTCCTTTAGCTCTCGCTACATCGGCCTGTACTGCGTCACTGGTCACCAATGTCGCGTCCTCTTTCAACGCGATGGAACGGATCATCGAATCTATCTCCCCTTCATCGGCACGTTCGTGCTGCTCCGAATCCGGTCTTTCTCCTCTAAAAATCAGGTTTATTTTACCCTCTTCCGAGAGTTCTTTGATATTCTTGATCTCGTCCAAACCGCTCATACCGGTCTCTTGGCCTCTGTTAGCTTGGGACTCGAGTTCGAAGATCACAGCTTCTGGTACCAACACATCGGCATCTCTATAATGACCATCCTCGACTCTTGCCGTGATCCTTCCGTCGATCACAACGCTAGTATCAGGAACTATCTTCATGATAATAAATCATCATCGCGGGAATTAAATACTTTTGCTCTACTCCGCGCTATCATTCCCGAAACAGATGCACCGCCGAGGCTTTGAAAAGAACGTTGATCTCTTTACCTTTTTCGAGGGACAGTTCTTCTACGGACTGTCTGGTAACGTAGACCACCAAGGGAACGCCGATATCGACCACGACTTCTTGATAGATGCCTCTATCCGTTATCTTTTGGATATGTCCTGAAAAATTGTTCCTGGCACTGGATTCTACGGATTCTTCCGAAAGTATGATGTCTTCCGGCCTCAAGGTGGCGGTGACGTCTCCTCTCATATCGGTCGTGGAGTAAATGTCGATCCCATCGATATCCACTTTTGTAGCGTCTTTTTCCCTTTCCGCCTTGCCGTGAAAGATATTGCCGGTGCCCACGAATTCAGCGACATATTCTGATTGAGGTTTTCTCATTATCTTCTCCGGTTTGTCGGTCTGGAAAAATTTGCCGTCTCTCATCACCGATATCCTGTCGGCCATGACTACGGCTTCTTCCTGATCGTGGGTAACGTGGACCGTAGTGAAATTCAGCTCCGAATGGAGTTCTTTCACTAACGTCCGCATCTCTATGGAGGTTTTATGATCCAGGGAGCCGAAAGGTTCGTCTAGAAGAAGGATTTTAGGCTTTATAACTAGAGCTCTCGCTAGAGCCACCCTCTGTTTTTCACCGCCGCTGAGTGTTTTTATATCACGATCCAAGAGATTCGAGATCCCTACCTTTCGGGCTATATCTCGCACCTTTCCTTTCACGTCTTCACGATCCCTGCGCTTCAATCCATAAGCGATATTTTCTCGAACGTCCATATGTGGGAACAGCATATAATCCTGATAAACGAAACCGAACCGTCTCTGCTGCGGAGGCATATCGGTATATTCTTCACCGCTCACGTAAATTGATCCTTCGTCCGGGTTATAGAATCCAGCTAAAAGTTCCAGGAAAAGAGTTTTGCCGGACCCGGTGGGCCCTAAGATCACGAAGTACTCATTATCTTTGACTTTCAGTGAGATATCTTTTAACTCGAAATCGTCCCATCGATTCGATAGATTTTCAATCCTTATCATATAAACTCATCCTTCTTGTCAGCGTTCTAAGCCCGATGAATACGGAAAGACAGATCAGCAAAAGCAGAGCGGCGATGGGTCTAGAAGCTTGTAGTCCTCTCTGGGTGAAGACATCATATATGTAGACGGGCGCTGTCCTCGGGAAGTAAGCGATTATGACGACCGCTCCGAATTCACTTATCGCTCTGGCCCAGGACATGACCGCCCCGGAGAGGATATTCCTCTTTATCAGAGGAAGAGAGACCGTGAAAAATGAACTCTTCCTATCCGCACCGAGACTCATCGCGACCTTTTCCAATCTCGGGTCTATATCTTCAAAACCTTCCCTGATCTGGTTTAATATGAAGGGTATGCTGACGAAAAGCATCGCTACAACGATCCCGGGAAAAGCGTCCATGAACCGGATACCTGCCTTCTGCAGCGGTTCTCCGATAGTGCCGTTTCTCCCGAAGACCACCAGTAAAGCTATACCCGCGACGGTATGGGGAACCACCATGGGCAGATCTATTATCCCCTCGACGAACGATTTACCTGGGAAATCTTTTCTTGCTAGAACGTAAGAAAGAGGTATACCAAGAAGCAGTCCTATTAAAGTGGCTACGAAAGCCGCTGAAATACTGATGGTTATGGATCGTATGGCTTCAGGATCTGATATCGCCTTATTTATATCCGGAAGAGCTGCGCTAAAGAGTTCCGCTATGGGCAGCAGTATAAATATCACCAGGAGTATCCCCATGATCGAAAAGACGATAAAGGTGGGATCGAGTTTTTTCTTTTCGCCGAAAAAATAGATCGATACGATAGATAGAAAAGTGACCAAAGCTAGACCGTACCAAAGATTGAGAAAATATAGGATGACCAAGAGAGGGAGGATAAATAAGAGAACAGTAATTGAGTTTAATCTAGCTTTCAGTTTTTTTCCTCCTCAACCTTTTTTGACCATCTCCTGAAGTTCTGCAGGCATCTTGGATTTGTTATCCACTTTCGGTGGATCTATAGGGGGTTGGCCGTTGTTCTTCATCACTTCCTGACCCGTTTCGCTTAATAAGAACTTTACGAAATCGACGGCCGTATCTTTGTTCTGCACGGTCTTAGGTATAGTGATACCGTAAACTATGGGTTTACCTACCGATTTTTCACCCGAGGCTCTGGTCAGTGTTACCTTTCCGTATCCTTCCGCGTACTTCACGCTGCTAAGATCGATCTGCTTCGGCAGGTTTACAAAATCGAGGTCGTGCTGTTTAGCTACACTTTGGTAGATATACAGATAATCTATATTTCCGGATTCTAAGATGCCTAGTAGATCGGTTTCTTTGCTTCTAACAGTTATCTCTTCGGAACCTTGGACTCCTAGATCTTGCGGGGCGGTTATATTGTTTCCGTTCTCTTTTATTGACGTATGATTACCGATGAGATCATCGAAGATATGTTCGTTCCCGTAATAGTTTTCCGCCAGTTTAGTGATCATCTGTGATCTGTAACCGCACGGGTCGTTATTTGGATTAGCGAATCCGTAAGTCACGTCTTTTTTATCTAGGATCTTATACCAGTTTTCGGAGTTGATATCGTTCCTATATGCGCTCGAATCGGTATACGCGAGCACCATCCTGTTCCTGGCAAACCTCACGGTCCAATTCGCCTTATCTTTACCGTACATCATATTGGGTATCAGCGAGTAATCGGCGACGCCTACCACATCCGGTTTTTTACCCTGATCCGTGACTTTTCTGACCGTCGAAACGCTTCCGGCGGATTCCCGTCTGACATTTACATCTGGATTGTTTTTCTCGAATTTTTTTTCTAGTTCATTGAAGGGTACCGAAAGAGAACCAGCATGGTAAACATTCAAAATTTCATCTTCACCACCCTGTTCTACACATCCTGCAAACAGGGTCGCTATCATCAATAGTGCGATTCCGACCGTTACGATCCTTTTCATGTTATCCCTTTATGTTCGCTCAAGCATAATGAATGTGATTAAAAAATTTTTCCTTCTAAAACGGTGATTTAACTGTCAGACGCGACCTTTTTCCAAAGGGTAAATAGTCTGAAAAACGCTGATTTTAGGGGTGAATACCCTGAATATTAGCGAAATATATTTATATTAATAGTCTATTTAGAGTCTGGGGGGACGCCGATGACGCCCTCCAACTAGATAAGGAGGTAAAAACATGAGCATGGAAAAAATAAGTGTGGAAAAGGCTAAAGACATAGCCGAAGACAAAGACCTAAAGCCTGGTTTAGTCGAGGGTACCGATGGTATACAGTTTACCAAAGGAGATAATGACAGGATAAAGCCCATACCATGGGGAGAATTTGAAGAAAAACTCGACGAGAGAGATCTTGCAGTTTATGAATCAGGCGGCTGGATGAAGATAATGAGCGATGAGGACTAAGTAATACTTGGTCCTCATCTTTCTTTTTATTTTTTTGTTATCGGTTTTTATTTATCCCTCTAGGTGGAGTTTTGAGTAGAGATTTCATTGTAGAGATTTATCGATCCTATAACCATAATGGAAAGAGCTGAGATCGAAAGAATCTATCCAGTAATTTATGCTGACATCCTAAAAAACACTACATCCCCAAATACTTTTTATTTTATACAACCTTCCTATTTTTGAATGATCGAGATAACCGACAGATGGGGACTTTCGAAAAGGGGCAAGTGGTCTCTAGAGGATGAAGAGCACGAAACACCCAATATCTTCTTCTTAGAAGGAGGATCTTTCGAACCTCCACCAAAGGCGGAGATGAAACTATCGCTCGATTCGGATGAATTTTTTTCGATATCGGACTTTTTCGAACCATCATCGGAAGATAAAGTGATCCCTTCGACTTTCGGCTATCCCGAAGCTGTAGGCGGAGCATCGGTGGAATCCAGGGGTGGTAACGATAAGATCCAAGTGATCTACGACCAGAAACCGGATCCCGAGGCAGAGTTATACGTTATAGGGAACGCCCCCGAGCTGCTCCAGCGGAGTAGAAAACTCTACGAGAAGATCATCGATCTGAGAGAAAGTATAGCTCCTCACAAACTTATATACGCTCCAGGGATAGCCCAGCCTAACAACCTGGCTCTGTTGGTATACCTGGGAGTCGATCTCTTCGATTCGGTCTACTGCGAATATTTGGGAGAAGAGGGGGTAGAATTGTCCGATTGGATGGGCTTTCCCGGAGACTCCGATAAGAACGGCGAAAAATTGTTAGAAGAACTCTCTTTAGTGAGAAAAGCCGTCCGGAAGGGCAGGATAAGAGAACTCGTCGAGAGTAGAGTCAGGTCCGAACCTTGGATGGTGGAGGTGTTGAGAAAGGCGGATGAGGATTATCACACATTCGTTAAAGGCGTGCCCGTGACCGGAGACGAGTTCTTCGCCACTACAAGAGAAAGTTTGAATCGTCCCGATATAGAGAGGTATAGAAAAAGGTTAAAAAGCAGATACGAACCGCCGGAAAGAGACGTTCTGTTGCTTCTACCGTGTTCGGCGAAAAAACCTTACTTCCAGTCAAGAACTCACAGAAGGTTGAGGGATGCAACTCAACAGGGAGACTGGACCTCTGTACAAGAGCTGATGATCACTTCTCCTATAGGAGCGGTCCCGAGAGAGATAGAACAGTTCTATCCCGCCCAGCAGTACGATATCCCCGTTTCTCATCAGTGGTACAGTGAGGAGAAAGAGATGATAATGGAATGTCTTCAAACTGTCTTGGAGAAGAGCGAGTATGATGAAGTGATATCTCACCTTCCCAGCGATCTTTCCTTTGTGAAGGAGAGTATCGACTGTGTGAACACCACACAGGGCGACCATCCCACTTCGAGCAAAGCGATAGAGAGATTGGCGGAAGCGGTCAAAGAACACTCTGGAGAGGAAAGAGGAGACGTGCAGAGATATCTTCAGCAGAATCTAGAATCTTTCGCGAAGTTCCAGTTCGGCCCTGAAGGAAAAGTTCTGTTGGAAGATGCCGAGGTAAAGGGAAGATACCCCTGGTACAAGATAATGGAGGATGATACCCAGAGAGGTATGATCGTTCCCGAAAGAGGGTTGATCTCTTTGACTTTAGATGGGGCGGAACTACTGAAAGAAGAAGGGATCTATCTAGCGGAAATCGACGACTTTAGACCTAAAGGAAGCGTTTTCGCGGTCGGTGTTCGAAACGCTGACAAGAAGATAAGACTGGAGGACGAAGTGATCGTTGTTCACGACGGCGAGCTTAGAGGAGTCGGCCCGGCTAGCATGTCAGGCGAGGAGATGGAAGAAGCCGAAAAAGGTGAAGCCGTAAGGTTAAGGCACTATCCGTGATACCAAGTTTTCATACACTGTGGACGTCCGGATGGCTTTCCAATATCATCCCCTCCACTTTTAGCGGTTTTAGATGGTTTGCGAGATTGACCGCGTCTTTCAACTTGCTTTCATAATCGGAATAGATAGTGTACATCAGCTCGCCCTCTTCTACTTTGTCACCTTTCTTTTTGTTCAGCTCTATACCTACTTTTTTGCATTTTGGTCCGCCCGCTGTACGGACTATTTTTATGATCTGTTCATTGTTTATGCTGTCCACGTATCCTTCGTCATTGGAATATATCTTTTTAGAGTATTTTCCGATGTCTACATCTTCGGAACTCACTTCAGGATCTCCGCCCTGTCTGTCTATTATCTGTTTCATCTTGTCCAGCGCGTCACCGTTTTCCAGTATCTTTTTAGCTTCTTTCTTACCGTCTCTTATCCCGCCTTGTTCTAACACCATGCCCGCTAAACTCGTGGATTTCTCAATCAAACTCGAAGGCACTTCTTTTCCTTCTAATGCCATCAGCGCCTCTTTGGCTTCTATAGCCGGTCCTATCGTTTTGCCTATCGGCTGTCCGCCGTAGCTGAGTGCGCAGGCGGTCTCGATCCCGATCTTCTCTCCCAGTGAAACGAAGTCTCTCGCGTACTTTCTACCTAACTCTCTATCCTCGACCTTCGTGTGTTCTCCCACCGGTATATCCATAACCAGATACTCGGCTCCCGCGGCTTTCTTTTTTGAGAGCACCGAGGCCAAAACCTGCGGATAGGGATCGATACGCAGCGGATACTCCGCTCTGATGATCATATCGTCAGCGGGCGCGAGGTTCACGGCTCCGCCCCAAGCGATCGTACCTCCGATATCTTCGGCGATCTCCTTGATCTCGGTCGTACTTAGAGTAACGTTGGTGAGGGTTTCAAAGATGTCGGCGGTACCTCCCGCGCTCGAGATCGCCCTTGAACTAGTTTTAGGTATCATCAATCCCGCCGCGGCGACTATAGGAACTATCAAAAGAGTGATCTTGTTTCCCGGAACTCCTCCGATACTGTGATGATCGAAAACGGGATGTTTATCGAACTCGATGGTGTCACCGGTTTCTATCATGGCTCTGGTCAGATCCGTGATCTCTCTGTTGGTCATCCCTTGGGAATACGTACCCGAAACGTATGCCGACAGTTCTATGTCCGATAGACGGTGATCGACTATATCTTGAATGATCTCCTGGATGCCGTGCTTTGAAAGTTCTTTTCCATCTAACTTTTCTTTTATATGTTCTACTGATTCCGGCCTTCCGGTGGGAACGACGCTCATATTTTTTCCCACTTCAGCGTCTAGGTCATCTATCACTCTCTGTATCAAACCGACTTCTCCTTCATTAACCAAGCTTTGAGATGTTTCCACCACGGCAGTGATGTTTTTCTTTTCGTGTGTAACTTTGACTCTGTCTTGACTCCTTAGACCTATACGTTGTGCATCTTCTTTGTTCAATATGACGACCTGCTCCCCAGCTTCCAGATCTATCTTTTTGGCTTTCAGATCCATTAAATGATCACATCCATTTTTCAAGGGCCTTCTTCAGTTCGATATGATCTTCCGCATGATCCTCTATATCTATGCCTTTATAGGCGGCGTCCACAGCCTGTCTCAACGCGGTCGCTCCGGATCTTACGCCGTCCGGATGTCCTGAAACACCTCCGCCGGCTTGGATCTGTACGTCGAAACCGCTCTTTTCGGTCAGTTCGGGGATGAGCCCGGGATGGAGTCCGCCGCTGGCCACGGGCATCATCCTGGGAAGATCGTGCATCTCTTCAAGCAGCATTCTTTTAGATTTGAGCTCTTCTTCGACTTCGGCGTGCATCTTTCCCGCCCCGTAGGTTCCCGTGTGAAGTGCGTCGCCGCCAGCCAATCTGACAAGTCTAGCTATCACCGGCATGGATATGCCGAGTTCGGGATTTTTTGTGATCGCAGCGTGCATCGCTCTATGAACGTGGATCGGAACTTTGATCGACGGGTCTTCGGCCAAAGCTTGAAGTCCTGAGAATCCCACGGTGAGTACATCGACCATCAACTGTCGAGCGCCGTTCTCTAGAGCCAAGTCAGCGGCTTCTAAAATCTTATGAGCTGAAGTACTGATATTATGGGCATGGATCATCTTGTGGCCTTCTTCTTCCAGCCTATCCAAACTCTCGCTCACTTTACTCACTCTTTCTTCCAGAGGACAGAAGTCCTGGTCAACAAGCGTCTCGTCGTCCTTCGAGTTGGTCAGACCGCCTTTACCCGCTTCGTACACGTAATCTGCGAAGTCTTCTGGCGGAAGTCCTATCTTCGGCTTGACGATCGTTCCCACGAGAGGTTTTTCCGGCCTATCCAGTATATCTCTCAATCCTTCGATGCCGAACTGCGGCCCTGGATATCTCTCCACTATTTCTGAAGGGAGTTTTAGATCGACCAGTCTTACACCTTCAAGCGAATCAAGACCGAACAGATTGCCGGCTATTATACTCAATATCTGGGGGATTTCACCTATCTCGCCGGAAAAATCGATGTTCGGAAATCCAATCCTGACCCTGTTCCCTTCCGCTTCGGTGACTTTGGCGCCATACTTTTGAAATATCTCTTCCGAAAGGGTCGTAGGATGAGTCCAAGTTCCGGTCGATTCTTCTTCGGCTATTCGCTTTCCCGCGGTCTCGATATCTAGATCGCTTTTAACGGTATATTCACATATCACATATTCTTCGGGATCCAATTCTTCATCTAAAGCCAAATATTCTATGGTCATATCATTTCATCTCCATTATTATTCTATAAGCACCCTCCGGCGGAATCACGCCTTCTTCTGTAACTATAGCGTCTACATATTTCGAGGGAGTGGCGTCGAAAACAGGGTTGCTTATATCTACTTCCGGAAAGTCATCGGGATCGACTATCTCGGACGGATTTCTCTCCTCGATCTTCACCATGTTTCCGACGGTCGTTTTGCTGGAAAACTTGTAGGTTTCGGCACAGACGGTGAAAGGCACCCTTGCTTCGTCAGCGCATAGAGCCACCTGCGCAGTCCCGATCTTGTTGATCAGAGCGCCGTTAGAGGCTATCGTGTCCGCTCCGACGTACACCTTGTCAACTTCTTTCATCTTGTGTCTTACAGCGGAATCGACTATGAGCGTGACGGGTATCCCGTGTTCGGAAAGCTCCTCTATAGTGATGTAACCCTGTTTTTTCGGTCTAGATTCGGTCGCGATAACGCTCACGTCTTTGCCGTTGTCCCAGGCGTGTTTTATCGCGCCTAACGCCATCGAACTGTTGCAGTGAGTTAGTATGACGTCGCCGTCGCTGATCCTTTTCCCGCCGTACTCCGCTATCTTGTTTTTCGCATCTAAAGACCTCTCGACGAACTCTTGGGAATTCTCAACAACGGTCTTCTTCAGCTCTTCTAATCCTTCGGCATCTTCTCCAAGGACGAACTCTACAGCGTTTTCCAAAGACACCGCGGTCGGCCTGGTCGAACGCAGTCTATCGGCTCCTTTTTCCAGTTCATCCCTGAGTTCTTCCGCATCGTCACCCTCATAATCGTCTACGACTTTCCTCAAAGCGAAAGCGGCAGACCTAGCGATCTTCGCTGCACCTCTGATCTCCATAGATTCGATTTCCTCGGCGATCTCTTCTAAGGTCATATCTTTTAATCCTTCTACTCCCATGATAAAAACATAACTTCACTTATATCATAAAATGTTTTTGTGATATTTTATTACAAAGATTTCTTCACCAATGTTAGGTTCTTCTTTTCTATAATCTCGTCCGCGGCCTTTCTAACTTCTTCGTCGACCGGATCGAAGGCGATGCCTTTTTCTGCTTTTTCCAACAGAGGGGCGTCGAAATGACTGTTTCCTACAGCGGCGGTTTTCTTTGCAGGGATATCCATCTCTTTTATCAGCTCATCGAACGCTTTGCCTTTATCTTTCAATTCGACCTCGATGACGGGTTCACAGGTCGTTTCATTCTCCTTCTCTTCGAAATCGTTGGCCATGATCCTGTCGAAGTAATTTTTTCCTATATGTTCGGCAAGAGGTTTTATCCCTCCGCTTATTATCGCGGTGTGAAATTCTTCACTTACAGCGGGAATGCATCTTTCGAAACCGTTCATAAGCGGTACTTTTTTCAATATATTTACGATGTCCTCTTTTGAAACGTCGGGATCTGAATCTTTCCACAGAGAGAGGTCTCTTCGGATGAATTCTACGTTATCGATCTCACCGTTGAGATACGCTTTCAAAGAATGATCGTTATGGACTTCGAAATGATCGTGCACCCATTCCCACGAGCTTTCGCAATCCACGAGAACGCCATCCATGTCGAAAACTACGAGTTCTAATTCCGAGGTCATAGCTCTTCTCTCATCTCTTCCATCATCTCTTTGTATTTTTTGACTGATCTGAAGCTGCCCTCCAAATCGTTTTCTTTCTGGAGTTCGTTCGCCTTTTTGAGCAGATCGATAGGTTCCGACACATCCTTTCCTCTTTCTTTAGCCTCTTTCAACTCGCGTTTAGCGTTCTGTATTTCTCCCTTTAGAAAATCTATAAGTTCCTTTTCAAGATCATTTTCACATTCGTTCACCTTCTCTCTGCCGGCGGACCAATTCTCTCTCGACTTTTCATTTTCTGCTTCCTGCAGAAGTTGTTCAGCCCGATCGATTTCGAAATCTAGATGTTCGGCTTGATCTATTATGTTTTTCAGCCTTGAGATCTCCTGTTCCAGTTCATCTTTTGGTTCCTTTTCAAGATCTATCTTCTTTTCTGTCTCTTCTATCAACTCGACGGCTCTTTCGTAGTCGCGGTTTTGTTCGTATCGGTTCAATTCCTCTAATTGAAGATCCGATAGGTCGATCCCCTCCTTATCGAGTGATCTAAATTCATCTATCTTATCATCTATTATTTCGTCTATTTTTTCCCGGAAAAGGTCTCTGCACTCGTTCAGCGTTTCAACTCCTTTCTCATAATCGTTTTCTTTAGTGTGCTCTACCGCCTTGTTTATCAGTTCCCTACCTTCTTCCGTGTCTATATCTAATTTCTTCGCGGTTTTGAGTAAAGATTTCATCTTCGGGATCTTCTGCTGTATCTTTTTGAAGAGATCTTTTCTCTTGCGCTCTTCGGATATCTTTTCGATCTCCTTCTCCTTTTCGAGCCGCTCGTTCATCTCCTCCGTCGTTTCCTCTATCTCTTCTAGAATCTTTCTAGCATCGACTTCTCCGAGCTTACTCAAACTCTCTTCGATCTTATCTTTGAACTCGTCGATATCTACATCACGCTGTTTCAACTTTTCCTCGTAAAATTTCGCTTCCTCGATCTTATCAGATATTTCTAGAGCTTTCTCACTCGATTTTAGAGCTTTTATAGACCCGTGAAAGGCTTCATCGATCCTGCCGTCTTTTTTCGCCCTTTTAACCCTCTCGACCTTTGAAGCGATATATCCTGGATCGATCTCGGAGACTAGTTCCTCCTGGTTGTCTTCCGCGCTTTCCATCTTCTCTTCTATGAGATTTTCCAGCCAGTCTTTGCCCTCTTCGTGCGTTCTCTCCTTTATCTCTTCTTCAACTTCACTAGCCTTTTTTTGTGCGGCTTGATATTCACCTATCTCGGTCCCCTCGTATATTTCCTCCACCTTCTCTTCAAGTGTTGAGATATCTATCCTTTCCCGGAGCACCTTCAAATACCGCTCGCATCTTTCTATCTTTTCTTCTATTTTATGCAGGCATCCGAGCTTTTTTTGAAGGCTTTCGATCAGTTCTTCTCCTTTTTTCCTCTTGTTCTCTTTCTGCGCGTCTTTTAACTCCTCCAGTTCGTCTTCGATATATCCTACGTGTAGGTCTTGATTTTCCAACTTTTCAAGTTCCTGCTCGAATGATTCTATCTCTTCTTGGAAATCCACGACTTCGGGTTCTTTTTCTATCTCCTCTTCAAAACCCTTACCGAGTTCGCCTATCTCTTCTTCCATCCCCGCTTTTTCTGCTTCGCTAGCTTCTCCGGAGGGTTCTTCAAAAATGGCTCCACAGTTCGGGCATTCGACCGCGTCTTCTTCCACTTCGCTCTCACAGACCGGACACTCGAAGGTGATTATCTCTTCGACCTCTTCCTCTTCTCCTGAAGCCTTATCCTCGAAAGGCACTTCGTCCTCGGGAAGCCCCAGATCCTTTATATCTTGGATCAGCTCTCTCTCTTCATTTTCGTCGAGGACCATGTCCATGATCTTTCCCATGTACTCTTCCTGGACTTCTCCTTCGACATCTATATCGAAAAGATCCAGTATAGCTCCGCACTCGGGACACTCTTCTTCACCTTCGGGTATACTGGCATCGCAGACTGGACAGTTTTCAAAGGAATCTTCCGACAAAGGAGAGCACCTCTAGGGTATTATATGATTTAGATTCTCTGAACATATAAAGTTTTTACCTCGAAAAATCAAGCGACCATCTCCTTTCGCGCTCATTTGACTTTTACTATGATTGAATAAATTCTATCAGACGATTGTCGAAATAAAATGTTTTATCGGAGTTAGGAAGGGAAATTACTTTGTATCTTTGTACAAAGGTACAAATATATAGACCAAAATATATTAATATAACATCTCCTATGTAACCATCAACTAAGGTGAAAGGCTGATGACAGAGGGATCGCTCAAAAATAAGCTTCAAAAGGTCGTAACGATTTCAGTGGTAGTCTTATTGCTGTTCACCGTCGCGAACGTGATGTTCGTGGATTTGAGCAAAGGAGAAGGAGCTGAAGACGATGACGGATTACCTCGTTCCGTCGAGAAGGACCAAACTTTGAACACCACGACTGAATTTGAACTTTCGAAGGTCAGCGGATTACCTGATAGGATCGAGAACTTCACCGCATGTTGGGAGGGGGGAAACATCGAGCTAGATTGGGACAATGCCCCTTTTGCAGATGAATATATCCTAAAAAGAAAGGATAGTGAAAACGGTGAATATAACCAAATCTATTCAAACCCGACTTCAGATTACACAGATCAAAAAGTTAATTCCGGCAATAAATATTGGTATAAGATAGCGGGAAGTAATTCCGTTGGAACAGGAGAATGGAATGAAACATCTATTGGCTCCCAATCAGCTGGTAATGCCACGAATCTATCGGTAGAAAATGTAGGTTACGGAGAAGTGACCTTGAGCTGGAATAAATCTAAGAACACCCAAAAATACAAAGTATTTAGAGCGTATTTTAAAAACGTCACAGATGATGATGTTGTCGGGGTAACTTCTTCCACTTCTTATACGGACGAAGACGTAGATTATGATGAGACCTATTATTACACGGTTGCTCCTAGTAACGATAATGGTATGAATTGGGATAACAGAACCAACAGAGTCAATGTCACTACCCCCGGGAAACCAGATATACCGAGTTTCATGGAGTTTGTCACCAGTATCTCAGATAACCAGAACAAAATATGGCTGAGTTGGAAGTACGATGAAGCACCGTCATCCTCGGGCAACGTCCATATCTACAGAAAACATTTATCGATCACGAGTTCTATGGATTCGTATAACACCTTTGAGAAGATCAAAACTTATACTGATCCGACCGCCAAAGGAGCCCAATCATATACAGATTACGATGTGGGGGAAAGTGGGGAATATTCATATTATGTAGAATATGAGGCTTTTGTGAATGGAGATGACGTAATAGAGAGGAGTGACGTGTCTTCGGAATATATTGATGATTCGGGAACTGAAAACAGTAAAACTCTCACATCAGGTCCGGGCAACCCAGGAAAAACCGAACCGGCTTACAAGATATTTTGGGGGACGGAGACTTTACCCCCAGATTTTACCACATATCATAACGCTGTGTTGAAGAAGGTTGAAGTAGACAATATCCTGTTAAAGCTCCCTGATGATGTAGGTGATTCAGCTTCTGTCAACTTAATGTTGAAAGCACAGGGGAAAACTGAGGAAAAACAGATAGAAGTCGATAATAAGTTTGCAAAATATAACATAAGTATGCGCTGTTATGAGGATTATCTATCAGATAGCTCCGAATTTAAAAAAGGATGGGAGTTGAAGATAGAGAGTGTTGATGAGGTGAATATCACGCAACTAAAATTGAACCCTCAAATCAATTACACCTGGTGTCTCAACCCAAGGGATGAAGATACTGATGATGACGGACTAGATGACCGTGTCGAGGTCGAAGAACTATCCTCGAGCCCGTTCAAGGAGGACACAGATTATGATGACTGTAGAGATGAATTAGAAGTGGAGGTGGGGACAAACCCGAGCCGATATGATACGGACGAGGACGGTTTGAAAGACGGGATCGAAGTTAAAGATCCGAGCCATAGGGTCGTGATGCCCGACGGAGATTATCGGAAGAATGACGATGGAACGTACTGGTGGGGAGGATTAGACCCTCTAGATCCAGATACGGACAATGACACGCTACCGGATGGAGACGAATATTTTGAAAGGGAGTTTACTTACTTTAAGAACGATACCGCCGAATTGAACGATACGGCCGAGAAGTCCAAGACGGAACTTGAAGAGTCTGATCCACTGGTCGCCTATATGGATGTAAACGGTGCAAGGATAGATATAGATAAAGACAATATTCCAGCCTGGGTGGAGCAGAATCCAGATATGATAGAGAGTTCGACCTTCAACGACGTCCCATGGATCGCCAGCATCAGGAGATTCAAACAGGAGTTCAGGAAGCGAGATAAGCAGAAGATGAAGATATACAACAGCACCTTCAACTCCTTCGTCAAAGAGGAAGGTAATCCGATAGTGACGAAATTGAAGATAAAGATCGTCAGTACGCAGACAGCGAAGGTCACTATCGGGGTATACGATCCGTCGGGAATAGATAGTATAAAGTTAGAAAACGAATACACTACCAAGAAATGGGAGGATATAACTCCCGCCGATCTGAACGATAAAGGCGTGATAGAGAAGACGTGTGAAATGGATATAGATACGGAAGATTGGAGTGACGGATGGGGTCTACATGTTTCCTGTCAGGATGAGGCGGGGAACTGGTTGAATAGAACGAAACATAGCGACGGACAGATACCACAGGATATCATAGGAGATATAATCGATCTGGGCGATTGGATATGGGATCACACAATCGGTGCCCTGATCGATGGAGCTGAAAAGGCCGTAGAACTCGCTTCTTCCTTTATCGACTGGGCGAAGGATAAGATCGCTCAGATTTTCCATTCCACAGTCTCCTCAGCAGTGTCTGGTCTTCAGAACTGGGCGGATACGATCCAGGAAAAAATGTCGAACTTCTTTGCGGCGCTAGCGGAATGGGAAGACGGAGATGGACATGTGAAGCCGACGATGCTCGCGGGGACGGAACTGATGCTTTCCTTCATAGGCCAGCAGGATAGGGCGGAAGAGATCACGAACACGCTCAGCTGGGTGATGAACTTCATCAAGCCGTTCCAGAAGTACTTGAGTCCGTTCGGGGCAGTAGGAGTGATAAGTAGCGTTTTCAATGCAAATAACAAAGATGGGTCAGGTCTATTTAATAGTCTAACAAATCTGGAAGATCCCCATATTGAAGTAATATGGGAGATAATCACTGAGTCTTCGTTATTAGGGGATGTACTTTCAAGCGAAATTGATTTAGGAACTACAATCCCTTCTATAGGGGCCATGAAGAACTTCCTTAATGAAGCGGATTTACCTGAATTACCTATCGTGTCTCAAGTGATAGAGTTACTACCAGGAAAGGGAGAGTCTTCTCAAACAATCTCAGTAAAAGCGGCATTGTTACTGGGCCTTGGTATGGGTTCATATGGTGCCTATCCTAGCCCTACAATGGCAGGAGTATCAATACTTACAAACGTTATGAGTTGGATGTTGAATTTATTGAGCTGGATTGTTGATGGAATGCGGGGTCAATTATATGGCTGGTTTGCTGCATCGGTAGGTTCTATTTCTTTCCTAAGTGGTTACCTAGCAGGAATTCTTGGAGGTTATCAAATAGTGTCTTTTGTAGGTTCGCCCTTAATAGGGCTGTATTTATCATTATCTCAGATGGGTGGATAAGTGAAATGGGTGAAGTTGAAGAATTTAGGGAAAGAAGAATTGAACATCATACTTTGCTAGTGGCAGGTATATTATATCCCACTCTTTTCTTATTGGGGGCAATTTATTTTTTATGGAGATGGAAATTAAAAGTCTTTAGTAGTAGTGTAAGAATAGCAATCTTTGCCAACTTGATATTTATATTCATAATTCTTTTTCCTCTTCTCAAACTATTTATCAATGCTGTAAAGGATTACAGACCTGGAAACAAGTTCTTAGAGTTACGAGGTATAGATTTAAAAAAACTGAAAAAGATCGTAATAAAAACACTAGATGAAAATAATAGAAAATATGAAGTAATGTTAAACAAAAAGCCGGAAGATAGTTTTTCCGAGGTGCTTTATAGAAAGGATATATTCACTGTTAAATTGGATAATGACGCCTTCATTAGAATCAAGAAGAATAGACACTTTACAGAAGATACTGACGTATCAAAACAAGTTTGGGACCTTCAATATGACGGAGCACAGGTGGAGGATGGGAAGGACATTAAAATATTGAAAAATTTTTCTCAAAGGCTAAAGGGTCACATAATAGGTTAAGATTATATTATAGGGAAGATTTAGGAGTGTTATAAATTGAATGAAGTATACTCAAAAGGGAGAAAATTGAGTCAAATCTTATTTCCTGATAAAGATCCTACTATCACTGATTTCATTAGGTCGCACGTAGATTCGTTCTTTCCTTTGTCCGATCCTAACCCCGACACCGATAATGACACAGTAAACGACGGCAGAGAAAAGAACGGTTATAACTTTAACTATCTGACTCAAAATCATGAAGAAGTGAACAGGACGGTCATGAAGGCGGATCCTTTGAGCGCTTTCAAGTACGATAACGGGACGTGGGTAGACTTCGATAGAGACAACATCATCGATATCATCGAGTATAAGCCGGAAAGAATACAGAGCGGACGCTTTGATGATCTAGAAAATATAGAACAGATTCATAGATTCTTTGAGTATTATGCGGAAAGAGACGAAGATGTGTTGAGAGAACAGTTCAACCCATATATAAAGGATGTGATGGCCCCCTCATCGATACACTTGAGCGTGAAAAACGATCTCACGTGGGGTGCCGATGCCGGCGCAAAAGTACATCTCGAATTCTTCGACCCCGGCGGTATAGATTTCGTGAGGATAGAGAATGAAGATCAGGGCAATTCCAAAAAGATAGAGGCCGAGAACTTACACCATGAAGCCGGCAAAGTCATCCTTCAAGAATGGTTGGATATAGACGGAGCTAACGATTATTGGTCTGACGGATGGGACCTGAGTCTTACCATCGTTGATCAGAACGGTAATGAATTACACAGGGAAAAACATGTGGAGGATAAACTGAACCAGGTCTGGCAGGACTTCACCGACTGGCTGAGAGACCATCTATGGGAGGCTGTGGATAAAGGTATGGAAAGGGCTGTAGAACTGGCCGATCATATGATATCGGTGGTCAAAGACAAAGTCTCCAGCATGTTCAGCAACGTTGTAGATCCGATAGTAGATGGTTTGAAGGACTGGGCGAAAGGCATCAAGACTGAGATGAATAACTTTTTCACCAAGCTCTCTGATTGGGACGACGGAGATGGACATGTGAAGCCGACGATGCAAGCCGGCACAGGACTGATGCTGTCGTTCATGGGACAGCAGGATAAGGCGGAAGAGATCACGAACACGCTCAGCTGGGTGATGAACTTCATCAAGCCGTTCCAGAAGTACTTGAGTCCGATGGGTGCTATGAAAACTGTGACTAGTTCAGTAGGAGGGGAAATCCCAGCTGTGGGAAATCTATTAGATATGTTCGAAAGTGTTAAAAATGAAGCTATCCGTGTGGCTACTATAGCATTAATGGATATCGTAGCTGAGACTTGTGAGTTAGGAGGGATGACAGACTTGCCTTCTGATGTTGAGATACGTCCACCTTCGTTGGAGGCAATAGAAATTTTCGTAGAAGAAGCTGGTATCGAGAGTGATTTAGTAAACGGTATATTGGAAGGGGCTAAAGAGTCATTAGCAAAGCATTCTGGTAGCTTGATTGGATTGGTTGATTTTAGTGTTACCGCAATAGGAGTAATGTTAGCAGTCTCTTCAATTTTTGGAGGAGGAGGTATTGCAGTAAGTTCATTATTTTCTATGGCGGTAGGTTCCTTAGGTGCTTTTATAGAGGCAGTCATGCTTCTTTCATCTTTTGGTATAGATATGTCTTTTAAATTGGGTATGTCTGGTCTAGGATTGGCGATAGGAGCAGGCATGATTGAAGTTTTGGCTATATCTAAAGGAGAGAGTACTACTGCATCTAAATTAGTAGTAGTATCAGATATAGGTATGGGATTTGGATCCCTCTACTACCTTACACAGAAATATGGATGAGGTGTTTAAATGAAAGACGTAAATCTTGTATTATTATTGCTATCTATTATATTTTTCTTATCTTTAGTTATAATTTTAGGGGGTGGATTGTTTCTCAGAAAGGATGGTAAAAAAAGGACTAGATGGGCTACAAATAGCTCATTGTTTTTTTCGGTCATCTTTTTCGTGTCTCTAGGATCCATAATATTAACAGGCCTTATATCTATTACAAAAGATTTTGGAATATTTTATGCATTTTTAATATTTGGAATAGCGTATTTATACCTCTTCCTAAAAGGCCGATCGAAATACAAAGAGAAATTTGAGTAATGTATACTAAGGTAAGGTAATAACAATCTGATGATCTTCATCAAGCCGTTCCAGAAGTACTTGAGTCCGATGGGTGCGATGGGCACTATCGCTGATTCGCTCGGTGGATCGATGCCCGACGCAGTAGGTAATCTGTTCGACACGGTCGAAAATATTATAGGTGAAGGCGTATCTTATATCGTAGAAACATTCATGGGTCTAGCTGAAAGCATAGCGGGAGATACGCCTCTACCGGATGGATTCGATATGGAGATTCCATCGATGGATGCGATTCAAAACTTCCTAGATGCTGCTGGGATCAGTAATTCATTGATCGACGGTGTGATCGATGGAGTTTCTAGCTTTGTAGGTGATAATGCTGGATCTATCCTCGGTTATGTGGGCTTTGGTTTAACTGTTCTGTCAATTTCATATGTATCATATTTTGGTTCTGGATTAGGATTTGCAAGAGCAGGCGCATTATTTTTAGGAACTACTTCAGCTATAATTGAAATGGTGATGATGTTAGGGGGTCTTAGTCAAGCTACTAGTATTGCATTAGGTGCAGCCGTAGGATTACCCGCGGGAATATGGACTATAATCATATATGCAGCAGGTGCTGTAACTAGTGGAACATCCATATATGAAGGTTTGATAGTCGGTGCCGATGTAACTGTAGATTTCATAGGATTTTGGTATTCGGTAGAACAAGCATCATAAAGGAGGGATGATATGAGCGAGACACAGATGTTGCTTATTATTTGGATACTACTCATAGCAATCTGGTGGATTTTTATTTTTGTGATAAAATTTCATAGGGTAGGCGAAAAAATCACTAAAACAAATGAAAGAACCTTTTTCATACTTTTATTGTTAGCTTCTTTAATCTGTATAGTCTATGGGCTAACTATGAACACTAAGTTTTTCGTAATTTTTGCACATGCCCTTATAGTCATCTCCACGTCGATAGGGGTCGTTAAAGGTGTAGATAGGGAGGACTAATTTAATGAATACAAATAACACTGAAAACACAGAAGAGCAAAACAGGAAAATCGACATGATCAAACACGGATCTATTTTTGTATGGACAGGTTATTTTATCCTACTTGTTTTTGTTGAATTCTATCTGGAAGTGCATATCTATTCTACGGGTGTTTTGTCAGTAATAGGTATCATAATCGCAATATTCAGTATAGTAGCAACATTCATTATAGCAGAGAAGTTTTATAAGTCATAACGTATCGGGAATTTGGACAATAATACTGTATGGTATGGGAGTAGCAGAAAACGGAGGAACCACACCCTATGAAACCCTAATTGTAGGGGCAGATGTATGTATTGATTTCACTGGATACTTTTACAGTGTTTCTAAAGCATCATGAATAGGAGATGATATAATGATAGAGACAGGATTTTTACTGGGAATCACGTGGGTTGGTTTTATTATACTGGCTGGTATCTTGATATTTGTAATAAAGATGGATAAACAAAGAGAAAGATTCACAAGGAAAAAGGTCAGAGGTATTTTTGGTTTGCTTTTAGTTGTTACTTCTACCATAATAGCCTACACCCTCTATATATCTACAATCTTTGCTATTACCTTCTTTTATATTGTATTGTCGCTAGTCTATCTGTTCGTAATGTTTAAACCAGTAAAAAGGTAGAAAAACATAAAAAATTAAGAATGTTAGAAGGATACAAAATGAATAACTCAAACAGCTCAGAAGAACAACGAAGAGAAACCCTCAGAAAGTTATCTATATGTCTCTTGGTAGTTCCAGTGATATTAACCTTACTAGGATACTTTACTTTCGACGATTCAATTATAATTTTATGGTGGGGTTTAGGAAATGTGCTATTTGTTTTTGCTCTGATTTTACTCTACTTCTATGCTGTCAAACCCAGTATAACATTTTGGAAGTTAAATACATACTTCGGAATAGGTCTTGCAGTATGGGCGATCCCGATGATGTTAGTTATCAGACAGATAGACCAGATGATATCTTATATAGTTCTAGCAGCGTTGATCGTGATGGGTACCAGCATAGCTGGATTTTCCTTCTGGGCGGAGAAGAAAGGTATAGAGATAAGCTGAGATGATGAACTACATCAAGCTGTTTCAGCAGTACATCAGTCCGATGGGGGCAATCGGGTTGATCACTCAACCGTTCTAACAGGTGATAGCTTGATAATTAAGAGATTTCTTGACAAATGAAAGTGACAGAAAAAGTTAAGCAATCGACACAAGTATTAGTTAGAGGATTACCTGAAGATTTTTTCTTTATCTTTGAATGTAGTGTTGTCCCTTTCTTCCATATAATTCAGGATATTTTTGATATCTTCTTTTGATAATTTTTCTCTTTGATATAACAATTTGAAAATGTCATAGATGTCTAAAGCCAAGACATCTGCGTCTTCAGCAAAATCAAGCAGGCGTTTATCGTTAGATAATATCGGAATATCTCTTTTTTCACCTATTATTAGAGTTCTCAGATCGGCCTTAGAGATGGTGAGGAATTTAGACCTCTTTCTTCTTTCTTTATAGATCTCTATCTCATCATCTTTTAGAGTTATGATCTCGCACATCCCAAATATCTGCTCAGGGAAGTCAAATCCTTCTTCTAGAGAAAACAAGAGTTCATCGTATACGGATTCTGAAATCAGGAATTCGCCTTGAGGAAAGGCTTTTTGAAGGAGGCTTAGTTGATCAACTTTAGCGAAGACCGAAAGCAGATCGGTATCGCATATTATTTTCATCATTTATCAGCCAATTTCTTCAGTCTTTCTTCAGAATCATCTCTCATCTGAATTTCTCTTTCCACTCCTCTTTCTTTCAAAACTTCTTTGAAACTTTCCCTACTCATTCCGGCTATTTCTGCAGCTCTTCCCAGAGATACTTTCTCTTCTTTGAACAGATTTACAGCTATATCGGTTCTATATTCAGGATGTCTTTCTTTCAGCAATCGTATCGCAGTTTTAACTACATCACTTTTGCTCGTGAAGTGGCCGGTTTTGACCAAACTTTCGATTTCTTCCCTATCTCTCTTTGAGAGGCTAAATGTTGCCTTTGGGCACATCATACCACTATATACCTCATAGGTATGAATAATGTAATAAATATTTCCCCCGGCTGCTAATATGACGGATATAAGTATAGGAATATGGTATGGTATTTAGTAGAGAAGAACCTGTGCAAAGCTCCATGCACGAGGATGGATTCGACGAAGTGCTTTGCAAAGATTTTTTTGGAATTTATAGGACCTGTTTGACTAGCAAAAATTTATAGGATCAAATCAGAATAAAATCGAGTACTCCGGAGGAAGTAGATTGAGTGAAGTTTGGTCAGACCAGGCTGCATCGACTCATGTCTTTTCTACCGGTAGTGATTCTACCGACTCAGACTTCATCTAGGATCATATCGACTCGTTCTTTCCTCTGTCTGATCTAGACACGGACGGCGATGGTCTGTCGGACGGTGATGAGATGAACGGTCGGGAATTCAAGTGTTTTGCTGAGATAGATGAAGACACAGGAGAAGAAGAGAGTTATGAGACTTCTCTTGACGATACAGACCGCTGAAAGCCTCGAAAGAGGATGGTGGGGTGATTGGATAGATATAGACGGCGATAACATCCCATATGCTATCGAAAGAAACCTGGGCAAGATGTACAGAGATAGGTTCGACGGCATGCCTTGTATAGAGAGTATAAGAAGATTCGAGGAAGAGTTCAACGAGAGCGATAGGACGGAGAAAAATAAGATCTACAATCAGACGTTCAACGCCTTCGTGCAGGACAAGGCTAAGCAGGTGACGGACGTGCTCAGCCGGGTGATGAACTACATCAAGCCGTTCACCAGTGTAATAAGTCCGATGGGATTTTCACTTGTATTCATTCACTATCCAGGTTCTTCACCTTACAGTATTCCAACAGTTGAATTTATCATACTACTTCAGCGAGTTCGACAAATTATCTAGATTCATCGTTTTCCACCAGAAAAAAATGAGGATAGGATCCAACTTAACTTCAGACATTTACCTGTCTTGATAGAAAGTCTTTAAGCTTCTTGACGGACTCCTCCGGTACCGATGATTCACCGAAATCGCTTTTATAACCGTGTTTTAACTCTTCTCCTGCTAGTATTTCTAGTCCCTTCTCAAGTTGTCTCTGGAGAGCATTTTCATCTCCACGGTGAAGGTGTTCTTCCATCTCTTCAAGATCGACCTCCTCAACGAGTGCCGTTACATCTCTCAAGTCGGTTTCTCTCCCGCTGTGTAGTTTTACGGCGATCAAGATCTCGGGATCGGCAACCCTTGCTAGTGTCTTTCTAGTACCTGCTTTGACCTCTCTTTTTGAGCTGTGCTCGTAAAGATACTGGAAGGACCATTCCGCGTCGGTCTGTCTACATCCCAAGCCGTTAGCAAGAAGATCGAATCCGACTGGAAGTTCCGAACCGATAGATTTTTTGTATTCCTTAACCTCACGATCGTAGAACCAATCTTTTTGGTGTTGCTCGATAAGTTCAAAACCATGTTGTTCAAGGAACTTACTGACCTTTTCTATTTCTTCTGAACTGATTACTATATCAAGATCTGTTGAAAAACGGGGGTTGAATGCGGATGTAGCGTATCCACCGATAAGCACATAAGATATCTCGCTCTTTTCCACCTTTTCTAGCAGTTCGATAAGTGTCTCTCCTCTTTCCGTAAAAGCCATGTTCAAACATCCCCTGATAGATGGGTTATTTTTTCTTGATACATCTCCTCGATCATGTCTAGAGCTGGTTGGAAATGCACATAGTTATCCTGCATATATTCCACTGTTTCCTCTAGTGGTATGACCGGGTTTCCCTCGATCCATTCTATATCTGAGAGTTCACCCTTCTCTATCACTACCTGAATATTTCCCTCGATATCCTCTACAGGACGGCGCTTTTCATAGGCCGGGAGACCGAAATTTTCAAAGAGATTCATCCAGTATTCTATACAGCTGTCAACGCGTATAAAAATAGCATAATCATCAGGTGAACGGGCAACTTGATATCCTCCCCGCGTCCAGATATAGGCCGCATCTATACGGGTGAAGGCGAAAGGGAAGTCAGCAAAATGGGGGAGGACATAAATATCTTCAATGGAAGGGCGAAAATATTTTGACCCAGCGGTGGCTAGCTGGTAGATCGATTTTTTGATCTCTGGGGCGACCACATGAACTCCGTTTTCTATCTTGAGTATATTCTTTTTTTTAAGATCTTTGACTTTCTGACGGACTGTCTCGTAAGGTTCGTCTATCTTCTGGGCTATCCGGTGGATTGAATCACCTGATTCCATTCCCAAGATGAGCTTAACCGTGACTTCATCAAAGTGAGTGTACATCTTATATTACTAGTAATTCGGTAATATATATAGTTTTTACTTAGGGAAAGTCAATTTAATTACCAATAATATGGTAACACATCGTGAGAAAAAATTGCACTATGCTGTCATCTTTTTCTCTCCGCTTAAATCGGGAAAAAAAGTTGAGATTAGAGTTCATAAAATATATTGATAGCCGTTGAAGATATAACTGCGGTGCTTCTTTTTAAGGCGAAACAGTTGATGAGTGACTTTGAGGACTGAGCTAAGGGTGAGATTTTCAGCGTGTTCAGTAATGTTGTAGATCCGTTAGTCAACGGTCTAGAGAACTGGACGAAAGGGATAAAGCCGTAGATAAAAAATTTCTTTGATGAACTATCCAAGTGGGCTACGGTAGATGGTGACGAGAAGGTGAAAGCGACGATGCAAGCTGGCACTTCGCTGATGGTGTCATTAGTTGGGATGCAGGATAAGGTTAAGCAGGTGACAGATATACTCAGCAAGGTGATGAACTATTTCGAACTTAAGACAATTTTTAACCTTCAATTTCAATCTGTGCAGGAAAAAAACTAGAGAAAACAGAGGTTTTAAACCAAACCTATATATAGCACGTACATTTTTGACCATGTGAGAACAAAGATGAACAAGAAAATATCGATAGATGCGGCAGGAAAATCCTTTAACTACAGTTCGAACAGAGGTTACTACGTTCATCTTTGTTATGTTCATAGTTGAGCTGCTCGATTTTTTGAAGGATCTTTACAAGAATTGGTCTAGAGCAGCCGCTGTAATGTTTTTGGAGTTGATATCTTGAACAAGGATATATTTTCTGAGTCCAGCAGGATCGCTGATATGACGAGAAGGATAAGAGAGATAGTAGAAAAATGGGATTACGAAGAACTGTTCCTACCTAACATCGAAGCGTACGACAATTCCCTGAGAAAAGGTCTCAAGATAACTCACGACAACGAATTTTATCTCGTAAATCCCGACGTGACTTCTCAGATAGTGAAGAGATATAAAAGCGATAGTGATCTCAAAGTTTATTACGTGTCCGAGGTCCAGAAAGGAATAAAAAGAGATCTTCAGGCGGGAATAGAATATATCGGTAAAGACGCTTTAAAGACGAAAGTTGAGGTTTTGAATATACTCATCGAAGTTTTAGAGTCGCTGCATATCCAGGATTTTTACATCGATATCAGCAGCCTTAAAGTTTGGAGAGAGATGATTTCCGACTTCGAGAGATACGAGGATAAGATATTCGAGGCCTTGAAGAAGAGAAACCTGAGCATGATCGACAGCTTGGATATAGACGAGCAAAAAAAGCAGGATCTGTGGGATCTTTTGAATCTCAGGGGAAAGAAGAGCGGTTTTTCAAAGCTCGACCGGGTCTTGGAAACGGTCGACGACGAGAGAGTTTTCGCCGACCTGGGAACGGTCAGACCTCTACCATACTATGACGACATGATATTCGAAGTGTATTCCGCTAACATCGGCTCTCCCATAGGTGCCGGAGGCGAATACTTCGTCAACGATAAGCCGGCCTGCGGATTCGCTCTAGATCTTCAAACAATTTTAGAGATATACGATAGTGAAGAGACCGTAGAAAAAGTCGATGAAAGAAAATGGAGGTCGAAATAATATGAGTTTGAGCGTAGCGGTGCCGAAAGGAAGGCTTTTAGAACCTTCTTTGAAAGCGTTGAAAAGGGCGGATATCGACGTAAATATCGAACAGAACAGGGAATTGATACACGAATTTAACGGTGTAGAGATCATCCTCGCCAAACCTAGCGACGTTCCGGTCTACGTCGAACACGGTATAGATATCGGCATCGCCGGAAAAGATGTAGTGGAGGAGAGGAGGAGCGACGTTTTCGTTCCCTTAGAACTCGATTTCGGGAGATGCAGATTGAGTGTAGCGGTTCCGAAAGAACAATCCGTCGGTATAGAGGATTTCGACGGTTATTCCATCGCCACGGAATACCCACGGATCACTAGACGGTACTTTGAAAACAAAGATTTGAACGTAGATATAGTCGAATTGAACGGTTCCATAGAAGTAGCTCCGAGGATAGGTGTCGCCGACGCTATAGTCGACATAGTGGAAACCGGTAACACACTGAAAGCGAACGATCTGAAAGAGATAGAGAAGATAATGGATGTTTCTGCTTTACTGACGGTCAATAGGGTCTCTCAAAAGATAATGTTCGATAGGATAAACGAGATAGTGGAGAAGATGAAGGTGAAATGATGGATTTAGAAGATAAGGTAGATGAGATTTTAACTGATTTGAAGCATGAGGGGAAAAAAGCCCTAGACAAGTACTCGAAAAGATTCGACGATTATGAAGGAATGTATGAAGTGACTCGTGAAGAAAAGAAGGTCACGGAGACTATACCTAAAAAAGACAAAGAGAAGATAGATGCTATAATAGAAAGGATACGGGAAATACACGAGCCACAGCTCGAAGGCCAGGACTTGATTTTCAAACGAGATTCCGTCTATGGACTGATCGAACGACCGATAGAAAGGATCGGTATTTACGTTCCTGGCGGGAAACCGCTTCCTTCGACTCTTATGATGGTAGGCGTTCCTGCGAAGATAGCAGGTGTGGAAGAGATCGTAGTGACTACTCCACCTAACGAAGGAAAGGTGGACCCGTATGTTCTCTACGCCGCAGAAGCGCTAGATATAGATGAGATCTACAAGATCGGAGGAGTTCAGGCCATCGGTGCATTGACTTACGGTATCGGTATGAAAAGCGTAGACAAGATCTTCGGTCCGGGAAACAAGTATGTGAACGAGGCTAAACGACAGGTCTACGGCGAGGTCGGTATCGACAGTTTAGCCGGTCCTTCTGAAGTCGCGGTGATAGCCGATGAGACCGCAAAAGAAGAGCAGATTGAAAACGATCTATTAGCGCAGGCGGAGCACGACGAGGACGCGAAAGCATGGCTCTTGACTACTTCGCAAAAGCTGGAGAAAACAAAGCTCTCAGAGGATGTCGATGTCAAGTTACTACCCAGCTTAGAAAGATGTGTCGAGGAGTCTAACAAACTAGCTCCGGAACATCTCCAGATCATGACGGAGAACCCTAGAGGCTTACTGGATCAAGTCAAAAACGCCGGGGCGGTTTACCTCGGGGAGTACACTCCAGCTTCGGCAGCCGACTATTTCTTAGGAGTCAACCACGTTCTGCCAACCGGTGGTGCTTCTAGATTTCAATCCGTTCTTACAGTAAACGATTTTATGAAAAAGATCAGCGTGGCGGAAGCGGGAAAAAACGATTACTTGAAAAATAAAGGTTTAGGCATCAGGATGGCGGAATTGGAAGGTATGGAATACCACAAAAGATCGATGGAGGTAAGAAAAGATGAGAAGGAAGACTGAAGAAGTAGATATGAAGATAGATTTTGAAGCTGAGGAGATGAAAGTAGAAACGGAAGACGAAATACTCGACCACATGTTGGAGACTTTTTTCTTCTACATGGGCGAGGAAGTGGAGATAGAAGCGGAATGGGATCTAAGGCATCACCTCTGGGAAGATATGGGCATACTTTTGGGTAAAGCTTTCAAGCGAAAGATCGAGGACAAAAACATCCGGAGGTTCGGCGACTCGATAATGCCTATGGACGACGCTCTGATGTTGGTCTCCGTCGATATATCAAGACAGTATTTGAAGACGGATTTTGATTTAGGCCGAACTGAGGAAGGATTCGACTTGGAGATCGTTGAGGAATTCCTCAGCGGTCTCGTCAGGAATCTGTCCGCGACGATACACGTGAAGCAACTCGAAGGAAAAAATTCTCACCACGTGATAGAAGCCGCCTTCAAAGGATTGGGCGTGTCATTCTCGGAAGCTTTGAAGTCGGCGGAAGAAGTCAAGAGCACGAAGGGGTCTCTATGATAGCGATAGTAGATCCGGGTATAGGCAACATATCTAATGTTGAAAAAGTCCTGAACGGTAAAGTCACTGACGATCCTTACGAGATAGAGAAGGCGGATAAACTGGTGATCCCCGGCGTAGGGAATTTCACTACCGTCAGAAAAGCTCTGATGCCTCTAGAAGAAGTCATATCCGATTTCATTGGAGAAGGCAAACCGTTTTTGGGTATATGCCTGGGGATGCAGGTCCTTTACGGTTACAACGAGGAAAGCGGATCTAAAGGTCTGGATATTTTAGACGGAAAAGTGAAAAAACTTTCAGACGAATACGCTCCACATATCGGTTGGAATACCGTAGAATATTCGAACGACGCTCCATTATTTGAAGATATAGACGAAGGATCGTTTTTCTACTTCGTCCACTCATACCGCGTTAAAACGGAAGAGAACGTTCTCGCCGAGACTGAAATAGCAAATGACGAAAGATTTCCCTCGGTGATCAAGAGCGAAAATGTTTATGGGACGCAGTTTCACCCGGAAAAGTCTGGACCCAGCGGCATAAGATTCCTCAAAAATTTCAAAACATTAGAGGAGATACCATGAAAGTTTACCCGGCCATAGATATAGACGAAGGTGAAGTGGTGAGGCTGGAAAAGGGTAAAAAGAAAAATATGATGACATATGGAGGCCCGCTGGATCACGTTGAACGATTTGAAAAGTACGTCGACAAATTACACGTTGTGGATCTAGAGGGTAGTTTCGAAGGACATCCTAAAAATCTTGACGTTGTAGAACAGATAATACAGAACTCCTCGCTCAATATCCAGCTCGGAGGAGGTTTTCGAGAGATCGAGGAGATCGACAAAGCGTACTCGATAGGGGTTGAAAATGTGATCATCAGCACTAAAGCTTTCGACCAGTCCTTCTTACAAAGAGCTACAGAAAAGTACGACGGGATAACGGTGAGTCTAGACGTCAGAAACGGTGAATTGACCACTGAAGGATGGGAGAGAACGGTCGATATGGGACTGGAGGAAGCATTTGATAGACTGGCACCTTATGTGAACAGATTCATCTACACCGCGACCGGAAAAGACGGCTTATTGGAAGGCATCGGAAGGATACCGGACTTACCTAAAGAAGTCGAAACGATCTATGCGGGCGGAGTGACTTCGATAGAGGATGTAAAAAAATTGAAGAAATCCGATTTCGACGGATGTATCATAGGGAGAGCGCTGTACGAGGGAAATCTTGACTTGAAAAAAGTTAGGGAGGTGATCGACTGATGCTCGCCAAAAGGATAATCGCGGCTTTAGATATAAAGGGCGGGAGAGTCGTCAAAGGAGTAAATTTCGAAAATATCAGGGACGCTGGAGATCCTATAGAACTCGCCAAGAGATATGAAAAGGAAGGTATAGACGAGCTGGTATTTCTTGACATCTCAGCCACGCAAGAAGGAAGAGATATACTGTACGAGCTAGTTGAAGAGGTGGCTCGAGAGCTTCATATCCCTTTCACCGTGGGAGGCGGTGTTAGATCTTTAAACGATATCGAAAGACTGATAAGAAATGGCGCGGACAAAGTCTTCATGAACACCGCGGCGGTTGAGGACCCGAGCTTGATCGAACGGGCCTCGAATCTGGTCGGTTCGTCTAATCTGGTTGTAGCGATAGACGCTAAAAGAGAAGGCGATAAGTGGAAGGTGTACACCCACGGCGGTACTAAAGAGAGAGATCTTAGAGCTACGGATTGGGCGGAAAAGGTCGAAAATCTCGGAGCCGGCGAGATATTGTTGACTTCCATGGATACCGACGGCACCGAAGAAGGATTCGATATACCTTTCTCTAAACAAGTCTCTAGAGCAACGAATATACCTGTAATAGCTTCCGGTGGAGCGGGTTCCCCCGAAGACTTCTATGAAATCTTCGAAAAAACCGAGATTCAAGCAGCTTTAGGGGCTTCCATCTTCCACTATCGGGAGTACTCCGTCGAAGAGGTGAAAAAGTATCTAAAAGAAGGTGGTATCGATGTCAGATGTTGATGAGGAAATAGATGATTTAGACTGGGAAAAGATGGGACTAATCCCGGCTGTAACTCAAGATGAGGACGGACAAGTGCTGATGCTGGCCTACATGGATAAAGAGGCTTTACGGAAGACGTTAGAGACAGGATACGCGCACTACCATTCCAGGAGTAAAAAAAGGATCTGGAAGAAAGGAGAGGTCAGCGGAAACGTTCAGAAAGTGAAAAAGATCAAAAAAGACTGCGACGAGGACGCTCTTCTGTTGAAGGTAGAACAAAAAGGTGGAGCCTGCCACACTGGAGAGAGGAGTTGTTTTTACAGGGAACTCGACGAAGTCAAAGAAGAAACGGAGGGTGTAGACTACTCACTCAATATCTTGAAGGAATTGGAGGAGGTCGTCCGGGATAGGAGAAACAATCCTACAGATGAATCTTATACGTGTGAATTGTTCGAGAAAGGCGAAGAGGAGATAAAGAAAAAAGTAGGAGAGGAATCCGTGGAGGTCCTATTGGCTGGCGATGAAGAGAACGTTATCCATGAGTCCGCCGATCTATTGTATCATCTTCTAGTTCTACTTCGATTTGAAGGTATAGAGTTGAAAGAAGTGATGGAGGAGTTAGAAAAGCGGAGAGGATGAGCAGTGGAATGGATGATATTCGATATCGACGGTGTGCTGATAGATGTCAGCGAAAGTTATGATCTCGCGGTTAAAAGGACAGTAGAGCACTTTTTACAAAAATACGGAGTCGAACAATCCGTCTCGCTTCCCTCGATAAGAGAGTTGAGACAGAAAGGGGTTTTTCCCGACGATTACCAGCTTTCCGAGACACTGATAATGGGCTTGAAGGAAAAGAGTATCGATAGACTGATCAAAAACATGCCTTCAGGTGCGGATATCGAACACATGAGAGGGCGGTTTGAACTCTCAGTTCCGTCATCTGAAATAAAAAATTTATTCGACAGCATATATTTTGGAAACAACAAAGGAAAAAAGGATGGCCTTTGGAAGAGAGAAAAAGCATTGGTCTCTTCCGATTTGCTTAAAAAAGTGTCTAGAAATCAAAACCTAGGAGTTATAACGGGTAGAAGTAGAAGAGAATTGAGACTAGCAGAAAAGATACTTTCGTTCGAGTTCGAGTCTTCGGTCACTAGAGAGAATTTTGTCAAGCCCGACCCGAAAGCTATCAGAACACTGACAGAGGATGAAGACGGCGTTTACTTGGGTGATTCCTTAGTCGATAAAAAATTGGTTGAGAACTATAACCAGAAGTACAATGCGGATTTTAACTTTATCTGGATCGGTCAAGAGGTCGAAGACGTTGAAAAAGCGGTAAAGAAAATTTTAAAGAAAAAAGATAAAAAATAGAAGGTTTTTCAGCTTTCCACCAGTTTCTCCCGATATCCCTGCATGTCCATGTAGCCGTGCCCGCTGATATTGAAGAGTATCGTTTTCTCTTCATTTTTCCGTTTGCACTCTTCAGCCTGGTCGATCGCGGCCGCCACGCTGTACGCCGACTCTGGAGCTGGTAGGAAACCCTCTTCTCTCAAAAACAGCTTCGCTTTATCGAACACGTATTCCTCGTTTTTTGGATAGATTATAGTATCGATCATACCCTTTTTCCTCAAAAAGCTGAGTATGGGTGCTGCAGCGTGATATCTCAGTCCGTCGGCTTTTATGGCTTCTAGATTGGCTTGATGCCCGAGAGTGTACATCTTCAGTAGAGGTGTCTGTTCTGCATAATCTCCGAAATCGTAGCAGTATTCGCCGTTCATGTTAGGTGCCGCCTGACTTTGAGCCGCTATGAAAGACGTATCTTTACCGTCCCGTAAATTGTCGCCCATGAAGGGAAGAGATATACCGCCGAAGTTGCTTCCTCCACCCAAACAGGAGATCACCGTGTCTGGATATTCGTCCACTTTCTCCAACTGCTTTTTAGTTTCTAAACCGATGATCGTTTGGTGGAGAAGAACATGATTCAGTACGGAACCTAGTCCGTACACCGTTTCCTCTTCTTTCTTCGCTTTTTCCACAGCCTCCGAGATCGCAATACCTAGACTTCCCGGATGGTCGGATCGCTCCTCCAAAATCTTTCTTCCTATCTCGGTTCGTTCACTGGGCGAGTCGAACACGTTTGCTCCGTAAAGCTTCATAAAATCTCTCCTATCGGATTTCCACGAAGCTGCGGCTTTCACCCAATAGACGTCTAAGTCTAGACCGATCAGACTGCACGCGTAAGCTAAAGCTGTCCCCCACTGACCGGCGCCGGTTTCGGTCGTCATCTTCGTTTTTCCTTCTTGTTTTGCCATATACGCCTGAGGAATCGCCGTGTTCACTTTGTGGCTCCCGGTCGGGCTGTAGAATTCTGACTTGTAATATAACTTAGCGGGCGTATCCAACTTCTCTTCCAGCCGTTCAGCTCTGTAAAGCGTGTGAGGTCTGCCGGCTTGAGAGTAAAGATCCCGCACTTCCTCCGGGATCTCTATAAATCTCTCTTTCGACATCTCCTGGTCCAATATCCCTTTACTGAATATCTTCTCTAAATTCTTCAGACGTGAAGGCCCATCCTCTGGATCCTTCGGTCCGGGGAAATCCTTTGAAAGGTCAGGGATTATATTGTACCATTTTTCTGGTAATTCCTCTGAAGTTAAACCGATAGAGTTTCCATTTCTTTTCATCCATAACACCTCAGATTTCCGTCTTCATATCTGAACACATCATCGTCTCCATCATCACGTTTCCAGAACATATTTTCAGCTCCCATAGATAAAAGGATAGAATCTTCAGAAAAGATAGTCTTCACTGGAGCAAAAGGCGAATTCACTTCAACTGCTCTTATCGGGCCAAACTAAATCACTTCTTTTCATTTTCTACATTCATTAGAACATATGGGTATTATTTAGTACTTATGTGTACAAAAATGTACATCAATATAAGACTACGCTGCTCACGCCGTCTACTTCCCTTATATCTTCCACCGCGTCAACTGGAACTGAAGATTCGGTTATCACGTATAATTTCGGTTCTTCTACGAAGTCAGGATCTTCAGTTATACTCTGACGAACGCTTATGTCAAGCTCAGATATCTTTTCTGTTACACCGGTCAATATCCCTACGCCGTGAGGATCTTCTGGGATGATCTCTATCATACCTGCTCCGATCTTCGGAGCCACATCTTTCAAAAAGGCGGTGGATTTCAGGTTCGAGAATATTGTGGATAGTTCCTCAGATTCCTCTATGGTATCTACTGTCGCTCTGACCGTCCTCCTATCGACTCCGACCTCTCTAGCTATCCTGAGAGGAGACATCTTTACACCGTTGCAGTATATCTCGCCGTCCTTCACGCTGAAACCGCTTTCTAGCAAAAATTTTGCTATCCTTTCTCGGGCGGAATGTTCCTTGAAATGCTTCCTGATTTCCCACATATATGTACAAAATAGTACATGCTTATTAAAACTTTACACACCTAATAAGCTTAATTTATAATTCTATGAGTATTTAATAGCAAATCTTTTTATAACACGAATCTCAAAATTGTGGTGACTGGAGAGAGGTGACCGAAGATATGAACCTTCAGAATATGCTGGTCTTTAGCTTGATTGGCATACTTGTAATTAGTGGGTTCGGTATCGCTTTAAGTTCTTCTGGAGCTACTAAGTTAGTGATGGATGACACTGAAGATTCAAATGATCTATTCGCTGTAGGTAACGGAACAGAATCTGATCCATATCAGATCAGCAATGTCACTCAATTACAGAATATGGATGAAGATTTAGATGCTCATTACGAGCTGGTCAACGATATAGATGCGAGTGTGACTAAAAACTGGAACGATGGAAAAGGATTTGTGCCGATAGCAAATGATATCTCTAATGATGACGGCTTCCAGGGAACTAAATTTACAGGCGATTTGAATGGTCAGAAATATAATATAAATAACTTATCCATCGATCGCTCGAGTAGTGAATTTGTAGGATTGTTTGGATATATCGGTGGAAATGCTTCAGTAAAAAAATTAGATATTATTGATGCGGATGTTGATGGAGTAAAGTATGTAGGTGCGCTCGCGGGAGAGAACCATGGCATAGTCGAGAAATCATATGCTTTAGGTGACGTGGATGGAAAGAATATGACAGCCGGGTTCATAGGAGAGAATTGGGGTGAGGTCAACAACTCACACGCCACTGGAGATGTGAGTGGAGGTGATAAAGTAGGCGCACTCGTAGCCACCAACTATGGAGAGATCAAAAACTCTTACGCCACTGGAGATGTGGGCGGAGAAGATTCTATAGGCGGACTTATGGGAAGGAACTATGGCATTGTCAACAATTCCTACGCCACTGGAGATGTTAGCGGAAATGGTGGTATGGGTGGACTTGTAGGAAATAACTATGACATGGTCAATCACTCATATGCCACAGGAAACGTGATTGGAAACCATGATGTAAGGGGACTGGTTGGATGGAACTACTATGGTGGGATTTACAACTCCTTCTGGGACGTGAACACCACGGAACAATCTTCAAGTGTAGGTGGAACAGGCAAGACCACCGCAGAGATGAAGGAAATCGATACCTTCACGGACACATCAACTGAAGGTCTTAGTGATGCTTGGGACTTTGTCGGTGATCCCAATGATGATAACGGGAACAAAGAGATTTGGTATATAGACAAGAACGGCAAGATAAATGACGGATATCCTTTCCTGAGATCCCTTATTTACTTGGATACTGAACCACCAACAGCGGATGCAGGGGAAGATATGACAGTAGGTATAGGCTAGCAATTCACATTAAATGCTTCTGATTCTTCAGATAATGTGGGAATCGTGAGATATTCATGGAGAGTGCGCAGAGACGTGATAACTGGTGGAAAAACCGAAACTAGTTACTATAACGAAAGAGGGAATTATACGATAGAACTAACAGTTAGGGATAAAGCTGGTAATAGTGATACGGATACTGTGAATATCACCGTTGAGGATCGAACACCTCCAACAGCTAAAGCAGGTGCTAATGTCACTGTAGGGTTGAATGAAAAATTAACTTTGAATGCAGCAGATTCTACAGATAATGTAGGTATAGTGGGATACACCTGGACTATTAATGGTAAAGAATACGAAGGCATTGTTAAAGAGCATAATTTCGAAGAAACAAGGGTTTACGAAGTAAAACTAACAGTAACAGACTCGGCTGTGGATTCAGATACAGCTACTGTGGTGATTACAGTTAAAGATTATACAGCCCCGACCGCTTTTTTCGATATCAGTGGAGAGTTAAAAGCTGGTAAGGAGATTACCTTAAATGCCTCAGCTTCTACCGATAATGGTGGAATAGCCAGTTATGAATGGGAGTTAGGGGACGGAATATCTGCTTCTGGTATGAACGTGGCCCATACTTATGAGAAAAGTTGTGATTACACGGTGAGTTTGACGGTGACAGATGAGGGCGGTAATACAGATACATATGAAACTACGATAAGTGTAGAGAAAAAAGACAGCGATGGCGGTATGTCAGGATTCACTATCATCGCTTTCCTGACAAGCATCTCATTCGTGGTGCTTTACAGGTATAGGAAGAAAAGAAGATAAACCAAACTTTTCTTTATTTTTGAGGACTTTGGGATATCATAGTTTAGAGTAGATGGAAGAGCTTTTAGGCCATCAAGCCTTACCTGACGAAGTCGAACAACCCAAATCTCTTGCGAAGTTTGAAGGCTGTTAGGTGAGTGTAATTGTTGTTACCGCTTTTGGTTTGGAGGTTCACTACTTTCTTTCCAACCCGGTCGATGGGAAATTTTTTTATATTTTTTACATTTTTTAATAGCATCA
>CAYWJQ010000018.1:0-40629 GCA_964458595.1 uncultured Thermoplasmata archaeon
GCTTTTTAGAGAAGTATCTCAATAGTTGGAAATCAAAACTGAGTCCCTTTTCTTCTAAACCGTTTTTCTTTGCACTCAATTCTGTTAATTCATGCCAATTAAAAATATAGATAAAAACCTAACGAAAATAAATAAAAAAGTTAGTGGTTTTGCTAGTATTCCTCGTACCAGCCGCTTGTTTCTATTATGAAATCTCTTTCCTCGAAATCCTCTCTGGAGAATTTGTCCGTTGCCTCGAAAGTCACCGTGCACTCTTAACTAGGGATGACATTAACAATGTTTGAACCGTCATCTGCTAGATTTCTAGCCTTTTCTATCGTTTTTCCTTCAAGATCGGTCTTCATCACTTCCAAAAGACCCGCTTCCTGCACTTCTCCGACCAGGAAACCGAATTATCTAGTTCTATACTATACTGTGCTTCTAGTTTTACATAATTATTTCTTATTTTTCACTATAGTAAGAGTTAAATATAGTTCTTATACTAACAATAATGTAAGAATGAAGATCAAAAAGCTATCTTCGAAAGGTCAGCTCGTTCTTCCCGCAGAATTAAGAGAGGAATTTCATCTTTCAAAAGGTGATAAGTTGTTAGTGGAAAAGAGAGATGACGAAATAATTCTGAAACCAATATCTTCTTTAAGTAAATTGAAAGGAATAGATGAGATCGAGGATGCCACTAAAGAACTTAAAAAAGTAAGGGGAGAATTTGACAAGGAGTTCGAGAAAAGATGAAACATTTATTTGACACAATGGCGTTACTGGCCTATTTCAATAACGAGGAAGGAGCCGATTTTGTAGAAGACATCCTAGAAAATAACAGCAAATTGTATATTAGTTCCATCACACTGACCGAGATCTATTATATCTATTCTAGAAGAGTTGACGAGAAAACTGCTAAGGAAAGAGTGGATCAGCTCAAATATAATTTAGATGTGGTCGGGATTGAAGATGAGGAAGCTATAAAGGCGGGCAAATATAAAGACAGCGACATCCCTATTGCCGATGCCTTGATAGCCGCATGTGCAGAATCTATAGAGGCGAGGGTAGTCACCGCTGACCAACATTTTGAAGATACCGATGTCGATGTTGTGAATTTTAGATAAAATATGGAAAAACTCTCCTCTTTTTATGTCTTGCTTTTCATCCATGAATCTGAGACAAAATAGCAGATATAGAGGACTTTCACTGAATTTAATCTACTTATATAAACGCGCTTATAATCAGAAATGATGCCAAAAAGGAAAGTATTTTAGATTTCATCAAATATCATCTCATTCGATGTGAAGGAGGACTGTAGTAGTTACATCCTCAGAAAGACCGTCTAATACAGCTTGGAACTGATACGAATACTCATTACCTATATTTGATTCATCAATAACGATTTGAACCCTCGTTTCAATATTAAATTCACCTTTTTCTACATCAAAGGTAATGAAAGATTCGTGTTCTCCTCTCGCACCCGGACTTCTTTTCTCGGTTTCTTCCCAGCCTACAAAACTAGCATTTTTACATTTGTTTTGACTGGTTAAGAAATCTAAGAAGTTATTACTAGTGTTTTCTCCCTCTAAACCTTTTGCTGTCAACCTGATCTCACTTGGCTTTAAATCACTAAAAAATTCACCTTCAGCACTCATTTTAATTATTGTTTGATAATCTCCTTCACCTGTCAAAGATGACATGAACATCTCAATGGTCAATTCTAGAGTATTATTCTCGTTTACCGTCGTAACAGCAGTACAGGTTTTGTTTTCATAATATTTATCAGTTAAATCTGTTTCTTCTATTATATTCTCTCGATATTCTATACCCATTTCATTATAGCCCTCCTCAACCACTATATCCTGTTGCCACCCGGTGACCATCATAGTCACCGCTAGCATCGCAACTATCGGAACGACCATCAGTCTGACTTTGGTTTCCTCATTCATGCTATTCTTCTACCCTCTTACGTTGTAATAATACATTACAATTATTTCTTTTTTTTTCGATAAGAGCATTATAACTCATCAAGTCAAATCCATAGGATGTCAACTATCCTACACCCTTGATTCTTTTTCCACCATCACAATTCACTACCGGTTCTCTGCTTTATCAGAAGAATTCAGATATCTGCCTATCGTTTTTACAGAAATCTAAAATCCTAAATTCTTTCTAAGTTCTTCAGTCCCCGCTTCGCCTAAATACCTCTCCCAAAGCTGCCTTCCTTAATGTTTTTTTACACCGACGCAAAAATAAACTAGTTAGCCAAAAAGATAGGTCCGATGATATGATTAGAGATGTAAAAATACCGACAGGATAAAATCCACTATTCGGATATCTGTGAATTGATTACTACATTCTGCTGCCTCGACCACTTTTTATCGTCGTGATTTTTCACGTACTCAGCCCAGTACTTGACAAACTCTCTTCTTTCCTTCTTGTTTTTTTCTTTCTTCTCCTCAAGTTCCTTCAAGTTCATCAAGCCTATCCTCCACTTCAAGTTGTTTGGAATATTTTTTCAATTCTTCTTTGTCAAGTTCTTCGGCAAAAAGCTTGTACAGATGGAGTGCATCTTCGAAGTCTTTTTCAGAACCAAGGAAGAGCTTGTAAGCTATCTGCAGCTCTATTGGACTTATGTAAAGCATTTTTTGTTCCAGATCGACCCTTACCTTATTTTCAACGGCATATCTTTCGAACTTGTCTGACGCGAATCTCACCTCAAAGTTAGGGATGACTTTGTCCTTCTCTGCAAACCTGACAGCTAAATCGTCTTTGAGCATCTCGTAAATGTTCGATATCTCAGAGTTGATACACCAGTATCCTCTGTCTTTGACTTTTTCGCCAAACTCTCTAGTCATTTCCTCGTCCAATTCTTCTATGATCACATCCACGTCTTCGGTACCTCTAGACCTCCCCGTCAGTATCGCGACGTATCCACTCACTATGACGTATTCCAAGTCGAACTCTTCAAGAATATCCACAAAGTCCAGTACAAACTTGTCCAGTTTGGATAACTCCCTCGTTAACTCGAGTTTATCGCCGTCGAATCTCAACATTGCACCCCAATAAACTTTGTATTAAAAGACTGATTGCAATGAAAACTAATAACGTTTATGGAACAGTTCGCAATATAGATCCTAGTAAATTATTTGGTTTCATCCACAGTTTGTTAAGTAAAATCAAAAAGGTTTCAACATTATATGGTACAAAGCCTACAACAGCTAATAAAATTATAGATGATTTCAGAAAGGCAATAATCTTATCCATTACTTATCCATTACCATTCATTTCCATCAGAAATAGTCACTTGCACAGTAGATGTTACATCTTCAGACAAGCTTTCAATCTCTGCACTCAATTCAAGGGTGTAATTTCTCAGATCTTCATCGAATATATCCCATGATATCTCATCCCGGATAATGAATTCATCTTCATGGGTATCAAAACCAAGATATGCCGTTTCAGTTCATCTCGCTCCAGATTTTATTTCCTCCGTCGGCCCCATAGTGGCTCCTTCAGCTTCTATATACCCTTTAAGAAAACTAAAGGTGATAAGTGATTCATCGTTATCATTCAATAGTTTAGCGGTAAATCTTATTGAATCTGGTGAAAGATTGTCGTCGAAATATCCTTCCACTAATAAACCTAAACTGACCGTATTATGAGTGGGATCCCCCCCACAAGATATCATTTTTGTTTCCACACTGAATTCAAGTATACCATCCTCCTCATTTATTTCTGTGACCGCAGTGACATTTCTCATTTTTTTGTCATCCTCTGTCGGTGGTATAGCTTGGCCAGGTTCAACGTATTCGATATCCATCTCATCGTATCCTTCTTCAACATCTAACTCATGCTCTCTCTGCTGCGACCCAGCGACCACCATCATCACCGCGAGCATCGCAACTATCGAGATTACCAGTAGTCTAACTTTACCTTCTTCTGACATACTCATATTCTAACTCGGATGGTATAATACTCTACTATTATCTCTTTTTTTTCGATAACAAGGTTTTGTAGAAAATCTCTCAAAATCTAGAAACAATAGTTTTCTACAAAGTCGGAATGCCATAAAGTTTATATATTTTATTTTTTTTTTTTTTAATTTAATGGTGAACTAATAAATATGAATGATAAATCTGATTTCCAAAACAAAGATGATTCGGATTTAAAAAATGAGTGGGGAGAATCTGATTCTCCAGCCTTTGGAGAAAATCATTCTAAAAAGAAAGGAGAAGAAAGACCCCTAGGGATCAAAATTTTAACGATTTTATTCATAATAAATGGAATAATATCTCTGTTGGTTGTGGCCTCAGGATTGACATGGGATTTAGATTTTTTTCACCAGTTGATAGTTGGGGTGGCAGCTTTTCCCATCGCATATGGTCTTTGGAAAGGCCTGTCGTGGGCTAGGATAGGTGCCATAATGATCGTCTTGATAGCCATTGCGATACCGATAATCAATCTGATACAATTAGAAGGAGAAGGTGGTTCATCGATCTCCCTATTTGTGAACATCCTCCTTCTAGTCTACCTTTTCAAAGGTGACGTGAAGGACTACTTCAAATGAGGTAACTCTCTATTAGAGGATGAATAAATGTTCGAAAAAAAGGTTGATCTTGATGATTTTGATAAACCCATGGATGAATTTTACAAATCAACTTTAGATCAGCTTAGGAGAGACCACAACTTCACAATTAAAGATTCTAGTGATGATAACATAATAGTGAAGTTCGGTACGTGGTGGTCCGCTAGGGATAACAAAAGAGGATCAGCCAACCTTAGATTTGAAGAGAAGACTAACACCATCGATTTAGATTTCAGTTTTTTCTCAGAGATATTTATCGCCACTTTGATCATCTATTTCCCCCTTTTATTCGTTGTTAGTTTTTCCGCTTATGGAAGAGTCTACATAATTTCGATATTGATGACACTGGTATTACTCGGATTCGTGAAATATCACCACTATTGTTTCAAGAAGACTGCTGAAAAATATGATTCTGAATTGAAGAATATTTTCTATGTACTAGATAGTGATGAGTTCACTTTTTGTGAGAACTGCGGTTATGAACTCGATGTAGGCAAAGGAAGTGGGTTGGAACGATGTCCAACATGTGGTTCTGATATTAAACAGGGAAGAAAGTGAAGAGATGGATTGTAAAATTGACTTAGTTACTTCTTAGATGATGATTAGGATTTCCTAATCTCATCCTTCTTTTTTATTTGTTCTCAGGGTAATATTCCACCACGCTTGTTATCATCTACTGGAGTTTTTTTGAGATTCCATCGATTCCTTTCCATCTTTTTCGTAGCTCAACAAGAAATATAAATGATAAATATAGAGGTCGTAATTATCACCCTGTTATTTAAGGATAGGTAGCGGAAAGAATTTCATAATACTACTGTTGATCTCCTAGAGATAGGTTTATCTAAGGAAGCAAAGTCTGTAAGAATAGGGGGGGGCGAAGGAAGATAAGAGATAACCGATGATAGAGTAAAGGCGCCGACGTTGTGTCCAAGAAGGCAGGAAGATATCATCCTCTAAGAGATTTTTGAGATATGAAAGACTAAATGAAAATGTTATTTTAAGATAGCTCTGTCGTCTTTAAAATATCGAGTCTATTGGATCGTTCTTCCAATTCAATCTAATTTTTCTAAAGCCCAATCATAAAGACTGACTGTCATTCTGAATTCGCTGTTAGCCAATTTTTTTACTATCTCTCTCCCTTTTTCCTTGGATAGCTCTCCTCTTTCGCACAGATGGACAATCAACCCTAAAGTACCTGTAAAATCGAACCCTTCTGATTTAGCTACGGCCCTAGCTTCTTTTTCGTCCAGCAGTAGAAAAATATCATCTTCGTTATTCGCATAATTCAAAATGGATCTTTCACCCAAATCTAGTCCTTTCAAACCTGAATAATTATCGTTTTCAGGTGCCTGAACAACATCGATCCAGTTTCCTACACTATTTTCTAGGCTCGGATGTTCTATAACTTTGCCACTGATGACCTCCTCTTTGACTTTTTCAGTGATGAATATCTGGTCGGTATAATCTTTCAGAAGCCCTAATTCACCAATATTTGCCAAAGCGATTAGAGTCGATGCATCAACTAGAACTTTCATGATCTCTCAACCTTTCAAGATCTTCTTCAGCTTCTTCCCTGGTATAGCGCATGAAAGGTATATCTCTATCCGAAGCATATTTAGAGAACTTTGAGACCGAAGTCTCCGCTATCTCCGCTGCCCGGCAGAGGGTTATCTCTCCTTTCATATACCGTTCGAAAGCCATCTCGAATTTCTCTCTCTCCACACCTTCATCGAGTAACTTTCTCACTATCTCCGAGCGAGAGGTGTGTTTTGATCCCGCGATCTCCTCTAATTCTTCAAGAAGATCGTCAGGAACTCTGACCTGAATGTTAGCCATATTCTCACATCACAAAATATTACAATCAATCACATATGTTTTTTTCGGTCTGTTTCTGTGATATGACTAACATTTGGGTTCTTAAGGCATCTTCTAGGGACACACCGGGATTGAAAAGGAACTAAGGATTATTACTTTCCTCCTGCGTAAATGAAACTCTAAAAGTATTGTCACATCTTCGGAAAATCCACGAAGAGTCGCTCGAAACTCAAGCGTTATAGGTTCATCGCTAAAATTCAAGAAGTGAAGATCGGGACTAAAAATCCGTAAGAGAGGTCTGCGGAGTTTCGTCTTCCGTTTCCTCTCGTTCCTCTCTTTTATCCTCAATACTTTCACTCTCATCGAGTTCCTTATCACTCAGTCTTTTCGCTATAGTGGTTCCGATGCTCGGCAGCTCTCTCAATTCGGCGGGATTCGCCTCTCTGACGTCTCTAGGCATCTCGTAGCCGGCTTCGTAAAGATTCCTGGCTCTCACCCTTCCAACTTGCTCCAACTCGGTAAGAGCGAAAAGATCTTCTTTTATGCCGTGTTTAACACGCTGCGTGAGTTCCGACAACTTCTCTTCCTTTTGCTTGTTGAACATCCTAGCGATCTCGGCAGCGGCGTGAAGCAGCCATTCCGCAGTTTCAACTTTGTTGTAGATATCACCTGGACCGATACCGAATTTTTCTGCCATCTCGTCCTCGGAGACTTCGTTGATCCAGTCTTGGAGTAGAAGAGCGGTTTTCAACGCTCTAAGATACTCTTCCAGCTCGCCTCTATCGTGCGGCAGATCGAAGAATAAGTCGGCTCTCAAAGAATCCGCTTTCCTTTCATATTTCTGAAGCTCGCTCTTGTTCGTGAACAACGTGTACATATCCGGAGTCAGGCAGATCGCGTGTAGATAGGAAACGTCCAAGCCCATCTTTCCGCTCTTCACCGCTTCTCTTATCTTTACCGCGGACTGCGGATCTATGTAAAGATCGGAAACTCTTTTACCGAATTTCGTCGCCTCTAGATAATCTTCTTGTTGGATCAGATCTTCATCTTCAAGAAAGTTCAACATCTTCCGGACTCTTTCCTCTATAGACCATACTTCGCTCTGCTGTATGTAGAAGGTCTGCTCCATGAACTCGTAGATCTCTTCCTCGGTAGTGCAGTGACCTGTAGCTATCAAAGATAACAGGTGAGTTCTCAATGCTGGTTCGGTCGCCATCCTGCTGACTATAGCTTCACTCTGTCCCATCAGGTACTCGTCGTAGAGCTCGTCCACCTGCCTCCTCTTTTTGGCGACAAGAACAGCTTCGCCCAGGTCGTCGAATCCCGGCCGTCCCGCTCTCCCCAACATCTGCTGTATCTCCATAACAGGTATCGGAGCGTTGTACCCTAACATCGAGTCGTATCTCTTGCAGTCTCTGACGATCACTTTTCTCGCGGGCATGTTTATCCCGGCGGCTAGAGTAGGTGTCGCGGTGATGAGCTTGATAAGCCTGTTCCTGAAGGCTTCCTCGACCTTCTTCCTCTGGAAATTGTTCAGACCGGCGTTGTGGAACGCCGTCCCGCTTCTGACCATACCCGCTAAATTCCTGCCTAGAGAAGTATTGCTCCTGTCCTCTATGTCGGAAGCCACTTGCTCCAATTTCTCCTTCTCCTCTTCGGTGAGATGTTCTTCCACTTCTGAGGTCAGTCTCCTGCTCACCGATTCCGTAGACTTCCTACTTCTCACGAATACCAAGCACTGATCTCCTTCTTCGATAGTCGGGATCGAAAGCGTCTCTACAGGATCACTCTTAGGTTCGAACTCTTTAACTTCGCCGTCGGCATACTTAACTTCGTTCTTGTGGAACACACCTTTTTTCAGCTCTACAGGCCTCCACTCGCTCTTGTAGTGCTCCGCGTTCAACCAATCCGCGATCATCTCTGAATTTCTTATGGTCGCTGAAAGTGCGATTATCTGAGCGTCGGGATTCGCCTGCTGCAGTTTCGATAGAGTTACCTCGAGAGTCGCGCCTCTCTCTCTGTCGTTCACCAGATGGACTTCGTCGGCGACCACGCAGTTCAATTCGGATAACCAATCTACATTATGTCGTAAAAGAGAATCAGCTTTTTCAGACGTAGCTACGATAACGTCGTGCTCTTTCAAAGAAGGATCAGGATTGTCATAGTTGCCCATCGATATGCCGATGTCGATACCTATCTCCTCGAATCTTCTCAGATCTTCCAGCTTCTCGGAAGCTAAAGCTCTCAAAGGGACTATGTAAAGGGCTTTGCCGCCCTCTTCAAGCACTTTTTTGATGATGCCCAAATAAGCTAGAAGAGACTTTCCGCTGGCGGTGGGATAGGCGAAAACGCAGCTCTTTCCTTCCAAAACGTCCTCTGCCCCTTTCTCCTGGGGAGGATAAAGCTCTTCTATCCCGTCGGATCTGATCACTTCTTTGGCTTCTTCCGGTATATCGAGGTCCTCTATCTTCATATCGGTTTACCACTATGAGGGTTCATTTCTAGTGGAAGTACAAAAATTTAGCGCTTAAATTCTTTTAGAGGTTTTAAATATAACCTTCTTTTTATGTAGCCTTGAACATGCCTTTGTTGAACTCTTTTCAGGCTGCCCTCGGCGGAGTGATCGTGATACTGGTCTTCGGTATAGTGGTGGAGAAACATTATGTCAGCAGGTCCACCGTTTTTTACAATCTCCTCTCGTTCATATTACTGCTAGCTTCGATCGAGATCTCCTATCTACTTCTCTCCGGTTTGATACTCTACCTCGTACTCGGAGCGTTGGTTATGAAACTGCATCTCAAAAGATTGTTTCCCGCTTTCGGCGCGAGAGCGTACGGATCTCTGGCTCTAGTCCTACTTTTGGAAGGTAGAAAATTCATACCGGGTCTGGAAGGAAGAGGCATCTACGAGACCTTCGTACTTTTAGTTTTACTTTGGATCGTTGTCACCTCAGGAGTTTATTTCATAGGATATCTCTACAAAAAACACGGCTGGAAGCTGTTTTAGTGGGAATAAGATCATCTTGACCGAACATTCCCAAAAGATTTATACAGATATTTTAATCGATAGACGATGGAACTGAAAAATCAGCACAGGCTGAAAGACAAGGACGTTAGCGATCATTCGAAAGAGATGAGATCAAAATTGGGGGACTCTCCCTTCGATGCAGAAGATCCTGTCGACGTGGCAGATACGGAGGAAGGCGAAGTACTTCTTTTAGACCAAAAACCTATAGCGACTTTTTTCGATGGGGAAGTGTTCCCGACGATCAAAGGCCTTCTGACCATAGAACCAACGAAAAGATACGTGACAGTAGATATGGGTGCGGTTGAGTTCGTTTACAACGGCGCAGATATCATGGCTCCGGGCATCGTCGAAGCGGACGAAGATATTGAAGAGAACGATCTCGTCTGGATCAGAGATGTCGAGCACGAGAAGCCTCTAGCGGTCGGTAGAGCTATGGCTACTGGTAAACACATGGTCGAAGCTGAAGAAGGTAAGGTCGTGAAAAGTCTGCATCATGTAGGTGACGGCAAGTACGACTGAATTACAGGTTCTCTTTCAGTTCGTCTATTATCTTGACAGGAGAAGGGTCCTTTTCTCTCAACAGCGCTAGATAGATACTGATGTAATCTCCAAGATACACCAGGGATAGGATCCTAGCCAGCTGCGTATCGGCATCGGTCCACACCTCTATTATGTCGTCGACTTCGCCCTCGAATACCAGTTCTTTGGTCAATTCTATCCTTTCTATTATCTTCTCGTCTTCCTTATCGTCTCTCAACAGGATCGGTATGAATTTGTCTGTACAATCGTCGCCTTTCCATCCCACTATCTCGTTGTGGTTCATCTCCGGGATGGCACCATACCAAGAAAGCACTTCGGCATTTTCGTTGAACTGTGTGTGCCATCGGTTAGCGACCGCGTTGTAGATAGAATGCCCATAAATTATGGGTATCTTACCGTGGATGCGTTCCGCCAATTTTTTAGCTTCGTTCTCTTCCGTAGGAACTTCAGCCTTGATATTATCTCTTAGATCTTTCAATCGCGAAACGGAATCGATGATATCTACATCCGAATCGTAGACCTGAAGTTCAGAAAGTAGTAATAAAACCGGTACGAACATGAAAGCGAATGCAGCCCTAGGAGGATAGCCTGAAGGAGCTTCTAAGAATACTATGCCTCTCTCCTTGCACATCTCTTCCAACTCACCGTTAGAACTTATAGCCACTACCTTCGCACCTTCTTTGAGACCTTTTCTAGCCGCGCTCAGCGTCTCTTCGGTGTTTCCGGAATATGAAACCACTATCACCAAGGTATCCTCGTTGACGAAGGAAGGTAGGGTGTAATCGCGATTCACATAAATAGGTATCTGGATCCTGTTGGCCAAAAAACTCTTCAGAGTATCTCCCACGATAGCGGAGCCACCCATCCCTGTAACCACTATATTGTCCGGTTGGAACGGAAGAAGATTGAATTCGGATTCCTCCACCACTTCCTCGATATGTTCGGGGAATCTCTCTAGAACTTCAAGCATATCGTCTTCATCTATCTCTTTCATCCTCTCAGTATCGTCGAGCATCCTTTTCACGGCATTGGTAAAACGATATAGAAATAAATAGATTATGCCCTGTAAAATAGCGAGACGAGGTTTTCAACTGAGCTTTTAAACCAAAAAAAAAAAATAATCCTACTTAGTTGTACTTATCCGAGGGAATCTAGAATGACTTATAAGAAGATACTGACTTCGATGTTAGTATGTATTCTAGTATTTTCTGTATTTACTGTATTTGCATTTTCCAACCGAGCTAAAGGCGGAATCAATGTCCATCCATCCTGGCCCTGTTTTGGACACGACCATAAGAATACTGGATTAAGCGAAGTTAATACATCTAATGTCCGCGGCATAGTAAATTGGAGCTTTTCTGCAGATTCCCACATAATTACATCTCCGGTTATAGGTCCCGATGGGACTATCTTCGTCGGTTCTAAAAAGGGAAAACTTTATGCCGTTAACTCAGACGGGTCAAAAAAATGGTCCTACAAAGATGATGGATATCCTAAAAAATATAAGATAACTGCCTGTGTCGGTGATGATGGAACCATTTATTTTAGTACGGATCCATATAATACGTCTGAAGCAGGCAAATTGTATGCTTTGAACGAAGATGGAAGCCTAAAATGGAGTTTCAATGCAGATGATGAAATCGCTGCTCCTAAAATAAATAAGGATACAATCTACTTTGGGTCTAGAGACGGTTACTTGTATGCTTTGAATACAGATGATGGTTCGCTACGATGGAAATATCGAACTGATGGAGATATCATTTCTTCTCCAGCCATAACCGATGAAGGAACGATATTGATCGGAAATCAAAATGGTAGTTTTTTGGCTATTGATTCTAACGGAGCTTTAAGGTGGAATTATACTGCAAGAGAATCTATCAATACAGCCCCTACGATAGGTAACGATCTTATATATTTTGGAGATATGGCTGGATATGTATATGCGTTGCATAAGAATGGAACGTTAAGCTGGGAAGATAAGGTAAGTAGCTTTATTAAAAGATCTATTTCTATAGGTACAGAGGGAACATTATATGTTCCGGGTAGCGGTAATTTAATCGCGATCTACGAAACGGGGTTGAATGAACCTGGAGATTTAAAATGGAAATATAAAGGGAGTATAACAGATAGTCTAACTATGTCCATCACAACTTCTCCAGCAATTGGAAAAGAGGGCACTATCTACATAGGTATTGGAGGGAAAGTGGTACACGCTATAAACCCCGACGGTTCTAGAAAATGGAATTATACCGCAAATCTAGATTATGGATACGCTCGTTCATCTTCTCCCGCTATAGGACCGGATGGATCAGTATATATTGGGTGTACAGATGGTAAATTGTATGCTTTTGGACCCTGTCATGAAATCTCTTTAGATGTGGAAGGAAAAGGTAAGGTCTCTCCAGAGGAAGGTAAATATACATATTCTTATGGTGAAGAAGTAACGGTCCAAGCCAGTAACAAAAGCGAGAATTGGACATTCAGCCATTGGTCCGGAGATTATCCTGTAGATAATTCAGAGGATAAAGAGATCAGCATAGTTTTAAATCAAGATAAATCATTGGTCGCCCACTTTGAGAAGGTAGAGAGTGTAAAAGATTCCAACGGTGAGAACACCGAAGGAATCCCTGGGTTCACACTGATCATATTATTCTTCAGCCTGACTCTAGTAACAATATATAAGTATAAAAAGAGGTAGCTAAAACACCTTTTTAATTTTGTTTTGAATGATGTTTGAACAGCGCTACGAATGATATGGCTATTATTAATACGATGGCTGTGAATCCAGGAATTCTACCGTTGTCATCAGATTCTTCAACTGTGATCTGTATCGTATCGGTTGCGGTATTACCAGCCTCGTCAGTGACCGTGAGTGTCACGGTGTATTTTCCCGCGCTGTCATAGCTATAGTTGAGCCGTTTCCCTGTTTTTGTCTCTCCGTTGTCTAAATCCCATTCATAACTGACTATACCTACATTATCCGTAGAGTTGAAAGCATCTAAACTTATATTTTCATCGACTTCAATCTTGGTTTTATCTGCGCTTATCACTGCTGTAGGTTCAGTACGATCCTCTACCGTTACAGTCAGTGTGTCTGTATCCTTATTACCAGCTTCATCAGTCACTGTCAGTGTCACGGTATATTCTCCAGGCGAATCATAGGAATGCGTTATCGTCTCTCCGTAAACTGTTGTTCCGTTACTCAATTCCCAAGAGTAGGATTTTATTCCCATGTTATCAGTGGAATTTGACGCATCGAATCGTACTGTTTCTCCTATCTCGACTGTAGTCTCATCAGCTTTCGCTACCGCTGTAGGCGGAAATGTAGTCAGGTATGGATATCCGTTATTGATCGTCCCGTTCTCATCGATCTTCCAAATGTCGTAGTATCCGGAATCATCGTTCGGCTTACCGACGAAATCCCAGGCTTGTTCTAGACCTTCAGTTGACGTATCCGTGAAGGTATCGATATCCTTCATCTCTGCGGTGGTCTTGCCTGTTCCACCGGCACTTAAAGACTGACCCGTGGTAGTAACGTCCCAGAAAGAGTTGCTGATCGTTTCATCGTTATCTCCGACAAGCCCGCCTACATAGTTGTTTCCACTCACGTTTCCGGTGGCGTATGAGTTGTTGACTGTGCCAGCGTTATATCCAACGAGTCCGCCGACAAACTCGTATCCACTAACATCTCCCATTGCATACGTGTCAGTTATCTTTCCATGGATATTATTCCCTCCCACAAGTCCGCCGACAAACTCGTATCCGCTCACGTCTCCAGTTGCATATGAGTTAGTGATCGTCCCTTCATAAGCGTTCCATCCAACAAGTCCGCCTACACTGGTGTTTCCATTTATATCTCCAGTGACGTATGAGTTGGATACTGTACCACCGTTCTCTCCAACGAGACCGCCTATACTGAGGTGTCCCTTAACATTTGCATCCACGAGAGCAATATCTGTTACGGATCCATATTCAGCTAGATATCCTATAAATCCTCTCTCTGATCCAACAGACCAATCTAGATTGAGATCCTTGATCGTGTGTCCGTTACCGTCGAAGTCAGCAGCCAGATAGGGGACATACAGACCTGATTCTTCTGAAAGGTCTAGATTATTTACAAGAGTGAATTTGTATTCTTCATCATCGGCGAATCCAAGCAGGTCTTTTAGGCCCTCTACTCCGCTGATCTCATAGTGATCTCCAGCCAAAACGAGTGTAGAGCTGTATTCTTCTATTTTTAGAGTCTTGTTGCTCGACATCCAATCTTGATACTGCGAATCGAAAAGCCCTCCTATGGTGATCCGATGCTCACCGTTGATCAAAACTTCATCGATATTGTAATGGGAATTGGACACTTTGCCATCGTTGGTTCCTATTAGCCCACCTACACTACTGTTGCCGCTTACGTCTCCCGTCGCATATGAATTGATTACAGGCCCCACACTGTTATATCCCACTAGACCGCCTACTTTGCTTTTTCCGCTCACATCTCCAGTGGCATAAGAGTTGTTGACAGTGCCTTGATTATTATCTCCAACGAGGGCGCCTACTTTGCTTTTTCCACCCACATCTCCTGTCGCATATGAATTGGTGACCGTAGCACCCCAAAAGTTCATTCCAACAAGTCCGCCGACGAACTCATATCCACTCACATCTCCGGTTGCGTATGAATTGCTGACCGTTCCTTCTCCCACTCCTATAAGTCCGCCTTCACCATTATTTCCAACGAGAGCGCCTACTTCCTTATTTCCACTTACGTTTCCTGTCGCGTATGAGTTGTTTATTGTTTCCCCATAATTCTGTCCAACAAGTCCACCTACACTATTGTTTCCTTTCACGTCCACTGTTGCGTACGAGTTGCTGACCGGTCCTAGAGAATTATCTCCGACGAGACCGCCCACCCTATTGTTTCCACTCACGACTCCGGTGACATACGAGTTTTTGATCGTCCCATGACCGTTAATTCCAACGAGACTGCCCACTCTATTATTTCCACTCACGTTTCCGGTGACGTATGAGTTGCGAACCGTACCAGCATTATTTCCAACGAGCCCACCTACTAGGTTGTTCCCAGTCACATTCGCATCTACTAGAGCTATATTATCGAGAGAAGCATCCTTGCCTAAAGATCCAAAAAGACCTATCTCGTTACTGTTCGGGCGGTCTATGTATAAATCGCTGATCTTGTATCCCTGACCATCTAGAGCCCCTGTAAAACTGTTGTTAGCGGTCCCTATAGGCAAAAATCCTTTCCCGTTGTTCCAATTCTTACTCGGACTCGCATCTATATCGTTGACTAGTTCATAATGCGCATCTAAATCTTCATTCATATTCTGCAGCTGCGTAACGTTACTGATCTCATAAGGATCGCTTTCAGTCCCGCTACCTCCAGCGAATAGATCATTTAATTTCTCAGTTTCTTCAATAGCTAATTTAGTACCTCTCGAAGATCCTAACGGTACTCCAAATCCTCCAACTATGAGTACAATGACCAAACCTAAGACCAACATCTTTTGAGAGCCCATATTCTCAACCCCACTCCTCATTTATTTCACCTATATTTCCCATTAAAAGCCGATTATAAATATTTTTTTTTTTATTGGATAAATGCAAAAATTATATATGAGAAAGTTAAAGACTGTTTTTCTTCCTGTACCTATAGAGCACTACGAATGAGATACCCACCAGTAAAGCGATCGTAGTGAATCCAGGGATTCCACCGTTGTCACCTGATTCCTCAACTGTGATCTCTATCGTATCGGTTGCAGTGTTACCAGCATAATCAGTCACTGTCAGTGTCACGGTATATTCTCCCGGCGAATCATAGGAATGTGTGATAGTCTCTCCGGAAACTGTTGTTCCGTTACTCAATTCCCAAGAGTAAGATTTTATTCCCATGTTGTCGGTGGAATTTGACGCATCGAATCTTACTGTTTCTCCCATCTCGACTGTAGTCTCATCAGCTTTCGCTACAGCTGTTGGCGGGAATGTAGTCAGGTATGGATATCCGTTATTGATCGTCCCGTTCTCATCGATCTTCCAAATGTCGTAGTATCCGGAATCATCGTTCGGCTTACCGACGAAATCCCAGGCTTGTTCTAGACCTTCAGTTGACGTATCCGTGAAGGTATCGATATCCTTCATCTCTGCGGTGGTCTTGCCTGTTCCACCGGCACTTGAAGGTTGACCAGTGGTAGTAACGTCCCAGAAGGAATCGGTGATCGTGCCATAGTCTAACATCATTTCGATCTTTCCTACGAGTCCGCCCACACTATCATTTCCGCTCACTTTTCCAGTTGCATAGGAGTTACTAACATTACCCATATCGTTCAATCCAATGAGTCCTCCAACATATTCATTACCGCTAACGTCTCCCCTAGCATAGGAGTTTTTGACCAAACATACACCAAAGTTCTTTCCAACCAAGCCACCAACGATGCTGTTTCCATTCACTTTTCCCTTGGCATATGAGTTCTTCACTATGCCATAGTTCATTCCCACGAGTCCACCTACACTAATGTTTCCACTCACGTTTCTAGTTGCATATGAGCAATTGATCATTCCTTCATCGTTCCATCCTACGAGTCCGCCCACATAATAGATACCGCTCACATTACCCATAGTGTATGAGCTCTTCACCGTGCCTTCGTTATATCCCACGAGGGGGCCTACATACATATTTCCTCTCACGTGAGCAGCCATGAGAGCTACATCAGTTACCTTACCTTTTTCATCTAGGTGTCCTATCAGCCCGCTCTGTGACCTAGAAGACCAATCTAGTTGAAGATTCTTGATCGTATGGCCGTCACCGTCGAAGTCAGCAGTGAGATAAGGGATATACAGACCTGATTCTCCTGAAAGGTCTATATCCTCTGCAAGACTGAAATTGTATTCTTCATCATCGGCGAATCCCAGCAAATCTTTTATGCCTTCTACACCGCTGATCTCATAATGATCTCCGGCCGGAACGAGTGTATCGCTATAATCCTCTATATCGAGGGTTTTGTTGCTCGATATCCAGTCTTGATATTGTGCATCGAAGAGAGCGCCTATGGTAATACGATGCTCACCGTTTATCGAAACTTCGTCGATATTATAATGGGAATTGTAGACCGGGCCTTTATTATATCCAACCAAACCACCGATACTGTTGTTGCCGTTCACTGTTCCAACGAAATATGAGTTTCTAGTCGTGCCAAAGTTATATCCAACGAGTCCGCCTATCATCTGAGCCCCACTTACGGTCCCAGTGGCGTACGAATTGCTAACTATCCCATAGTCATATGATATTACAGAGAATTCACCATGGTTTATTCCCACTAGTCCGCCTACATTTTCGTTTCCGTTCACATCTCCAGTCGCATATGAGTTGGTAACCGTACCGCCATTCTCACCAACTAGCCCTCCTACTTCATCGACTCCGCTCACATTCCCCGTAGCGTACGAGTTGTTGACTATACTATATTGGTTCGTTCCAACGAGACCGCCTACATTTTGTTTTATATTCACCTTATCTCCGCTCACGTCTCCGGTTGCATATGAGTTTTTGACCGTTCCATGAGCATTATTTCCAACGAGCCCACCTATATGCCAGTCTCCGCTCACGTTTCCAGAGGCATAAGAGTTATTGACCGTGCCAGAGTTATATCCAACGAGTCCACCTACTCTTATTACTCCGCTCACGTCTGCTATGGCATATGAGTTGTTGATCGCCCCGTCGTTATTTCCAACGAGTCCACCCACCTGGTTACTTCCGCTCACATTCGCATCTATTATAGCTATGTTATCCAAAGAACCACTCCCACCTAGATATCCGAATAGTCCTATACCAAATGGTCCAATGTCGTCGCTCTCTGGGCGATGGATGTACAAGCCGATTACACTGTATCCTTGACCATCAAGAGTTCCAGTGAACGTGTGATTACCGTTTCCTATAGGTTTAAATCCTTTCCCGTCGTTCCAGTCTTTAGTCACACTCGCATCTATATCGTTGACCAGTTCGTAATGAGAATCTAAATCTTCATTCATTTTCTGTAACTGAGTGACATTGCTGATCTGATATGGATCGCTCTCAGTTCCGCTACCTCCAGCGAATAGATCATTTAAATTCTCAGTTTCTTCAATAGCTAATTTAGTACCTCTCGACGATCCTAACGCTACTCCAAATCCACTAACTATGAGTACAATGACCAAACCTAAGACAAGCATCTTCTGAGCTCTCATATGTGAGATCACCTCTCTCCTATCTTTTTGATTATGAATTTGTTTTTTTGGTCTATCTCCGAAATCAATCATTCGTCGACCCACGGTTTTACTTGACCCTCAGTAAGATCTATCACCATCGTACGGTATTCCTCAGCATTCATATACGTATCTGGGTTGTAACCTCTGCCGGGCCAACAATCCGTATAACCTGGGGTATTTCTGGTAGTAGTTTCACCTTGTCTATTAAATCTTAGACAGAATCCCACTTTATACAATTTTCCTTTTTCAAAACCAATTCCATCCAATATATCAGTTGAATTCAATGGAAAAGTGACCTCCAAAATCTGATCGCCTTTGAACGAAGTAGATTTATTGTTTCCCGTATAATTGGCATAGATCTTTTTGATATTATTACTTCCGTTCAAATCTCTATCGTAAGCACCTCCACAATCCTGAGCCCAACCTACAGATCTATTTCGATCAGTTGCGTAATCTGGAATATCAATTAACGAATGATCGGCAGCTTCCATAGAATGTATGAATTGTCTTAATTCTCCCACATGCTTAACTATCATAATGTAAGTAAAAATCCTTTTACTATCTTCTGGAAAATCTAATTTTTCATCATTTTCAACATCAAAGAACAAATTCAAATAATCAGGATAGGTGTACGTAAAATTAGTTAGTGGGTTGAGACCAGTATTGTTTATTCTAGCTCCCATGTAGAAGTTATTCATGTCATGACCAAGATATATATTTGCTTCGTAACTCTTAAATTCTGATCCGTTCCGTGAAACTTTAAAATCGAATTTGAGATGAGTCGCATATTTTTTTTCTTTTTGGCTGAGTTTTCCATCTATATTCGGAGTAGGAATCAGATTCAGGTAGATCGAATCTCCAGACACCGTCATATTATCTTTACTATCATACGAGTCGTATTCGAACAGAGGGCCTCCATCCTCGACGGGATCAGATTTGTTCTTAGGATCCGTGTCTAAGATCTGCGTTTCTTGTTTATCGGTATAATAATCATTATCGTCGTTCTTGTCTCCCTCGTATTTCCCGTCAGGAGAAGGATCATCTGGTATCCCGTCTCCATCGGTGTCCAAAGGATGACTATCTGCATCATTTGGAAGAGTCCCATATGCTTTTTCCATCTTATCCGGGTAGCCATCTCCGTCGCTGTCTTTTAGATCTACATTTTCTTCTCCCTGCTGATTTTCACTATCGATGCCCAAGCATCCCGAAAATGAGACTAACAGCATGAAAGAAATAAATATGGAAATCGATTTTTTTCGATCCATCTCTTCCCTTGCCTCAGATCATAAACAAATCTAGAATATTTATTTTTTTTTTTTTGTTTTAGATTTATTTTATAATATTTCTTTTTAATTATGAGTGAGGACCCAAAAAATAAAGATGTAAAAACAGATTTTATCCATTCCAGTAATTTGAATCCGAACCGAACTTTCAACTCATCTATAAAAATTTTTCAAGCCTATCAGCTTCGACCAAAAGCCTATTATAAATCTAGTCAATCAATAGAATGATGAAAGAAGAAGTCAAAGATGTCATTGACCAGCTGGAAGACGGCGGATTCGTGATGGTGTACGACGCCGACGGCAGAGAAGAAGAGACCGATCTGGTGACTCCCTCAAAAAAGATCACGCCGCAGAACGTCAGGAGATTGAGACAGGACGCCGGAGGGCTTATCTGCGTCACAGTTCCGCCGAACACCTGGCAAAAGCTCAATATGCCTTATCTCAGCGACCTTTTCGAGGAATCGAGCGATAAGTATGAGCTACTGTCGAGCATGAAAGCCGACGATATTCCATACGACGAGAGATCGACTTTTTCTCTCACGGTCAACCATAGAGACACCTTCACCGGGATAACAGATATAGACAGAGCGCTCACGATACAGAGACTCGCGAAGGTCGGCGAACAGATCGAAGAAAAGCCGAAAAAAGAAGCGCAGCAGAAGTTCGGAGAGGAATTCAGAACTCCGGGCCACGTTTTCCTGCTGAACGCTACCGAAGGGCTGATCTCCAAGAGGGAAGGCCACACGGAACTGACCACGGCTCTTTTGAAGCTCACCGATCTGTATCCCAGCATGACGATATGTGAGATGCTCTCCGATGACGGGGATAGTCTCGACGAAAAAAACGCAAGAGCTTACGGCGAAAAACACGATATCCCACTGATCGAAGGTAAGGTTATAAAGGAAGCTTTGAAGGAAAAAGATGTCTAAGACGAGAGTGATGGCGGGCGGCACTTTCGACATACTCCACCTAGGTCACCTTCATTACTTGGAAGAGGCTAAGGAATTGGGCGACGAGCTGGTAGTAGTGATCGCGTGCGATAAGACCGTCAGAGAGCACAAGCACGAGCCACTGATGAACGAGGACGTGAGAAGAGAGATGGTCGCAGCGTTAAAACCCGTAGATAAAGCGATCGTCGGCGGCGAAGGAGACCGCTATGATACAGTGGAAGAAGTCGACCCGGACATCATAGCTCTGGGATACGACCAGAGACACGAGGAAGAGAAGCTGAAAAAAGACCTCAAGATAAGGAATATGGACGATATAAAAGTCGAAAGACTATCTCACCACAGCCACGAACTCGACGGTACCAGACAGATAATCAGGAAGATAATAGACTGGTACAGCATGAAGAAAGAACTCGAAAAAGCCGAAGAGGGCGATGATGAAGAGGAGGAAGATTAGATGAAAAAGATCGGGATCGCGGACACGACGTTCGCGCGATACGACATGTACGAGAGCGTCGTGGACGAGTTATCAAAAACGGGGACCGGTTACGAGATAGAAAGGTACACGGTTCCCGGTATCAAGGATCTAGCTCTAGCTTCGAAAAAATTGATCAATAGCGGATGCGATATCGTGATAGCTCTGGGCATGCCGGGCCCGGAGCCTATCGACAAGCAGTGCGCTGATCAAGCTTCTAAAGCTCTACTTTACGTGGAGATCGAAACCGAAACGCATATCATCGAAGTCTTCGTTCACGAGGACGAAGCTGAAGACGAAAAAGAATTAAAAGAGCTCGCCGATAACAGGGCGAGAGAACACGCGGTAAACGCTTACGAATTACTATTCAGGCCCGAAAAACTGGAAGAGAAAGCCGGCCAGGGCGAAAGAGAAGGATATCCGGACGTAGGACCTTTGAGGTGATAAGATATGGGAAAAGATATGAGATTAGGAATAGTTGTGTCTGAATTCAATTATGACATAAATCAGATGATGTTGGAACGGGCGAAAGAGCACGCCGAATTTTTAGATGTCGAGGTCGAGGAAGTCAAGCACGTTCCCGGAGTTTTCGATATGCCTCTGGGAATCAAGCACTTGCTGGAGAAAGAAGAGATAGACGGGGTCGTGACTCTAGGCACCGTCATCAAGGGCGAGACGGAACACGACGAGACCGTCATGTCTCAGGCCGCTAGAAAGATCACTGACTTGGAACTCGAATACGATAAGCCCGTTACTCTCGGCATCACCGGACCCGGTATGAGCAGGATGCAGGCCGAGGAAAGGATAGAAAGAGCCAAAAACGCAGTAGAAGCCGCTGTCAAGATGTACGAGCGGACAAAATAGATAAAAATAAGTAAAGCTTTCTATATATAGATTCGATGCCCTACTCCATACCGACCGATGAAGAGGTCTTGGACGCCGTCAGGTATGTGATGAGAAGGATGAAGGGCATCGATTCTCTTACCAAACTTAGAGAATTGGTTATCAAGGAGCTGCGTAACAACGATCCGGATTACACCGTCAGTTTTGAAAGGGTTAGAAGTCTAGCGGTTACGGCTCCCTTTGTAAAAACGGACATAACCGCTAGGAAAGGAGAAAAGAAGCAGAATTTCAAGGGAGAATGCCCAGTCTGCGGCGGAGAGCTGAGAAAAACCAAAAACGAGACAATTTTCGGCGGTTCTGTAACTCTCGGATACAAGTGCAGCGAATGCCCGTATTGGACGGGGCTGAAGAAGAGGATACCGATAAAGTACAGTTTCGAATACGAAGAGAAGGAGAAAAACGATGAAGATAAAACACCAGAACGGGATAACGATTGAAAAGAACAACGAACAGATAATTCTAGATCCGTCGAAACAGATGAGCAATGGGATCGTAACTCACGGACATCTAGATCACCTCGTTAAAGATTCATATATGACTCCCCCGACACTAGATATTTTAGGAGTTAGAAAGGGTGAAAGGAGAGGGAACGAGATCCTGTACGGTTTTCCTCACGAGATAAACGGCTTCGAAGTCACCCTCTATCCCGCCGGCCACGTTTTTGGATCCGCCATGGTGCAGGTAGAAGACGTGCTTTATACCGGCGATTTCAATCCTTACGGAGGCAAGACCTGCAAGAAGGCAGCGCCTTACGACTGCGAGACCTTGATAATCGAATCGACATACGGTAAGAGCGAATATCGGCTGCCTCCCAAAGAAGAGGTCACGGAGGATCTAAAAGCGTGGACAAAGCAGCAGGTGGAAGAAGGGCCTGTGGTCTTCGGCGCATATCAATTCGGGAAGGCGCAGGAGATGATCTCGCTTTTGAACGAGATAGACGAAACGCCTTACACCACGGAAAAAATAGCCGAGATATCCGAGATCTATAATTCTTACGATCAAGCGCTCGATTATAAGATATGGGATGAACCGAGCGGGAACTACACCGCGGTTCTACCTCCGGGAGAACTGAAAAAACCGATAGGAGAAAAGGTGGAAAAAACGAAAAAAGACGGCGGTACGACGGCATACCTCTCGGGATGGTGCGCTTTTTACCCATTTTACAATTCCATGGAGATAGACGCACAATTTCCATTTTCGGACCACGCCGGTTTCGACGAATTGCTCGATTTCGTAGAAAGATGCGAACCTGAAAAGGTCTATACCGTCCACGGGAGTCCGGAAGAATTCGCGGAGAAGGTGGAGAGTACTCACGGTATAGAGGCCGAACCCCTTGATTGAACGACCCAAAAAGTGGAAGATGTCCCGTTCTATGAAGGGTTTTTTAAGGATTATGCAACAATTACTTAAAAAAGGAGATTTTCGAGAGTCTCAGTGATGTTATGGACGACCAAGAACACGTCGCCTGCAGTCATAGGATAGATAAGAGCATAGAGAAGAGAAAACTCATCATAGATTGTAAAGAATGTGAGAAAGACTACGATTTCGACGAATGTTTACCCGGTTTGATTCTCGCCTTAGAGGGGACTTACAAGATAGACTCTATAGTCGTCTCGGGCCACGTGGAAAAAGAATTCAAGGATAAACACGTGGATATACTTTTGAAGATAAGAGATATCGCCGACAAGATAGAGAACTTCTCTTCGAGAAAGGTCGCCGACGAAGGATGCGAAGACTGTGAATTCTGGCCGCCCTCATATTATTCTCAACTCAAAGGAAGATTTATCTCAGATCCTGGATGTATATATGGAGAGATTACCAGTCTGAAAAAGAAAAGCCGATCGATAGAGGACTGCACAGGATGCGAGGAGGACCTAAAAGAAGAACTCAGGATGATCGGGAAGGACGCCCTAGAACTTAAATCCGACGTGTTCACGGAAGGTTTCGGTATAATCGGATGATTAAGGTGATGCATCATGATTACTGACGATATTTTTGAAGACCTCGAAAAAACGAGCGGAGAACGGGTCATGGAAGGACTGAACAGGATAATGCAGAGAACGGAGTGTGTAAGACCCGGTTTTTCACACACCTGGCTTGAATCTTCAGCACCTTCTCAATCCGAACTGATCGAAAGATACAAAGTGGAAGATACCGAAGTAGAGCTCTATTCTCTTAAAGAGGAAACCGAGGACCTGTATCATATATTCCCGCCCGAATACGGGATGGACCCGGAAAAAGCGATGGTGATCTCGCAGGTCAAGGATTCCCTTACAGAAAGTTTTTCCGGAGAAGCCGATCTCAGCGACCTGGAAAGAGTCAAAGACCACATAGAGGAAAAGGGAAGATCGCTGATCCGGAGATGCAGCGAGTCGTACGATATGGAATTGGGAGAGGGTAGAAGGGACGAACTGAACGAGATAGATAGACTGGCAAAAATATTGGCGAAGTACACGGCGGGATACGGCGTGTTGGAAACCTTGTTGACCGATAGAAAGGTCGAGGATATCTACGTTGACGCTCCCGCGGAACGGAACGAGGTTTACGTGAACATCAAGGGGCCGGAAGAGATACGGGAAAAATGCCGTACGAACATCTATCTGTCCTCAAAAGACATGGACAGTATACTTTCACGCTTCAGAATAGAGAGCGGCAAACCTTTTTCGGAGGCGTTTCCCATCTTGGAGTCCGATCTTTCCGGCTATGACACTAGGATCACCGCGATAGGTTCCCCACTGAGTTCAGACGGGACGGCTTTAGCTCTCAGAAGAAGGAACCAGCGACCCTGGACACTTCCTAGACTCATAGAAGTGGGAAGTCTGACTCCTCTAGCTGCCGGCCTCATATCATTCCTCATCGACGGTAGAAGCACTATGCTTGTCGCGGGCAGCAGAGGAGCCGGAAAAACTTCGCTTTTGGGTGCGATGATGATGGAGTTCCCCAGATCACAGAGGATCCTTACCATAGAAGATACGAAAGAACTGCCCACATCGGAGATGCAGGGCATCGGATACAACGTTCAAAGCACGATGATCGGCTCTGGGACTTACAAGAGCGACCTGGAAGCCGACGAGGTACTCAGAGTCTCGCTCAGACTAGGCGAGTCAGCCATAGTGATGGGGGAAGTGAGAGGAGAAGAGGCAAAAACGCTCTATGAAGCGATGAGAGCCGGTACCGCGGGAAGCTCGGTGATGGGGACGATACACGGCAATACCGCGGAAAGCGTATACGAACGGGTGGTACACGATATAGGTATCTCCAAGGAAAGTTTCGCCGCGACCGACATAGTGATGATCGCGGGTCTGGTCCGACCGGGCGGAGTCCAAAAACAGGAGAGAAGACTCACCCAGATATCCGAATATTCTAACGGTGGATTCTCGGATCTGATGGAATTCGATAGGGAACTTTCGGCTACCGATCACTTCAAAAGAAATTCGAAGAAGATCGGAGACATAGCTCACTCCTGGGGCCTTTCATATAACGAGGCGATAGAGAACATCAAGCTTAGAGCCTCGATGAGAAAAAAGATGGTCGAAGCGGCAAGAAAAAAAGAAAACGAAGAACTTCTGAATCCGGAATGGGTGGCAAAGAGTAACAGTAAATTCTGGAGTCTCATCTCTAAATACGGCGAGGAGAGAGACTATTCTAAGATAAAGGATAAATGGAACGATTGGTTCGAAAAGAGGGTGAGGTATGCCTGAACTCTATGAAAAGGCCTGTAGATGGGTCAACGAACGCATGGGCCCGGAACCCGAAGAACTGGAAGAGAAAAAAGAGAAAAGGAAACAGGAGTTTCTAGACAAAAAAGAGGAACTCCGAAGGGCGGAAGAACTGTTGAGAAAGGCGGAGATCGTCGACGGAAAAGACTCGAATAGGTACAAGAAAAGCAAAAAAGATCACGAGAAGAAGAAAAAGGCTTTTGAAAAAAGTAAGAGGAAACACGAGAGAGAGGAGTTCCGACGGACGATGAAATTCCTCAATCTCGACTTCAACTACGACGAGATAATGACCTTTTCCGTCTTCCTATCGATTTTGGGTTTCGTCATGACTATCATCGGTATCGCCTCCTCGATACTTCTTCTAGATATGGGTATCTACGAGGTCATCCTTTACGGGATCCCCGCGCTTACTGCAGTGCCTAGTATAACCCTATACGTCTCTGCCAATTATCCTGAGATCGCTGAAAAAAGGATGAAAGCGAACAGTATAGGAGAACTCCCGGAGACCATCAACTTCATGACCATGTCGATGCGGATCAACCCTTCCCTTCACAAAGCTATCAGTTTCGCCAGTGAAAACTCGAAGGAACCTATCTCCAGCGGCTTAAAACAGATCTCATGGAAAGTGTATATGAGGGAAAAGGCGAGCTTGGAAGAGGCTTTTCTCGATTTCGCGCTGAGGTGGGGTGAATGGAACGATAACTTGAAGCGGTCTTTTTACGCAGTGAGATCCGCACTTCTAGAAAAAAGCGACGAGGGTTTCAAAAGCGCTTTAGAAAGAGCCAATAAACTGATAATCGAAGGGACCAAACAAGATGTCAAGGATTTTACTAACTCGCTTCAAACCCCCACGACGATACTTTTCGCCATAGGTGTCCTACTACCGATGATCGTCGGCGCCATGCTGCCTATGCTCGCTCTGGGAGGTTTGAACGTCTCGGGTATGAGCCTTGCCGGCGAAAGGGTCTCATCCGGCAATAGCGTAGTCACCCTACCTCTAGTAGTGCTTTTAATGAACGTCGTTTCTCCTCTAGGGGCGTTTCTGTATTCTTACCACATCATAGGTAAACGACCCGGAACTAGAACGTCTCCGAACATATGTGAAAAGGAGAACAGGCTGTTCCACTCATTGATCTCATCGATCATTTTTGTCTCCACCGCCATTCTTATCTCGTTCTTTTACAGCTCGCTCTCGTACTACATGCCGGTACCGTTCATTTTCCTCTTCATCCTGCCCGTCTCGTATTTTTTCATTTCAACCACCTACGAAAATAAAAAGAAAAGAGAAAGTATCGATCAGATGGAAAAAGAATTCCCAGACGCGTTATTCCAGTTAGGCAGTAGGATAGCCGAGGGCTGCTCGATGGAAAAAGCGCTGATAAAGACCTCGGATTCACTGCAGGAAACGAATATAGGGGAGCTTTTCAACGATATCACCTCTACCCTACGCATAAGCCGACTTTCGCTGGAAGAAACGCTGTTCGGCAGAAAAGGGATTATCAAAGATCATCCGTCGAAAACGATCAAGACCACTATGAAAACCGTACTCAAGATAGCCGAAAAGGATCCGGAAGAAGCCGGAAAAACGATAATGAATATCGCCAACTATCAGCAGGACCTCCAAAAGATGGACAAAGAGATAAAGAACATGCTGTCGAAGAGCGTCCAGATGATGAAAGGGACCGCTATGTTTTTCGCCCCTATCATGATGGGCGTGATTTCCTCCCTATACTTCATGATGGAAGGGATCTTCACCGGATTAGGTACGGTAGAACTGATTTCACCCGTAGCCTTTTCCTCCACAATGAGCCTTTACCTGGTACTGATGGCGGGAGTGATAACTTACTTCAGCAAGGGTATCGAGAATTCTCTAGATTCGGTCGAATTCAGATATTCTTTCGGTAAAACGATACTTATCGCGATGACGGTATATTCTCTAGCGTTGATCATGGGAAAAACGATGATAGTCGGGTTCTAAAAATAGAAAAAAGACAAATAATAAAAGGATTAAAAGTCGCAACTCAATTTAAAGGACTTCTTTCGCCTCTTCTTTACCTCTCTGCAGCGCTTGCAGATTCATCTCTTTGAAGCGGCTGGGTACACTGCTTTCGACCGACCTTTCGAGCGCATCGTCCGGAACCAGATCACCTATCTCGTTAAAGGCGCCGAGCATGACTATGTTAGCGACGATCTTGGCTCCGACTTCTTCAGCAATCTCCGTAGCGGGTATACCTATGTAATCGTGCTCAGTTTCTTTGATCAGACCCGGATCGAGCACTAATACCGCGTCATCCGCTAGATCACTAGTGTACTTGTCATAAGCCTCCTGGGACATCACCATCATGTAATCCGCCTGGTACAGTCCGCAGTAACCGATCTCTTCATCAGAAATCACCACTTCGGATCGAGCCGCACCGCCACGAGCTTCGGGGCCGTAACTCTGCATCTGGACCGCATTCAAATCGTGGAAAACACTCGCGGCTTTACCCAAGATGAAACCGGACAGCATTATTCCCTGTCCGCCTTTACCGCATAACCGAACGTCTCTTCTCAAAGTTCCACCTCCTCGATCATTTCCTGCATCTTCTGGCTCAACGGCTTCTTCTCCTCGTGCTTGAGAACTCCGATCTTTATTTTATCTTCGAGTTCTTCTTTCTCCTCTTCATCTCCGTACTTCTCTATCTTTTGGTACTGGTCCGCTGGCACCGTCTTCTCCTCGTACCATTTCCAGAACTCCTTGATATCGCCCATATCGTTCCGTTTTGCATAGGCGGTGGTACATGGAGAGAGTATCTCTATGAAACTCATACCTTCGTTTTCCAATCCCTCTTCTATCGAATCTTTGGGTCTGTTCGGCGTTGTAAGATCCCACCTAGCCACGTAAGTAGCGCCCGCAGACATCGCCATATCGCTCATATCGAACGGGGGTTCGACATTTCCATAAGGCGCGGTTGAAGCGTAATCATCTTCCGGTGTGGTCGGTGCTACCTGACCTCCTGTCATCCCGTATATGTAATTATTGACCGCGATCACGGTCATATCCACGTTCCTTCTAGCCGCATGGATGAAGTGATTTCCACCGATCCCCATGCAGTCTCCGTCACCGGTAAATACGATTATATTCAGATCAGGATTGGTGATCTTCACACCTGTAGCGAAAGCTAAAGCTCTGCCGTGAGTTGTATGTAAAGAATCTACGTCAACATAACCGGGAAGCCTGGAAGAACATCCGATACCTGAAAGTATCACGGTATTGTCCATATCGAGATCCTGAGCATCGATAGCTTTAAGAGTCAAATTAAGCACGGTTCCGATACCGCAGCCGGTACAGAAAATATGCGGCATCATATCCTCTCTGAGATATTTCTCTTTGAGCTCTTTAGCGTTGATCATTCCTATCTCTTTTTTATCCTCTTCACTCATGATTACACCTCCGCCAATATCTCTTCTGGAGAATGTATCTCTCCGCCGATCTTATCCGCTAGTGCGACTTCGCAGTCCGCGTGCTCAGCTACTTTATGATATATCTGTCCAAGGTTCATCTCCGCGACCACTATCTTGTCTACCCTCTGAGAAAGCTTCTTCACTTCCTCTATCGGGAAAGGCCACAGCGTTCTTAAACGGAAGTAGCCGATCTTCTCTCCTTTCTCTCTGCCTCGCTTCATCGCGCCTATAGCGCTTCTGCTGGTGATCCCGTAGGAGAGTATAGCTACGTCGGCATCGTCTAGATTCCTTCTCTCTATATCGGCCAACTCTTCACGATCATCTTGGATCTTTTCGACCTGTCTCCTGATCAATCTATCGTGATCCTCTTGATCGTCGGTCGCTGGGAATCCTTTCTCATCGTGAGTCAAACCGGTAACGTAGGTACGGAAACCTTCACCGAAGACTCCGAATTCCGGCACTTTTTCCTTGCCGTACTCGCCTTTACCGAAGGGTATGTACTCTTCGGGAGGTACCTTAGGTCTCTTCCTTTCGAAAGTCTCTATCTCATTAGGTATCCTGACCATCTCTCTCATATGACCCATATCGGCACAAAGCATCAGGAAAACCGGCGCTCTATATTCTTCGGCGAGATTGAAAGCTTTGATGGTCAGATCTAATGTCTCCTGGACGCTGTTAGGGGAAAGAGCTATCGAAGCGAAATCGCCGTGACTTCCGTATCTAGCTTGCATAATATCGCCTTGCGCGCCCAGAGTGGGCTGACCGGTCGAAGGTCCGGAACGCTGAACGTTTGCGAGCACGAGTGGAGTCTCGCTCATGTGGGCGAAACCTATGTTCTCCTGCATGAGTGAAAATCCGGGTCCGCTGGTCGCAGTCATGGCTTTTGCTCCAGCCCAGGACGACCCTATAACCGAAGCTATACTGCCCAGCTCATCCTCCATCTGGATGTACTTTCCTCCCACTTTTGGAAGGAGCTCGGACATCTTTTCGGCGATCTCCGATGCAGGCGTGATAGGATAACCGCCGAAGAATCTGCATCCTGCCAACAGTGCACCATAAGCTACAGCGGTATCGCCGTGAATGAACTGAGAATCATCTCCTATGGCCTTTTTGGCCTTTTCGAATCCTTTATCTGATCCTTCTATTTGCATAATTATTCCTCTTCCTCATCTTCTTTAACAGTTATCGCAAAATCTGGGCATATCGTCTCACACAGATGACAGTTGACACATTTGTCCTCCACCTCTACGGGCGGATAGATGCCTTTCTCGTTCAATTCGTCTGCTGGTTCCAGTGCATCTCTTGGACAGAACTCGATGCACAGATTGCAACCTTTGCAGTAGACTTCATCTACCTCTATCATTCTATTTACACCTTTTACAAGCCTGAAATTCTAAAGAGTCACGTCGATATCTAGATGCCTGTTGAGTACATTCTCTCCTCTGTACTCCGGCAAAAGCCTCGGGGATTTTCTATCGGTCTCTATGCCGGCCTCGTCCAACTGTTCTTCGTAGTTCTCTACGTGGTCCAGCGTGAGTTCGCCTATCGAAGCTTTTTTGGCATGGTTGGCCGCGCTAATGCCCGCTCTTCTCCCGAAGACATTGTAATCCAAAAGTGAATTGCCCATCAGTCGGTTCTTACCGTGAACTCCGCCTTCGACTTCTCCACCGGCGAATAACCCGGGAACGGGAGTCGAGGCATCAGAGTTTATCTCTAACCCGCCGTTCTGATAGTGCAGAGTTGGGAACACTAGGATCGGTTTTTCCGTCATATCGATGCCGAACCTCTCGTACAATCGTACCATCGCGGGTAGATTCTCCTCGATAGTACCTTCGCCCTTCTTCTCCTCGATAAGCGGGGAGTCTAACCAAACGCCTTTCATTCCGGTCGGGGTCTTGACACCGTTATTTCGGCCGTGACATTCACGGATAAGAGAAGCGGCTTCAATATCTCTCGGTTCCATCGGATTTACGAAGAGCTCGCCGTCACCATTAACAGGCTGTGCTCCAAGACTTCTGACTTTTTCCGTCACCAGCAGCCCGACGATCTGATCAGGGTGTGCCGCTCCGGTCGGATGATACTGAACGCTGTCGAGATCACGGATCGGAACTCCAGCGCGGTAACCCATTACGAGTCCGTCGGCGGTAGCTCCGTAATGGTTCGTAGTCGGATAGGACTGTACGTGAAGCCTTCCGAATCCGCCCGTCGCCATGATGGTGGATTTAGCTCTGACCACGTAATATTCATTAGTTTCTAGATTCATCAATACAGCTCCCGCTACCTGACCTTTATCATCTTTCAACAGTTCTACGGCGGGAGTGAATTCTAAAACGGGGATATCAAGATTTCTCGCTTCGTCTCTCAAGACTCTCATAAGTTCCATTCCAGTGTAGTCACCGGCGGAATGGAGCCTGTATCGAGACGTTCCTCCTCCCGGCAGTTCAACGAAATTACCGTCGTCCTCTCTATCGTACATCATACCGAGATCTTCGTGCCAGTCCAGCACTTTCGGAGCGTCTCTTGTGAGGGCTTTTACGAGATCGGGTTCGTTTGTGAAATGGCCTCCTCCGATGACGTCTAAATAATGTCTCGAGGGAGAATCGTCTTCCCGGTCCGCTACCTGAATACCGCCCTGAGCCATCATGCTGTTTGAATCGCCGTGCCTCAATTTCGTGGAGATCAGAATATCTTCCGGATCGATACCTTCTTTGACCGCCCAAAGAGATGCGACGGTTCCTGCACCGCCGCCGCCTATTACCAAAACATCAACGTCATAATCTATTTGAGTTAGATCTATATCCGATGGATCGATAAGGCTGTGAGCTTCTAACAGCTCGGAAACTTCGTTGGGCACCTTTCTATCCTTGCTGGGGCCCATCTGCAGTTTCTTTTTACCCTCGGGTTTGTAATCGGGATGGAAATTGTTGAGAACTTCATCAGCTTCATCGGGGTCCATCCGGTCAGGGGTCTTATCTATCCTTTCAGCACGGGTCTCTTCTACTTTCTTAATACTTTCTTCCATATAATCTGGGTAACCTTCTGACATATTTATCCGGCCTCCTTGATATCTCTTTCTTCATATCTCTTCTTCAGTTCCTCTTCGCCCATGCATGCGAGTTCCTCCAGTTCGTCCTTGTATTTACCTTTTTCTATCTCTTCTACCCGTTCAGCGAGTTCGTCGCTGTCGGATTGATTGTACTTGGCATGGATCCTTCTAGCCATCTGGGCCATGTGATAGTGCTTGATATCCGCGGGACATCTGATCGCACAAAGACCACACTGTATGCAATCGAATGATAATTCTGCAGTCCTTTCTATGTCACCTCTTAAGGCGGCTTGGACAAAATCCATCACCTCGATATCTTGTGGACACGCTTTGGTACAAGTATTGCAGGAAACGCATCTAGCTACTTCTGGATAATAATCCAACAAAACATTGTCATGTTCTTCCGGGTCGACCTCTTCGATATCGTAATCTTCTCTGACTCCGGGGACGAAGGGTAACTGTACCAAGAACATTCCGTCCTCTATCGCGGTCTGACAGGCAAGGTCCATCTGGAGCTTGTAATCGTCTTCGGTTCTGTAAACCGTCGCGCAAGCTCCACAAAAGCCTCCTCTACAACCGCATCCCCGTGTGAACTTGTAACCGGCATACTCGAGTGCAGTCATTATGGTGAGACCTTTAGGTACCTTGTACCGTTTTCCCATGACAAATATTTCGACCATCTCTCTTTCTTCATCTTCTTCGACTTCTTCCGCCATTTTATATCACTCCTCTAAATTCTTTTCTTTTAACAAAGAGGTTGGATCTACCTCGTGATTCTCCATATTTATATCCAAACCGAAGGCTATAGCCATCAGTTCGGTTATGTAAAATATAGGTATTTCAAATTCAGTTCTTCTTTGATTATGATCTAAATTGAAATGACAAAGTGGACAGGAAAGAACCATTGCTTCCGCTCCTTGATCGACCGCGTGAGAAACCAAGTCTTCGACTCTCTTTTCCACTATCTCGGATCTGTTCACGGTGTGATAAGAACCGCAGCACTCTGTCCTTTTAGGATTATCCAATACATCCACTCCTAACAGATCGAGAAGGTTTTCCATGATCTGCGGGTCCTCGGTTTCGGCTATAGCGACCTCGTCGGGTCTCAGGAGCATGCATCCGTAGTAAGGTGCAACGGTAAGATCCTCTAACGGATTCTCGACATTTTCTTCTATCTCGTCTTCCATATCTTCCAGTATCTCTAACAGATGATGCACTTCGACTTCGCCCTCGTAATCCGGGTCCTCGGTCAAGAATTCGTTCATCGTTTCCAGATCGTCTTCGTTCTCTTTCATCCTCTCGTTAGCCTGCTTGAGAACGTTGTAGCACATGTCGCATAAAGTCAGAACTTCTTTTTCGCCCTGCTCCTGGGCACAGCACATCGTTCTGATAGGGGCGATCTGATGCATTATATCGTCTTCTGATAGCGACTGCACCGCGCCACAGCAGTACCAATCTTCCATCTCTACCAATGGCTCACCCAACTTTTCCATAACTTTCATCGCGCTGTCCTCATAATCGCTGGCTTTGGTCTTCAACGTGCAGCCCGGATAGTAAAGATAACCTTCTTCCATGATATCATCCCGTCTCCTTTCTGAAGCAGCCGACTACCGCCAGCTGCGGCAACTCTTCCATATTTTCGACACTATCTACATCCGCTTCATCGATGTCGGCTCGAAGAACGATCTGCCTCGCCGCTTCCATTATCTTAGCTATATCTATATCGCGTGGACATCTAGCGCTGCAGGTGAAACAAGCGGCGCATATCCACATCGTGTTGTGCTCCAGCACCTTCTCTATCTTGCCCAGGATCATATATCTGAATATCCTTTCGGGAAGTATATCCATTTCCTCTACGAATGGACAGCCCGCGGCGCAAGTACCGCACTGTATGCAGGAATTCACGGATTGTCCGGATAACTCCTCGATCTTATCTAAAAAATCTATCTCTCTAGTCAGCTTATCTATATTCAAGTCTTCCTTCATTCGTTATCACCCAACCCTTGTGTGAGTTCTTCATATTCATCACCGTCTGAATCGTAAACCTTCACTTTCAAAGGCGTGTCTCCCATGGCTGAGTGTGTCGCACAGGCCAAGCATGGATCATATGCTCTGAATGCTCTTTCCACGCTGTTCAGCATGCCGTCCTGGACGTCTCCACCATCGACATACTTTTTCGCAGCATCTCTGACACTCATCGATATCACCGATGCATTGTGATTTGTAGCGACTATTAGATTGACATTCTCCACCAGACCGTCTTCGTTCAGATCGTAATCATGTATGAGCGTCCCTCTAGCGGCTTCAACTATTCCTACACCACTTCCGGGTTCGCCCACTTCATTCCTTATATTGTCACTTTCAAGATCCTCATCCTGAGCTAGCTCTTTTAATATCTCGGCCGACTGTAAAACTTCTATCAACCTGGCCCAGTGATAAGCTAATGTAGAATGGACTGGATAACCTAACGTATCGAACATCTCTTCGTATTCCTCTTGGGCAAGTTCGGTCTTCATACCGTCACAGACATTTATCCTTCCCAAAGGACCTACACGATAAACACCGGAATCTTGTCCTTCTTCGAATCCCTGCCATCCTATTTCCTTAAGATAAGGGAATTTCATATAACTGTATGGCTCAGTATGCTCCCGGATCACGTCAGTATAATCGATACCGGAAAAAGAGGTGAAATCTTCTCCTTCAGGATCCACAACGTTCACGACTCCACCAGTGTGACTCAATTTTCCATCTTCAGTCAATCCCATACTGTATGTTTCGAGCCTATCCTCCTTTATGATATCTTCATACTCAGTAAGGACCTCATCTTTGAACAGTTGGAGCGTGAATTGAGCAAAATCGACCATCTCGCTGCTCATCTCTATCAACTCTTCCCTCTCCTCGCTGCTCAAAGAGTTCATCACACCTCCAGGAACACCGAATGCGGGATGCACGGACTTGCCGGCTAACATCCTGACTATCTTTTGACCGTTGCCTCTCTGCTTTATGACTCGTTTCCCTATATCTTCACCGACTTCACCTATGACCCCCAAGATGTTCCTTTCCTCTCTCGGGGCATCTACACCTACCAAGAAGTCTGGACTAGCTAGATAATAAAAGTGGAGTACATGGTCTGCAAATATATAGGCGTTGTAAAATACTTCTCTGAGCTTTTTAGCCGGTTCGGTAGGTTCAACATCATATGCATCGTCTAAAGCCTTAGTGGAAGCTAGATGATGAGCTTCTGGACAGACACCACATATCCTATCTGTGATATTTGGCATATTTTCCGCCTTCCTACCTTCGCAAAATTTCTCAAAACCTTTGTACTCGGGGATCTGCAGATAGGCATTTTCTACTTGATCTTCCTCATCTAAAAATATCTCTATTTTTCCGTGACCTTCCAACCTAGTGATTGGATCTATCGATATCTTCTTTTTTTCCTCACTCATCTAAATCACCTCTTTTGTACTGCATAATACTGCTGGGTAAACTGAACATGTAAAAGGAACCTGTAGGATCTCTCACGCTCTTAATAGCTTCTCTGACCTCCTCTTCAGTTCTTTCCTCTTCTCCTTCGATTCCTATTACCGAAGCTAGTGCCGAAGCCATCCTGCTGCCTTGGTCCTCAACACCTTTGACCGGGCCGTTACATCCTACACAGGGATGGCCGACCTCAGGACAGGCAGCCTCACACATACCTGCAGTCGCCGGACCCATACATAGAACTCCCTGGTCCAAGAAACACTCATTGGGATCCAGATCATCCACTTCCTGCACTGGCTTCAACTCTTCTATCTTCTTCTCTTTCCGCTCCATGGGACACACATCGCAGACGCTCTTATCAGAGATAAAATCGTACTTGCCGACTTCAGTATCATCATCGAGTAAAGCCGGAAGAGCATCTTCCAATTGATTAGGTAAGGGAGGGCAACCCGGGAGATAATATTCTACATCAATCAACTCATTTAAAGGTACAATATGATCTAATAGTCCAGGCAGCTCAAGTTTTCCTTCTTCAACCTCTGTAACCCTTTTAGGTAATTCACCTTCATCTGTAGTTTTGTTAGAATAGGCTTTTTCTAATAATTCATCAGATCCAGACAGATTTCCCAGTCCAAATAATCCTCCATTCACGGAACATGAGCCGTAGGCTACGACTTCCTTCGCTTTATCCCTAAGTAGTTCGACCATCTCTACATTCTCTTCAAGACGCATAGAACCGTTTATGAACATCAGGTTTATCTCATCGTCATCCATCGCCTCGACGTCCTCATATTTAGGGTCCATAGCGCAGGGCCAGAACACGATTTCAGCCTGCTCAGCAACATCTAAAAGCATCTCGTCAATATCCAATATACTGACCTGACATCCTCCGCAAGCTCCGCACCAGTAAAAGCCTATTTTCTTCTTATCACTCATCATCATCACCTCTCAGAGAACCACCGTCCAAATCTAAAGGACCGAGCTCTTTAACATCATTAGTCATCTCTTTCATGACCCTTGCAAATTTTCCTCCTTCAGCTGAGGAGATCCATTCTGTTCTTAACCTGTCGGGATCGATTCCAAAATCTTCCATCATCTCTTTGATCATCGTCGATTTTCTCATCGTTTTATAATTACCGTCTATGTAATGGCAGTCTCCAGGGTGACAACCAGCTATGAGTACTCCGTCGGCGCCTTCCTTAAAACTCTCGAAAACATGTTCCGGAGAAACACGGGAGGAGCACATCACCTTGATATTCAATATATTGGGAGGATACTGTTCCCTGCTCACTCCCGCTAGATCGGCACCGGCGTAACTGCACCAGTTGCATAAGAAAGCTATAATCCTTGGTTCGAAATCTTCTCCGCTCATCAGATCACCTCGTCTAACAATGCAGATTTGATCATCGCCGATATCTGACCGTCCTCGAAGCCTTTCTGAGAAATAGCTCCAGTCGGGCAGACACTGGCACAAGAACCGCATCCTTTGCAGAGAACGTCAGTGATCTCGGCTATCTCGTCCTCTTCGTTGAAGTCTATAGCGCCGTACGGACATACGGATATGCACATCTTACAGCCGCTGCAGGAATCGTCATCGATCTCCGCTATGATCCCTTCACTCTTCGTGAATCCCTTCATCATCGGTATCATCGCTTTAGAGGCTGCTCCTTCCGCCTGCGAGAACGTGTCCGCTATACTTTTCGGGTAGTGAGCTCCTCCAGCGAGATATACTCCTTCAGACGGGAACTCGAGAGGTCTCAGCTTCGCGTGAGCCTCTTTGAAGAATCCCGAGTCTTCACTGGAAAGCTTCAACATCTTCTGTAATTTAGATACGCTCGGATCACCTTCGAGCTGCATCGCCAAGACCAGGTAATCGGAATCTATCTCTACATCTTCGTCTAGAAGATTATCGTGCACGTTTACGTGAAGCTTGTCTCCTTCTTTCGTCACTTCCGGCTTGTCGTCGCTGGAGTACCTGATGAATACTACGCCTTCTTTTTCCTGCACATCGGCGTAATACTCTTCTTCTCCTTTGCCGAAAACTCTCATATCTTTGTAAAGTACGTAAACGTTGGAATCGGGATATCTCTCTTTGATGGCCTTCGCATTTTTGAGCGAATTTCCACAGCCGACACGACAGCACCAAGGTCTATCCTCTTCTAAAGCTCCAACGCAGTTTATGAAAACCACGTTTTCAGGATCATCGAGCTCATCGTCGGCCAAAGCTTCGTCGAGCTCCAACTGAGTCATCACTTTATCTTCTTCGTCATACTTGTAATAATCAGAGGGGTCTATCTCCTCGAAACCCGTGGTCAACACTATGGTATCGCTTTCGATCTCGCTTCCGTCGCTGAGAGAGAGTTCGTAATTTCCTATATATCCCTCTATATCTTCGACCTTCGTGGAGGTCATGGTGGTTATGTTTTCATTGTCCTCTATTTCTTTGGCAAACTCTCTAGCCAATTCACCCGCATCGGTATCTGACGGGAATAAAGTGTTCAAACGATTCAACTTACCTCCCAATCTTTCGTCTTTTTCTATGAGCGTTACGTCTTGACCCGAGTTGGCCATGCTCAAGGCAGTCTTCATACCGGCCGGTCCGCCGCCTATGACCACTGACCTATTTCCTATCTCTATCTCGTTTTCATGCAGCGCGGCTAACCGTTTGGCTTTGGATACCGCCATCTTAGTGAGGGTCTTGGCTTTCTTCGTCGCTTTTTCCGGCTCGTCGCTGTGGACCCAACTGCACTGATTCCTGATATTGGCCATCTCAATCAAGTATCGGTTGAGTCCGATCTCCTCCAAAGTATCCTCAAATAACTCAGCGTGCGTCCGAGGAGAACAAGCCGCGATCACGAATCGGTTGAGATCGTGCTCTTCGACGGCTTCTTTCAACTCTTTCTGAGCGTCTTCAGAACAGGCGAACATCGGATCGTCTACGTATTTCACTTCCGGAATATCTTCGACCGACTCTGCTACTGCATCCACATCTAGATAGTTCGCGATATTTTTCCCGCAGTGACAGACGAAAACGCCTATCCTGGGCTCTTCCTCTAAAATATCTCTTTCTTCGGGCTTCTCGGCTTCTCCCTGCCGCTCTCTGTCTTTGATGGTCTCTATAGCTCTCGCAGCGGCTCCACTTCCCTGAGCCACGCTGTCGGGTATATCTTTCGGCGATTGAGCGCACCCTGCGAGATGTATCCCTTCACGAGTCGAATCCATCGGTGAAGTGACGAGATCTTTAGATTTGAAAAAGCCGTGCTCATCAACCTCTACGCCTAAAATATCAGCGAGCTCTTCGTTTCCACTAGAAGGAACTATCGCTGAAGACAATACGACCATATCGACTTCGTTGGTCTTCACCTCGCCCTCTTCGGTATCTTCATATTCTATGGCCAGTTTGCCTTCTTCAGTCTTGTAAACTCTAGACGGCCTACCTCTCTTATATTCTATACCTTCTTCTTCGGCCTGCTGATAATACTGTTGGAAGTCTTTACCGTAAGCTCTCATATCCATGTAATGCACGGAAGCGTTTATGTCGGGATTATCGCCGACGGTGATAGAGGCCTCTTTCGTGGCGTACATACAGCATACTCTCGAACAGTATGGCATACCTTTCTGTTTAGACCGGGATCCGACGCACTGTATCCACGCTACATCTTCGGGCGGTTCTCCATCCGAAGGTTTCAGCACCTCTCCTTCGGTTGGACCTGAAGAGGAAAGTAAACGCTCGTATTCTAGAGCCGTCAACACGTCCTCGTACTGATCATAGCCGTACTCCTTTCTCATCTCGTCGGGTTCCATCATCTCGAAACCGGTAGCGACTATGATACTTCCCACGTTGATGTCCACTTCTTCTGATTTTTCCAAGAAATGTATAGCGTCGGCGTCACATACGCTTTCACAGGCGCCGCAGCCCACACAGTGATCTAGATCGATGGTGTAGGTGAGCGGGACCGATTGAGGATATTCTATATATGCCGCCTTTCTAGAGGATAGTTCTTCTTCGAATTCGTGAGGGACCTCGACGGGACAGACATCTGCACAGTCGCCGCATCCGGTACATTCGTTAGGATCGACGTACTTCGACCAGCGCCAAGCTTCAACGTTGAAAGCTCCTGCACTTCCGCTCATATCCACTATCTCAGAATAAGTCAACAATTCGATGTTTTCGTGTCTGCTTGTCTCTACAAGCTTTGGAGCAGAAATACAGATCGAACAGTCATCGGTCGGAAAGGTCTTATCCAGTTTTACCATATTGCCGCCAATCGTAGGTTTTCTATCAACGATCACTACTTCATATCCCTTGTCAGCCAAATCAAGAGCCGATTGGACTCCTGATATTCCTCCTCCAATTACCAAAACATCCTTATCCATTTCTTTCATATTGATTACCTTCAAATTTCATTTTTTTCGTTTATTTTTCAGCCTATCAGGTCAAACATCAAAATAGCGGGGGTCGTCCCTGCCCGCCGGTATACTTATAAGCAGCACCTGATATCGACCGGTAATAGTTGATGATAAAATTTGTGTATTTAAACGTTTTGCATTGTATAACAAAATGTGGGGTCTATATTCAGACCGGTGCATTTAAATATCACAATATTCGAAAAACGCCCTCTATATATTCGAAAGACTGATATCCAACGATCGTATTCCTTCAAAATGGTGAGGATATGCCCTTCAAAATAAAAATCTCTGCAGGCGATATAGAACTTGGTGGAGAGCTAAAGGATACGGAGTGCGCGGAACGTATCGGTGAGGAGTTCCCGGTAGAATCGGATTTCCAAACCTGGGGCGATGAATTTTACTTTCCGATCGGTGTTAACATGGATCTAGACGAAACGTCTCGACAGGAGGTCGAGGTCGGGACCTTGGGATATTGGCCCGCGGGCAACGCTTTAGCTGTATTTTTCGGTCCAACGCCAGCTTCGACCGGTGAAAAACCCAAGGCTGCGAGCGAGGTAAACGTGATCGGTGAGATCAAAAAAGCTCAAAAATTGAAAGATGTCAAAGACGCTGAAAAGATCAGGGTCGAATCTATAGAATGAAGATAAATCCTCAAGTTCCAGCTTCAACCCGAGGCTGTCAAATTTATAGTGATGAATAATTTTGTAACAATATAACTACTGATAA
>CAYWJQ010000019.1:0-37844 GCA_964458595.1 uncultured Thermoplasmata archaeon
ATCATCATTGTTATCACTACTTAAATCTTGACGAAATTTTTTGCAGACAATACACCGGGATAATCTAAGGAAAATATTTACATAATATTTTTACGGTATAGATGATGATGGTCGAATTGGATCTCAAGGAAGGAGAAGGAGAAAATCTTGACTGCCCAGAATGCGGTGACGGTTGGCTCGCTCTGGATAGAGATGACACCATGGTATGTCAGAACTGTGGAGCAAGATTCGACAGGAAAGAACTCCTAAAAAATATCCGTAAATCGGGTTACTGAGTTCGGAACATCCGTTTTATGGGCACCATCACGTATCTATGTATTCTTGCTGATAATTGAGTTCTAAATATATTGTTTCAGCAGATTCTAGTTCGGTGATAGGTCGAGACAAAGGGCAAAAAGAGTTTGATTAAGTTTATAAAGATGGTGAAAATTATGGAAGCGATGTCCAACTTAAAAAAATCGATGATAATAATCTCAGTAGTATTCCTTCTCTTTGTTCCGTCTTTTTGTTCTATAGCCTCTAGTTCAAGTTCAGGACCGATAGTGGGAAGCTATGACGACTACGAGAGAAAAGTGAAAAGAGGCACGAAAACGACCTTTAATTGGACCATCGAAAGGGTCGAGAACGAGGATTTTACAGTCAGGATAGAAACCGAGGGTCTTAGCGATCTCGAAAAAAAGATCGAACCTTCTCCTTATCTTGTATTGGATGAAAAAAATCCGACGAGAGTAGTGGGTCTGACGGTAGAGATGCCGATGTTCCCAGACAGCAAAATGGTCAAAGGCGATGTGATCTTCTCTTTTTACCAGAACGGTACGATCCAAAAAGAGGTTAAAAAAGATATAAATATCGAAGTGAGCGGTCTTCCAGACGAAGAGAACGCCAATTCCATCGTGGGCGGATATCAAAACCCCTTACCGGCCCCTTTGAATAAGCCGATCGGGGCCTTTTTTCTGAATCTGGCTATCTGGTCCTGTATAGGTATCGGACTATTTTTCGCAGTCACTCTTATCCTTAGCAGGTTGACAAAAAAAACTAAAACGAATCTAGACAACCTGGTTATCAAGATGGTCAGAAGGCCTCTACTGATCTTCATCCTTCTTTACGGTTTTATCCATTCAATCCTAAGACTGGAACTGGGTCTCCAGATAAGGGCCACCCTGTACCAATTTTATTCCATATTGGTCGTCATAATAGGCGTATACGTCGCTTATCAAATATTCGACGGTATCTTAGACGAGATATCCTTCAGACGAGGAGGAAAAGCCGGTCCGTTCGGAAAAGTCCTAAAACCTATCTTTGAGAAGATCGGCATTATCGTTATAATCTTGGGCGGAATGATATTGGGTCTTAATATAATAGGAGTTGAAGTCACCGCTCTTTTGGCGGGTGCTGGAGTTCTCGGCCTAGTCATCGCATTCGCTGCACAAGACACTCTATCGAACTTCTTCAGCGGTATGCACCTTCTTTTAGATAGACCGTTCACTATGGGTGACGTACTGGAACTCGAAAGCGGTGAGTATTGTAGGGTGGAAAAAGTGGGGATGAGGAGCACAAAACTTTACGATCTGAGAGACCACGAATTGATCGTATTACCTAACAACTCGATCGCGAATCAGAAGATCAAAAATTTGGCTGAACCAGATAAAAAGATGAGGGTCGCCGTAGACGTGGGCGTCGCATACGGCTCAGATACAAAAAAGGTAAGGGATATCCTCTATGATGTAGTCGAAAATCATGAAAATACGGTCATCGATGAAGAATTCGAGCCAGTGGTCAGATTCAAAGAATTCGGCGATTCTAGTCTGAATTTTACGGTGAGATTCTGGGTAGAAGATTTCATGGATCAATGGGACATTACGAGCGATATCCGAAACAGGATAGACGACGAGTTTAAGGAGGCGAAAGTAACTATACCGTTCCCACAGCGCACGATATGGATGAAATCCGATGAAGAGTAACTTTTCAGATCAGATATCTTAGTATTTGGCCGAAGCCAATATTGACCGAGTCTTATCTTAGGTGATAATCACAAGAAAAAACCCTTATTTTTATCTGCAATTCTATTAATGATGAGTGAGAAAGAAGACTTATCAGAAAAAGTCCAATTGCTTACGGACCCTTATGCGAAAAACATATTGGTGGGATGCTATCAAAGGGCCATGACGGCCCAAGAAATCAGCTGGGAGTATAATATTCCCATAGCGGCCACATATCGAAGGCTCAACGACCTCGAAGAAGCGGGGTTGGTCGAAGAAGCCGAAGAGGTCGAAAGTGGAGGAAGTAAGGCCTCACGATATAAAACGAAATTGGAAGAGGCCGTTCTCACATTCGAAGATGGGAATTTCTCTATCAAGCTAAAAGTTGATGAAAAAGAGATAAGCTCCGAGTTTTGAGGCCCCCGTCAGATAACCGTTCAGAATCTACTAGAGGCGTTATTATCAACGGCGATATTTGCATCTCTAACTATAAGTAAACGTTTTCTCATTATCTATAACAGTAATTGAAAATGAAAAGAGGTCTCGATTATGGATCCTTTAGAAAGCTCTCGTTTGATCATGGACGAATACGCCGGTAAGATACTTGCAGCCACTTATCGCAAACCAAAAAGTGCAATAGAATTGAGCAAAAAGTACGGAATCCCCATAGCCATTTGCTACAGGAGGATACATAAACTTGAAGACGCCGGATTTTTAGAAGAAGCTGATAGAGTTCTCACACAGGATGGAAAACGAGTGAGTGTTTACGAAGCTACTTTGGAAAACGCTCATATCGTCTTCGAAGGCGGTGGATTCAAGATCAAGATGGAAAAGAAAAACGAGTATTCCAATAAAAAAGATGAATGGGAAGAAGTCGACCTATTGAAGACGGAATAACTAAAACCCTTATATTTTTTCTTTTAATCCAAGGCTTTCCTAAAGAAGGTTTTCTATCTTCTGCTGAACTTCCTCTTTTATCTCGCGGTAATCTCTTTCACCTAGACGGTAAACCGTACCGAGGTCCTCGTACTCCTCTATATAATTCCTGTGAAGCACCGATAAAACGGGTAAGTCGCTTTTCAACAATGATTTAACCGCCTCCTCGAATTCGGTAGAATAGAGCTCCATGGTCCCGATCTCGTCTATAACCACCACATCACAACCATCGGATATTTCGGTCAAAGTACTCCTCGTGAATTCTTCCAGATCGTCCATATTTACCCTATATTTTCCTACCCTGGGCCCTTTCTCTATATCCACGTGAGCGAGGATACCCTCTTCACCACTTTTGATATCCAATAATTTGAATCCTCTTCTCTTCCCGTCCTGCCTTATATCTGGAGTTCTCAGTCCCTCTACTTCTAAATCATTCTCATCTATCATTTCACCTATGAGGGTGCTTTTTCCACTCCGAGGTGGACCCGTGATGAAGATATTATTTCTTCCCATGGCCTTTAGATCGTAAATTCTACATCTGATATTAAGGGTTTACTCCAAAAAAGTTCAAAGTTTACAGATCATCCAGAAATGATCTTGGATCTTACCGTTATCGAGGACTTCGAACTGGTTCTCCTCTAGACATTCGATCGCTTCTGACAAACTCAATCTGACATGAGTGGGAGGGCCTCTCTCCGTTATCACGTCACGATCCCAGTCCACGATACACATCTCCGCCTCTTTCTTCATCACTCTCTTGAGTTCCTCTAAAGTACCCATGTCTTCTATCTCGTGAAGAACGTTAAGAGAGATGACTTTCGTCACTTCCTCGTCTGGAAGAGGTATATCGCCTTCCTCTGAAAGTTTTACCACTATATTACCGCAGTTCTTTTCGCTGCATTTTTCTTCGAGTTTTTTCAACATCTCCTCCTGGACATCGACGGCATAGATCTTCCCGTCCTCCAGTTCCTCCGCTATGGAAAAGGTGAGAAAACCGGTACCGGCGCCGAGATCCAACACTATATCGTCTTTTTCCAATTCAAGAAGAGACAGGATCTCTTCTAAAGGAAACTTTTCCTTTCTCTCCTCGTCATCCAAGAAGACCGCATGCTGGGGATCGAACTTGGGCATAGATACTGATTTATGAAGCGACAAATAAATTTAACCGATAGACCCGGAGCAAAGGTTTAATTATTTAGCCCTCCCTTCTTACATCATGGCGAGGGGAACTATAATCGCGATGGGAGGAAATATAGAATTAAGACCGGATACACCTCTTTTTAAGAGATATTTCAATCACGCCCAAAAGATCACATCGGGGACACCGGTGATCGGTATAATTCCGACGGCTAGCGCAGAACCGGAGATGAGCTTAAACGGGTATAAGGAACTGTTCGAAAGTTTGAGTTCCGAAACTAAGATAATCAATCCAGAAGAGAGAGAAGAGGCGAATGAAGAGGAGTTAGTTAATAGGGCTGAGGAATGTGACGCTTTTTTCTTTACCGGTGGACATCAGTTGAGGATCACCACCATGCTTGGAGGAACGAAACTCGTGGATAAAGTGAAAGAAAAATTCGAAGACGGTGCGCTGATCGGAGGGACCAGTGCAGGCTCAGTCTGCTTGACGACTATGATGATAGCCGGCGATCTAGTAAGACGTCCCTTTTCACACGGCGAAGTCGAACTGACACATGGACTCGGATTCATATCCGATATGATAATCGATACCCATTTCACGGAAAGAGGAAGATTTCCAAGGCTAATACACGTGGTGAGTGAAAATCCCGGAATCCAGGGTATCGGTATAGGAGAAGGAACGGGCACTGTATGGGATTTCCAAAAAGAAGAATTTGAAGTGATAGGAAGGAACAGCGTTGCAGTGGTAGATGGGACTCACATCTCTAAAAACAATTCTCCAGATCTTAAATTGGGAGAAGCTATGTCTGTCAGTGGAGTCAATATCCACATACTCGGAGACGGATCGCGCTACGACTACGTGGAATGTGAAATGTTCTTACCTGAAGAAGATGAATAAAACTCAGGCTTCTTAAATAACACACTCAATCTTTAAATATACTTATCTCATATATCGATACGAGGTGTAAAAAGTGGGAGAAGAAGGTTGTGAAGAATGCCAGTATTTTATAAAGCATGATTTTTACGATTTTATCGGTCTATGTGTTCAAAAGGACAAGTTGGTAACTAAAAAGGAAAGATGCGAAGGACAAGAAAAAGTCAACGAAGAGGAGATCGAAGACGTCCTCAAAGAAAGAGGATGGGTATATTGTATAAGCTGTGACGAACCAATATTTTCTGTAGAAGAACTTGAAGACCACAGTGAAGATAGAGTCGTAGAAGATAGGTTATCAGACGATGTCGCCTCAGAAGATACACCTGCAGCGGACTGAGTGATACCATGGTCGAGAGTATAGATATCATCCTCGGAGGAGCGCAGGGCTCCGGACTCGAAACTTCAGTAGAGATATTGAGTGAAGCTTTCGCCGCTTCAGGATACGGCGTTTTGGCAGATCGAGAGTACTTTTCTAATATAAAAGGTAAACACAGTTACATGCACGCTCACATCTCTTCCGAGGAAGTACCGAGGTCTATAGAGTCAGAGATCGATCTGCTCGGATGTATGGACGCCGAAACATTGTTCACTCATTTCGACGACGTTGTCGATGACGGCGTTATCATTTATGACTCTTCCACGGGTGAAAAAACGCAGGATAAGATCAAAAGTTTAGAGGAGCCTCTTAGAGAAAGATTGGAAGAGAAATTCGAGGAGTTAGGTATAAAAGGAACCGTCGATTCGTTAGTGAAATATCTTGAAGAGGAAACTGATATAGAGGTCGTGGAATTGGATTTCCCGGGAATCTTGGAAGATCTCCAGAAAGAATACGAGATGTCATCTTCACAGGCCTCTAGGTATGTAAGTTCGATAATCATAGGATCGGTAGCTGGTTTGATAGGTATAGAAAAGGAAGCTGTCGATATAGGTATAAAAGATAAATTCGAAGATAAAGAGAAAATCGCGGAACAGAACATGTTCTTGGCGGATCATGTTTCAAATCTGGTAAAGAACGAGCACGGTAATTTATTGAAACTTGGCCCTTCTAATGTAGAAGAGGACGAACTGATGATGGTGAACGGGAACGAAGTTACCGGCATGGGAAAGATCGTTGGCGGGATGAGATATCAAAGCTATTATCCTATAACTCCCGCCGCCGACGAGAGTTTCTTCATCGAAAAACACTCGGGGCTGAAAGACAGTGGGAATATTATAGTGTTTCAGACGGAAGACGAGATCGCCGCCGTAACCTCCTGCATAGGAGCCGCGCTCACCGGTGCAAGAAGCGCTACCGCGACCAGCGGTCCGGGTTTTTCTCTCATGGTAGAAGGTCTGGGCTGGGCCGGGATAAACGAAGTTCCCATCGTCATCACATATTACCAAAGAGGAGGACCCAGCACCGGTCTACCCACTAGAGGTAGTCAGGACGATCTGATGGCGGCTCTGTATTCATCACACGGCAATTTCCCGAGGATAGTTTTGGCCTCAGGGGATCATGAAGAGGCTTTCAAAGACGCGATCAAAGCTTTCAATTTAGCCGAGAAGTACCAAACGCCGGTTATCCACCTATTGGATAAGTTCATCGCAAATTTCGTGACCACGATGCCGGTACCAGAAATAGATCCGATCGATATCGAAAGGGGTAATCTCTTCTCTGACGGAGATTACAAAAGATTCGAAGATGCACCGATCTCCGAGAGAGCTTTCCTTGGAGACGAAAAGATGTGGTACACCGGCAGCGAACACAACAAAGAGGGGCACGGGAGAGAAGACCCGGAGAACAGGATCTGGATGCACGAGAAAAGGATGGAAAAGAAAGAGATCGCCGACGAGGAGATACCTGAGGAGGATAGAGCCATCTATTTCGGTCCTGAAGATCCAAATCATCTCATGGTAAGCTGGGGTTCGGTGAAGGGGACGGCTCTCGATACGATAGAAGAGCTGGAAGAGGAAATCGGCTATCTTCATATCAGGATGTTTTCTCCTTTCCCAGAGGAAAAGGTCGCGAATCATCTCAAGAGTGTGGAAAACGTGATAGCGTTGGAACACAGTTATTCGCCGAGAGTGAGTGAAGTGATATCTTTGAATACCGGATATCAGATAGATAAGGAGGTAGTCAAATTCACCGGACGGCCTATTTATCTTGACGAATTGACGGATAGTATAAAAAATATAATCGAAGGCGAAAATAGGGAGGTGTTGAGACATGGGCCGTGATTATGGTACCGATAACTGGATGGATTGGTGTCCAGGGTGCGGTAACTTCGGTATAGTTTCCAGCGTTTTCAGAGCTCTTTCCGAGTTGGACGCTGATCGCGAGAAGACGATTTTCGTTTCCGGTATCGGATGTTCGGGCAACATGCCTCATTTCATAGACGTGAGCGGAGTCCACACTTTACACGGAAGAGCTATACCCTTCGCTTCCGGAATAAAGATGGCCAATCCCGAGCTGGATGTAATAGTCAACGGCGGCGACGGGGATCTGTTGGGCATCGGTGCCGGTCATTTCGTCGCTCTCGGTAGGAGAAATATAGACGTTCTCGTCATGATGCACGATAATCGGGTTTACGGACTTACGAAAGGTCAAGCCTCGCCGACACTGCCTAGGGATACAAAGACCAAGGCTCTCCATACGCCCAATATACAGGACGCTGTTCAACCACTTCCTCTCGCTCTGATATCAGGCTACACGCACGTGGCTAGAAGCTTCGCCATGGATTCCGATCATCTGAAAGAGAGGATAAAAGAAGGTATACAACACGACGGAGCCGCTTTCTTGGACATACTCCAACCGTGTGTCACATATAACGATATCCACACTTCAGAATACTTCAATGAAAGAGTAGAAAAACTGGAAAACTGGGATCCTACTGACTTAGAAGATCCTGAAGAGGCGATCCCGAAATCGAGAGCGGACGAGACCATACCTTTGGGAGTCTTTTATGAGGACAAAGAAACACCGACTTTCCAAGAAAGGATAGAAAAACAAATATCGGACTACGGAGAAAACCCACCGGCGAAACAGAAGATAGAGGAAGACGATAAAACAGTGATGACTAAGGAAGAGTTCGATTCTATGTTCGAAGATAAAATAATAGAAAATAAATGAATGGTTTTATCGAGGTTTTGAAGGTATCTGAACCGGTATCTGAAGCTCGCTCTTTATCTTGTACTTGCCACCTTTTTCTTTAGGCGTCTTTTTGAATTTCTCCATCCTCTCTCCATAGGGTTTGTAACCTTTTTCCTCTATATATTCGTAGATCTCTTCGTAAGCTTCTGGGTAGTCCGACGGAGTCCCTTTAAATTTCATGACCGCCCGCTGCATCCTCGGCAGATATTTCAATTTGTAACCCTGATCGGCTTTTTTAAGTCTCTTGATAGGTTGTCCTATATCGGCTCTAAAGTTTTCATCTGAGGCTTTATCGAAGTCGTGATAGTAGAAGGCTACCGGCTTTCCGAAAGGTTTCGCTTTTTTACTCTTCGCCCATTTCTTAAGATCATTGATGTATTCTGCGAAGGGCAATTCTTCTATCGGACCTTCATACTCTTTGCTGATCAGCACTATAGATCTTTTATCTTTGATTTTGACCATATTCCTTCCTCCCGCTATACTTATCTACATCTTAGTATATTAAACTTCGTAAATTCTAGTAGTTGTGAAGTTATTCTCTATAACAGACCATCCCGGCTGTATTCAATCATCGCCGAATCAGCTTCCTTCCAATCTTCTTCCGCTTTTTTGAGGATTTTCTGAGCTCTCGAATTAGCTTTTTCTTTGATCCTGTTTTCGTCGATATTTACAAATTGTTTGTTCCTGAGTACTTTCTTTCCGTTGATTATCACGTCGTTCACCTCGAGACCGGTTGAAGAATAGACCAGGTTCGGAACGAGATTCCGGAAAGGTTCGTGGACAGCCGGGGTGAGATTGAGATTGTCAAGATCGACGGTTATTATGTCCGCTTTTTTGCCCTCCTCAAGAGTGCCGATCTTATCTTCTATCCCGAGAGCTTCCGCCCCGCCTTTCGTAGCTAGTTCGAGAGTTTTCCCGGGCGGAAGAGCGGTCGGATCCGAGTTCTTACACTTACTCAATAAACTTATCGTTCTCATCTCTCTCTGTAAATTATGAGTTCCGTTACCGGGGGCTTGATCAGTCCCTATCGATGCGGTCCCGCCTGATGAGAGGAAATGCTTTATCGGAGGAACGACACCGTCTATCATGGCGATCGAACTGGGACATCCTACCATTTTGACTTCGTTCTCCACTAAGATCTTCTTTTCTTCCTTGGTAGTACCGTGGCAGTGAGCCGCTAACAACTTTTCGTTCAGCATGTCCTCTTCTTTCAATTTCTGGACCGTCGAACTATCATACCTTTTTTCTATCTGTTCCCTTTCTCTTCCTCCCTGCGCCACGTGCATGTGGATCTTTCTATCGTGCTTTTCCGCCCTATCGTATATTTTTGTTAGAGTATCGAGAGTGACCATGTCCAAAGCTTGTGGGCCGTATATAATATCCACAGTATCGTCGGGAGCGTATTTTTTGAACAATTTTTCTGAAGTTTGAAGTGCTTTAGTTGAAGCTTCGAGCTCGTAGGTTTCGCCCTCTCTGTTCACTACTTCGTTTATCAGTTCAGCTCCCACGACTCTAGCGTTGAAAGGATGGTAAACCTGCTCGATAACCTCGTCAATATTTGCCGTGAATTCTCCAAAAGTGGTAGTTCCGGATCTAAGACCTTCCAAGACGCCGAGTTTAGAACCTAAGATACGGTCTTCATCGGTCATATTTCCGACTATCGGGCCGAGTGCCTTTTCCATCCATTCATTTTCCGGAACGTCCTGCGCGCATCCTCTCAGAAGGGCCATACCGCTGTGGATATGAGTATCGACCAGACCCGGCATCGTGATGAGGTCTGAACCGTCGATAACAGTATTGTAAGCCTCGGGGTTTAGATCTTTTGTTTTCCCAACAAAAGAGATCTTGTCCATATCGATCCCGACGGCACCGTTCTCGATGACGCCCAAGCCCCTTCCTTTAAAGGTCAATAAAGTAGTGTCTGTTATAGCTAAATCCATGAATCCACCTTATAGTTCTAGCGTTCTAGTTATTAAAATTATTTTCGTGAAAATATCCGTATCCGGGTAAATTTTTTAACTTTTCTCTTCGTTAATAGAGACAGGTGAATATATGGCGCTACAAGATCTGATAGATCCAGAATCAAAAAAAGCTTTTATGGTGGGAAACGAAGCCATAGCGAGATCTGCACTGGAGAGCGACGTCAAAGTGACCGCATTCTTTCCAGGCTCTCCGACGAACGAGATCTTGGACACGATGTACCAGCTTTCTGATCACTTCGAAGATCTGAAGATGGAAGTCGCAGCGAATGAAAAAGTCGCTTTAGAGACCGCGGCGGGGGCCTCGATGGGAGGAGTGAGAGGTTTCACTTCGATGAAAAGCGTGGGGTTGAATGTTGCCAGCGACGCATTCTTCAGTCTGGGATATACGGGTGTGAATGCGGGACTGGTTCTGCTGATCGCGGACGATCCTCACGCACATTCCTCTCAAAGCGAACAGGACGGGCGTTACTATGCGGAAGCCGCCCACGTTCCGATGCTGGAGCCTTCGACCGCACAGGAGGGTTACGAAGCGGTAAAAGAGGCTTTCGAACTTTCTGAAAAGTACGAGATATTGTCTCTAATCCGAACCACGACTAGAGTAAACCATCAGAGCGGGATAGTCGATATCGGGGAATTGGACAGATCACCGTTTGAAACGATGAAGTGGCAGGACGTCGATAAGAGCTTTTATACGCTGGGTGCTAAAGCTAGAGAACTCAAAAAAGAGTCTTTGAAGAAGTTGGAAAAAGTAAAAGAAGACTTTGAAGACCACCGTTTGAACGTGAAAAAAGAGGGAAGTGGGGCAACTGGAATACTGACCTCGGGTGTTTCTTACTTACACGTTTTGGAAGCATTGGATGAGATGGAATTAGATATGCCGGTTTTAAAATTAGGTACTACATATCCGCTGCCCGAGAACACTATCAGTGATTTCATAAAAGACTTAGATAGAGTCATAGTCGTCGAAGAACTGCTGCCCTACTTGGAGGACCGCCTCACCGGTTTAGCAAAGGACGTGAATCCGAGTCTAGAAATCAGAGGGAAGAGGACCGGAGATTTCGGTAGAGTCGGCGAGTATAACGTTCCTCGAGTCATCGAAGGTATCTCTTCCGTTATAGATGAGGAGACACCTAAAGATTATGTGAAGCCGGTCGAGAAGGGGGAAGAGTTGAAAGAAGAAATACCCGATAGAACACCGATCTTCTGTCCGGGATGCCCGCATAGAGCGACGCTTTGGGCCGTACAGGAGGCTATAAAGGACAAGGACTACGTGTTCAACAACGACATAGGCTGTTACTCCATGTTCCTGCTCGGACCTTACGAGATCACGGATTCCGTAATATGCATGGGTTCCTCTATGGGTCTCTCAAGCGGCATGCAGCACGTGGTCGAGGACGACGTGATAGCTATGATAGGCGATTCAACATTATTCCACGCCGGTCTGCCTGGATTGGTTAACGCTGTGCATAATCAACACGATATATCCATAATAGTTCTGGACAACAGCGTTACCGCCATGACGGGACAGCAGCCGAATCCGGGATCAGATTTTGGTCCCGACCCTGTTAGTGAAGTAGATATCGAAGCCGTCGTGAAAGGCATAGGTGTAGAGAAGGTCGAAAAGATAAACGCCTTCGAACCCGAGGATAACGTAGAGGATATCGTCGAAACTATAGAGTACGACGGCGTTTCCGTAGTGATCTCAGAAGGACCGTGTGCGCTCTATCACGACAGGCTGAAGAGAAAACGAGGAGAGCCTATAATTCCCAATCAGGTGAACGACGAGACCTGTAACTCGATCTATAAGTGCGTGGAGAACTTCTACTGTCCGGCTATCGAGATCAATGAAGAAAATATGCATACTATCATCCGCGAGGATCTCTGCGACGGATGCATGGTCTGCGGGAAATTATGTCCGATAGACGCTATCGAATCTACCGGAGGTGATGACGATGAGTGAAGAAGGTAAAGACAAGTTCAATCTGTTCCTCTCAGGCGTTGGCGGCCAAGGCCTGATGCTGCTTTCGGAGACCATCGGAAGAGCCTGCAGCAAATCGGGTAAGAAGATAATAACCGGAGAACAGCACGGGCTTTCACAGAGGAGCGGATCGATCTACGTCCATTTACGGATAGGTGAAGACGCCCATTCTCCTCTCATCTCGCCGGGCGAGAGCGATCTGATGGTTTCTCTAGAAGCTATCGAAGCTCTCAGGAATATACAGTATTTGGACGAAGAGGCGCCGATAATATCCAGCGATCGATTGATGCACCATCCGATGGAAACATCGAAGTTGGTGCAGGAGGAGAAAGAGAGTTATATAACATTGGATGAGATCTCCGAGAAACTGGAAGAAGTGACATCGAACATCTACTTCATCGATTCGTTAGGTCTCGCCGAAAAAGCGGGTAACGTTAGGACCGAAAACGTGGTCCTGCTCGGCGCCGTAAGCACTATACCGACTTTCCCGCTCGAAAGAGACGTGTTGAAAGAAGTTGTCAAAGAAACCGTGCCCGAGAAAACGATCGACGTGAATCTCGAGGCTTTCGAATTGGGATACGAAAGAGCTTCAGAAAACCTAGACCTCTGATCCTTTTCTTTTTTTTAGATTTTTTAGTAGCTTATAAGAGAAAATAGAAAGGGGTTTTTGGTTTGAGTCTCTTTTTGGCATCACAGTAGGAACAGCACCGCTATAGAGAACAGGAATATCAGCCATAGGGTTATAGAGATGTCTTCGAATTCTCTAGCTCCAGCTTTCAACACCACGAAGGTGATTATACCCATCACTATTCCGTTGGTTATACTGTAAGTGAGAGGTATGCTAATCATGGCGACGAACGCCGGAATCGAGTTCTCATACTGCTGCCAGTCGACTTTGCTTACAGATTGAGCCATAAAGAGACCTACCAAGACCAACACCGCACCTGTAGCAACGTGAGGTATCATCCCGACCAATGGCGAGAAGAAAACGAACGGCAGGAAAAGGATACCCACTATGACAGCTACTAACCCTGATTTACCTCCTTCTTCGACTCCACTTGCGCTCTCGATGTAGGTCGTCGCGGGGGAAGTTCCGAAGATTCCCGAAATCGTGGTGGCGAAACCGTCGACGAATAGTGCCTTTCCGGTATTTCTAGGCTTGCCATCTTCCTTGTAAAAATCGCCAGCTTCGGCGACCCCCAAAAATGTCGATATAGAATCGAACATGTCAGTAAATAGAAGAGTGAAAAGAGGGCCGATCATACCTATCTTCAGTGCACTCATTATATCTATCCTTAAGAATAGCGACGGATCGGGCATCTCTACTACCGAAGACGGAATAGAGGCGATATTAGCAAGACCCAACTCGGTAACTGCCACTGAGGCTATCGTGATCGTGATAATACCAGTTATTAAAGCGCCTTTTCTTTCTTTATAGAGTAAATATCCAGTTATTATTATACCTATCAAAAATAATCCGACGCCCCAACTCATACCGCCGAACGTAACGAGGGTTGATTTACTATTGACGATCACTCCTCCGTCCTGAAATCCTATGAATGCCAAGAAAAGGCCTATACCGGCTGAAACACCCAATCTAAGGGGTTTAGGGATCGCCTCTAAAATCTTTTCTCTTATGTTTGCTCCGGGGAGGGAAAGGAGCATGAAGATTATGCCAGAGATAACAACGGCTCCCATAGCTGTCTCCCAGGCGATACCTTGGCCCAGTATCAGCGAATAAGTGACGAAGGCATTCAAACCCATACCGGGGGCCAGCGCGAAGGGTAGGTTGGCGTAAAGACCCATGAAGATACACGCCACCGAAGAGACGATCACGGTCGCAAACAAAATACCCGAAGCGGGTACTCCGGCATCAGAAAGTATCAGTGGATTCACTATTATTATATACGCCATGGTCAGAAAAGTGGTGACGCCGGCTCTAACTTCTGTTTCTCTATCCGTACCTAGCTTGTCGGAGACTTGTTAATTTCTTCGGGATTTCTTAACAACTGTAATTTCAAGTCCATTTGTTAACAAAATCCGTTTAAGCTTAGTGAAAATCATCTCACTAGAGATGATTTTTTACTAAAGAGTTAGAATGAAACTTGATTTTGTTTTTTTCAATAGAGAACCTCATCTCAACCAAAGGTGATTTGATCAGCTGTGAGTTCTTAAAAGCTGTTAAAAATTCATCCAGGTTTTAACAATCTAGAAATATCTAACGGAGACAGTCCAGCAAATTTTCCTGTATTGAATTCACGTTCATTCCAGGTTTGAAACAGGTTTGAAGCCCAGTTTTTCAAACCTGATAATGTTTTGAAAGACCTAGCTTGGAAGACAAAATCATTGATGAACGAGAATAGCTGTTCCATCACATTGTTTGTTTCAGGTAGAAAATCCTTTTCGAGCAACTTTCTGTTTTTCTTGTATTTATCTTTGAGATATTTCATAGCCTTTTTAGATGTGCGACTTAGATCTTTTTTGATCAGTTTTTTAAGTTTGTTAAGAATAGCTGTTGATTCAACAGCATTCTCAGCCATTATAAGTTCCTTACCAGTTTCGTAGAATACCTTATCAAGCTTTGGTACTTTCTTCAAAGTACCAAATTTGTCAAGATATATTCTGGTAAGTTTTTTCAGCTGATGGAAAACACAGAAACAGTGCTGTTTATCAGGTAAGACCTGAGAAACAGCATTAATGATGGCTGAATCTTCATCCGAGACTATCTTTTCGATGTTATCTACTCCTAACCTTTTTTTCACTCTTGAAAAAAGAGGTATCAAAGCAAAGTAAGGAGGTCTAATATCAGTTATCTTGAAGTCTAAGATAACTTTATCAGCTGTAGCTATAACGTATATGACTTTATGTCTGAGTCTTTTCCATTCACTGCCTTTCAGTTCTCTACCAAGATTTTTTTCAATGAATTTCTTCCATCCATCTTTGATCCAATAACCATCACAATAGAGCGTGCCGTTGAACGGCACGTTTTTTTCTCTTAATTTTTCTAGTGAGATATTACCTTTTTTCTGTTCATACTTCCAAAGTGTAGTTGGACAGGCTGCTCTATTGTCATCATCTATATAGCCAGTTAAAATTTCAGCAGCTCTCCGGGTGTTGAAAAGGCTGTTTTTTGACTCATATCGCGTGTAGAACAGCTTGTCTAAATACTCGTCACTATAATTATTACTGCCTGTTACACCAACGATATCGTCGGTGTAGAATGAGCTACAATCATCGTTGCTACACCGCCAATAATTTACTTGAATCTCTATCGTTCCATAACTGGATAATATGTAACGTTTTCTTGTCTTATTTTTGTAAAGTTTTGAGTTACACTTATCACAGCGTGATGGACTTATCACGCTGAATAATGGTAAAAGTTTACCATCATAATTTACAGTTGGTAAATCTTTTACGATCTTTCCGTCCTCTACTGTTCTAGCTTTTTCCTTATTTATCTTCACATTTCCCTTAACCATCTGGATAACCATATCTAAAATACGATAATGGTTTAAAAATATTGTCTAAATGAGCATGCCTGGAGTGGTTATCCAGATGTAAAAAACATCTCTCCAGACATGCTCACTTTCAATATAGTCTCCTCATTTAACAACTTTTCCGAAGATAATAAAAAGTCTCGCTTGTCGAGGGAGAACATATATATCTATACCTGAAATTCATGGAGGTATGTGTTTTCCTATTAATAAATTTTTTACTCGGGTTTATAAATTCCTAGACTATAGTGCAATTTGTCCTTTTATTTTTTTATGATATTTTTTCCTTTGATCACAACGAAAGAGCCTTCTACGTACCCTTCTTTAATATCTTCTTTTTTTGAGATATCCAATCCTTCGAATATAGTCTGAACGAATGAGAAATCTTCGAATCCTGATCTTTCTAGGATTTGGAGCACTTCTTCAACATTGAAGAATTCAGCGTTTTTGTAAAAGACGTTTTCCTCCTTCTTCTGTTGGTAGATCTCTCCTACAGGACTGTCCTTATCGATGAAGCCGATTATGATATCTCCTTCTTCTTTGAGAACTCTCGACGCCTCTTCGATGGCCGTTTTCGGTTCATCAAAAAAGCATATAGTGGTAACTATGAGAACGAAGTCTAAAGAGTTATCTCGGAAGGGAAGGTTTTCTCCCTGGCCGAGTACGGGTTCTATACCCTTCTGTCGAGCCAGTTTCAACATATCCTTTGATGGATCTATTCCTAACTCGATGTCAAGAGGAGCTGAAAATCTCCCGCTGCCCACGCCGATCTCCATTCCTTTTGCCTCTGACGGGATCATCTCTTCGACGGCGTTCAGCTCTGAGAGATAAACATGTTTATGGGAGTCGAACCATTTTTCGTATCTTCTCGAGTATTCGTCGAAAGGTTCGGATTTCACCATCGTCAAAATTTACAATCCTCAACAGATAAATGCTTTTAGGTGATGTTCTATATAGAGCGAAAAAATATGACCGGATAGATTTAGAACTTTAAAGGAGTCTTTCGATGTATATATCCAACCAGTCATCGACTAGTCTCGGCATCAAGAAATTATCTTTCACTTTTTCTTTTCCGGCCTTCCCCATCTTTATCCTTTTTTCTTCGTCCTGGAGCAGATCAGCGGTTTTCTTCGCCGCCTCGTCATAGTCTTCCGGTCCAACTTGGTATCCGTTCACACCGTCCTCTAATTGAAGTGAGATGCCGCCAACACCAGTACTGATAACCGGGGTCTCTTTCCACAGTGCTTCGGTCACTGTCAAACCGAATCCTTCCCTCAACGACATCTGGAGGATGACATCTGCGGATCTCTGAACGACATTCACCATGACATCCGGTACGTCCACTAGTAGATTCACATCTTCGACATCCTCAGCCATCTCTTCTATCTGCCGATAGACTTCCTGGCCTTCAGGATCGTCGGAGGCCATGCCTCCCACCATCACCAGTTGGCAGTCGATACCCATATCCCTTATTTTTTTGTAGATCTCTAAGACTCCAGAAGGATCTTTCCACTTATCGAACCTTGATACCTGTGCGATCATGGGTCGAGAGGGATCGATCCCTCTCTCTTCGAGTTTCTTGTTCATTTCTCTCTCCTCGAGATCTTTATTTTTGATTGTCAAAGGATCGATCGCTGGGCGCAGTACGTAGTTACCGTCTTTACAGTCTTCCCTCATGAACTGCTCCAGCTGGAAGATGGATGCATCGTATTTCAAAAGGAAAAATCGAAGATATCTCCACACGCTCTCCTGGGGATCCGAGAGATCTATATGGCACCTCCACAGCCACGGCTGGATCTTGTTATAATAGTTGATCAGCGGTAAAGGCTGGGGATCGTGGATGACAACGAGATCGTGGTGGAGATGGGTGAAAATAGAAAAATTTTGGTTCGTTTCTTCGTAAAGGCTCTTGTTGCTCTCTTCGATATCTATCTTCTCTCCCTGGAGAGCGTTATGAAACTTTTTCGTGACCTCGAAAAATCCCGGCGAACCCAACATGGTCCTCCAACCCACGCTTATGCCGGTGTCGTTCATCAGCGGGATGGCGCTCTTGAGTATCTCCGCGACACCTCCACCCTTCTGGGTGGAATTTATATGGACGATATGTTTGTTGTTTAGCTGGGTCCCCTTGTTATAGATTTCAGATATCTTTGAATCTTCTATAAATTCTCGATAATCGGATATACTCTTCATACATTTCGCCCTTAGCAAATTCAATATATTTTTAATTTTGGAACGAAAACAAATATAAGTTTTTATGAGACGGGGAAAAAGAAAAAATTTTATACACATCTTGAACTTTACACTCATTTTGATGTGAAAATTCATAACGATTGGTCTATATATAAGGGAGGATTGCTAAAATGGAAGAATGTAGTTCCTATGACCAAGATAAAAGAACTATCATAGTAGCTAACGCCGAGCCTTATGAACATGTATTCGATGAAGAGGGCGAAGTATCTCAGAAGAAAGTGCCCGGAGGTTTAACAACTGGTCTAGATCCCCTGATGTCAGATTCTGAGAATCTGTGGATCGCTTGGGGAAGAGGAGAGGCTGATTTTGAAGTCACTGATAAGGATCAAAAAATCTCTGTGCCTGACGAAGACGGATACACTTTGAAGCGGGTGAAATTATCGAAAAAAGAGAAAGAGGGTTATTACTATGGCTTCGCCAACGAAACTCTTTGGCCACTCTGTCATTCTTTTCCAGAGAGGACTCGTTTTGATAGAGAGAACTGGAAGACATATAAAAAGGTAAATAAAAAGTTCGCGAAAAGTGTCATGGATGAGCTAGAGGAGAACGATAGGGTCTGGATTCATGACTATCACTTGACTCTAGTTCCTAAGATGATAAAAGAAGAAAATCCTGAAGCCGAGATCGGCTTATTTTGGCATATACCTTGGCCTCCCTGGGAGATATTTGGAATCCTGCCCTCTAGAAAGGATATTATGACAGGGATGATGTCGGCTGATTTTATTGGCTTTCATACCCCTTGGTTGGTTCACAATTTTTTTGATACTGTGAGTAAATTGGGCGGGGCTGTGAAGGCCCATAATAACCTAGCTAGTATAGATGATGAACAGGCAGTAGTGAAAGACATACCATTCGGCATCGACTGTGAAGCTTATACCCCGACGGAAAAGCAGCGGAAAGAAGCGGAGGAACTAAGAAATTCTTTCTCGTCGGAAAAACTGATCCTCAGTCTCGATCGGTTAGATTACACGAAAGGGATCGATAAACGTTTAGATGCGATAAGAAGATTTTTTCAGAAGCATCCCGAGTATCTGGGAAAAGTTACATTCATCCAGAGGGTAACCCCAAGCAGAGATGAAGTGACAGAATATCAGGATATAAAGGAGAATATAGAAAGACAGGTCGCAAATATAAACGGGGAGTTTCAGAAGGAAGATTGGGTTCCTATCCGGTATTTTTATCAATATCTACCACAGGAGAAACTGATCAAGTATTATCTCGCCTCGGATATTGCACTGATCACACCTCTAATCGATGGTATGAATCTAGTATCCAAAGAATTCGTATGCTCTAAAGAGAAAGGTGTTCTGATCCTTTCTGAATTTGCTGGAGCTGCCGAATCTCTAAATGAGGCGATCCAGGTCAATCCTAATAATCCGGACGAGGTATCCGATGCTATATACGAAGCCTTGAATTATCCGGAAGAAAAAAAGAGACGCCTGTTCCAAAGGATGAGCGAAAAGATAGAAAGGATGGATATAAACTGGTGGCGGAATAAATTTTTAGAGGAATGGGAATTGAGTTACCATCAGAGCAAAGAAGGATTCACATGGTAGAGAATCTCCCAAACCTTCTGAAAGAAAGATCAGATAGATACAAAAAAGAAGTCAAGTCAAGCGAGGAATTATTGTTCTGTTCTGATTACGATGGAACTCTAGTTCGTTTCACCGAACACCCCGGAAAAACTACTACATCCTCAGAAATCTTATCATTATTTCAAGAATTAAAGGATAAGGAGAAAGTTAATCTAGCCATTTTGAGCGGTAGATCTTTAGAAAGATTGAAGGAGTTGGTTCCCTTAGATGGCATCACCTTATGTGGTCTACACGGCATGGCGATGGAGGATGACAAGGGAAAAAAGCAAATATGGAATGGGGCCGAAAAGGCCCATAATAAACTTTCTAGGCTCAAAACTCTTTTGGCTGATAAATATTCAGAAAGAGATGAGTTATTAATCGAAGATAAAGAGTATGCCGTCGGGTTTCATTACCGAAAATTTGATGGAAATATCGAGGAACTCAGACAGAGCTTTTACGAAACGGTAGAAGAAGAGCTAGATGAAGATCTAGAAGTGCTCGAGGGAGACAAAGTCTTTGAGATAAGGCCTAGAGGATGGGATAAGGGTGACGCCCTGAGGACTCTTATGAATAGATCAATATCTGAAGCGATGACCGTTTATATCGGAGATGATAAGACAGACGAGGATGCTTTTGAAGTGTTAAAGGACGAAAAGAATGCATATCCGGTCATAGTCACAGAAGAAAGAACTGTCGATACCGATGCTGATTATAGCCTCAATGGGCCCGAGGAAGTTAAAAAACTGCTTAAATTTATGACGTCGATTTTCGAGTAGGAAGAAGTTGCGATCCGATTCGAATTTTTTAGATATTTTCATTCACTTTGTCTCGATTTTTTTACCAGCCCTTCCCTGATATCAAGACCCTTTATTTCCGTGCCCTCTCCGACTATCGAGTTCTGTATAACTGAATCTTCGATAGTACAGCCTTCAAATATTATCGAATTCTCTATCTCTGAATTTTCGATTTCCGTGTTCGATAGTACGGTGACATCATCTCCTATCTCTGAGTTTTCTACTTCCCCTCTGATTATATTCCCGTCTCTCATCTCACTTTCCGCCCTAAGGTATCCCTGTCTTGTTCCTACATCTGCCCAGGTGCCCTTGAATGGATAAGCATAACAGTCGTATCTCTCAGAAGTCCAGGATAGAAACCTTCCCGGCTCATCAAGATATTTATCTCTTGAAATCCTGCCTTCCCAATAATTTTCGTATTCTTCAAATATGTCCAATATATTTTCCGGAAAGTAGTAGAAAGCCGTCGAGGCCATCCGTGATTTCGGTTCTTCCGGCTTTTCCTGGAAATCGGTTATCTTTTTGTTATGGTCAAAAGCCACGATACCGTAATTCTTTGCCTCTTCTAAACTCTCCACTTCAAAGCAGGCATTGACTATACCATCCTTCTCATGGACCAGTTCAAGAAAATCACCGATCTCGAACGAATAATAATTGTCTCCGCCTATGACTAGATAGTCGGTTCTCTCACCTTTTTCAAGTGCATTGATTATCCCTCCGATAGCTCCGAATTTCTCTTCCTCGGCCTCTTGTTTCTCTATTATCAACTCGTACTTCTCTTCTTCACGGTTCTTCAGGTATTCCTCGAATGAACTCTTGAATCTTTCGTTGGTGGTGATATATATCTTGTCTATATCTTCGAGCTGTTCGAGTTCATCGAGTATATAGCCCAATATCGGCTTTCCTCCCAAAGGTAATAACGGCTTAGCTTTTTCCTTCGTGATCGGCCAGAGCCTGGTCGCGTAACCACCTGCTAGTATTATGGTGTTCATGTTTTCGTTTCTATATTTTTAGGTAATTAGTAAATGTTTTGTTTGGAGTGAAACCGGTTATTATTCATCTATCTGACCGGGCTTTCCTTTGACCACGGAAACCGTACAGTCAGCGTGTTTAATGAGACGTTCAGTGGTGCTCCCCAATAAGAGGTCCTTAAAGCCTGAATGACCGTGGGAAGAGATATATATGATATCCTCATCCTCAGTCAATTTGGATATCTCCTTGTATGGGGTGCCCTTAACTATCTTTGTTTCTAGCTCTACGTCCATCTTCGACGCTACTTTCTCCACTTCGTTTAGGGCTTCTTTTCCTTCCTCTTTTATACTCCTCTGAGCGTCTTCAGATAGTGCAACCTGCCCCATCTCCACCACGTATATCGCGGTGGCGGGGACATCAAGGTTAGAAGCCAATCTCATACCTTCCCTGACACCTTTCATGGCATATTTTGAGCCGTCTGTCGGCAATATTACTCTTCGATACATGGCTCATGAACATTGTGAGGGAGGGTTATACGATTTTTGGACTTTTATATACGAGTGATAGGTTTTTTATATCTTTAAATAAATTGAGTTCTATGTACGAGAGGGTCATAGTTCCAACGGACGGATCCGATATAGCTGAAAAGGGAGTCGAAGAGGGGTTAGAACTCGCTAAAGATCTTGATATTCCCGCGGTCTGTATCTATGTCATCGATTTTTCAACTCTAGACGACCTCGGCAGTGCAGAGGGGCAAGAAAAGGTGCGAAAGGGTATGGAAAATATCGGTGAAAAAGCACTGAGAGACGTCAGAAAAAAAGCACACGAAATGGATGTAGATATCACAACAAGAAATCTACTGGGAAAGCCTTCCGAGAGGATCGTCGACGTTTCAGAAGAAAAGGACATAATATATATGAGCAGCCACGGCGCTTCGGGCTTTTCCGAGTACTTCTTCGGAAGTACCACCGAGCGAGTGGTTAAAAACGCGCCCTGTACCGTAGCCGTAGTAAAACCGAAATGAATATCCAATCTACTTCGTAGTTACTCGAGCTCGTTTCTGCATCTCTCCAGCATGTATTCCATATCCATCTCTTCGTAAAGCCTTTCCGACTCCTCTAGCGATTCTTCAGCTTTTTCCCCATTCTCTTTAGCTTTGTAGAGTTTACCGAGTTCATAATGTATTCTGGCTATCCTGTATTTTTTCGACAATTCTTTAGCCTCTTCTAGACACCTTTTGAACTCATCCTCGGCCTCTTCCAAGTTACCCTCTTCTCTATGAAGTATACCTTGGACCAACTGGAACTTGTTATTGATATCCGGTATATCCAAATCTTCTTCGTCCTTCTGTTCGAGAAGTTCCCGAGCTCGATCCAGCTCTCCTTTCGCGATATAGTCCTCTATCAACTCAGCTCTGTTCATCAGTAAGCTCACCATCCTTCCGTCTTCGTCCGCGTTTTTCATATTTTTCTCGTGGAGTTCTACCGCTTCCACCGGGTCTCCAGTGAGCCTCTCCAATCTACCGTACTGTATTAGTGCGTCAACTTTTACCTGCTCGCTCTTTATCTCGCCCGCTATTTCGTAAGCCTTTTCTATATACTCTTTGGATTTTTCCATATCTCCTTTGAACATGAACGATCTTGACATTCCAATATATGTGGAGGCCACTCCTATCTTGTTGCCTATCTCTTCGAAGGTCTCTAGAGACGACTCGAAGTCATCCAATGCTTTATCTATCTTCCCTTTCTCTATATAAAGAAGCGCTTCGTTAACTTCCGCCCTAGAAAGACCCTGTTTATCTTCTATCGCCCTCATCATGTCGAATGCGTCGTCGAGGATATCTTCGGTCTTCTCCAGCTCTCCTTTATGAGTATAGATGATCGCCAGATTGATCAAAGTTTTAGCTTCGAACAATTTATTATTGATCTCCCGATGCAAGTCCAGAGCTTTCTTTAGATACTCTAAGGATTTATTCAGATTACCGCGTTGAAGATGGAAGATGCCCACGTTATTGTAAGACCTTGATAATCCATATTTCTGCTCGAAAGATTCTTCGTCCTGCAATATCTCTTTCCTAAGATCTATAGATTTCTGAAGATATTCCATGTTCTTGTTCATATACATGCTCGAACCTTGAAGGGAACCTAGATCGTGATAGGCCTGAGAAAGTACGGAAACGTCGTCTATGTCCTTCGCTTTTTCTAGTTCTTCCTCGAATATCTTCTTGGCCTCTTCACTCTTACCTATCCTTCTCAGAGCCCATCCCTTTTGACTCAAGAGCCTACATATCTCCGGCGAATCTTCTAGTTCCTCCAGATCTCTTTCCACTTCTGACTCCTCGACCTTTTTCTCCATCATGATTCCTTCTTCATCGTAAAGACTCAATCCCTTGTCAGCGGTAGATATCACTTTTTTGAATTCGCCCTGATTCGACCAGCACCTGGCTATCTTCCTGTAAGCCCTTCTCTTCTTCTCGACGTCCTCCGCTTTTGTCAACGCTCGATCGAAATACTTTCTAGCTTCTTCAGAATCCCCTATTATGTCCACGGCTTCTCCCACTTTCTCCATCAGAAAGAACAGTTCTTCTTCATCTACCGATTCCGCCTTCTCGGCGGCCTCAAGACTTTCTCTGTACCTCTCAACCGCGTCCTCGTGAGAATAAACTCTTTCGGCTTTCTCGCCGGCTTTCTTGAAATATTCGAAAGATCTTTCGTACTGTTCTCCGATCTTGAAGTGTCGGCCTAAAATAGAATATTTTTCTTCTATCTGCGATTCGTAGATATTCTCTATCGCTTCGGCGACTTTATTGTGAAGCGACTTTCTCTCCAGCCATTTTCCCGTGCCCTGATATATGGTGTCGACTAGAAGATCGTGAGAGAATAGGAAAGACTCTTCTCTAGGATGTTCTCTCCATATATTGTTCTCGAGCAGTTCGTCGATCTTCTCTAATATCTCCAATTCGTCCTGTTCCGAGGCCTCCGCTAAGAGTTCAAAAGGTATCTTTCTCCCGATAACGCTTCCTAATTGGAGTATATCTCTTACATCGTCGTTCAACTTGTAGACCCTTTTCTCGATCACGTCTTGAACCACGTCCGGCACGAGAACGATTTTAGACTCGGAAGGAAAACTTCCCTCGACCGGATCGATCAATTTTTCCTCTATCATCTGATTTACGTTCTCTTTGATGAACAACGGATTTCCGTTAGTTTTTTCTTCAATGCCCTTCACGAATTCTTTCGGCACCTCTTCGACCTGGGTTATCTCTTTTATCAGTTTTTCTATCGATTCCGTTTCTAGAGGTTTGAGTTCTATCTCCTCGTAAAGTCTCTTTCTCGACATCCTCCTCATGGTCTCGGACAGGGGATCGTCTTCCGATACATCTCCCGGTCTGTAGGTGCATACGATGAGAACGGGTTTATCTTTCAATTTGTCAGTCATGTAATCTAAAAGATTTAGTGTGCCCTTATCCGCCCACTGTAGGTCGTCCAGGAAAAGCACCAGCGGTCTATATTCGGTGAGCGTCTCCAAGAATTTTGTGGTTCCATAGAAGACCGATTTTCTCTGAGCGTCGAACATCTGCCTAGTCTGGACCTTGCCATCCGCTTTTTGCGACGGGCTTATCACGCTCTCGAACTTTCCCATCTCCTTCTCGATCTCTAGGAATTTATCTAAAGCGCTTTTGAAAGGTTGATAAGGTTCAGGGGCCTCGTGGTGGCATTTTCCCTTCAAGAAATCGAAGTCCTGGTCGATAGCTAACCGCTTCAATTCTTCCACCAATCTCGTTTTTCCTATCCCGGTATCGCCGGATATCAGGATAGCTTTACCCGGCTCTTCCCTTATACGGTCCAACATGTCCTTTATCTCTTGGAATTTTTCCTCTCTTCCGACCAGCCGCTCGTAGACCTGATCTTTTGTCCTCAGATCCAAGATATTTTCTTCGTTTATATTTTCTAATATCGCGATGAGGTCTTTCCCGTTGAATAGGTTCCTGATATTCTTGAGTTTCAGCTGAAGGGTATCCTTATCGTCAATTAATATGATCTTCTCTTCCTTTATATCCTCCCATATCTCCTCTCTAGCTTTTTCTCCATCTTTGGTGAGATGAAAATACTTTTTCTCATCCTCTGTAGTGCTGGATATCTTATCCTCATCTTCGAGATCAGTCAAGAGTTCGTCTATACGGTCTATATTCGTATTTTCGACGATCTTCTCGTAAGACATCGATCCTACGGGTTCCGTGACATCCTCGGGAACACACTGATCTCCTATGTGAAGGATAAGCAGCTCGTCTTCACCCAGTGACCCGTAAATACTTTTACTCAAGCAGAATCACCTCAGCTCCTCAAGAGCCTTTAAACCCCTATTTTTCCAGAGTTCCATACCGATATCTTCGAATATCTCTAACGCATCTTCGAATTTTTTCTCCGCTTCTTCCACTTCTCCCATTGCGGAGTTCAGTACTCCACACTCGTAGAGAGCCTTGCCTTTCCATATCCTGTCTTCGATATCTTCTATCTTTTCCAGGACCTCGTCCATCAAATTTTCAGCTTCTTCGAAATCTTCCTTTTCCGTATAGCACTTCGATCTAACCAGATAGTTTCTAACTTCTAGTGAGGGATCTTTCCAACCTTCGAGGAGTCGAGAGACCTCTTTGGTTTTCTCTAAACTTTTCTCTATCTCGCTCATATGAAGATAATCTTCAGCCAATCCTATCTTGTTGAGCATCTCCGTCTTTTCATCGTTCACTTCTTCAGCCATCTCCATCCCCTCTCGATGGAATTCCTTTGACCTGTCGTAATCGCCTCTAAGTTGATATACCCCGGCTAAACCGTCGAATATCTCTGCACACGTATCCTTGCTCCCTATCTCACCGGCGATATCTTTGGCCTCTTCGTAATAATCCTCGGCTTTTTCCAGCTCACCTCTCAAGGTCTGCAGACCTGCCAACTTGTTCAATGACATCGCTTTGTTCCTGCCGCTACCCATCTCTTCGGCAAGATCGATCGCTTTTTCGTAGTTTTCTTCAGCGCTCTCAAGATCCCCTCTCAATTCGTTCAATTCCCCATAATTTCTATACCTTTCTTCCATGCCTCGTTTATCATCCATCTCTTCCTGTATCTCCTCGGCCTTCTCATTATATTTTTGAGCTTTATCCAATTCCTTTTTGATCAGGTACATATTCGAAAGGTTGCCGTAGGAGATAGCTTCCCCCTGCTTGTCACCGATCTTTTTATTTATTTTTAAGCATTTATTGTGTTTTCTTATAGACTTTTCTATCTCTCCTTTCTTTGAGTGCACTATAGCTATATTGTTGAGCGAGGTCGAGACACCGCTCTTATCCCCTATCTTTTTGGAATTCTTGTTGCTCTTCTCGTAGTACTTTTTAGCGTTGTCCCAGTCCCCTCGGTAGGAATACGCAACGGCTATATTATTGATCGACTTTACCAGCTGCCTCTTGATATCTTTTTCTTTTCTGATCTCGATGGCTTTTTCCAATTTTTCGATCCCCTGGTCGTACTTCCCCGTATAAATCAAAACGGTCCCTATATCGTGATAGACTTGGGCCATCTCCCTTTGATCGCCTATCTCTTCCGCTATCTCTTTTTCTTTTTCGAATATCTCCCGGGCCTTGTCGTATTTTCCCCTCTGCTGGTAGGTCCATCCCTTTATACTGAGCATCTGGCAGACCTCTTTCGTTTCCTCATCCCCTATCTCCAGCCCTTTTTCGATGTGTTCAAGCGTCTTTTCATAATCGCTCCGTTTGTAAAACGTATCGCTGATCTTTCTGTAGATCCTCTGTTCTTTTTCCTTGTCCCCCGTTTGATCTAAGCCCCTGACGAGAGTTTGTCTCGCACTTTCATACTTTCCTAACAATGAATATGCTTTTGCGATCTTTTCGATTATGTTCAATCTGTCGAGGTCCGGATCTTTCACGTGATCGGTCATATCCAGCGCCTTCTCGTACATCTCTATGGCGTCTTCGTTGGCATAGACCTCTTCGGCTTTCTCGCCGGCTTCAAGATAGTAATCCAAAGCTTCGGAGTACTCCTCTCCACCTTCGTAGTGTCTCGCCAGGTCGGAGTACCACTTTTCTATCTCGTCCCCGTATATATCTTCGATATTGTTCGCAACTCTCTTATGGAGTAATTTTTTCTTCAGACCTTTTATCCTTTTATATACTGTTTCCTCTATCATCTCGTGTGAGAAGTAAAAGACCTCCTGGTTGGGGTCCTCTTCCCATAGTTGATTTCCTATCAGCATGTCTATATGATCTAACAAGTCGATCTCGTCCATATCCGCGGTCTTGGAAAGAAGTTCGAAACGTATCTCTCCCCCGATGACGCTCCCTATCTCTATTATCTTTATCGTCTGATCGTCTAGGCGGTTAACTCTCCTTTCGATAACGTTCTGAACCATCTCCGAGAAAGATATGTCGTCGCCTCTTTCGGGATATTTATCATTTTCTGGATCGATTATACCTTCATCGAGCATCTGTCTTATGCTTTCCTTTATGAAGAGTGGATTTCCCTCGGTCTTTTCGTGGAGCCTCTCTATGAAGTCTATCGGCACGTCTTCTTTTCCAAGGACGCCTTCGACTATTTCCTGTGTATTCTCATAAGATAAAGGTTCAAGTTCGATCTTTTCGTATTTGTTCCTTCTTCCCAACCTGTGCATCATCTCCGTCAGGTGGTGGTCTTCGGAGATATCTTCGGGTCGGTAAGTACCTATGAAAAGTATGGGAGTGTCTTCAAGTTTATCGTTCATATATGATAAAATGTCTAAGGTGGCTTTATCGACCCACTGTAGATCATCTAGGAAAACGACAAGAGGCTTCTTGTCCGCTATCTCTTTTATATATTTTGTAGTCTCGTAGAAGGTCTCCTTCTTTTTCGCGTCGAACATCTTCTTATCTTCGGCTTTTTGCCCCTGTCCGGCGCCCATGAAGGCCATACCGGTCTCTTCTTGTGAAGTAGAGGCGTCCTCGATATATCCACTGAAGGCCTCTTTAAAAGGTAGATAGGGATCGGAGGTCTCGCTCTGGGAGGTACCCGTAAGAAAATCAAAACCTAGTTCTTCCGAGAACGGGATCAGCTTCGTGACGAGCGAGGTCTTTCCTATACCCGCCTTCCCCTCTATCAACACGGTCTGACAACCTCGGTCCTTCACGGACTTGAGTTTGTCCTTGAGCGAATTGAGTTCATTTTTCCTGCCCACGAAAACCTCGAAATCGGTCTCGAGCGCCGTTAGATCGACAACCTCATCCTCTTCCATCAACCGAAGTCCCTTGACTATCGGATTCCTTCCGCTGATGTGATTCTCTAGCTTCTTCACTTTCAATTCTTTTTCTTCATCTCCCGTTTTCACCTTGATCTCTCTGTCTTCGATCTTATTCCATATCTCTTTTTCCTTCTCTTTCCCTTTTTCTGTGAGAAAATACACGTTCCTTTCGCGGTCTAGACTGGTGATCTTCCTAGCATCTCCCTCGATCAATCCCTCCTCGCTCATCTCATTGAGCGTGGTGTAAGGTTCGGTCTCGCTGATACCCACTGCCTTAGTTATCCCTCTCGGTGTCAGGCCATAGGGTACTTCCTCTTCTTCCCTGAATTCTTCAAAACCCTCTAACTCCATCAAAATCAGATCCTCGGCTTCCGGAGGTAACATGGTTCTAATGAAATATAAACTACTTAATAAATTTTTTTTATATTTACCATACTGGACTTAAGCATCAAAGTAAGATCCGTTTTCCAAGTGGTCAGTAAAAAATTAAATAAAAGCATATGTAATAAACTGGATAGGCGTGATCGGATAATAGGATTATTCCTTTAAAGGGTAGAAATATTTATTATGCCCTATATTCATGTGGGATAGATGTCCTTAGAAGCACCTTTTCGGTGTGGATGAGGGTGACGATATGATAATCAAGCAGATAGATGAGTAGCTGGAATAGCATAGTTGAAAAAGTAATGGAGGGTATGATATAGATGGAGATAAGAGAGATAAGGGCTCTATGGGGGCCGAATTATTTTAGCCGGTATCAGGTAATTTATATGCTTCTCGATATAGAGGAGTTCGAGGAAAGACCAACGGATGAGATCCCCGGTTTCAAGGATCGACTCGAATCTTTGATCCCGTCGCTGCAAAAGCACAGGTGCAGCAGAGGATACGAAGGAGGTTTTTTTGAGCGGGTCGAGAAAGGTACTTGGTTGGGACACGTGGTCGAACACGTCGCGATAGAACTTCAGTGTTTAGCTAACATGGAAGTCGGTTTCGGCAAAACTTTGGGTACCGACGAGGAGGGCGTGTACCAGATCGCTTTCCGCTATAGAGTCGAAGAAGCTGGTCTAGAAGCCGGTAGAGAGGCTGTTCGATTGGTGGAAGAGATCGCAGAGGGAGAAAAACCGGATATCGATGATATAGTAAAGGATCTGAAGGACCTTCGTGACGCCAATATGTTGGGTCCCACGACCGACTCGATCGTTAGTGAAGCCTTATCTAGAGGAATACCGAACATCGAACTCAACGATTACAGCTATGTCCAGCTCGGTTATGGTAAGAATCAGAAAAGGATACAAGCGAGCATGACCGAAAAAACCAACGCTATAGCGATGGAGATAGCCGACGAGAAAGAAAGGACGAAAGATATCTTGGATGAGGCGGGGATTCCAGTACCGCGCGGCGAGGCTGTGAGGAATCAGAAAGATGCTTTGGAAGTGGCGAAAGAACTAGGTTATCCCGTCGCCGTGAAGCCGAATATAGGGAATCACGGAAGAGGTATATCATCTAGAGTCGAAGACAGCGAAGAGTTGAAGGTCGCTTTTAAAGACGCTAAAAGGATCGATCCTGTGGTTGTGATCGAAAATTATCTGGTCGGTGAAGATCACCGGTTACTGGTGATAGACGGCGAGTTGGCCGCTGCGGCAAGAAGGGATCCGCCATCTGTAACCGGCGACGGTGAATCTACGATCCAAGAGCTGATCGACGAAGAGAACAGCGACCCGAGGAGAGGTGTAGGCCACGAAAAGACACTGACTGAGATCGAAGTGGACGACATGACCAAAAGGATATTGGAGCAGAACGACTATACTCTGGACAGCGTTCTTCCTGAAGGAGAAGAGTTGAGGCTGAAGTCTACCGCGAACCTGAGCTCCGGAGGTACCGCTACCGACGTGACCGACTCCGTACACCCAAAGAACAAGAGGACGGCGGAAAGGATAGCCGACATCATCGGTTTGGACGTGATGGGTATAGACCTGATCGCTCCTGACTTGAAAGAGCCTTTCCGTGAGAACGGCGGCGGTGTCATCGAGGTGAACGCGGCCCCGGGCTTCAGGATGCATCTAGATCCGTACGAGGGAAAAGAAAGGAACGTAGCTAAACCGGTTATCGATATGCTCTTTCCGCCGGGATCCGACGGCTCGATACCTATCGTCGCGGTGACTGGAACGAACGGTAAAACCACGACTGTAAGATTGATCTCACATATCTTGAAGATGGACGGTAAGAGCGTCGGCGTATCTTCTACCGACGGGTTATTCAGAGGTAACGACCTTCTGATGGAAGGAGATTTCAGCGGACCTCAGGGAGCGGAATTCGTGCTGAAAGAGAAAAGTATAGATCATGCGGTCTTAGAAGTCGCTAGGGGAGGTATACTGCGAAGAGGGTTAGGATACGACGAGAGCGACGTCGGAGTCTTTTTGAACGTCGGTCGCGATCATTTAGGCCAGGATAAGATAAACACTGTAGAGAAGATGGCGCGAGTGAAAGGCGTGGTGGTCGAAACGGTCAAACCTTCGGGTAATGCGGTGCTAAATGCGGAAGACGAGAATGTGATGGAATACAAAGATAAGGTGCAAGCGGATGCGATCCTGTTTTCTAGAGACCCAGATCTCGAAACCGTTGCAGAGCATCTTTCCGAAGGAGGTACTGTCGTGACGGTAGAGGACGAAACTATAGTGGTTAAGAAAGAAGATAATGTGTGGGAAGTTATCGAAGTGTCGGAGATACCGATAACTTTCGACGGGAAGGCGACTTTCAATGTTCAGAACTCTATAGCCGCGATCGCTTCTTGTTTCTCATTAGATGTTGATCTGGAATCCATAAAGAACGGTCTTTTGAGCTTCCAGCCTTCGACCAGTCAGAACCCCGGAAGGATGAATATAATGGAAGTCGGCGATATCAAGGTCATGATAGATTACGGCCATAATAGAGCCGCAGTAGAAGCTTTGTCGGATATACTCGACGATCTTACCGACGGGAAGAAGATAGTGGTCTGTCAGGGAACCGGAAATAGGAAGAAAGAAGATATAATAGACTTCGGAGAAGGTATCGGGAATACCTACGACCGGGTCGTGATCAACGACGAAGATCCTAGATATCGAAAGGTCGGTGAGACCGCCGAATTTGTGAAGGAAGGTGTATTGGAATCCGGTCTACCGGAAGATCTGGTGGAAGTGGTGATCGAGGAGATGGAATCGATAGATAGAGGTTTCGAGATAGCCGAAAAAGGTGATCTGCTGGTGGTTCAGCCCTACGATATACAGGAGGTCATAGAACATATCGAATCCAAGAAAAAAGAGTAGGTTTTGTATGAGGGAAAGGCTATCTGACCTCAAACCCTTTATTTTTTAATGATTTTACCACTTCTTTTTTTACTTCGCCGTATTTAGGAGGTCTCTTTAACAAAACTTTTAGGTCTTGTTTCCATTCGGATTCAGATATTTTGATATCTATTTTTGGAGCGAAGTCTACAACTTTCATCTTTTCTTCGAAGAGCTCTTTATCTGTACTTACACCTTGTTTCAACAAAAACCAAACATCATAGAGATCCCTACCTTTTGTCCTTGTAGCTAACGCTCTCAATTTTTCAGCTAAGATCTCTTCTTTTTGGAGGCCTAACACGGTAACAGCTCTCGTTTCTGGGTAGTCGAAGAATAATCTTTTCCATTCTGGTTCTTGGAAAACATCGTCTCTCTTCGATATCTCTATATCGATGTTGCCGATGGACTTATCAGAGCCGTTGAAAAGAGGACCATGATATCTCAGTCTTGCCGTAATGGAAATGTCATCAGTTTTTATTTTGTCTATACCTGCTTCGACATCATAAGCATCCAATCCTGAAGCAGCTTTTTTTAACATTTTGATCGTAAAATCCCCATATATCGTGAAATCAAGATCCTCCGAAAATCTATCCAATCCAAATGCATGTTTTAGATACGTTCCACCTTTGAATACTAATGAGTCTACTTCATCGTATAATTCTTCCAAAAATAATGATTGGATATAGTCTTGCTCTAATATATGGAGTGGTAACTCATCTCCGTGTATCTCCCTTAGTTGGTTTCTAGTTATCATTCTATCCTCCTATTGACGTAGAGTTTCCATTTAGAGTTAAGATTAGTTTTGTTCTCTTTTGGATCAAGTTTCGAGTAAGTATCGATCATATCTTTGAGTTTTTCTTTGTTGAATCGTAGTCCTTTCTCATCCAAGATGTATCCTAATCTGGAAGCTATTGTAGAGCTGTCAGTTTTTTTACAATAGTCTGTCAGTTTTTCTACGTCGATATCCTCTGGAAAGGATTCGTATAGGTGTAAAATTCCTCCCGAATACTTAGGATGTCTCAAAGAATCGATGATCGTTTTTTCTTTGTCCGAAACTACAACTTTATCATATCTTTCATATCCGAAAAAGAATTCTTTTTTAACAGTTATATATTGGATATTTTGACCTTGGAGTTTTAAGGACTTTTTTCGCTTCGTGGTTACTAAGAAGACCGTTCTCGGTACTTGATCCGTCATATCATGATAATGCAAGGCGCTCCAAAGTGCGATATAAGATGGTTTGAAGATCTCAGGAACGATCTCATATATATCTAATTCGTTCCAGTTTTCTCTCAAGATGTATTTTCCTCTTTCGATATGTTTTACTAGGTTCTTTTCTTTCATATTTTTTAGTACTCTATGAGTGTTTTGTTTGGATATATCTAGAAATCTTTCTACATCTTTAGGAGTAAATATTATCTTGTCTTTTTCCTTGATTTGAGAGATAACCTGCGATTCTCTCTTCGATATGCTTTCCATTCTAGATCACAGTCTGTATTTCTTGTAACTAAGTAATACGTTTATCATATAAAAAAGTTACATGAAATATAGAGAGGTTCTCAGGACCTCATACTCAAATTTGTGATTTCATCTGTCAATTTTCCATTTTTTACCTTGATATAACCACTGATATAACTATCGCACTCGGGGCAGATCTCGTGGACCTCAATAGAACCTTTTTCGATGTTCAGTTCTCTTATGTTTATTTCATCTCCTACCTCGTATGTGTCTAAGATTCTATCTAATGCTTTGGTCTGCCAAACAAATTCCCTTTCCGAATATCCGCACTCCGGACATCTGAACTTCGCTTTAACTTCATCGAACATACCCATGTTTTTTCCCTAATAGATATTCATCTTAAGAGCCATTCCCAAAGAGGCACGAAATGGATCATTTTGTCTTCTATATCCTTTTCCTTTCTCGTATCTCCTGTGATGATCGTTCCTTCATCTATATCGAATTCTCTCATCGCGCTCAAAAGAGAATCAACTTCCCTCTCTTCTGCTTTTGAGATGTCATAACAAACCTGGATAAGTCGTTTGATAGAATCATCTTCCTTGATAAGGAAATCGACTTCGCTATCTTGGTCTCGCCAATAATATATCTCATCGTAATTTCGATATAGTCTCAAAAAGACAGTATTTTCATACAGACGGCCTAGATCATCGCTGAATTTGAATCCCGCTGCGTTTCTCAAGCCATTATCGATACTGTAGATCTTCTTCGGATTTATCTGTTGTTTTTTAACGGAGTAGGAAAAAAGAGGGACTGAAAAGGCAAAATAACTCTCTTCCATATGATGGATATATTCCCTAACAGTATCAGGAGACAGATCCAACCTGTTCGCTATCTTGTTGTAGTTGAGGAGGTTGGTAAAGTTCGAAAGGAGATAACTTTTCAACCTTTCAACTTTTTCGGGCTTGTTTATACCGGACCGTTTGATAACATCTCTGTAAAGTATACTGTCAGAATAGAACTTGAGGAGTTCTTTCTTTTTTTCTTCATCTTTTTCTAGCACTATTTCAGGAAATCCACCCCATCGGATATATTCTCTGAGGTAATGTTTTATCTCGTTCTTTTTTGAAAGTAGATCAGCTCTCTGTTCAGTTTCTATCTCGAGGTTTCGTGCTCTCAGGAACTCACCGAAGGAGAACGGAAAGACATCGAAGTACACAAATCTTCCAGCAAGGGATGGAGCCAATTCACTTTTCAGCAATCTCGAACCGCTCAAAAAAATCTTGACCTCTTCATTCAGGTCATAGATCCTTTTGACCGTTTTATCCCAATCATCTATATCTTGGATCTCATCCAAAAATAGATAAGTCCTGCCTTCAGGATTGAAGATCTCTTGATGTTTTGCACGAGCATCTTCTATCAACCCATCGGGGTCCACTCTCTCATCGTCACATTTTATGAAGAGGATATTTTCTTCATTGACAGGTTCAAACTTGTTTTCGTTATGAAGGAGCTGCTGGATGGTTATATACATCAATGTCGTCTTTCCAGAACGTCTACAGCCCGTGATAGGCATGATCTCTTTTCTTTCCACCCATTTCTTCAATTCATTTTGTATGTCCCTTCTGACGTGATCTACTTCGAAATCTTCAGTCCACCAAGGGTTCCATTCTACCAATATCTCTTCATCCATCGTTTATCCGAATTAGATATGAGTATCGGGTTTTTTAAATCTTTCTAATGAAATCTTGTTATTATGGATAATTACGCTATTTGAATAGTGTTATTTATGTTTTTGACTAGAATTGAATATTGTTTTTTCATTTTAGGCGAGTTTTTGGAAAGAGATCATGATGCTTTAATTGAACAGATAGAAGAGCAAGGAAAAAATGTCCAAAATCATCTAGCCTTTCTCCAATCTCGGATTATTTCAGTGCTTTCTTTAGTATCTGTTTTTCTGCGAAGTTCATCCTGTATCTTCATCGCCTCAAGTATCTTCTCTTTATCTTTTACACGATGGGCTATGATGTCTTTAACTGTACTCTTGTTCACCATCTTCTTCACTTCTAATCTAAAAAAGCTCTAAATCTGTATTTATAGTAAAAGACACGACATTTTATACTGTTTAGTGTCTTTTACTAGTTGTGGAGCTCGTAACTTAGTTCAAAAAGTTACGAGTTCCACTATAATATTTTCCTGATCGATATCTAAGATATTGAGATGTTAAGTCAAGATAGCATACAGAATAGGAAGGGTGTCTTAGGACCTCATACCCAAATCCGTTATCTCATCTGTCAATTTTCCATCTTCTATCTTGATGTATCCACTGATATAGTTATCACACTCAGGACAGTGCTTATGGATCTCAAAGGAACCTTTTTCGATGTTCAGTTCTCTGAGGTCTACTTGATCTCCAATCTCATATGTTTTCAAAATTTTATCTAATGCTTTGGTCTGCCAAACAAATTCACTTTCGGAATATCCGCATTCAGGGCATCTGAACTTCGCTTTGACTTCATCGAACATACCCATGTTTTTTCTCCGATAGAGATGATGTTTGCAGGATTATTTATAATCTTGTATATTTATTCAGGCTGTTCAAGGAATTTCTCCCTTACCTCTTCATGAGAATATACCTTACCTTCTTCTATGTCTTTCAAACTTTCTTTTATCTTTTCTTCAAATTCTGGTTCTGGAAGACCATGGTCTAGTGTATCTTCGATCATATAGCAAATCACAAAATTTGTTATTTTGGGATTTGCTAGTTGTGGAGAAGAAAAATATATTCTTATTTTTCTTTTCCACTATATCTATAGTTCCTCGACCCCATTCTTCGATATATTTTATCAGGAAAAACATCCTAGCTAAAAGAGGATTTGCTATATTTGGGTAAGATAATATATGATGTTTTTCGTCACAATCCAAGACTTATCTTTATCGCTGTATCGATCTCCTTCATCTTGTCTTCGCTAACCGTACCGAGCTTTTTCATCAACCTTGCCTCTATATCAACCGTGACTATCTGGTTCAACAGTACTATGGAATTTTCATCTAGGCACTCATCTTTTTGCTTGAGTTCCACATTTACGGGATATACTTCATCATAACTGCTTGTCAGAGGAGCAATGATAGTAGTGGGAGAATATTTGTTTCCTATGTCATTTTGGATGACAACAGCAGGTCTTGTCTTACCCTGTTCAGAGCCCTTCGTAGGATCGAGATCGACTAGGACGAGGTCTCCTCTTTTCACTTCCATTTTCTCACTACCTAATCAATAGCTTCCTTAGATGCGTTCAACATCTCTTCGCTTATTTCCCTGTTTTGTTCAGCCATCTTTTGATAAGCCTCTTTCAGTTTTTCTCTATCGTCGAGCTTTTTGATGATTAATTCTCCATCTCTTTCGATTATCTTGACTTCGTCGCCCCCTTGGATATCTTCCTTTTCTCTTATCTCTTTAGGGATAGTGATCTGACCTCTTTTACCGACCTTGCGGATCTTCGTGTTGCTCATACATATTCATATATGATTCATATTTATTAAGTGTTTCCATGTCAATGAAAATGCTTTTAGAATATTTCGGACGTGAAGTTAAAATAAGTGTAACAATCATCTGAATTCGTAGTAGCTGTGTCTGTTGAATTTGCAGGATTGCATCCTTTTATCCTCGGACTAAGTCCTGCGGATACAGCTGTGTGGATCTTGTCTTCGGGGATCATGAGAACTTGATTCGAGTGAGATGAGGAATTTTTAATTCCTCTAGATGGACGTGCGCTCTTGTATCGCTTTCTTGTGTAGGAATCGAAAGATTCCTTCTTTCCTTCGAGCGAAGCTCTGCGGATGTAGAGTTGTAGTTGAGATGCGTGGCGTTCTGGTCGGTTGAGGTTTGGTTTATAGTCTAAGATGTAGAGGTCGTCGTACCTGATCTGGACTAGGTCTATGTGGCCGGTGATTGGATCATCTACATCGATTTCTTCTATCTCTTCAGGGTTGATGAATACGGGAAGTTCTGTGGCTACTGTGGTGGAATCATTGATGAGGAAAAAGTCCTCTACGGTTTCATGAGGTGATTTGTCGCTGTTTTTAGATTGGGAGTTGAAAGCTAATTGGGTAAGTTCGGGAGTTAGGTTATCTTTTTCTTTGGTGTCTAGGTTATGATCTATATCTAGTGAGGAGCAGCGAGGTCCTTCTAAAAACATTTTTCTTGGTAGTGATCTTTCTATCCTGCGGAACTCGGTAAACCTCGCTCCACTTGATCCTCGGACAAAGTCCTGCGGATCCAGTTGATGTATCGGCGGAGTTCAGATCAATTTTTAGAGTGGATGTTTAGTTTTATCTCGAGGATGACTATCCGAGAGAGATGAGGAATTTTTAATTCCTCTAGAGATGATGGTAGGTAAATGGATAAACCTGCTGGTGCTGGAAGTTGTGAGTGGTGGTTAGGTTGTCCGGATCTATATTGTACTCTTTTCTAAGTTTGAGGAAAGTTAGTTTATCTTTGTATCTGTTGATCCATGAGTAGATCGTCCTGGTCGGAGGAGAATATGGATACTTTTTTCCTACTCGTTTTTTCGCCTCTTTTACTGAATGTCCTCTGTTGTACTGCTTCAGGGTGTATAATATCACTT
>CAYWJQ010000020.1:0-35943 GCA_964458595.1 uncultured Thermoplasmata archaeon
ACCCGTGGGAACTGTATCGGGATTATTATTATCCGGATCGATGAACAAGTTCATTCCCTAAAGAAAAGATGAGACTTTCTAATTTTTTCGGGATGTAGTATTTTGAACGATTTGATCGAACTGCACGTAGTATGTTCTCTATCCTGTCTATCTTCGCCAGGGAAGAGATAATATCAGTGTCAGAGATGATCTTCAATCTCTCTCCTCCAGTATCTCCTTGGCACCTTTCTCTGCCTCGGCTGCGTCTATCTCTATCTTGATGTTCCTTTCCTGTAGGATCTCTTTGAACTCTTCAACGGTGATATTGGCTATCTCCGCTGCCCTTCCCAGGCTAACCTTTTCCTCTTTATAGAGTTGTACAGCTCCGGCTATCCTCAGATTTGACTTCCTCTCGAAGAGGGTTCTAAAGGCATCCTTTGCAACGTCCGATCTGGAAGAGTAATAACCCGACTCCACCAGTGCGTCTATCTCCATCTCCATCACCTTTGGAAGACTGAATGATTTTACCATGTTTAAGAATAGTTATAAATAGTTAATAAATATTTGGATAAATGACTCGATTTAAGATCTCTATTGGATAGTGCGGGAAACAGGTTAAAACGGGAGCCTTATTGCCTCAGTGTTTTATGTCCGCCTACACCACAGCCTATGTGATGTGCATAGCACACGGGGATATAGACCTCACGGTAGGAAATATAAGATTTTTTAGAGGTTTTTTAAGCTGATTTTAAGACTTTTTGAAGTTTTAAGGTGGTTCGCTGCTTGTTAGGATCAGAAGCTTAAACAAGATGAACAGAAATCAACAAAATATATTTTTAGGAGTAGAGATGTGTGTTTAATGGTGTGAAAAAATGCCGACAGTAGACATAAAGATCCCTCATGACCTGAAAGAGAAGATGAAAGAGCATGATGAATTGGACTGGGATCGGTTGATTCAAGGGTTCATCAAGAGCCGATTGTCAAAGATCGAACTCGCAGATTCCCTTGCATCTAAGAGTGAGCTTACAGAAGAAGATGCTGAAGAGATAGGGGATAAGATCAAAGAAGGGATCGCTAGAAGGCATGGACTGGTCAAATGAAATTTGTTATCGATACTAACGTATTGATATCTGCTCTTATATCAGATAATGTCACTAGAGAATTGATACTTGAAATGGAGGAGGAACTTTACTCTCCTGATTTTTTGGAAAGCGAGATGGAAAAGCATAAAGATCTTATAAAAGAGAAATCTGGATTGAACTCGACAGAATTAGACAGCTTATTGACGATCCTGATAGATAATATATTTGTAGTGGCGGAGGAAACTTACGAAGAAGAGATCACCGTGGCCGATGAAGCTATAGGTGATACCGATAAAAAGGATGTACCATTTTTAGCTGTCGCTCTAGAAAGAGATGCTGCGATATGGTCAGATGATAAACATTTTGATGATCAGGACGAAGTCGAGGTCTGGAAGACAGAGGAGATCGTCGCTGAATTTTTGGATCGGTGATAGTTAGAATTGCTAGATCTTTTTGTGAAGACTTAAGGTCTTTATTCAAAATTTCTTAACAGGTGTCATTTTGTTTCAATGACAAGTGTCATCTAAGAAAAAATAATTTAGGATTTACTAAGAGCAATATTTTTGAATCGAAGTATCAACTAGAAAACTTTTCCTTTGCAAGTTCATCGGCCTCTTCTTCGACTTCTTCGTGTAGTTTTTCGATATCTTTGGTTTTGATCTCTTTTTTGACTTCTTCGATCAGATCTGTCAGGTCGATCTTTCTGAGTATGAATGTATCGTCGTCGATATCTTCGATGATGAATTCTGACTCCTTGTCTAGATCATGGGCGTTCCTCAATTTTTTAGGGATGGTGATACGCCCTCTTTTATCCATCTTGGTAGTTTCGGTCATGATGTGTAATACCTGTTAATGGGTTAAACCCATATAATGGTTTTGGTCTTTTTGTCGGTAAAATAAAGAAAAAAAGAGTGCAGAACTGCCGTCCTTCGCGTGCAATCTACCTGCCATCCTTTGCGAAATATTTCAGGAAAATTTCATTTTCCTGATAGTTTCGGAATCTAAGATTCCAAAAATAGAGGAATATTCTATTCCTCGACTCGATGGAAAATCGTAGATTTTCCAGTAGAAATAAGACTAAAACTGCCATCCTTTGCACAGAATATCAAAAGACACCAACCATAACACTCGACGGAGGTGATATCATGAATTTAGATTACTGGATTGGGAGATAACTGCTAAGTTTCGCGTGCAAAATTCGGCAGATTATTTCGGAATTTTCTTTGAAAATCCCAAATATCGATGGAATTGCACAGCAATTCCAGTAGAAACTGCCGAGTTTTGCGAAGAAAGGATGGGGGGTTGGACTAAAAGGGGGTGGAGGTGGTGAGTTTATAGATTTGAGATGTTTTGGAGGGATTTGATGTTCCTGTAAAAATTATGATCTTCAGTCTAGATCTTCCAGCAACTCTTCTATTAGAGGCCTCGTTTCTGGAATATCATGTTTTGCGGTTTCCCACAAAATATCTTGCATTATGGAAAAATAACCATGGATCATTTTGTCCCTCATCCTAGCCATCTCTTCCCACGGTATTTCTGGCTTTTTATCTTTTACATCATCAGGGATTTGCTTGGTTGCCTCCCCTATTATCTCTATGTTTCTTATCACTGCATCGATGGTCCTTTGATCATCTTTAAACTCTTCAAAATCCATATCTTCTACATATTCTTCGATAAGTTCCATCGAGTCCAATATATCCTTCAAAAATATCTTGTGATCCCTGCTCATACTGTAACTGCCTCGTCTAAAATCGTATCTTTTAGCTCCATCTTGATTCCTTTTCTTGGAACGAGATCCACGTTCAATCCAAGTATCTCTTCGAGTTCTTCTTCCAATTTGATGAATTTGATCAAACCCAAAGGTTGGGAGAACTCTACGAGTATATCAACATCGCTACTACTAGTTTGGTCACCATGGACATAGGATCCAAAGATGCTTATCTCTTTTATATAGTATTTCTCTTTGAGTTCGGGTTTATGTTCTTTCAGTTTTTGTTTGATCTCCTCGAGTTCTTTCATCATGATAATAATGATTGGCTAGGAATATATAAGTTTCCTTTTTTAAGGTCTTAGTCCTGATTACGGTCTCGGCTCTTTTTTGATTATGATTTACAGAGAGAATTAAATTCCTCTTTTCTCTCGGTTTTTGAAAAAAAAACACTCGAGATGCGGTTGATTTTGTTATCATAGACGGTTGATTTCGTTATCATGTGCAGTTGATGTCCACCGCGTTTGATATATGAAGTGTCAACTGTTGTTCATAATGAAACGGGGTAAATCAACTATATTTGATAATGGTTTTAAGGGTGTGCGAGATGGAATTTAAAAATTCTGGATGGGAAAAGGTCAACCGGAGATGATAATTATGAAATGCGGTGGACGGATGGGGAAGGGCTGGTTGGGCGTGTTTTGACGAAAGATAATCATTCAATCATAGTTCTAATTACACCAACTGTGAATCTTTTTAATCCTTCTTCTTCCATCCCATCCTTCCCGGGAGTCAGCGGAAAAGCACCGACAGAAGGAATATGCTGATCCTCTTCCACCCTAAACACAGCATCTTCATCCCCAGGATACAATATGTAAGCGCCTTGAGTCTCTAATATCGCATCTTTGTAGGTGTGCATCTTGTAGATATCAGCGTTCTTGTAAGTCTTCTTGATATTCTCTTCCTCATCTCTTTCAATAGCTTTTTCCTCATCCTTTTCTAACTTCTCTTCATCCTTTGAAATCTTCTCAGATCCGATCTTATCATATAATTCTATTACATCACCTTCAGATCGATATTTAGCATCAAAATGCACGAAGTGATGTTCATTATCCACAAAGATATGCAAAGTATAATCCGGTCTAAATGGAAGGGAGTAAGACGGTTCTCTAGTATTTCTAGAGAATGTTTTGTTGTACATTAGTTCCATATTGACCTCTTCACCTTCCATTTCAAACTGGAATGGCAATCTAGATTTGTTTCCTCTCTTAACCTCGATCATCCATTCCCTCGTTTCAAACAAATCCTTATAATCAACTTTACAATCTGTTATATCCTCCAATACCTTTACCATATTGAAATAGCACCAGTATTCATACAATTCGTGTAAACACCGATTGTATCCTCTTAAAGTGTCTCTCATTTCCTTCCATTTCATCCTAAAGGCGAAATTGAAGTTAATGAAATACTGAAAGATCTCTCTATACCCTTCTCTTTTCTGTAGTACTTGGGAATTAGAGGGAACATGTTGCAGTTCACTCACTTGATCCACCCAATCATGTGACAAAAAATCCTGAACTTTGTTCTGATATTTTTTCAGTTTGTCTCTAATGTATCCTTTCTCTTGACCATACTTCGAATCTAATAACTTGAAAATCAACTTATCCACAGATAATAACAAATTTTTCAATAGCCTATTTTCTGGAACATCAATAGATTCTTCAGTTGATTCAATATTCACCTCTCTAGGCACATAATTCCCCATGCTCTCCGGCCAATCAGAAGGAGGATCATCAGTTTTGCTCAAATTCTCTGGATTGGAAACCATCTCAATAAGTTCATGCGAGCCTACCGATGAAGCGGAATGTATGGGTTTCATTTCTCTTTTCTTTTCTAATCTATTGTACAGGTGATTCAAAACATACTCATAGGCTTCAGGAAGCTGTCTAGGTCTAAAGAGATACTCTAGAAACATGAAGTCTTCGTAGTAAGTATCTCTAGGCCTGTTATCAAAGTCAAATTCTTGATAAAGCGGAGCTTCCTTCTCAAAAATCAATCCAGCAGCAGCCTCTGATAAGTCGCTAATCATAGCAGGATACTGATCTTGATATCCTATTTTCTTAGATCTTACTTCAAAGGGATGTGGACTTGATTTCATTCCATCAACCTTGACGTCAAAAAACGATTTTCCAACATAACTGTGAAAATTCAACCTTTCCCTAACTGTATCTTCGTCTTCTTCATCTAATCTCCATCTTTCCAAAATCACGTTACCGCTATCTTCTTCTTTCTTAAGAATTGGAAAGATTTCGTCTCCTCTTTCTTCATCAATTTCATATTCTGAATCAAACCTGATTTGGTAACTGTTCTCTTCTAAAAGCATTATTCTAGCGCCAGGCTCCAAATCCCTTTGAGTACAATATTCAATAGGAGTTACATTGTCTGGATCTTTAACTCTTGGAACATTTTTAAACTCCATTGTCCTAGTAGAAAAGTCTTCAAAAGGAATTTCTCTTTTCTCAACTAATTCTTCAGAAACCTGAGCACTTATTTTCAAATCACCCAACTTATCCGAGGTTTCAGAGTCAAATAAGTGTATTATCACTCTTTGCTCAGTTGACATGTTCAGACCTTCAAATTATTTTGTGAATGAGACATATCTTTTATTATACAGAGTTCTATCCATATCTTGAATCTTTAGAGCAGAAGTTCTGTACAAGACGTTTTGATCTTCATCTAAATCTTCCATGTTCCTGATAGCTCCGTCAATCTCTCCATCATAACATAGCTTGAATAGATCCTTCAATACATCACCTAGTTCTCTCTGAGAGCCATGTAATTTTGGGAGTATCTTTTGCTTAATCTGTGCATCTAAATACCTTCGCCAGTTTTCCCAATTTTGAGGTCTACCTTCATAGATCCAAGCTACGTACATAAACCTTGTAATCTCATTTATTACTCTAAAAGCAAAATCAAAATTTGCTTTTTTCAAGGTTTCCTGAAAACTATGAATTTCTGTAGAAAATACATTCCAGAATGATTCGCCTTTTTCAGTATTTACATCTGCCATCCGCTTTCTCAATTCCTCTATAGACTTATTTCTCAAATCGAGATTAGACAGAGGATTCTCAAGATACTCTGCATTTCCACTTGGTTCACCTATCTCGTTCTCCAGGTTCATATACTCTTCCGCAGGCGTAGGAAGAACTTCAATTGTATTTGCTCTGTCTAACACCTTTGGACTGAACATATATGTCGTCTCATCAACGTTTACCGTTCCAATCACAAATAGATTCTCTGGGATGTCTAATTCAGAAGGAATATCTAATTCTCCTCCTTCATTATGTAACGGTATAGTTTCATCACTTTCTATTCCAGATAAGAAATCAGAGAAGTATCTCTCCACATGTGACAAATTCATCTCATCTAATATCAATACGTATGGTTCTGTATTATCTGAGTTTTTAGCATTTAAAATCAGGTTCAAAGCGTTTGTTTTTTGATATTCGCCAGTTACTACATTGTAAAATCCAACTATATTTTTGTTGTCTGTCCAATCAGATCCAACAGGAATAACTTCGTACAAATCACCTTCAAATTTATCAGATTTACTTCCTTCGATATTGTCTTCATCTAATTCTATTTTTAAGTCTACTCTTTGACTAGGATCATCCTCAGATAGTTCTCTCAATCTATTACTGATTTCCTCAGTATTTTCTACATAAAACAGCCTAGTATTCATCTGAAGCTTACCTTTACCTGGGATTCCATCTACCTCAATATCATAATGTCCTTCAATGTTATTCAACTCTGGAAAGATTTGGAAAGCGTCTTCTCTAGGGAAAGACCAACCCTGATTATGCTTTTTGTAAGATTTTCCAACTTTCACATCGGTTTCTATAACCTTTTCATCATCTTCAACCAAGCCGTTATTTTTGCTAAGATATTGACCAAATAACTGCGCCAATTTAGTTTTTCCAGTTCCTGTATTACCCGTTAAAATTACGAAAGGTTTTACTTTTAGAGAAAGAAGGAAATTTTCTATTATCTCCTTCTCGTAGAAATAACCCTTATCTTCCAAATAATCGAAAAAGTTTGTAGTTGGTTCTTCTTCAACTTCTTCAGAGACTTCCTCTGGGAAAGAGATAGACTCTTCCAAATAATCGTTATAAACGTCTAGTATTTCCACTAAGTCTTTAGACAATTGTTCGTTAGAGGGTAACTCACCCTTATTATACTCTTTATATGCTATGGTTCCGAACTCATAATCTTTACCTAAACCACTACTGGCAAGATCTATATTTTTATCTGTTTTGAAATCTTCTGGCATTTCTACCATTTCTATAATGCGATCTGCCTTTTCTTTCAACTTATTTCTTGCCTCGCTGGTGGGATATTCATCTGTAAATTCAGATACTCCGTTCATCAACGTCAAATAGACTCTATCCATATCCTCTGAGAACAAGTAGACAATAAACACTCCTTCTTGGACTGAATTGGTTTCCCTTTCATCCATTATAGAGAGCCAGGGGACGGCTGCCCAATTTGCTATTCCAGGACTTCCTTTTACTGTTTTAGTGTCTTCCTCTTCATCAAATTCATTCACAATTTCCCTTAATCTAACTGGTATTTTGTTTCTAATGTAATCTGCTAATGGATGTCCAGAAAAATCTTCACGTTTAGCTGAAGGGTATTCGTTTAACACTTTAGAAAGATCTGAATGAAGGTCTGGATATTCATATTTTTCAACGTTTTTGATCACGTTATACTTTACATGATTAAAGTTAGAAGAGTTTAAGAAATCTTGTTGGTTTGCTCTTAAACCGCAAATTGCTAGAGTAGTGTAATAATCTACATCGTACAATGTGATATTCTTTTCTTCATAATTTTCTTCGAAGATTTCAGAATACTTATGAATGAATTCATAAATGTTCTTATAAACCTCTGGTTTTGCTGCCCTACCAGATAGAATTTCTTTTCTATCTCTGGGCCCATATCCTTTCATTGCCTCATACCATTTATTGACCTTATCGGCAGAAAGATCTTGCTTCATTTCATTTTTCGCAGTTTCTAAGATGCCTATCTCATCCAATTTTTCCATAACTTCAGATATCTTAGAACTGGAAACACTTTCCTCATTTTCATCTTCAAATGGCGGTTTTTCATCAACCATCTAACCATCCCTATTAACTCAGAATTTTGAGTAGATAGGTAAAATAGCTTACACTTATTATAATTTATTACCAATTATGGATTTAGGAGTTCACCCGATACTTCCCATCATAATCCACGAACTCCACCACATCCTCGTCCCTCAACACCTGCAGTTGCTGCCTGATCTTCGCCTTCACGTGCTCGTTCTCGGGATGCAGTTCCTTCAACCGTTCCTCAAACCCGTACATGTCCTCTAGAGTGAACTCTTTCTCATCTAGATCCCTGACACACTTCAACACATCGTTTGTCCATCCTTTAGAAGAAAGGCTTTGTTCTTCCATAAAATCGAATCTATCCCAATGCTCTCTAACTTCATCTCTATCCTTAACCTTTCCATCTTTCACGATATCCAGCCTAGCTTCGTCTGGCAGCTCTCCTAATAAGATATTGGATCCAACCCATCCACTTCTCCTAGCGTCATCGGAAAGAGGTTCTCTAGCTTCTACGAAATCAGGTGTCATGAAATAGCCGGGAACTATCATCAGATCTTCCACCGAATAATCATCACTATCATAGCGAAGAAATGCCCAGTTGGGAGATTCACCTTTCTTTATCCTCTTAACCTTCGGCTCATAGGCTGAATTGGCTACCTTGTTCCCAAAACTTCTAGACTTTGCTTTCAACTGGTAATTTTCTTCACAGTTTGGACAGGTGAAGTCTTTAACCTTCGTGTTGTCCGGTAGCTTTCTTAGATCATCAGATGTACAGTTAGGACAATACATCTCCTCGTCAAACCAATTTTCCGTTAAAACTCTAGCTATCTGAGCGGCTGACTTGTAGTCCTCCGCTTTAGATTCATCCATCGAAAGTTTCATCGATTTTGATAATTGGATTTAAATGATCTATATTTTTTGGTTATAACTTACTTACAACATCTTATAACCAACTTTAAACTATCTTTTTATCTCTGATTCTTTTAGATCGTTAAGATACTATAAAATTGCCAAATGAACCATACTTTGAGTCATCATCCTTTACCCTTTACCACGAAGATTCACTTCAGCTTTTAAAACGGATTCCATCCAATTCAATCGATATGATATTTGCCGATCCACCTTACAGGCTCTCAGACGGAGGTTTTACCTGTAGTGGAGGTGAAAGAGTTTCGGTAGATAAAGGGGAATGGGATACTCCGGAAAGCTTTCAAAATGACCTCGAGTTCCACAAAAATTGGATCTCTCTGTGCAGAGACGCGTTAAAAGAGAACGGTACTATATGGATAAGTGGAACTTATCATTCGATATACAAATGCGGTTATCTGCTTCAAAAATTAAATTACAAGATTCTAAATGACATTTGCTGGTACAAACCGGATGCTCCTCCCAACCTCAGCACCAGGTACTTCACTGCTTCCCATGAAACCCTGATATGGGCTGCGAAGAGTGAAGAGACGGATCACACATTCAATTACGAGAAGATGAAAAATGGTTACTTTCCAAAGGACAATTTAAAGAAACCTTACAAGCAAATGCGGTCGGTCTGGTATATACCGACAACACCACAGAAGGAAAAACGGTTCGGTAAACATCCAACACAGAAACCTTTAGCTCTTCTAAACAGGATAGTTCTTTCTTCCACGAAGAAAAATGATCTTATCCTTGATCCTTTCACGGGCTCCTCTACAACAGGAATAGCTGCTTACCAGAACGACAGAGAGTTCATCGGGATAGATTCTAACGAGGAGTTCCTGGAGATTTCCATTAAGAGATTTAAGAATCAAAAGGAAAAGGACAAGCAGAGGAACTTAACTGATTTTTAGAAGAGTAAGGGAACAAGACATACTATTTGGAGCAATTTACTTACACAAATCCTTTCCTCCCCGAGCAGGGTTGAAGGGAGAGTTCAACCCAGCGCAGTCCGCAGTGTCAACGAGGACATAGAGGAGCTGTGTTCCTCGAGGGGAGTGTGGGCGGGGTAAGTTGGCAGTCCCTCCTCTTTCAAATCAACAAAAACCCTGTAGGACTCGACAAGAATGGTAACTTAATAGAGACATAACTCTACAGCAACACTGATCCTCTGAAAAACAGAGAGCAGTACTCCAACAAAAAGTCTTATTTCCGAAAACAATAAAACTAAAGACGCCAATATCATGATGATGGAACTCACAGAAGATAAGATCATCGAGGAGATCGAAAACTAGAGTGAAAAGATCGACCAGTTCGGTGTGAAAGAAATAGGTCTCTTCGGATCATACCTTGAAGAGGAACCAAAACAAGAGAGCGATATAGACATTCTAGTCCGATTCAAAGAGGATGTAAAGTCATTCGACGATTACATGGGCCTGAAATCCTTTTTAGAAGATCTTTTCAAAAAAGAGGTAGACCTAGTCATCAAAAATACCTTGAAAGATCGCCTGAAAGATGAAATATTGAGGAGTACAAAGTATGCCGCGAGAGTATATACTTAGAAGACATCTCGATCGAGTCGGCATTCCATCCACTTACAACATCTTATAACTATATTCTAACTCATCTTTCACTACTCACTTCGATATTTCCAAAACAAATTGCCCTCTACTTCAATCCTTACCGATCTCTAGTTCCGTAAAATATTTATGTAATTGTTAACAATCACATAATATGGCAGATATGAAATCAGTGCAGGTCCGATTTTCGCCGGAACAATTGAAAAGGATAGATGAATCTGTCGAGAAAGGAGAGTACCCCTCAAGATCGGAGTTCATTAGAGATGCCGTGAGGAAAGCGGAGATGATAAGGACCCTAAAAGATCTCAGAGAACTGGTGGAAGATGAAGAACTAACTCCAGAGGATCTGATAGAGAGTGGAAAGGAGACCCGGAAAGAGATATACGAGGAGATGTTTGAGGGAAAGAGATGAAAGTATTGATAGACTCATCTACCCTCTACTCCGCTACAGCTCATGATGGTAAAGTGAGTAATGTATTAGATCTACTTATTGAAGAACACACTATCGTAGTGAGTGACTATATCATAGAAGAACTTAAACGGAATTTAAGAAAAAACGTTTCAAAGGAAAATGAAGATGAGGCAGTCGATCTTATCGAAGATTTTGTATCGAATTGTCATGTGAAGAAGAAAGATGATTACTTGAAGAATCTTCAGAGAGCAGAGAAGAAGATAAGTAAAAAGGATGCGCCGATCCTTGCCTGCGGGATGTTATCTGATATAGATTATCTAGTCTCGAGTGATAAGGAGTTTTTTGAAATAGAATCCGATAAAGTTTCTATTCTTTCTCCAAATGAGATAGATGAGATATTATTGTGATCACTTATTGCTCCCGATCTGAGTGCTCTTGTTTTATAATCTAAATATTTCTCTTCAAAATCCTTTCCTCCCCGAGCAAATCGGCGGTCTTCCCTCTTGACCCGAATAGACCTGTCTCGGGATTCTCTTTTTACATGTCACACACAATACCGGTTGATGACCCGTATTTCGTTTATTCATACTAAAACCAACCACTTTACGGAAATAATCCCGAAATTTATTTATAATATTTCGACTTTATTTCACAAAACATGTTCGATTACAGGCTTTCACCCAAAGAGATCAACATCCTAACGAACCTATGCAAAAAAGAAAGAGGTATAGAGGAACTATCCGAAAACATCTCGCTCTCTTACACCAGGACCAGCGAACTTATAACTAGACTACAAGATAAAGGATTCGTTACCAAGACAGGAAAACTGAAGAAGAACATAAGGAGAGCTAAAGCGGAACACGCCCAGCGTTTCTGTGAGCTCACCACCACTTCCCCTCACATCGACTGGAAAGAACTACTTTCACATTCTAAGGCGGAGATATTGACGCAGATATGTTCATCTAAACAAAACACCCAACAGATTTCAAAAGAGACCAAAAAAACGAAAAGAACGGTCAGAGACAACCTAAAAAAACCAAAAGAGATAGGTCTAATCAAAAAAAGAGACGATAGATTCGAGATAACAGAAAGATTCTCACCCTTATGCTCTTTCCTGAAAAGCTGGAGATATTTTTACAACTCATCTCTCAAAGACGAAGCAGCACCTAGTTCGGCGATGATTTGGCAGCAAGGCTTGGAATTCATCATCGAATCTGATTCCCCTATCGACAACGAAAATTTTGATGAAACAGGTCCGTCTATACTTTCAGATATTGACGAAGAACTGGTTTATGCCTCCTACACTTACATATACACAAAAAGAGAATTAGATATCAAAGATCACCTCAAAAACGCATTGAGGATCGAAAGTGATAACAAACGTGTACAAAAAAGCGTGAAGAAGATCGCAAAGACAAAAGATATATCTATTGAAATAGTGGGGGTATAGTCTAGAAAACTGTCCAGTGAAAGACGAGATATACAAAAGAGCTATGGATGACCTTGAAGATATCAGTTGAGCGATGAAATGAAGAGATGTTCAGTTTCTGCGATCATCTCAATACCCCATTTTATACTAATCTAAATTAGTACTAATTCAGATTAGTCCTCCCACCAAGATCCCAAAAAACTGCTCAAACTAAATCCTTAAAGAAAAAATCTCAAGATACTTTAAAGTATTATACTCTAGAGTATGTTACATAGTTTATAGATCGCGAGGAAGAACTGAGCTTCTAGAACTCAAAGTTCGATTCCGATAAGGCAAAGTTCGTGATACTTTACGGAAGGAGAAGTATTTTGTCCTTGGCACAAAGGATGCCCCAAAAGTCAAATCGTATTTACCCTAGATGATGTTTCGCAGTTATGAATTTAATCAGGAGTGACTCACCCATGAAGAAGCAAATCTTTTTGATGCTATAATACTCGCAGTTTTACATAGTCTAAACTAAGTTAGTTCAAACTAAGTTAGTCTAAACTTACTAAACCGTAAACACTTTATCCTCCCTTTTATGATGTTATACCATGAAAGATTTCGTTGATCGAAAGTCCGAATTAGAACGATTGGATTCACTTTACGAAGCCGAAGAACCGAAGCTAGCGCTCGTTTACGGCCGCAGGCGGATAGGAAAAACGAGCCTGGTCATCGAATCCATAAAAGAGCGAGAAAATGCGATCTACCATCAGGCTATACAGGGCACCGCCGAACAACAGCTCGAGTATTTCATCGATGATATATCGGAAAAGTACCAGGAGATAACGGAGATTCGCAGGGACTGGGAAAATATTTTCAAATTTTTAGTCAGGAAAGATGCCATAGTCATCATCGACGAATTCCCCTATCTGGTCAACGAGAGTGAAGAACTCCCTTCGGTACTACAGCGGATATGGGATCACGAGGTAAAAGGTAGTTCTACAACATTTGTTCTCACAGGATCTTCTATCGGCATGATCCATGATATCGCTATCAACGGTAGAGCCCCACTTCACGGTCGTATCTCTAAAAACCCGAACGGCAAACTAGACATCGGTCCTCTACCTTTCAAATATGCTATGAGATTCTTTCCAGAATACGAACCTGAAAAACAGGTCATGGCTTTCGCCATCTTTGGGGGAACGCCTGAATATCTTAGAGCTATAGATCCTTCAGGATCTTTAAAAGAAAATGTTACAGATACCCTCCTCGATCATGATGGAAGTCTACATGAAGAACCAGAAGATGTCCTTCACCGAGAACTGAAGGAAGTTGATAGGTATTTTGCCGTTTTAAAAGCTATGGCAGAAGGAAACCGAAAGACCAACGAGATCGGACAAGCTTCAGGTATAAAATCGGGAAGCGAGGGGTATTATCTCGATCGACTAAGAAAGCTACGCATCATCGAACGTTCGTATCCTACCACCGTAGATCCCGCCCGCAGCCGGCAGGGGAGATACCGGATCCTAGATCCACTCTTCCGATTCTGGTTCAGATTTGTTTATGGAAGATCTCCGAGATACGAGGTTTACGGAGGCGACGCCTACAAAGATCTCATCGAACCAGAACTTCCACATTTCGTGAGCTCGACCTTCGAAGAGCTCTGCCAGCATGCTATTTTGCAGATATACGGATACGACTTCACCGAGATGCCGGGGAATTGGTGGGACAGTGACGGACACGAGATCGATATCGTAGCGCCGACTTCCGAAGAAAAGCTCGTAGTCGGCGAAGTCAAATTTCAACGGAAACCTCTCGATTATAGTGTTCTCGCACAGCTGGAGAGAGAAGCTCCATTAGTTCATTGGAAAACCCCGGAAGGAAACGAACCTGAGTACGAATACGCTCTTTTCAGCAGAAACGGATTCTCTTCTTCTGTAAGAGAAACGGCAGAAGAGCGGGAAGATATACGACTGTTCACGGTAGATGACGTGGTATCGCTCCTCTCTAAAAAGGGCTCTTGAGCTGATCACAAGATCTTCGCGATATCCTTAAAAGGAATTTCTAGACGTCTCGATCGAGAGACTTAGAAAAGAGAAGTAGAAAGGCTAAGTGATCTTTGAATGATCCACACCATCATCCGCCAAGAAATTGCACTTATAACGAAATCTTTTAAATATCAGTTCGTTATTATTGCACAAAAGCATGTTATCAGGATCCGATCTCCGTATCCTTTCCGCACTCGACACCCCTACTTCCATCTCGGTTTTAAGTGAGATCACGGGATACAGTGTCAGTTATGTTTCAGAACGTGTATCCCATCTTAAAGAGCTTGAACTCGTGGCAGTAGTACGTGAAGGACGTTCAAAAAAGGTCCGTGCACTCCCCACCACAGTTTTCGAAACCTATAAAGATCTCACTTCACGTAACTCGCACATCGATTTTCCCTCTTTGATCTCTCCTTCTATTCTCCAGATATGCTGGTTCTTAGATAGACCCACACCAGTTACCGAGATGAGATCGAAACTCGAACTGAAACGACGACGTATCTATCAAATATTAGAAAAACTCCAGTCTAGAGGGTTCATCACAAAGCAGAACAACAGATACGCGATCACAGACCGATTGAATGGACTCGTTCGGTTCGCTCAAACCGTTATCAGGCATGAGCATCAGCATCGAGCTGAAACCGATCTTCCCGGTTCAAATGTTGCCTGGAGTTCACCACACGAATCTTTGGTCATACCAGCAGAAAAAAACAGCGAAAATATCACTGAAGAACCCAACTGGTATCTGACTGGGATCCCGCGTTTTTCAGAATACGGCCTCGACTTTTTTACAGCTAAACCCACTTATTTTTATTCCGAGATCAGACATACATTGACTCCTGTTGATCTGATATCTCACGTCCTCATGATCGAAGCAGATACGCGAAATCTTAGTTACTGCGCTCTATTGATGATATCTGAAAACATCTCTTCCGAACGCCTGAAGGATGTTTCTACATACTACGATATCGAGGACCTGGTGGATGCTCTGGTCACGTTCATTGAAACAAAAGGTGAAACTAGCCCTGAAAATCTACCCGATTGGCAGGAATTTGAATCGTTGGCAAAACAGTACGGGGTGACTCTGTAAAATGCGTGAAATGAACAGTCGAGAATCTATCAAAGTGGAGTTCATATCGATAGATGAGGAGATAGATAATGAGATGACGGTCTATCTTATGGGCGGCGGTGCCATGACCTTCCGCGGATTGAAAAATGCCACGTACGATCTAGATTTACTCGTTACTACCCGTGATGACTTTGAGATACTCCGTGACCTTCTGCTTGAACTTGATTACGAGGTAGTGGAAAACCCAATCGAGGAATACAAGGCACTAGGTGCCGCTGTACTCCTAGATAAAGACGATGCCTGTAGATTTGATATATTTGACAGAAAAGTTATCAGGAAACTCAGATTGAGCGATGGGATGAGGGAACGGGCTGAGGAAGTATTCACAGGTTCAAAATTACGCGTATATGCGCTCAGCAATGAGGATATCTTTCTTTTCAAAGGCGTTTCCGGACGGTCAAGAGATATGAAAGACATGGTCCAATTAGTGGAAACCGGATTGGCTTTCGATGTTATGATAGAAGAATTCCAAAACCAACTACCAATCAACAAAGGAAAAGCTGAGAGGGATATATTGAGAGATGCACCTGAAAATCATCCAGTGATTGCCTTCGAACGTGCATTAGAATCTCTTCCGATGACCCTTCCAAGATCATTCATGACTCAGATCGAACAGGAGGCAGATCGGGTCTATGCAGAATTCGAGGTCATGAGCAAGATCTCAGAACAAACAACGATCGCTGAAATAGCAGACAATCTTATACCAAGAAATACAGTGAGTGTCAATTCTCGTGAGGATGTCAAGAGTATCGTAGAGGGACTTGTTACTAAAGGACTAGTTGAATCAGATGGCGAGGATATCAGACTTAAGGAGTTCTAACCCAATTTTGAGATATAATGATTTAAGAGCATGGGGATAGATCTGAAAACCACTCACACCTTAGTAAATATCCCTTCCAAACATCACAGCGACAACCCACAAAATCATCTCTCTAAAACTTAATCCCACGGAAGATACAATACGGTGTTCTCTAGATCCTCTGCTTCATTCCCATCTAAAACTTTTTGAAGTTCTCTCAACATATCACCTATCGAGAGTAACTTCGTGAACAATATGATCCCATTGTGGTCGAATCTTTCATCCAATCCAGATATAAAATCTCTATCAAATGTGACTAATGCTCTTTCTTCTTCAGCACATATCCTCATGATCTCCAGATCATCCTGACCTTTCATCGAAAGACCTTTGATAGATACCGCATCGACATCTCTGACCTTCAATTGAGAAGTCAGAGCTAGAGGCATGTTCTCGTCAAGCAGAAGTGAGATCTCTGTCATCAAGCAGTCTCCGCTTTTCTAGCTCTTATCATCTCTCTGACAACTTTTGAGTTTTTGTAATAATATTTCAGAGCTTCCAACACTTGATCTGGGGTGAGATCTAATTCAGTAGATATCTTCTCGATGCTCCACCCCAATTCCGTAGAATATTGTGCTACATCAGCTACTTGAACCCTTGTACCTTCGATCCTCGGGTTACCGCCTACTACCCCCTCCGTCTCTACGATCTTCACTTCCTCATCGGTCATGTTACCAGTTGTGTATTGTAAACTCGGATATTTAAATATGTTTGTCTTTCCTTCCCGAGGAGGCTTTTCGGGAGCGTGATCAAACTCACAGCTTGCGATTAGTAAGAACTACTCGGCCATAGACCTCACGACTCAGTGGAATCTACAGGAAAACGGTTGGTTTTCCTTCGATCTTTGGAATTGTTACACAATTCCGAGCGATCACGAGAGTCTTTGACCGAGTGAGAATAGAAATCTATAGATTCCTGTGAACTAGTTCCAACGTGTTCGAGCCAGCGCCGAGGAACGAGTTCCTCTTGATCGCATATTGGGAATATGCTCCCGCAGGGGAGCCCGGGCGGGGTACGGGAAGTAACCCTAACCACCCTCTTACACCTTAGTAAACATCCCTTCCAAACAGTACAGCGACAGCCCGCTGTCTTCGGGACACTTCTCACCCAGATCACAGTCTTCACACAACTCTTCCAACTCGTCTTCCTCCAAATCCAACGTCCTGTTCTCTTCGTGCATCTTGTACAGTAACTTCAGATACTTACCTTCAGCGATCCTGGGAGTATCGTACTTAGCGCCTTCCATATCTTCTTTATCCGCCATCCACTCGTACAATCGTTTGCTACCTTTAGAGGAATTGCAGCTCTGACATACCCAGACACAGTTCTCTTCCCTATCTTCTCCACCACGCGAGACAGGTAAAAGATGCTCCTGCGTCAAGTTCTCTTCTTCCTTCTCACAGTAGATGCACTCGTTCATCTTCTCCCTTTCCTTCACATACTCTCTGATAGAACTCGACCAGTTTATCTCCCCGCTCTGCAGCTTCTTGAAACGATCCATCACGAAACCATAATTTTTCTTACCCATACCTGCGGAATCAGCTATGATCTTCGCATACTGCCAGTATATCAGATCTTCCACAGTCTTTACAGCGCTCGGCGGCATATTTATCCCTCGATAAAAAATACGTCGATCGAGTTACTTATAAGTTACTTACAACCTCTTATAACCCAAAAAATTGATAGAAAAAACAATGCGGAACTATATCTGAAGAATATCATATAGTCTAACCTTCCTCATCCACAAACATAGCGCAGTTAGTTCAAGATTGATCCATAGACCTGTTTCCCCACTTAGCCCTTTTAACCGCGGTGATCCCCATTATATTTATTAAGTCTTTCTTTATTTTTGAAGCGATGTTCGAGATAGGCATAATAGAAATAATCTTAGGTGTATCCATTGCAGGTCTATTTTATCATATCTTCGGCACATTCTTATTCCAGATAAAACTGACAAAGAGAAGAGAAGGAAATTACGATGGAAGACTGAAATACTCCGGTTTGTTATTCTCCTATATTGCATTCGTTTTCATCATGATCTATTTTAGATTTATCTCTGTGACGTTCTGTTTTTTATACTCTGCATTATTTTTAGCTCTGATCGTAGCTGGTATTCTATTACCTGAAAAGAGCCCCAAAGAGCACTTCATCCACAACCTCGCGATGGTCATCAAAGAAACGAAGAGCTCAGAGAGTTTTGATGTAAGCGATCTTTTGATCCCTGACCTTACTTTCACGGCTAAGACCATCCTGAGATACGGACCGAAAACGGCTGCAAGGTTGTTTTTTACACTGACCATCTTTCTTTCAGTAGCATACTATTTGATTTATGGAGTATATTCGGGCGTTATCTTGAAATCCTTTCTGATAACTTATATTATGGTTTTGGCTATATTAGGATGGATAGTATATAAAAAATATGTGAAGAGATTCGGAAGTGCGCTCTGGAAAGCAGATAAAGGAAGTTTTTAAGATCACGATCTATTTGATAACTGACCCGATATTCAATAGTCGTAGCAGAATCTATCCATATCGTAGGGAAAAATTTTCATTTCATAAATAACTACCAAAACAGAAATCTAGAGGGCGGATAGAAAGCTGTGATGGATATGGAGGATGAAACATACATCTATAGGAAGGAAAAAACGATCTCCTTAACGGAGGACGGGGAAGAAGAAACAAGGAATGTAGTCATGTTCGGCATGACCCCCGAATATATCGAGTTCAGGGAAGATGACGAGACCAAGAAGATCGAGTTCGATTCTATAGTTAAGATGTATCACGGGAGAAGGCCCGATCCGGAGAGACTCCATCTAGTCACGAAGGATGGTGAAAAAGACTTACCAAAATGGATCCTGGACGAATTCGAAGATGTGCCTGAAAAGATCTCCGAGTATGCGGGACTAACGAAGACCAAAGGACCGAACCTTGAAAAAACACGTTTGGATGAACTCAAAAACTATGCGGACGTCGGTTTCAAAATATTTTTTCTAGCACTCGTAGCTCTCATGATCGGAGGCGCCGTCCTCATGTTCCTCATAAGCCCGTGCTGTTTCGCCCCCTTGTCGGCGATAGGTGTTTTCGGGATGATCTGGCTGGGATTCGAGATATTCGAGGAGAAAGAAGTGGATGAACGTATCTGGGAAGATAAGAACGATTATCAAAGATCCTCTTAAACTTTTTTCAGCAATTTTCTACCATCACCTCGTGAAGATACCTCTTCACAACAGGTAAAGGTTAAAATCTCTTCCTTTCAACCCTCAAGTTCACTATCCTTTAGATCTCTTCATTCTTTATAAATTGAATACTGAGAAATTTACATAGTCTAAACTAAGTTAGTCTAAACTTACTAAACCGCGTTCCAACCCGCAATACTATTCATAATCAGTCCATATCATCACCTGCACTTTCTACAGGTTACGCCCTCAAAATCTATCTCCGATCTAAGTCACCATCTATCCCACACTGATCCTCGACAAAAACATTAATCCCGCAAAACCTTTAAATGTGTGTGTATGAATACACACATATGTCCACGAAGAACATCTCATTGAGCGAGGATGCGTACGAAAAGCTGAAGAAGCTCAAGGAAGAGGACGAAAGTTTCTCAGACGTCGTTAGAAAGATAAGCGAAAGTTACTCCGACATCAAGAAGTTTTCCGGCACATTTCCTGAGATAGCGGAAGTGAAGGATGAACTGAAAAAAGAGAGAAAAGAATTCAGTACTAGAAAATTCAAAGAGGATAGATGATGTTCTGTTTAGACACTTCTGTGATAATAGACCTGTTCAGCGGCGACGAAGAGATCGAAGGACTTCTTTCAGAGATAGACGGAGTCTTTGCCGTCTCGTATCCCATAATCTGTGAGCTTTTCAAAGGAGCATATCTATCTTCTAGGCCGGAGAAAGGCGAAAAGGAGATAGAAAAATTTCTAGAAAATGTCAAGATACTCGAATCCGGAGTTAGAGCGGCCAAAACATTCGGAAAGCTTCATGATAGATACCCCGACCAGAGCGATTTTGACCTGATGGTAGCGAGCGTGTGCATCGCTGAAAACGCCCAACTTCTCACTAGAGACGATGATTTTGAAGGGATAGAGGAACTCGAAAAGAAAGTTGTTTGACAGTTTTCAGTAAAGCATGGTTTACTGAAGCTCGACCGGATACTACTCCGGATTAGTAACCTTACTTTCCATTTTTATCTGATGTAGCTGTTACACAATATTTGAGTTCTTATTATGTATCAACTACACCTCACCTAGAATGCTTTCTAATGACCTCCGCTCAGGTCGAGACTAATTATTCATTACTCCATGAAGATATCTTTTAACCACATTCAAGAGCTGATCTCTCTTCCTTTCAACCCTCAAATTCACTATCCTTTCGATCTCTTCACCCACAAGTTCCCTCTCTTTTTCCTTCAATCGTTCCCGGATCTTCACTAGATCCTGCCGGAACTTCTCTTTACTCGGATCTCCTTCAGTTCTGTCCATGTAGGCTTCAGCTTTCGCAACGACAATATGTTCTACACTGGGAACATAAACCTCTTCGATCTCTTCAGATTTATCTATCATATCATCTATCACTTTTTTAGTCAAGAATTCCTCGCCCCCAGCATCTATCACCTCAATCGTAACATCTTTTCCCTTTAAACTAGCGATCAACGTAGCTGTACTCCCACCTTTCTCCATATTCAAGGTTCCGTCCATCCTTTCTTTGATCCTTTCCAATTTATCCCAGTACTCTTCGAATGATTCATCATCTATCGGAAAAGGCCTGATATCGATATCTTTCGTTTTTCCCATCGGGCCTAATCTATAATGTACGGCTATACTGCCCAATGCTAGAATATTTAAATCCTTTTCAGAAAATCTCTCGCTCAATTCGGCAAGTATCCTCTTCTGCTCTTCTTCTCCGATCATCTTCTCGCTCTCTCCTTCAAATTCTCGAAACCCATCTCCTTTATCCATTCCTGTATGAACTGAGGTCTTTTTATCTCTATACTCTCAAACTCGCCCTCAGCGTATCCCTCATATCCCAATCCGGCCAACACAGCTCGGAACTTTGAACTCAGCTCTACACCTTCTAATATCTTTTTACCGGTCTCGACTTCTCTTTGGCTGTACGTGGAAAGCAATAAAAGTGCCGTATCCTCTTTTGAAAGGAGAGGGATAGTAAAAGTACTCTCGAATATCTCTAACTCCAGTTCACAGCTATCTGAAAAGTCATAAACAAAGTGGTCTATATGTTTTTGATCTATATCTTCATGCTCTTCTTTCAATACCGGTATGGCTTTCCCGGGTGAATAATCGGTATAGTGATCAGTTGACATGCAGTAAAACGTATGATCTATATCTAAACCATCAAAAGCGGAATTCAATAAAACTAATCTACCATGATACTCGTCCATCCCCCAGGTCTTTATAGCGATATCCGGTTTTGGAGCAAAATATAGACCTCGCCTCAATCTGACTACCAAGTTGAAGTCTGTAGCTCTGTTCAAGAACTGATTTTTGGTATTTTGGTCTTTGAAGTTGTTTTTTATATCACTACTTCTAAATTTCATCGGCAGATCTAAAGCTAAGTATTCCCTGATCAGCCATTTGGGTGGGATATTCATCTTATCTTTATTCACTTTGTGTATCTTCATCTTAACACACCCTCATTTTCCACGATCTGATTAACCATTTACTAATTAAACCGTTTATTACTTATTTGTTAATTTATTTAAAATTTTTCTTTGTTTTTAACTACCTATCATAATTTTGAGCTATAATTACTTATACACTGATCATCAATTGAACCGATGATAAGTAAATTTGCTTACAAATTTGCCAATATCTAAAATATTCGCAATCTTCCATCCAAACCCGATTTGAAAATCCTTAAATAGCGAGAAACACATAATAGACTTTATGGGAGGGGATATCGAAGCGATAAATCCAATCAATGAAGAAAGAATCCGAACCTACGAAACACCTACCGATCAGCAGATCTCCGACACATTTTCGAAGGCTAGAGACGCTTTCCATGACTGGAAAGGCCTGGATATCGAAAAAAGATGCAGTTATCTCGCTGACCTTAGAAAAGAGATAGTAGATCACAAACACGACCTCGTCCAAGCTATAAAACTTGATACCGGCAAACCAGACGTGGAGGCTCTGATGTCCGATGTTTTCGCCACTCTCAGCATCATAAAATACTACGAAGAAAACTCCAAAGATATACTGGAAACCAAGAAAAGAAAAACACCCATGGAGTACATCAAAAACAGCTCCTACATCGAATACATGCCCATGGGCGTTATCGCGGTCATCTCTCCGTGGAACTATCCTTTCCAGCTCTCCGTAGTGCCCACTATCACAGCTTTAACTGCGGGAAACACCGTAGTTCTCAAACCTTCGGAGATCACGCCTATCACCGGAGAAAAGATAGAAGAACTGTTCAACAAGGCAGGTTTTCCAAAAGATGTTTTCCAGGTATTACAGGGAGGCGGAAGAGTCGGCGAACGGATGATAGAGGAAGAGCCCGACAAGATATTCTTCACCGGGGGTGTAGACACGGGCAAAAAAGTGATGAAGAAAGCTTCAAATCACCTGATCCCGGTCGAACTGGAGCTCGGCGGGAACGACGCCATGATAGTGTTCGAAGACGCGGATCTAACAAGAGCGGTCAAAGGCGCGGTCTACGGTTCTTTAGCTAACTCCGGGCAATTGTGTGCCGCGGTAGAAAGGATATATGTACAGGAAAGCATAGAAGAGGAGTTCACTCAAACTCTACTAAAAGAGATAGAAAAGCTCGACATCGGTACGGAAAGAGACGCAGAGATGGGGCCGATGATAATGGACGAGCAGATAGAGACGGTAAAAGATCACGTCGACGACGCCGTAAAAAAAGGTGCGAACTTATTAACTGAAATGAAGAGGGAGAACAACTTCTTGGAACCGATAGTACTGAACAAAGTTACTCACGACATGAAGATCATGTGTGAGGAGACCTTCGGTCCCACCATCCCGATCATGTCCTTCAAAAATGAAGAGGAAGCTGTCGAACTCGCGAACGATACTCAGTATGGTTTAAACGCGAGCGTTTGGACACAAAACAAAATAAAAGCGGAAAGGGTCGTCTCAAAACTTGAAACGGGAAACTGCTATGTGAACGACGTCATAAAGAACACCGTTAATCCTTATCTCCCGTTCGGTGGTGCCAACAACAGCGGTATAGGACGCTACCACGGTCCTGAGGGACTCCGCTCTTTCACCGAAACTAAATCAGTGATGATCAACAAAAACGAAGGAAACGAATTGAACTGGTTTCCCTATGATCAACAACTCTACCAAGACATCGGAGACCTTATCGATGCAAAACACGGCGATGTCGGATTCCTAAAAAAGATGAAAACCCTCTTCAAACTATGGAGAAAGATGTGAACGGGATGGACCAAAAAGCTTCGATTCCTCTCCCATTCATCACTACAAACTATCTCACGAACCCAGTCTTCTCACACCCACCAGCAGGACTGAAGATATGATCAATATAGTACCCAGCACCAACATCGGAGTCGTAACCCCTATAGACTTTATCAAGAGCACAGCTACAACAATAGCGACCAAACTTCCAGACCTCAATACAACGGTTTCTAGGGAAGATATCCTACCTAGAAACTCTTCGTCAGAGAAGGATTGTATACCGGTCTCGACGCCTATCCCCATGAGAGAGTTTGCCGATCCGAACAGCACACCGGCCCCTACAAAAAGAGCAACAAGAGGTAAAAGAGATAGACCGACAAATGAGAGTCCGACCAATAAAAAGGATATAGATACGATGTATTCAAAATCCAGATCCTGTAAATATTTACCGGTGATAAAACCTCCTATGAAAGCCCCCGCACCGTTAGCCGATTTAAAATACCCGAAAGGCAATCTGGATGCATAGAGTATATCTGCATACTCTAAAACGTATAATACGAACCCACCGGCTATCACGGAGAAGAAAAAGCTAGATATGAAGATCAGGGCCAAGGTATTCTTCCCTTTTACGTAACCGAAGGATGCCTTTATATCTTCGAACACACCTCTCACACCTTTTTCCTTCTTCTCAGATTTTTCTTCATCTAGTGGTATGTAATACAGGCAGACAAGATCTAAGATATAAGTCAACGAATCGAACACGAACAGTATCCAAAATCCATAGTAATTGATGGTGAATATCGCAAGCGTTGGAGTGGCTATCGTCGCTCCTGTAACGGCCATCCTCGTGACTGAATTCCCCGTCCTAAGCTGCTCTTCATCGAGGATCAAGGGCAAGATTCCCTGATGGGAAGAAGATCTGAATAAACCAAGAGAAGTCAACACAAGAACGACAGTTATTATAGAGATAAAATCTCTATAGAATATAGGGATAAGGATTACGAGAGCTGAAAAGAAGGAAGTGATGATATATGACCTCTTCTTGCCCCACCTATCCACGTAAACGCCGACAACCAATCCCAGGATCAAGGTCGGAATGATAATGGCGATCCGGTAATACCCAACGTTTCCGATCTGCCCCATCTCACCGAAAGCCAACAAGATGAATGCCATTGAGGATGCGGCACTTCCAGCTACTGTAGAAAAGTCCGCGATGGTGTAGAACAAGAAGTACTTGTTCTTCAACACTTCTAGATAGGTCACTCTAGACTTCTCTCCATCCTCACTCATCGAGGATTTTAATTATTATATCATTAATAAATATTTTCATAAAAGATGTCTATCTGCTTCGTGATGAGGGGTTGCGAATAGTAAGAAATATCACCCAAGATATGACAGGTTCGATCAAATATAGCCGATCAAAGCTGAGCTATACCTTTTCGGACTTCCGTGATATCGTTCATGTTTTTCATAGGTATCCTCGTCTTCTTACCTTATTATAGTAAATTCGGCATGCTAATGATACCAAAGACTTTCGCCTACATAGTAGCCTATGTATATATCTTGAAAGGTTTCGTATTGAAAATTTGAACCCTTTTTGTAGAAACTTGAGAGCTCGAAGTCGTTTTTGTAATCTCTGAAATTTACAAAGCCTGGTACTTGATCTCCAAGACCAGGACGAGCTATCTCACCTGCCGCCGCTTCTCTACAAGGGCCCGCTGGAAGGAAGAGCGGCGGCCATCTTTTTTAGACGGTCTCTCCTCCACCACCGGGCTTGTCCGCGATATGATCTCTAGGTGAATCCGCCTTGCTATGTAAAAGAGCCATAATATAAAAAATAGTTATGAATACTAAGATTGTAAATTTTCCACCGCTTTGAGGTACTAATCCCTTTAGAAAATAATACCAATAAAGGGCTATACCGGCGCCGACCACAAACTTTACCGCATAGATCAGGATTTTTTTCTTGCTTATATCCTATCCACTCTTCTCTTATGTTCACTTTAAATATAGTATTAAAATTTTATCTACATTTGATCTAAAAAGACATTCACATCTGTTAAAAAATTTATAATAGTGCGGGGCGCTAGATCTCGATGTACTTTTGAATTCACCTTAGGAGAGTAATATCATGGATGATGAAACTCACAAAGATATGCCCGAAACGAAGCGTGAGCAGGTCATAGAAGAATTACACGGCACTGAAATAGAGGACCCTTACAGATGGTTGGAAGAGGATAGTGAAGAAGTCGAAAAGTGGACGGAAGAGCAGAACGAGTACACCGACCGAGTACTCGACGACTCCACTCTCGAAACTCTAAGACCGCACCTCGAACGAGTGGTAGAGCACGAGGAATTCGGCCCTCCGGTCGCTAGAGGAGGAAATTACTTTCAACTTTTAGCGGAACCCGGTGAAGATCAGCGCAAACTAGTAGTGCGTGAAGAACCGAACGGTGACTATCGAGTTCTAACAGACCCGAACGAGTTCGAAGGTGTTGTCTCTTTAGACTGGTTCGTGCCCAGCCCCGATGGGGACCTGATCGTCTATGGAACGAGCGAAGGCGGTACGGAGCAGTACGACCTGACCGTTCTCGACGTGGATGAGAATTCAGAGGTCCTAGAGATCCCTAACGTGGGTCGCTGTGGAGAAGCACCCGTAGCGTGGCTGGAAAACGGCTTCTACTATCAAAGAACAGATCCCGAAGACCAGCTCGATAAGGAACTTCGTTTCGCGACCATCGAAGGCGAAGACCGCTTGATAACCGACGATCTACCGCGCAAAAAATGGCCTATCGTATTCGTAGACCGCGACACTTCTACAACACTCATAGGTATAGGTGAACTCGGCGGCGATACTCAACTTCATCTACTCGAAGACGGAGAACTTACGAGAGTTCTTCCCGACCTCGAAGCCTCGGTAAAACCTCTCCTTCACAGGGGAAGATGTTATCTCTTGACAGACTACCAAACTTCAAGATGGCGGGTCCTATCTTGTCCCGTCGAAGAGATAAAAGATAGAGCAGTAGAAAAACTCGACGCGACCATCCCGGAAAGTGAGAAAGTGCTGATGGATCTAGTACCTGCGGATGACCGACTCGTAGTTCACGCACTTGAAGACGCCGCCTCTACACTCTCTATCCACTCGCTCAAAGGCGAACATCTAGGCGAGGTCGACCTACCACTGGTGGGCATACCTCGCGGAGCTCTCAAAGGAAGCGACGACCAACGAAAAGCCTACTCGGTCATACAGAGCTTCGATCGCCCGAACGAGGTGATACAGGTCGACGCCGATTCCTACGGATGGAGTTCCCTAAAAACGGTCCAGATAGACGGCGATTTACCCGATCTTAAAGTAGAACGTATCTGGATAGAATCCACCGACGGAGAAAAGATACCCGCGTTCATCACACATAAAGCGAACATCGACCCCGACGACTCACCCACGGTACTCTACGGCTACGGCGGATTCAGGATACCTCTGACACCGGAATTCAAAGCTGTACGCTTACCTTTCTTTGAAGCCGGAGGTGTCTGGGTACAGGCATGCCTGCGTGGAGGTCTCGAGTTCGGAGAAGAATGGCACGAAAGCGGCATGCGCGGAAACAAGCAGCAGGTGTTCGACGACTACTATTCGGTCGCGGAACACTTGATAAATAGCGGAATTACCAGCAAAGATCGACTCGCGGCCTGGGGAGGTTCCAACGGAGGTCTCCTCGTGGCTACAGCGATCACTCAAAGACCGGAACTTTTCGGCACGGCCATATGCGCGGTTCCTCTTACGGACATGCTGCGCTTTCATCGAACATTACTCGGAGCCACTTGGACCGAGGAATACGGCTCGCCGGAAGATCCTGAAGATTTCGAATGGTTGAAAAACTACTCTCCATACCACAACATAAAACAGAGAGCTTACCCGCCTACTCTCATCCGAACAGCGATAGGCGACACAAGAGTGGATCCCTTCCACGCCCGAAAGATGGCCGCCCGCTTACAGTACAATCAGACAGGCGAAGCTCCCATCTGTCTTTGGACGGAAACAGATACGGGCCACGGCCTCGGCAAACCGACCTCGATGATCGTCGAGCAGTCACTGCACGAGTTCGGCTTCCTATTCGATAATCTCGACATCAAAACACAAGATTTGTGATGATCGGCAGATCCACCCAGAGAAACGATACTACCTATAGCTAGAGAAAAACCTATCTATCTCCATTTATACTCTTGACAGTTCGGGCAGTAGTAGGCCCCGGATTCTTCTCTGTATTCCAACTCGGCACCGCATTCTTCGCATTCCTCTTCACCGCCGAACAGGCGGGAAAATAGGCCCTTCTCCTTCTTCTTTACACCCTCTTCTTCTACGGTGTACTCTTCAGCGGAAGTTTTTTCCTTGACTCTTTCTCTACCACTCTCCGATTCACCCCATTCTCTATCCTTTTTGGATCTTCTGAAGATCCTCTTGATCGGGTCCAAGAAGAAGAATAAGATAGCTAGAACTCCCGCCAATAGGAAACTCAACAAACATATGTTGAAACTTCGTCCGAAAATCATTAACAAAACTAGGTAAAGGATAGAAGGCAACAAAACTACGATCGCGAACCAATATAACGGACCGGTCGTTTTACTCCGCATCTCTCGTCCTCAACTTAATTAGGTTTCTATTATTTATAAAGATTATTACGAAAAACACGCACAAGATCCACATTGTCCATGTCTTTCGTCTTGCTTTTGTAGTCGATAATGGTATTGATAGGTTATTCTTTCAGAGTTGGAAAAATCGTCAGGAAGGTCAAAGAAGCTGAAAAGGTCGAAGAGCTGTTGAAAGAACGAGAGAAACGGTAAAAAACATAAGTTTTCGAACTAATCGATAACACGATGTTCATCTGGTTCACGGGCTGCGTGATAGGATTTCTCCTTATGATTGTCCTACATTACTGGTCCCTGGAGCATGAGAAGCTCGAGGGGAAGTTCGGGAAGAAGAGAGGGGCAGTGATCGGAAAGATGATAGGTACTTTCTCGGGCTGGATGGAACTGGTATTTTTAATAGGGTTCTGGGTCTCACCACAGCCCAGGTTCACTATATTTCCCTATCTATCCTTTTCACTCCCGCTCGTCGATCTCTCGATCCCTATGTCAAATTTGATCATAGCTGTTCCTTTTATTGGCCTCGGGGCATGGATCGCCATCCGAGCGGTCAGAGTGATGAATGAAGAGGTGGGCTTCGAAGTGATAGACGCACATGCCAAGCCGGAAAAGATCGTCAAGAGCGGCCCTTACTCTTTCGTCAGGCACCCGCAGTATCTGGGCGCGGATCTAGCCCACATAGGTGGATCTATCCTATTTTCAGCCTCATTCGGCATCCTTCTGACTCCGATCTACCTAACATTAAATTACTTCATATCTCGGAAAGAGGAGAAGAAACTCGCCAAAGAGATGGGTAAGGAATACGAAGATTATCAAGAGAAAACCCCGATGTTCATTCCCTATGATGTAGGTTAAGGTCGAAGAGCGTTCATATTCTATATGTTTCTCGGACTGTGTATCCAAAATTAAGTATAAAAGTAAACTCTATTCTTTCATCAGATACGCCATACCGTCGGGATGTATGCCGACCTCTATCCTCTCAGGTTTTTCTTCCAAAGTCTCGACATCTATAACGGAAACGTCGTTGGTCTTGTTGTTGGCCTCGTAAGCATAATGATCGTCTTTATCGAACGCTAAGCCTCCCGGCCAAGTACCTACCGGTATCCGTTTTATCTCCCAAGGCCCTTCTTGAGGGTCGAAATCGGTGTCTATCACGGATACGTCTCCGGATTCACGGTTCGGGATGAAAGCGTATTCACCGTCGTTAGAGAATACTATCCTTATCGGCGTGCTTCCCAACCTTCTTTCGAACATCTTGTCATAATTTTCGGTATCTATCACATACAGATCGTCGTCTTTCTGGTTCGCAACATACAGCGTTTCTCCGACGGGATGTACTGCGACACCTTCTGGGCCCTCTCCGACAGGAAAATGCTCCACTATCTTCCCCGCATCGACATCTATCACCGTTATATTGTCGCTGCCGATGTTCGGAACGTAAACCGTGTCTCCGTCCGGAGAGAACGAGATCATGTGTGAATATTCCTGATGGGTAGGAAAATTCTTGACGATCTCGTCCTCCTCCGTATCCAAGATGAAGATCCGTTCGCTGTAAGTCGAAGCCAAATACAGCTTTTTCCCGTCCTTTGTAAGGTCGACGCCGTGAGGGAAATCGAATTCTTCATGCTCTATCGTCTTCACTATCTCGAACTCCTCGTTATCCATCACGTTGACCTCGTTGCCCAAAGAACAGGTGATGTACGATTTGCTTCCGTCAGGAGTCACAGCTATCTCGTGAGGGTTGTGTCCCGTGTCTACCTTTTTGATCTCTTCCCGCTCTTCTAGATCGACAATCGAGGCTGTATCTTCGTCCTTGTTCAGGACTATCAGGAATTCTTCCATCGTTTCATGCTCTCCTGTGCACTTTCTCCATATCGAACCTTTCTTTCATCTCCGGGATCACTTCTTCCCAGGCATGTTCGCACATGTACCATTCAGTGATCTCTTCGTCTCTACTCTCCGTTAATCCAAATATCTCCGGTCTGTTCAGATGCTCCATGTAAGGTATCATGAATACCTCCGCCAGTGTGCCTTCCTCCACCGGCCATAGATAGATCTCTATACCAACTCTCTGAGATCCTTCGTCTAGATCTTTCATAGACGGCATACCTAAAGAGAAAGCGCTGAATATCATCTTCAGTTTCCCCGGCGGCTTCTTCTCTCTCAACAGTTCCATGATCGTCTTGTTGACAGCGATTATCGCCGTGCCTTCTCCCTCATTCTCCGGGTCGTATTTGGATATATGAAATCCAAATCCTTTCACGAAATCTTTGAATTCCGGACCCATTTCATCGACATCATTACCTCTTATCAGATACCTCCCGTACGGATACGCTCTTCTTCTCATATATCAGGATTGTTTTTTAAGCATATATTTTTAATCGTTTTTCTCAGGCTATCGTATACCGGTAACCATAACCGGCGCAGTGGATCACGTTTTCCGCATCTTCATCGGCATCCAACCATTCGCCGTCGACGATAAAAGTGAATTCGTTGAATCTCTCATTCAAATTCTTTTTTCCTTTCTCCAGCCTCCATTCCTCTTCTTTTTCATCGTAGCTCATCTTCCAGCCTTCTTTTTCGGCCTCCCATCCCATGAAGTTGCCCACGACATATACTTCCTCAGCCTTAGAGTTATCTTCCAGTATGAAAACGATCTTGTCTTCCTTTTCTTCGTAACCTTTCACGATCACACGCTCCTTAGCTGCTATATTTACTACTCTATACTTAAAGCTTCACCGAGGAGATATAGCTGTTCTAACACGCGTCAGATTATCCGAAGTTGAAAGAGATAGGATCCTTGATAGGAAGCTCCACTTAGAATGCATATCTGAAGTTGGCCATATTCATAGTCTCTATACTGGTTCTAGAGGGTATCAATGTCATAACTTGGATACCCTAGGATTTAAAGCAGACTAGGAACCTAAAAAAGATACTGAAAAAGCACCACAAAACAACGTTTTTCACTCTCTACCTCATCCTGCTTCTGATCATCGATTCCCACATCTCGTCGATATTCTTCAACTTTATCTTGAGTTTTATCCTATCGCTTCCGAGTTGAAGACCTCTGCGGTCTCCTTCCCCATAGATTATCAAGTATTTCTCGTCTTTATCTATCGAATCTATTTTCTCTAACGGAAATTCGACCAGTTTTGTCCTGATGAGCCTGTCCTTGAGGTAGAGCCTCTTGTTCGTGAGATAGATTAGAGCCCAGGTACCTTTCAATTTCAGGTCCGACTTGAACCAGACGAAAGATTTACCGTCCAATATCACGCTCTCGTCGGGACCCAGCCACTTCTCGGCCATGATTCCGATAATTGATATAAGATATCTAAAATTAGCAGAGATGATAGAAAATTCTTTAAGAGAAACATAGATGATAAAGGATGGGTATGGTCGACGAGATCGAAAGATGGGAAAAGAAAGACGGAGTGAAATCGCTTGAAAAGATCGGTGTTAAAGAGGGGAACAAGGTATTAGACTTCGGATGTGGTTCTGGTCACTACACGATTCCCGCGGCTAGAGCGGTAGGTAGAGGGGGCAAAGTCTACGCCGTGGATATGAGAGAAAATCCTCTTTCTGTAATACGAAATAAAGCTTCGAAGGAAGAGCTGAACAATATCGAAGTTATCAGGAATTCCGGAGGTGCAGACCTGAATTTTAAAGACTGTTCGATGGACAACGTATTGCTTTTCGATATACTTCACTATTTTGATAGGGGAGGGCGAAAGAGATTGTACAGAGGGATCAAAAGAGTGTTGAAAGAAGGTAAGGTCCTCACAGTTTATCCAAAACATACGGTAGATGATCATCCCCATGGAGAACTCAAGGACATGGAAAAGGAAGATATTGTAGAAGAGATCAAGCAGGAAGGTCTGTGTTTTGAAGAAAAGATCTGCGTACCCCTCTCTCATAACGAACGTGTAGTGGAAGATTGTGTATTCAATTTTGCTAAGATGCCCACGGATTAGATATGGAGTTCATCCTATAAGGCCGGATTGAAGCATCAATACCACGGCAGCTACTAATCCTAAGATATTGATCGCATGAGGGATCACTAGGGCTTTCAATTTCTCCACGAATAGATCTTCTCTTTTATTCACCGGACCTTCGACCCTGTTGAAGGAACGCGCGGATAAGATGTTAGCTATTCCCGAAACCCCGACTATGATCCCAGCTATCAAAAACATATTCGCATCGGACATGGCTAGTTCGAACCCGTTTACTTGGGTCGTTTCTGCCATTATGCCGGATAAGACAAGACCCAATTGTGCGATCAATAATCCATAGATGGACGTGGTCTCAAAGATTACGAGAAATACCATATGCTTTCCGAAATTCTCAGAGGAACCTTCTCCAAATTCGTTCATGCCGAGTATCGCTTCATCGTAGACGAGATATCTACCCGCATTCGTAAAGAAGGAACTTATGGAAACAGCGAACAAAGAACCGATAGCTATCCTGTGAAGAACAGCATTCGGTATCCCGAAGATCAGGATCAATATGCTGATCAAGATTGTATAGAGGAAGGAAGTCATCGAAAGAGAAGCCATAACGATAGAGATGTTGGAATAATAACTTTTAGCCTCGACTTCTCCCTGCTGGGTTTCTATCTTTTTGTCGTATGGAACAGATCCCAATAACTTCTTCCTGGATCTCAAAGCCTTCCTGAAAGCCAGTATCATCCCGATCCCGCTAAGAAGGAGGGAGACCGTTATCCAACTGTAAATCTCAGTCATGGTGGGAAAAATAGAAATTACTATATTAATATTTTTTGAATCTAATTAGAACGGGAGATAAATATTACGATTCGTCAAGATCATAAAATAGAAAAAAGCAAAAGAAGAGTTCAAAAATAAGCCCTGTTCTGTAGAAAAGATAATAAAAATTAATTATGAACACATATTTATAGGTCTAAGAATTTATCAAAAGGTGGGGTAGTAATGTCCGTATTAGCGCCTATAAAAAGATTTATAGATGAAGTAATATATTTATTGATACTCACAGTATTGATATATGTGATGCGATATATTTTTTGGCCCCATTTATATGTGATACGATATACTATGGGGCACCATATACCTGCCATAATCACTTTTGTTGCTGCATTATTTATAACAATTATTATCAAATTTTATATAGAAGTATGGTAGGTCTAGAGTGCTAGTCTTCTATAGCTAGACCGTAACAAAAATCACTCTTTTCTCGACTCCTATCGATCGTCGAAAGAGGGGTGACTAGAATTTAGTCAAGTGGGTAGAAAAAACTCATTTCGCCGCTTTTATATGAGAGATATCGGTATCGTGATAAGTGAGAGACCAGGGGCGGGCAGATGATATTGATGACCGATCCAACCTGATGAGCAGACTGAAAAAGGACAACACTTCGAGACTCAAGTGAGGACAAAACACAAGAGAAATCCTACCAGATCTCTTCTTCACATCTTGGACCTGACAAAGAAAAGAAATTTCGCTAGGCTATTCTCTTAAATATTATCATAATTTCAAAAGCAAAGATCGCTTAAAACCAACAACCCCTACGGCCGATATGCAAAAAAATAAGTAGAAAAAATTTATGTTGGGAAGTAGAGGGAAAGAAAGATGTTGGAGAAAAATAAGATTCGCTTGATGGTCGTTCCGGTCGCGGCGTTGTTGGTAGTGACAATGTTCGTAGCTGGTAATCACAATGGGAAGCAGGAGATAAAGATAGAAGAAAACTCAGAGGAACTAAATATAACAGTGCCACCCTGCACTACTAAACCAATCGAGCAGGTGTTTAGGGGAGGTAAGACTTCAAAAAATTCAACCACGACTGTATCTTATATAAATGGGGGTAAAGGTCAATTAAATCTCACCGTAGACCCACACGAATGGGAGGCACACATCCAAGATAACAGGCTAGATAGTTTTACGGTCAGAGTCTTTGTAGACGGAGATATCCCTTCATTCTACAATCCTACAGATCTAAAGATTAAAGCAAAGATGATCGAAGCACCGGATTTAGAGCGAAATCATCTGGATTGGTCTACTTCTTTCATGGAAAATAAAAACGGATTAAAGTCTTGGCCCGCTAAAAAGATGAAAGAAGGAGCTATGGGAAATGACGAATCTTATATAGGATATGAAATAAATAAAAATTCTTTTTCAACTGGAGGTATATTTTTAGAGAATAATCGTCCTCCCAACTATAATTTAACCAAAAACCCCATTGAAATGAAGGTCCAAGCTAGTTTGATAGGGGCTGAAGAAGTGATTAAAACTTCAATATATTGCTCTTTTACCTACAGAACAAATGGAGTGAAACTATGAATTTAAAAAAAGTATTATCTCTCTTAGTGATAATATCTTTATCGATCCCCCTTTTAGGTTCAGTATGTAGAGCTGGTTCTGTCTGGTATCAGAAAGATGAACATTATTACAATAAGGTATTGAACTCTGGCCTAGATCAGGATGAGACTTGGGGTCAAGACAATTGGATTTCATTAAGTGCTGAGGTAACTGAAGTGGATCATGATCAGCATTTTACCGAAGTGGAAATATATATAAGCGGAACAGGGTATGGTGAAGAAGAACTGGATTCAGAATGGAATGGTGTTAAGGAAGTAACCGATATATGGAAAGCACATAAGATTCAAGTTTATGCGCAACAGGCAGATGTGCCGGGTCACTTGAATATTGACACCTCATTTAATGCGGGTACAAATACTGCGGGCAATAAAAATAAAGGAAGTGAAATAGATCCACCAATGAAAAATACCATTTATACCGCCGCAGGAAATCTTCCAATTGTGGGAACTGCGCTCGCAGTAAACGATCTTCAAAATGCGCTTCAGAAGGATTTGAGTAACAATAAAATTTTGGACACAAGTACTGGATCTACCTCAAAATATGGGAAGGTAAAACAGGATTGGAATATTGTAAGAAGGGATGATAAGTATTGGAGTCATGAATTCCCTGAAGGCGACAGTGACGATAAATGGAAATATTATTTTAGTTTTTCAACTCGGATATCTTGGGAGATACCAATAGAATATGATGCTAATACCGAACTAGATATTGGAGCTAGGATAAGAATGCTGCACAAGGAAGTAAGTTGGTCTACTGACAAGGAATATAAATGGGGTGCTTCAAATGAAGTATCGCTTAAAATCAAAAACGGCGAGATCAGTCCATCGATCGAGTCGCCAAATGCTGCTTCAGGCGACGGAAATCAGTATAACAGATATAAATATTACACAGGCAATTTTGACTATGCACATATCTTTCCTGAGTTCAGAATAGAGACTAATTGCCCCAATAATCCATGGGTTAATCTTCAGATCAAATGGGGCGACGGAGAGACTACCAACGGATTTTTTAGGGCCAATGACTTTCCGTGGACTTTCGATCATTCTTATCCCATCTCTAGTTCTTCTAGTTACAAGATCGAGTTTGACCTATCGGTGCCAGATTATCAAGGAGGATGGAAATATCATAAGGAGATTTATATAAAAGGAATAGACAGCGATTCGAGTGATGATGGTGGTGATGACGGTGGCGGTGGAGGTGGTGGGGGTGGAGGCTGCCCCTACGTCTCGCCGTGGACCGGAGACAAGTACAAGCGTGAGAACAATATGTTGATGGATGCTGAAT
>CAYWJQ010000021.1:0-27437 GCA_964458595.1 uncultured Thermoplasmata archaeon
GTTAACCCTTTGTTTCCCAAAATTATATAATCACGATTAGCCTATTTATGATTATATGTTTGTAGATCGAGAAAGGGAACTGCATTCTTTAAAAGAAGAGCTAAAAGCAGATCGAACTTCGTTCATAGTAATTTATGGAAGGAGGAGGATCGGAAAAACTTCGCTCATAAAGGAGCTCCTTCATGAAGAAAGCCATGTTTACTATCTAGCTACCGAACTCCCGATCAAACAGCAGTTTGAAGATCTTCAAAAACAAGTGGGTAAAGAAATCGAGGATGATCTTTTGAAGAAAAAAGGCCTCAACGAGTGGGATGATTTTTTCAATTATATCTCAGGTCTAGAAAAGAGTTTTGTCCTGGTTATAGATGAGTTCCCATATCTTGTAAGTGCAGAAGACGCCATCTCTTCCGTATTTCAAAAAGGATGGGATGAACATCTGAAAGGATCAGAGATCGATCTTATACTTTGTGGATCGTCCATATCTATGATGGAAGACAATATCTTGAAAAGCGATAGTCCGCTGTACGGGAGAAAGACCTCTCAGATAAAGTTGAAAGAACTTCCTTTGGTATCTTTAGAAAAATTCTTGCCGAAAGAAACTACGGAAAATCTGATAAGATATTACTCCGTTTACGGCGGGATACCTGCTTATCTTGAGATGCTTGATGGTGGACTATCCTTTAAGGAAAATCTCGAAAAGACTGTTTTGGATATCGATGCTCCTCTCAAAGATGCAGTCGATTTCATCTTAAAAACAGAATTAAGAAAACCTGAAAGATATAAATCCATACTTTCTTATCTAGCTAGAGGTGTCACCACTCTCAATGGGATCTCTCAGGAGATGGGGTTAGAAGGGAATAGGGTATCTCAATACCTTTCTAAACTTAGAACTCTAGAATTAGTGAAAAGAAAGGAACCTGTCACTATTTCCTCCAAAAAGAAGAAAAGAAGAGGGATCTACAAGATCGTTGATAATTTTTTCAGATTTTACTTCTATTACATACTGCCGAACAGATCTGATATAGAAGAGGGCAGAGTAGGGTCTGTATTGGCAGATCTGGAAGAAAGTGAATCTTCTTATGTAGCTCCTATCTTTGAAGAGATCTCGAGAAATTATGTTAGAGAGACCATGGACTATTCAAAGGTAGGCAAGTGGTGGTACCAGGAGAACGAGATCGACGTTGTTGCCCTGGATACCAAAAGGAAAAAGATGTTGATCGGGGAGTGTAAGTGGAGCGATCACCAGATCGAGAAAGATCTGTATCACGAAATGCTTGAAAAAGAAAAAAAAGTTAGATGGAATAACGGAGATAGGAAAGTAGAATATGCTATCTTCTCGAAATCGGGATTTGATGATGAACTGAAAGATATCGAGAACCTGCATTTGCTTGATCTGAAAGATATTTGGGATGGTTTAGCGAAAGTATATAATCACGATTAGCCTATTTATGATTATTTATATTGGCAGTTTCACTTTTCAAGGCTATGTGGTTCCCCAAATCGATGGGGGTTAAAACTTCCTGAAGGGAATAGCCCAAGATTGATGTAAGCACGGATCTCTTTCTCACCAATTATAAAACAGATGGTAATAAGAGAGATGCTTATTTGATAAGTTTTACTGTGATGGTTGACATTGAGAATCTTGATTGAGAAATAGCTCGTGCTCGGTGCGAAAAGTTGTGAGAGGAGAAAGGAAAGGGTGTGAACGGTTGACACCTGGACGGTATAAAAAGGGATTTTCCCTTATTAATATGTTTTGAAAATATATTACATCTGCATCCCGATGCAAATATTATCTAAAACCCAATATATATACATAACCTCTTTATTACTAGGATGAGGTGAAAAAACAGAATGAAAGATAAAATATACGGTATAGCGTTCGCAGTGGCCTTATTCAGTTTGCTAGCGATCTCTCTAGGAAGCGGGATAGGAAAGGCAGGTACCTACGAAGAACCAGGAGAAGGAAATGGAATTGATTATAGTGCATCTGGTTCTAGTTGCACTATATGGACAGATGGAGAGAATTATCAATTAGACATTGACTTTTCTCCGGGAGCCGATGGAGCATATGCTGCAGGCGGCATGGGATTCACAATGGAAAAAGACTATTATACTGATGAGGACTGGACTCAATCTATAAAAGAACCACATATAAAGACAAAAGGAAAAACAGATTCTGCTAATGGTCTCTTTACCTATACCTACTATAACATAAATGAGAACAACCATAAGACGCATAGTAGTTACAAAAACAATGATTACAAGTATAGAACGGATACTTTCCATTGTAAGATAACCCAACATATCGTTAACATGTATGGATACGACTCTACTTCCGTGAAGCAGAAAAATTATCAAACATCCTTTAACTTTAAGCTACACAGTGGTCCTATTGGGTGAATATAAATGAATACGGTCACTCCATCTAGGATTAAAACTATTTCTGCTTTTCTTTTTTTGTCATTGATATTATTTTCTATAACCACGCCGTTCAATGCTGAAGCTAAAAGTGTTGATAATCCTTATGGTGAAGGAGAATGGCAACTTCACAATGGCTGGTTAAAGATTATACATAAAAATGGTACGCATTTTGAACAAAGGCATTCCTCTCTTTCTTTATCTAAGATCACATCTAAAATAATGAATCAAACCAAATCTTTTTCTAAGTTAAAAATAAAGTTAAAAGAAAAGTCTGATAATAACCCATATTGGAATCGCCATGATTTAAATTATTCTAAGAATATAACCATCAAAGTCAGTAAATCCAACAACATGGCCTATATAGAGCCCTCAGGAGACCTTATCGGTTTCAATCCCTTTTATGTATATGACTATACAAATACCAAAATAACCAACAAAGGCCATGGGGAGATCACTTTGAATTTAGATAAAAAATATAATTTATATTATGTCTCTGAGTATTCTTTTGGGTATTCTGGTGTGATGGATAGGGAGGCTAAAGTTTTCAAGATTAACCATTGTCTGGGAGTCTCAAGTAAAAAGGAAATCAGATTTCGCAGATTACAATTTGCGAATAATCCTAATCTTACAACTGAACTCCAAGGAGTAACCTACAAAGGCCATTATCCTACTAGCTACCAACTCGTGTTACCCGCAGAACATATCTTAATGAATTGCACTACTGAAGAATATGTGATTCTAGGAGGAGAGCTAGGATATCATCAGAACAAAGCGGTAGAGTTTCTCCATTCAGTAGATAATGGAGGCGAACCTGATTACATGAACTTTAGTATAGTTCCTTGGCGGTTAGTGGCAGTACCTGCTCTGATAATCCCGTCTGCGGTAGTTGGATATCTTGCATATAAAAAGAGAAAGGGATAACATGAGATTAGGCCCTAAGTACATGCTGAAATACCTTTATTCAAATAAACTTTTAATTCTTATTCTGATCTTGATCCCTTTTGTTCTTTCTTGGACTTATGGACATACTCTTCACAGTGAAGGTAATTTAGGAAATGATTATAAAGAGGCGGCAGGTCTTTCCCGACGATATAATAGTGGTCATGGATTTTTAAATCCTGAGAACAGCAGTGTAAGGGCTCATTTTTACGAGGATCATTTCAACGTCTCTAGTATAAAACCCAGTTTAAAGTCATTAAAACAAATGAGGTTTTTTGGTTCTTTTTTCGATTCCATCAGGCGTACTTCTAAAATATCTATCATATTTGGTGGGATAATTGCTTTGATAACTGGAGGAAAAATGATTAACGACAAGTCAATCATATATCTGATGGTGAATAAAAAGAATCGATCAAAATCTTTTCTAGAGTTTTTCCTTTTCCCATTGCCTTTCTTAGGTTTGGTTACAATAATAGCTTCTTTATCTATAACTACTATTTCATTGAATTCCTTTATAGATGTATCCCCAGCTAATATTTTCAGCTTTGTCGTCTTTACTTTGATATTGAGTTCGATTGAGGGATATGTATTAGCTAATTTTTTCGTCCTTATAATCCGTAACAATACGCTCTCATTGTTGAGTTTGTTTGGAATGGTTTTTATCCTCCCGATATTTCCTAGAGGAGAACTCTTCATGTTGCCTTTCAGTTATATTGCAGAAAGAATAATTTATGAAGTTTCTCTGCCTGATTCTAATTACATTTTATTGGGGTGTTTATTTTTGTTCTTAATACCTATGCTAAGTTTTTTGATTTATAAGAGAGGTGATTTTTATAAATAAAATAATTTTTTATAATTTGTTAGTTGGGCTGATAATAACATTTAGTCTATTCACAGCCTTTTATATGGAGAGCGATAATTTTAATTCGGGAACTAAATTTAGAAAAATAAATATTGAATCTACGGCTATGGGAGGAAAAGGATATTATGATACAAGAATAGAATCGGGTTTTTCACCCGGTATTTATCGAGTTTCTGTCCATCCAATCGGAGAGAATGTAACAATCTTTATCCGCAGTTACTGTAGCTCTGTAGAAAAAAATGTAAACGGATCTAATACTGATGAGATTAGTTTCAAGATGAAGATGGGCTCTGCAGTATGGCAAGGCGTATTGATCGGTGATGCACCTGATATAAATTTTTCGGAGCAGCTAAAAGTCATGACCATCACCTATGATAAAATCGAAGATGAATGGGAGTCATCCACTTTGATTTTGTTAGGGATTAGTGGAGCGGGAGGTGTGACCTTTGCGGCCAATGAAGCCCGTATTTACCGCAAAAAACGTCAGTAAATCGTTCAGGAACGTGCAGGCCTTAGATGAAGTCACCTTCGGTTTACCTTCTGGTCTTTCGTTACTTCTAGGTCCAAACGGCAGCGGAAAGACCACTTTGGTGAGGATAGCTTCTTCGCTGCTAAGACCCGACTCAGGGGAGATCAGATTGTTAGGTCATGATCCATTCACTGAATTCGATAAGATCGTCGGGAACGTAACTTTCGCTTTCCAAAAACATCCAGTTCCCCCGTCTATGGAAGTAAAAAACTTCCTAAAAGGCATCGCAAGCGAGAGAGGCGCGGACGGATACGAGGATATCGTTGACGTCTTCCAGATCGAAGAGTATTTGGATAAAAAATTCAAGAACTTGTCCGGTGGATTCAGAAGGAGAGTGACGTTGGCTCAAGCGTTCATAGGTGATCCGAAGTTCGTGATAGTTGATGAGCCTTTCGCCAATTTAGATTTAGAGTCGAGGATGCACATCTCAAATCTGATCAATGATATCGCAGAAGAACAGGATGTTTCGCTGATGGTAGTTACTCATGTTATTAGTTCTTTAAAAGCTGATTATCTGACGCTGTTGTATTCGGGGCAGGTAGCTATTTCAGAGAGATATTCAAATCTTGATCTTGGTGAAGTTGAATCATATGTGCTGGAGAAAGATGGAGAGCAGATCATAGTAGAGTCACAGGAGAAGCTCAAACGATTGCTCAACCAGGGTGCTGATCTCGTGAATGTAAATAAGATGGACTTTCATTCATTTCTTGAACAAAAATTTATGGAGGAACGGGAGAACAGTAAAATCGAACAGTAAGCAAGGCGAGGCCCCGGGAGAGGTGAAAAGCAGAATGAAAGAGTGAACTTCCATTTCTGTTTTCGCCGGGGCCTCATCATACTTTTTGTTTTCAATTTATTAATAAGTTGTCCCGATTTCCCAGCAAGTGATAAACAATTATTTTCATAAGCAGGGGCTCTCTCACGTAAATATTACACAAACACACCTCTTTTACCCCTCAATGACAATTATTTTAAATCATAGTATCTATTGCGGTCAATATGAAATCTGATGTTAAGATCGCCCAAGAAGCAGAGTTAGAACCGATGGAAGATGTCGCCGAGAAGATGGGTTTGAACGAAGATGACATCGAGCTCAGAGGGGATCATAAAGCCAAATTGACCCTAGATACGATCAAAGAACACAGTAAGAATGACGACGGCAACTTGATCTTAGTAACTACGATGACACCCACTAGAAAGGGAGAGGGTAAAACCACCGTGACGATCGGTCTCACTCAGGCGATGAGAAGAGAGGGGATAAACGCGACTTTGGGGATAAGAGAACCTTCGATCGGTCCCACCATGGGTATCAAAGGTGGTGCAGCGGGAGGAGGTTATTCTCAAGTTTTACCGATGGAAGACATCAACCTTCATTTCACTGGAGACTTACACGCTATAGGTATAGCTCACAACATGATGTCGGCCATGATCAACAACCACATGCACCGCGGCAACGAGAAGAACTTGGACACTAGAAAGATAGTATGGCCGAGGGTCGTGGACATGAACGATAGAGCCCTCAGGAACACTGTCGTAGGTTTGGGCGGCACCTCCGACGGTATGCCCAATGAGAGTTCCTTCGGTATTACTGCCTCATCAGAAGTCATGGCGATCTTATGTTTAGCGGACGGTATAGAAGATTTGAAAGAAAGGATGTCCAACATAATAGTAGGATACACTTATGACAGGGAACCGATAACAGCGGGCGATTTCGGAGGCGTGGGAGCTATGGCCGCTTTGTTGAAACACGCTATCAAGCCTAACCTGGTACAGACCATCGAGGGCGACCCGGCTTTCATCCACGGAGGCCCGTTCGCTAACATAGCCCACGGTACGAGCAGTCTTATCTCCACTAAAATAGGTATGAGCCTTTCCGATTACTTCGTCACTGAAGCTGGTTTTGGCTCCGATCTCGGAGCGGAGAAATTCTTCAATATCGTGTGCAGAGAAGGCGACCTCGAGCCCGACGTTGCGGTCATGGTCGCCACCGTCAAAGCGCTCAAAAGGCAGGGAGGCGTTTCTCGAAAGAACTTGGATGAAAAGAATCTAGAAGCCATGAAAGAAGGTCTGCCCAACTTGGATAAACATCTCAAGAACATCCAGATGTTCGGCGTTCCCGTTGTCGTGGCGATAAACAGATTCCCGTCCGACACTCAAGAAGAGATAGATTATTTAAAAGAACTTTGCGAGAAGATAGAGGTACCCTATTCGGTCGTAGATGTATATCAGGAAGGCGGAGAAGGAGGCACCGAACTCGCAAAAGAAGTCAAGAGGATGTGCGACGAGGAGAGCAGCGATTTCCGACCGCTTTACTCCCTAAGAGAAGGCCCGAAAGAGAAGATAGAAGATATCGCTAAAAAGATATACGGAGCCAGCAACGTGGTCTACACCCCGCAGGCTAAAAAAGATCTGAAGAGGATCGAAAGGATAGGCCTTTCCGATTTACCGATTTGTATGTCAAAAACTCACTATTCGCTTTCTGACGATAGAAAACTGAGAGGCAGACCTAAAGATTTTAAAGTCAAGATCAGGCGTGTCAGAATCAGTGCCGGAGCCGGATTCTTGATACCGATGGCCGGCGATATAACCACGATGCCCGGATTGCCATCACACCCCGCGGCTAAAGACATAGATATAGATGAGGATGGAACTATCTCAGGTCTGTTCTGAGGCGATCATATGAAAGTAAAATTAGCGAACTATACCCCAAAACCGGATAGGACCGCGGCACACGCAGCTTTGACATGCTACAGCGAAGATATTCCCGATAAGGAAGAGATGAGCGAAGAGAAGATTCGTGACATCTTGGAGAGGATCAAAGAGAGCGGTCACCACAGCGTGATAGAGCACGCTTCTTTCACTTTTGAAATAGGTGATGTTTCTCGCTCACTTACGCATCAACTCGTTAGGCATAGACTAGCTTCTTACTCGCAGCAGTCCCAGAGGTACGTAAAGATAGAGGATTTCGATCCCGTCAAACCCGACACGATAAAAGAGGACGAGGAGGCCGAAGAGTTATTCGAGAACTGTATCGAGACGATCAGAGAAACCTATCAAAAGTTGATCGATAAGGATATACCCGCTGAGGACGCGAGGTACGTTTTACCTAACGCTACCCGCAGCAACATAATAGTTTCAATGAACGCCCGAGAACTCTGGCATTTTTTTTCATTAAGATGCTGTAGGAGGGCTCAATGGGAGATAAGGGAGATGGCAGATAGGATGCTCAGAGAAGTCAAAGAGGTAGCTCCGATCATATTTGAAGATGCAGGGGCGCCGTGCATAAGAGGTCCGTGCCCGGAGAGCGAGGAGTTCAGCTGCGGAGAGCCGATGTCGAAGGATCGGTATGAATGAGTCTTAATAGATTTACCGCCCACTTTCGTTGTTTATAAAAATATAGTGGAAGACGCAACTTTGAGGAATATTTTCCTCGTCTCTATTTTCGGAAAATGTTTTCAAATTTTCCGAATATCGATGGAAAATCTTATTTTCCAGTAGATCTTGGTCGAAGACGCTCGTGTTTATTTGTATCACGAAAGCTATGCTTGAGTGAGAAAGGGAATTATATTCCTTTGTAATTGCGTTGCGTGAGTAAAGCTCCGCTTTCCGAGTAGGTGGAACGTAGTTCCGGTGCGTCATCCACAACTTTACGAGGAATTACATTCCTCGAAGTATCGAAATCAGCGATTTCGATTTTGTTAGAATTTTTGTCAAAATTCTTACACTCGTGGGAATTTCCATCACGAAATTACCACTAAATTAGAATTATTACATAATTCTGATACTCGATGGAATTGCCAAGCAATTCCAGTAGATATTTCAGGAACATCGTTCCTGATATCACAGGAAAGAGTTGTTCTTTCCTGTAAGACGGCAAAGACGTAAGAAAATCACAAAAAGTTACGTCTTTGACTATAAATAAGATGAATCCATTACTGTTTTCATGAATGACCGTATACTCGATAGAGCTAAAGAGTTGGAATCATACATAGTGGAGAGGAGGAGAGATTTTCACGAACATCCTGAGCTCCGGTTTGAGGAAGAACGCACTTCTAAAATCGTGAAGGAAGAATTGAAAAAATCGGGCTATTCTATCGAAGAGACAGCAAAAACAGGAGTTATAGCCACTCTAGAAGGCGGAAAAGAAGGGAAGACGATAGCTTTAAGAGCCGATATGGACGCCCTTCCATTAGAGGAAGAGAACGACGTACCGTACGGGTCTCAAACAGACGGTAAGATGCACGCCTGCGGCCACGACGCACACACCGCCATGCTCTTGGGCGCAGCTGAGATATTATCCGAGATGAAAGAGGAATTAGAAGGGACCGTAAAATTGGTTTTCCAGCCCGGTGAAGAGGGCGGTGCCGGCGCCAAAAAAGTGATGGACGAAGGCAAGTTGGAAGGAATCGATGCGATCTTCGGTATCCACGTGTGGTCCAATTTACGATCGGGTTCTATAGCGATATCATCTGGCCCGGTGATGGCATCCTCCGACAGTTTCTTGATAAAGATAAAGGGCGACGGCGGCCACGCTGCTTATCCCCATCAAGCCAATGATCCCACTATACCGGCGAACGCGATCTACGACGCTCTGCAGAAGATAGTGACCAGCAGCATCGATCCCTTATCGCAGGCGGTCATAAAAACACCTAAACTCAAAGCATCGGACGGATATAATGTTATACCGGACGAGGTTTCCATGAACGGCACTATAAGGACTTTCGATCTGGACGTGAGAGAAAATATAATCGAGCGGATAAAACAGATATCGGAGCACTATTCTAAGGCTTGGGACTGCGAGGCTGAATTCGAGTTAGAGAGAGATTACTATCCGCCTACGGTAAATCAGTCAGATATGTCCGAGTTCGCTGAAGAGATAGCCCGGGATTATTTCGAAAAAGAGGGGTTGGAAAAGCAGATGGGTGCGGAAGATTTCGCCTTCTATCTACAGCAGAAAGCAGGGTGTTTCCTGTTCATGGGCACCGGTAACGAGGATAAGGGGACCGATCATCCACACCACCATCCAAAGTTCGATGTGGACGAGGACGAACTGTACAAGGGAACTGCGCTGTACGCTAAGTTAGCGGTCGAATATCTGAAGCGGCATTGAAGCTCTAAATCTATCCCTGATCATACTTTCGAGACCGACCCTTGTCCATCTTTATTCTTCTATCTTTTCTACGCACCAGTCTTCTTCGGCCTTTTTCACTACTAAGCTATCCCCGTTTCTGTTTTCGAACACGTCCCCCGGATAGATCCCCATATTCCTAAAGATCACCGGAGAGGCGGTATAGCCCTCTTCTAGATTCATCTTGTTAGGTCTGAGTTTAACCATCGGATTTCCCCTTTTTACATATTCATATGTCCTTCCACTTGGTAGTTTTCACAGCTAGGACCACGAATAAGGCCGCAAATACTCCAAGTACTAAGTAAGCCAAATATGCACCTTCAGGATTCTGCAGGACCATGATCTCTCTCAAGCCCTGGTGGAAGTAATATAGAGGCAAGAGTTTAGCGACGGTCTGCAGATAACTGGGAAAGGTACTAACAGGTATGAACGCTCCGGAGAGGAACATCAGCGGGAAGGCGATAGCGTTTCCGGCTCCACTTGCGGCTTCTACATCTTTGATCAATCCGCCCAAGACTATGCCGACGGAACAGAAGGCTACAGAGCCTAGGAAGATCAATCCGAGAGTGTAAAGACCAGGATAGGCCTGCGCATCAAATATCAAGATGGCGAGTAAGATCATCACTCCCGTGAGCATGAACGCTAGCACGGTCTGTTGAGCGACATTTGCCAGGATCCAGTCCCTTTTCTTCAAGGGAGTGGCGGTCAATCTCTTCAGCGTTCCGTTCCTCTTGAACTCGGAGATATTCGAAGTGACTCCTATGATACCGTTGCTCATGATGAAAGCCGCTATAAATCCTGGAAGATAATAATCGACCGGCTTCAGACTTCTGTCCTGGATCGACTCGCTTTTTACCTCGATCGTGGATTCATTTCCTATCCCGATCATATGAGAGTCAAAAGAATCGACCACAGCGCGTACGGCTCCTTCCACTATCGGTCCTCCCTGATCGCCAGGACTCGTGAAAAGTGTGATCTGGCCGCTGCCATTGGCTTCATAATCTCCCCAATCACCTATTGAAGATCGATTTCCCCCGTCCATATATTGTGTAGTGTTTTTGATCACCCTGATCCGGAGTTCTTTGCTTTTGTTTATAGCTCTTGCTTGAAAACCTTCTTCTATCCGGAGCGCCCGGTACTCCCCGAATCCGGATCCATCCTTCCTATGTTCAGTTATATTGCCCACTTTTTTAACCTTCAATATCTCTGTCGAATCCAGCGCTTCAGTAAAGTTCTCTGAAAGTTCGGTCATATCTTCGTCTTGTACGTAAACGGTATATTCGGCGGCCTGCTGTCCGCCGAAGATAGTGCTGAAGATAAGTAAAAGCATCACCGGAAAAAGTATGGAAAAGAAAACTCCCGACTTGCTTCTCAGCCAGTTCTTAGTGAGTGAGACGAAGACAGAGACTGCACGTTTCATACCAGTTCACCCCCTTCGTCTATCTTACCACCGGTCAATCTGATAAAGACTTCTTCCATACCCGCCTCTTCAACCTCGACTTCACATTCGAGTTGGAACAGTTCGATCAGTGTTTTTCGCGCCTCTTTTTTATTATCAAAGATCCCAGTAACTCCTCCCTGGCGGTTTTTCATAGTTTCATCTGCATTCTCTCTTATCAATCTTTTAGCTTCTTCATTATCACAGACTATGACCTTCATCCCTCCACCGTGTTCTTCGATAAGGTTCTGAATAGAATCGATGACCTCTATCTCACCGTCTATCAATACCCCAGCTCTATCGCTCAGCTCTTCGACCTCTTCCATGTAATGTGTCGTTAGGAAGACGGTCTTGCCCGCTTCCTTCAAATCTTTGATCAAATTCCACGTTTCCCTTCTAGCGTGAGGGTCTAATCCTGTTGTAGGTTCGTCCAAAAACAAAAGATCGGATTCAGAGATGAGCGTCATGCCGATACCGACTTTGGTTTTCATCCCTCCCGACAGTTCCGAGAACCGTTTCCCTTTGAATTCGGAAATACCAACCATATCCATTATTTCGTCGACGTTGCCAGAACCATACATGTCCGCCATAAGGCGTATGTTCTCTTCAGCAGTTAACCTTTCGAAGGTACTGAAATTCTGCGGCATCACGCCTATCTTTTTTTTGATCTTTTTTTCCTCTTCCCTGATATCGTGACCGAGGACTTCCGCGGTTCCTCCCGTGGGAGTTTTCAAGCATTCCAATATCTCCACAGTTGTGGTTTTTCCGGCACCGTTGGGCCCGACAAGTGAAAATATCTCTCCTTCTTTCACATCGAAAGATATACCGTTCACCGCGGTGGTTCCGTCGTATACTTTTTTCAAGTCCTCGACACTGATAACGTTTCGACTCATTGAGACCGAAATCGCTGGTTTCCTTTTAGTAATTTTTGCTTTTTAAAAATTGAGAAGAAATTTTCATATCTTCCAAATAGGTAACGGGCGAAAAATCGAACATCACTGCCGCTCAAAACCTTCAGACCAGATCATATGATTCACCGGTTTTTCACCATCTCCTATATCTAGACCGTTCTTGATAGCATCGTCTATGAACCTCTTACCTTCTTTAACAGCTTCTTCAACATCAAGACCTCTTGCCAAATCCGCCGTTATCGCGGAGGAAAAAGTGCATCCGGTTCCGTGTTTGTGCGAGGTAAATTTTTCTCCATGTAGTTCCTCCATATTTTCTCCATCGTAAAATATATCTACGATCCCGTCGCCGAATTCACCCGCCTTAACGATGACTTTGTCGGCTCCCAAACTATGGAGTCTCTCTGCAGACTTTTTCATATCTTCGAGACTACTTATCTCGATATCGCTCAACCTTTCAGCCTCGCTTATGTTTGGAGTCAGGATGAAAGATCGAGAGATCATCTCATCCCTATACCTTTCAACGGCTTCATCTTCGATCAACTGATCGCCGGCCTTGGTCACCATAACCGGATCGACTACGACTTTCATCTCGTATCCGTCTATCTTTTTAGCTACCATATCGATGATCTCGGAATTGGAAAGCATCCCGGTCTTCACCGCATCGACCTTGATATCTGTCATTACCGCATCAATCTGTTTCCCGACCAGAGCCGCGGGTATATCTTGTATACCCGTGACCTCCCGAGTATTTTGGGCGGTCACAGAAGTCACCGCGGCGGTGCCGTATACGTTGAAAGCGGAAAAAGTTTTCAGATCGGCTTCTATTCCCGCGCCTCCACCGGAGTCGGAACCCGCTATTGTCATCGCGACGGGAATTTTTTTCATTTTTATCAGCTCTTTTTATGCAGTCGCCATCTTCCGATGAAAAGGTCGATGTCGCCGTTCTCCTCATCGACTTCGAACCGCACCTTGTTCTTTTCGCCGTTGCCGTCCAGGTAATAGAAATCGAAGTCCTCAACATCCTTGCTTTCCGGGATCAGCATCACCTGCTCGCTTTCTAACCTTTCCTTGACCGTCAGTTTCAGCAGACCGGCTTTTTTCTCTATCTCCATCTCCTTGACCCCTCTGTAGGATTCATAAGTTCCGGTGAGTTTCTCCATCCGCTCCTTTCTCTTAAAGTAAGTCAACTCGTTCCCGTTTTCTCCCTTCACGGTCTTGATGATCCATTTACCGACCTCTTCGAAAGAACCACTCGGTATCGTATTGGCAGCTACAGCTACACCGACATCGCCCACGAAACCTATGAAACCGCCGCTTACCGCGATAGAGCCGCTGTGACCGATGAATTTTTCGCTGTCCAATTCCTTGACCATCCATCCGTATCCGTAGTCGCTGTTTTCTCTTTCGATATGGGCGGTATGCATCTCGTCTAAATTTTTAGAGTCTATAAGCTGTTCTCCTTTGAATTCTCCTCCCTTCATGTTCATTATCAGATAATTTGCGAGCTCGTCCGCTGAACTTATAAGACCTCCACCCGGGTGACCAATCTCCCTGAGAGGATACGGCGTCTTTTCAGGCTCATCTTCTCCCATGAAGTAAGGCGTCATTATGTCGCCTTCTTCTTCATCGTAATCGAACCTTGATCTTTTCATCTCCAACGGTTCGAATATCTCGTCTTTTATGAACTCGGGATAGGATTTACCGCTCACTTCTTCGATTATTTGGCCGAGCAGCGCAAATCCTGAATTGAAGTAAAAGAATTCTTCACCGGGATCATCTGAGATCTCGTCTTTTGCTCCGTTGAGGTGGGTATAGAAATCGTTTAAGTCCGACAAAGGTAAACCTCTCTCGTCCATCTCTATCAATCTGTCTATTAGTGCTTCGCTCATACCCAATGAAGGCATACCCGATGAGTGGGTCAACAGATTGTAGATCTTCACCTCGTTTTCCCATTTCACAGGTACGTATTCCGTAATTTCATCATCTAGTTCGATTTTCCCTCTCTCTACCAGCTTCATTATAGCGAGTGCGGTGAAAGATTTTGTCACGGACGCCATGCCGTACAGCGTGTCGGGAGTCGCGGGAATATTATCCTTCAGGTCTCGTGCACCGAATCCATTTTCGTATATTTTCTTGTCTCCTTTGACCACGGCGATGCTCATACCTGGAACCTTGTTTTCAGTCATCCACTTAGAGATAAAATCTTCTATCTCCGCCTTGATCTCACCATCCAAACTGTTCTTCTCTTTATCCATACAAACTCCACCTCGGACATGCTTGTATGGAGATAAAAGTAAATAGTTTTTTGGAGGAAAAGGAATCAAATATTTATAATGGGAAGTATATACAACAATGGCTATAATCTAATATCTGAATAAATCCAACTTAGAGGGCTTGATATCTGAAATCTGAATTTGGTGGTAACTTTCCATGCCTCCTGAAAAAGAGAGCTCCGAAACGACTTACTACGAGGTGTTGAAAAACGATAATTTTACTCTTTATACTATAGCTAAAATCTCAACCGTCTTTGGAACAGGATTATCTGGCATGGCGTTTATACTTTTAGCCTTTGGTGATATCGGATCGATCCTGAATGTAGGTTTTTACCGTATAGCTGCGATCGTTCCTACTGTGACTCTAGGGCTGTTTATCGGAGTGTACGTGGACAGATGGGGCAAAAAAAGATCTTACATCGTCACTTCTTTATTATCCGCCTTCATCGTATTGATCCCTATTTTTTATAGAGATATCGTGAGTATAGTAGCAGTCGTACTGGTTTTAACCGCTCTAGGTATATTTAGAGAATCCGCTCACCAAAGTATTTTGCCGTTAATATTAAAGAAAGATAAATTGAGAACTGGAAATTCGGTGATGAGGGTTGCTAGAACTGGAGCCGGGATGATCGCTCCTACATTAGCGATCTTTCTGATCAACTGGTACGGTTTTTGGCTTCTCTTCGTTATAGACTCCGTCACATATCTACTTGATCTCATCTGTCTTTATTATATCCCTATAGACGAGAGGAAGTCAGATCAGGAAGAGAAAGGAGCAATAGGAGTTATCAATGATATAACAGCTTCTATTAAACACTTGAGAGAGAGACCTACGGTAGCGTTGATGATGGGCTTTAGTACACTTATGGTAGTGTTAGTTGATGGGTTCGGTCTATTCGCTTTAGAGTCCTCTCACGTATTTTTTGGATCAGAACTCCCATATGGATACTATAGATCGGCGATATTTGTCGGTGCCTTCATCGGCGGTTTGCTCACGGGTAAATATCTTCAAGATATCGGATACAAATATATCATCTTCCTCACTTTTTTACTGAAAGGCATCTCTTTTTTAGGATTGTCTTTATTCATGTTTATACCTTCGTTCGTAATATTTGGAGCGACCTTTGGCATCAGTAGTTCTATCATGGGGATAGGCATAGATACGTGTATACAAGCGTTGTGTGATGAGGAATATCTGGGAAGGATATCTTCATTGGAAATGGTTCTTCTTAGAGGGTCTGGGTTGATAGCGGTGATAGTCGCGGTCGGTCTAATCAGGACTATCGGCTCTAGACCATCCATGCTGTATCTCGGGACACTGATAGCTCTGTCGGCTTTTTTGGTCCTGCCCCTCCACGAGAAGATAAGCGATTAAAGATCTTAGAAACTCTCTGAAGATATATAAGATCAGGAGATTTATCATGAATTAACCGCACCCATAAAGGTTATAACGTGTTTATGTCATTTCTAGTAGTAGTTGAAGGAAGTGACTGATATGTCTGATACTGAAGATATCGATGTTTTGGGAGAGACGTGTCCGGTTCCGCTGGTCGAGACTAGAAAGGCGATACGGAAAGCATCTCCGGGTGATATAATAGAAGTGACTGGAAATCATCCCGAATCTAAAGAGGAGATACCGATGGCCGTCGATGAGCTGGATCTAGAACTTTTGGGCATCCAAGAGAAAGGAGAAAAATGGAAGATAAGGATAAAGATTCCGGAGGAGGATTGATTTGGCTGAAGATGAAAAAGCAACCTTGATCGTTCACAGCGGTGAATTCGACAAGATATACAGTGCCTTGATACTCGGAACAGGCGCGCTTTCCATGGGTATGGAAGTATCCATGTACTTCACTTTCTGGGGGTTGGAGAGGTTGAAAAAAGACAATCTAGATAAAGGGCCTTTGTCCAGGATGAATTATTTCGGCATGGGCAAATGGATGATGAAGAAGAAACTCGAAGAGTCGAACGTTAGAGAACTCGATGAACTGTTAAAAGACTTCAACGAATTAGGGGGTAAAATTTTGGCATGCGACATGACCATGGACATTATGGGAGTCGACAAAGAAGATTTAAGAGATGAGGTTATAACCGATTATTGCGCAGTAGGTACTTATATAAAGGAAGCGAAAGAATCGGATGTCACGCTCTTCATTTAGGTGATAAAGATGCAGGACGAAGTAATATATATGGATAATTCGGCTAGCTCGAAATTGGACGAAGAAGTGTTCGAGGCTATGAAGCCTTATATGCTTGATAATTACGCGGTCGCGACTTCAGATTTCGCTTACAGCATGGGTGTTGAAGCGAAAGAAGCGCTCAACGATGCGAGGGAAACGATAGCGGATGAATTGAACGCGTCACCTGATGAGTTCATATTCACCTCCTGCGCGACGGAATCCAGCAACCTCGCGCTGAAAGGGGTCGCGGAGGACCTATCTGAAGAAGGAGATCATATCATCATTTCAGATATAGAGGACTTTCCGGTACTCAAAACCGCCCAAAAACTGGAAAAAAACGGCTTTGAAGTAACCTATCTAGATGTGGACGAAAAAGGCTTTGTAGATCTGGAGCAGTTAGAAGAGGCCATAACCGAAGATACTATACTCGTTTCGATCCAGCACGGAAATCAGGAGATAGGGACTTTACAGGACATCGAAAAAATAGCCGAGATATGTGATGAAAACGATGTTGTTTATCACACCGACGCGACTCACACCTTCGGTAGAGTACCTTTAGACGTGAGTGAGATCCCTGTAGACCTTATCACCGTTTCGGCACATACGATCCACGGTCCGAGAGGTATAGGAGGTCTGTATATCCGAGAAGATACTCCCATCGAAAAACAATTGGACGGTGGGTTCCAGGAGAACAATCTGAGAGCTGGAGTCGAGAACATTCCCGGAGCGGTCGGGTTTGCCAAAGCTGTTGAATTGATCGATGAGAAGGAGAACGAGAGACTGAAAAACATGAGAGACAAATTGATCGAAGGTATGATAGAAGAAGTGCCGGACGTCATCCTCAATGGTCCGGAAGAGAAGAGAACGCCTCAAAACGCTAACTTGACCTTCCATTATGTTGAAGGTGAATCTATCACACTGCATCTGGACATGAGAGGTATCGCGGTCAGTACCGGCTCGGCGTGCTTCAGCAAGTCACTCGAAGCGAGCCACGTGATAATGGGTATCGGAGGCGATCATGAAAGAGCTCACGGCTCGATAAGGTTCACTTTAGGAAGGTTTAATGATGAGGATCAAGTTGAAGAAGTGGTCGAAGCCACTTCGGATGTCATACAAAATTTGAGAGATATAAGCCCGTTGGGCGAAGAAGAAGAGGAGGAATGATCATGGAAAATGCACCGTATACTGAAAAGGTTATAGAATACTTTCAGAATCCCAAGAACGTTGGAACGATAGAGGATCCGGACGGCTACGCTAAAGAAGGCAGTCCCGCCTGTGGAGATATGGTGGAATTGTTCTTGAGAGTAGATGAAGATACCCAAGAAATCAGAGATGTCAAGTTCAAATCGTACGGATGCGCTTCGAACATAGCGACCGGTTCGATAATAACCGAGATGGCGAAAGGTAGTACTATAGAAGAGGCGAAAGATATAACCTGGCAGGAAGCGGCCGATGAACTCGGAGGTCTGCCGGACCTGAAAACACACTGCTCTGTTCTAGCGGTAGATGCTCTCAGAGAAGCTATCAGGAATTACGAAGAAAAGCACGGCATAGGAGAGGAGCAGAAGGAAACCACGGCTGAAGTGGTGAAAGAACGTCTAAAACATGTGATGAATCCCATGACCGGTGTTGATGTGATAGAGACTGATCTGATCCACGATATCGAGGTCGAAGATGGAGAAATATCGATCGAGGTCGATCTAGAAGAGGATCACCAGTTCGCTTCCGCCGTCAAAGAAGATATAAAAGAAAAATTGGAGCCACGATGGGATGTCGAGGAAGTAATCGTTCATTTCAACGAATAGTCTTCAGGTGATCAGACAGATGAAGATGGCTAGATTGAAGAGGATTCTGAGAAAGTATGCGAACGGGGATCTGCCGGAGGAAACGGTTTTGGAGAAGCTGGTGGAAGCTACCCCTCTAGAGATGTGGCACGCTAAACTTTCTCTTACTATGAAGAATGGGATATCCGAATCTAACACTAAACCGATCGTTGAGATTATAAATCGGATTAGCAGAGGATATACCAACAAACTCAAAGATAATTTGAGCGAAGGCCATCCTTTGAAGAGATTGGTAGATGAACATCTCCAAATAAAGAAAAAATTAGAGGAACTGGAAGAACTAGATATAAAGGAATACGAAGAGATGGACGAAGGGACTGAAAATGAGTTGAAAGATATTACCGAAGACTTGACGGATATAGAGAAACATGAAGCTAAGGAAGAAAACTCTATTTTACCCCGGTTGAAGGATGAAGACGTGGAAGGAATAAAGGAGATGATGAACCTCATCAAGATACGTCATTCGCAGCTGTTGAGAAGAGTGGTCAGATTGCATAATCACTGCAAAGAAGGTAACAAAGCGAGAAAAAAAATCATAGAAGAGATCGACAAATTTGTCTATTCCGAGAGAGATCATACCTTCAAAGAGAACAGGATTTTGTATCCATTGGCTTTTCAAAAAATACAGGATTGGTCGGAAGTCGAAAAGGAAATTGAAGAGATCGGATTCGTCGACTTTTATGAAGGAGGATGATTATATGGCTAAAGTTATTATAGATCAAGACGGATGTATAAGTTGCGGTATGTGCAGTACTGTCTGTCCTGAAGTTTTCGAGATGGACGAAGAGGGCACGGCTCAGGTGAAAACCGATCATCGAGACGGAAACCCTGAAGAGGGATCGGTTCCCGATGATATAACTTGCATAAAAGATGCGGAAGAGAGCTGCCCGGTAGATGTGATCACCGTAAAGGATTAAAATCGAATTGATTGATATGAAGATAGAAAAAGTATCCGAGATCTTAAAGGATATCTACCTCGACGAGATCGATAAAGAAGAGGGTATCGAGAAACTGAAGAACGCCACTCCAATCGATCTTACATCGGCGGAACTACGTCTTTTGAGCGAAGGCATGGACGGCCTCGAGATAGAAGAGATCAGTCAGGTTTACGACGAAGTGATCGATGATCAGACCGAGGAATTGCTATCTTCTCTCGACTCCGACCATCCGATAAAAAGGATGATATTAGAACACGAGCAGATCAGCGATTTTTTAGAAGAACTTTTGAATTTTTCCAGCAAGATAAGGGCGGAAGATTACGCTGAGATGAAGGATCAGTATGATGATTTTTTGTACAATCTAAAACAGATACAGTTTCACGAGAAACGTGAAGAAAAAGTGTTTTTTCCCGCACTTGAAGATAAAGGCTTCGAAAAAAGGATAGAGATACTTAAAAAGGAACACCGGTATATAGACGAGTATATAAGTCAGATGAACGAATTCCTCGATGACCTCGAAAAGAATGAACTCGAAACTCTAAAGTCCATCGAAGAGATAATCTACACATTGAATTTCCACATGTTCATCGAAAACAATCTACTCTATCCCCTCGCACTTGAAGAGATCGAAGACTGGGAAAACCTAAAAAAGGAAAGCGAAAAGATGGGTTATGTGGAATTGGAGTGATACCGATCCGAAGTCATCAGTACCCTTTTTCCACGTCGACTTCGTTTACCTTTTCTCCTTCTAGAAGGGAGTTCAATATCCGGGCTAGATCTTTCACCCTATATTCCCCCCTATTTCTCACATGGGAGGCTCGATGAGGACTGAATACCACGTTCTTGAACTCGTCGAGAGGAAAATTTGACGGAAAAGTGTCCTCTCTAGATTCTTCATCTGGTGGGTATATCCACCACGTGTCGAGAGCCGCTCCACCTATCTTTCCAGATTTTAGAGCTTCGTAAAAAGCTTCTTCCCCTATAACGGGTCCTCTCCCAACGTTGACTATATGTACTCCTTCTTTCATAAGATCGAACTCTTTTTCGCCTAAATATCCCTTGGTCTCTTCAGTTTCGGGCAGCGTGCAGATAATGAAATCGGATTCAGGCAGTAAGTCATGTAGATCATCATTTGTCCCGACAAAATCTACGAGATCACTCTCCTCAGGAGTCTTTTTGACGGCTTTGATATCCATCTTGAAACCTTTTGCTAGTCTTGCGATCTCTTTTCCGATCTCTCCGAATCCGAGTATAAGGAGATTTTTGTTTCTCAATCCCTCGCTCCATTCGTGTTCGTATCGAGGTGTCCAATTACCTTCTTTCATCTTCCGATGGATCGGGACTATGTTTTTGACGGAGGAGAGCAGAAGTGCAAAAGCGTGCTCTGCGACCATCCAGTAATTGAAATGTGAATTGATCACGTTCAGATCCGGGAAGTCCCTGAGAGTGTCTTTGTCCTGGGGAGGTATTCCCACGAAAGGTATTATGAAGTACTCCAAATTTTCAGCTTTTTCTAGAAATTCTCGTGATATTCTAGCTCCTATCACCCCGTCGAATTCTCCCGCTCTTTCTATCGCCTTTTCCTCTTCGTCGGGGTCAAGCTCTATGATCTCTATCTCTTCGACCGTTTTATCCTTCAAAGAAGGGCCCTCCTCGTCCGGAAAAGGTGTCATGCGAAGGAATTTCATTTGTTCCACCTGTAATGAGAAAGCGCATCTTTAACCTATATTTTTTTTGTACATATGTGAGATATCTTTTTATAATGATCAAGGCATTTACGAGCGTAGATAAGATGGATATTTTACTTTTAGGAGCCGGGAACATAGGCAGAGCAATCGCTTGTGAGTTATCCACTGATCATGAAGTCACTGCGGTAGATATGGATGAAGAAGCACTCCAGAGGATTAGTGAGCACGCCAAAACAGAAAAATTCGACGTCTCGGATCGAAGATCGACGAGAGATCTCATGAAAGATTTTGATCTGGTGATAGGAGCTCTTCCGGGAATTTTCGGCTATAGATCGGTTGAGGACGCTGTAGAGGCCGGGACCGATATCGTAGACGTCTCTTTCATGCCGCAAGATCCGCTAGACCTCGATTCGAGGGCTGAGAAAAATGACGTGACGGTGATAGTCGACGCGGGTTTTGGACCGGGGATGAGCAACGTCTTAATGGGGAAGATATCTGACGAGATGGACGACCTCGATCGTGGGATGATCCGTATAGGCGGTCTGCCGAAGGATCCTAAGCCTCCACTTTTTTACAAACTGACCTGGTCGCCCCAGGACTTGATAGAAGAATATACCCGGAAAGCGAGGATGAAAAGAGAAGGCGAAATAGTCCGACTTGATCCTTTAGATGAGATAAATGAAATCGAGATCAGAGGTAGAAAGTTTGAAGAATTCTACAGCGATGGGTTACGGACTTTATTGGAAACTATAGAAGCGAAAACATTGGAAGAGACAACACTGCGCTGGAAGGGTCACCTGGAGAAGATCAAGATTCTTAGAGAACTCGGATTTTTTGAAGAAGAAAATTTAGAAAACACATTAGATGTCATCACTCCGCACATGAGATTCGAGAGCAAAGATTTCTCCATCATGGATATCCACGCCGAAGGCCGTGTCGATGGGGAAGAAACCGAGATAAATTACTTCTTCTACGACGAGGCCGGCGATAGGTTTTCTTCCATGTCTAGAGCGACCGGTTTCACCGCGGCGGTCATGGCTAGATTATTGAACAAAAAAGACCTTGAAGGTGGAGTAATCCCTCCGGAAGAACTCGGAATGGAGGAAGAATATTTTGATTTTATAGTGGAAAGGATCAGAGATAAAGGGATCAAGATAGAGAGATGTTGAGTTGCTGGCGCTCGGAAAGAAGATTTAACAAAAGATGGATCTTTTACTGCAGCCGGAAGTCATTTTTCTTTCACGATCATCTTCGCACCTTCAACGACAGATACGCCTTGATCTCTTGCCCACTGTCTTATCTCCCTGATCAGATCTAGATATAGAGAGTAGCCTCTTTCGCCCTCGAGTTCGTCACTCAGGACTCTAGAAAGGGCTTTATAGAATTTCTCGTCGGACTTTTTCTCTTTGAGAGTCTTTTTGATTATCTTTTTACCCCTTTCATCCATAGTCTCACGTTCTCCTAGGCCTTCTATGGAGATAACCAGCCGTGATATAATACTAATGAACAGTAAAGTATATTTGGGAAGTCCTATAATCGGAAATGCAGCGAGATACAAAAGCGGGTAATCGTCGGAAGCAAAGCTTCTGACTTACCCTCATCATTCATTCGCATTCATGACTGCGGGTTACGCGGAAAAGATTTCCACTAACCCGCAAGTTCTCGCTCGTGAACTCGCCACAACTTGCGGGAGTCACGGAGGAATTATAAATTCCTCCTAACTCCCACTTTACTCGCTCAAAGACAATTCGCTCCTAAAGCGGGAGTAGCCGAGCTAGGCCAAAGGCGCTAGACTCAAGATCTAGTCCTATAGGGGTCCGAGGGTTCAAATCCCTCCTCCCGCACTTTTTGACATATTTATACCGGGTTAAATGCTTATGATATTCTTCCAATATTTTGAGAATTTTCTGTTAAAATTTCTTGCTTTTAAGAAGAATCTTCCCTAAAAGATATTCCGGTAATACAAAATCGGTTTATTTCAAATTTAAAATTTTAATCTAATAAAAAAATATAGATCATCGTAGGTATATCTTTTTGTATTGGATTAATCTAGAAAGTCATAAAAGAAGGATTTTTATAATTGAATAATTTTTTATGTTAAATGAAAATAAATAATCTAAAATAATAATTAAATTCCTTTATAAACCCTCCCACTAGACTACACTAGTCCAGAGTGTGAAAAAGCTAAGACATAAATACTCCTCAGCTGAATGGTAATATGACGTTAGAACATAAGAGAAAACATGAAATATAAAAATAAGGATCTTGAAGTGAGAGGCGGGAGAAGCCTGTCAAGCAAAATCTCCCGCTCTCACTACTGGGTCAAGGTTAAACTTTTCCCGAAGATAATAAAAAGTCTCGGTTATTCTAGGAATTATTTAAATTCTAGTCAATTTAGGCTCAGTAGAAAACCTCTATGTTAGGGGAAGAAAAATGGAATTTGTCTAATTTTGAGTGGTTTTAACCGAGTTAAAATTGTAGTTAGAACAATATTTAGCTCTAACTCTGAAGTAAAACCTTTCTTACGAAGGTTTTCTACAAAGCCTCAATTTAGGAGTTATTTAATAGTCACGTTTGAGCCCTAATTCCCCGACCTTTAAGGTCGTGGGATACAGGGCGATGAATATCTGTTCTAGTAAATCTTTTAGTCAAAGAGAGCGTTCTCGACCTGGCGGCGCGCCCCTGCGGGGCGCTTTAGGTACCGCCAGGAGTCGAGAAAAATGACACGCATGCAATCATATAGCCATGGCTTCTACAGGAATTTCACAGAAATTCCTTCGATCGATGGAATTCCTTAGGAATTCCAGTAGATTGGCCAAAGCCTGTATCACGTAGTGTTAAGCCCCTATAAACGTTTTCGGATGTTCCAGAGATCTGACATTCGGAAAAAACTGGAAAGCATTTTGTTGGAGATTGCAGAAAGGCACGGTTTTCAGATCTATGAGATGAGTGTAGAGGAAGACCATGTGCATATTTTTCTAGGCCACCGCCCTTCCCAATCGATATCTGAAGTAATTCAGTATTTGAAGGGCGCTAGTTCTACAGGAATTTTGAATAAAATTCCTTCGATATCGGGAACTAGTTCCCGAAATATCTAGAGAACTAAGAAAGGTCTTCCCAGAATTGAAAGGGTATGATGAAAACCACCTCTGGTCAGCAGGTAAATGCTTTCGACCAATTGGTGAGATCACACCTGAAAAAGTGGAACATTATATTCAAGAATCTCAATCTCATCACTACACAAATAATTCTAGTGATTCAATGGCTATACAAAAGGAATCAAACCATTCCTCGGGGACTCCTCAAACTTCTTTACAAGATTTTGCTGGTCAATAAGTGAGGATGCCCCAGGCTTTAGCCTGTGGAGTACTCACTAGTCACGGTTAAGCTCTAATTCCCTAACCTCAAAGAATAGAAGGTTAGATAGAGGGAGCCTTTTTACGGCACCCTCAATCTTCCAAATTATTTAGTAAGCTCAATTCTAATTAATTCTCCAGTTTTTGCATCTATAAGTCCATTTATTTCTCCTTTGTTTGATTTGAAGCTAACATCCCACACTAGTTTATATTTCCCAGTAGGAACATGATCTATTAGTGACCCATCTTCTGATTTTCGTTTAATAGATAGTGATATTGATATATTATCTTCATTCGTATTTTTAACTCGGTTCTTTATCAATGAATGAGATGAAGTTAATAGATTTCGCTTTGCATTTTTTAAAGCTGTAGCCTTGCTAATTTTAGGCTCCGTATTCACATTAATATTTTGCCAACAATATTTGAACCCAACAATATTTCCTGAAGGATCTAGGGTCATAAGTACATAGCTATCTTCAACTTCAATTTCATTTATGGTTTGTTTCCAAAATACTTTGTGAACAAATTTTCCCTTTGAGATATTACATCTCTTTGCAATACTAGGTCCAATATTGTTGGGTAATTTACCGTACAATTCTTTTGCTTTTCTTTTAGCTATATCTCTTACATTACTCTCTTCTATTTTCTTTGGTGTTTTTTCATATCGCTCAGTCCACATTTTAACTATTCTACCCCTTTGAGAATCCACTCCAAAAAGAAATGTTTTATCATTGACTTCCCATATTACTTCCCAATATATTTGGTTAGATACCCTGTCTTTCATTAAAGAAATACTAGCATTTTGTGGAGTGAAACCTTTCCTATTTATTATCGAGACCGCATCTGTTTTTGTATACTCAACTTCAAATTTATCTGGATTTAAGCTTAATAAAGTATGTTCTATTTTTTTATTTTTGCCAGCTTCGTCTTTAGTGTTTCTATCTAAATCACTAACGTTAACTGCATATACTCCAGTTAGTAGTAAGGAACTTATTATAATTGGTATAATTACTCTTGATAATTTTAACTTCATTTTATCCTCCTCTAAGGTATTAAGCTCACATCATCTCCGAAAACTTTTATATTCCCTTGAGCATCTGGAACATCCATCACAGCAACATTTTTAGCATCATATACACTTAGCTCATTGTCTATCGTATAATGGTAAAATCTATCTGTGTACTGATAAGATGTTCCTGAGAAAACTGTTTTTTCCCATCCCATGTAAGATTTTACACCTTCTCTTTGAAAGGCATATGCAAGACTATCGCTAAAATATCCTGTTTCTCCAGAATGACATGCACTTGAATAAGCGAATCTCATACTTTCGAATTCGACTTGACCGTGCAAATCTGGGATATCATGGGGATAAATATAATCGCCATTTCCAGCTACTAAATAATTCCATACACCTGGTTCTTCACCTCCATGGCCAGAGAAATACCATATATCTGCGACTTTTAAACTGTCATCAATAATTTTTGTTTTTTCCCAATTTTCAAAATAGAAAGCATAATATTCAGAATCTGTATAGCTTTCTACTAGTTTAGCTTCCTCTGTAAACGGATCGATCCCGTGACAATCCGACCATGGAGATGCAGCTACGTTTGGAAGTACACTTACGCTAATAAATATAGTGGAAACCAAAACTACTACAAACTCCCTTTTAATTATTACCACCGGAGTTAGAAAGATGTTCATTATATTTAGAAATTAAACATAGATATATCAATTATTATATCATATATTTAGTAAAATCCAGTTAAAAGGAATACAGCCTGTGAAACAACTGCAATATTGAGATATGCACAAAAATATATTAGTCGGAGATATAAGATCAAGTTAGGCTAATATTTTTGATCTAGCTTTTTTCCTATTTTATATTACAAACTAAAAAAATTAGACGGAAAATAGAGGTAGGAATAAACGGTTGCATCTACTCAAGCAGTCTAATAGTGATGATTCAATGCAGAGTAAAAAGATGTAGTATCTTGACATAAAAGGATGAGGGTTATCTTGATCGAAACTGTTATTAGGAATTGAACTAATTAGCTGAGAAAGGTTTACTCATTAGAAAAAAAATACATAGAAAATTTATTTACTTATACTTAGTAAGAAAGGAATCCTATAAGCCCTTGAAAAACTCTTTTCCATAGTCTTTTAATAATTGTTTGTCAGAATAGTCAATATTCTGTCTTCCTAATTCAAATTTGATCTAATTCTTTATCTCAGTTCTTTGTTCGCTCAGTTTTACTCTTCTACGTCTAAGAAGTTTCTTAGATCTCTAATCTCTTTCTTGAGCATATAAGAAATAGGTAATAGATTTCCTCTCAAAAGATCTGCTAGAGCGTTCGCATCAACCTTGTCTGTTTTTACCTTTTCCTCAGCTATCAACCGTGTTTTATATGAATTGGCCAGATGAAAATCTTCTAATGTTTCATAGAAAAATTCGTAATTACCAATAGCTTCTATAGTATCACAAGATCTTTGATCGAGTGAAAGTAGGAGATACTCCTACGGAACTTCGAATTCTTCTACTACATTTTCAAAAAATTGTTTGGTTTTCTGCTCCTTAGTTTTGATTTCATTTTCTTTAGTCACTTTTCCTTGCTTTGTTTTTACTACCGCATGCGTAGATTCTTTATGATATATAGAGGGGAACTTAAACATGCTATTCAATATCCTAGGGATGCTACGGGAAAGCTTGACCCCTCTTTTTCGGTTTGCAGTCGAACGGGTTCTCTAACGAAGTTGAAAATGTTATGGATATAGAGAACTCTAAAAAACAAAGAATTGAGAATATTTAGAGAGGTATGTTAATCTCTTTAATTGGCATGAATTAACAGAACTGAGTGCAAAGAGAAACGGTTTGGAAGAAAAGGGACTCAGTTTTGATTTCCAACTATTGAGATACTTCTCTAAAAAGC
>CAYWJQ010000022.1:0-22292 GCA_964458595.1 uncultured Thermoplasmata archaeon
CAGGTGAAAAGAGAAGTAGAGAAACAAATAGACGAACTTCAGAGAGAAGTATCCCGTTAGAGAACGATAATCCCTCTCAGCAAACAAGACCTTCACCAGACGGCGGTCCCCTCTCCAAAACCGCACCCAAACCTCTTTTTGTTTAACTACGGTTATGATAATCATGATTAAACGATTTGTAAATAGCGAACAAGGATTATCCTAGATGTAGTGGAGCGAAGTAGTGAGTTCCGCAGCAAGTAGGCAGTACCACCTCCTCCCAAATACACCGCTTCAATCCACGTAATTTATACTCCTCAACACTCCGATTATACCTTTCACCTGATACTCTCCAAGATCTAAATTTACCATCACTACTTGAGTTACGGATCAAAATGAAGAATGCATTGAAATCCCTAGCCCCTAAAAAAAGCGATCAAACCATCCCGTCGTCGAGGAATACATCCGATCTCGACTTATCTCCACCGATATCCAGCTTCCAAATCTTTGGCCGCATCTTTCGAATAGCCCCTCAACCGCAGAGAGCTCTCAGTTGTACAAGAACAATCGTTCAGCCGCATATTACAGAGATACGGTAGCCACGAAAGAACAAGCCGATAAACTATTCCACTTAGCGATAACCATTCACGAGTTTATCTCTAACCACTTACAGGCCTCTCACGAGTGTATATGTATGTCCCGATGACCTAGCAAACAAAACCTTTCCTTCCTGAGCAGACGATTTGGGAGTGGGAGCAAACTCACAGTTTGCGAGTCGTCAGAACAAGGTTCTAACTTTCATTCGGTCTTAGACCTCGTGACCTAGTGGGATTATATTCCAACGCGTTCGAGCCAGCGCATCCACCCAAAATCTTTATATCCCAATATGTTTAATCCTCACTCCCAAGTAGCCCGAAAAATTTGTTTCCCTGGGCTTGGACTGAGTTACTCGCTGCGGATTTGGTGTAGTTTGGTATCACCTAGCCTTGCCAAGGCTATAACCGGGGTTCAAATCCCCGAATCCGCATCTTATCTTAATTTATCTCCTTTAACTCACAGTTAGTTTTTTGTATTAGATTTCGAATGTTTAAATGATGAGAGGGAACGATTCCAATAATAAAACATGGAAGGAGAATTATCCCCTAAATATAACGATTCTAATCCTTATCTCTTTCATCCTCGTGTTTTCTTCCATATCCCTATTTTCGACTCGGATCTCCGCTCAGGAAAATAAAGTCTATTCCATAACTATCGAAGGTGATATAGATGGGGGAACAGCTAATTACGTCGAGAGGGCAGTATCCAAGGCCGAAAAAGAACAAAGTCCGTTGATAATAAAGATAGATACGCCCGGTGGACTGGTCAACCCGACTAAAGATATAGTCGATAAGATATTGAATTCAGATATAACCGTAGTTAGTTGGGTAACGCCGGATGGAGCCTGGGCCTATTCTGCTGGTGCATTCATAACGATGGCCGGAGATATAGCGGTTATGGAAAACGGAACCAGTATCGGCTCTGCAGAGCCTAGACCTGCTGAAAATAAGACTATCCAAGCTATGGCCAGCTGGATGAGAGAGATCGCCGAGAAACAGGGAAGACCTGGAGACAAAGCTAAAAAGTTCGTAACGGAAAATATGAATATAGGAGCGGAAGAAGCGCTAAGAATGGGGTTGATCGATCACGTTGAAGGAAAGGAATCTCAAATACTTGAGATATTGGGATCATCCGGATCTTCGATAGAAAAGATAGAAAGAGGATTTACGGATCAGCTGATGAGTGTTTTAACAAATCCTACGATCGCTTTTCTCTTGTTATTGATAGGTGTCTTGGGACTCGTGACCGAAATAACTACGGGTGGTGTCGGCGTTCCGGGTGTAGGAGGAACTCTCGCATTGATCCTAGCGCTTTTTGGCCTTAGTGTATTGGAACTGACTACTGCGGGAACGGCCTTGATAATCGTGGGGATCATACTCCTTACTGCAGAATATTTTGACCCGGGGTTAGGCGTTTTTGGGATAGGGGGTTCTATAGCACTATTCTTGGGCATATTACTGGTAGGAGACGAACCTTATTTCGAAGTATCTAGTTGGGTTCTTATGGTTTTGGCAGCTGTACTCATAATCTTTTCACTTTTCGTCATATGGGCTGTCCGAAGAGCTCAAAAAAAGGAGGCTGAGACCGGGATGGAAAAAATGATAGGTGAAGAAGGAAAAGTCACTAAGAGATTAGATCCTACCGGGGTAGTTAAAGTAAAAGGAGAAAGATGGACGGCTTCTTCAGATGAAGAAATAGATGTAGAAGAGAGTGTAGTGGTTAAAGATATAATCGAAGTTAACGGTCAAACGACTCTGTCAGTTGAAAGGAGCCGCGAAAACTAAGGATGTCACTCTTCATCCTTCACGTCTTTTAAAGGTTCTCCTTCCAAAACATCTTCTACTTCTTCAACGTCTTTCTCCTCGCCTTTTTCTTCTCTTTCTTCTTTTTCTTCCTTCACGTCTTCTTTTCCCTCATGTTTTTGGAGGGCAGATGTTAATCCAGCTACATTTCCAAGATCTGAACCGAGTTCGGAAGGCGTAACGACGACGAGATTTTGCTCAGTAGCTATCTCTACTAAAGTCTGTAACTCTCTAAGACGCATGGCGTTCTTTCTCTCACCATAAAGTTCCGCAGCATCGGCCATCCGTTTAGCGGCCTCCTTTTCACCCTGAGCTTTCTTCACCCTGGCACGTCGATTCCTTTCAGCTTCGGCCTGACTAGCTATAGCCCTAACCATATCTTCCGGCAGATTGACATTCCTTATCGTCATGTTGGTAACTTTTACACCCCATGCGTCGGTTTCTTCGTCGATTATCTGTCTTATATCCTCTGCTAGTTCTTCTCTTCTGCTCAAAAGTTCGTCCAGCTCTACTTTTCCCAATACATCTCTCAAGGTGGTCTGAGCTAGTCTGCTAGTCGCCCGATAGTGATCTTTTACTTGTAGAGTGGCCTTTTTTGGATCGAATACTTTCATATAGGCCACTGCATCCACGTTGGCACTTACGTTATCCTTGGTGATTATATTCTGCTTTGAAACGTCCATGTCTCTTACACGCAGATCTTTCCATTCTAGGTCGTCTATGAAAGGTATTATGAGAACTACCCCCGGTCCGTTGATCCCTATAAATCTACCAAATCTGAAGTGGGAAACTCTCTTATATTCGGGAACTTTGTTCACCGCTCTCGCTAAAAGTAAAATGAAAACTAGTCCCGCTATTCCGATCAATACTATATTCCATGTCTCCATCCCATTTCACCTAGATAATATATATGTTAACAAGCTTTATACCTCTTTTGATATGCGGAAAAGGTTCATCACTAAATCTAGTATATTGAAGGATGGTTGAAGAATCAACCCGAGATATCCCTTTTAATCTCCCAAACCCAAACCTTTTTACAGGGATTAATCTATCACTCAAATATGACTGAAGAATTGGAGAGGTTCCTCCCAGGTGAAGACGATTCAGAGAGTGATAATAGTCCGTTCGTGGATCCAACTGCGAGAACTGTCGGAGATGTGGCCATCGGACATAACGCTTCTTTGTTTCCAGGTTCCATAGTCGAGGGGGATAAATCGAAGGTGGAATTGGGTGAAGATTCTATACTCATGAACAAAGCCTTCGTAGAGGGAACTAAAGAACATGATACTTCAGTAGGAGATAAAGCTTTCATCTCCGCCGGAGCTAGGCTGAAGGGATGCAATGTCGGAGAGGGAGCTATGGTAGGTATAGACGCCGTGGTCCTAGAGGGTGCAGAAGTGGGAGAAGAAGCCATCGTTGGAACGAACGCTATAGTTCCAGAAGGTATGGAGGTCCCTGATAGAAAACTAGTTCTGGGTCAACCGGCTGAAATAGTCAGAGACGTTTCAGAAGAGGAGCTCGAGAAGATAGATAAGATACGCTCCGATCTCGTCGGTAAAAGGAAAGAGTTCAAGATAATCGAAAATAGAGGAGAAAGGTTCGACGTCTTCGATACTCCAAAAAGACCTGAAGAGTTGAAAGAAGAGACGAAGATCGATGAAAAAGATATGAACGGTAAGGAAATTCCGGACCTAGAGAAAGTCAGAGAGGAATTGGAGAACAAATTCGACGAAGATCAAATTTTCTAGATCATCTTTATTTAAAGAAGGATAGTGGGGCCGCCGAAATTTGAATTCGGGTGTCGGACTCCCAAAGCCCGAAGGATCGACCAGGCTACCCCACGGCCCCTTGGGAACGATAAGGGACAAAAAGGATTACAAATAAATAATTTCTCCCTGATTTCTGCATCTCATGAAGTTCCCGCTCAAGATTCTTTTTCGACGCGTCAGGATAGAACTTAGGGAAAATATTTTTAGAAAGAAACAATAGGTAGCTCAGGAGATAAACTTGAAACGTGAAGATATCAAGGCCGGGGTACTCAGGATCGAAGGGACTAACTGTGAGGAAGAATCTCACTTAGCTTTCAAACGCCTGGGCGCTCAAGCTGAAAAGGTGCATCTCAAGCAGATACTCAAACAAGACGTAAATCCCGAAGAGCAGAGATCTCTTCAAGACTACGACGTCTTGATGATCCCGGGAGGATTTTCGGCCGGCGATTATATAAGAGCCGGAGCTATCTTTGGAGCCAGGATGAAAAGTAGACTGGGAGAAGAATTGAAAGAATTCGTTGAAGATGAAAAACCGATCCTGGGGGTCTGCAACGGTTTTCAAGTTCTAGTGGAGATCGGTCTTCTTCCAGCTGTGGACGAGGTCATGAGCGACGTGCCTAAAGCCGCGCTCGAGACCAACGACAGTAATAAATTCGAATGTAGGCCCAGTTTGCTGGATATAGAGAAAAATTCGAGCTGTGTTTTCACTCGAAAATACGACGAAGGGGAAACCGTTCTGTATCCTTCCGCTCATAAAGAAGGCAAATTCGTTCTATCCGATGACCTGAAACTCGAAGAATTAGAAAAGAACGATCAGATCGTCTTCCGATATACCGCTCCGGATGGAGAAGAGCCCGAGTATCCCTGGAATCCTAACGGCTCTCTGGACAATATAGCGGGTATCTGTAACCCTGAAGGCACTGTACTAGGTCTCATGCCGCATCCCGAGCGAGTTTTCGATGCCCACACGAATCCAGACTGGACAAAAGAAGGTTTAGAGAACAGCAGAGGTGACGGAAAACTGCTCTTCGAATCGGTATTAGAATACGTTGAAGAAAATTTTTGAACGACGGGATCTCACGGTATCCTTACCTGAACTGTAACTTCGTTTCCATCTTCCAGATCAAGTTCGTCTCTTAATTTGTGTTTTGAGACCAGTTCGATCTGTTCTTCATATCTAGTCTTTTCCGGCAGTATCAGTATGCATTCGGTGTCTTCGATAGTCGATGGAAAACACTCGACATTTCCGAATCTTTTGCCTTTTTCGACGAAGCCTTCGATCAATCTTCCGTTTTCCTCTTTCAATCGGCGGTATTTTTTCAGAGCTCGATCTTCAACCTTTACGTTAAGCGTCCCTTCAAAAGGCTCAAAGCCGAATTTTTCCCTGAATCTTTTCTTGTAACCTTCGAGAGCCAGAAAGTACTTCGCCTCCCCGACACCGGAAACGATTTCACCTTTCAAGATGATAGAAGTTTCCTCTTCACTCCCTTTCTCAGTCAACATCATATCTTCCCCGACCAGTTCCAGATGCGTGCCAGAGCGTAGATAAGCGACGGGTATATTTCGATCTAGAGCTCTTTTCTTGAGCTCCTTGTCGTTCGTCATTATGACCCCGCCGAGCTCTTCTGCCGCTTCTAAAACACCCTCGTCCCCTGACTGCTGGACTTCGACATCCCTGTATTTTTTGATCAGTTCTAGAGCCGCCTTCTCGTTTATACCCTCTAACTCCGACTTAACGGAAGAGGGCACGTAGACATCGGCATCTCCCACCACCCTATCCAATTCTCTGTCTAGATTAAGATCAAATTGGAAAGGCATCAGAAGACCGTTCGTATCTATGACTACCTCGGTCATTTCCGTAAAGGGAAAAAAGATAGACCGCCTAATACTTTTTGCTTTTGCCGAAAATAATGTGATGTAAATTAGCTACGTTTTTTCGTCCATCTTATCTAGTATTTGCTCTATATCCCTTTGAGCTCGCTCGATCGGTTGAGAAGTGTCTATCACGTGCCAATCGTCGACGAGAGAAAGAGCTCTCTCTCTGATATCCTCTAGGTCTTTTCTATTTTCGAACATCTGTTCATCTTTCCTTTCCTCTATCCTTTTTATCGCGTCCGCGGGGTCAACATCTAGAAAGAACATGTAGTTCGAAGTCGGCAGGATCGACGAAAAAAGTTCGTAAAGACCGTTCATCATCGGCTCGGGCAGGTAAGCGACGCCGCAGAGATATCTGACGAATATGACGGTATCGAACTTACCGTAATAATTCAAGATGGAGTTGAAAACGTCTAAGGAAAAAAATAGAGAAGCTTGGGTCCTGCTTATGTTTCCCTCACCTAATAGAGCTTTTCCGGCCTTCCCGCCGAAGGGATTATCTCTCGAAGGATGCGACCGGATGATGACTTCTTCACCTTTTTCCTCGTATTTCTCTTTGATAAGACGAGCGTGGGTGTCTTTCCCGGCAGCATCGAGACCGTCGATGACGATGAATCGCATCGTCTATCCAAATCAGATCAAGATATAATAAATTATTGAAGTCGTCAAAGGCACTAGGATATTGTCCAAGCCTCTGGTGGATAGTATCTCTGCGCACGTCGCGGTTATGATAACTATGGGAAGGACGATAAGATGTTCTGGGAACGCTCCGAAATAAAATAGAACGAGAGGTATGATCAAGGATATCACGGAAAGCATCGCTAGAGAACCCTCTAGGGTCTTTCTATCTCCAGTTACGGGGAAGACGTGTTTTCCGAATTTCTTTCCGAACAGAGATGCGAACCCGTCTCCATAAGACATGGCGATGATCCCCACCGCTATTATCTCCGGTCGATGGAAGAAAAAGGTCGCAAGGACGGTCCAACTTATCGAGTAATAGACGAGACCGAGCCCGTGTCCGCTCAACGACGTCTCGCTGTCAAGCTCTATAGAACATCTAGGACTCATAAGATAAGTCAAAAAGATGAAAGGTAGAGCCGCCAAAAGAACCATCACCCAGCGGTTTTCGAAGAGAGGCAGTATGAAAACTATGTTGCCAACCATGATATGGAGCAGTTTTCTGCCGTAGAACGCGTATTCGTTGAGGATCGATTCGAATACTATCAGCAGGCAGGCCACATAGATATATACTGTCAAAGTCCCGATGATGTCTCCGGCCAACATCGTAGTTATTAAAGATGGATCTTTATATAAAACTAAGCTTCCCCATAAGGGAATGTTGATAAATGACCGTTCTACTATGTAAAGGCAGACATGGAGCCAGTCTGGAACGAGAGAGTCCTGCTGTCAGATAAAAACCTGGTAGTTGCGGATCTTCATATCGGTTACGAGAGAGAACTGAAAGAGAAAGGTTTCAACATCCCCCACCAAACCCAGAAGATGACCGATAAGATCTCCGACATCTTGAAGAAAAAGAAAATCGAAAAATTGGTGATCAACGGTGATTTCAAGCACCAGATACCGGGTTCGTCGTGGCAGGAATACAACGATATCCCAAACGCGGTAGACGACTGGTTGAGATACGTAGATCAGATACATCTTCTCCCCGGGAACCATGACGGAGGAATAGATAAGTACCTTCCTTCAGAGGTTATCATCCACGATTCCAGCGGAGCGGTGATAGACGGAGTCGGCTATTTCCACGGCCATGCGATCCCTTCCGAAGAGGTGATTTCGACCGGAAAAGTGGTGACAGCCCACTGTCACCCGAGCGTGACATTGATAGATTCTTTAAATAGGAAGGAAAAGAAAGAATGTTGGGTGAGACTGAAGTACGGTCGTGAAAACGGAGAGGGAAAAGCGGTGATAATGCCGCACTTCAACCATCTTCTCGGCGGAGTCAGCATAAATGAAGACGGCTATCTAGGTCCTTTTTTGAATAATTCAAATTTGAGTGAAGAAAAAATACACCTTTTAGATGGAACGTTTTTGGGAGATAAGGAAGACCTACCCGAGATTCAATCAGAGGGGTAAATTTTGTCTATCTTGAGATCGATCGGTATAGCTAAAGCGACTCTAGAATCCATGAGCCCCAGATTTTTTGCAGCCAAGCCACCTTTGATCGAGATGTTGTAATCGAGACTGTGATTTTCGGCGGTATTCAACGCCCTGCCTATGGACATCCCGAGATCGATCAGTCTATAAACACAGTTGGGCCCCTCAAAGATGTCCTTCGTTTGATCCGCTTCTGAGAACTCTTCGCAGCTCTCATAACCGCACGCTCTGCAGTCTATACCTAGATGTTCATTATCTTTTACCCCGACCAACAGAAGTTCGTCGGATCTTTCGATCAGTTCGCCCTCTTCGCTGTAACTGTCGTTCTGAAACTCCTCAGAGAGCTGGAATAATTCCTCCGCCAGCATCTCTCTTTCCGCCGCATCCAACACCATCGTCTCGAGAATATCTTCAGCCGATTTGGGTGAAGTCTCGGCGGAGATTGTCATCAGGTCTGCCACGATCTCGGTTATTCTTTCCTTCTTCAAACAGCCCACCAAGCCCAGATTGATACACTAAGTTATTAATCTTCCCATTCATATCTCGAAACTGTCGTCAACAGTCGATAAGAAAGCTAAACCACCGCCGAACACACCTATCAGTCCCGATAATGCCCCTACGATCCCACCTATCGCTATCAAGACGAGCGAAAAAACCAGTGCCAGCATAGACCATTTTCTCATCTCGTCCTCTATCCTGTAATAAGACAGTAATAATCCGAATCCAAATACGATATTTATCACGAAATAGAAAACCTTTAGCGAATCGAATCTCTCCAAGATGGTGAGTATGAAGTGAAAGGATCCTATCCCCAAAGAAAAATACCCTCCTAAAACGATCAAGATCGAGTACAGCGGGAGATCCTCTAGTTCTTGCACGGATTTAGGACATTCATCCCATATCTTTTCTATAATTCGTGCGGCCATCATCCCTCATATCACTTCGAGATATATAATTCTAATTCCCTTACATCCCGGCCTAGATGGAAAAATATATCTAATCTATCGATATAACGTACTCCATGAGATTGATAGTTTCCTCTACCCAGGATAAAGCTAGCCAGAACATCCTCTCGAATCTTCTCGAAAGAGATTGGGAAGAGATCGGAGGATGGGAAGGGCATCCCATACATAAAAGAAAAAGGGATTATATAGCCACGATCGACGAGCGCCATATCTATTTCGACGATATCGATAAGAAGATAGAAGAGGAATTGAATATAGACTTCGATGAAGTAGTCTTTATCTCGAAACATTCTTCCGAAGCTGGGGTGCACTCTCTCACTGTACATCCTATAGGTAACTACGGGAAGGCGAAGTACGGCGGTGAGGAAGGTAAACTAGTACCCTCTACCCCTCACAGCATGACTGAAGCGCTGCTAGAGATGAGAAAGATCGCCAAGAGAGAAGAGATTGATCAGAAATACGACCTGTCCTTCGAAGCCACTCATCACGGACCTTATCTCGAAACGCCTACATATTATATCGAGATCGGCAGTAACGCCGATTCCTGGACGGACGAAAAGGCCGGAAAAGTCATAGCGGATACGGTGTTGAAAGTCGGAGAAAATCCGGATAAAAACCGTCCCGTAGCCATCTGTATAGGTGGAGGACACTACGCTCCTAGATTTACAGACCTTGCTAAGAGTAGAGATGTGTCGGTCGGCCACATGGTCCCGGGTTGGGCCATGAAATACCTGACCAGCGACAGTTTTGAAGAAGCGGTTAAGAAAACTCCAGAAGTCGAATACGTTTACTTCGATCGAAGCAGTACCTCTGGAAAAGAAAGAGAAAGGATCGGAGGATGGGCCGAACGATCAGACCTCGAAGTCGTAAGATCAGACGACCTAAAAAAGAGAAAGAAATAGGATCATTTCTTTTCCCATTTACCCAATTCCATCACCACTGAAAGAGTCCTGCCCTCTTTGATCTCCTGTCTGACTCTATTCTCTTTTTCCATGACATCCAAAGAACGGTTAGCTATCTGTAAAGCCTCTTCCTTTGGAACGACCATCACTCCACTGTCATCTCCTATTATCCAATCACCGCCCCTGACCTTTCTACCTCCGCAGACGATATCGTCGCCGAGGGCTCCATAACCTTTAGGTTCACCGGCGTTCGACGCGGCGTGTCTCGCGAATACCGGAAAACCGAGTTCCCTGATACTCTGTACGTCCCTCACAGCTCCGTCTATGATCACGGCCTCGACCCCTTTTTGCTGACAGGACCATGAAGCAAGTTCTCCCCACACCGCGGTCTTTCCGCCGTCTGCGTCTATTACTATCACATCACCTTCTTCCGCTTCATCTATGGCCTCTACAGGTTTCGCCCAGTCTCCGTTGACCGTTTTAACGGTCAGAGCTCGACCGACGACCCTTTCTTTTATCTGATCTATCGGCCTGATACCTTTCATGCAGGGCTCCCGGTGCATCGCATCGGAAATGTTGGGAGTGGAGACGTCTTTGAATACACTTCTGATCTCCGCCGGACCGCGCTTTTTCTTGATCTCAGACGGTATGGAAACACCTTTCTCTATCGATTCTTTTATATCTCTAGCGGATTTTTCCACATCTTTAGCTTTTATTATCGCTCCGCCGACGATGATTATATCCGCCCCCTTTTCCAATATATCTGGTGCGGTTTCAGAATTCAAACCTCCCGCTGCAGCGACAGGAACAGAAGTAGCGTTCGAGACTTTTTCTACCAATTCACCCGGGTCTTCGCCTTTCATCTGCGCATCTATACCGATATGAACGCCGATGTAATCGGCGCCTAATTCAGTAACTTCCTTAGCTCTCTTCACCTGATCCTCGACTCGGATAAGATCGGCGAATACTTCGGAATCGTAGTTCCTAGCAGACCTTATACCTTCCTTCAAAGTCTCGTCGTCGGCCGCCCCGAGAACACCTATTATATCAGCACCGGCTTTGGCGGCCATCTCTACTTCGACTCCCCCGACATCCATCGTTTTCATATCGGCTATTATCTTCTTATCTGGAAATTCTTCCCTAAGTTTCCTTACAGCGTCCATACCCTCGGATTTGATCAAAGGAGTGCCCGTTTCGATCCAGTCCACCCCGCCTTCCACGGCGTCTTCAGCTATTCTGACAGCTCTATCGAGATTCATCAGATCCAATGCAACCTGAAGTTTAGGAAAATCTTCTTCCATTTTCGTACCTCCATGAATTCCTAGATAGATGAAAAAGCTCGATAAAAAAGTTTACGTTGAAAAGGTAAAGATTTTCTCAGTCATAACGCCGGCAGTTATCGCAGAACCATCGTTCGTGCTGCTCTATATATCTCATCCTAGAACCGCAGGTCGGACAGATATTTTCATCTTCTTTTTCAGACCTAGAACTCTCTGAAGGTGGAGACGGTTTTTCCCGACGAGTATCAGGTCTTTCTTGAAGTTGATGTCCTGATGATCCTTTTCGTTCTCCGGTCGAAGTTCTTTTCCCTCTACTAGAAACACGAGGTTTCTTTCCCAGTTTTTTCGGCCCTCCTTCCTTGCGAGTTCCGAAACCAGGCGATCCGCCGTGACTGGGAGGAGGCGATGGTAATTCACCTTTTTTAAACCTCTTATAGATCTTCCAGTAGGAGACAAGAAAGATGATTAAACCTATACTGGATAGACCTAGGATCAAAGAACTCAAACTAGAAAAAGCTTGCAAACTATCTACTGTCAATTCCCCCTGTAGAAGATATATCGATATGCCGAAACCGATGATAGAGGAGGCGATAGCGACTCCAGCTCCGGTCCACAAAAGTTTCTTGATCTTCTCATTGGCAAGTTCGATAACTAGGTAAACCGACATCATCGCCGTGAAAAATGTCTGCAGGACCGAAAGGATTTGAGACGCCCAAATATAAGGTTTCATCTCACTCAATATTTTATTGAAATTTCTGACACTCCCACCGTCTACGCCCATGGAAGGAAAAAACGAGAAGGCCTGCTTCGAAACCGCTAAAAGGATCACGATGATGAAGAAGTAGAGAGCGTACTTGACTTTCTTCTGATGTTCCCTGGTATACTCTTTTCTTCCCGTATATAATTTGACAAAACCGATCAGATAGAGGATAAAGGAGACTACAAAAAGTATGATTCCTCCACAGCTGCTCAGTAATATTATGCCGATCTTAGACGCAAATCCGGAGGAAAAACTCTGGCCAGAAGTTGCAGTAGTCAATATCGTGGCACCCAATATCGCCATCAAGAACATGGATAAAACTATGAAAATGAATCCATAAAACATGAACTTTACTCCGTCCTTCGTTTTCGGAAAGGGATCTGAGCGGACGTTGGGGTATGTTTCCATCGATGAGATATCGATCACCGGGACAGACAATATAGAAAGATGATTTATATTTTTCTTTTCCAATAAGCTATAAACTGAAGAAAGTAAAACATGGATCTTCGTTTCTCAAAAATAGAAAAAAAATAAAGGATTTTATGGTCTATCTAAAGACCGAGACCCTCTCTTTTTTTCTCGATATGAGCCTCTATATCGTCAACGATCGCTTCAGGTTCGTCTCCGACAGCCAACTTACCGCCGGTAAGATCTTCGACATCTTCGGTCAGTAACTGAACGACGTTTTCACTTCCGGTGACCGGTGGCGTTGGTGAAACGTGGGTATACAACCCATATCCGATCGCTGCCATCGCGGCTATAGTCGCTTTCTGTTCCATGTATTCTGGCGCGGTGACCGCGACGGGTAACTGAGTCGGGTCGACATCTAGTGCCCCGGCAACAGTGGAAACAAGATTTAGAAGTCTGCCGGTATCCGTACAAGTTCCGAAACTCAAGACAGGCGGTATCTCCAATGCCTCGCAGACCGCGGTCAGACCTTCTCCAGCCTTTTCGATAGCGTCTAGAGAAGTCAATCCGCCTACCTGAAGACCTGCGTTTCCGCATCCCGCACTAAGCACTAAAATATCTCTCTTGATGAGTTCTTCTGCGACCTTAATCGATGTCTCGTCCTGAGGTCCGTTATCCAGAGTGGTACAACTTACCAGCGCAACGATGCCCTTGATATTTCCGTTCTGTATATGTTCCAAAAGCGGATCTAAAGAGCCTCCAAGAGCTTCCACTACGGCCTTAGGTGAGAAACCGGTTACTATCTCCTCTTTTTCGTCCGGAACCGTAGTTTCTTTATCTTTCCTCTCTTCGAAGTTCTCTATGGCTCTATCGATTATCTCTAGCGCCTGTTCTTCAACTTTTTCTGGCTTGTAATTTATGTCGTGATCTACTCCCGGAATATTAACCAGTTTCGTGACGGGTATGATCTGGGAATTGTACTTCTCGGCGTATTTTCCAGCTGTCGGGACCGTACAGTTCATGTCAGCTACGAAAGCATCTACTGCACCAGTAGCCAAAACGTACTCTTCGTTCAACCAGTTGCCAGTAAGTCCGACGAACACATCGTCGATCTCAAACCTCTGCATCAATTCTTGACCGGTCTCTATAGAACCTACTATATGGAGGCCTTCAGCTCCCGCTTCTTTGGCCTTCTCCTGGACCTCGTCTCTGTGGGCTACCTTGATCAGCGCCGCACCCATGAAAGGTTCATGGCCGTTCGGTAAGATATTAACGTATTCTGGGTCTAAAACACCCATGTCCACTTCGGCTTCGTGTGGTTCGGCCGTGCCGAACAGTATATCCTGTACTTCTTCCAGCAGTGTGAGGGAACCGTAAGAGGTTGCCAATCCCATCCTCAATGTTTTCAAAGCCATGCTCTGATAGTCGCTGTCTACATTGGTCATGACGCTGGTTTTTACGTCCATCAGTTCGTGCAGCGGACCTCCGGGATTTATACCCAAATCATCCCAAACGTCTTGTCTGGATTCCGGAGCAAAGTTCTTGACAACTTCAGAAGGCTCCTCGCTGTCGCGGTTTATCTCTTCAAGCATGAAGTCTGCTAGATCTTTAGCCAATTCATTTTTTCCTTTAGAAGCGTCCAGCCCCACCTTCTCGGCGATGTTTTTCAGTTTCTCCTCGTCCTCTATACCGAACATGGTTTTTCCTTCGGCTGTAGCCTTCAAAGTTTTCGCGGTAGTGTTTGCGTGGTAAGTGTAAGCGGAAGTACCCATACTGTTGACTCTAGTTAGATTTCTCATAACCATACCGTCTTTATCTATACCACAAACACCCCTTTCCGTTACTCCGTCCACTATCCTGCATGGTCCTTGAGAGCAGATGTTACACCTGGTCCCCTTCTTACAGAAATCACACCTGACGTTCTCCATCGCTTCATATCGGTCATGAACGTTCGTTAGTCCGTCCTCTTCGACCTTTTCGTACATATCTTCTACCGAATCGTGAGCGCTATGCTTTTCCATTTTGATTCACCGAGCTAGAAAATGAGTCAAGGTTTAAAAAAGTTTCGTATTTTTACGAACGTTCGTATAGTCCCGAAAGACTTATATGCAGGGCTCTTCTTTTTTAACGAGAGCGTTCACTATGGCTGGAGACACCAGGATTTTCTCGACCGATAAAGGCGTGGTTATGATCCAAAGCAGGACAAAGAACAGAATAATAGATATATTGAAAAAAGAAGAAAGTACCAATGCCGAGATAAGGGAAAAGTTGGACAAGGCCAAGTCTACATTGTCCGTACACCTATCCGATCTCAAGGACCTGGGTATAATCGATGAAAAAAGAGATTCAGAAGACGAGAGAAGAAAAATATTCTATCTTTCCTCTCAACTTTTAGGTAAATCCGAACCTCCCTATGATCAACATTATAGAGAAATATTGGATAACCTTAAAGAATGCGGCGGGGAAAAGTACGAATTTTTGAAGAGCTTTTTTCATCTCATAAGATATGGACTCATATCTTTTGGTTTGGATATCCATCCTTCATTGAAAGAGATAGGTAGAGACGCCGGTAAAAGCATAGGAAAAAATTTTTCGGTCGAAAACAAAGAGGAACTATTCGAGGAGATGAACGAATTCTGGGAAACCACCGGTCTGGGCAGCATCAAAATCGATGATGAAGGACATCTAGTGATCGAAGAATGTTTCGATTGTGGGGATATGCCCGACGTGGGCGAAACATTGTGTTCCCTAGACGAAGGATTGATAGAGGGGATCATCGAAGAGAGCTTGGGGAAGAAAGTGACTTTAGATGAACTAGAATGCCACGGCTCGGGTGCAGAACACTGTAAATTCAAACTAATCGAGTAAAAGGATGTTTTCATCAAAAAACATATATAATCTTGTATTTTTTGTTAGTTCGGTGAGTTTATGGTTGAAAAACCTCAAGAAGGTAAATGTGCAAAATGCGGTTCCGAGAACGTGAAGTTTTACGATGACGGCTTCGGCCGCTGTCTGGACTGTGGAAGAACTTTTCAGTGGATGGAAGAGGATGAGAAGCAGCAGCAACAGCCTCAACAACAGCAGCCCCAGCAGCAACAGAGACAGCAATCTCCCGAAAAACAGCAGACCACTTCAAGACAGCCTCAATCACAACAGCAAAGGTCAGAGAGAACTTCTAAAAGTTCTCAACCAGCCCAACAACAGCAACCCCAAAAATCTTCTCGACAACCCCAGCCGACACAACAGCGCTCTACTCAGACCAAACCATCGACCCGCAGTCGAAAAACCACTAAAAAGACATCGAAAACCAAGAAATCTAAAGTCTCAAAAGACTATCTTTACATCACATCCATAGGGTTCATATTGGCGATAATAGGTTATATAATCCTATCGACGACCGCTATGGGCTTTGATATAAAACCGGATACGATGCAGATGCTCAGGGGGATCTACATGCTATTGTCTTATACCGGAGTACTTCTCATCGGTCTAGGTCTGGTAAAGGGCGCATTGACTGCCGATCACTTGGATAAAAAGATCCGGTCTTGGATGCTGATAGCGACGGCGATACTTCTCGGATTGTTCCTATCCTTCAATATGTTGAACATGTTGGGAACCCTAGGCGGAGTGTAAGAAAACCCTAGAAACCTCTTTATTTTTTATTTTTGTAAACTATTGGAAAGCAATAGATGAAGGCAATATCCATAGCTCTAGGCAGTAACAATTAAGGCTGTCCGAGTGAAATGTTAGAATTTCAAGAAAATCTATCAATAGAAATTATTTATTAAAATCTCTTTTAGTTTTCAGGCCTCATCACTTACGGCTGATTCAAAATGATCATCACATACAGGGGATTTTATGACCAAATATCCTTTTTCATTGTCGGCATTTACGGTATACCTTAGGTACTTTACTCCTTCTTTTTTACACTCTTCCACGCAGCACTCCATCTTATATCAGACCTTTATTACGGATGATTAACTCTTTACCCAAGAAGTCACCTTCCTAAATCTTTGATTTAGCGAGGAATAGAATTCCTCTAAATCCTCATTAGCATTGCGAATAGGTGGGTGATGAATTAGAGTCTTATGATTTCACTTTCACTACCCCCTATGATAAGAAGTTATATAGACAGAAACAGATACACACTTGAATGGAGGCAGAAAAAACCATAACTTGTAGGATCGTTGAACCAAACAAAGCTAAATTAGAAGCTCTCAAGACAGAGTATGATAAGGTTCAACGATATATCAACGGTGAAGAGGTTGATATATATTCAGCTACTGTCCAAGCGGTGGATAAATACATCGATTGGGGACACTTGAAGGATGATAAAGAATATCCTTGGCACTTGAGGAACGACACATTTTCAGTTGAGAAAGCGGAGAATACTACAGAGTTCGATTACTGGGCAAAAATCCCAGTGAAGGATGTCTATGGTGGCATAACAGTACCAGTGAGGCCACACGAAGAGGTAAAGGAAGAATACAATATCAAGGATTCAAAGATTGTTAGGAAAGATTATGGTTTTGAACTTCATCTATCAGTCTCAAAGGAAGTAGAACCTGTAAAGAGCTATGACGGTGCTGTAGGCGTTGATATGGGTCTGAATAAACTTGCGGTGAGCGTCTCACTGCCCGACCGTCAGACCTGTTGCTACGGCACTCATATAGGTGATATACAGGCTAAATATTACTTCCTTCGCAGGAATTGTTCGGATGGCTATGTTAGAAGGAAATGGGATAATAAGGACAGCAACAAAATAGACGATATATGTCATCAGATAAGCAGGAAGATAGTTGATACAGCAAAAGAGAAGAACCTCCTGATTGTTCTCGGTGAACTCGATGATATACAGGAACAGGACAAAGGCAAGAAGATGAACAGGAAACTTCACAACTTTCCACACTGGAAGTTGCGAGACTACATCAAGTACAAAGCTAAATGGGAAGGTATAGAGGTTATAGAGGTCAGTGAAGCGTACACTTCTCAACGGTGTTCACGATGTGGTAAAATTGGAGATAGACCCAAAGGTAGATTCAAGTGCGATAGCTGTGGACTTGAAGTGGATAGTGATAAGAACGGTGCACATAACATAGCCAGACGGGGCGTCGGAAAGTACAACGAGACCTCTTCTGATGTCAGGGGTGTTGTGACAACACCCGAAGCCACTACTGTTGACCCGACCTCTGCAACGCAAGTCGGTGAGGTAGGTGGTAACCTATGCTAAAACGGTCGGAAGCACCTTCCAAATCGTCAGATTTGGTAGGTGAGGATGTCACTATGTATTCGTAGCTTGAGCCTTGAAACCACCTATTTAAATATCGAAAGGGCCGTGGTCGGGATTCAGGCAGGAACTCCATTCCTACTGCTCATCAATCAGGGATTGATTCGTGAAACAAATCCCTTCAAAAAGGGCCGTGGTCGGGATTTGAACCCGAGCCAAGGGATCCACAGTCCCGCATGCTGCCAAGCTACACCACCACGGCCATCATGTCGTCAATCTTTAGAATAGCATTTAGTATAATACTTTTTTCATCGAAAGCTCCAGCTATCTATTCTAGAAAATCCTCAAGCTTCGATTCCAACTCTTCGTTTTTTCCGATCTCGAATAGAAATAAGATGAAGGCTATCCGGATCATGTCTGGATTATCTAGCTCGGATCCTTCTCGTTCCATATCTTCGATCAACTTCCCTTCGATCTCTTTGAAAAGACTCGAAAAATCTTCGATCGCTTGATCGGGCAATCGGAAATTTTTGTTCGATCTTCGTAGTTCAGCTATCACCTTTTCGGCATCGTCGCTTTCTCCATCAATAAAAGGTGTCGAGCTTTGCTCGATTTCATCATAGTCGGGGAGCATCAAGAATAACTCAGCGGTCCGCGCATAAACGTGCTTAGGCCTACCTTCTTCGTGCCTTTCTCCAACTTTTTTTATAAAATCATGCTCCTCCAATTCTTTAATATGCCTATATACTGTCGAGGTGTCACTGTCTAGAGTTTCGGCTATCTGAGGGACCGTTTTATTTCTTGCTCTAAGAATAGACAATATCTTATTTCGGGTTTCTTGGGTGAAAGACCTGATAGCCTCCTTATCATCTATGATCTTCAATCGATCCTTCATCTCCCGACCACCGGGGTTAGATTTTAAATATCTATATACTCTTTCAAATCTTCTTTCAATTCGCTTACTTCAGGATTGGTTTCTTCTTCAAGCAGTGGGAGAAGTCTATCCACGACCTTCATCGCATAGGGGTCTACCACCTCTTCCATCTCATCCGACTCTTCAAAAACACTGCTGACCTTTTCGTCCAACTTGAATAGACATTGGGTACATTTTTCAACCAGTTCTTCGGATTGATCGTTTTCATGGCCCATGGAATCCAGTATCTTCAATGCTCTTCTCACATTTTCCTTCTGAAGACCTATCTCCAGGTTTTCTTCATCTATATTTGTCTCTTCGGGTACCAGATAAAGTTCTTTAGCCGTTCTTCCATATATCTTTTCAGGGATGTGGTATTCTTTTCTCTCATCTACTACTTCGACGAAACCGGCATCCCTGAGTTTCTTCATATGTCTATATAGTGTGGATTGATCTTTGCCCAAGGCTTCCGACAATTGGGATATCGTCATATTTTTGACGCTGAGTAAAGAAAGAACTTTTCTTCTCGTTTTTTCTATACAAACCTTGATATCTTCAGGATCTCTTACAATTTTTACTCTCTGCTGCATCCGATTTATTCACCAACTCTTTTAATTATAATATGCCATGTGTTCAATTGAATAATCGTAAATAAACCTTTAGCATAATTGCATCCTTATGCAAGAAAGTCTTTGTTCACCTGATAGATGTTCGTGGATAGGCATCGGTTTCTCTCTGGTCATTTCAGTATTCACCGTAGCTCTAGCCAGCGCATTTGTTCTCATGTTCGCGGTGGAAACATCCAGTGCCGTATCGCTTTATTCGACCGGTCATGTCGACAAGATGGATTTCACCAAAGCCAGTGGGATCCTCAACCTGATCGGCATAGCTGTGTTCATGACTACCGGGCTCGGATGGTGGAAACACCTCGGACTTTGGTAGCCATCTGACCTAAGTGATTCTAAAAGTGTATGAGAGATAGATACCGATCATAGTTACCCTTTTTTCTTACGAAAGTTTTAAAGTGCCCCAAATGATTTCGAATCAAACTTCAGATAATATGAAGATCGGAAACTTAAAAGAGAAGGTCTTAAACCGGGTCAAACCCTCCCTAGAAGAAAGAGAATCTATAGAGACCACGGGCGATGAAATACTGAAAAGATTGGAAGAAAGATTGGAGAAAAAAAACAAGCCCAGGTTGGTAGGTTCTGTTTCGAAAGAGACCTGTATGAAAGAGCCTGATATAGATATCTTCGTAAAATATCCGCTCTCAACCTCAAGGAGAACGATGGAAAAAGAGATCCTAGAGATAGGAAGAGATATATTACAGGATACGGAGGAGAAGTACGCCGAACACCCTTATATATACGGCGATTACGAAGGATACGAAGTCGATATCGTGCCCTGCTACGATATAGAAGATGTTTCCGAGATGAAATCAGCCGTGGATAGGACGCCTTTCCATACGGATTATATCAAAGAAAAGATGAGGGAGGAACAGAAAGACGAGGCTATACTCTTGAAGGCGTTCCTTAAAGGTATCGGAGCATACGGAGCTAAAGCCAAAGTATGGGGGTTTTCTGGCTATCTATGCGAGCTTTTAATACTCAGATACGGATCCTTCGAGGATGTTCTCCGGAACGCTCGAGATTGGAAGCCAGGTGAAACCATCGAGATAGAAGAAGCTGAAAAGAACTTCGACGATCCGTTGATCGTGATAGATCCAGTAGATCCAGAAAGGAACGTTGCCGCGCCGGTTTCGATGGAAAAATTCGCACTTTTCATACTTTCATCCAAACAATTTTTGAAAGAGCCGAAAATGAAATTTTTCTTTCCGGATGGATTCGAGACAAAGAGCGAAGAAGAGCTTTTTGATAAAATTGAATCGAGATCTACGGATTTCTTGGGAGTGAAAATACCCAGGCCCGACGTGGTCGAAGACAATCTCTATCCGCAAGTTCAAAAATGCCTCCGGAAATTGGTCCATCAATTGGGGCACAAAGATTTCGATGTGCTGCACTCGGACTTTTTCGTCCAAAAGGATAAGTTATCCTTCATCTTTGAATTTAAAAATAAACAACTTCCCGACGTTGTAAAACATAAAGGCCCTCCGGTGTGGGTCTCAAATACTGAAAATTTTCTTGAAAAATACTTCGACGAGGTCTATCTAGAAGAGGACAGATTGTGGGTGGATAGGAAAAGAGAGTACATCCAAGCTGAAAAAGCCATCACGGATACGATGGATGAACTCGACTTGGGCAGCGACATCAATCATTTGATCCCGGAAAAGGCCAAATTCGTCGGGATTGAAGAATTGATCCACGAAGAAAAAAAGAGTCTTACAGAATTTTTGGACAGGCGTTTTCCCTGGGAAAGGTGAATATCTCTATCGGACGGATCTTCTCAACCCTTGTAGATTTCTTTCTACATTTCCTTCAAATACTGAGGAACCAGAAACGAGTACGTTAGCCCCGGCCTCTACGACGATAGGTGCAGTTTCTGGAGAGATCCCTCCGTCGACCGCGATATCCACGTTAACGCCAAGCTCATCGATCTTCTCACTGCTCTTCTCTATCTTCGGCACGACTTCATGCATGAAAGACTGCCCGCTGAATCCGGGTTCCACGGTCATTATCAATATGAGATCCAATTTTCGGATCAATCCGTCGGAAAGAACATCGATGGGAGTATCGGGCTTCAAGCTTATACCCGCTTTAGTCCCTTTTTCTTTTATCTTTTCCGTCAATCCATCCATATCGTCTACGGCTTCCGCGTGAAAAGTTATTATGTCGGAACCGGCTTCGACGAACTCCTCTAAATACTTTTCCGGATCAGAGATCATCAAGTGAGTATCGAAAACGTGGTCGCTTTCGTCCCTTATCGATTCTATAATGCAGGGTCCAAAAGTAAGGTTAGGTACGAAATGACCGTCCATCACATCCAGATGAAGCCATTCTGTCTCTCTTACCGTCTCTATGGACTTTTCTAGATTAGAGAAATCCGCCGACAGGATAGAGGGCGATATCTTCACTTTTTCCATTTTATTCAGACCAACCCGAGTCTTTTTTTCCAGAGGAAGAAAAAGTTCTTCAAGCCATCCTTCCAGGAGCGTATCTTAGCTTCTCCTTTTCTACTTCTGTAATCGATGGGCACTTCATCGAATTTGACACCTTTCCGGATTGCCTCGATCTTTATCTCTTCAGAGAAAGGCATACCGTCACTGGTCACGTTAAGATGTCTCAAAGCTGATTTTTTGAATACCCACATGCCGGATTGAGAATCGTTTAGATCGGTTCTAAATAGAAGATTCATCGTGGTTTTCAGCACCCAATTTCCAAAACGGTGCATCAAACCCATCACATCTGAGGATATATTCGAAAGTCTATCCGTGCTGATGAACTCGTAACCCTCTTTTTCGATCATCACTACGAGCTCGGGTATTTTAGAAGCGGGATAAGTGCAGTCCGCGTCCAATGTAACCAGTATGTCGCCTTCGGCTTCCTCAAATCCCGTTTTGTACGCCCTTCCATAGCCGCGCCTGGGCTCTTCTACGACTTTAGCCCCCTTCGAACGGGCTATCTCGCGAGTCCTGTCAGTGGATTCAGTATCTACGATCAGAACTTCGTAATCCTTACCGGAAAGAGAATCGTTTATCTCGTCCATCACGTCTCCGATGGACTCCTCTTCGTTCATCGTAGGG
>CAYWJQ010000023.1:0-18631 GCA_964458595.1 uncultured Thermoplasmata archaeon
TTATATTGTTACAAAATTATTCATCACTATAAATTTGACAGCCTCTGAATATCAAGTCAATTACCTGATCTGTAAAGATTCTTTTTATCTGTTAACTTGCAGAGATTATATTAAAACAACCAAGATTATAAATCTCCTAAAGTCATATTGAATAACATAGGGACCAGGATGAAAAGATTGATGAAAATCCAGAAGGTGTTTCTTCTGTTCCTAACACTCACTGTTATCTCTCTTACCATAACCGTTATATTGCCTTCAAAATCTTTCTTGAACTTTTATCTGATCAATTCGACTATTATCCTGGGAGGTGTGACCGGAATACTTTTCATTTACACTGTATTCACTCTGCTTTTACCAGGGTCTGGAACCATGATGTCCGAGGAGGATAAAAAGGATTCCATGTCGGATGTAGCTAAAGAGGAGATGAACCGGTCTAAAATCGACCCGGACCAGCTCGGAAAGACTTCTCAAAATAAGCGAAGTCTGCTTTCTAAGATCATCCCTTTCGGCGGTAAAAATAGGTGCAGCGAATGCGGTAGCGAACTTGAGTACAAAGAGGAAACCGAAAGTTATTACTGCCCCCAATGTCGGACCTACAAGTGAATCCGAGGGGTCAGCTTTTTATCGTTTAACTCGCTTAGGAATCTTGAGCGCCGTAATCATAAAAAGAGGTCGGATAAGAGTGATAGAAAAAAAGGATACGGTCATGCTTTGGTCTGAAGATGAAAAACATCTATGCAACGTCGACGGTTCCACAAAAAAGATATCGGGAGTTGGTGTACTTAATACGGAGAGATTTATCGGGGCCGAATGGGGAGAAGAGATAGATCTGGGCAAGAAAAGTTATCATCTTCTCCAACCGGCTATGAAAGACATAGATGATCTTATCAAGAGGAGAGCACAGGTCATCATCCCGAGGATAGGCGGATTGATAGCGACCTACTGCGATCTGACCTCCGGAAAAAAGGTGGTAGAAGCAGGGGCTGGATCGGGTGCCCTGACCGCTGTACTTTCCCAGAGTGTGAGACCAAACGGTGAAGTCGTGACCTACGAGTTGAAGGAGAACTCGATCAAGACCGCGAAAAATAATCTGAATAAATTGGGTCTGGACGAGGTCTGTACGGTAAAACAGGGGGATATCACAGAAGATATCGAAGAGAAAGACGTGGACGCTTTCATACTGGATATCCCAGAGCCGTGGGAAGCTGTACGGACCGCGGAAAATTCCCTCAAGAAGGGGGGATTCTTCGCCTCGTATGTCCCATCGGTCAACCAGATGGAAAAGATCGTGAAAAAGTTGAAGGATGAAAACTATATAGACGTTAAAAGTTTCGAAAATCTAGAAAGAGATATGGTCGTAAAGAAGAAAGGTGTTCGCCCTTCGTATAAGATGCTTGGACATACTGGATATGTAGTTATCGCTAGGAAAAAATAAATCCTTTAAAAATTATATAGATGAGAATCATAACACTTATATCCGTTATTTTTGTTTCACCTCTAAGAGGTGCAAGCATGAAAACAACCATCGGTCAATTGTTAGAAGATAAGGCTGAAGAACATCCCGATAAAGAAGCCGTGATATTTGAAGATACACGGATAACTTATGAAGAACTCAACGAAAAAGCAGAGCGTTTAGCCAATTTTTTGATGAAGAGAGGTATAGGAAGAGATGACAAGGTATCTATCTGGCTCCCGAACTTACCGGAATGGATCATAGCTTGGTTCGCGATCCCCAAGATAGGAGCAGTAGTCGTTCCGACAGACCCCTGGTACAAGGGCGGCGAGATCGAATACATGTTCAATGATTCCGATACTAAAGCAGTTATCACCACCAAAGAATTCGGAAAATACAACTTCTTAGAGGTATTAGAGGACAAAAAATCAGATCTCGAAAATTTAGATACTGTGGTCATGATCGAAGGGGAGAGTGAAGAGTTCGATTCTTTCACCTTTGATCAGGCTTATGAAAATGGAAAAGATTGGGAAGATGATGAAGATTATTTGAAGCGTAAGAGAGAAACGGAGCCCGACGACGTTACTTTCATACTCTATACTTCAGGTACAACCGGAAAACCTAAAGGTGTGATGCTTTCGCACCATCAGATAGTCAAGAACGCCCACGATCAGGGCGAGATATTGAAGACCGGAGGAGACGACAAGCTTGTCATCCCGGTCCCGTTCAGCCACTGTTTCGGAAACGTGATGAGTATAACGCTGATGGTCGTCTTCGGAGGGACTATGATCCCGCTGGTCGAATTCGAGCCGCATGACGCCTTGGATCTAGTCGAGGAAGAAGAAGCCACTATGATCCACGGCGTTCCTACCATGTTCATCAGGGAACTGGAAGTGATAAAAGAGGAAGACTACGATACCAGCAGTTTGAGAACCGGGATAATGGCCGGTTCCAGCTGTCCCGTAGAGACCATGAAGTCGGTTATCAACGACCTGGGTTGCAACGTGTTGATAACTTACGGATTGACGGAGGCTTCTCCCGGAGTCACGATGACGAGACTAGATGATTCGGTAGAGGACAGAGTCGAAACTGTTGGAACCGTCATGCCCGACCAGGAGATAAAGATCGTCGATGATACGGGTGAAGAGGTAGAGACTGGAGAGACCGGCGAGCTTCTGGTGAAAGGTTACAACGTCATGAAAGGTTACTACAACAAGCCCGAAGCTACCGAGAACTCTATCGAAGATGGATGGCTTCATACCGGTGATCTTGCGGAGAGAGACGAGCGGGGTTATGTAAAGATCGTCGGTCGGAAAAAGGACATGGTTATCGTCGGTGGATTGAACGTCTATCCTAGAGAGATCGAAGAGTATCTGATCGAAAACGACGAGATTCAAGAAGTAGCTGTTGTCGGCGTTCCGGACGAAGATCTCGGAGAGGTCGTCGCCGCCGCCGTAGTTCCTACTGAAAACGCCGATCTGACAAAGCAGGACGTGGTCGACTCTGTCTACGGAGAGATAGCCAGTGCAAAAGTACCCAGATATGTCTCGATCACCGAGGAACTGCCCGTCTCTGGAAGAGGAAAAGTTCAAAAATTCAAGCTGAGAGATAGATTAGAAGAGATGGTCGAAGAAGGAGAACTGGAAAAGGTCACTCCTTCAGAAGTCGAATAGACCTACAATCTAATCTTTTTTTCTTTTTATAAGATAGCTGGCAACTCATGAAAAAAAATGAAAAAGTAGAGCATCATCTTTTGTACTTCCAGAAATATCCCGCTCCACCAACCGTTAAAACCACTGTTGTAGCGATTAAGCCTATAAAATAAGTGGGTAAACTATCTTCCTCGTGTATTCCTGGGTAGTTGTCTTTGGACTCTAAACCCTGGTAGTTGAATCTAAAAATCTTGTTCACATTCCTACCATGTTTACTATTTGGATCAAATTTTTTATATGCGCCAAAGATATAGATGTAGCCTCCAGCATGGACTAAATTACATCCATGAAAGGGTTTCGGAAGTCTAGTATCAAGGATTTTGGTTTCTCCGTTTCTAGGATTGAATCTTATGATTTCATCTACTATTTTTTGCCCTAGGCCTCCACCCCCCATTATGTAAATATACCTTCCCGTAGAAACAGCAGATCTTCTCCATAAATCAGGATGTTTTGTAGATATTTTTCCAATTCTAGATAATTTATTGTTAGGAATGTCATATTTATATATATCATCTTGTCTCAAAAAGTAAACCTTCTTATCCATATATACTGTATTTTTATTCTGAATTCCTTTAAAAAAATCATTTGGATAATACACCTCATCAATTTTTTTAATAGCCTTTTCATCTGGATCAAAAGTATAAACACGATTTTTCATGAATAAGTAAGCTCTTTTTTTCGCCCAAACTACGGCTAATCTTGAATGTGCTTCAGTGGTCGATTTTTCTGTTTCATTACTAGGAAGGGAAATATTCAACTTTTTTAATTTATTATTATCTAAGTCAAATCTATATATCCTATCAGTTGATTCATATCCATTTTCCCTCTTTACCCGCCCTCCAAAGATGTATATATTCTCCTCAGTAGAAACTGCTCCTAATGAATCTGCTATTGGTAACCCCTCAGATTTGCTTTCTAGTACTACTTTCGATTTATGTTCTTTAAGATTATATGCCATGTATTGATCTTCTTCATACTTATCCACCCCTAACAGATGCACAATATTTTTTCCAGTCTGAATTGCTGTGGAAACACCTACCCCAGCCATCATTCCTTCATCTATTATTTTATCAATAGCCTTAATCTTGGAACTTTTCATAGATCCTTTGGATTTGCATATGCCTAGAGAACTAGAAATTAAAAGAAATAAAATAAAAAATATAATGACTTTTGATATTTTTTCTCGGATCATGTTTTTACCCCTCTGTAAATCTTATAATCTTACTTTCATCGTTTTTATAATTCACGATCAACATCCCTCTAGACATTCCAATTCGTTTCCTCAATCCATCGGTGTCATTAGTTTCATGGCATGGTTGAAATGCTCTAGAGGTTGTGCCATCACTGAATATCCATTTTATTTTCTTTATATTACTATACGAATCAAGCATCGGAGTATAAAGTGTACCATTGGATAGATGTTCCATTGCTACTCCATCAATAGAATGCTCAGCAGGTATATATCTCGTATAGAAGCCGTCAGATACCAACATCAAATCTCTATCCATGTGAGTTCTATCTGGTATTTGATAATTCAAATTTATCTTATCACCCGGTTTCAGACTAACATATTTTTGATCATCTCTGAGTAAATCGTTATACAACTTTCTATTTGAAGATTGAAGATTATTGGCCAATGAGCATTTTTGAATACTATATGGAGCATCAGTCAAGTCAGCAAGACCAATTTGGCTTATTTTGTGTTTCCCATTGAACTTCATTTCAACTTTTTGTATTTGATTCTGTCCCGTTGAATTTGTTAAATCAATAGCCTGAATCCCTCCGTTTGCTCGAGGTAAGATAGAATCTACTTCCGTCCACGTTTCGCCAGTATATACTTTTATATCAGGAACGGACTTTTTTGCGCTGATATTGACCAATAAAATCCGCATAGAGTCCATTCTTGTTGATTTCTTTAATGTCTGGGTATAATTAAGGGTTATTTCATCACCAGCATTCACTTTAATCCATTGGTCCTCTTTAGAAGATAGAGTATTCATCATTTGAGTATCTAGTGTAGTTTTCACACTATTTGGCCTTAAAGTACCCTCATAGGTTACTATTTTTCCTTTTTGAGTTACCGCAACTTCCGTATTTTCAGGATGATCTACTGCCATCAACTTAGCTTGATCTATGTATGATATTTCATGTTCAAATTCCTGTAATTGAAGGGAATACTGATTGTTTTTTACACTCGGTTTATCAATTAAATACCTGTCTTTCACGTCAATTGTTTTTCTGGCTCCAAGTTTTCGCTCAGACTTCCATAAAATGTTATTTTCTGGCTTATATTCTTTACCATTCCAAGTTGCTACAAACGGACATCCTACGCCACTGTTATCAGTATAAGAACATTGATATAACTCATGTGTTCGCCAATCATCATTACTCCATGTTATTTTTAGTCCGTCACTATTATATCCTTGTTTTGGAAGATCATGATTCACCGACGTAAACAGATATTGGTTGTGAGATATAGAAGCTTGGTCTACAGTCCTTATCTCAGTATCCCAAGCGTATGTCAATTGGACATTCACATTATCAAGAGGAACGGCTACCAACGTATGAGGATGTACACTTATTGTTTGACCTTTCCAAGCTGGCATATATTTTGTAACATGATATACCCCATCTTGAGAAACAGGATTCCAATCAGCAAAAGTTATATCTTCTGTTTTAACTTGTTTATAAGTTACACCATTGGTCACCTCTTTGTCTGCCTCATATAGAAGATTGAACCCCACATTGAAACATTTAACTGCCCCTTGCAAAATAGCTAACCAGGATGCTTTAGGTTCATATTCTTTTTGATATTGCTTTTTTTTCGCTAATAATCTTCTTACTTTATTGAGGGATTTTCCGTCTATACCTTGTTTCTCTTTCAATATTTGCCTAACTTCTTTATTACTCAAAGCTTTTCTAGCTTTTTCTAAGGTTGTTGAATCAAGATTACCTACTTTTTGAATCGATTCATTCATTTCTTCATTTTTACTCTCAGCATCGACATTCCGTATTCCGCTCAGCATTCCTCCCGTGACTAGTATAACTAATACTGAGATCGTGATGAGTTTTTCCGTTTTCATCATCCAACCTCTTTTAGGCAATAGCAGATATAGTATATATATATTATGGTTAGGATAATATTTGCATGAGGATGCAAATGTTCAATTTTCCCAAAATCTTTTAATAGTATTTTTCTACCAAAATAAACAATCGGGTTAACTAAATCTATCATCGTTGATTCGTTCAAACTCTTCTATTCCTAAGTTCGTTATATTTTGAGCTAGCCCAAAGGCAAACCATTTATACAGTCTTTTTGATTAGACCTTTGATGGATTGTCCAAGATGTCAGACAGAGATGAGAAGCGGGATCTGTCCAAATTGTGGATACTCTAGAGCGGATTCTAGAAGTGGGACCGAGATGTCAAAAGTTCTAAAGCATTCCGCGACCTCTATAGCCGCGCTCCTATTCTTGGGCTATTTGATAGTCAATATCGCCATGATGGTCTGGTCCATCGATATGATCCTGCCTAAAACTTTGACCAATAAAACGATCATATACGTAGTTTTTCCGATACCGATCGGTTTAAAAAGTATAGGCGGGTATTGGTTCACGATGTTCTACGTATTTTTGATACTCAGCATAGTATCATCCTTGATCACCATATTTTACAAGGGCGGTAAAGACCTCCTTCTGTACTTTAAAGAACTCGTCACCGGCAAATTCTCCAAATTGGAAAAGAACGATAGGATAGCTACTCCTTTCCTCAGACTGGTCTGCATATTCACCGCTCTTCTATTTATCAGCTATCTATATCTGATGCTTCTGAGATTTACTGGAAAATCGATCGAAACCCCAGGCTTCGAGAAACTTCCCCTATGGGAAAGGGTCTATAGTCTTACCAGGGCTTCCGTATGGGAAGAGGTGGTCGTCAGAGTTGTCTTCATAGGCTTACCGATGGCGATCTATACCCTAGCCAAGAAACGTAAAAATTGGAAGAGATTTATCCTCGGAGGATTCGGATTAAAAAATCGACTGGGAGCTGTATTGATCGTAATTTCTTCTTTGATCTTTGCGGCGGCACATCTCCCCGGATGGAACATATATAAGATGTTTCCCACTTTCATCGCGGGCTTCGCATTCGGTTATCTTTTCGTCAAGGACGGAATCTACTCCGCCATATTGCTGCATTTCTTCTGGGACTTCTTATCCGTGCCCGATATGATGATGAACATACCCAATTTCAATACCATCCTATCTTTGATGATCCTCGTCTGGATGGTCGTGGGCGCTTTTTACACCTATTATTTTATCAAGAGATTCATCGCCTGGATGCAGGGTGGTCATAAAAAGGAAAGAAAAAAGAAAAAAGTCTCAAAAAAGGAAGAGGTTGAGGAAAAAACCTCGGGGGTCGATATAGGTTACGTCTGCGGTAACTGCGGCTATAATAATGCTAAATACACGGACGAGGGAAAACTGAAATGTAAGAGGTGCGGGTCTGAAAGCGAGCCTAAATCTAAGTACAGCCAGCAGAGATCAGGCGGTGTGTCCAGCGGCGGTGGATGGCCGCCATCTTGAAATCGCGAGCGGGATCAATCAAAAAGGTTTATATTCTCCAGGTTTTTGGCTTTCTTGATAGAATGACTAAAGTCGACGAGATCAACATCGACAGGGACTTATGTACGGGCTGCCGTATATGCATAACATTCTGTCCTAAAGATGTTCTCGATGATTCGGATGATCTGAATCAGTACGGTAATTATTTTCCAGAGGTCGTGGCAAAAGAAGAATGTATAGTCTGCAGGAGATGTGAACTGTATTGTCCCGATTTCGCTATCGAAGTGGAGGTTGAAGAAGGATGAAAGAAGCTGGAGAATATTTCATAGAAGGTAACATAGCATGTGCTGAAGGGGCGCTGAGAGCCGGCTGTGGTTTCTACGCGGGCTATCCGATAACGCCCGCTTCCGAGGTGATGAACCATCTTTCGAGAGAACTACCCAAAGCCGGGGGGCGCTTCATCCAGATGGAAGACGAATTGGCCAGTATGGCATCTATAGTCGGGGCATCGTGGACCGGTCTGAAGGCCATGACCGCCACAAGCGGACCTGGTTTCTCACTCATGCAGGAAAATTTAGGTTACGCCGTGATGACTGAAACCCCCTGCGTTGTTGTTAACGTACAGAGAGCCGGACCATCGACCGGGCAGGCGACGAAGCCTGGAACGGGAGACGTGATGCAGTCTAGATTCGGAAGTCAGGGGGATTATGAATTGATAGCCCTTTCACCGAATTCTGCACAGGAGATGTTCGATTTTACCATAAGAGCTTTCAATCTAGCAGAAAAATACAGGACTCCGGTCGTTCTTTTAGCTGACGCCGGAGTAGGACAGATGAGAGAAAAAGTGAAGATCCGCGAAGATGTAGAGACAGTAGAAAGGAGAAGGCCAGAGGAAGGTGAGGAAAAATTCTTCGACACCGATAGAGAAGACAATGTCCCGCCCATGCCCGATTTCGGCGATGGAAAAGAACTGTTGGTCACAGGTTCCACCCATCTCGGCGACGGGACCAGAGATACTTCGAGTTTCAAGGCCCAGGATAACTTGGTCCGTCGATTGGTCGATAAGATAGAGGACAATCGAAAAGATATCGAGGATTGGGAAGAACAGCACGTCGAGGACTCGGAACTGGTCGTCGTTTCATACGGATCGATGTCTAGACCCGCTAGAGGGGCGGTAAAAAGAGCCAGAGAAGAGGGGCACGACGTGGGCTTTTTCAGACCGAAGGTCATGTGGCCGAGCCCGCAGGAAAGATTGAGAGAGATAGGTAAAGATTCCGAAATCCTATTAGCTGAATTATCGTTGAGAGGTTACAGGATGGAGGTCGAGAGAGCCGTTCCAACTGAGAAATTGCATGTTTTTGACAGATTGAATTCACTTCCAACCGTAGATCAGGTTTATGAAAAGATCAAGGAGGCGTTATGATGATCAAAGGTAAAGATATCAAGGAAAAATATATCCGTAGACATCCTTCCCCTTTCTGTCCCGGATGTGGAGGTGGTATGGTGTTGAACTCACTCTCGAGAGCTGTGGAGAAGAGCCAGCTGTCCAAAGACGATGTGGTAGCGGTCAGCGGTATAGGCTGTGCAGCCTGGATACCTTCTCCACACTGGAGAGTGGACACGCTTCACACCACCCACGGAAGAGCGATTGCCTTCGCCTCGGGTGTCAAATTGGGAAATCGGGACCTCGAAGTGATGGTCGTTTCGGGAGACGGTGACTGCGCCGGTATAGGTGGTAACCATCTCCTCCACGGAGCTAGAAACAATATAGATCTCAACGTGTTCATGATCAACAACGGCCTTTATGCGATGACCGGGGGACAGGTCGCCCCGACCACTGAACATGACGAGGAGACCCTCACCACGCCTTTCGGAAATCCATCGTCGAGCTTCGAGGCCGCAGAGGTCGTAAAGGCCGCCGGAGCCGGACACGTGGCTCGTTGGACCACGTACCACATGAACGAACTCATCGAGGAAGTGGAAAAAGCCATCGATACGGAAGGGTTCTCATTCGTAGAGATCCTCACCCAGTGTCCCACCAGGAAAGGCAAGAAAGAAGGGATGGACGGTCTAGAGATGCTGGAATGGTATAAAGAAAATACGAGCAAAGAGGAAGACACCGACAAGATATATGTCGGGACGCTTTCAGAAGTCGATAGACCCGAACTCACCGAAGAGATATACAGGCAGATCGAAGAAGAGGGGGGTGAATTGAGATGATGAAGATAAGGATCGGTGGATGGGCCGGCCAAGGAACCGTTAGGGCCGGTACTATTTTAGGGCGGTCTTTAGCGATAGAACAGGGTTATAATGTCGTTCAGCAGAGGTCTTATTCCGCGGCGGTCAGGAGCGGCATCGCCTACTCCGAGGTGATCGCAGATGAAGAGGAATTGGACGAGTTGGCCGTCGAGATACCCGACTATCTGATCGTGATGTATCAGGATACTCTAGACGAGTGGAAAGAGATGTGCGAGAAGAGCGATACGCTGATAGTGGACAGTTCTAGAGTCAACGAAGTACCGGAGATTTCGGGAGATGTATACAAAGTGGCCGCAGGACAGATCGCAGAAGATATATCCACCTCTAAAGCCGCTAACGTCGTTCTGCTGGGCGCACTAGCAGGGATCTCCGATGAGATCGAGATCGAGTGTTTGAAGAAAACCGTGAAGGAAGAATTCCCTGACGAGTACAGCGATCTCAATATCGAAGCTCTAGACAAAGGCTATGAAGAGGTCGAGTGAGTAGGGTGGGAAAAACCTTATTATTAAGAGGAATGTAGATTGAGGTGAGAAGAGATGGCTGATGATGAAGACATAGATCCACAAAAGATCGGCAAAGCTGAGGAAAAGTTTAGAGATCTAGTCGAAAAACGGGATGAACTTAACGAAAAGGCAAATTTCTTTAGAGAAGAAAGAGACAGTCTTCAAGAAGATAGAAACAAACTACAGGAAGAATTGAACGATCTTAAAGAGAAAAGGGACGAACTGACAGAAGAGGCTAAAGAGCACAAGAAAAAAAGAAACGAACTTCAATCCAAAGCCAAAGAGTTGATAGAGTTCAAGAGAGAAAAAAAGGACGAGATGGATAACAACTTGTCCGAAAAAGTCGAAGAACTCAAAGTAGATATAGACGAGCTGGAGAGAAAACAGCAGACGACCGCTCTTTCAGTACATGAAGAGAACGAACTCATCGAAGAGTTGAAAGAGAAAAAAGAAGAACTAGAAAATAAGAAAGAACTTTTGGAAGAACAGGACGATATCCACGAGGAAGTGGAAGAGCTGGACGAAAAGATAGACGAGCTTTTCGATGAAGCGGACAAAGAACACGAGCTGGTGGTCGAGTACTCCGAAGCTTCTCAAGATTATCACGACGATATAGAAGATCTTTACGACGAGATCGAAGGGCTTTCCAATGAAGCGGACAAGCTGCACGAAAAGTTCGTAGAGCAGAAGGAAAGAGCGGACCACTACCACGAGAGGGCCATGGAGATGAAGGACAAAGTGATAGAGCTCAAGCGGAAGAAAAGAGAAAAAGAGCTCAAACGTAAAAAGCAGTTGATGGAACAGAACGAAAAAGTCAGGAAAAAACTAGAGGACGAGGAAAAACTCGAAAAAGAGATAGAGAAGATGATGGATATGCTGAAACGGGAAGGAAAAACCGAAATTTAAAACTATTTTTTATTTTAGATTGTGTTCGGTAAGTTACTGGAAGAAATTGTAGTTTCATTTTCAATAATAAAAAGTTGTACTATTATCGTAAACTACTATTATATCATACAGGTGTATGTTGTACTGAGAAGCACAAAAGGCGGAGAGTATGGAAGCTGAGGCTGTTATACCTGATGAAATACGATCTTTCTTCTCGAGCGAGGGCGGTCACTCCCTTATCTTGAAAGGAGAGACCGGTGTGGGTAAGACTACGCTGGCACTTGAAGTGATGGAGAAATTTTATGGAGTGACCAATACCGAGTACATCTCGATAAGAGTAGGAGAGGAAAACCTATTCAGGCAATATCCCTGGCTGAAAAAGAAGGTGAAGAAAGACGAGATCGTCGAGAACGCAAGAAAGCTCCTAAACAGCTTCTACTCCGATGAGATAGTCGAGTCGGTGTCGATGGACGAAGTCGAGAAGACCCAGACTTTCTTATCTAAAAAACTTTTAGAGAGCATATACCAGGAAGACGAAGAAGTCAAGGAGGCCCAGAGAGAGGAACTCCAGAAATTAGAAGGGAAGGTCGAGCGAGGGGAGATCATCACTGAAGAGGAAGAGATTGACGAGAAGATCAAAAATGAATTCGTTTTCGAGATAGGTAAAACCCTTCCAGAATTGGATAGGGCCTATGAACTGGTAGATAGAAATCTACCCGAGAAATCCTTGATAGTTATCGACAGTATAAAGGCGCTGAGTGAACATTATGGCATCCCCAAGGACAAGATAGTCAGAACTCTTCAAAAAGATCTTGTCGAGAACAGCAACACAAATATAATATTTATAGCGGAATCTCTGGAGAAAACGGACCTGGAGTATCTAGTCGACGGGGTGGTGGAGCTAAAGGATAAAGATGTCAGGGATAGAACGATAAGAGAGATGGAGATAAAGAAGCTGAAAACCCAAAAAGTCGAAAATTCCACTTATCTATATACTCTCAACGAAGGTAAGTTCAGAACGATCCCGAAGACCATGAGTTACGATCTAGAGATCGATTCGAAAGAGAAAGGGCCATTGGTCCTCTCGGGTGATGAGAGAATATCGACCGGTGATAAAGGTCTAGACGAGATGACAGGTGGATTCCAAACCCATTCATCGCATCTTATCGAGGTCGACCGAAAGATACCGAGACAGTTCTTCGATGACATGATATTATCGATGATAACCAATTCATGTCAATTAGACAGAGGAACGATCGTACTCCCGCCGTTCGGATCCAGTTCTTCATTCGTCAAAAGTTTACTGGAGGACCGATTGGACGAGGAAAAGATGGAGAATCTTCTGCTGCTCCAGTCGGGCGAAGGAACTTCAGAAAGAAATGTCAGGTTGATAGGAGGAGAAGATATCCATCACGACCTAAATAGAGAGATGCTCGAGCATTCACTTTCAGATTCCTCGAAACCTTTCACGGTGATATTGAGTTTAGATACGTTGGAGATGATCTACGGAGATGATATCTTTTCCGAATTAGGAAGAGTCATTTCATCGCTGAAACAGGGAGGTCACTCGGTTATATTGATCGGACCGGAGACAATGGACGGAATCGACAAACTCGAGTACGCTACGGATACGATCCTCAATATGGAGGAAATAGAAAACACGGTTTGCCTCTTTAAAGATAAGCCAAAAACGTCTATACATTCCCTCGTTTTGGGCGAAAACAGAGGTAAAAAAAAGATGGTCCCCCTGGATTGAAATTTTAGTATCTCGAGAAAAGCCGTTCTAACCCCCTTAGTTAAACAAAACATGAAAATACTTCTTCTCTTTTACCGGTTAGAGGCAATCAAAAAGATGAAAAGAGCACTCGTCACGGGCGGATGCGGGTTCGTCGGCACGAACTTGATCGAATTCCTATTGAGTAAAACCGAGTGGGAGATAAAAGTACTGGATAATCTAACGGCCGGAAAATTGGAGTACCTGAAAGCGGTCGAAGGATATTCCAAAGAGAGGATAAAATTCATCGAGGGAGATGTCAGGAACGAAAGCGACGTGAAGAAGGCCGTTAAGGACTGTGATCATATCATCCATTTAGCGGCTCAAACGAGCGTGATGGATTCTATCGAGGACCCGAAGAAAGACGCTAAAATAAATGTCCTTGGAACTATAAATTTAATACGGGAAGCTGTAAAGAGAGACATAGAACGATTCGTACTCAGCTCTTCGGCCGCTCCTTTGGGAGAACAGGAGATGCCTATTCACGAGGAAAAAGTCCCACAGCCTTTAGCGCCTTATGGGGCCAGTAAACTAGCGGGCGAGGGTTACTGTAGCGCTTTTGCCGGGAGCTATTCTTTGAAAACCGTAGCCCTGAGATTTTCCAACGTCTACGGTCCGAAATCTTGGCACAAAGGTAGCGTCGTAGCTAAATTCATAAAACAGATCTTAGACGGGAAAACACCGGTTATCTACGGAGACGGTGAGCAGACCAGGGATTTCATACATACGGAGGATATAGCTCAAGCATTATATCTATCCTGCGAGGAAGATCTAGAGAACGATTTCGAACTTTTCCAGGTAGCCACTGGTGTGGAGACGTCGATCAATGAACTTTACTCCACACTGAAAGAAAAATTAGAGAAAAGAGGGGTCGAGGTACCCGAGGTCGAATACGGAGAGGAAAGAGAAGGCGAGATATACAGGAACTACGCCGATATAAGCAAAGCTGAAGAGAAATTGGATTACTCGCCTGAAGTGCCTTTCGAAGAGGGTATAGAGGAAACCATCGAATGGTTTTTAGATAACTATTGAATCATGGAAGCGAAAGCGCTAAATGTTAGACAGGAGATTGAAATATAACAGATAAAATGGACGTCACGGTGTTAGGGACTGCAGGAGGTATCCCCATATCGGGAAGAGCCCAATCCGGCATTTTGCTGGAAGAAGGGGAGAAAAAGATCCTTATGGACTGCGGTCTAGGAGTACCTTTGAGGTTGGTTGAAAAGGGGATCGATATAGAAGATATAGATATCATCTGTTTGACTCACGGTCACTTGGATCATATCCAGGATCTTCCCTCTTTGACCAAGACTTCCTGGCTGCGGACGGAGGAGGCCGAATACGAAATATTACTCCCTCCCGGTCTCAAGGACAAGCTTGTAGATCATTGGAAAGTTTTAGATGAATATGATAGAAGCGATCTAGATTTTCGAGTAATGCCTCCTTCAGACACCTTTCAGATCCAAGATCTGAGTATACAAAGCTTCAATACGGAACATACCGAAATAAGTCAGGGATATAAAATCTCAAAATCAGGTAAAAGCGTTGTCTATACTGGAGATACCGCTCCCTGTGATGGAGTCGAGAACTACAGTCAAGGAGCGGATCTTCTCATCCACGAATTGTCGAGCCTAGATAGGTCAGAAAAACATACCGATCCGAAAAGTCTAGCCTATTATCTAGAAGATACAGGCATGAAAAGACTGGTATTAACGCACTTTTATCCTGAAACCGCGGAGATCTCTAGAAAACTAGCCGAAAATATCCAGAGTAAAATCGACATCTCGACCATCGCGGCAACAGACCTTCAAAGCTTTTCGATAAATAATAGATAATATGAAAATACTCGTGATCCCTACCACGGATTGGATAGGACATCCGGTGCCTAATCGCTTGAATTTCATCTTCGATAGGTTGGCGGAGAGGCATGAAGTAAAAGTTTGTCATTTCAAGATGTTCGAAGATAAAAAGAGAGAAACGAACTGTGAACTCATCGATATGGGATGCGATCATTCCGGCGACGTAGGGAGTTATTATATCAAGAATTTCAAGGACTACTCAAAGAGATTGTCCCATGAAGCAGAAGAACACGACGTGATCATCTCGGCTAATATAATCCCGAGCGCTGTCGCGAGTATACAGGACACTCCCGTGATCATGGATTACTTAGATCACTTTCCACAGAGCGCCTCGGCCTATTATAAAAAACCGGTAGATAGGTTAGCCGCTAAATCAGCCGAGTTTTTCACTCGGTTCAATTTGAAGAAGTCGAAAGGATTGATAACTACCACCGAGGGCTTCAAAGATTATCTTAAAAAACGCGTGGATAAGGAAATAAAGATAGTGCCTAACGGCATCGATATGGACGTCATAGGCCCGGCTGACCCTTCGGAGATAGAAAAAAAATATTCTCTTGAGAGGCCCGTGTTGGGCTACGTAGGTTCGCTCGAAAGATGGATCGATCTAGACAGCGTTATCAAAGTCATGCCCTCCATAAAAGATAGATATCCAGAAGCGACACTCTTGATAGTCGGTCCAGATCTCCACACCGATTACTCAAAATATCTAAAAAAACTCAGTCGAAAGATGGGTGTAGAGGACGACGTGGTCTTTACTGGAAGAGTGGCCTACGATGAACTTTCCCCATATATTTCGGCCATGGATGTCGGTCTCAACCCGAGGAAGGCTTTGAAGATGAACCAGTTGACCATGGGCAGCAAAGTCTTGACTTATCTCGCCTGCGGAGTTCCCGTCCTGAGTCAAAACATGCCGGATATAGAGAAGAGGTTCGAAGATAAGGGAGTTTATACATATGAGGACACGCAAAGTTTTTTGGGAGCCCTTGCTAGATCTCTGACCGAAGTCGTTCAAGCTGATGTAGTCACCGAATATGATTGGGACATACTTTCTAATAGATATGAAAAAGCCGTATACGAACTGATAGAATAGTCTCATTTTTTAGGAAATGAAGAATAAAGTTATGAACTGTATTAAATATTAAAAAAGGTTTTTAGGTTTTTGCTGGAAGACTCAGACCTATAGGTCCTCGAATACGTCTTCCTCGGATTCCTCGCCTAATGGCTCTCCACATTCTGGGCATTCATCTGCATCGGCTGGAACCTCAGCACCGCAGATCGGACATTCCTGTTCTTCAACGACCTCTTCTTCCTCCTCAGGTGGTTCTAATTCTTCACCACATTCCGGGCACTCATCCGAGTCTATGGGTATTACAGCACCACAGGTCGGGCAGATACCCTCTTCTTCGATGTCTTCCTCGAATTCTTCTTCAAACTCTTCCTCGTATTCTTCTTCAGTTGGTTCTTCCTTAGTTCCACCGGCCATCATTCCTCCTATGATCATCACTATTACACTTACTGCAAGTCCACCAAGGAAGTAAGATCCATATGTTCCTTGTGGATTGTCTATACCCATTATGCTTTCAGGTCCAGCAAATTTGAGGACCAGTAATCCTATTATCATGAGAATGCCGAGAACTGCTACCGCCATTCCTGCAGAGGCACCGCTTTTTTCTCTATCTTCCATATCATTTCCACCTCCATTCATATATTCAAATCCTTATCTTATAGATACTATATAAAGTCTATGGTTTAAAAAAATCTTTTATATAAAAGATAGGTGGTTTTTTTACTCTAAAATACTGGTTTCTATCTCCCCTCCAGGGACTATACAGAGAAAAACTATCTCCTCATCGTAAGGATTCTCATAAGAATGAGGCTGATCTGAAGATATGTGAATTGCGTCGCCCTTTTCCACGACTTTGGTTTCGTCTCCGAAAACGATCTTCATCTTCCCTTTCAGGATATACTGGACGTGATCTGTAACTTCATGTTCATGGAGAGGCATGAACGCACCGGGCTTCAAAGTGAATTTTCTCATGAAACAGTTCTCGGCTCCCTCGTCATCGGTGATCAATCTCTGGATAAAAACATTCTCTCCTTTATCTACTTCTTCCGTTTCGACCTCTTCAGAATCCAAAATTATGGTATTCGTGTCAAACATGATACCGTTGCTAGATACTTGAAAAGAGGTATATCTAATTTCGGAATCGTTCGATGATCTCAACATATATTTTAAATCTTTATATAACAAAGGAGAGGTAAGCCACTGGCGGGAATTGAACCCGCGATCTATTCCTTACCAAGGAATCGCTTTGCCCCTAAGCCACAGTGGCATTTGGTTTTCCAGCGTTATCCTCTTACGAAGAATCCATATTAATGTTTTTCGTTTCTTCATTGAGATACTGGTAAATGTATAGGATTTGAAAACGGAAGATAGGAGACTAATATCTATTAATCTATGTTAGCAATACGGATTTATGAAATCAATGTATGGTCGCTCCTCCAGTAACTCCTATGACCTCGCCATTGACGTACTCTCCTTCTTCCGAGGCCAAAAATATTGCAGTATCTGCGATATCTTCCGGTTTTCCTAATCTTTTGACAGGGATTTCTTCGGCTCTCTCTTTTTTATCTTCTTCAGAATACCGCTCATCGACCATATCGGTCTCTATGGTGCCGGGTGCTATCGCGTTCACAGTGATATCTTCAGGTCCTAGTTCAAGAGCTAGAGCTCTCGTTAGACCGATAAGCGCCGTTTTGCTCACAATGTAAGATGTACCATGATCTGCACCACTGAACGCCCAATGAGAGGACATGTTGATTATCCTTCCAGAGCCTGAATCTTTAAGATATTCTAAAGAATATTTAGACAGTATGAAAGGTCCTCTAACGTTCACTCCCATCGTCCGATCGAAAGTATCCACGGTAGATCCTTCTAGATCATCTACCTTTAATATGCCAGCATTATTGACTAGTATATCTAAACCACCGAATTCACCCACGAAGTCTGTTACTATACGTTTACAATCGCTTTTATCACTGACGTCCGTCTTGAGCAGTAAGCCTTCTGAATGATCTTCAACCGTGGCTAAAACTTTCCTTGCCTTTTCCTCGCTGGAGTGGTAATTAATCCCCACTTTTGCCCCTTCCTCGGCGAACGTCTCCGCTATAGCTCTTCCAATACCTCTTGAAGCTCCGGTTACCAAGGCCTTTTTATCTTTCAGTCTCTCGGTCATATTTTCAGATAGGATATCTATTTTACAAATCTTTTCCGTTCATTTTTAAGGTGTATTAGACAATATGATTTATAAGGTGAAAAAAATCGAATCTGTTCTCGTTAGAGTAGATAAAAAAGATATACAAAAAAATGCGAGGGATGGGATTTGAACCCACGGACCCCTGCGGGACAGGATATCTTATCAGACCCTTTTGAGTTTTGATCTTAAGTCCTGCGCCGTTGGCCTAGCTTGGCTACCCTCGCTTTATGAGGGAAAGGTTTTTGAGCGAATAAAGTGAGGGGGAATGAGGAATATTTTATTCCTCGGCTACCCTCGCAAGTTGTAACGAGTTTGCGAGTGAAACTTGCGTGTTAGTGGAAATCTTTTCCGCGTTACTCGCTTTAAGAGCG
>CAYWJQ010000024.1:0-17095 GCA_964458595.1 uncultured Thermoplasmata archaeon
TTGAATCAGGAATATTTTGAGCGGAATTACTTCCACAGGGCTAGGGAAACCCTGGGTTATGAAAAGACTCCAGAGGATTACCAGAGATTGTTTGAAAAGACTACAAATTTCAAGGAGCCTGAAGAGATGTTTAAAGGGCTCGAGAAACTTTTTGCCAACTTTCTAAACTTACTTAAGGAGGAAGGGATAGAGACGCCACAGAAAAATGCCGATGATCTCAGACATAGTAAGGAAAAATACTAAATATCTTTATAATAAATCTAAAAGTAAAGATGATATTATGGCTGAAGAGGCTAAACTCTCTAAGAAAGGGCAAGTCACTATCCCTAAATCCATCAGAGAAAAGCTCGGCTTGGAACCGGGTAAAAAGATTTCATTCGATGTGATAGGGGAAGAAGCTATAATCTACCCAGAGATCGAGGATCCTTTGAAGGAGCTAAAGAAGTTAAGGAAAGAGATACAGTTCGATGAAGAAGAGATCGAAGATATGATCGAAAGTTCAAAAAGCAAATGGAGCAAGTTGAGTTGATATGATCTTCATCGATTCTTGGGTATGGATCGAGTTCTTTTCCGAAGATGAGAAAAGCGAAAAAGCCGAAAAAGTGATAGAAGATCTCGAAGAAAAGGAAGGTGTCATCTCCTCTACTGTTTTGATGGAGGTCAAGTATAGAATAAAAAAGAAGTTCGGCAGAGAACTTTCCGATAGGACGATCCATACCATCGAAGCCTTTGATAATTTGACGATACTACCAGTAAATGCAAAGGTGGCAAAATATGCGGCGGATTTACGCGATAAGTATTATGAAAGAAATACTAGAGAATTGTCCTATGCAGATGCAATTCATATCGCGATGGCTGTATTGACCGACTGCGAGATATTGTATTCAGGTGACCCTGATTTTGAAGATATCGATGAGGTAAATACTGAGATATTATAGTGGGGGAATACCCTTAGTCAGTGTTATTTTGTATCCGATAGGATAGATTGGGATGTTCCCTCTCAAGTTCAAAACCAACTTCTTTGTACAGTCTCTGTGCCGGATTCTTCGAATGAGTGGAGATGTACAGCTTTTCATATCCTTTCTTCTTAGCTCTGTGAAAAGAATCTACTAGGAGAGTTCCACCGATGCCTTTGTTCCTGTGCTCTTCTTTTACCACAAGACCAACATTCTGAGCTATACTGTCTCCTCTGAGAAGATCTTTAAAAATAGTTCTTGAAAAACCAACGACTTCATCAGAGTCTTCTAGTTGTGCTATGCCGTATAAAATATAGTTTTGCTCTCTATCGAATTTCTCGATTTCATCGATGATATCCACTAGCTCAAAACTATCATCATCCGTATAATCTAGTTGAACTTCTGCTAAATCTCTCGCCGAAACTCGGCCTCCTAAATCCTCCACTGCAAAGATATCGATGCCTTCAGGAGGCTTTGGTTCAGATAAATCTTCAAGGTCTTTTCTCATCCACAATCCAGACGGGTAATCTTCAGACTTCTCGAATCCCTGCTCTTTGAAGAAGTCTATTACTTCTTGAGGATAGATATTAGCTGATAAAGTTATCTCCGATTTCCCTTCCTTTTTACAGTACTCTATCGATCTTTCGAGCAGTTCCTTCGACTCTTCACTGCGCAATTTTTCTTTTGGAACTAAAAAGTTCAAAAACGGGTTCGCCTCTCCGGGCCTCATCTGCAATATAGAAGCGCCGATGAGATTAGAGTTTTGATAAACTGTAAAACACTGAAGATCAATGCTCTTAGATGTTTTGAGATTCTGCTTTTCGAATTCTTCTACATCTTTTTCAACTGTATTTGGCCTTTCTTTTGCGACTTCTCTCCACAGTTCATATAGCTCTTTAAGAGTGTCCTCGTCATCATCATACTCTTCTATTTTCATCAATTCTAAAAATCTCAGCCTATTATTAATATTTACTTATAGATTAAGCGTTCGGACCATGAAGGCATAATCATTGTTAGAAAAGGTGTTTTCTAACCTCCCTTGAACTCAATCCGGAACATATCTTTCGATCGTATCTGTTTTGATGCTCCAAGCTTCGTCTAAAGAGTTTTTGATAAATCTCCTATCGTGGGAAGCGAGTAAAACCCCGCCTTCATAATCCTTGATAGACTTCTCTAGCTTCTCCCTTTTCTCTATATCCAAGTTGTTTGTAGGCTCATCTAATAAAATAAGATTGCAGCCGTCGTACATCATCTCAGCGACTGAAAGCAACGTTTTTTCTCCGCCGCTCAGATCTTCGACTTCTTTGAAAACGTCGTTTCCCGTAAAACCAAAGCTGCCCAGATAATTTCTCAATTTCTCTTCTTTATCCTTTGAAAGATGATTCGTAGTGTTAGTGATAGGTCTGTGCTCACCGTAAGTTTTCTCCCAGATATCGTCGAGCACTTTATAATTTTCAGAAGCAGGAGTGAATTCCTGAGCATGATACCCTATCTTGGTCTTTTCACCCACTTCAACGGTTCCAGAATCCGGACTTTCATTTCTAGAAATAATTTCCAACAATGTGGACTTTCCGGAGCCGTTCGGTCCGACCAAAGCTATCTTTCTCCCGGGCTTGATATCAAAAGTTATATTTTTAAAAACCACGTCGTCAAAACTCTTAGTTAGATTTCTAGCATCTACAAGAGGATACTCCTCCGGCGTATTTTTTAGATTGAGGTTGATATTCACTTCTTCCGCTTTCATCTCATCCTGGAGGCTGTCCCTTTTATCCTTCAATTCTTCTAATCTTCTTACCCTGTCCTTTTTGATGTATTCGCCTCCGCCGCTCGCTTTTAACTTCAGATTCTCTATCGCTTCTTTCTCGCTTTTTACCTTTTTTTCGATCCTCTCGAGTTCTACACGTTTGTTCATCGTTCGGGTTTCCTTCTTTTCCTCATAGTGGGAATAGTCCCCGTGAAAGACTTCTATTTCAGCTTTATCCAGCTCCAATATTTTGTCCACAGTGTTATCGAGCAGTTCCCTGTCATGTTCCACCATAAAATAACTCCCTTCGAAGTCGTTGAGGTACTTTTCAAAATACTTCTTCGTTTCTAGATCTAGATGGTTGGTGGGCTCATCCATTATGAAAAGGTCTACATCCTTATATTCCGAGAAAAAGTTGGCCAACTCGGCTTTCCTTTTTTCTCCCCCGCTCAGAGTTCCTATCTTCCTATCGAGCATCGCCTCATCAAAATCGAACTCTTCCGTCAAAATGTTCTTGGCAATTCCTGTTGAACTCCCCGTGTTCTCATCATGGAACTCGTTCATCAGTTCTGAATATTTTTTGGCAACCTCGTTGTACCTTTCTTCCGTTAGGTCTTCTTCGTCAAGAAGCTTGGAATACCTTTCGAGCTCTTTCTTTTTTTCTTCATTTACATCTTCACGACTTTCAAGTTCTTCTTCCACCGTTTTTTCATTGCTTAGGCTTATATCTTGAGTGAGGTAAGAGTAGGATACACCGCTCTTAAGTTTCACGCTCCCGGTGTAAAAACTATCTTTGCTGGTGATGATGTCTAATAATGTAGATTTACCTTCGCCGTTTGGACCTATCAATGCGACTCCTTCACCTTCCTCGATGGTAAAGGAAACATCTTTCAGGAGCTTCCTGCTTCTTATCGTTTTATCCAAGTTCTCCACATTTATCAGCATATGAGGATTAACTGGAGTGTCTTTATATATTTAAAAGCAATGGATGACTTCTCTTCAGGGAGTGGGGAATGATAGATAAATTCACTAGATTTAGCATAAAAATAGATGATTATCGTCTATCGCTAAAGGACCCTGTCCCCAGTAATCGAGTTGATAGCCTTCAAAGCTCCCGCCCTGACCGATTCAATCTGGTACTTCTCTCACTTTTTCTTAAGAATCAAATAAATAAATGATATGCTTGAAATAATCACCCCTCCAACCATCAAAGCAGTTTGCAGACCATAAACATCTCCGATATAACCAAATATTATCAGGACTCCTAAAGCCCCGCCTATTTGATTGATCAGCGAGAAAAAACTACCCATAGTTGCTCTTATATTTGAAGGTATATTCTTTTGAAAGTACACGCTTTTTATCGGTTTTCTGAACACCATGAAGACCGTTACTAAAATGAATAAACCGAACGCAAAGATCGGTTCTCTAGTGAGAGAAAAAATGAAGATAGATACACCGACCGGTATCGTCAAGACCAGCAGCGTCAATGGATAATCACCAACCCACTCTTTGAAGGCCTCCGACTTCATATTGATGAAGAATCCGATGAAAGAAGTTACCGCAGTCAGTATACTTAATACATATACTGGTTGGTTCAAAATCTCGGTCAAAAAGGGCTTTTTCCCGCCCTGAAAAACACTGAAAGCGAACATGAATATGATCGCCTCGATAGCTAGTATCAAAATAATCCTACTTTGATACATGAATTCTAAGCTGTTTTTTAGAGTCTTCCTGATATACCCTAGTAATCTTTTTTCTTCTGTTTTGTTGCTCTCTACATTGACTTCTTTTCCTTCCCACCAGACTATCAAGAATGTGAACAACAATATCAGTCCAGCTGCTATGTAAAACAGCTTCATTATCCCGATGATAGTATCGCTGAGAACCCCGCCCGTATAGAATCGATAGTAGAAATATATCACGACTAGATAAGCAGAAAATCTACTCAGTCCGTTGATACTAGCCTTTCTAGATGTGCATCTATGTATCCACTCTTCCAGCCCTTTCTCTTTAAGAGTATCTATAAACCATGCAGATAGAGCACCTGAGATAAACGTGAGTCCAAAACCGAGCAAACCGAAGATGGTGAGAAGGTAAAAGAAAGAGGATTGTAACGGTAGAGCTGTATAAGCAACACCCCAGATAAATAGACCTACGAGTGTAGAAAACTTTCTCCCGTATTTATCGGCTACAATACCGGTGGGTATCTCGGAGATCCCAACGACAAGACGATTCACTAAGAATATAGTCCCTATCTCTATGTAAGTGAAGCCGATTCCTACTAGATATATGGCTGCACCGATGATGAGTGATGGGGCTATGGTTGTCGTTATCTCGATAAAATAAAAGAGGCCTACCTCCCTCCACTCGTCTTTAAAGCTCATAGTACAATTAGGCCCATATCAGCATGATCGTTGGGAGTTTGCACCCGTATTCTTCTATATCACTGTTCAACCCCTCTAACTCATTTACCAACTCTTCCTTCTCCGGATGTGAATTTCCCAGTTCTTCCACGTAATGATCCACGTTTCCGCCCCATCCCCCTTTTAGCTGGGGATCTATATACTCGGTATCCTTGATCTCGATCACGTCTTCGAACCACCTCTTGACTTCGGTTGGTTTGAAAGGAGTATGACTCCGATGTTCTTTTGGAAGATCTAAGGCTCTCTGAGCCTTCTTTCTCAGTTTCAACTGGTCGTAATAATTCTGCTGACCTTTGTCTAAATCCTTGTCCACATGGACCGCTATCCTTAGACCTCTGCTCACCCTTGCCATCTCTTCTATTATCTCTCTTTGTATTCCTTCAGGATACAGGTCCCTGAAGAAGGAGGCACAGGTCGCGATATCGAAGGAATAGTCTGGTACAGGTATCTCTCTAGCATCTGGCTGGATTGGGATCAACTTATTCCATACATCATGACCTTTCATCACTTCTTTGAACTCATCCCACATATGATTCTCTCTACCACCAACCATCTTGTCCAAAGCACAAACAGTCTTTCCTTCTCTAGCCAAAAACTGAGTGTAGTACCCTCTTCCAGATCCTATCTCTATTACCTTTTCATTTTCAAAACCAAATCGATCAGCTATCTTCCTTTTTTCTCTGCCTTCGCTACACCATTCGACCACTTCCTCGATAGGCAGTTTTTCATCCTCAGCTAACCTTTTTGCTTCTTTTTTCTCGATGTCCATACCTTCCGCTACCATCTTCCTTTCCCACTCCGATATCAGCGGGTGAAGGAACCAATCATCTGCATATCCCATATTATCGTGTCGTTATTAGAAGATGTCAGATTTATTTGTTGTCAAAAAATATATATAAGCCATCGGTACGTATAGTACTGTGAAGGAAAGAGGGGTATGCAGTTTTTTAACTCATAACAAATAATAATCTTCAAAAATTTCATATCCTAAGACATTATTTTATACACACCCATGAAAATAAGGCAGATTAAAGAAGGGGATAGTGACGAAGTGAGAGAATTGGATTCAAAGGCATTCTCTATGCCGGAGGGTATGAAGAGAAAGAAAGATCACGTAGTCTCGTGCCTCAAGCTAAATCCGGAGGGCTGTTTTGTTGTCGAAAAAGACGAAGAGGAGGATATAATAGGCTATATCTTTTCCAGGAAGTGGGGCGAGATAGGATGGATAGGCACTTTTGGGGTCCATCCGGATCACCAGGGTCAGGGCATAGGCAAGAGGTTGTTGTCTAAGGCGAAAAACGCACTTGAAGAAGATTGTTCTGTGATCGGTCTTACCACACCTATCAAAAGCAAAGATAATATCGGTATGTACCTCGCACAGGGCTTCAGTGTAGCTGAGCCAACTTTTCGGCTTAAAAAAGAATTGACCTCTTCCTCTGCTTCTAGTGATGTACCAAATAAAATGCCTAAATTAGAGAATATAGAAAAACTCGATCAAGGATTCATTCGTAGGACTTCAAAATTGAGTCGCTCTATCGTTGAAGGATTGGATTACAAAACCGAGATAAAGAGAGCGATAAAAGACGACTGGGATGAAGTTCTTTCCTTCGAGGGAGAAGACTTCGAGGGTTTTTCCATCGTGAGAACTTCCTCTATGATGGAAAATCAAGACGGATGGAATTATCTACAGATAAAAAATTCGGTTATAGATTCAGATGATATCAGGGACCTTGTAACTTTGCTCAGGTCTTTGGAGGATTTCGCTTGGGAAAGAGATCTAGATATCCTCATACCAGTTAACAAAGTTTATCCAAAGGTCCTTCAATACTTAATCCAAGATATGGATTATCAACTTACCAGATTATACATGAGGATGCTCTCAAAAGGGAATTACAAAAATTTAGAAGGTGTCGATCTCAGCATTTGGGGCATGTGATATTTAAATAATCAAATAAAAACTCTCTACGAGATCAATATACAAAGATAAATAAGACTAGACCATATTTTCCCATATGGAAGTGAACGAAGTCAGTCAGAACGCCGTAGATCGATTATATCCTCTTTGGAAAAAAACGAATGGAAAATATGCAGACAAAAAGGATGAGCAGGAGTTCTTACTTCGCTATTTTGAAAATCCATCTGTGACGAGTAGATGTTATTTGTTGCAGGAAAAAGGAAATGATCTAGGAGCAGTACTCTTAGAATCATATGATTGGGGCATATACCTTTATGACTGGATCGAGCGAAGAAAAGAGTATGTTTTTGAAGAATTCATCGATCAGTTCGATGCCCTTGGTGAAGAAAGTAAGGCGATGATCCTTGCCCCACTTTTTGGGAGGAGTGGTGATACCGAAGATTGGAAAGATATAGGTTTCGAGAGGTCGGAAAACGCTCCTTACAATCTGCTGATGAAGAAAGAATTACAAGACACTTCCGAAACTGAGGATACACAACTTGAAATCCAATCATTAAAAGATCCCGAGCAAAAACAAAAAATCGAAGCTCTCGCCGAGCTCTTCACAGATATCTCGGGACGTTGGGATGATCCCACTGAAATGGAAAAAGTCTAAGATGGGAATTGATGGGAAAGATGACCTACCTGTTAGCTGAGAAGGAGGAAGATGTTATCGGATATTGTGGTTGGGAAGAGAGAGACCTTTTTTCAGGAAAAACGATGTACTGGATAAAAGAAGTCGGCGTTCATCCAAACGAGAGGGGGAAGGGAATAGCTACTGCGATGATCAGATACACTTTAAATCAGATAGAAGAAGAAGGTGGAGATGAAGCTTTTATCGATACCCATTCGAAGAATCCCGCTAAAAATTTGTATGAAAAACTGGAATTCCAAACAATAGAGAGGGTGCCGAACTTGAGATACGAGTTGTGAATAGCTTTAAAAAAAAGACTTGTCTATTTATGGGTTTTAAATCATTTAATCAGATGGCTCCCATCGCAGGAATCTGCAGTTGTTAAACCTGACAATCCTTCCCTGCATGTGGCAAAGGATATTCCGTATTCTTCGCATTTTTTCGCAACTCTCTTCAAAATGTTCATCCGCTTTTCTTCCGATAAATAATAGCTATTGTCTATTTTCTCTCCTTTTTCGAAGTAAAGTTCTTCCAGATCAGCTGCGGTATCTGGAAACGCGAGCTTGAACCTCTTCCAGCTGTCTCCTCTAGCCTTGAATGTGCTTGAGACTATGTGTTCTGCCCCTGCCTCGCTGATTTTCTTCACGATCTCAGGGATCTCTTCTTCAGTGATCTCAGGAAATATCGGATCGAAACGAACACCTACCGGTATATCTTCCTCGGCGAGAGTTTCGACCAGATCCAGTCTTTCCTGACCACTCGGGGCATTAGGTTCCAGCTTTTCCTTTATCTCTTCTCTCAGCGTACAGATGCTCACAGTCACTGCGGCTTCCATTTCCTTCAAGATATCTATATCTCTTTCCCCATGGACACCTTTAGTCACTATAAGTACTCTGATCTCATGGTCTCTCAGAACTTTCAAACATTCTTTCGTGTCCATGTGTTCCTTATCCATCGGTAGGTAGGGATCGGAGGAGTTCGAAAGCGATATAAGAGAACCTTTCGGAAGCTTTTGAACGTCTTTCTCCACTCTATCGACAATATCCTCCTTCCTCCTAGGTTCGAAAAAATTCGGAATATACGTGGCGTAACAGTAGATGCACCTGTGCCCACAGCCAGTGTACGGATTCAGCGAATATTTATCCGGGCAGGTGCACATCTCGCTGTCCCATGGATCGAATTCACGTATGACGTCCATTGCTCAAGAACAGCAGAAAAGTCATATTAATATCTACTTTCAGTGACCCCTCTATACAATGTTTAAAACGCTACGACTCGTTCCTGATATCGATGACCAATCTAGATAAGATAGCTCATCTTGCCGAAAAGAGCGAGTACGACGTCTCTACTCCGAGAAAAAACTGGGACGAATTTGATCTAAATAAATTAGAAGCTCTAGGCGCGGGAACTAAACATGATGTCTGCGCGTCTACCGCCACGCCGAGAGTCGTTAAAGGTCTTCAGAGGATAGGTAATACATCTCGGGGAGGGATTTGCCATTCGTTCACTCCCGACGGTAGATGCGTCAGTCTATTCAAAACATTGTTCACGAACGACTGTGCCCACGACTGTAAGTACTGCCCGAACTCAGACGATTGTTCTACAAAAGGTAAAACTTACTCCTACACGCCGAAAGAGCTGGCGGATATCACACTCGCGCTCTATCAGGGCAATTACGTGGAGGGGCTCTTTCTCAGCTCCGGCACGGGCAAAGACGAAGACATCATGATGGAAAAACTGATCGAAACGGCCCGTATCTTGAGAGAGGACTACAAATACGAAGGTTATATCCACCTCAAGATACTTCCCGGAGCCGACAAAGACTACATCAAGAGGAGTTTGGAATACGCTGACAGAGTCAGTCTGAACATCGAATCCTGCTCGAAGAACAGGTTTCACGAAGTGAGTTCGACAAAGCATTACGATTACGATATACTGCGGAGACAGCGGTATATAAGAGATCTGATGGAGAAAAACGGTCTTCCTGCTGGTCATACCACTCAAACTATCGTCGGAGTAGCCGGAGAGAACGACAAGGAGATATTTGAAAGTATGCTCAGGGAGTACAGGAAGATGGATGTTAAGAGGATGTACTATTCTTCTTTCAAACCGGTGGAAGGGACCCCTCTTGATGATAAGGTGGAAGTTCCAAATTCCAGAGAACATCGACTGTACCAGACCGACTGGCTTTTCAGGGTCTACGATCTAAAGCCTAAGGAGATAACTCTAGCCTTCGATGAGGAAGGTTTTCTTCCGGACGGAGATCCTAAAATAGAGATAGCAAAAAGGATATTCGATGATCCAGTAGATCCTAACGTGGCTACGTATGAAAGACTGCTGAGAGTTCCCGGTATAGGTCCTAAAAGCGCTAGGAGAATAGTCAAATCTAGAGAGAAAGAAGAGATAAACAAGTGGAGCGATCTTTCAAAGCTGGGTGTTGTTCTTAAAAGAGCGAGGACGTTTCTGAAGGTCAACGGATGGACACATTCTACACTAGATAGGTGGTCGAGTTGAGTCTGAGTAAAAGAAAACTCGAGCTGTTAAAAGCGAACAAGAACACGGAAAGAGAAGATATACGCTTGGCTGAAGAGATAGATGATGACGCCCTACAGACCGCGAGAAAGGACGAAATCATCAGGATAAGGGAACTCATAAGAGAGACCGGCAGGGAGATACATATGTTGAAGGGATTCATCCGTTTCAAACGGTTGGGTGAAAAGGTAAAATGCGGATACATGAAAACGGAACACGAAGTCGGTTTTATCGTCGTAGATTGGTTCGCTAAACGATTTCCCGGAAAAGTCATAGTTTTAGGTAACGAGGAAGAGAGCTGGGTGTCCATTTATACCGAGGAGGGCGTCTCGCATGAAAAGAGCGGAAGTCTAGAGAGCACCTTAGATGAACTCAAAGAAGAACTCGATATGGAGAAGAAAAAAGATTTTACCGAGGTCTGGGAAAGGTACTACGAAAGCCAATACTCGGAGCGGAGAAAGAACGAGGAATTGTTCAGAAAGAACATGCCTAAGAAGTACATGAAAAGAGCTGGTAATAAGGTTGAGAGAAAATTCGAATCACAAATATTAGATGACTTCGAATGAGGGAGAATATCGTCAAGTTTTCCATTTCATCCCAAAACATTGAAAATCCGAGATATCAACAAGTCTATCTAGGTAATATGATTCCCGAGAGGGTTCAGTAGACGAAACTATAAATAAAACTTAGAAAATGTTTTCCTTGTATTTAAAGGACGCAGGGAAGTATTTACTATGGTATACCCCATATTCGGTCTTGGTTTAGCGCGAAACGGGACCACGTGGCTCCAAAATGTTCTCTGTAACCACGAAGAGATAATCGGGGCCCAGCACAAGGCCCATTGGGGCTCCAAAGAGAGCCATGTTTGTAGAAATATCCGATACTGGGGTGATTTCAAGGAGACTGATCGATTCATCCGATTCTTAGAACTGTATTCCAGTGGAGATCACTTCAAACTTGCAGACGGCGATAAAGAGTACTTTTACCAAAACCGACCTAGAGACTTCATCAATTTTTTCTTTGAGATAATGGATAATTATGCTAAGAAAGAAGATGGGAGTTATTGGACTACCAAGCTAGATGTGACATTCTATACCCATCCTGAACTTTTAGAGGAATTCATAAACAGGGCTGAGGATCGTTATGATGAAATAAAGTTCATCGGAATACAGCGCGACTATGAAGACGTGTTGAGGTCTGCTATAAATATGCAGGCCTTCCCGTGGAGGAAAAAATTTGGACTGAGAGAAGTCTTTGCCATATTCGATGTCGTAAAGAACGCTCACGGGTATAATACGATAAACCGAATAATTGATAAACGAGACGGTTTGAAGTTAGAATTTGATGAATTAAGGAATGATCGGGCCGTAGTCATTGACAAAATAGTGAATTATCTAGATCTTGATCACTCTGAAGAGATGCTTGAAGATCATTACCCACCAAACAGTAGTTATCGGGCGGAGGAGGAAAAAGCGACACTCCCCGACTGGGAAGAAAAACTAATAGCTAAATGCCTATTTTCAGCTCTTCAAAAAGATAATCTTTTGAATAGAAAATTTAGAAGAGCGATAGATAGACTTTTGAATAATTACTTCCCGAATGATCGTCCCATCTCCTGGCGTTTGATAAAATTAGAAAAGTTTTCAGAGAGGTTTCGAGAGGAGTTGAAGGAGGAAGGACGTATCGGATTGGAACAAGCTTTATTCGATGAAGATGATGATTGAGCTTTCTAAACCCTACCTCAGGATATCCGAATCGTGATAAATTTTAAATATTTAGAGGATATTACAACGTTATCCGAGGGTAAAATTATGAATATCATAGGTAGATACGAAGAAAAGGTTTCTGAGTGGTCAAAGATTTTTCTCGTCGTGGTTGTCGCAATCACTATATTTCTGTCCTTTTTCGCTGCACAAGTAGACATGGGTGGCGGAGAAGAGGGTTTCCAGCCCGATACTGAGATAGCAGAAGCGAATTCGATGGTCAACGACCGATACGGGGAGGAAGGCGATCGGATCACCGTTATGTTCGTTGCTGAAAACAACGTTTTGAGTCGGGAATATCTTCTAGCCCAACTTGAGCTGGAAAATAGGACCCACGATCAGGAAGAGATCACCTCTATCATGAAAGAAGAAAGCGACGCTATCTCATCCCCGGGCAGACTGATAGCTACCGCGGCGTTCATCAATGAAGCGACTAGAAACAGAAATATGTCCCGGGAAACAATGATGAGAGGCGTATCTGCCCTTTCCATAGAGGACATGAGGAGTATACTGATGGGAGGCACACTGGAAATCGACGGCTTTAATCTCACCTTCAATCAATTTGAGCCGGAGATGATCACGGGATTTTATGAAAATCCGGTCCTCGCCGAGGCTTTCCCTCTGCAGGATATATTGGAATTTCAGCTTTCTAAAGATTATAATCGAGAAAATCAAATAGCTAGCAAATCTCTTATGACGATAGCGATCAAAGGCGAACTCTCTGATGACGAGGCCCTAGAGGGAGAGAAAAAGCTGCGGGATCTCTCGGATGAAATAAGTGAAGAAGAGGACGGATTGAATCTGAGAGTTCTCGGAGATGCGATAGTCAATGAAAAGATCAATGAGGCCTCTGGAAGGAACATAGCTATATTGATGCCGATAGCTTTCATTTTTGTTATAGTGGTTCTATCCCTGATGTATCGAAGCATCACTGACACCTTGCTGAATCTGGCCGCTCTCATAATGGCTATAATCTGGGTCTACGGTATCGGAGTGTTATTGGATCTCAATTTGGGAAGTCCTATGATGACTACCGTTCCCGTCTTAATCATCGGTCTAGGAATAGACTACGGCATCCATTACACATCTAGATACAGGGAGGAGATAAGAGAAGGTAACGGTATCAGCGGCGCTATAACCAATGCCGGAGGTACAGTAGGATTCGCTATATTATTGACCACAGTAACCACGGTTGTAGGTTTCATGAGTAATCTCACTTCAAACATAGAAACGATAAGGCATTTTGGGATATTATGCGCTGTAGGCATCATCAGCGCATTTGTACTAATGCTCACGTTTTTTCCCGCTTCAAAAAAGCTCATCGATAGCAGAAGAAAGAAAAAAGGAAAAGACATCGTTAAAGAGAAAAAATCTAAACGGAAGAAGAAAAATACCGTAGGTAAGAAGTTCTGGGCTAAGATCGGTGAACCTGAAACTTTCTGCGAAGCTGACAGAGACTGCGTGAACAACGGTCTAGGTCTAGGAGCTATCGCCGCTCGGATGCCGATTAAAGTGATAATAGTAGTTCTCATGATCACAACGGCGGGCGTTTATGGTGGGATTCAGCTGGAAGCGGAATACGATTTCCGAGATTTTCTTCCAAAAGACCTGGAGGTCACCGAAACTACGAACATGTTGGTAGAAGATTTTGATTTCAGCCAAGAGACCGTTTACATATTGGTTGAAGGAGATATCACCCAACCCGAAGTATTCCGGGAGCTACCACAAGCTCAATCTGAGGCTATGAGAAGTGAATACGCCGTAGATGCGAGAGAACCTGAATCACCGTACCAGATCGCCGTCTCGATGGTTGACGAGGAATCTCCCGATTTTGATCCTGAGTTCAACGCTACCTATGGGAGATTCTTCGAAAATGGTGAGATAACAGAGGATATATCACAAGAGAACGTAGCATCGATGTATGAATATATGATAGATAATATAGAAGACGCGGTAAGAGTACTTGACCAGAAGAACGGTGAATTCAAGGGCATGGTTTTGAGGATACCTGTAGACACAGAGAACGAGGAAAAGGTCGACGAAGTGAAAGATGACATGGAAAGCGCAGCTGAGAGTTTTGAAAACCAAGATCTAGATAGAGTGATCGTCACCGGCGGTCCGATCGTAAGTCAATCTATATTCCAGTCGATACAGGAAGGGCAGCTCGAGACTTTGCTGATAACTTTCATAATCGCATTGTTGATACTTATGGGACTTTACTTCTACCTAGGTAACGGCCCATTACTAGGTGCGGTCACCATACTCCCACTCGTCTTCGTGATAAGCTGGACCTTCGGAACGATGTATTTCTTCGATATCCCGTTGAATCCGGTGACGGTGACGATCGCAGCTATAACCGTAGGTCTAGGGATCGACTACAGCATCCACCTCACCCAGCGTTTCCTAGAGGATGTTCAGAAAATAGAGAATCCAGAATGCGCGTTATGTGTCTCTACGAGTCATACTGGAAGCGCCTTATTCGGTTCCGCCGCTACAACCGTTGCGGGTTTTGCTATACTGTCTTTCGCTATAATCCCGCCGTTGGCTCAGTTCGGTCAAGTGAGTGCGGTTAGCATCACATTCGCGTTCCTCGCGGCGGTGTTCGTACTACCGACCTTCCTTCTGCTGTGGTACAAGTACAAACACCGCTGAAGGTTTAATTCTCTAGTTTCAAGAGCTTATTCCACGGGACACGTGGTCGAACTCCAGCCGGACAAACCGCCGAGTACGACGTGCAGGTCTTCCCAACCGTTTTTCTTCAGAAGACTAGCTGCTGTCATGGATCGTAGTCCACTGCCGCAGAATATGTAGACCGGCTTATCCTTTGGTACGTCGTCCATATTATCTGGCAATTTTGTAACGTGTAATTCATGGGCGCCTTGGATGTTCCCTTTTTGTTTTATCTCTTCTTCAGGTCTAACATCTAAAAGATAGGCCGATTTATCTTCATCTAGGATCTTACAGACTTCATGAACGTTGACCGTGTGGATTGAATCGCTCTCTTCTCCGCTCATATGCCAGGATAACATACCCCCCGCGAGACATCCTTCAACGTTGTCGTAACCTATCCTTTTTAGGTAGGTGAGAGCCTGTTCTGGATTACCCGATTCATCCACCAACAATATCGGTTTATCGTAGGGTAAGAACCATCCTGCGAAGTTCGGTACGCCGTCGAGCCAGATCGATAAAGCTCTGGGTATATGAGATGCTCCGAAAGAAAGTTCTTTCCTCGTATCTAAGATCACCGCTTCTTCCGCCCTCTTTTTGAATTCGTGTGGAGATAAATATTCCAAAGTCTTTCCTGACAAGGTGTGTTCGGGAAGTTCTAGATTCATCTTCTCCATCTTTTTGAAATAGGGAGGATATTCCAACATCTCAGCCGTTTTTTCGGCGAATTCCTCCTTATTTTCGACCTGAAGCTTGGGATTCCTGTTCTTCTCGATGCCGATAGTGGTCAGCTCCCGCTCGGCGATCTCACTTCCACAGACCGAGCCGGAGCCGTGAGCCGGGCAGATGATGACTCCATCACCTAGAGGTAAAAGCTTGTTGAATATGGAATCATAGAGCTTGAAGGCTGTCTCTTCAAGGTTCTCCTCGCCGTAGAAATCGACCCTTCCCACGTCACCTGCAAAAAGAGCATCCCCGGTGAAAACCATCCAAGGCTCTTCATCCGGGTCATAAAGCACGTAGCTCATGCTGCCTAAAGTATGGCCAGGGGTATGGATCGCTTTCACCTTTAAACGGCCGATATTCCAAGCATCGTCTTCCTCAGCGGCTTCCCCATAAGTGTAATCTAGATCTTCGTCGGCATGGTAGATATCGGCGCCCGTTCTCTTTTTGATTTCGTAGGACCCGATGATATAATCTTCATTCCTGTGGGTCTCTAGGACCATTTTTATATTCATACCGTGTTGAGAAGCGAGGTCGATATATCTCTGTACATCTCTCCTCGGGTCTATAACTACGGCTTCGTTCTGATCCCCTATTATGTAGGAATAATGTGCTATGCCTTCTGATTTTATCCTTTCGAACAGCATCTATCTCTAACCTCCTTGTTCTCGTTCAATTACCCTCCCTGTAAATTAATTTATCCCGACTTTACTCGGACCTCTCACAAAAAGGTTAATAACTCGGTATTCGATAAAGAGATAGGAGAGTGATGATATGAAAAAAGCGATAGTACTTTTAGAGAACGGATTCGAAGATTCTGAACTGATATATCCGTACTACAGGTTACAGGAAGCCGGTTTTGACGTAGACCTAGTATCTGGAAAAAAGGGTGAGGTGTACGAGAGTAAGCACGGATACAAACAAAAGAGTGACGAGGCCGCCGAGAACGTAAACGTAAAAGATTACGAAGTTCTAGTCATACCTGGAGGCAGAGGACCGGACAGGATGAGGATAAAAGATGACCTGGTCGATCTGGCTCAGGATGCCGTGGATAACGATCTGATCATAGCCTCTGTATGCCACGGCGCCCAGTTACTGATAGAAACGGACCTTTTAGATGGGAAGGAGATGACCTGCTATTACTCCGTTGCGACCGACGTCGAGAACGCCGGCGCTGAATTCAAGGACGAAGAAGTCGTCGTGGACGGTAACCTCGTCACTTCGAGGATGCCTCCTGACCTACCGGCATTCATGAGAGAGACTTTGGAGTTGGTAAAAGGTTAGATTAGAAAGGTTGCTAAAGAAAGACCCTAGAGAGAGTCCTTAAATGTAGTCCCGGACGTTCACATCGGCTCCAGATCTTTTACCGAGATCCTCTTCAGCGGTTCTAACTATGACCTCAGCAACTTTACCTGGATCGGTACCGCTGTAATCGGTCATGCGGGTAGCGGTCATGCCTGGATTCACCACATAAGTTCTAAACCCGCTGGGTAATTCGTCTGCCAGTGATTGGGTGAATCCTCTCACGCCGAACTTGGTCGCTGAATATATGGAATAGCGTGCCGATCCGCTCTTTCCGAGTCCGCTGGAGATGTTTATCTTACATCAGGGCTAAGACCCCATCGTTCACGGAGGGGATACAGCCCCCATTCACTTTCACTGACCCCTCCTCTGAGTATTTAAATAGTATCCCTTCCTT
>CAYWJQ010000025.1:0-11484 GCA_964458595.1 uncultured Thermoplasmata archaeon
ATCGTTTATCTCGTCCATCACGTCTCCGATGGACTCCTCTTCGTTCATCGTAGGGATGACCACAGATATCTTCATAACACAGGTAGAAAACATCTGCCCCTTTATAGTTATTTCCTCTTATTTATTCAAACGTCGGGAAGTCATATCTTTCCAAAGGAGATTCAACTTTCATCTTCCCCTCTCCGACTTTCACTTTTATTTGGTTCCAAAAGGTGATTAAAGAACCGATATGAAAGGTTGGATACTGGATCTTTATCCCGATCTAGAAAGCGGAAAGATGGTCGTTTGGCTGCGGGATCAGAAAAAATGCTACAAGGTCAAGGAAGACTACAGATGCAGTTTTTATATAGGATCAAGGGAAGGGAGTTATGATGAGGTGAAAAAATACTATGAAGACGAAAACTTCGATCTTGAAACCGTAGTTAGAAAGACCGACCTTTTTTCCGGCGAAAAAAAAGAACTCCTAAAGATCACACCCGAAAAATTATTCGATCCCGAGGACCAGTTGGAAGCTCTAAGGTTCTTCAAAGGTTTCGATAGATATCGATTTTACAATGTAGATATCCCGTTGGACCAGAGATACATGATAGAAAAAAACGTGAAACCGTTTTCACTGGTCGAGAAGGACGGAGGATGGAAAAGTTTGGAGAAGGGGTCCAAAATACATTACTCGAAGCCCGAGCTGAGAAAACTCTCTCTAAAAATAAAGCCGGAAAGCGAGAATTTTCGAAAAAAGAAAGACAAATTGTCATCCGTGAAGATCGACGGAGGAACTGTAGAGGGTGAAGAAGGAGAGATCCTGACTGAATTGGATAAAAGGATAGAACGAAAAGATCCAGATATCATATTTACCTCGGGAGGCGACGTATTTGGAATACCTTATCTGGCACATAGAGCCGAAATGAATAATATCGATCTCAAACTCGGCAGAGAAAAAGCGCTTCATCCCCCGAAGAACGGTTCCTGGTACGAATCTTACGGAAGGGTCGTGTATCGACCTCCATCATATCCTTTGAAAGGGCGTATCCATATCGATACTGAGAATTCATTCCTATACGATGTCGGAGAGTTAGAAGGTTTGATCGAAGTCTCACGCATTTCAAAAGTTCCATTACAACGTCTTTCAAGAAGAAGTCCGGGCTCGCTGATAAACGCTATGGAGATAGAGCAGGCTTTACGAGAAGGTTATCTCGTGCCCTGGAAGATCAATCTCTCTGAAAATTTCAAGGATTCTATCGAACTCTTGAAAGCGGATAGAGGTGGACACATATTCGACCCAGAGATTGGTTTTCACGAAGACGTGATAAAACTCGATTTTGCCAGCATGTACCCCTCTATAATAGACGAATATAACCTATCTCCGGAAACACTGGAGGAATGCTTTAGATATCAGCACAAAGTACCGGAATTGGGATATCGGGTCTGCGAAGGAGAAAAAGGTGTCACTCCTAAAGTGGTCGAGCCGCTGATAAAGAGAAGACAGGAGTACAAGCAACTTCAAGAGAAGAACGAAAAGTTCGAAAAGAGAGCGGATATCTTGAAGTGGCTGTTGGTGACGTGTTTCGGCTACACGGGCTATAAGAAGGCGAGATTCAACTGTATAGAGGTCCATGAAAGCATAACCGCCTACGGTAGGGAAATGCTTCTAAAAGCTGCTCAAACGGCTCAGGAGATGGGTTTCAAAGTTCTACACGGTATAGTCGACTCGGTTTGGTTGAAGGGCGAGGAAGACGATATCCCGCTGCTTTTAGAAGAAGTGAAGAAGAAAACTAAACTGGAATTGGAAAAAGAAGGTACTTACCAGTGGATAGTTTTTCCAGAAAATAAATCAGACGGTGCGGGAGCTCTGAACCACTATTTCGGGGTTTTCGAGGGAGAATTAGAAGTTAAAGGGTTAGCGGTCAAAAGGAGCGATACACCGGAGTATATGAAAGAAGTCCAGATGGATATACTGAGAGTGATAAAAAAGATACGGAAAAGAGAAGAAATAAAAGAACGGATGACCGAGATAATAGAGATATTAAAGGAGAAAAGAAAGAAGCTGAAAAATAGAAGGGTCGAACCTGAGAAGCTCTATTTTACCAAGACCTCCTCGAAAAAAGCTGAAGATTATGCCGGCACAACAGAGATGAAAAGCGCCTTGACACAATATCGGGAGATGGGTTTCCCGAAAGATCCTGGCCAGATCGTGAATTATCTGGTGACCGATTCGGGCAGTAGAGATTTGGAGGAAAAGGTAAAAGTGAAAGAAAAAGACCCATATCTTTACGATACAGATTATTATGAAGAAAATCTCTTCAGAGTTGCGGAGGAAGTTCTTTCACCCTTTGGCTACGATAAAAAGGAGATAAGAAAAAGAGTGCTTGTCGGAGTATGATCAAAAACTCGCCAACAGTTCGAGATAAAGACCTGTAAGTAAACCGATATCCTCTCCTCATTTGGTAAAATATTGCGGATTTTAGAGGCCTGTTTACCGATTAAAAATAGTCGAATTCGTTCTCAATCCATTTCATCTAAAAATGCATCTTTCGCCTTATCGATATTTTCTAATTTCTTTTTCGCAGTCCATCTATCTAGATTCCTTAGACCACAGTCTGGGTCTATCATCGAGTCCGTCCCAAATGTATCATGAGCTTTCTTTATCCTTTCTTTTATTTTTTCAACCTCTTCCAGTTCTTTTTCGGTAGATACCACACCCACGGCCATCCTCTGTGGAAAATCGATATCTTGATAGGTTTCAAATAAAGATGGGTTCGCAGTAAACTCATGATCTAATATGTCTACATTTAGTTCAACTAACTTATCAGCTATCTCCCTAACATCTCCACATACATGTAATTTCGTCGGTATTGTCGTATCACCCGTTAAGATCTCCAACTCCTCTTCGGCGTATTCTGGGTAATTTATACCAAACATCGGTTCGTCTATTTGAACGATATCGCAGATATCCGATAATCTTTCAGTTTCTTTAGATAGAGCTCTAGATATATCCATAACCGCGTCTTTCTCGGATCGGTAGAATTGGTTCACGGAATTTTTAACTAGAGTCCACGGACCGGTAATTATCCCTTTCAACCCTATCTCATCGGAAATCAATCCTCTAATAAATCTCTGATCGGGAACCGTTATCGGATCCCCGTGTCTAACCTTTGAAACTATTTCACACCTTTCTTTGATCCGAAACCCCACCAGGCCATCAGCGAATAGTTCAATCATACCTTTCCTTGTCTGTCCATCGGATATCACCTGTATTCCGGAATCCACTTGATCCCTAACAGATGATTTCATACATTTGATAAAGTGATCCCTGCCCTGGTAATATTCCCGGATGATATATTTCCTTTTTAACGAACCGGGGTAACTGCCGACCACCGTCGTCAACAATTCTTTATCTAGGTCGATCTTATCACTTCCTACTCCAAGTAATATGGGTGAGGTCTTTCGATCTTGGTTCCAAAATATGTTTCAGAGCCTTCGGCTATAAGTTTATCAATGGCGGCTATATTGTGAAATTCTTTTTCTGAGTTTTCGATGGGGCCGTAGTATAAGAAGTCAGCTCCTAAAACTATAGGAGCGATATCAAGTGAAGAATCCACGGTTTCAAAATATGAGTTATCTCTTTCATCTAACCACTGCCAAGATTCTACCACGTTATGTGGTGAGCAGCCGGTCGGAAGACCGAATTCACTTTTAAAAACCGGTATCGATCTGAAGGTTTCACACGCGTCTTTACCAAAAGGAGTAGCTGCCGGGTCTAAAAACGGAATTATATCATTTTCTTCACATATCTCTATCAGACCAGTATCTATCAAGCTGTCACCGTTTTTTATTATGTCCATCCTTCCTTGAACGCTCGTATCTTTTGGATTGTACCCTAAGATTATCCCTGCTTTTGGAGAAGCTCTCTTTAAGACCTTTTTCTCCCGCTCAGTGATACCTAAATTTATACTGTTGAACAATATCCTGTTCAGCTCATCTTGTTCATCAAGATACTCTAAGGCGGCTATCCTCACCTCGGACTCGGGCACATCGATCGAAAACATACCGTTAGTTTCATCCAACATAAAATCTAGTTTCCATTCAATCTCTTCTTGATCGTATATGAAAACATCTACCATGGAATTTAGATTGGTCTTTTCTTCCAGTTCCCTTTGACGATGGATAAGATCAGAAGCTTCATCTAAGGATGATTCTGGATCTGCAAATTCCCCTTCATAAAATACACTTCCTATCAGAAGAGTGGGATGTTCTCCAGGCTGGCCTCCGATCATTTTTTCGTCTAACTCGTGTTTTGTTTGTTTTTCAGAGTAATTGAACATATTATCACCTATCCTTCTTTTTTATATTCCCATATATCGAGATCCTGAGAGAAGAATGTAGAGCTAGATCCGTATCCGCTATCTGAGTCTCTCTCTCATCTATCTCTATGGCTATAAAGGGATCGCCAAAAGCTTTTCTTTCCTTTGTGGAAAAATTGCTAATTGCTTCTACAATTTTTTGTTTGTTTTTGATCCCTATACGGTCGATTATCTCGATCTGATCTCTAAAACGATCAACAGCCTCCTCAGAAATATTTTCTATGTAAGGCACCGCTCCCGGGGCTTCTATGATTTTACCTTTCTCATCTATACCGTTTTCGTGAAGACTCACTAGCGAACAGCCTGATTTGTGTCCCTTTATTTCTTCACCGCAGACTATCAAGTATCTGATATTTGGATTGGAGATAACGTTCGCTACGACTCTCTCGATCCCTAAATTCTCGGTTTTCATCGGACCCCAAACCGCTACATCTTCTTTTTTTTCTTCAAAATCCAGTTCTTCATCTAAAGTAACTACAGCAATTGCCGATGCTTCGTTGCCAGTTGAGAATGTACCAGGCCAAGGATAAAGTTCCTCCACTATGCCACCTCTTCGATGATCTTTTTAGAGACTCTGTACTTTTCATCGTGGTTGATATGCAGCCCGACATCTACGTCGATAGATTCACTATCCACCTTTCTCTGGATGAAATCAAAAATGTCCAAAGCCAACTGCTTTGACTCACCCTCTACATACTCGCTGGTTTTAATTCTTTTAATTACATCATCCGGGACGTTTACTTGGGGAATATTTTCCGAGATGTATTCGATATCTTCTACACTAGAGATGGGTCTGAGACTGATCAAGATCGGAGGACAGTTTTTAACTTCCTCACCTAGCTTTTTTATAAAATCAAACGTATGTTCCTTATCATAAGTGATCTGGGTTTGTAAAAAATCCACTCCAGCATCGATTTTTTTCTTTGCGTATTTAACTTCGTTATTTCTTCTAGGGATTATCACCCCACCGACGGTGAAATCGGTAGGATTATCTAAATATATATCGTTGGAGATAATACTATCCTTCGCTTTATCTTTTGAATGATCCGGCATTAATTTTCCCTTGTTTAGATATCTTTTGACGCCTTCTATTATCTTGACCGAATTCATGTATGAAGGCGTGGGTTCATTTTCATAATCTCCACACCCACTATCGCCCGAAACTACAAGTAAATTATCGATCCCTAAACTATCAGCCCCTAGAAGCCATCGTTGGATAGTGGTCAAAGTAGAATTTCTACAGGCGAGATGCGTGATCGGTGAAATCTCATACTCTTTTAATAGACTATACGAAATCGGAAGGGGATCTATATTCACCCTTCCAATAGGATTATTGCATACGTTCATGTAAGAGACTTTGTCAAGCACATCTAATCTCGAGAGATTTTCTAGATATTTTTCTAGATCTGACCCTCTATAAGGTGGTGCCTCTAGAGTTACTACATTTTTCTCATCTCGGATGTCTTCTTTCAAGTCCCGTTCTAGTCTTCCCATCATATTCACCTCTACAATTAAAATAAAATTATAATTATTTTTTATTCAAAGTAACCCTCTAACATATATTTTAAGAACAATTCTATTTTTTCTCCGACTCTATCTTTTTCAACTAAAAAGGCATCGTGACCGTATCTACTTCCAATTGTATCATGGGCCACAAAAGTTCTAGAATTCTCATAAACGTTCGCTAGGTGATTAGATTCCTCTACAGTGAAGTGCCAATCCGAATCTATCGAAAGGATGTAAGCTAAACCATCGAAATCGCTTACGGCTTCTGCATCATTATTTAAACCCTCTGAAAGGTCATATCTATGCATAGCGTTAGTTAAGTAAAGATAGGAATTTGGATCGAACCTATCTGTAAATTTATCTCCTTTGTAATTCAGATAGCTTTCTATTTGGAATTTCGACCTCCCATCATCGTCCTCTTGTATTTTTTCCCTCCCAAATTTTTCATTGATACTTTCTCTTGAGAGATAGGTCAGATGTCCGATCTGTCTCGCTATCTTTAACCCGATTTCAGGCTTTTCGTCTTTGTTGTAATAATCGCCTCCATTCCAATTGGGATCATTTTTTATCGCGTTTTGAGATAAACATCCAAAACCGAGTATCAACGGTGAAACTCTCGCTCCCGCGGCGATCGGAACTACACTTTTAACCATCGAAGGATACTTTTTAGACCATTCTAAAGCCTGTTGACCACCGATGCTTCCTCCTATTACAGATTCGATACTTTTGATATCTAATTCGTCGAGAACTAACTTTTGAGTCTCTACAATATCTCCGATCGATATCTGCGGGAAATCAAATCCATAAAATTCCCTAGTCTCCGGGTTCTTAGAGGATGGTCCGGTGGAACCATAACAGCTTCCCAGGGCATTAACGCAGATGACAAAATATTTGTTGGTATCTATATATCTATTAGGGCCCACCATACCTTCCCACCATCCCTCTTTATCTTCTTTGGAATGGGAGCTCACATGAGAGCTCTGAGTGAGTGAATGGCATATTAACACGGCATTTGTTTTTGAATCGTTCAACTCCCCATAGGTTTCATAGGCTAAAGTCAACGGTATCTTCTCACCGTCTTTGGTTTCAAATGAATCTATATCGACTTTTTTGACATGATCTGATATCATCTTTAACCCTCAAACTTTACTCAATGCTTCATGTAGATCCTTTTTGATATCACGCGGATCCTCGATTCCGACACTCAACCTTATCAGATCATCGGAAACTCCCGATTTTCTTTTTTCTTCCTCGCTTAACTGGCTGTGAATAGTGCTTGAAGGATGTATTATCAATGATTTAGTGTCTCCAAGATTTGCACTGAAAGAGATCAATTCCACCTCTTCGATCAACTTTTTACAGGAGTCGTAACCTCCTTTCAATCCAAAAGTGATAACAGCTCCGTAACCATTCCTGAGATAATTTTTCGCATTATCTCTTGAAGGGTGATCGGACAGCCCTGGATATCTTACCCATTCTACCTTGGGATGCTCACCTAAGAAATCGACGATTTTCTCTGAATTCCTGCAGTGTTTATCCATCCTCAAGGAGAGTGTCTCCAAACCTGTAAGGTTCAAAAAACTGTTGAAGGGGCTGGGAGAGGCACCGAAATCTCTAAGTCCTTTAGCTCTGCAGTATTCTATGAACGCTTCGTTGCCAAATCTTTTCTCGAAGGAAAGCCCGTGATAGGATTCGTCCGGTTCGAATAGATTTTTAAAACCATTTTTCTTCCAATCGAATTCTCCCGAATCAATCACGATTCCTCCGATTGCATTAGCATGACCGTTGATCCATTTTGTAGTGCTGTGCCAAACGATGTCCGCACCATGTTCTATAGGATTACATAAATAAGGCGTAGCGAATGTATTATCAATCACTACCGGCACTCCGTTCTCGTGCGCTATCGATGTTATCTTATCGAAATCCGGGATCTCAAGTGAGGGATTTCCGATGGTCTCGAAATGAACTAATTTCGTATCCTCATCGATTTTATCAGCGATGTCGTTTTCCTTCTCCAACAATCGAACCTCTATACCAAATTCGGGTAACCTTTGGGTGAACAGTGTATAAGTACCCCCGTATAGATTCGATGAGGAAACTATATTTTCCTCTTCATCCACTAGACTCGAGACTATGAGATTGATAGCACCCATGCCCGAAGAGGTGGCGACAGCTCCAACTCCATTTTCTAAATCAGCCACCCTCTTTTCAAAAGTTCTCGTTGTCGGATTAGATATCCTAGAGTAGATATCACCTTTCTTTTCAAGCGAAAATAATTCTGACGCCTCTGTTGTATTCTCGAAAAGATACGAAGCGGTGGGATGTATAGGGGTGGTAGTTGGAACTGTATCATTCCTTTCTTTACTTTTTTCTTTTTCTTCTCTTTCTGAATGGATCGACCGGGAGTCAAAATTTAATTTTTTCATATCCATATCTTCATCACCTAAATTATATTTTCAGAAAATAGTAACTCCGCATTCAAAATACTGGCCCCAGCAGCTCCTCTTATCAGATTATGACCTAGGATTATAAATTTGAAATCTAATATGTTGTCTCGTCTCACCCTTCCCACGTGCACCGACATTGAAGAGTCCTTATGTAGATCTATCCTAGGCTGTGGTCTATCTTTTCTTTCGGACAATATTACCGGACTGGTCGGTGCTGTAGGAAAATCTGATTTTTGAGGCTTTGCTTTGAACTCCTTTAAACATTCTTTTAATTCAGAGGGGCTCGTATCTTCCTTTAGATCCACGGAAACATTTTCTATATGACCGTTCCTCACATTTACCCTATTACATGAAGCGCTGATCGAAAACTCTTCTCTCTTTATTCGGCTGTTGTGAAGATCACCAAAAATTTTCAAAGTCTCGTTCTCTATCTTTTTCTCTTCATCTCCTATGTACGGTATCACGTTATCAGCGGCTTCGAGTGCGTTTATCCCGCTGTAACCTGCTCCAGAAAGGGCTTGTAAAGTCACGCAGTTTATCTTTTCGATGCCGAACCACTCATGAATGGGTTTCAAAGCTAGGGCCAATTGAATAGTAGAACAATTCGGGTTGGCGACGATAAAACCTTCTTTATCCAACTCTTTTTTCTGGCTTTTCACCAATTCTATGTGTTCTGGATTCACTTCAGGGATGACTAAGGGAACCTCTGGATCCATCCTGTGAGAGCTAGCGTTGGTCAGAACAATATATCCTCTCTCGATCAAGGACTTCTCTATCTCACCAGCCACATTTGAAGGCAGAGCAGAAAAGATCAGCTTACAGTTTAAGATATCCATGTACCTCTTTACCTTCTTATCCCTCAGCCTTGCTGGGATACCTTCCAACTTATTCTCCACGGCATTTTTGTATTTTTTTCCGGCAGAACTCCCGCTCGCCACCAGCTCCGATATCTCAAAACATGGATGGTCACTCAACAGCTGTACGAATTTTTGTCCAACTAACCCAGTAGCTCCTATGATTCCAATCTTCATTTTATCACCTTTAAAATATTTTTTGTTTTATCCAGGTCCTCCTTATTTATAACTAGATATAGCCTATTCGAGTTGAATTTTGAGTGGATTATATCGATAGAGTTTTCAAAGAAACCTTGATGCAATTCATGAAAAAACTTTGAATAGTCCAGTAGATGGTTGAGTTTTATCTTGATCAGGCATACATCTTTTTTCTGACCGGTCACAATACCTTTATTTTTCTCTATAATCCTTTCGTGGATTATCTCGACGATTTTTGTTAAAATATCTTCATCAACACAAATCGAAAGGAATTCGTCAGATCGGAATCTACATATCTCTCCTATATCTTCCTCTTCTAGTATATTTATATCTCCATTGATATCATGGTTTTGGAAGTCTAAAATGATAGAAATAAGAGCTTTAGATTCAGACATCTCAATTTCGGGAGGTGTTTCTATCTTACCTGTGATTTTAGTCCCGCTCTTAAGAAACTCATCATCTTTGTAATCTACGATTCTGACATCGGTGTTTTTGTTCTTGTATCTGAGAGCGTCTGGATTTATGACCTCTCCACCATTCACGCCGAGTTCCATCGCCCGTTCAGCACCGATCTTTTCGATCACTTTTTCAGATTTTTTGATCTGAGGATCGCATCTTAATATGCCCGGAACGTCTTTTAGTAATACTACTTCCGGCAGTTTAAGTAAAGAACCTACCAAAACAGCAGTGGTATCCGATCCACCCCTTTCCAGCGTGGTTATCTTCCCATCTTTTGTTTTTCCTACAAATCCAGGTATTATCGGAATGATTTTCTCTTCGATCAAGGGCTTTATTATTTTATTTATTTTAGATTTCGTTTTTTCTAGATCTATCTTCACTATCCCGTTTACTTTCTCCGTTAAGATAGGAAAATCATCGTTTTTTAAATCTATAACTTTGCAATCCTTACCATCATGGGTCAAAATTTTATCTAAGATCCTAGTACTGAGTAACTCACCTTCTGATAAAATAGAATCGGAGATATCGGGCTCAGATTTTGGATTTTCATTTATATTACATTTCACAATTTCCGATAAGCTGTCTGTAAGGCCATTGATTGCGGAGACGACTATTATTGGATTGATTCCTTTTTTCGTACATCTTTTTATCTTTTCTAGGGAAGTACTCCACGAATCACCGTTCTTTAGGCAGGATCCTCCGATTTTAATTACCGTACAATCTTTTGACTCAAATGCCCCCGAGGGGCATAAAACGATCCCCCCTATTATAATCTGAATCGGCGCATTTACTCGAAGGTTTGTTTTCTTGAATTCTCGTCTCCGACATCTTATCGTTCATCGAATATCCTGCACATATATAAATATTTTGATTTATATTAAATTAGTACAATTACAATAATACGGACTCTGTTATTATTCGAATTATACTAAAGAATGGCTCGCTAAATATTCTTGAATCATTTTGATACTTGCAAAAATTATTTATAATTATTATTTTACTTAAATTCGATGACTAAGTGTCAAATGAGAATGATAAAATGTTATTGAATTTTGATTCGCTGATAAAAGAGATAAAATCCAGGAGAAAAGAATTGGGATGGTCGCAGAAAAAACTCGCGCGGAAAGCCGGTGTTTCACAGTCTTTGATGGCAAAATTAGAGAGAAAAGAAAATATTCCCAATTATAAAGCTGTTAAAAATATATATGACGTTCTACAAGAGAATAAAAAAATGGAATTTGCAGGAGATATAGCCAACGAGAATATAATATCTGTAGATATCGAAGAAAAAGTGGAAAAGGCGATCAACCTCATGTTGGAACACGACTATTCTCAAATTCCGGTCAAGGACGGAGACGAGTATGTAGGGATGGTGCTGAGTAGAGACGTTGTTGATGAAGACACAGATAAAGAGATCAAAGATATAATGAAGAATTCTTTTCCTATACTGCCCGCAAAGAGCCCTAAGGCCGTTGTCGTAGAGCTTTTAAAAGAAAAAAAGTACAACGCGGTGATGATCAAAGATGAAGAAAACAATTGGAAGATAGTTACCCCGGCGGATTTACTTTAGATTTAGAAGGATTATATTCATCGCTAAGAACTTAACAAATCCGACATTTATCCTTACTTGACGCGATTATCGTAGTTCAAATCTCCGTTTTA
>CAYWJQ010000026.1:0-8660 GCA_964458595.1 uncultured Thermoplasmata archaeon
GATAGGAGATCGGGGGAATAATGACGATAAAGACACTTCTCATAGACGATGATAGATCATTATTGGAACAAGCTGATATATTTCTAGAGAGGATAACCAAAGAAATTGAAGTTCAGACCGTTTCCTCTGCCGACAAAGCTCTAGAGGTAATAGATGAGAAGAACTTCGACATAATAGTTTCAGACTACCAGATGCCTAATAAAGACGGGTTAGAGTTCTTAGAAGAGCTCAGAGAAGAAAGAGAGAGTGAGATCCCCTTCATAATGTTCACAGGGAAAGGTAGGGAAGAGGTCGCTATGAAAGCCCTGAATCTTGGAGCGAATAGATATATACAGAAGGGCGGCGATCCAAAATCACAGTATGGATTACTCAGCAAAGCGATCGTTAAAGAGGTAGATCACCATCGTTCAGAGAAGAAATACAAAACTGTGGTTGAGAACACCAATGAAGTCCTTTACATATTTAAGGACGGTGAGTTCCTTTTTGTGAATGATAAAGCCGCCGAAGTAACGGGGTATAGTAAAGAAGAATTGACCGATATGAATATTTGGTCTCTTCTCCATCCAGATGATAGAGAGAAGGTGAAAAGATTGGAGGAAAACAGGGAATCGGATACGAAAGGTCCTTTGGAATATGAAACTAAGATAGTCACAAAAGGAGGAGACACCAAATATCTTCAAGTGGCTGTATCTCCCATAGATTACAACGGTCAGAAAGCTCTACTGGGTTCAGCAACGGACGTTACCGAAAGAAAACGAAAGGGGAGAAAGCTGAAAAAGAACAAGAGTTGGTTGGATCAAATTATAGAAAGTAGTTCTGTACCTTTATTCGTTATAGACGAGGATCATCAAGTGACCCATTGGAACAAGTCCCTTGAAAATTTGACCGATATCGATAAAGAGGGGGTGGTTGGAACTGAAGATCCTTGGATCGCATTCTACGAAGAAGAAAGACCAGTATTAGCGGATCTTGTTTTAAACGACGCTTCTGAGGAAGAGATAGGGAGATGGTATGGGGACAGATTTAAGCGTTCGTCGGTGCTGGAAAATGCATATGAGGCCGAATACTATTATCCTCAGATGGGTGACGATGGTAGGTGGCTTTTCTTTACCGCTGCACCATTGAAAGATTCAGAAGGAAAAAGAATCGGAGCTATCGAAACTCTTCAAGATATAACCGAAAGGAAGAATGTTAAAGGGAACTTCAATAAATCAGAGAAGAAGTTTAGCAACATATTCGAGAACCTTGGCGATCCAGTGATCGTAAAAAAATTAAGGGGGAAGGACGAAGGGGATATCTTAGATGCGAACATGGCGATGAGTGATTTGCTGGGATACTCATCGGATGAACTTGTCGGAATGAACGTTTACGAGGACATAATTATCGGTGGTCTAGAAGAATTGAGTTGGGAGGAAGTGAAGGAGCGATTGAAAGAAGGGAACAGGACCGAGTTCACCGTAAAGAAAAAAAGAAAAGACGGCTCCGGTATCTGGGTAGAAGTCGTTGCTGTCCCGATGGAATATGAAGGGGAGGACGCGGTGTTGGCAGTAAATCGGGATGTAACTGAAAGAAAGGAAAGAGAGAATAAAATTCGGGAAAGGGTCAAAGAGCTGGACTGTCTGTATACTATCTCCAATTTAACTCAAAAACAAGATATGACAGTAGAAAGGCTTCTTCAGGAGGTCGTAGAGAACATACCACCCGGTTTCTCTTATCCTGAGGATACCTATGCAAGGATCACATTTGATGGCCGATTTTACGAGACAGAAAGATTTGAGGAAGGGACTCAGAATTTAAGTCAAGACTTCTCCACCGAATATGGCCAAGGAAAACTAGAAGTCTATGTTGATAGAGAAAGAGATATATTTTTGAAGAGAGAAAAAGAGCTACTTGAATCTATAACTATACACTTAGAAAACTTCATCGAGAGGAAAGAAAGTCAACAGGAATTGGAACGGATAGAATGGATGCTGTCAAAAAAAGAGGTAGCATCTACTGCTGGAAAGGATTCAGCTTCGTACCAAGATCAAGGCTACGGGGACCTGACCGATCTGAACGACGATGGAATAATATTGCAATCTCTTGGTGAAGATATTCTCAAAGACATAACTAGCGAATACTTAGATCTGCTTGAAACCTCTTCAGCGATATACGAAAAGAACGGTGATTATGCATTTGGGATATTTTCTTCGGGGTGGTGTAAATTCATGGATCGCCAATCTCGAAAATTGTGTGATACCGAGGACAACGCCGAGGCGTTGAACTCCGGTGAGTGGCTTTGTCACGAATCTTGCTGGACGGACTGCTCGAAAAAGGCCATCGCCATAGAGGAGCCAGTGGACATCGAGTGCGATGGCGGTATTCGACTCTATGCTGTCCCGATCTATGCTGGGGGAGAAGTGATCGGAGCGATAGATTTTGGCTACGGAACTCCGCCGAAGGATTCTGAGAAACTGCAGGAACTGGCAGAGAAGTACGATGTTGATTATGAAGATCTCGTCTATAAAGCAAATAAATACAATCCCCGGCCGGATTTTATCGTCGAGATGGCAAAGAACCGTCTACACGCTTCCGCCAGGCTGATAGGAACTCTAGTAGAGCGCAAACAAGCGGAAGAGCAGTTAAATAAAAGCAAAAAGAAGATCAAAGAACTCTACGATGCATCATCGATCATCAGCGGTATTGGAGACTTCGAGGAGCTCTACGATGAAGTTATCGACATCGCTAACAAGATATTGGATTTTGATGCCTGTACGATCTTTATCGAGGAGAAAGGAAAACTCATAGTTAAGGCGAGTACGGAGACTGAATTGGTAGATGATTTTGAAATGCCCTTAGATCAGGGTGTAGCAGGTAAGACATACCGTAATAATAAATCGTATCTGACACGAGATATCACTGAGGAAACGGATGCCGATCCTACTGATAGTGAACTCAGATCGGGTGTAAGCGTACCCATAGCTAATTTAGGGGTTTTCCAAGCGGAATCATATGAGGTGGGGTATTACGACCAAGAAGACCTGGAAATAGCAGAACTTTTGGTATCTCATATAGAAGAAGCAGTCCAACGGATGAAAATCGAGGAGCGGGAAGAATTCCTCCATTCGCTGCTCAGACACGATGTCAGTAACAAAAACCAGGTTATCCAGGGATATCTAGAATTGATGGAAAATCAGGACGTACCGGAGGAATTTGAAGAGTTGGTGGATAAAGCACAGTGTGCCGTTAAAGATAATGCGGATATGATCGAAAAGATCAGGAAACTCAGAGAGATAGAGCAAGAAGAAGAAATCGGTGAGATTGACGTTAGCTCGAAGATACATGAAGGGCTGTTGAGCCACCGAGATCAGATGAGAGAGAAGGGAATAAACCTAAACGTTGATGTAAATGATTGTAAAGTTAAAGGAGGATCGCTTCTAGAAGAGATGTTCTCAAACCTGGTCGAAAATTCGATCCAACACTCGGGATGTGATAAGATCAAGATTCACTCTCAGGTAGATGAAGACAAATGTATAGTGACCGTAGAAGACGACGGTAAGGGTATAACCGATGAAATGAAAAAACAAATATTTGATAAAGGATTTAAAAGTGGGAAGAACGCGGGAACCGGATTAGGGTTGTATATGGTGAAAAAGATAGCCGAAAGTTACGGTGGTAGTGTTGAAGTGAGAGTTTCAGATCTAGGTGGAACGAGGTTTGAGATCCGTCTCAAAAAATTCGATACATGAATAAAAAAGGTGGAGATATTGGAGGATGAGAAGGAACTAGAAAAAGAGTTAAAGATTTACAAGAACATGTTGGAGGAGGATATAGATGCAGGTAAGATCGCCTGGTGGGAGATGGAGCTCCCTTCAGGTGAAGTTGACTTCAATGACCGTAAAGTGGAGATGTTAGGGTATTCTCCGGAAAGATTTGAACATTACACTGATTTTACAGACCTGTTACATCCTGAAGATCACGATCGTGCGATGAAAGCGATGAGGGACTATCTCGAAGGTAGAGAATCAAGGTACGAGGTAGAATACCGGATCAGGAAAGAAAACGGTGAATACAAATGGCTCAGAGACTTAGGTGGGATAACTGAAGAGGACGAAAATAGCGAATACAAAAAGGTAACTGGTATCGTCATAGATATCGACGATCGAAAAAGGGCAGAGGAAGAGATAAAGCATCGTGAGAGTTTGGAGAGAATTATTACTGAAGTTTCGACCGGTTTTGTGAATACCGAAATAGAAAAAATCGACGAAAAGATAGACCAGGCTTTGAAAAAGATCGGAGAGTTCGCAGGTGCCGATCGAAGCCGTGTTTTCCAGTTCGACGAGGATCTAGAGAAACTGGATATGGCCTACGAATGGTGTGATGAAGATGTTGAGCCGAAGAAAGATATGATGGAGAGTTTATCTTCAGACGCTCATCCCTGGTTGATAGAGAAACTCAAAAATTTCGAGAATCTTACGATTTCAAAAGTATCAGAACTTCCTCCCGAAGCAGAAGCGTTTGAAGAAGTTTTGCAAGAACAGAACATCAAATCACTACTCGTGGTCCCATTGATCTCCAATGACGAGCTCCAAGGAGTTATCGGCTTCAATTGGGTTAAAAAAGAAAAGGAATGGTCCGAAGAAGTTATTGATCTGCTGAAGATAGCTGGAGAGACGATCCAAAGTGCGTTAGATCGTAAGGAGAGGGAGAAAGAACTTCGAGAGAGTAAACAGAGATTAGATCTAGCACTTGAAGGGGCGGAACTTGTCGTATGGGATTGGAATATAAAAACGGATGAAATAAAATATGATGTAAGATGGGGTGATGTCCTCGGCTACCGTCTCGATGAAATAGAACATAATTTCGATTACTGGGAAGATCAAATACATCCTGACGATTTACCAAAAATTAAAGATGAATTAGAAAAACATCTAGAGGGCGAGACAGAGTTATATAGAACAGAACAAAGGATGGAAACAAAATCGGGAGATTGGGTATGGGTAAAATCTGTAGGGAAAGTATTCGAAAGAGATGAAGACGGCAATCCAGTAAGAGCTGTAGGGATCCATGAAGACATAACGGACCGAAAAAAGGCTGAAAAGAAATTAGAAGAGAGAGAACGCTTTTTGGACAGTATCTTAACAGCGGTACAGGACGGTATTAGTGTCCTAGATACCGATCTTAATATCCAATTTACCAACGATATTATGAAAGAGTGGTACGCTGAGAACGCCCCCTTAGAAGGAAAGAAATGTTTCAAGTGCTACCATAATAGAGACGAACCCTGTGATCCCTGCCCCACTGTAAGATGTCTTGAAACCGGTAAAACCGAACGTGAAGTTGTTCCCGGATTACCGGGATCTGATGCCGAATGGCTGGAGCTTTATAGTTTTCCGATGAAGGATGAAGAAACCGAGGAAATAGAGGGGGTGGTCGAGTTCGTTAGAGATGTCACCGAGCGGAAACAAGCTAGAGATCGGATTGAACAGAACAAACAGAAGATAGAGAGGTTACATAAAATTAGTTCAGAACTAGAGACTTGTCAATCCGAAGAAGAAGTATTCAGATTAGCAATTAAAGCCATGGAAGATATATTAGATTTCGACAGATGTAGTTTTAGTAAAGTTGAAGAGGATAAGTTTATGGTAAAGGAGAGTTCCTCAGACCTAACAAAGGAAGATTATTTAGAAAGACCAATAGAGGAAGGTGGGATCGATACGAAGACCTATCTAAATCAAGAATCATATCTAATAAAAAATATTAACAAAAGCGAGGATGCAAAACCGGTTAACAGCCAATATAAATCAGCGGTAAGTGTCCCAATAGGCGAATATGGGGTATTGCAAGCTGTAGCTACGGAGATCGACTATTTTGACGAAGAGGATCTTAAGATGGCAAAACTCTTGACACGTCATATGACCGAAGCCTTGAAGAGATTAGAAACGGAGGAGAGAGAGGAGTTCCTCCATTCTTTGCTTAGACACGACGTTGCGAACAAAAACAGAGTTATAAAGGGCTATTTAGACTTGCTGAAAGATTACGATCTTCCAGATGAAGTAAAAAATTTAATGGATAAAATGGAACAAGCCGCTGAAGCTAATAAAGAGCTGATAGAAAAAGTTCGAAAACTCCGGAAAATCAAAGAAGAAGATGAAATAGGTAAGACGGACCTAAATCCGATGATAAATAAAAGCGTATCAAAACATAAAAATCTCCTACAAGATAAAGGTATGAAAATAGATGTAGATGAAGTCGAGGGTAAAGTTAGAGGAGGCCCATTACTGGAAGAACTCTTCTGTAACCTGATAGAAAATTCGATCCAACACTCGAAATGTGAGGAGATCAAAATCTCTACTCGAATCGAAGAAGATGAATGTTTAGTAACTGTAGAAGATGACGTTACAGGGATACCTGATGAAAAGAAAGATAAGATATTCGACAAAGGTTTCAAAGATAGAGAGACCGCGGGGACTGGATTAGGGCTGTACTTGGTAAAGGAGATAGCCGAGAATTACGGTGGTAATGTCGAGGTTAAAGATTCTGAATTAGGAGGAGCTAGGTTTGAGATACGTCTTCAAAGGATTCGATAATGAGTAAAAAGGTGGATTAAGAGCTGTTTTCCCCTGCCGAAAAAGCGGCTGTTATGCCCGACTAAAAGAGCAATTAAAGACTTTTTACAATTTTTTATATTGAATATTGCGCTCCTCGTTATAGGATTCATGAGAATTCATTTCGAACAGGTTCTTTCTATCTTGGAGAAGAGAAGATTTTATATAACCACTAGCTATTAAATATATAACAAAAGGGTGAGGGGGTATATTGTCGATAAACACACTTCTTGTTGACGATGAAAAAACATTATTAGAGCAAGCAGAGATATTTTTAGAGAGGACAGGTGGAGGAATTGAAGTTTTTACAGCCTCTTCTGCAGAAAATGCTCTAGAGATGATGGAGGATAAGGACTTTGACGTTATAGTTTCAGATTATCAGATGCCCGACAAAGATGGGTTAGAGTTTTTAGAAGAGCTAAAGCAGGAAAAAAATAGTGATATACCGTTTTTAATGTTCACGGGAAAAGGTAGAGAGGAAGTGGCGATGAAAGCTCTGAATCTAGGAGCTGATAGATATTTACAAAAAGACGGTGATCCCAGCGCACAATACAGCGTTCTAGCCCAGGCGATAGAACAAGAAGTTGAGCATCATCGTACCGAACTAAACCTAGAGAAGAGCGAAAAGAGATACCGCAGACTTGTAGAAACCACTGGAGATATCATAATCAAGCATGATAAGGAGGGTAGAATAGAGTTTATAAACCGGGCGGGTCTCGATTTCGCCGGTTATTCGGAGGAAGAGGTCAAGGGTAAAAATATCACGGATTTTCTCCCCGAGGATCAGATCTCGGACCTCATGGAAAGGAAGAAAAAGAGGATGGAAGAGGAAAGTAAAGATAGGTTTAACTTTGAGACCACGTTCATTAACGATGATGAAGAGCGAATAGATGTCGATGTTGAATCTACCCCGTTGTTTGAGGAAGGCGAATATAGAGGAGACTTGGTTATAGCGAGAGACATAACTGACCGAAAGAAGTCGGAGAAAAAATTGAAAGAAACCGAGGAAAGGTATCGGAGATTATTCGAGACAGCTCAAGACGGCATGCTGATAATCGATGCAGAGACAGGAATGATCGAGGATGCGAACCCATACATCCAGGACATCCTAGGTTACTCGAAAGAGGAGTTGGTCGGGAAAGAGCTCTGGGAACTGGGTACATTCGAAAGCGTGATAGAAAACAAGAGAAGATTCGAACAGGTGGTTGAAGAAGGCTATATACGCTATGAAGACAAGCCGCTGGAAAATAAAGAAGGAGAGGAAGTTCCGGTGGAATTCGTCAGCAACACTTACGAAGCGGGTGGGAAGAAAGTAGTGCAGTGTAACATCAGGGAGATATCTGAAAGGAAAATAGCCTTGGAAAACCTCAGAGAGAAGAACGAAGAGGTACAGTGGATGTTAGACAGCATGATGAACGCCTTCGTGCTCTTCGAATCGGTTTTCGACGAAGACGGAAACTTTGTGAGCTATAGGTTCAAGTACATAAACAATGCCTATGAGGAGATGACCGGGGTGAGTTTAGAAGAGGTCAAGGGGAAAACTGTACACGAAGTCTGGCCGGAAACCGAGCAGGAGTGGATAGATCGGTACGGTGAAGTGGCGGTAACCGGAGAGAGTCAGACCTTTGACCTTTATCACGGACCCACAGACAAAACATACCACTGTACTGTCTATCGACCTTACGATACGAAAGAAAAGTTCTGCGTGATATTTGAAGATATAAGCGAACGAAAAGAGGAAGAACAAGAACTAAGAAAAGAGAGGAAAAAATTCCAAAAAATATTCCACAACGCTAACGATGCTATATATCTGCATGAACTAACGGAAGAAGGTATGCCGGGTAGATTCATCGAAGTCAACGAGACCGCTGTTGAGATGCTGGGATACAGTCGAGAAGAGTTCTTAGAGATGTCGCCTGCAGATATCGATGCAGAGGAAAAGACCGATGAAATACCGGAAGTGATGAGTGAACTGACAGATGAAGGAGAAATCAAATTCGAGATGCTGCATCAGACGAAAGATGGAGAGAAAATACCGGTCGAAATACACTCTCATCTGTTTGAATTGGAAGG
>CAYWJQ010000027.1:0-5936 GCA_964458595.1 uncultured Thermoplasmata archaeon
GGAAATCCCCAGGATTTCCGAAACAGGAAGAGGTCTTAGCCCTGAGTTGAGATAAGATCTGTAGAGAAAAAATTCCAAACACGATTGTATAATCGTAATTAGAAATCCTCCTTCATCTTCTCCACTTCCGAGACAACTGTTTCTACCGCGTCATCCTTTGGGGGAACCGATCTCATCAAGCTATCCAGGTCCTTTTCCCACCTTCTACTCAATTTTCTACATCTTTCGATCAACTCTGACGGATCAAGCCCCATCTCATAATATTCGAGTTTCTTATCTATCAATCCTTCCTAAACTCCGCTCCTTTCTTTATCAATTTATAGATTTCTTATAAATCTCTGACTTTATCCTAGTCAAGACAGTACGGACTTTCTCTCCAAGGGTTTCCTCTGTTTATTGCTGGGAAGAAAACACATATCAAACTCGTGATCTTACAACCTCGAACCCAACACATCTTCATTCTTCAGCAAAATTCTTGGGGAATAGGAAAACGTTTTCATCCTCATCTTCGTTCTCACCTTCAAGTCCTTCTTCGATCTCTTCTTTCCTATCGAACGTCCTTTCAGCTTCTTCTTTTTCGTTATTCTGAAGATGAGTCCAACCCTTCAGATCGAGAAGCTCAGCGCTTTCGACGGTTTCTTCATCGACTACGGAAAGTCCCTTTTCGATGAATTCGAAGCACTTTTCCCACTCTGCCTGGAGATAATAAGAGTTGGCGATTCTCCTGAAGACTTTCTGCTTCTCATCGGCCTCCGCTACAATATCCAGTTCTTTCTCCAAGTATTCTCGAGACTCGTCATATCTACCCAGCAACGTGTAACATTTAGAAATCTTCTCTAGAATGTTTCGTTTCTCCAGCTCTCCAGCACTTTCGGCCAATCCTAAAGCTTTTTCGTACATCTCTAGAGCGTCTTCGGTGGCATACATCTCTTCGAACTTCTCGCCTGCATCGAGGTAGCGATCCACCGCTTCGTCAAAATTTTCAGCTTTCTCGTGATGTCTAGCCAAGTCGGAATACCAGTCCTCGATCTCTCCTTCATAAAGCTCTTCGATATTGTTCGCCATCTTCTTATGAAGCAGCTTTTTCTTCATACCCTTTATCCTATCGTAAACCGTCTCCTCTATCAAGTCGTGAGAAAAGTAAAATGAATCTTTATTAGGGTCTTCTTCCCACAGTTGATTTTCGACGAGGACATCTATATGGTTTAACACCTCGATCTCGTCCATCTCAGCGGTCTTTGAAAGTAGATCGAAAGATATCTCCCCTCCAATTATACTCCCCATCTCGATGATCTTATTCGTCTCATCTTCTAAGCGGTTCACTCTCCTTTCTATCACGTTTTGAATCATCTCAGAGAAAGATATGTCATCTCCTCTTTCGGGATATTTGTCTTCTTCAGGATCTATAACTCCGTCGTCTATCATCTGTCTTATGCTTTCCTTGATGAATAACGGATTTCCTTCGGTCTTATCGTGTAGTCGCTTCAAGAAATCCTTTGGTATATCTTCCTCTCCCAAGACAGCTTCGACTATTTTCCTAGTGTTCTCGTAAGAGAGAAGCTTTAGTTCGAGCTTTTCGAATTTGTTTCTTCTCTCCAGCCTATGCATCATCTCTGTCAGATTATGATCTTCGGAAACGTCCTCTGGACGATAAGTTCCGATAAAAAGGATCTGAGTCTCCTCCAACTTCTCATTCATATAAGATAAAATATCTAACGTCGCCTTATCCACCCATTGAAGATCGTCGAGAAACACAACCAGTGGCTGCTCTTCAGCGATCTCCCTCACGTTATTCGTGGTTTCATAAAAGGTCTCCTTCTTTTTGGCGTCGAACATCTCCTTATCTTCCGCTTTATGTTCCTCACCAGCACCCATGAAGGCCATGCTGGAACTATCTTTTTGATGATCGCTTTTTCCTTCGATATACTCGCTGAAGGCTTCCTTGAACGGTAAGTAAGGATCGGATGTTTCACTTTGGCAAGTTCCAGAAAGAAAATTAAAGCCCAGTTCTTCCGAGAAAGGGATGATTTTAGACACCAGCGAAGTTTTACCGATGCCCGCTTCGCCTTCTATAAAAATAGTTTTAGTTCCCTCTTCTTTTACTTCCTTTAAAGTCTCTCTCAATCTATTTTGCTCTTCCTTTCTACCTACGAAGACTTCGTCGTTATTTTCGGTGTCAGCGAGATCGATCATCGGATATCTTCCATTACGGTAGTGTAGTAGTTGGTCCTAAAAAGGTTTTTGAAGAGTTTTTAATCAATCCATCACTTTTTCTATAGTTTCCATCAATTGGCTTTTCTTGTATGGTTTTACGATATGGGCGTCCGCCCCTCTCTCCATCACCTCTTTGATCTTCTCGTGGGATCCTACTCCAGTTACCATGATGACTTTTTGTGATTTATCTATGTTCTTTATCTCAGACAGAGTCTCCAACCCATCCATCTTGGGCATCTCGATATCTAAAATAACAAGATCTGGGTCCGAGTCCTTATACTTACTAAGCGCCTCTTCCCCGTTTTTAGCTTCTTCTATAACTTCGTGTTTTACCGATAATATACCCCTCAGCAATTTCCGCATCTTCTGTTCATCATCGGCGATCATTATGTCGTAGGACATCGAGCATCCATCTAAGACTCGTCTAATAAAATTTATCAAGAGAGAATGGCAAAACAATTCGGAAGAAAAGATTCACTGCACTATCAAGCTTCTCCATGGAAGAAAATTATCAGATCATATTTTCAAAACCAATCATTAGCTTTGATTAACTTTTATAAGTAATTGCTACCGAACTTATATGTTGAGTAAAGACAAAGTTAAGTATGCTGTATCCGAAAGGAAGATCTATGAAAAAAATCAAAAGAAAGGAAAAAGAAGGCGCCATGGGAGTCGGCACTCTCATAGTGTTTATCGCCCTAGTTCTGGTAGCCGCTGTAGCCTCGAGTGTATTGATAGATACCGCGAATCAACTCCAGCAGCAGGCTGAAAAAACCGGCGATCAGGCGATCAGCGAAGTCTCCAGCTCGTTCCTAGTACACGATATCACCGGAGAAAATGAAGTCGGTGAAGACGGTCTAGATAACATCACTTTGAAAATAGGTCTATCAGCTGGAGCTCGCCCACAAAACCTCGAACAGACCGTTCTTCAACTCAAAAGTCCAGATTGGGAAGTGAATCTTCAAGCGGCGGACTATACCGAAAACGATGACGGCTCAGAAATAGCTACGGAAGAAAATTACAGCTGGGAACAGATAATCCTCCAAGAAGACAGCGTCAAAGAGCGAGATAAACCGATCGTAAGATCCGGAGATCTTTACGCCATTATTATCGATCTTCGGGTTTTGAAACTGAACGAGGGTGTAGATTCGGGAGAAGGACCTTTATATGCTCAGGATGAGCTCGATATCAAAATGATCCCCAAACACGGTACCCCCTCTCTGGAACATATAGTCGCTCCACCAGTTGCAGCCAATGACGTGATCGATCTTTAAGGTCTGATCTAAAATAAAAAAGTTAGAAGGTAAGGCCATCGACGATATCAATTTTTAGTACTCTTTTTCTGACAGTTTTATGATAGTTTCTAAGGGTTGATCAAAGATGTTATCAGAAGGTCCATGACCCCCTCTTTTTTTCCTCTTTCTCCGTCTGCGTCCTCTAGAAGGTATCTGAGTCTTTTCCTGTTCTCCGTCGTCATCACTAGTCAATTCGAATACATACCATCCTGCGTTCTCAGTCGTCGAGGTCTCCCATGTGAAACTTCCCTCGTAACTCTCGTTACCACTCAAAGTCACTTGCTCACTATCTTCGAAAGCCACTTTGTCTTTGTTCTTTTTTCTCACGGATAACTCTATCTGCTGGGTTTCCGTTGCCTCTCCGGAGTTTTTTACGGAAAAATTGAGAGTGACTATGACAGTCAAGCCTGGCACGCCTCTCTCCTGTTTGGACTCGACCTCTAGTTCGTCTATCTCAACCTCAAAATAGGCCTCTTCTAATACATCTACGGTCAAGTTCTCTTCGTCGTCCTCGCTGCTGATAGAGAGGTCATATGAAACCGGTAGACCTGGTTTCCATTCAAAACTCCCTTCATATTCTTCATTCTCTTCAAGACTCACGTTTTCTTCTACTTCTATCGTTTCTCCGTCGACATTGAACTGGATATCCTGAGTGTCCGTCGTTCCACCTATATTGGTCACTGAATACGAAACGTAGACAGATTCACCTTCTACAACTTCACCGCTCTTAGAAGGATCTTTCATATCCACATCGAAGAATGGAGGATCTACCACTTTTAACGTCACTTCATCAAAGTCATCTTCGCTCGAAACCTCTACAGAATGTTCGCCCACATCTCCTTCTTCCGTATGCCAGACGAATCCTCCTTCGTATTTCTCTCCCTCGTCCAGCGTAATATTTACTCTTCCTTTCACTACATCATCGATCTTTAACTCGATCTCCTGCGTATCCTCTACCTCACCGGCGTTATCGACAGTATATGAAACATCGAGCTGGTCGCCTTCAGCGATCTGATCATCATAGGAATCGATATCTATTTGAAAATCGGATTCCTGTTTGCCGATCGCTATGTTATCCACTCTTCCACCTTCTGCGGTCCATCCCTTACCCGAAATATGGATCTGAGATAAACTTCCCAATGTTTTGTTGAACTCGAGCCCATTCCAAGTCGCGATAACGGAATCATCTCTGGTGTCTATCACTTCTGCATTATAAGTTCCCTTTTCCCAATCTATGTTATGCCAGTTAATCTGATACCAGACCTCGGTTTTTCCAGCTATCAACACGTCTCCGTCATGAGAACCGCCTTCCCCATCGGTTTCATTAGCTCCCGTAAATTCCCAACCTATGCCGTTATTTGAATACCCGTTAGCAACAATTTTAGCACTCAGAACTTCCTCGCCCGAATCCGTACGCCAAACGATATTATGACCGTCTTGATTGTCCTCTCTCCATTCTTTCTCAGGATTCCTCCTGTAATAAGCTGTCAACGCCGGAGGCTTAACAGAGTTGAAAGACTTGTGTGCTTCGACCTGAGTCCAAAATTCACTACCCCTGAAATACAAAGATGCATTTTTATTATAATATTCGCTAGTATCTATTTCGAATTTGGTCTCCAGGTCATCATCCGACGTATCCACCCATCCATCAGGTTCAGAGCCGTCGGGCTGTCCTTCAAAATCGTCTATGATCATCCAACCAGAATCATTTGATCCTTCGGTCGTTTCAGCGCCTGCAAAAGAAAAGAACGCTCCAGTAAAAACACTCGCGACAAGTAATATAACGATTCCCCAAGACAGGGGCTTTATGATTCCCACATCTTTTCCCATGCTCTCGTCCTCATAAAATCGGTTTTTGAGTCTTAATACAGCTTCCAAAACAGGGCGATTTAAAATATAAAAGGTTTTTGGTAGTTTATCAAAGATGTATTGTCTGCAAAAAATTTCGTCAAGATTTAAGTAGTGATAACAATGATGATTCTATGGCGCTGAACAACGTACAAGTCAAGAAGATAGTGACATGGGTTGTTGATGAAGGATTATCAACTGCTCAAGCAGCAGAGGACTTCAACCGAAGTCAACGCCGTATTCAGCAGTTAGCTCAAGAATACAGAGAAACTGGTAAAGTTCCAAAGCTGAAAAAGCAAGGTAGAAAGAAAACTAGAGAGTACTCAGAAGAATTGATAGAACGAATAAAGGAAATCTGGAAAAAATTTCGTATGGGTGCTGTAGCGATCGCTGAACGTCTGAGAGAAAGACATGACGTAAAGATAGACAACAACAAAGTTCATGATGTATTGCTGGAGAATAACATGGCTAGAGAAAATGATAATAAAAAAGGAAGAAAAACACCTTGGGTCAGGTATGAACGAAATCACAGTCTCTCAGCTGTTCATATGGATTGGCATCAAAACAAGAATGGTAAGT
>CAYWJQ010000028.1:0-4288 GCA_964458595.1 uncultured Thermoplasmata archaeon
CTGAAAAGGTGTTCTGGAAAAGACTTCGTTCATATATTTTAGGAAACTTCTTCGAGATGACCGAAGAAGGTGATAAAAAATGAAACGAAATAATTCGAAGATAACACAAAAGCTGTCAGGATGGTAGTGAAAACAAGCAATTTGCCCAAGTATACCAGCAAGTATTCTCCGAAGAAGTATACAGTACCTCAGAAAATTACATTGCTTGCTTTGAAAGAGTATGAAGACAAAAGTTATAGACACTTCAAAGACTGGTTGATGGTTAGTGATAAAATTGTAGAGTTCCTAGATTTGCCAGAAATACCACACTTCACAACACTCAATAAATTCATGAATCGAGTAAATACCAAAGTTGTTCAGAGTATTATCGGTTTATTCAGTAACGATGAAATGGTCGATCTAGCAATAGATTCCACAGGAATGAGGCTAGAACATGGATCTTATTACTATACCAAAAGGCTAAAACAGCTAGGACTCGAAAGAACTCAAACGAGTAAACATCTCAAATTGAGCATCGGTGTTGAAACCGATTCTCAATTTATCGTTTCATCAAAATTGAGACGTGGCCCAGCAAGTGATCATATTGATTTTGATTTGCTGCTTAAGAAAGCTTCCAGTTGGTCTAATTTACAAACCGTCATAGCAGACAAAGGATATTACATGGAACTCGTTCCATGAATCGATGGAATTTTTAAGAAAAATTCCAGTAGATGATTCTGAACAGAATCATAAGATCGCTAGAGAAGATTTCAACAGTAAGTCGATCATATTACACGGAACTTGTTCCGTGAATCGAAGGAATTGTGAAACAATTCCTGTAGACCACCAAGAAATCAAGATGTACCTGTCCATAGAACAAAAGGATGGTACAGAAAGAAGATGAAAAGAAACTTCAACAAAGAAAAATACAACCAGAGAAACTTAGTCGAAACTGTTAATTCAGTTATCAAAAGATTGATGGATGATTCTGTTAAATCGAGAAAAGTAAGAACGCAAAATAGAGAAATGCAATTCAAAATGTTAGCTTATAATGCTCATCGACAAGCGATGAGCATGTGTAGCTAAGGTTTTCTACTGAGCCGAGGAACGGGGCAAGCGGCGAGCGTGCAGTTCTCCGTACCCGAAGGATGATGTGTAGAGAGATCGATAAGATATCTAATTGCGCAAGCGGTAAATTATCGTGTTTTTTTCGCAGTTTCAAGTAATCAATCACTAAATTAAAATAACATCGCTAAAATATACTGAATAGATGAACGATAGAGTAATACTTGGAGAAGAGGACGTCGATCTGAATGAATTGAAGGAGGAGATGGTCTATGATGACACCTCGGCCGTTGTGAGCTACACGGAGCCCGCAGAAAAAAGGAGAAGAGGGGCCGAGTTGATATCCGTCGAAGTCGAGTCTTATGGAGCGCCGACGAAGAACAGCATGAGAAGGCTTAGAGACGAGATACGGAACCGATTCGACATCAATAATATAGTGATGGTCCAACGGGTCGGTGAGTTCGAACCCGGAGAAAAGGTCGTCGGTATATTGATAAGCGCACCCGAGAGAGGAGAAGCCTTCGAGGCTTTAGCCATGTGCTTGGACCTGTTCGAAACCCATATCCCTATCAGGAAGAGAGTCGCTACAGTCGATGGAAGGGAATACTGGGTGAAGAGGGCCGACGAAGTGATGGATATGTACGGACAAGTGGTTGGAGAGATCTAGGTTTTGTAGGGTTGAAAAATCCGTTACTCTTTTTTGGACTCCTCAGGAAATTGACTGTTGTAAAAATAGGTTCATAGGGCAGAGATTGCCATAGAATCTTTATAATGCAAACAAGTTTTTAGAGACCAAGAGGAGCGATAAGATGTTCAAAGGTATCGATCACGTGGAACTCGTACTTCCGCCCGACGAATTTGAAAGACATATCGATTTTTTCTCCGAAATTTTGGAGTTCAAAGTCAAGTCTAAAAAGGAAAAAACACCTCCCGATAGCCCGATAAAAGAGATCGTTTACATGGAATTGGAAGGTTCAGTCATAGAACTGATGTCGGTGGAGGATCCGGATGAGATGAGTTCAGAGGGCTTTCAAGTAGGATACAGGGCGATCGCTATCGAAGTCGACGATATGGAAGAGGTCGTGGATTATCTAGAAGAGAAGGGGGTAGAGATAGTTTGGGGGCCTAAAGATCTAGACGGAAGCGTAAGAGCGGAGATCAGAAGTCCCAACGGAATGCCTATCGAACTGAGAGAATGGGAGTGAAAATGGTAAAAAAATTATATCTCTAGATCAGTTTAAGCCGTATCATGAATATTAGAAGATCAGAAGAAAAAGACTATGATGACCTTGTACAACTGATCGGAAAATTCAGGATCGAATTAGCGAGTTTCAGAGGTGTAGAAAAAGAGATAGACTTAGATGCGGCGGAGGAAGAACTCGACGGATATAGAAGCAAGGACTATCCCATCTACGTGGCGGAAAAAAACTCTAAGTTGGTCGGTTATATCGTTTGCAGAGTCGAACAAGACGTGGTTTGGGCCGAGTCGCTGTATGTTTTACCCGATTTCAGAGAGCAGGGGATCGGTTCCTCTTTATATGAAAAAGCCGAGGAGATCGCCGATGATCTCGGTAGCGATACGGTATATAACTGGGTACATCCCAACAACCATAAGATGATCGAGTTCCTAAAAAAGAAAGGATATGATGTACTGAATTTGATCGAATTGAGAAAAAAGAGAGAAGGCGAAAGTACGGATGCTAGGGTCAGAGTCGGTGAACACGAATTCGATTACTGAGAAATGAGATAAAATCTGAATTTTTAGTGGGTCGTGCTATCTTATCGATCCTATTTCGTATTATAAGTTTCTTCCTTTGGATTACTCGGTACGAATTCAAGGAACTAGATCATAGTGGATTTGATGGCAAAGTTCCTCTACACCCATCTCTAAACGTCGACTTACAGCGAAATCTTTATTAGTTCTAATTTTGATTATAAATCTGAGAGGGATAGGATGGATAAATACAAAGTTATCATCTTCGGCGTGGCGGTTATCTTGGTTACATTTACCTTGAGTGTTTCGGGTTATTCAGAAGAGAGTGATTCGAAGGATAATGAAGATGATGGGATAGGGGAAGAGGGAAAATGGATCAAATATACACCCGAATCCGACGATCTATTTTTCTCTGTACATGATACTGAAGAGGGGGTAATAGTAAAAGTTAATATCAGGTTCAATGATCTCGGCCATCGAGTGAAGGACTGGGGTGAAGTTTCCAGAGAGGCGGATGTTTTTTCAGTCAACACTGAGATGCAAAGATACACTGGGCCTGCAGGTCAGGCGATAAAGAATGTTGAGCATTCCTACAATTTAGGCGATCTGGAGAGCGGTGAATACGAGTTTCAGTTAATGACTTGGAACGAAGAGGTAACTACCGTGCAGTTCTCCGTGCCCGAAGCTTGATCGGAAGTGATCTCTAAAGAGTTCATACGTTAGATCCATCGGTAGGATTCTATTTTCTTATGATGAGAGTGGAATAGACAAGTGTATATCGAATAGACTTCAGTGATAACTGACTATATACTATTCTATTTTAACTAACAATTTTTTAACTTCTCCCTTCCCTAGTCCACTGCTGAAATTATTTCCCGCCTATTCTTTTCAGACGTATATCAAATCTAGCTCCACCCATCTCAGAATCTTGGACCTCTATTTCTCCTCCGTAGGTATCTATCAATATCTTCACTAAAAACAATCCCAAACCTGTACCTCTCTTCTCATCGGTCGTGTAACCCTTCTCGAATATCGTATCTTTCTTATCATCGGGAATACCTTTGCCGTCATCCTCTATCGTGCAGATGACCTTCTCTTCTTTGATCTCACCGGATATTTTGATCTCGTTACCCTCTGAATGATATATTGAATTCTCGATTATGTTGGAAAACACTTCTTTCAGTAAAGGACCACCTTCCACTTCACATTCTGTTGAAGGGCATTGGACAGATAAATCCATCCCTCTATCTTCAGCCAAGGATTTACTTTCCTCTACAGCGTCATATACTGTAGCAGCGATCTTGATAGCTTTCTTCACCTCTTCCTGTGCTTTCAGAAGAAGTCTTATCTTATCCAATAACTTCATGCTTTTTTTACTGCCTTTTATAGCTTTTTCTAGAAATTTTTCTGTTTCATCTGGTAATTCTTGCTTCTCTAACAGTTGGAGGTAACCATGGACAACTTGAATCTTGTTCTTTATATCATGGCGTAGTATACTGTGCAAGAGTTCGACTCTTTCACGGTTCTTTT
>CAYWJQ010000029.1:0-3632 GCA_964458595.1 uncultured Thermoplasmata archaeon
TATTCCTCGCGATGTGGGGCTCGTAACATGGTTCAAAAAGTTACGAGTTCCACTATAAATTTCCGAACTAAAAGTGAGAATATAGGGAGGTCATAGCGCTGTCGACATGTATGAACCATCAAAAATCAAAAGGCGTTCGTGATCTTCGACATGACAACAGACGGTGTTCGTAAGGATTTTAGGTTTCCAGCGTGGGAGCCGATGAAAGTGGTTTTATGATATTTGATCCCAATCAGATCCCTTTTCGCTCTCCGATCCATTGTCGCTTCTAAAAGTTTTACCACAGTTTTCACAGTGAGTGATAGTGGCATTCATCCCTACGGCAAAGCCTTAGGGTTTTCTGCCTTAACAAAAGTATAATAATTGCAATAAGATGTAAAGATGTCTATAGGATAAGGGAGAAATCAAAATGGACGAGAAGATAGTTGAAGAGCTTAAAGAGGCATGGAAAAAGCATATGAAAACCGGCGAGACCGTAAACAAGGTCGTGAGAGGAGTCAACGTCAATATCTCTATACAGGACTTTCCCAAATTAGAGTCTCCCTTCGTGAGAGAGGAAAAGATGGTAGAGGGAGAAAAGGAGTACGTTCTGACTCCCGAGAGAAAGGAAGATTACGAATGGGTATTCGAAGAGGACGCAGTCGTTGCTACGGAAAAATTGAACGGGAGCAATGTCTGTATCGTCGTAGAGAACCAAGAAATCGTAGAGGTGTTCAACAGGCAGAACAGGATCGAACCCCTACACGAGAACAAGTGGAATCTCTTCGTGGTGGAAGGTATACATAATTCTCTCCGGAGAGGATACTTGGATCTAGACGAGCTGGAAAACGGACTATATTATGGAGAACTCGTGGGACCGAAGATGGGTTCGAGAGATGTGAAGAACCCCTACGATATGGACGTTCACGTGTGGCTCCCTTTCGAGCTGTACTGTAAGGAAAAACTGAAATACAATTCCTGGGGTAAATATCCCAAGAGATTCGATTCTATCAAAAGTTGGTTCAAAAATGGTTTGATACCTTTATTTTACTCCAAGTGGCACGGCCTGACTTACGACGAAGCTGAGAGAGAAGGGTATGTAGAGGGGATAGTATTCCACCATCCAGATGGCAGGAAGGCCAAGATCCGATACGACATGTTCGAAGAGTTTCACAGCGGTGAGTGGGATCAAGATTGAGGGCAGTTATACCTAATAGGGTTGTTTCTTTTGATCGGTGACTTCGTTAGGGCATATTTTTAAAAACTGTATCATGTCATTAATGAAGCATGTTAGAAAAGGTGTGAAGGAGAACTGATTGGGACAAACTGAAGATTGGCAGATCCGTCTTTGAGAGATCAGCTAGATTTATTTAATCTAAAATAAACTAATCTGATTTATACAAAAAAGAAAACAGGTAGACGATAGTTCCCTATCAGAACCTAATAAGTGTTCGATCTTTACTTCAGCATATTGTCCTATCTGTCTTATTCTGAACTCCTTCTTATCCATTCTTCCAGGAAGGGATCGACTATCTCTTTTTGATAAACTATGCCCTGGCGCTCGAGGCTTTTGATAGCTCTCTGCACGTGTGAGCTCCCTTTGAGCTGGTATTCCTCTATCGTTTCGTGGGAGTAAGGCTTTTCGCGGTGTGCTAGAGCCTCTAAAGTCCTTCGTTGAAGGGCGCTGTTGATGCTGTTCCATATCTGTTCTATGTACACGTCGTTCTCTATCAGAACGTTGAGGAGAGAATCTAAGTTTTCGACAGAACCGTCGGATCTTTTTCGGTTCCAGAGCTCGAATAGCAGTTCTTTTGTTCTCATCGGATGACCTTCGGTGAGGTCTAGGATGTCGTCTATCAGAGTTTCGTTCACGTCGATGGCGCTTTCTTCGAATGTTTTCTTTATGTAGGACTTGAAATCGTTTTTCGGTATCTTGTCCAGTTCTATCACTTTGGTCGATTTGAAAAAAGGTCTGTCGCCGCTCTCGAACATCTCCTTCAACATGCCTATCTGAGAACCGCTGAATATGTAGGTCACTCTATCCTGCTCCTGTATGACCGATCTGAAGAGTCTTTCTAGAGTGTCGCCGTTCAAGGTCCGGATCCTTTGAAATTCGTCCATCGCTATAACTATATTCTTGTCTTTCTTTTCCGCCACCTTTTGAGGGAATTCCAACGCCTCTTCAAGATCTTCCTCCCGCTCCACGAGCTTGATGGATATGGATAGTTCGCCCTCTTTAGTGGGAGTGAACGTTGGCCTTAAAGAGAGTAAAGTCTCTTTAACGAAGGAGAATCCTTTTTCTGCGGAAGTGTAAGAGTTCTCCGTGACCCTGCTGACCATCTCGTCGGCTAGCTCTGAAATACTGTTTATCCTGTTGAAGTCGATATAGACCGTGTACAGTTTTTCGTCTAGCTGATCGAACGATTCCATGATAAGACTGGATTTACCGTACCTTCTCGGCGAGTATAGAGTGATGTTCTGTCCGCTCTTGACAGCGCTTTGGATAGTCTCTATCTCTTCCTCCCTATCTATGAAATTTTCACCTTTAGCCAACAAACGATATTCGAAAGGGTTCTCGGTCATGTTTTTCGTTCTCCGTATTATACAATTATGTATAATACATCTTAGTATAAGTAATTTGGTGGGGGATGATATTGGAATCGATTTAACGGCTCTGCTCACCTATAACTTACCAATAATTCTCCTCTACTTCCATCTGGATATCATCATAGACCATCTCGAGAAGATATTCTATATCACCGTGTTCGAATTCTACATATCTCCCTTTGTTGCTTTGGACCTTAGCTTTCCAAGCAGAACTGACTTTGCTTATCTCTATCTCACATACAGGTTCTTCCATATCATTTCACCCTTTCGAGAAGACGAAAGAGAGCTTGTATAAGTAATTTCGCGTATATCTTCACATGATGGGATTTACGTGATAATCCAATGACGGCCAAGCCAACAGATCAGGGAAAAGGGGAAACAACATGATTGAGGATATCGGTTCGATAGACGGATATCTTGACATGAAAAAATGTGTTCGAATGGTTGAAGCGGTGTGGTAAGAAGTTCAAATAAAGATACCATGCTGGAAGGAAGATAAATTTTTCTCAGAAGTACTGATAGTCCCTAGATATGCACGGTTTGATGTCTTCCAGACGGAAAAGATCTTTCGGGTACGGATAGAAGAAACTTTGGTCTTTTCTGTCCTCGTCTTTGAATCTTATGAGCCAGCTGTGTAGTAGGGATAAAGGTTCCCTCAAAGAGGTCTTGCCTTTTTTGTAATCCTCTATAGATACTTTGAATAGGACTATCTCATCTTTTCCGATCTTGTTTTTTAAATCGTTGAATATCTCGTTCATGAGCTCTATCCTAGATTCTCCATCGGGAGGACTATCGAACATTCGGTAGAGATTTTTTTCGTAAAGATCGTAGCGTTTTGAGACATCTACATCTTTTCTCAGTATTTCGTCCATATCTTGATACAAGTCCTCGTCGTAGCATTTGAAAAGCAACCTATTGTGTTCGTGAAAATCCTTAAGATGTTGTGGATTTTCCGATGATTTCCTTTTTCTGAAGTCCGTGAAGGTGAATATCTTGGTTAGGAAATGCTCTCTTATCTGGTAGTTCCTCAACCTTCCCGCGGTTTC
>CAYWJQ010000030.1:0-2635 GCA_964458595.1 uncultured Thermoplasmata archaeon
AAAAGAGCAGAAAATACCAAAACACACAACTTTACAAGTTGGACACAGATTCTTCGATCGTTAATGAACTTGGAAGGTTAAAACGTGAGTTAGAAGACATCGAAATCCAAGATAAGGAAGAGGTACAAACACTAGCATAATCACAACATACCCCACTCTCATCCCGCCGACTCTATCCTCACAACCATACAGGCTCGGTCCAGGTCAGCAGGAACAACCGAGGATCAAAGTCACTCTCGGCAATTCTAAAAAAACAATCGATATTTAAATCTTGTAATCATCCCCCAGATTACAACTTCATCTTACCAAATACCATTTATCTCTCACGGATCACAAAGTCTAGCAGCTAGAGCCAATCTATAGCATAAAACCATCTACACTTAAGCCACGAGCATCTCATCTGAAAGTTTTTCGGAAAAATCTTCAAATACCTTGTCCTGGCCATAAATTTTATCTCTTTCCTTCTTCAAGACACCGACTTCATTCAAATCTTTCAGATGCTTCAAGGTTTTCATTTTATTTTTCCTTCTTGAATGCTCGTAGATATTCATCATCCTCTCTCTCAGGTAGCTCTCATCCATCTTCAGTATCTTATCTGACTCAACAGCGGATAAATAGTAGCTGTTCGATATCCTAGAGTAAGGTATCACATGTTTGAGATTCAGCTCGTCGACTATGTACGAATAGCCTCTTTTCAAAAGGTCTTTGATCACTTTCACTTCGTTTTCCTTTTTTAAACCACCGTTTGGTATCTTCTGGAGTTTTCTGAGTTCCTTTCCCGGATAAAACAGATCTCTTTCTTGGTCTTCTTCGATATAATCATAAGTTTTCAGGAACATGAGGTATCTATCAGCCTGTTCATCATTTCTGTATGCTCGAACGGATCGCCTTTTTATCTCCTCATATTCGCACAGATAATTCAATATCTCGATTATCGCATTGAAGCTCAATCTTACTTCAGGTATCTCCGAAATCTTTGAATATATGATCTCCATCAGCTTTTTCTCTGTTTTCATCGCATGTATCTTTTTCTTATCGATGAACTCTTTTTGCACCTCTGATCTGTCTGGAATATGAATTTTAACCCTAGTTTTATCTTCTCCGTTAGAGTCCATATCAACTTTGATTTTAGAAACATTTTCAAAATCTTCAAACCACGTTGTAGTTTCATCTTCTTCTAAGTCTCTCACGTAATCCATAGAGGTAATTCCAAGTTGGTATATTCTGAACTGATCTCTTTCTAGTTTTTCACCTATGTAAGCGGAGTTCCCAATAAATCTCCGCACTACCCTTTTGACGATCGGGTCTATGTCTTTATCTTTTTCTATAGTTTTCGAGATGATATTCTGTTTTTCTTTCATCGTCTTCCTCCAAGAACTCTTCCAAAATCCGTGTTTTTCTAGGTTCATACCAAAGAACCCAATTAGGATCTTCAAAATCATTCCACAATTTCTGAAATCTAGGTTTTATCATCCGTCTTGGATTATTAGAATTAGTCTTTGCTGAACTAATAAAATTTTCGGCGGGTTCATAATAGATTACCTCTTCCTTATCGAGTCCAACAACTATTACTGAATGCCCAATTCTACGAGAGGAAGGACCTCTAGTCGAAGTGATATCTTCAAAGTAGTTACCTGATAAAGTAACTATCGGAAAGGAAAGTTTATTATCAAGTAATATTCTCTGGAGGAATTGTAATCCATCTTTTATAGAATATTCCTCCTTTGCTTCATAGTTAAGAGGACTTATCCTTTCGTTTATTTTTTCAACTAAAAAGTGTTCGTTGGATCCCAGCCCCTTTTTGTAACCACATATCTCACTAGCTTCCGTAAGGGATATTTTTTCTTCCTTACGTTTTCTCCTAAATAACTCATTATGGATATTCATTAAACAAGCCGGAAGGCATTGAAGAGGTTCATGTTGAGGTTCGAATTTTTCGATTATTTCATCCAAATCAGAAATTTCTTCTTTCGTTTTCAAATGATTATCCTCCTAAGTATAATTTTCAAATCACCAGATAATCAACAAAAATCTAGTAAACTCCTTATCGAAATCATACTCGTTTATATTGAAATGATCTTTAGAACCTCTAATTTCGATATGTCCTTCGAATGCGGCATTAACTTTCTCCAACTACCTTTCTTACTCATCCTCTAACCTCTACCGTTCTCCATCCGCCAACCGCAAATCATATCACGAGGGCTACGCCCGAGGTGAAACCCGGAACCCGTTCCGGCGCAATTATCAACTACGGTTGATCACATATCATCCAGAGATCGAATATCTCACTTTTACCTACCCTAAAACCATTATCAAATCCGGTTGATTTACCCCGTTTTATTATCAACAACGGTTGACAGTTCATATATCAACTACGGTGGATATCAACCGTCTTTCATAACGAAATCAACCGTCTATGATAATCAAATCAAACGGCCTTCATGATGAAATTCAGCCGAAAACATCATAGGGGAATGGAGGAGGGCGGGCGGGTCGGAATTTTATAGTTAAAGTTCAAAAGCTAGTCATGCTTTTCTTTTACTCGCATGTAATATAGTCAAACCGACGATCTCTTCTCCTTCATAACGGACTATGATATCATCGTCCGTCATCTCAGAATCGTCAGGATTGCTGG
>CAYWJQ010000031.1:0-2443 GCA_964458595.1 uncultured Thermoplasmata archaeon
TGCTGTGTGAGTATATTGATGAAAAAAGGAGAGGTGAGTACTTTGGTCTAGTACGATCTTTACGTATATTGATGGGGATACCAATACCTTTTATCGCTGGATTTTTAGCGTCAGAATTTTTCCCATTAGCTCCCTATTTAGCTGGAGTAATGTTTATCGTTATCTCGATCATCATTTACTTGAAAATATTTTCTCTAGAATAGTTGATCTAAGTTGTTTTTAAAAAATCGAGAATTCATAGAGAAGACTCGTAATTTAGAAACAAAGAAGGTTTATCTACCCCTACATCTGAAAATCTGAACAACCGTTTCCATAGATTTTTACTCACTTCTACTATGTTCCTTCATCAAACTGACCGCAGTTCTATAGTCTTCCAATCCACGAAGTTTGTTCATCTCTAGAGTGATACGATCATCATATTCAGTTTTACAGAACTCTTCCAAAGCTTTCAAAATGTCTAAGTCCCCTCTCTTGGGTTTCATCGTTACTTCATCGGCATCCCTAATGACATAACCTTGAAGATGAACATTCTTAATCTTCTCTCTGTAGGTGATCAAATCATCAAAATTATCATAAAACGAACACCAGTTCAAATCTAGAGTGAATCCGTGGCGATCCTCCATTATATCATTCAATAAATTCCAAGCAGTTTTAAGATCGAACTCCTCAGCACTTATAGGCACGTTTTCGACTGCGATAGATATCTGTTCATGGTCTTCAGTGATCGAATTTACCTTACCACACAATTCTTCTAGGTCCAAATATTCCGCTCTTGTATCCCAAAGGTGCATAACGGCGATTTCAGAATCTAGTCTTTCAGCGATTGCTAAGTTCTCTTTTAATATATCCATCCCTCTTTCTACCATCCCATCCTCTTCAGAACATAACATATCTCCAACATCTCTGTTGATATGCACTACCGGAATGTGAATCCCATCTAAAGTATCTACTAATTCATCCAGGTTGGGCTTAGGACAATTCTCCCAATCGGCAGCCGTTCTACCCAACGGCGGTTGACTAGGATCCCATTCGGGTAAAAATGTAAATTCTAATCCAGATATATCTAGCTTCTCAAATGCTTCCGGTATGGCTTTGTAACTGGTGAAAGGCTCATCTACAGCTATAGGTAAAACCGTCGAGGAAACCAAATACTCGACCATTCCATCTCATCATCAAATAGGTGATTAAAATTGATAAGATTTATGGAGAATTGGTTAGAGGTTATGAGAAAGACCTGAGCGGTGATTAGAGATAGTCTAGAAGACATAAGGGTAATTTATATAAAGGTATACGTACATATATGTACCAATGTCGAAGAACATATCTATCTCCGATGACGTTTATGAATGGTTGAAGGAGATAAAAGGTGATGACAGCTTCTCATCGGCGATCAGGAAATTAAGGAATAGAGAGAGTCTAGAAGAGATAAACGGTATGAATATCTTAGAGGATTGGGAAAAGACCAAAGAAGAGATAGAAAAGATGAGCGAAAAAGAGTGGGAAAGGTTAGAAGATGCTACTTGATACTTCAGTCATGGTAGATATCGATAGAGGGATAGATCAAAAAAAGATGGAACATCTCCTCTCTCTTTCCCCTCACATCGTTTCCTCCGCAACTGTCATGGAGATATCGACTGGATTTTTTAGATCTGATAGAGATGTGATGATGTTGGATGAGTTTATCTCCCCTTTGACCATAGTACCGATAGATCAAAAAGTAGGAAGAAAAGCGGGGAAGATCGCCGCGGACTTGATCGATGAAGGAAAAAGGATAGAGATCAACGATCTATACATAGCGGCGACCGCCCTTTTACATGAGGAGACGGTCTTGACCACTAACGTGAAGCATTACGGAAGGATAGAAGAGTTGGAAATAGCGGATTGGAAAGAATTGTAGTGTCTCGGATATTAAGACAAACATATCATATTTAACTCACCTTTCTGTTCACTAAACATGAACCACGAGAAAAGAATAGAAGTAGCCAAGAAAGTTCTCGGAAGATTGAAGGAAAAGTATCAAGATGATTTCCTGGTCGGAGGGGTCTACGGATCAGTGGCTAGAGGTGATGATGATGAATATTCCGATATCGATATTATCGTGATAACAGAGAAGGAAGTTGATGAGGATGAAGGCGGCTTTCTGTTTCAGGATCGTCCCGTCAATTATGTAGTCAAAAGTTTTGATGAAGCAGAAAGAGCATTATCGGAAGTGGATTTTAGCTGGCCCTGGGCTGTTTCTCAACTGATCGATTTTGAGGTGCTGCTTGGTGATGAAGAAGTGAAGAAAGAGCTTCGTGCCAAGATCGAAGATATCTCGGAAGAAAAATGCAGGGAACCAATCAGAAAACAGCTCCCTGAGATTCATGCCGCATTTCTTAAAGCAAAACGAAGCTATCAGAACGAAGATCATCAAAACTTAGTAGTCGTAGTCCATGATTGTCTG
>CAYWJQ010000032.1:0-2028 GCA_964458595.1 uncultured Thermoplasmata archaeon
CCTCCCTCCCCGGAACAAGACTAGAAATGATCAAAAGGATATAAAGCTATGTTCAACAGGCGGTTGAAAAAAGATGATATCTGCCATAATAGATGTCTTATTTATCTCATCTACGATTCAAAAACTATCCCTTCGCTTTTTCTTTCAACACTTCATCTCTCCATGTGTCGAAGTATTCTATATCATAGAACATCCTGCTCTTGAGGTTTGTGAAGTATTCCGTCGAGCGGAGTTCACTTTTAATCTTCTGGATCTTATCTAGAGAGTTCGCCCAGGTCTTGATCAACACTTTATTGGGGTGATTGCTGGCTTTTTCCACTTCGAAGACGTTCGGAAAGTACCTCTTCTTGATATCAGAAAGTTTTTTATCTCTGTTCCCTCCCCCGACTTTCCCGTGGATAAGTCCGATGAAATCGTCGGAGTAGAGAGGATACCATCTGATCGTGTAGTCCACCGCCCCTGCATCCTCCATCTTATCGATCCTTCTCCGGACCGTTTTGGTCGACACGTCTAGTTCATCAGCTACTTCAGAAAGCGACTTTCTCGAATCTTTCCGGAGCGAGTGAATTATCTCGTGATCCGTCGGTTTCAATTCGACCTCTTCCTCAAAGGTCTTTCCGGGGAAGGACGGAAGAAATATCTCCGGATCCTCGATACCGCTTACTTCGGGTATGTACTCCACGTAACCGCTCATCTTCGATATGTCCGGTAAGATGCCGTGTATGTAGAGATAATCGTCGCTGGTGGAGACCATCTTGAAGGTGTTCTCGTCTTCCGACAGCTCTTCTTTCACTCCTTCCGTTTCCTCTAATCTTGACTCTCCGTGGATCAGTATCCTGAGACTTCCTTCTAGCGCTCCCTTACCCAGTTTAGCCTGAAAACCACCTATGATACCACTTTCTTCCAGTTTTCCCACTCTGCTGTGAACCGCGTTGACCGAGAGTTCGACTTCGTCGGCCAGTTTTCGATAAGGGAGCCGAGAATTTTCCCGCAGTAGCAGGCACAACCTGAGATCTACTTCGTCCATCGGCCTTAAAATAGGTCAAAAAGTTAAAGGTCTTTTGATTGGATTTTAGAATCTCTTCATATTTTTATTCTACCGATCATCGGATCACTTCTGGAACAGCTCTTCCAATGCTTCATACTCCTTTTCGACTTCGCTCTCGGACACTTCCTTCTCACAGATGATCGAGTTATCCTTTTCACACCGTAGTGCATATCCTGAACTATTAAGCTTCTCCAACAATTCCACTTCAGTTTTCAATTTCTCGAGTTTAAGATCACCGTCTTCCTGGCAGAGAGGGACCACGACCTCTAGGAAAAATATCATCTCTTTCGGCTCCCTTTTCCTGGCGCCGGCTCCTATCTTGTAATGCTCACCGCTCCGCAATGTTTCGTAGGCTTCGCTCAATTCATTGGTCGAAACCGCTTTTCTCAGTTTCGGAGTGTCTATCTCGGATTCTTTCATTTCTGCAACCCCTATCATAGGAAGGAGTTAGCATCTATTTTAAGTGATGTTCTGTTCACAGGTCAAAAAAAGTTGTTGTGAGTCGAGTGAGGGAACTTTTTTTAGAAATAACATTCAAAGATCGGACATCCCAACGGTATGAAATCGTGGGCCAGAAGCGATGAGCTTGAGAAGTTTCGCAAAGAGATCGATAAAAGGATAGAATTTAGGGGATTGTCCGAAGAATGAAGTTTCTCAGGCGACGAAATACTCGAAAAATGGCAGATATAAGAACGATACTAACTTCGTCTTCGATAGATTAAACATCATTACCACCAGATAGATGATGAGGGGACTTTTTATTACAAAATATGTCCGCTTTATGAAGCGTTAAGTTGGCGATTGGGACTTATTATCTCTACAGATGTCTCGTCCGCATATTTTATTTGTAACATCATATTATATACCGGGACCCCGTATCCTTATCCGTGGTAATATGAGCAAAAACGGAATAAATAGTAAAGGATCAAAGAAAAGAAACAATTCTTCTGAAACAAAGGGGAGTAACAGCGGTAGAAATC
>CAYWJQ010000033.1:0-1798 GCA_964458595.1 uncultured Thermoplasmata archaeon
GTCTTGTTCTGAGATGCATCTATCAGACTGTCCAGATCATAGCTCCGACTGAGAGCATCTCTCTCAGAGGCTGGCTCCTGCATATCGGATGTACCGGGGTCATCATCTATACCATTTACCGGAAACGATACCGCCGATCTGATGGGGATAAAAAGGAGCAGCAAACAGATGAAAACAACCGCCAGTTTACGAGAAGTTTGCAGACGTGCATACCCTTCCAATGTGCCGATAACGCCTTTTCTATGTTCTGATCCTGATATCATATCTCTCACGGTTCCAACTTATTCACCTTTCCCCTCCAAATAGAAAGAAAGGCTCACCTGTGCACGGTAGAGAAGATAGATGGCTAAGTCGTAAGATTATAAGGTATTTTGTATATATAATTTTGTAAATTCGCTTAAGTTAGTACCAATACGCGATTCATGGTAGGGAGATCACTGCGTTAAACTTATTTATTTTATTACCACTATGAGGTGCCATACCGTGAGAACAGGCTGTGAGGATAGACGCTTCATTTTACGATGAGATAGACTGGGATTACGTCCGAATAAGATGTGAAGAGAAAGTTTCCGAGGAGATGTTAGATAAGGTTCTGAAGGAGATCGAGAATGAGAAAGATAAAGCTTGAAGACTGGAAGAAGAAATCTTCGCCTATCCCGAAAGAGAAAAAGATCAAAAGGCGGCCGACGCCTAAGTGGAAACTGAGGGACTCCATTAGATACATAAAGCGAAAGGACGAGTACCTGAGAGAGGAAGGGATCCTGGTGAAGAAAGGAGATCGGAAGTGGAAGTTGAACGTGTCGCCTTCTGAGTGAATCTTTTTTTGACCTGAAAATGTAGGTATGTAGCTTCTCTAACCCTTGATTTTTTCGATATACATAAGATTAAAAGGGCAATCTATTTAAACCCGTTTGCACATATATGTACCAATGTCGAAGAATATATCCATCTCGGACGATGTTTACGAGTGGCTGAAAGAGATAAAAGGTGATGAAAGTTTCTCATCGGCCATCAGAAAACTAAAGAATAGAGACGATCTAGAGGAGATAAACGGTATGAAAGTCTTGGAAAACTGGGAAAAGACAAAAGAAGAGATAGAAAAGATGAGCGATAAAGAATGGGATAGGTTGGAAGATGCTACTTGATACTTCAGTTATAGTGGACATCGATAGAGGGGTAGATCAAAAAAAGATGGAACATCTCCTCTCTCTTTCGCCGCATATCGTTTCCTCAGCAACTGTCATGGAGATATCGACTGGATTTTTTAGATCTGATAGTGATGTCATGATGTTGGATGAGTTTATCTCCCCTTTGACCATAGTACCGATAGATCAAAAAGTAGGAAGAAAAGCGGGGAAGATCGCCGCGGACTTGATCGATGAAGGAAAAAGGATAGAGATCAACGATCTATACATAGCGGCGACCGCCCTTTTACATGAGGAGACGGTCTTGACCACTAACGTGAAGCATTACGGAAGGATAGAAGAGTTGGAAATAGCGGATTGGAAAGAATTGTAGTGTCTCGGATATTAAGACAAACATATCATATTTAACTCACCTTTCTGTTCACTAAACATGAACCACGAGAAAAGAATAGAAGTAGCCAAGAAAGTTCTCGGAAGATTGAAGGAAAAGTATCAAGATGATTTCCTGGTCGGAGGGGTCTACGGATCAGTGGCTAGAGGTGATGATGATGAATATTCCGATATCGATATTATCGTGATAACAGAGAAGGAAGTTGATGAGGATGAAGGCGGCTTTCTGTTTCAAGAGCGTCCCGTCAATTATGTGGTCAAAA
>CAYWJQ010000034.1:0-1748 GCA_964458595.1 uncultured Thermoplasmata archaeon
GTGAAGCGGTGAGCGTAACGAAAATTTCATGTTTGTTGGATTGCTTTAGATTTAAGAAAAGATAATAGATTTCAGGACATTTTAAACAAAGACAAAATGTAATCTATCATTTTAAAAATATTGATCAGCTTTTTTGATAAAGATCACGTTATCCAAATCTTCGACTTTTTCATAAAGATTTTTGTCGGCTGTTATGAGGTCAATTTCCAATTCTCTAGCTAGTGCTACATATGAAGCATCATAGATTGTAATATCTCGTTCAAAAGCCATCGATATGGATTTATTTATGATATCTGAGGTAGGAGTGATTATTTCCATGTCCATATTTAGTATGGATTGTACAGCCTCCCTAACATCTTCCTTATCAAAATTTGGATTGTACCTTAATGCGTTGGATAATTCATATAGAAATAGATCTGGGATGGCGCCGATTTCCTTTTCGTTTCGTATCCTCTCTCTGATCTTTAATGCTTTTTTTGTGTACTCCTCTTCTGAGAACCATTTGACCATCACAGAGGTATCTAATACTATCATCTTTCTTCCCGCCAGCGCCGGATCTCCTCTACACCGTTCCAATCACCAGATTTTTCTCTCAGTCTATCTTGGGTCTCTATAGCTTCCTCTATCTTTGACCGGTCTCGATATCTAGAGAAAGTGACAAGATCGAATTTTTTCTTCAATGACTCTACATCATTTTCCATCTGATCACATTTTTATATAACGTTAAAGTCTGTAAAGTACTTTTTCATTTTCCATATTATTCTAAAAACAGACAGCCAATTTCAGACTAAAGCTTCCCCTTCAGATTTGTCGTAAACTACTACATTAACCAAATCCAGTGGGTTATGGGAAGTTTTCTTTGAGGCGTCTAGTATTTCGATGGAGACGATGCTTCTATCTTTATTGTAATCGATCAATATACCCTCCTCTGATTCAATAGTATCTTCTATATCTTCATCCTCTAAAAACTCAATATTCAATATGTCATGATCAGGATCATACATCACTTTCATTTTTATCCCTCACGCCTGTATTTCTCTATCTTGGAGGTTAAATAGGCGGTCACTACAACCGTCCTATCTTTTTCTTCTTAAAATACAACTCTTAACAGTTTATCATTCCCTTCGATCGTATATAGTTTTTGTGCAACCTTTCTGCCCGAGTGTCCTGGGACCGTATCATCTGGGTCTTTTAATGTCTGTATTACCATATCTCTCTTTATCCCTCTCCGACTCATCTTTTCTAAGGCTATCGGTATTATCTCAATATTCATCGTTCAATATCCCTAATTCCCAGATCGCTAATAAAACTTTCCAGAAGAAAGATAAGTATGATCTCCTCTTCCTTCGAAAACAACGGAAATGGAGGGACTAGATTGAGATTTAAGTTGGTAGCGTTTGATTAAGGGAAAATGAGACCATGATACTCGGTTGTTCTGGTTATGAAAGAGGATGAAAAACTGACGTAGGTTGCGCAGGAATTGGAAATTCCTTCTTTTCGACAAAACTTGTTTTGTCGTAAGTTAGAAACGTAGTTTCTGACATTCACTCGAGCGTAGCACTCGTGATGCGTGCAATCTGTGTCAGTTAGCTACAAGATTTCATCCTTCGCTCCCTCTTCAGGATTTCATCCGTTCGATCCTCGGATGTGATCCTGCGGATCGGTCAAAGACGATCGGGACCTGACGTAGGTTGCGAAGAAAGGATGAATGTAGGGCTAAAGGGGGTGTAGAATGTATAACGTATTCC
>CAYWJQ010000035.1:0-1573 GCA_964458595.1 uncultured Thermoplasmata archaeon
TAGATCTTGTAGACCTTGATAAAGATGAGGATTTTTCTAGATTTCTGAAAGAAGAGGAAGAGCTTATCCGTGCCTCGTGATAGAGAGATTTCTAATGGGAAAGAGATCATGTTTCGAAAATAATGACAAGACAAATTTTATCGAATCCGAAAAATTTTCTTCCAAAAATTCTTAATATGGCATAAACAGATGATAATAGTGCTTATAAAAGATAGTAGTAAACTGGCCAATGAAGTTAAAAGGAAAAGGTTGTGGAACAGAATGGGAGATTATAGGGCGAGAGAGGAATTGAAATATTCATTGTGGAAGATCATAGATGTTTATCGAGACTCAAGTTTGGGTGGAGTCAACGGTTTGAGATTCAATAAGATGATGGCTCTTTTGAATCATCGATTACTGGAAGAAAAGGACTTGGACATCAAATTACCCCGGTGCTGGTATCTCTATGGTGAAGCTACGGTTCCAAAACAATTACCGGATGAATTGATGTGGGAAGGTCTTGATAAAGAAGAGCAGGAAACTGTTGTGAGATGGTCTGAGGAAAGACCGGAGATACGTTCTTCAAGAAATAGAAAGAAAATAGATTCCATAGTCGATTCTTTGTATTCGCTCTTTCCGCCGAATGAGGATGTTAAGAAAGCCATCGAAGAGGATTACAATAGATATGCGCCCTATGACTTTCAAAGATTGTATAAGAATTTCAGATACGACACACAGATCGACTCGATGGTAGATAAAGATGGCAGTTTGAGATCAGAAGTTTTTTATTCAAAGGAGATCAAAGAAGCGATGAAAAGATTTCCTCATGATGATTTTCCAGAATTAAAGGTTGTGGCTAGGAAGATCGAGGTTTTGCTTCCCAGTTTGTTTGAGGAATTTCCAGAGAAAAATGAAAAAGGGATCGAGATGGCTAAAGATTTTTGGAAGATATTCTGCAGGTTTTTGAGGATCAAAAAGAATAGTTATGTGGATAGCAAGAGGATCGAATACTGGGATGAAGTCGCAGTCGAAAATCTTAAGAAATACCGTGAGGGGCTGAAGAAGGATATTGAAGAATTGGAGATGGAAGTTACAAAAGATCCCATGATAGAAATATTTTTATCACCAGAAAGTTTGGGTCCGGAATCTGAAGATTTGAGTGAAAGCGTTGATAAAGTGGTCTACGGGTGATCGTTATCGAGTATTTGGTAGACACTGGATTCTTTGTTGCATTTTTGAATGAGGATGATAGACATCATGAAGATGCTCAAAGGATATTTTCTGAATCCCTAGGTGGTAGAGATCCTAAGTTTGTCACTATAGATTACGTACTGGATGAAGCTGTGACTTTGATCAGGAGAAGAACAGGTAGGTATGAACTTGCTGTAAAAATAATAGAGATGATAAAAGAGAGTGATCAGGTTAAATTGGAGTTCGTGGGTGAAGAAGTGGTCAAAAAAGCTATATCGAAATACGTCGAATTTGAAGATAAAGAATTGTCCTTTACCGATTGGGTGAGCGCTGCTCAGATCGACGAGATGGGGTACGATGGCATAATATCTTTCGATAGTGATTTCGATGGGATAGGTTTGGA